>DASXDU010000040.1:0-234179 GCA_036490515.1 Polyangiaceae bacterium
CGTACGCGCGGCTACGAGCCCCGTGGACGCGGTTACGAGCTTCGTACGCGCGGCCACGAGCCCCGTGGACGCGGTCACGAGCTTCGTACGCGCGGCTAGGAGCCCCGTGGACGCGGTTACGAGCTTCGTACGCGCGGCTAGGAGCCCCGTGGACGCGGTTACGAGCTTCGTACGCGCGGCTAGGAGCCCCGTGGACGCGGTCACGAGCTTCGTACGCGCGCCTACGAGCCCCGTGGACGCGGTCACGAGCTTCGTACGCGCGGCCACGAACCCCGTGGACGCGGTTACGAGCTTCGTACGCGCGCCTACGAGCCCCGTGGACGCGGTCACGAGCCTCGTACCCGCCCCCGCGAGCCACGTGAGCGCCTTCGCGTGGCACGTAGCCGGTTCCACGAGAGACCTGGGTGCGCCCGCGAGCGACGTGACCGCGTCCACGAAGGCGCTGGGCGCGTCCGCGACCCTCGTGATCGCGTCCGCGAGCGAAGCGGACGTGCTCGCGTGGCAAGGAAGCGGTCTTACGAGCGATATGGGCGCGTTCGGCGGGCTCGCGACCGCTTCCGCGTGGTCCCTGAGCGCGTTCCCCTGGCTCGCGCCCCCGCCCGCGTCGGCAAGGGACGCGGGCAGGAGGCAGGTGAGTCAGACGGCGACCCGCACGAGAGTGCCGATGACGCGGTTCATGAGAGCCGGCAGCGACGGCGGAAGCGACCCGACGTAGCCCGCAGCCTGCGCGACCTGCAAGCACGCCCACGTCTCGCGGGCCGAGCCGAGCGCCGTGCGGTACCGCTGCAGGCGGTTGCCGCCTGCGGAGCCGCTGCCCTCGGCGACGTTGAGCACCACCGAGCTGGCCGCGCGCCGCAGCTGAGAACCGAGTTCACGGTCGCACCGCTCGGCCGCCCCGACGACGTGCCGCATGGTGACGATGGCCTCGAGCATCACATCGTGAATTCGCAGCATGGTCTTTTCCTTTCGTGCGCCTCGCCATCTGCGCGAAGCACACGCGCCCCACGCCACGGCGCGCAGCACGGCTCGAGGACCCGGAGCGGCGAAGCCGCGGAGGGCCGCTCCCGCGGCGCGCGCTTCCTGCGCGCGTCCTTGAACCGTGAGAGCACGTGGCACCGTCAAGCAACCGACGAGCAGGAGACAAAACGCGTGCGAGAGCGAGAGCGAGAGAATCCTCTTGTTCGGTCTTGACAGTGCGCTACCCGCGCCCGCGCTACCCGATCCGCAGCCCCTTCAGCGTTTCCCGGACCCCCGCTCCTCCCCACACGACCGCGTGGATCGCCTCGAGCAGCGGCAGGCGCGTCTGCTCCACGCCCCTCTCCCGCGCGAACCTCCACGCCGTCGCGATCGCGGGGTAGCCCTCCGTCAGCTGGCCCTCGGCGAGCATCTCGTCAGCCACCTGCTTGGCCGGCTTGCCGCGACCGACCCGCTCGCCGAAGGCGCGGTTCCTCCCGGCCGCTGCCGTCACGTGGAGGTCGCCCACCCCCGCCGGCCCGTACACCGTCTCCGCGCGGCCGCCCGCAGCTTCGACCAGCACGCGCATCTCCACGATGGCCTGCGTGAAGCACGCGGCGCGCGCGTCGTGCGCGTCGGGCCCGACCGCGCCGTCCCACATGCCGAGGCCCGTCGCGTACGCGTTCTTCAAGGCGGAGCACAGCTCGGCGCCCGCCACGTCGTCGGTCGTCGTGACGACCAGGCCGTCGCCCTCCATCGCGCGGGCGCACGTCGCCGCGTCCGCGGGCGCGCCGGCGAAGTGCATCCACGTGAGGACGCCGCGCGAGATCTCCATGGCCTTGGCCGGGCCGGACGCGTGCACGAAGCGGACGTGCCTTCCGAGGTGCTCGGAGACGACGCGGTCGATGCGGTCCATCGTGCGGGTGCCCGGCGACTCGAGCAGGCCCTTGGTCACGCTGAGGACCGGCACGTCCGGCAGGTGGGGAGCGGCCCTCGCCATCACGGGGACCGCGCCGTCGGAGTTGACGGCGTGGACCAGCAGCTCGGCCCCGGCGAGGGCTTCGGCCAGGCGCGGCGCGCGGTGGAGCGCGATGCCGTCGAGCTTCAGCTTCAGGCGCGGATGCGGCTCCCCCCGCTCGCACGGCTCGAGCATCGCGTCGTCCAGCCAGGTGCCCCAGAGGTGCACGTCGTGGCCCCGCCGCCGTGCGACGCTCGCCATCGCGCTTCCCATGTATCCGGCCCCGAGGACGGTCACCCGCATGGGCCGCGCAGCATAGCAGCGGCGTGGCGCGTGCCCGCTTTGCGCGGGCGGCGCGGCCGAAGTACGTTCCGGGCGCTTGCGGAACATCGCGTACCGCTTCGAGGACTCGTTCGCGTTCGCCCGCGCGCTGCGGGAAGGGGACCAGGAGCTCCCCTTGCCGGAGGGCGAGACGGTGAACGACGGCGAGTGGGCGCTGGCCATCTTCGAGATCGGCGAGAAGCGGCGCGCGACGGCGGCCGCAGCCCGGGGCCTCCACGGCGGTGCGGGCGGGAGCCCCGTGCTCGCGTTCGAGCGGCGCGACTGGGAGCGCCTCGTCGACTTCGCCTCTGCTGGCAGCACGACGATGCGCGTCTCGAACCCGATCATCCCGCCGGAGCCTCCCACGCAGCCGTCGCTGACCGACCTGCCGCCCGCCCGACCGGGCAAGTCGAGCAGCGCGCGCACGTCGAGCACCTCGAGCAGCGCGGACCGGTCGGCGGCCTCCCCCCGTTCGAGCGCGCCGGACTTCGCGCGCTGGCGGCCGAGCGACCCGCTCGCCCAGGGCCCCAACGCGCGCGTTCTCCTCGTCGACGACGACCGCGACATCCGCGAGGTGGTCGGCGCGATGCTCGACGCGGTGGGCCTCACGGTGGAGTCGGCGACGAGCGCCGAGGAGGCGCTCGAGCGGGTGCGCGCGTCGAGCTTCGACATGCTGGTCCTCGACTGGAACCTGCCCGGCATGACGGGGATCGAGCTCTGTCGCCTGATCCGCAAGGACCGGGTGCTCGGCACGCTGCCGGTCCTCTTCCTCACCGCACACGCCTCCTCCAAGGACGTCGTCGAGGCGTTCGCCAGCGGCGCGGACGACTACGTCGTGAAGCCCTTCCGCGCGCCCGAGCTCGGGGCGCGCATCTTCGGACTGCTGCGCCGCTCGCGAATGAGCCACGGCGCGCCCTGACATGAGCTTCAGCGAGCCGCCGCCGTCGTTCCCGCTCGACGCCACGCAGGAGCTGGGCGTCAAGAGCGTCGGGCGCTTCATCGCCGTGGGCGGCGGGCGAGGGGGCGTCGGCAAGAGCCTCGTCGCGGTGAACCTCGCCGTCTACTTCGCGCAGCTCGGCAAGAGCGTCGTGCTCGTCGACGCCGACCCGGCGGGCTCGAACCTGCACTCCCACTTCGGCCTGAAGGCGGCGCGCTCCGAGCCGGACGTCGACGCCGACGGCCTCGACGCGATGAAGCGCGCGCTCGTGCCGACGTCGGTCCCGGGGCTGTCGCTCCTCCCCGCGGCGCACGACGCGGTGACCCCGGGGCTCGCCCTGCGCGCGGGCCGCAAGATGCGGTGGCTCGCGGGGCTGCGCGCGCTCTCGGCGGAGTACCTCGTCGTCGACGTCGGGCCGGGCCACGGAGACTTCGCGCTCGACCTGATGCTCGCGGCGGACATCGCCGTGGCGGTCACGGTTCCCGAACCGCCGGCCATCGAGACGACGTACCGCTTTCTCCGGGCGGCGTTCCGCCGTCGCATGCGGCGGGCGGTCGTCCGCGACAAGCTGCGGAGCACGATGCTCGAACGGGCGCTCGCGGACGGCGGCGTCTTGCCGGCGCCCATCGAGCTCGTGCACCGCCTCGCGAAGATGGACCGGGCGCTCTCGGATCTCGCGTGGAACGAGGCGCAGGCGATGCGCGTGCAGCTCGTCGTCAACCAGACGCGCGTGCGGACGGACGCGGAGCTCGGGGCGTGGATGAGCGGCCTGGTGTCGCGCCACTACGGTGTGGCGCTCGACGAGCTCGGGCACGTCGAGCAGGACGACACGGTGTGGCTGACGGTCCGGCGCAACAAGCCGCTCCTCGTCGACAGCCCCACGAGCAAGAGCGCGCGCAACGTCGAGCGCATCGCGCGGCGCGTGCTGGCCCTCGCGACGGCGAAGACCGGGGACCGCCAGACGCCGCCCCCCATCCCGACCGAGGAGCCCACGCTCTACGCCGTCCTTGGCGTCACGCGCTCGGCGAGCGACGAGGAGATCCGCCGCGCGTACAAGCGGCAGCGCGAGATCTACGCGACGGGCGGGCTGGCGACCGTGTCGCTCCTCGACGGCGAGCAGCTCGCGCTGGCGCAGCGAAAGCTCGACGAGGCCTACGACACGCTTCTCGACCCCGTCCGCCGGCGTGCGTACGACCTTTCCACGTTCCCCGAGCCCGAGCGCGAGGTCCTCTCGGCCCGCACGACGCGGCCTGCGCTCGCCGCCGAGCAGGTGATGCTCCAGGAGGAGCTCCAGCGCGAGATCGGTCCGGAGACGGAGTTCTCGGGCGCGCTCCTCCGCAAGGTCCGCGACTCGCTGGGCCTCGACCTCGCCGAGATCACGGCGAAGACGAAGATCGCGCGGTCGCACCTCCAGGCGCTCGAGGACGAGCGCTACGACGACCTGCCGGCCCTCGTGTACACGCGCGGGTTCCTCGTCGAGCTCGCGAAGCAGCTGCGCGTCGACCCGACGCAGGTCCAGCGCACGTACCTGCGGCGCATGCGGGAAGAGCTGGCCACGCGGGGCAAGGAGCTGGCGTGACGCGCCCGCCGGCCGAGGGGGCACCCGGCCGAAACGACGCGCTGTTCGGGGCGGTCCTCTTCGTGGTCGCGCTCGTGCCGCGGCTCACCGTGGCGCTCGCGTGGGCGGGCGAGCCGGTCTGGGACGGCCACTACTACGACTTCGGCGCGCGGCGCATCGCGGAGGGGATGGGGTACTCGGACGACCTGGCGCTGCACGGCGCGCTCGTCTGGCATCCGTGGTGCCACTACCCGGTCGGCTACAGCGCGTTCCTCGCGCTCTTCTATCGCCTCTTCGGCGCGGCCCACGCGGTCGCGGGAGTCGCGAACGCGCTCGTCGGTGCGGCGCTCGCGGTCGTGACCTGGGCGCTCGCGCGCCGCGCGCTCTCGCCGCTTCGCTCGCGCGTGGCGGGCCTCCTCGTCGCCCTGCACCCGGGGCTCGTCCTCTACGCGGCCCTCGTGATGACCGAGCCCCTCGCGGCGCTCCTCACGATGACCGCGTTCCTCGTCGCCGTGTCCCTGCCGCCGCGGCGCGGCCTCGTCCTCGGTGCGCTCGCCCTCGGCGTGGCCGCGCTGGTCCACCCCCAGACGCTCCTCTGCGCGCCGGCCCTCGCGCTCGTCGTCGTGCGCGGCCGCCGTCGGGTCGCGGCGCTGCTCGTCGCGGCCGTCGTCGCGTGCGGGGTCACGCTCCTGCCGGTCCTCCCGTGGACGGCGCGCAACTGCCACGTGATGGACGGCTGCGCCCTCGTCAGCACGAACGCCGGCTGGAACCTCGCCATCGGCGCGTTCCCGCGCGCCACCGGCCGCTTCGAGACGCTCCGGTCGAGCGACGGCTGCCGCGAGGTGACGGGGCAGGTGCAGCAGGACCGCTGCTGGCTCGACTACGGCCTCGGGCAGATCCGCGCGCACCCGTGGCACTGGCTCGCGCTCGTCCCGAAGAAGCTCGGCTTCACGTTCGACCACGAGTCCTTCGCGGTCGAGTACCTGCACGAGGCGCGTCCGGAGGCGTGGCCCGACGCGAGGCGCGAGCGCGGGCGCGACACGACGACCCTCGCGCACCGGCTCCTCCTCGCGGGCGCCGCGCTCGGGTGCATCGCGTTCCCCTCGACGCGCAGGCGCCGTGGGGCCGCCGCGCAGGGCGCGCTCCTCGTCGTCGCGGGGGCCCTCGTCGCGCTCGCGTTCACCGCGCAGACGCCCGTCTTCTGGCCGATCGCCGTCTTCGCGGCCGTCGTCCCGTGGCTGCCCCTTCGGGGCGCCCCGCCCTGGCCGCCGGCCCTGCTCCTGCCCGTGTGGCTGCTCGCGACGACGCTCGTGACGCACGCCGTCTTCTTCGGCGAGGACCGGTACCACGTCGTGCTGACCCCGGTCTTCGCGCTGCTGGCCGCCGCGGCATTTCGCAAGCCCGCGGTCGCGGGTCAGGGGTGGAGGCGGGTGTGCGACGACCGCGTGGGTGGTTGAGGCCCCGTGGACGGGTGCGAGACCACCTGAGCAGGCGCCGTGTCGTCTGCTAACGTCGCGCCATGTCTCGACAGTTCCTCGCTCTTACCTGCCTTGTCACCGTCGGCGTCGCCTCGGCGCTCGGTGCCGCGGCGTGCTCCTCGTCGAGCAGCCACGGCGTCGCGAAGGACGGCGGCGGCGACGAGCAGACCTCCGACCTCGACGCCGGCGACGAGGTCTGCACCGCGTACGTCTCCGACGCGGACCTCTCCGACGCGGCGCCGTCCGTGTCGTTCTCGGGCGACATCCTGCCCGTCTTCCAGAACAGCTGCGGCATCGCGGGGTCGACGTGCCACGGCGCCGCCGACATCGAGAAGACGCAGCAGCGCCCCTTTCTCGGCCTCCACGACGGCGGAACGGATGCTTCGGCGGTCGTCACCGGCATCGTCGGCGTTCCCTCGAGCGAGGACCCGGCGATGAACATCGTCGCGCCGAACGACGTGACGCACTCGTACCTCCTCCACAAGATCGACGGTGACGAGTGCACGCTCGCCGCCGCGTGCGCGGACGCCGCCGTGGCGAACCCCGCGTTCGCCGGGTGCGGGCTGACGATGCCCTACTCCTCGCCCCAGCTCGATCCGGCCACCCGCGACACGATTCGCCGCTGGGTCGCCCAGGGCGCGAAGAACAACTGACCGTTCAGCTGCCCTTCAGGTCGATCGTCACGTTGTCGTACTGGACCTCGAGGCCGTCGCTCGGGCCGTTCACCTCCGCGGCGAAGCCGACGAGGGGGATGCCGTTCGGGACGAGCGTCCCGGCGGGGATGGCCACGGGCGCCACGGAGCTCGGCTGCCCGACGATGTCGAAGGAGAGCGTGCCCGCGCCGTTTCCCGACGGATCCGGCGTGACGACGAGGACGACGTGGAACCACTGGTTCGGGGCGGGCGTCGACGCGAGGGTGCCGCCCTCGGGCTGCGACGTGGCGCCGGGGCCGCTCCCGGTGAGCGCGCTGCAGGCCGTGGCCTCGGGGAAGATGACGGCGCCGAGGCCGCTGCCCCCGCCGGGGAAGGTTCCGAGGCCGATGCCGATGCAGCCCCCGCTCTTGTCGACGACGAGCAGGATCCCGCCCTTGGCCTTCGGCGGTTCGCCATCGTCGGTGACGATGCGCACGTCGGCCTCGACGTGGACGCCCGCGAAGGTCGACTGGTCGAACTCGCGCGTGAAGCCGGCGAGGCCCGAGCTGCCGAGCGGCTGCGACGGGCAGGTCAGGTCGAGCAGGTTCGGCGCCGAGCGGTCGGAGGGCTCGAGCGACATCGTGGCGCCGCCCGTGGTCTCGGCGAACGTCCAGCGCGACCCGGCGTCGCCGACGTCGAAGTCCTCGCAGTAGTCGTGGCCGGGGTTGGACGCGCAGTAGGAGGGCGTGCCGTCGGGGATCGACAGCACGGTCGCGCACCCCGCCGCGGCCACGACCGCCGCGACACCCGCGAAGACGACGGCGCGCCTCACCAGCCACCTCGCAGCGTGAGGCCCGCCAGCGACCCCGCGGAGCCCGGCGCGACGACGAGGCCCGTGTTCGCGGGCGCGTGGGGCGCCGTGAAGTAGAGCGCGATGCCGCCGGCGAGGAGTACGCCGCCCGCGATGAAGCCGACCGTCGAGATCGTCGCCGCGTGCCGCGCGTCCGAGAGGTCCGAGATGCCCGATGCGTCGCACACGGTGCCCGTGCAGTGCGGCCCCGCGTCGTTCACGCGCGACTTCGCGACCAGGCCGAAGACGCTGCCGGCCGCGACGCCCGCGACGCCGACGCCCGCCCCGACGAGCCCGAGGGCGCGCTGCGTATTGCCGGTCGGCGGCGGGGGAGGGGGAGGAGACGGCCGCGGGGGAGGGGGTGCGGGCGTCTCGGCCTCGAGCGCCGGGACGTCGATCGAGGCCTTGGCCTCGATGCCCTCGACGACCGCCTTGGACTGCCACGTCTTGAACCCGGGTGCGCTCGCCTCGACGGCGTGCGGCCCCGGGTCCACCGGGATGGGGATGCCCCAGACCGCGCGGCCGAGCGACTCGCCGTCTCGCTTCACGACGAGATCCGGCCTGTCTGTGGCCGGCGGGACCACGATGGTCAGCGTCGAGAGGTGCGGCTCGAGCTCCTCGACCTTGTGCCGCGCGAGCTTCGCCCGGTCCGGTTCGTTCGCGCGCTGCGCCGCGGTCGCGCCTTCCTTGAACGTGACCCACGCGCTCGCGAGCTGGCCGTTACGCTCGTAGCAGGTCGCGAGGTTGAGGAGCGTCCCGGCGCTCGGGTCGAGCCGCTGGCTCTCGGCGAACTTGGGGCACGCCTCGCCGACCTTGCCGGCCGCCATGAGATCGCGCGCCTGCTTGAAGAGCGCCTCGGCGGTCACCTGATCGGACGCGCTCTGCGCCATGGCGCCGCCCGTGGATGCGAAGACGACGAGGAACGACAGCGCGGCGGCCACGGAGGTTCGCACGACGGTTCCGATGATATGCGGTCCGCGCCCGGCGGTGCGCTTTACGGAGCTTTACCCGGCCTCACGAAAGGACTGGTTGCCCGGGGCCGTCTCGCCCTGGACGATGATGCGCATGCGAGCCGTCCTCCTCGGCGTGGTCCTCCTCGCCGTTGCCTGCGATCGCGGCGCGGTCCCCGCGGCTTCTCCGCCCGCTGTCGCACCCGCGGTCACCGGGTCCACACCGGCTGCGGCTCCCGGGCTGCTCGCGACCACCGACGTCGACGCGCTCCTCCGGACCGAGTGGCAGAGAGCCGGCGTGACGCCCGTCCGTTCGGCGGACGACGCGACGTGGCTCCGGCGCCTCTGGCTCGACGTGCTCGGGACCATCCCTCCGCCCGAGGTGGCGCGCCGCTTCCTCGCGGACCGCTCGCAGCCGGCGCCCGTGGCCCGCGCGCGCATGATCGACGAGGTGCTCGCGTCGCCGCTCTGGGCGGACCACTGGACGTCGTACTGGGACGACGTCTGGATGGGCCGCGCCGCGCGCGCGCCCGACGTCGACCGGGGGGCGTTCCGCGCCTGGCTGCACGGCGTGCTCGCGCGCAACGTCGCGTGGAGCGAGGTCGTGACGGAGCTCCTGACGGCGACGGGGCAGAACAGCGAGGGCGGCTCGCGACGCGAGGCGTACGCGAGCGATGGCAAATCCGGGGCGCCAGCGGGCGTGAACGGCGCGGTGAACTGGACGCTCCGCTACCAGAAGACGCCGCAGGATCTGGCGGGGACGGCGTCGCGCACGCTCCTCGGCGTGCAGATCCAGTGCGCGCAGTGCCACGACCACAAGACGGAGAAGTGGACGCAGAAGGACTTCCAGTCGTTCGCCGCGGCGTTCGTGCGGACGCGCCTCGTGCCGATCGACCGCGGCAAGGCGATGGGCGAGGTGAAGCGCGTCGAGCTCCGCGACCTCGATCGCCCCGCGCCGCGCTTCGCGAAGATGGGCGACCTCGGCGACGTGACGAAGGCGCGTCCGGCGGCGCTCGACGGAACGGACCTCGACGGGCAGCCGGGGGGCGTTCGCTCCGCGCTGGCGCGCTGGGTCACCTCGCCGCAAAACCCCTGGTTCGCCCGCGCGTTCGCCAACCGCATGTGGGGGCACTTCCTCGGGCGCGGCTTCGTCGACCCGGTCGACGACCTTCGGCCGTCGAACCCGCCCGTCGCGTCCGCGCTCCTCGACGCGCTCGCCGCCGACTTCGTCGCCAGCGGCTACGACGTGAAGCACCTGGTGCGCCTCATCGCAGGGAGCGACGCGTACGCGCTCGCCGCCGTGCCGCCGGATGGGAGCACGGCGAAGGCCGATCCGGAGGCCAAGCTCTGGGAGCACTTCCGCGTGACGCCGCTCGGGCCCGAAGAGCTTCTCGACTCGCTCGTCGCGGCGACACGCCTCGACGCGGTCGTGCGGGCGACCGGGCGGCTCGATCTCGACCAGGTGCGCTTCAAGGTGAAGCAGCGCTACGGGTTCCTCTTCGACGTCGACGAGGAGACGGACGCGGGCGAGTTCGAAGGGACGATCGCGCAGGCGCTCGCGCTCCTCGACGGTGGGGTGACGGCGACGGGGGCGAGCGTCCTCCCCGGGAGCGCGCTCGCGGACGTGCTCGCGGCGCCGGGGGACGACGCGTCGAAGATCGAGGCGATCTACCTCCGCACGCTGACGCGGCTGCCCGCGGCCGACGAGGTCGCGCGGTGGACGGCGTTCGTGACCGACGCGCCGGCGGAGGGGACGACCCTGCCGGCCGCGCAGGCTGTGCCCGGCGTGATGGCGTCGAGCGGAGGCGTGGTCACGAGCGCGGGCGCTCCCGCGAAGCCAGGGGCCGGCAAGGCCCGGCAGCCCGATCCCCTCCGCGGCCTCGAGGACCGCGCGGGGCGCGAACGCGGGAGCGCGCGCGTCCACGCGTACGAGGACATGCTCTGGACGATCCTCAACTCGAGCGAGTTCGTCCTCAACCACTGAACGCACCGAGGCCGGGAGATCCGCATGCACATCGATCGACGCAGCTTCCTCGGGCTCGGGACGAGCGCCGTCTTCGGGTCGCTCGTGGCGCGCTGGCTCGCGCCGGCCGACGCGTTCGCGGCGGACGTGCCGAAGGCGCGCGCGCAGGCGTGCATCCTCCTCTGGCTCAACGGCGGGCCGAGCCACCTCGACACGTTCGACCCGAAGCCGGGCCGCGCGACCGGCGGCCCCTTCAAGGCGATCAAGGCGCGCGCGCCGGGCATGATGCTGAGCGAGCACCTGCCCGGACTCGCCGAGCGCGGCGACCGGATCGCCCTCGTCCGCTCGATGGGCAGCAAGGAGGGGAACCACGCGCGCGCGCAGTACCTCGTGCACACCGGGTACGCGCCGAACCCGACGGTCGTGCACCCGTCGCTCGGAGGCTGGACGTCGGCGCGCCTCGGCGATCCGAAGGCGGAGCTCCCGGCGTTCGTGAGCATCGGGGGGCCGAGCTTCGGGGCGGGGTTCCTCGGCGTGCAGAACGGGCCCTTCGTGCTGCAGAAGGCGGGCGCGCCGCCCGCGGACGTGGCGCTTCCGCGCGGGGTCGACGAGGCGCGCTTCGCGAGGCGGATGGCGGCGCTAGGCGCGATGGAGGATCGCTTCGCCCACGCGACGTCCGACGCGAAGATCGAGGGCCGGCGGCAGGTCTACGCGAAGGCCGTTCGCCTGATGCACGCGCCGAAGCTCGACGCGTTCGACCTGACGGCGGAGCCGGACGCCACGAAGAAGGCGTACGGCGACACGGACTTCGGGCGCGGGTGCCTCGTCGCAAGGCGCCTGGTCGAGCGCGGCGTGAAGTTCGTCGAGGTGGTGCTCGACGGCTGGGACACGCACCAGAACGACTTCGAGCGGACGCGAGCGCTCATGGGGACGCTCGATCCGGCGTTCGCCGCGCTGCTCGACGATCTCGCGACGCGCCGCCTCGCCGGCTCGACGCTCGTCGCCTGCATGGGCGAGTTCGGGCGCACTCCGCGCATCAACGGCAACGACGGGCGCGACCACTGGCCGGGCGCGTGGAGCGCGGTGCTCGCGGGCGCGGGCGTTCGCGGCGGCGTCGTGCACGGCGCGACGGACGAGGACGGAGCGAAGGTCGCCGGCCCCGCGACGACGGTGCCGGACCTCCTCGCGACGATGGCGAGCGTCATGGGACTCGACCCCGGGCACACGGAGATGACGCCCGTCGGGCGGCCAATCGCCGTCACCGACGGCGGCGCGCCGATCCACGGGGTGCTGGCCCCCTGACCGCGGCGGCTTCGATCAGCGCTGCCAGCGTTGCCATCCCCTGCGGGACGCGAGCCGCGTTCAGCGGTGCCCCCCGCGGTGGCCGCCGCCGCCGCCGTGGAAGCCGCCGTGGAACCCGCCGCCGTGGAAGCTCCCGTGCGAGCTGACGTGCGGCGCACCTTCCCCCGTCGTCGAGGGGCGCTTCTTCGGCTGGTTGGCCGGCGCGAGCGTCGTCGGGCGGCGGCCGCCGAGCGCGGCGGACCCGGACGTGAGCCCACCCCGCGAGCCCCCCGCCATCGCGCCGAAGGAGCCGCGGGTCGCCGCGTGCCCGCCCTGCGCCACGGCCGTCGACGGCCTCGCGAAGCTCTGCGCTCGCGCGAGTCCCGCGGCCCCGGCGCCCGAGGCATGCGGGACCTGCGCCGCCGAGTACCCGAGCTTGGCCGGCGCGGGCCCGTGCGCGGGCTCGCCCGAGAGCGTCGTCCCCAGGGGGTGCACCCGCGCGGCGACCGCGTTCACGGTCGGGCCGGCGAGCACGCGGCCGCCGAGCGAGGGCGCGAAGACCGCGCCGTGCGGGCAGTAGTTCCAGCGCGGCCCGATGGCGAACCCGTAGCCGACGGCGACGCCGCCGAACCAGAAGAAGGGCGGCGCGAGGGGGTACCAGCCGACGTAGCCCCAGCCGTCGTCGACGCCCCAGCCGACCCAGGCCCCCCGGTACGTGCGGCCCGGGATCCACCCCCAGCCGCGGCCGTCCATGTACACCCAGCGGCCGTAGTGGAAGGGCGCCCAGCCCCAGTCGTAGTCGCTCACCCAGACGTAGTCGTCGTCGTAGTCCCAGTGGCCGGCCGTGACGTACGGCGTGAAGTCGGCGCCGACGACGCCGGGCGAGGGGCTCCACACGGTGCCGTACGTCGGGTCGTCGCTCCACGTGCCGTACGGAGCGAGCGTCTGGCGGAAGTCGGTGAGCGCGGAGGGATCGTTGTCCTCGTACGAGTCGGGATCCTCGCCGAGGGCGTACTCGCCGGACGCGTACATGCCGTTCGCGTCCGCTGCGGACGGGTCGGTCGCCGCGGAGGCGGGGGCCGGCGCGAGGGGCGCGACCTCGTCGTTCTGCGGCGTGGCGGGCGGCGGAGCCTCGTCGGCCGACTCGCACGCGGCGGCGAGGAACGCAAAGGCGACGAGGGCGGCCGAGCAAGCACGGGGAAGGCGCATGGCTACGCCCACAGTCTGCTCACCTTCGGACCGCCCGTCACGTCCCGCGTGGCCCGCGGGATGCGCATGCGCCGCGTCAGTGGCCGCCGTGCCCGCTGCCGTTGCCGCTTCCCTTGCCGCTGCCCTTGCCCGAGCCGGAGCCCTTCATCGGGGTCACGGTCTCCGGCAGGGGCTTCTTCTTGGGCTGGGCCTGCGGCGTCGCCGCCGGCGTGCCGCCCGGGACCGCGTGCGACAGGGTGAGGTCGTGCGAGCCTCCCGCCGGCGTCGTGGCTGCCGTGGTGGTGGGCGTGCCGCCCGGCGTGGCGTGGCTGAGCGTGGGCTCGGTCCGCGTCGTCGGCGTGGTCGTCGGAGTCGAGCCGTGCGTCGCGACCGGGAGCTCCTGGCCGTGGAACGGCTGCGCTCCACCCGCCCCTTGCGCGGACGTGCCGGCCGAGCCACCCATGCCGCCGGGCAGGCCGCGCGTCGGCGTCAGCCCGTGCGACGCCGGCTTGGCGCCCATCGAGACCGCGACCTTCGGGTTGGCGAAGCTGTGCGCCTTCGCCACCGAAGCTGCCCCCGCGCCCGACGCGTGCGCCACCTGCTGCTCCGGGATGCCCAGCGTCGCCGGCGTGGGGCCGTGGCCGTGCATCTGCACGCCGCCGTTCGACCCGGACGGATGCATCTGGCTCGCGATGCTCGCGCCCGCGGCGCCCGAGACGGCGCGCCCGTGGAGGTTCGACGCGAAGACGTCCCCGCGGCCGACGTACGTCCAGCGCGGCCCGAACGTGTACGAGTAGTTCACCGCGACGCCGCCCCGCCACACGTAGCTCGGCGGCGCGGGGTACCAGCCCACGTACGCGTTGCCGTCGCTCGCGCCCCAGTTGACCCACGCGCCGGCGTACTCGCGGCCCGGGATCCACCCCCAGCCGCGCCCGTCGGTCATGACCCAGCGGCCGTAGTGGAACGGCGCCCAGCCCCAGTCGTAGTCGCTGACCCAGGTGTAGTCGTCGTTGTCGTAGACCCAGTGGCCGGCCGTCGAGTAGGGCGTGAAGTCGGGGCCCACCTCGGACGCGGAGGGAACCCAGACCGTGCCGTACGTCGGGTCGTCGACCCACGTGCCGTGCGAGTCGAGCGTGGGGTGGAAGTCGCTCAGCGCGCCCGGATCGGTGTCCTCGTACGCGTCGCCCGACGCGACGGCCGTGTCGCCCGCTGCGCCCACGCCGACCTGGCCCTGCACGTCGACCTGCGGCGGCGGCGGGCCCTGGACCTGCACGTCGGCGCTGCCGCAGCCGGCGGCGAGGGGGGCGAGCAGAGCGAGGACGGCGAAGGGCGTGCGGAGGTGGTTCATGTTGGGGCCGGTAGCATGGACGGAAGAGCCAGCCACGTCCAGCCCGTAGCCCGCGGGACGAACACGTGTTCCTCCGTCTCACTCACCGCCCGCGCCGCCCCGTCACGGGTGAATGAACACGACGCTCCCCCGCAGGGCCTTCCGGACGCCGTGCCAGCCCTCGGGGAGCTGCGGCTCGGTCCACGCGAAGAGCCAGCGCGCGTCCTCGGGCGCGAGGTTGATGCAGCCGTGGCTGCGCGGCGTGCCGAAGTCGTCGTGCCAGTAGGCCGCGTGGAGCGCGTAGCCCTCCTCGAAGTACTGCACGTAGGGGATGTCCTTCAGCTCGAACTCCTCGCCCACCACCTTCGACGCCATCGTCGTCGTCAGGTGCTTCGTGTGGATGCGGAAGATGCCGCGCGCCGTGGCCTTGCTCGTCTCGGGGTCCTCGAGGCCGGCCTCGCCGGTCGACACGAGCGTCACGTACGCGGGCTTCGTCCCGTCGTAGGCCATGAGCACCTGCTTGCCGATGCTCACGTCGATCCAGCGCTCGCCGTCGTTGGCCCACTTGGGCATCTTCTTCACGCCGTCGACGCGCGACACGTAGCGGTCGCTCAGCCAGAGGCCGTCGGTCGTCTGGAAGTGGAGGACGGCGTCGACGAAGCGCTGCTTGCCCGTCAGCGGGATGGCCGCGCGGCGCGGGACGTCCCTCGCCTTGACCATCTTGCCGCCGTGCATCGTGTAGGCGGAGGCGCCGTCGCGCCGGACGAGCGCGAACGGGAACTCCACGTCCTCGGGCACGCGGTAGCCGTGGAACGCCGAGCCCTCGATGGGGCGCATGCGGTCGATCGGGAAGACGAGGAGATCGGTCGTGATGCCGTAGCGGCGCCCGTCGACGACGGCGGTGCCCGAGAGCGCGAAGCCGTTGTGGTGCTTGGTCTCGCCGACGACGAGGTCGTCGCCGTGCCGGAGCGTCGAGAGATTGCCGGGCGGGAACTTCGAGCCGGCGAGCCAGTCGGGCACCTCGCGCGAAGCCTGCGACGCCCAGAGGTCGGCCGGCGAGGGCGTCGCCGCGGCGTCGGTCTTGCCGCGGAGCCAGTAGTCCGCGCGGAAGCCCGCGCCGTCCTCGCCGCCTTCGACGAGCCACGCCTTCATCCGCGCGTCGAGCCCGGGCTCGGCTGCCTCGGCCTCGGCGCGCGTCGGCAGGCGCGCGTAGATGGGGCCGGGCCGCCGGACGATGCCGTACATGTACGGGAGGCGCGCGGTCGTGTCGGGCCGCGTCGCGAGGGCCTTCACCATCGTCGCCTCGAGATCGAGGGTCGCGTTGCCCGCCTCGATGCAGACGAAGCCGACGGGCGCGACGCCTCGCCACTCGCCCTTGCAGCCGTCGCCCTTCACGCCCGCGGCCGCCGCCGCCACGACGCCGCCCGCGCGCACGTACCCGAGCATCTTCGACCCGGCGGCGGCCGACGGCTGCTCCATCACGCGCGTCTCCCACGCGAGCGCCGCGAGCTTCGACGGAAAGCGTTCCACGTCCACCGGCAGCGCGGCGCCCTTGACCGAGAACGGCGAGGCGTCGCCCGCAGGCATCGCCATCATGGCGCCTGGCGTGCCGGACGCGGCCCCGTCGGCGCCGGCCCCTGCCTGGCCCGGCGCGCTCGACTTCGAGCACCCGAGGAGCGGCAGGCTTGCCATGCCCGCAAGGCTTGCGACGCCGGCTACGAGCAGCCCCGCCCGTAGCACCCGCCGCACGCCGAACTGCACGTCGCGCTTTACGTCCACCGCTCGCGCGTTACCACGACCGGCGCGCCCGTGGCCAATTCGAGGCGAGCCGCGCGTGCGGCGCGTGGGCGCGACGCCTATGCTCGCGGCCGCGATGAGCCCCGCCCCGCCCGCCGCATTCTTCGACGCGCTCTCCCGCGCGCTGCCCGCGGACGCCGTCACCCGCGCGCCCGAGGACCTCGCGGAGTACGGGCGCGACTGGACGCGCGTCGTCGAGCCGGCGCCGTGCGCGGTCGCGTTCCCGCGGTCGACCGCCGAGGTCGCGGCCGTCGTGAAGGCGTGCGCGGCGCACGGCGTGGCGGTCGTTCCGAGCGGCGGGCGGACGGGCCTCGCGGGCGGCGCGGTCGCGGCGCGCGGGGAGCTCGTGCTCTCGCTCGCGAAGATGCGCGCGATGGAGCCCGTCGACGTCGTCGGCGGGACGGTGCGCGTCGAGGCCGGGGCCGTGACGCAGGCGGTGCACGAGCACTGCGCGCCGCACGGGCTCACGTGGCCGGTGGACTTCGCGTCGAAAGGGTCGTCGACGGTGGGCGGCAACATCGCGACCAACGCGGGCGGCGTGAAGGTGATCCGCTGGGGCCTCACGCGCCAGTGGGTGCTCGGGCTCGAGGTCGTGCTGGCGAGCGGTGAGGTGCTGGGCGGGCCGGGGCCCGGGGGCGCGGGCGGCGCGGCGGGCACGCATGGCGCGCACGGCGCGGGCGGCGCGTCGGTCACGTGGCCCGCGCCGGCCGCGCTCGAGAAGAACAACACCGGGCTCGATCTGCGCCAGCTCTTCTGCGGGACGGAGGGCACGCTCGGCATCGTCACGGCCGCGACCCTCAAGCTCGCGCGATTGCCGCGCCGGCTCGACGTGCTCCTCTTCGCCGTGGACGACCTGCCCGGCGTCGTGCGCCTCTTTCGCGAGACCCGCGCCTCGGGGTTCACGCTCTCGGCGTTCGAGATGTTCACCGCGCAGTGCCTGGCGCGCGTGCTCTCGCATGCGCACGGCAAGCTGCGGGACCCGCTGGGCGCGCCGGCGAGCCACTACGTCCTCGTCGAGCTCGAGGACGCGGGGACGGGCGCGGGCGCAGGCGCGGACGCGAGCGCGGACGCGGACGCGAGCGCGGACGCGAGCGTGGGCGTCGGCGCGGGGCTCGAGGCGTGGGTGGCGGGGCTCTTCGAGCGGGGAGTCGTGAAGGACGGGACGCTCGCGCAGAACGCGGCCGAGGCGCGCGCGCTCTGGGCGCTCCGCGAGTCGATCAGCGAGAGCCTCTCGGCGACGGGCTTCCCGCACAAGAACGACGTCGCGCTCCCCGTCGCGGCGCTCGAGGCGTTCTGCGCGGAGCTCGGCGACGTCTTCGCGCGGCGCTACCCGGGCTGGGAGATCTGCCTCTTCGGCCACATCGGCGACGGCAACCTCCACGTGAACGTGATGAAGCCCGCGGAGCTCGAGAAGGCGGAGTTCCTCGCGCGCGTGAAGGACGCCGACCGGGACCTCTTCGACCTCGTGAGGGCGCACGGGGGAAGCGTGAGCGCGGAGCACGGCATCGGGTTGCTGAAGAAACCGTGGCTCGGCTGGACGCGCAGCGCTGGCGAGATCGAAGTGATGAAGGCCGTGAAGCGGGCGCTCGACCCGGGCAACGTCCTCAACCCGGGGAAGATCTTCGACGTGTGACGGTGGCGGTCGAGCGAGAGCGAGAGTGGAGAAACAGGAAGGTCAGAAGATCAGAAGGGGGATGGGGGGATGGGCGTCCGGGTCTTTCGGCTTCAGAAGCCTCCTACCCCTCCCGCGCCCGAGACTTTCCGGCTCCCGAGGCCTCCCACCCCTGCCGCGCCCGAGACTTTCCGGCGGGCGAAGGCTCCCACCCTTCCGTCGCCCGAAACTCTCCGGCGCCTGAAGCCTCCCACCCTTCCGTCGCCGGAAAACTCCCGGCGGGCGAAGGCTCTCAGTCCGCTTTCTTCCGCAGTTTTCTCCCGCTGGAAGGGTGGTAGCCTGCCGGCCCCATGGGGAAGCCGAAGACCGCGAACTCGAAGAAGGCCGCCGCGAAAACCGCCGCGAAAACCGCCACGAAGCCCGCCGTGAAGGCCGCCGCGAAACCCACGACGAAGGCGACGAAGGCCGCGAAGTCGGCGAAGCCCGCCGCGAAGCCCGCTGCGACGAAGGCCGCGAAGCCCGCCGCTTCACTCGCCTCCATCCCGACTCCGCCGCCCGTGGCCGGCTCGCAGGACGCCTACGACACGTACCTGCCCGCGGCGAGCGCGCTGGCGGCGAGCGCGGTGCTGCCGTTTCGCACGGACGCTTCGCTCGCGTACCACAACGTCTCGACCGGCGTCGCGTCGCTGCTCGCGCGGCAGGCCGACGCCGAGGCGCTGCCCGGCATCGACGTCGCGTCGCTCTCGGCGCTGCCCGACCAGTGCCTCGCGCTCGCGTACGCGGCGGGGCTGGCGCTCCAGGCCAACGGCGGGTCGGACGGCGCGGTCGCGACGCTCTTCGCGCAGGCGAGCGCGCTCCGGCGAAAGCTCTTCAACGGCGCCGACGCGCTGGTCGACGCGGGGCTCCTGCCGGCGACGAACGTGGCGGCGCTGCACGCGGGCAAGGGCAAGCTCGACGCGGCCAACGATCTCGTGGGCCTCGCGGGGCTCTTCACGAAGAACGCGGCGGCCATCCGCGGCAAGACCGCGGTCACCGCGGCGGAGGTCGCGCAGGCTGCGCAGCTCGGGTCGCAGCTCCAGGCGATGCTCGCGCCGACGGGAGCGAAGAAGCAGCGCGGCGCGGACGCCGCGAGCACGGCCAACGTGCGCGACCGCATGTGGACGCTCGTGAAGCAGGGCCACGACGCGCTCTGGCGCGCGTGCGCGTACCTCTACGGCCACCAGGAGATCGACGCGCGCGTCCCGCCGCTCCAGTCGCATGCGGCGACGACGTCGAATCGCAAGAAGGCCAACGCCGCGAAGAAGGCCGCCGCGGGGAGCGGGGCGAGCGCGTCGAGCGCGACGAAGAGCGCCGGCGCGACGGGCGCGACGCCCGCGAGCTGAAGGCGGCGAGGCGGCGAGGGGGCCGGAGATCGAGCACGGCGGGGCCGCGAGGGGCGGAGATCGAGCACGGCGGGTCGAGTAAGTGCACGGGCACGTGGCACGAGGACGAGCACGTCCTGTCGAGTACGGGCACGAGTACGGGTACGAGTACGTGGACGTGAACGGCGAGCGGTGCTCGTTCGCGTGCTCGTCCTCGTCCACGTACTCGACAGGACGTGCTCGTCCTCGTGCCCGTGCCACGTGCCACGTACTCGGCCCCCCGTGCTCGATCTCCTCTCCGCCGCCCCGCCGCGCCGCCCCGCCGCCCGTCCCGCTGCCCCTCAGTACAAGATGCGCGTCTTGATGCTCGCCGGCAGCACGGCCATCGCGTTCTTCACGTCGCGCGAGACGTCCTGATCGAGATCCATCACGAGATACCCGATGTCCGGGTCGGTCGCGAGCACCTGCGCGGCGATGTTCGCGCCCTTGTCGGAGACGGCCTGGTTGATGTCCCTCAGCACGCCCGGCACGTTCCTGTGCACGTTCAGGATGCGGTGCTTGCCGGGCGTCAACGGGAGATCCACCTGCGGGAAGTTCACCGCGCCCGCCGTGGCGCCGCCGTTCACGAACTTCACGAGCGCGGCGCCGACCTCGCGGCCGATCGCCTCCTGCGCCTCGGCCGTCGAGCCGCCGATGTGCGGCGTCATCACGACGTTCGGCAGCCCCTGGAGCGGCGACGCGAACCCGTCGCTGTTCGTCTCCGGCTCCTCGGGGAACACGTCGATGGCCGCGCCCTGGAGGCGCCCGGCCTTCAGCGCCGCCGCGAGCGCCGGGATGTCGACGACGGTCCCGCGCGACGCGTTGAGGAGGTAGCTCCCCTCCTTCATCGCCGCGATCTCGGCGGCGCCCATCATCCCGCGCGTCTGCGGCGTCTCGGGCACGTGGAGCGTCACGAAGTCGCTCTGGCCGAGCAGCTCGGCGAGCTCCTTGATGGCGCGGTTGTTCCCCATCGGGAGCTTCGCGACGACGTCGTAGAAGAGGACGCGGAGGCCGATCATCTCGGCGATGACGCCTATCTGCCGGCCGATGTGCCCGTAGCCGACGATGCCGAGCGTCTTGCCGCGGACCTCGAAGCTCCCCGTCGAGACCTTGCGCCATTTCCCCTGGTGCATCTCGGCGGCGCGGTCGCCGAGGCGGCGCGAGAGCATCACGATCTGGCTCATGATCATCTCGGCCACGCTGCGCGTGTTCGAGAAGGGCGCGTTGAAGACCGGGACGCCGCGCCGGTTGGCGGCCGCGAGGTCGACCTGGTTGGTGCCGATGCAGAAGCACCCGACCGCGAGGAGGCGCCGGCCCGCGGCGAGCGCCTTGTCGGTGACGCGCGTCTTGCTGCGGATGCCGAGGACGTGCACGTCGGCGATGCGCTCGACGAGCTCCGCCTCGCCGAGGCCGCCGCCCACCGTCTCGAGGTGGAACCCCTCGCCGCGAAAGAGCTCGTGCGCGCTCGTGTGGATGTTCTCGAGGAGGAGGACCTTGATCTGGTCCTTCGGAAACGAGGTCTGCGCGTCCGCTGCCACGTCGCGTCATCTAGCCTGTCTTGCCACCGCGGTCACCAGGCGCCTAGACCGGGCGCGTGACCTCCCGCACGCCCTCGCCGCCCCACGCCCTCCCGTTCGCCGCGCGCCGCTCGCTCGTCGCCGTGGTTCTCCTCGCCGTCGCCGCGTGCGGCGCACCTGCCGCCGACAACGTCGCGCAGCCCGCCGTCCCTCCGCCGCTGCCGCCGCCCGTCACCGTGCCGCTGGGGCCGGCGACGCAGGGGCCGACGGTCGACGAGGCGCGCGTCTTCGTCGCCGACGTCGAGGCGCATCTCGCGAAGCTCTGGCCCGCGCGCGACCAGGCGACGTGGGTGAACGAGAACTTCATCACGGACGACACCGAGGCGCTCTCGGCGGCCGGCGAGGAGGCGACGGCCGCGTACATCGGCGAGGCCATCGAGCGCTCTCGCCGCTTCGACGCCATCCGCGACCAGCTGCCGCCGGAGCTCGCGCGCAAGCTCTACCTCCTGTCGATCGCGCAGACCGTCCCGGCGCCGCGCGACGCCGGCCGCCGGAGCGAGCTCGCGAACCTCGAGTCGTGGATGACGAGCGCCTACGGCAAGGGCCAGTACTGCCCGCCGGACGGCTCGCCGCTCCTCAAGTACCGCAAGGCCGAGAAGGGGCAGAAGCCCGAGCCGTGCCTGCACCTCGGCGAGCTCTCGGAGGTCCTCGCGAAGAGCCACAAGCTCGACGAGCTCGTCGAGGCGTGGCGCGGGTGGCACGCCATCGCCGCGCCGATGAAGGGCAAGTACGCGCGTTACGTGGAGCTCGCGAACGAGGGCGCGAAGGCCATCGGCTTCGCGGACGTCGGGGCGCTCTGGCGATCGGGCTACGACATGAGCCCCGAGGCGTTCGAGGCGGACCTCGAGCGGCTCTGGGCGGAGGTGAAGCCGCTCTACGACGAGCTCCACTGCTACGTGCGGGGCAAGCTCCAGGCGAAGTACGGCAAGGAGGTGGTGCCCGACCACGCGCCCATCCCGGCGGAGCTCCTCGGCAACATGTGGTCGCAGGAGTGGACCAACGTCTACGACCTCGTCGCCCCGTACCCGAACGAGCCGTCGCTCGACGTCGGCAAGAAGCTCGTCGCCGGGAAGTGGGACGCGAAGAAGATGGTGCGGCAGGGCGAGCACTTCTTCACGTCGCTCGGGTTCGACCCGCTGCCGGCGACGTTCTGGGAGCGGTCGCTCTTCACGCGGCCGCGCGACCGCGAGGTCGTCTGCCACGCGAGCGCGTGGGACGTGAGCTGGAGCGGGGACCTCCGCGTGAAGATGTGCATCGAGCCGACCGAGGAGGACTTCGTCACCATCCACCACGAGCTCGGGCACGACTTCTACTTCCAGCGCTACGACAAGCTGCCGATCCTCTTCCAGCGCGGGGCGAACGACGGCTTCCACGAGGCCATCGGCGACACGATGGCCCTGTCGGTCACGCCCGCGTACCTCAAGGGCCTCGGCCTGCTCGACGCAGCCGCCGCGAGCGATCACGCGCGCATCGACCAGCAGATGAAGATGGCGCTCGACAAGGTGGCGTTCCTGCCGTTCGGCCTCCTCATCGACAAGTGGCGCTGGGACGTCTTCGCGGGCAAGACGCAGCCCGCGGACTACGAGGCGGCGTGGTGGAGGCTTCGCGAGACGTACCAGGGCGTCAGGGCGCCGGTCGCGCGCACGCCGGACGACTTCGACCCGGGGGCGAAGTACCACGTCGCCTCGAGCGCGCAGTACGTCATGTACTTCCTCGCGCGCATCTACCAGTTCCAGTTCCACGCGGCGCTCTGCAAGGCGGCCGGCTACACGGGCCCGCTCGACCAGTGCTCCATCCACGACGACAAGCAGGCGGGCGCGAAGCTCATGGCGATGCTGGCCCTCGGTGGGAGCAAGCCGTGGCCCGACGCGATGGAGGCCCTCGGCGCGGGCCGCAAGGCGGACGCGGGCCCGATGCTCGAGTACTTCGCGCCGCTGCGAGCGTGGCTCCACGACGCCAACAAGGGCGCCACCTGCGGCTGGTGAGGCGAGACGGAGAGCAGGAAACAGGAAGGTCAGAGGATCTGATCTTCCTGTTTCTCCATCTCCTAGGCATAACTGGCCGCCGATGAAGACGCTGCGGGTCGCGACGCTCAACATCTGGAACCGTTTCGGTCCCTGGGACCAGCGGCTGCCCGCGATCCGCGCCGGCGTGAAGGCGCTCGCGCCGGATCTCCTCGCCCTCCAGGAGGTATTGCGGCTCGCCCCGGGCGACGGCGACGGCCTCGACCAGGCGGCGCTGCTCGCCGCGGACGCCGGCTACCACGTCGCCTTCGCCCGTGCGCACGACGAGCGCTGGTTCGGCAACGCGGCCCTCTCGCGCTGGCCCATCGCACGGTCGGCCACGTTCGAGCTCCCCCGCTGCGGGACCGACGAGCGTCGGACGCTCCTCTTCGCGGAGGTCGACTCGCCCTTCGGCCGCATCCCCTTCTTCGTCACGCACCTCAACTGGAAGTTCGACGAGGGCCACGTCCGCGAGGCCCAGGTCCGCGAGATCGTCGCCCACGTCGACGCGCTCGCCCCCGCGAGCGCGAGCGCGTTCCCCGCCATCCTCTGCGGCGACTTCAACGCGGAGCCCGAGGCCGACGAGATCCGCTACCTCCACGGCCTCACGTCGCTCGGCGGGTCGCGCCGCGTCTACTTCCAGGACGCCTTCGCCGCCGCCGGGGACGGGAGCCCAGGCTTCACGTACGCCAGGCGCAACCCGTTCGCGGCCCCGCTCGGCGAGCCCGACCGGCGCATCGACTACGTCTTCGTGCGCGGCCGGGACGACCGCCACCGCGGCGACCCGCTCGAGGGCCAGGCGAAGGTCTGCTTCGACGCGGCCGTGGACGGGACGTTTCCGAGCGACCACTTCGGCGTCGTCGCGACCCTGCGCGCCGAATGAAGAATCCGGGAATATTGCCGGCTCCGGCCGGTTGAGCGCGGCGGGTGTCATGGTTGACATGAGTGACCCGGTCGCTACGATGCGCCGCCCCTGAGCCCCGTGGAGCCCTCGGAAATGCCGAACGAAGCGATGATTTACGCGAACGACCTGTCGAAGAGCTTCGGGTCGTTCCGCGCGCTCGACAAGATCAACTTCGAGGTGAAGCGTGGCGAGATCGTCGGCTTCCTCGGCCCCAACGGCGCCGGGAAGTCGACGACGATGCGCATCCTCACCTGCTTCATCTCGCCGTCCGCGGGGACGGCAAAGGTGAACGGGCACGACGTGTTCGACCAGCCGCTCGAGGTCCGCGAGAGCCTGGGGTACCTCCCCCAGCGCGCGCCGCTCTACCTCGAGATGAGCGTCCTCGAATACCTGCGGTTCGCGGCCGACCTCCGGCACCTCGACCGCTCGACCTTCCGCAAGCGCGCGAAGAGCGTCGTCGAGGTCTGCGGTCTCGCGCAGGTTCTCGGCAAGGAGATCCGGCACCTCTCCCACGGCTACCGGCAGCGCGTCGGCCTCGCCCAGGCCCTCATCCACGATCCGCCCATCCTCATCCTCGACGAGCCGACCAGCGACCTCGACCCGAACGAGAAGGCCGAGTTCCTCGACTACCTGAAGCAGATCGGCGAGCAGCGCACGGTCTTGCTGTCGACCCACAACCTGGCCGAGGTCGAGGCTTCGTGCGCCCGCGCCATCATCGTCTCGCGCGGCCGCATCGTCGCCGACGGGCCGCTCGACGAGATCCGCGCCAAGAGCGGGCGCGTCCGCTACACGGTGTCGATCCAGGAGTCGACCGGCGAACAGAAGTACCGCGGCCGCGGCGCGCTCCCGAAGAAGGGCGAGGTCGAGGATGCGCTCGGCAAGGTGGCCGGCGTCTACAAGCTGAACGAGCTCCCGACCGACGACCGCGCCCACGCGTACGAGCTCGTGAGCGAGGGCGAGGTCGACATCCGGCCAGACCTCTTCCAGTGCATCGTCGACAAGGGCTGGGTCCTGCTCGAGCTGCACCGCGACGCGCAGACCCTCGAAGACGTCTTCCGCAGCCTCACCATCGGCGACGAGCGGCGCAACCGCCAGCTCGGCGCGCCCGCCAACGAAGTGGAGGAGGAGGACGAAGAGGAGTCCGAGGAGGACGACGAGGAAGAGGAGTCGGACGACGACGACGACAAGGCCGCGTCGGGAGAGCGGAGCTAGGACATGCGAAACATCCTCATCATCGCCCGTCGCGACCTGCGGGCCCAGTTCAACTCCCCGGTCGCCTACGTGGTCCTCGGCGGGACGATGTTCCTGCTCGGCGTCGTCTTCTTCCTCATCCCGCACATCTCGGGCGTCCTCGCCGGCAGCTTCTGGGACGTCGACCGCGCGTCGATGGACCAGATGTTCGCGACGCTGCCACTCCTCCTCAGCATCTTCGTCATCCCGGCGGTGACGATGCGCACCCTCGCGGCCGAGAAGGGCTCGGGGACCCTCGAGCTCCTCATCACGATGCCGGTGAAGGACAGCGAGGTGATCCTCGGGAAGTACCTCGCGGCCTTCGCGATGGTCCTCATCCTCCTCCTCGCGACGCTCCTCTACCCCCTGGCCATGTTCAAGTGGCCGTGGAACCTCGGGCCGCTCGACTGGGGCCCCGTGTGGGCGGGCTACCTAGGGTGCGTCCTCTTCTCGGCCGCGGCGCTCGCGGTCGGAATGATGATCTCGAGCCTCACCGAGAGCGACGTCATCGCGTTCTTCGCGACGCTCGGGGTGCTCGGGTGCCTGTACGTCATCGGCTACGCGGTCTCGGTCGTGCAGACCGATGCCAAGGGCTGGACGGCCATCGTCGACGGGCTCGGGTTCATCTCCTTCCAGTCGCGGTACCAGGCCTTCGCGCGCGGTCTCGTCGACACGCGCGCCATCGTCTACTTCCTGTCGGTCACGGTCCTCTGTCTGCTCGTGAGCTTCCGGTCTCTCGAGAGCCGGAAGTGGAGCTGAGGGAGCCATGGAGAAGCGAAAGAAGTCTTCGGTCGAGAGCGGCGCCCTCATCCTCATCGTCGCGCTCATTCTGGTCGCCGTGAACGCGATCTCGGCGCTCGGCGTCTACACCCGCAAGGACGTGACGAAGACCGAGAAGTACACGCTGTCCAAAGGCAGCGGCGCCCTCCTCCGGTCGATGAAGCAGGAGCTCACGGTCGACGCGTACGTGACGAAGGGCCTGCCCCGGCTCGACGCCTTCGTCCGCGACCTCCGGGATCTGCTCCAGGAGTACAAGACGGCCGGCGCCGGCAAGTTCGACTACACGATCATCGACTCGAAGACCGAGGACGCGAAGAAGAAGGCCAAGGAAGCGAACCTCATGGAGCAGCCCTTCGGCGAGGCCTCGTCCACCGAGGACGAGAAGGCCGCCGTCACGCAGGGCTACATGGGGCTCGTCTTCAAGTACGGCGAGCAGCAGGACGTCATCAAGTTCCTCTCGCCGGACCGCACCGACGGCCTCGAGTTCTGGATCACGAACAAGATCCGCGAGATTCGCGACAAGGGCGACGACATCCACCACAAGATCGGCGTCCTCACGGGCGACGACGAGATCAAGACCACCGACAACAACCTCGTGCCCAGCAACATGGGGAAGTTCTCGATGCAGGGCATCATCACGCAGAACTTCCCCTTCTACACGTTCTCCGACGTGGACCTGAAGGGCGGGGACGCGGAGATCCCGGACGACCTCGACGGCCTCATCATCACGCAGCCGAGCAAGGACCTGAGCGAGAAGGAGCTCCGGCGGATCGACCAGTTCGTGATGAAGGGCAAGGCCCTCGCCGTCTTCGTCAGCGCGGTCAACGTGAAGGCGAACGACGCGACGATGAACGCGACCCTCAATACCCACGGCCTCGAGAAGCTGCTCGAGGGCTACGGCGTCACGATGAACAAGGACGTGGTGCTCGACGTGTGGCGCCACGCGCGCGTCATCGTGCCGACTGCGGCGGGCGCGGCGGGCGCGGAGCTCCAGGCGGTGCTCGACGTGCAGGACGACTCGCGCTTCTCGGGGGACGAGCAGCTCGTCGACACGAGCTTCCCCTGTCTCTTCCGCGTCGAGGAAATCGCGGTTCCGTTCGCGTCCAGCCTGTCGCTGAAGCAGGACAAGCAGCCGGGCGCGAAGATGCAGGTCGTGATGCGCTCGTCGCCGGCGGCGGTGCACCTCACCGGTGAGACGGCCGACCTCAAGCCGTTCCAGAAGTGGGCGCCCAAGCTGAAGGGCCTCCAGCAGAGCCAGTTCGCCGTCGCGGCCGACGTCGAGGGCACGCTGAAGACGGCGTTCCCCGAGGGCGACAAGGAGGGCGTCGACGCCCCCGCGCAGAGCACCAAGCCCGCGCGCGTCTTCGTCCTCTCGTCGTCCGAGTTCCTCGCGAACCCGCTGGCGCGCGCCGGGGCGGGCCCCGACATGGGCCAGTTCGGCATGATGATGCCGGGCCTCGGCGGCGACGAGCAGCTCCTCATGCTCGCCGGGCCCTACGCCCAGCAGTTCGTGACGGGGTCGATCCTCGTCTTCAAGAACACGCTCGACTGGCTGACCGGCGACACCGACCTGCTCGCCGTCAGCGCGAAGATCCTCGCGGACCCGAACCTCGCCTACGGCGAGAAGCTGAAGATCACGACCGACGAGAGCGAGGATCAGATCAAGAAGCAGATGGAGGACCTGAAGGCGGCGCGGAAGGACCAGCAGCACAGCGTCGAGTTCTTCCTCATCCTCGGCATCCCCATCCTCTTCGCGGCCTACGGCCTCCTGCGGTGGCGCCTGCGCCTCTCGTCACGCGCCAACGTCTCGCTCGCGTAGTCCTCACCACCCCACTGCGCCGCTCCTCCCCGGGAGCGGCCGGGATCGAAGGGAACCCCAAGCGACCATGTCTCGCGACAAGCTCATCATCCTCGGTGTCGTCGTCCTCGCGCTGCTCGGCTTCGGCGTCTACAAGGTGAACCAGGCCGACGACGCGAAGGGTCGGCCCACGGTCGAGGCGAAGGACTTCCCGTCCGTCAGCGCCCCCGACGACGTCGACAAGATCAGCATCACGAACGGCGACAAGGGCGAGATCGTCCTCGAGAAGGTGGCCGACTCGAACGCCTCCGCGGGGGACGGCGGCGCCGGTGGCACCTGGCGCATCACGAAGCCGACGCAGGCGTCCGCCAACCAGCAGACCGCCAAGGACATCGTCGCGAACCTCGCCAAGCTCAAGGTCGACGAGGCCGTGAACCTGAAGCTCGACGACGCCGTGCGCAAGGACAAGCAGCTCGACGCGAGCAAGGGCGTCCACGTCGTGGCGTGGAAGGGGGCCGACAAGAAGCTCGACGAGACGTTCGGCAAGGCGGGCGCCAACCAGACGCAGCTCTGCATCGTGACGAGCCAGCCCGACAAGGTCTGGGCGGTGAAGGACTACTCGTCCTACCTCTACACGAAGGACGCGAAGGACTACCGCGACAAGGAGATCTTCAAGTTCGACGACGGCAACGTCGCGCAGATGACGATCACGAACTCGCACGGCACGCTCTCGTTCACGAAGGGCGACAAGTGGGTCGGCACGATCGACAAGAAGCCGATCGAGAACTTCAGCGAGGACAAGCTGAAGGACATGCTGCGGACGTACAAGGCGCTCTCGGCCGACGACTTCGGCGACGGCAAGTCGCTCGCGGACACCGGTCTCGACAAGCCCGAGGCGACGCTCGACATCACGCTCAAGGACGGCGCCGGCAAGTACGATCTCCTCGTCGGGAAGACCGCCACCGGGGCCAACCGCTGGGCGAAGAAGCCCGACAGCGACGCGATCTACCAGCTCACGAACTTCACGGCCGAGTGGCTGACCTCCGACGGCTCGAAGTACGCGGCCTCGCCCGATGCCGGCGCGTCCTCCGACGGCGGCCCGAAGCTCTCGATGAAGCCCAAGAAGTAGGTCGCGCGGATCACACGACACAGCCTCCCGAAGGTCGGCTAGTAAGCGGGGGCATGCCCCTCTTCGGTCATCTCGACGAGTACGACTACGGCGAGGTCCACTTCAAGCTCGACAAGGCGACGGGCCTCCGCGCCATCGTCGCCATCCACGACACGCGCCTCGGGCCCTCGCTCGGCGGCTGCCGGTTCATCCCGTACGAGACGGACGAAGCTGCGCTCGTCGACGCGCTCCGCCTCGCCCGCGGGATGACCTACAAGGCGGCGCTCGCGGGCCTGCCTCACGGCGGCGGCAAGAGCGTCATCATCCGGCCTGCGCAGCACTTCGACCGCGTCGCCCTGTTTCACGCCTTCGGGAAGTTCATCGACGACCTGCGCGGGCACTACATCACCGCGGAGGACAGCGGCACCGGCCTCGAGGACATGGAGGTCATCCGCTCCGTGACCAAGTGGGTCACGGGCGTCGATCCGTCGCACGGGGGCTCGGGGGATCCGTCGCCCTTCACCGCGCTCGGCGTCCGCCGCGGCATCGAGGCGTGCGTCGAGGCGAAGCTCGGCAAGAACGAGCTCCGGGGCGTGCACGTCGCCGTCCAGGGCGTCGGGCACGTCGGCTACCACCTGTGCAAGGAGCTCCATGCGGCGGGTGCGACGCTCACCGTGGCCGACGTCGACCCTCTGAAGGCCGAGCGCGCCCACCGCGAGTTCGGCGCGAAGCTCGTCCCGCTCGACGCCATCTTCGACGTCGCCTGCGACGTCTTCGCGCCGTGCGCCCTGGGCTCCGCCCTCAACGACGGCACGATCCCGCGCCTCAAGGCGCGCGTCGTCGCGGGCGCCGCGAACAACCAGCTCGCGCTCCCGCGCAACGGCGACGATCTCCACGCGCGCGGCATCCTCTACGCGCCCGACTACGCCATCAACGCCGGCGGCCTGATCAACGTCGCGCAGGAAGTCGTCGGCTACGACGAGACGAAGTCGCGCGACAAGACGATGAGGATCAAGGACACCATCGCCGAGATCGTCGACCGCAGCGACAAGCTCAAGGCGCCCACGTACAAGGTCGCCGACATGCTCGTCGAGGAGCGCCTCGCCGCCGCGAAGAAGCGCTGAACGCGAGAGCGCCCCTAGCGGCCGCCGAGCTCGCGGGCGACGACGTCGAGGGGGGCCTCGCCGAGCTCCTTCCACGCAGCGAGGCGCTGGGCGGTGCCCTCCTTCTCGAAGAGGATCTCCGCGGCGAGCACGACGCCCAGCGCCCACACGGGGCGCTCGCGCGCGCGGCGTTCGAGTGCGTCGACGTCGTCGTCCTCGGGGTGGGAAAAGAGGCCCGTCCGCGCCGGCGGCGACGGCTGGAAGCCCGCGAGCGCGAGGAGCACGTCGTCGTGCGCCACGACCAGCGCCACCGCCTGCGACGGCTCCTCGCTCAGCACGCGAACCAGGCCGCACGCCCCCGCGCGCTCCGGCGGCGGCTCCATCGACCTCACCCGCGAGTCCGCCACCGGGGGGCACGGCTGCTCCACGAGGAGCAGCGCCTTCGCCTTCGCCTCGACGTCGCGCCGTGCGTCGGCACCGGCCTCGTCGAGCACCTTCTTCGCCTCGTCGTGCAGCCTCGCCTCGAGCCGCTCGAGCCGCGCGGGCAGTCCCACCATGTCCACGTCCACGCCGAGGTGCACCTTCGCCGCCGCCGCCACGTCCCGCGCGTCGCGCAGCTTGGGCACCGCGCGCATGTCCGCGTCGATCGCCACCCGCACCTGCGCCATCGCCGCCGACGCGCGCGGGTACTCCGTCGGCACGAGCAGCCGCTCGAGCGGGTAGAGCGACACGTCGAGGTCCGGCGGCCCGACCCGCGGCCCCACCTCCTTCAGCGAGTCGCGGATGGCGAGCAGGTGCTTCGCCACCGCCGCGTCCCTGTCTTGCACGTCCTGCGGCCGTGCGGGGGGCGCCCACGTCGACACGAGCCCCCGGACCAGCTCTCCCGACGCGTCGCCCAGGCGCGACTCCTCCCGGGCGCGCGCCTGCTCCTCCCCCAGCAGCCGGTCGAGCAGCTCGCGCTCGAGGCGAGGCCGCGCGACCGCGCTCCCCAGGGGCCCGACCTCGGGCAGCGGCCCCTGGCTCGCCGCCAGCGCCTTCCCCGCCTCGTCCAGCGCGAACGCCCGCGCCTTGAACGCGAAGAGATCGAGCGACGCGCCGCGGATGACCGCGGTCGTGTCCTCGCTGAGGACGGCCACCGTGCCGATCCGCGCGAGCACCGCGGCCGGCGCTGCCACGTTCGCGCGCGCCGCCACCCGCGGGTCGGCCGCCGCCATCCACCCGAGCACGTCCTCCTCGGCCTGCGCGAGCTCCGTCGTCTGCGCCCGCGCCTCGGCCACGGCCTGCGCGCCCGGCCCGTCGGGCGCCCGGACCGCGCTCCCGGCCGCCCCGCACCCGGCGAGGGCCGCCGCGCACGCGGCGAGGGCCGCTGCGCGCGCCGCGAGGGCCGCCGCCCTCATTCGCCCATCACCTTCACGACGAGGCGCTTGTCGCGCTGCCCGTCGAACTCGGCGTAGAAGACGCGCTGCCACGGCCCGAGATCGAGCCGCCCCTTCGTGATCGGCACGATGACCTCGTGGTGGACGAGCATCGACTTGAGGTGCGCGTCGCCGTTGTCCTCGCCCGTGCGGTGATGCCGGTAGTCCTCGCGGAACGGCGCGAGCTTCTCGAGCCACTCCCAGATGTCCGCGTGCAGGCCGCTCTCGTCGTCGTTCACGAACACGCCGGCGGTGATGTGCATCGCGCTCACCAGCATGAACCCCTCGGACACCCCGCTTCGCGACAGCATTTGCTCCAGCGTGGGCGTGAGGTGGACGAGCTCCCGCTTCTTCTTCGTGTGGAAGGTCAGGTACTCGGTGTGGGCCTTCATCGCGGCCCGGGAGCTTAGCGCGCGGCGGGGCGGCGGCAGGCGCGGCAGCCGGCGGGGGCACCCTCGGCGCCCGTGGGTGCGGGTGCGGCACCCGGGCGGCCACGATGGGCGCCGGCAGCGCAGGTGGGTTGGCCCGGGCGACCCCCCTCTACGGCCCGCAGCGTCCGCGGAGCTGCTTCCTCCCCAGCAGGAGCGTGCACGACGCGAGCGCGTCCATGGAGACGACGCCGTCGCGAGGACAGACCGGGTCCGCGACGCCCGGGACGAGATCGATGTCCGTCGTCAGCGTCCAGTCGCCGATCTTCACGGCAGCCGCGCGCACCAGGCTGGTCTTCACGAGGCCCGACGCGGCGTACATCTGCTCCCGGCTCGGCCTCGCCCGTCCCGCGAGGACCTTCCCCGCCTTCGACGTCGTCAGCAGGTCCGTCCGGTGCGCCCCCGTGTCGAGCAGGAGGTCGACCCCGTGGCCGTCGATGCTCGCCGGCAGGACGAACGCGAGCCCCTTGATGGCGCTCGCCGTGTCCTCGCAGAGGCGCGCGCCGGCCGGGGCGACGTCGTGGCCGGGCGCCTGCTCCAGCGCGCGCACCGCGTCTTCCCACGGGGCGGTCCGCATCTCGCGGTTCACGAGATCGAGCACCACCGCGTCTCCCGCCGAGGCGAGCCACTGCGGCGAGACGAACGCGCCGATGCCGATGCGCGCGATCGGCTCGGGCACGTCGGTGACGAGCATGGGGCCGCCGGCGAGCGGGCCCCACCCGTCGATGGTCATCGCGGGATGCTCCACCGTGTACGCGCTCACCGCGCGCCCCGTGTGGTCGCTGCCGACGTCCCCGAGGGCGTGCATGGACATGCCCGCCTTGCGCGCGACCCAGCTCGCGATGACGTGCGAGTTCGCGCCCGTGTCGACGAGCATCCATATGGGCTCGCCGGCCACGGTGCCGTGCACGAGCGGCAGCGGGAACGCCCGCCCGTTGAGCTCGAACCGGAGCGCGACACGCCGCGGCCCCACGGGGACCTCGACGGACGCCACCGCGGCCGCCGACGACTCGGGCAGCGACGCCGCGAGCGACGCGCTGGGCAGCGCCGTGGGCGCAGAGGCCTGCGCGGACGCTCCGCCGCACCCCGCGAGCGCCACGACGAGCAGACCGGCGACGCGCGTCACGTCAGCCAGCGTAGCGCGCGGCCCCGAGAACGAGAGGTGGAGAAACAGGAAGGTCAGAAGATCAGAAGGGGTCGGGGGGTGGGAGTCGTGAGACGGACGGGCCACGAGGGTCGACGTGACGCCTGAAAGGGTGCTCGGCACGACGCTGGGGCCGCGCTCGCAGGCATGCCCGTCGCGTCGACCCTTCGACGTCGTCACGGCCACCCTCGTAGCCCCTCCGCCTCACGACCCCCTGCCCCAATCCCCCTTCTGATCTTCTGACCTTCCTGTTTCCCCCTCTCGTCTCGTATCGAGCGCCGCGGGTCACTTCGCGTCGAGCTCGGGGTAGTGGCGGAAGATGCCCATCTCGTTGAAGGGGATGCGCCGCGGCGACGCGAGGTACGCGGCGATGCGCGGGCGCCCGGCGACGCGGGCCGTGAGGGCGCGGAGGAGCGGCAGCTTCTTCTCGTGCTTCTTCATCGCGCGCGGGAACGCGTACACGAGGCCGGCCATCACCTGGAACGCCGAGAGGTCGACGTACGACACGCTGCGCCCGAGGAGGTACCTCCCGCCCGCGTCCTTCGCGACGCGCTCGAGCCACCCGAGGTACTTCGGGACGCGCTCCTTCACGAACGACGCGGCGCGCTTCTTCGCCTCGGGCTTCTGGTCCTCGTAGTAGGCGCCCGTCGCGACCGGGTGGTGCGTGTCGTGCGTCTCGGCGACGAGGTCGGCGATGGTGAGCTGGATCTCGTGCGCCCGCGTCCGGAGCGCAGCGCCGTCCGGCACGAGGCCGAGCTCCGGCGCCACGACGTGAAGGATGTTCGCCGTCTGCGCGACGAGCTCCTTCCCCACGCGAAGGAACGGCGGCGCGAACGGCGCGAGCGCCCGCCCCGGCTTCTCCATCAACCCCATCATCTTCTTCACCCCGCTCGGCGTCCGCGCCACGTCGACGTACGCCGCCCCCGCGTCCTCGAGCGCCAGGCGCACGAACTCGCCCCGCCCCTGGATGGAAGGCCAGTAATGGAGCTCGTACCGCGCCTTGGTCGTCATGGGGCCTCTTGGCTCTCGAGAGTGGGGAAACAGGAAGGTCAGAAGATCAGAAGGGTGGTGGGGATGGGCGTCCGGAGGCGGCGGGGCCACGAGCGGCCGCCGGGAGGCGTCAAAAGGAGAGGGCGTCCGCTACGCTCGCGCGTGAAGCCCCGCCGTCGCAAACCCCACCCTTGGAGGCGGTTCGGGCATCCTGCGTGGCCCCAGCCTCACCGAACGCCCTGCTTCACCCCCCCCTTCTGATCTTCTGACCTTCCTGTTTCTCCACTCTCGGAGAGCGCCGCGGTCTACGCGTTCTTGAACGTGTCCATCACGTCTTTCAGGAGCTTCAGCGCCTCGGCCTTCGGGCGCTGGAAGGCGTTCCTCCCCATGATGCTGCCGAAGCCGCCGCCGTCGGCGATGCCCTTCACGTCGGCCATGACGCCCGCCGTGTCCTTCGCCTCGCCTCCCGAGAAGATGACGATGCGCCGGCCGTTCATCGCGCTTTGCACGACGTGCTTCACGCGCTCGGCGAGCGTGGCCACCGGGATCTGGAACTTTTCGTAGACCTTCTTCGCCTCGGCCTGCTCGACGTGCGCGGTGGGCGGCTTGACCTTCACGACGTGCGCCCCGAGCTGGCAGGAGATCTGCGCGGCGTACGCGATGACGTCGATGGCCGTCTCGCCCTCCTTCGAGAGGCCCGCGCCGCGCGCGTACGCCCACACGACGGTCGGCAGGCCCACGCTCTTGGCCTCGAGGACGAGCTCGCGGAGCTCCTCGTACATCACGTTGCGCGCCGGAGAGCCCGGGTAGATCGTGTAGCCGATCGCGCTGCACCCGAGGCGGAGCGCGTCGTCCACGCTGGCCGTCACGGCGCTGCAGGGCGCGTCCATCTTCGCGAGCACGTCGGAGTTGTTCAGCTTGAGGATGAGCGGCACCTGCCCGCAGAAGCGGTCGGCGCTCGCCTCGAGCGACCCGAGGGGCGCCGCGTAGGCGTTGCAGCCCGCGTCGATCGCGAGCTGGAAGTGGTAGTCCGGGTCGTAGGCCGCCGGGTTCGGCGCGAAGCTCCGCGCGGGGCCGTGCTCGAAGCCCTGGTCGACCGGGAGGATCACGAACTTGCCGGTCCCCGCGAGGTACCCGTGGTTCATGATGCGCGCGAGGTTCGTCTTCACGCCGACGTTGTCGCTCGAATAGAAGGAGAGGATCTGCTTCACGCGGTCGGAGGAGGGGGCCATGGTGGCGGCGAGGGTACTAGCCGGGCGGCCGCGTGCAAGGGTCGCCCGGGGCGCGGAGGGGCCTCCCCGGCCGCGTGCGGAGCCGGCCCGGCTGCGGTAAAGGCAACGCCCCATGAGCGACTCCGTCAGCCACGTGCCCGCAGCGCCCGGCGTGGGAACGACCCTCGAAGCGCACATCCTGCAAGGGACGCGCGGCGTGCCGGGCGCGACCGGGGAGCTCGCGTCGCTCCTCACGAACGTCGCGCTCGCCATCCGCATCATCCACACGAAGGTGCGGGCGGCGGGCCTCGCCGGGATGCTCGGCTACACGGGGGAGACCAACGTGCAGGGCGAGGCGGTGATGAAGCTCGACGTCCTCGCGAACGAGATCCTCTGCACGGTGCTCGAGAAGAACGGGCGCTGCCGGCTCATCGCGAGCGAGGAGCTCGACGAGTCGCGCGCGATGAACCCGAGCGGCAAGTACATCGTGTGCTTCGACCCGCTCGACGGGTCGAGCAACATCGACGTCAACATCTCCATCGGGACGATCTTCTGCGTGCTCCGGGCCGACGAGGGGCCGCTCCAGCCGGGGACGAAGATCGTCGCGGCGGGGTACTCCGTCTACGGGAGCGCGACGACGCTCGTGCTCTCGACGGGGCAGGGCGCTCACGGCTTCACGCTCGACCCCGGGGTCGGCGAGTTCTTCCTCTCGCACCCGAGCATCCAGTGCCCGGAGCGCGGGAGCACGTACTCGATCAACGAGGGCAACTTCGCGCGCTGGGACGAGCGCACGAAGAAGTGGGCGGCCTGGGTGAAGAGCGAGGACGCGGCGCAGAAGCTCCCGTACGGCGCGCGGTACGTCGGGTCGCTCGTCGCCGACGCGCACCGGACGCTCCTCAAGGGCGGCGTCTTCGCCTACCCGTCCGACAAGAAGAGCCCCGGGGGCAAGCTGCGCCTCCTCTACGAGGCGAACCCCATGGCGTTCCTCTTCGAGCAGGCCGGCGGCATGGCGACCAACGGTACGGCGCGCATCCTCGATCTCGTCCCGAAGGGGCTCCACGACCGGACGCCGCTGGTGCTCGGCAGCCGGCACGACGTGACCACCTACCGCGAGTTCATGGAGGGCACGCGCTAGGCGCGCCGAGAGAGCGAGAGGGGGAAACAGGAAGATCAGAAGATCAGAAGGGGGGGTGGGATGGGCTTCCGGGCGCGGTGGGGTGGGGTGGCGGGGCTGCGGGGGCGGTGCCCGGGGCTCCGGGATGGGAGCCCGGGGTCCCGGGATCGGTGCCCGGGGCTCCGGGATCGGTGCCCGGGGTCCCGGGATCGGAGCCCGGGGCTCCGGGATGGGAGCCCGGGGTTCCGGGATCGGAGCCCGGAGCTCCGGGATCGGAGCCCGGGGTCCCGGGATCGGAGCCCGGAGCTCCGGGATCGCAGCCCGGGGTTCCGGGATCGTTGCCCCGGGTTCCGGGATCGTTGCCCGGGGCTCCGGGAACGGATCCCGGCCTCCGGGGCTTGGCCGTCACCCCACCCTCCGCCCGACCCCCAGCCCTGCTCTCCCTACCCAACCGCTCCCCCAGCGATCCCGCCCCGGTCCTCCCCCCACCTCCCCCGAGCCCCCACCCCACCCCCTCCCCCTTCTGATCTTCTGACCTTCCTGTTTCCCCCTCTCGCTCTCCTCTCCCGTCAAACGCCGGTCGCGTCGGGCGCCCAGACGTACTTGTGCATCTGGAGCTGCACGCGCACCGGGAGCCCATCCTCCAGCACCCACGCGACGACGTCGCGCGTCGCGAGCTTGCCGAAGACGGTGCTCGCGAGGAGGTTCGGCGTCTTCTCCTCGAGCCTTCGCTCGCGGACCGTCGCGCGCATCCACTCGTAGTCGGCGCGGTCGGCGAGGACGAACTTGAGCTCGTCGCGCGGCCCGATGGCCTCGAGGTTCGACCACCGGTTCCTGTGGCCCTCGCCCGAGCCCGGGCACTTGAGGTCCATGATCTTGTGCACGCGCTCGTCGACGCGCGCGACGTCCGCCTCGCCGCTCGTCTCGACGAGGACGGTGCGGTCCGCGTCGCAGAGCTCCGTCATCAGCGGGAAGACGCCCGGCTGGAGCAGCGGCTCGCCGCCCGTCAGCTCGACGAGCTTCGTCCCGGTCGCGAGCGCCTTCGCCAGCACGTCCCCGCGCGCCATGCGCGTGCCCCCGACGAACGCCTGCGGCGTGTCGCACCACACGCACCGGAGGTTGCACCCGGTCGTCCGCACGAAGGTGCACGGCCAGCCCGCGAACGACGACTCGCCCTGGATGCTCGCGTAGATCTCGTGGATGACGAGCGTGTCCTCCGCCGGCACGGTCAGCCTCCGTCGGGGCCGACGAGCTCCGGCGCGGGGATCTCGCCCGAGTCGGCGTCGAAGGTGGCCGCAGGCGGCGCGGCGAGGTGGCGGTGCATCGGAGGGGGCGTGACCGTGAAGTGGCGGACGAGAAAGTAGAGCGCCGCCGTCAGCGCGACGAGCGCATACGCGGCATAGCGCACGACCGGAGACGTGTGGATGGGCGGCAAGACGAAGCGGGTCTTGCCGGCCTCGAAGCGGCGGCGGGAGGGCTTGGTGAAGCTCACGGGCGTGGGCGGAGGGTACGCGGTGATTGTGGGCGGCGCGCGCCCTACGCTAGCGTTAGCGCGCATCGTGGGACGGGCAATCGCGACCGTGGGGCTGGGGCTCGCCGCGCTCGTCGCGTGCTCGGGCGCGCCGACGCCGCCGGCCCCGGTTCCGGCGGGGCCCGCGCACGTGCAGCCGCCGCCTCCGCCCCTTCCGGCGTGGACCTACTGGGAGCCCGTGTCGGCGCCCGTCACGCCGACCAAGTCCTCGGTCGAGCTCCCCGTGGACGTGACGAAGCTCGAGCGGACCCCGGGCGAGGACGCGCGCTGGTCGGCGGCGCCGAAGGCCCTTCGCGAGGCGATCGCCGCCCGGGGTTTCGCGGTCCTGCCCTCGGTCCACCCGTCGGCGCGGATCGGGGACTTCTACGCGTCGCTCCGCGACGACCGCGTGGCCTGGGTCCTCACGCTCGACGCGATGTTCGCGATGACGCACCTCGCGCTCGACCGGGCCATGGCCGATCTCGACGCGATGCTCTTCGCGCCGGCGCTGGCGACGATGCTCCGCCGCGTGGACGTGCGCCTCGAGGCCGAGAGCCGCGGCGCGGGCGCCGACATGGGGACGCCGTACCTCGTGGCGCGCGGCGTCGTGGCGGTGGCGCTCGCGTTCGTCGACGACCACTACCGGCCGCCGGCGGCGGTCCAGCCGCTCGTCGACGGAGAGAAGGCGCGCGTGCTCACGCACGAGGGCGTCGCGGTGAGCCCGTGGCTCGGGGTGCCGCTCGACTACTCGGCCATGTCGCCGCGCGGGGCTGCGGACCGGGACGAGGCGCACGCGGGCTGGTTTCGCGCCGTCGCGTGGCTCGAGGGGGCGGCGCTCTCGCTCGAGGGAGACGGCGAGCCGGGCGTGCGCGCGGAGGTCGACGTGGCGACGGCGCGCGATCACGCGCGGGCGGCCCTGCTCCTCGCGCGCCTGCTCGACTACGACGTCGACCCGGAGGCGGCGAGCGCGTGGGATCGCGTCTCGCGCGCGGGCGAGCTCCTCGTCGGGCCGGCGGACGACCCCTCGCCGCGCGACCTCGCGGGGGCGGCCGAGGGGCTGAAGCTCGACTTGCGGAGCGGCGACTGGTTCGCGAACGTGGCGGCCGTCGATCGCGTGCGGCACGCGACGGCGAGGGCGCGCCTCGCGCGGATCGACGACGGGTCGCTCGGGTCGATCGCGCCGCGGGGCGGCCTCGCGCCTGCGATGCCCATCGGTCGGCTCGCGCCGGGCTTCAGGCTCGTCGGGCCCGCGGCGACGCCCGACGGAGAGCTCCTCCAGGCGCTCGTCTTCCCGCTCGTGGGGAAGTACACGGGCGGCGAGCCGGCGGCGACGGACCGGGACGGGCAGCGCGCGCTGCCGACGGCGCTCGACGTGGCCGCGTGGCTGGGGTCGAAGGTGGCGCGCGACCGGCTGCACGCCGCGAAAGACGACGCGTACGCGCGCTACGACGAGGCGCTCCGGCGGCTCGAGGCGGCGCGCCCGCCGCAGGGCGCGCTCGAGAGGCACCGGACGCCGTACCTCTCGATGATCGACGCCATGGAAACGTGGCTCCGTCCGTCGCTCGGCGATGCGGTGCAGCCGGGGGCGGGGACCACGGAGTGGGCGGCGCGCAAGGCGGAGGTGGCGCTCGGCGCGTGGACCGAGCTCCGGCACGACGCGACGGCAATGGCGCGCGTGCAGGTGGTGGACCTGCGGATCGCGCCGCGGACGACGGTGGAGTCGCCGGTGCCGGTGTTCGTCGAGCCGAACCCGGAGGCGATCGCGAAGCTCGACGGCGTCGTGCGGCAGCTGCGGCAGGAGCTCGTGGGCGCGGGCCTCCTCCCGAGGACGGCGCCGTCGCTGGCGGTGCTCGACGAGGTGGACGATCTCCTGCGGACGGCGCTCGGCGTGGCGGAGCACGAGGCTTCGGACGAGGCGGTGCCGCAGGATCTGGCGCAGGCGCTCGCGGGGTTGCCGTCGCGGCTCCGTGCGCTCGAGACGACGGTCGCGTCGGCGGGCGCGGCGGACGTAGCGCTCATCGCGGACGTGCACTCGGATCGCCCGTCGGCGCGCGCCCTCGAGCAGGCCGTCGGCCGCGTCGAGGAGCTCTGGACGGTGGAGCGCGATCCCGAGACGCACAAGCTCTGGCTCGCGGTCGGTGCGTCGCTGCCGCACTTCGAGATCGTGACGCCCATGGCCTCCCGCCAGAGCGACGCCCAGTGGCGCGAGAAGCTCACCGCCGACGGCGAGCCGCCGCCCGGTGCGCTCGCGACGGCGTACACCCTCAAGCGCTAGACCGTCGCCCGTCACGCGCCGAGCGCGCCCGGAAGGACGAGGCACTCGTCGCCGAACTCGTGATCGAGGTAGCCGGACGCCTCGGCGTGGGTCCAGGAGCGGGCGAGCAGCGGCTCGGGCGCGAAGGCCTGGACGAGGGACCGGTGCGAGGTGCCGAGCTCGTGGAGGCCCGTGAGCAGGCCGTCGACGATGCGCGGAGAGAAGCGCGCGTCGATGCGGAGGTCCGTCGTGCCCTCGCCGGGGACCAGCGATCCTCCGCGGCCGCCGCGTGAGTCACGCGGCACGCCCTCCCGGAGGTCGGTCAGGCGCGCGCAGCCCTCGAGGGCGCGGACGACGGTGGTGCCCGCGGCGACGACGCGGCGGCCCGAGGCGTGCGTCTCGGCGATCGCGTCGACCGTGGCGGCGGGGAGGTCGAAGCGCTCGGGCAAGGGGAGCGCGGCGTCGACGGCGGGATCGCCGGTCGCGGAGAGGCCGGCGGCGTGCGTGAGGCTCGAGACGCGGACGCCGCGCGCGCGGAGCTCGCCGAGGAGGGCCCAGGCGAGGGGGCGACCGGCGCTGGGCATCTCGACGGCCCAGGGGCGCGCGGCGAAGGGCGTCTGGACGTGCCAGAGGGCGAGCGGGCGCGCGACGTGCGCGTACTGGACCGGGCGCCCGTGCCGGTAGAGGGCCGGCCAGAAGGCGTCGTCGTCGAGCGAGAAGCGCAGCGTGAGAAGGCGCGGGAGCCGGTCGTCGAGCGCCTCGACGCGGGCGTCGAAGCGGGGCGCGATCGCGAGGACGTCGCCGGGACGGACGGGCGGGGGAGGCGGGCGGTGCTCGGTGCGGGTTCGCCAGGCCTCGTGAATCGCGAGACGCGGGGTCCCGGAGGTCGCCCGGTCGCCCGTGCCGAGGAGGACTGCGCGCCACACCGGGCCGGAGACGTGCGAGGCGAGCCGGATCTCGACGGCGTCGCCCGCCGTCGTCGTCGCGGCGAGGGATGCGGGCACGGTGGCGGCGTCGTTCACGACGAGGAGATCGCCCGGGACGAGCAGGCGCGCGAGGTCGCCGACGCGGCCGTCGCGGAAGGAGCCGGCGCGCGGGTCGACGACGAGGAGGCGCTCGTCGAGGGGCGCGTCGCGAGGCCAGGAGGCGGCGATCATCGGGTCACGCTCCCTCCGCGCCGTGCGGCGCGCGCGCCGCGGGCTCGCCGAGGTCGCCGGCGGCTGCCGCCTCGACGCGCGCTCCGTTGGGGAGCGCGTCCGACCCGCGCACGAGGCGGAGGATCCGCGCGGCGACCCTCTCCGGCCGCAGGAGCGACGCGCGATCGGCATCGGGGAGCGCGTCCGCGTGCATCGCGGTGTCCATCTCCCCGGGGTCGACCGTGACGACCTTCACGCCGGTCTCCGCGAGCTCGGCGCCGAAGACGCGACCGAGATGGTCCAGCGCGGCCTTCGAGACGCCGTACGCGCCCCAGGTCGCGTACGCCGCGACCGACGCGTCGGACGTCACGTTCACGAGGAGCCCCCGCCCGCGAAGCACCATGGGCGCGAGGAGGAGCTTCGCCAGCCGGAACGGCCCGACGACGTTCACCGCGAGCGCCTGCTCGAGCGCCTCGCAGTCGGTGTCGAGGAGCGGCCGGAGCGGGACGTGCCCGAGCGTGCTCGCGGCCTGCACGACGAGCTCCACCGGCCCGACGAGCGCCTGCGCCGTCCCCGCGATCGCGTGCGGCGCGGTCTTGTCGCCCACGTCGGCCGCGACCGCGTGCGCCTCGCCGCCCGACGCGCGGATCCCGGCGGCCACCCGCTCGAGCTCCTCCGACCCGCGTGCGACGAGCACGACCCTCGCGCCCTCCCTGGCGAGCTCTCGCGCCAAGGCCGCCCCGAGCCCGCGACTCGCCCCCGTCACCACCGCGCCCTTTCCTCGTACGTCCATCGGGTGCCTCCTCGCTTCAGGATGCAGCCGCCTCTCCGGTCGATTGGCGCGCTTGCCAATCCGTTGGCATCCTTCCAAGCTGTCGGCATGGACGGCGAGGTCGCGGGGCGCCTGGGCTCGAACGTCGTGCAGCTGCGCGAGGCCCGCGGCGTCACCCAGGCGCAGATGGCGAAGCTGGCCGGGCTGCCGCGGGCGACGTGGGCCAACCTCGAGACCGGCAACGCGAACCCGACGCTGGCGGTCCTGAACCGCGCGGCGTCGGCCCTCCAGGTGAGCATCGAGGAGCTCATCGCGACGCCGCGCTCGGCGGTGAAGCACTTCGCCGCGAAGGACGTGCCGGTGAAGATGCGGGGGCCGGTGTCCATCCGGAAGCTCCTGCCGGATCCCATCCCGGGCATGGAGATCGACCGCATGGAGCTCCCGCCGGGCGCGAAGCTCGTCGGCATCCCGCACGTCCCGGGCACGACCGAGTACCTCACGGCCGAGCGCGGCAGCATCGTGCTGGTCGCTTCGGGCGAGACGTGGACGCTCGCCCCGGGCGACGTCGTCGTCTTCCGCGGCGACCAGCGCCACTCCTACGCCAACCCCGGAGACCGCCCCGCCGTCGGCTACTCCGTCGTCGTACTCGCGCGCGTCGGGTGAAAGCCGTCGTACTCTTCGCGCGTGGACGCGCCGCCCTCCGGACCGCCGTGGGACTTGCCGCTGGGGGAGGCGCCGCTCGCGTTCGTGGACCTGGAGATGACGGGGCTCGACGCGGCGCGAGACCGCGTGGTCGAGGTGTGCGTCGAGCGCGTCGTCGGCGGTGCGCGCGAGGTGCTCGTGGCGACGCTGGTCGACTCGGGCGAGCGGGTCGGGGGCGCGGCGGAGGTGCACGGGCTCGACGCGGGGGCCCTCGCGGGCGCGCCGCCGTTCGCGGAGGTCGCCGACCGGGTGCTCGGGGCGCTCGAGGGGGCCATCCTCGTCGCGCACGCGGCCGTGTGGGACGTGCGCTTCCTCGAGGCCGAGCTCCGCCGCGCGGGGCGGGAGACGCACCTCGAGCACTGGCTCGACACGCTCGTGCTCGCGCGTCGCGCGTTCATGTTCCACTCGTACTCGCTCGACGCGCTCTGCCGCGAGCTCTCGGTCGACCGGGGCCAGGCGCACCGCGCCGAGAGCGACGTGCGCGCCATGCGCGAGGTCTTCGACCGCTGCGTCGGCGTCCTCGCCCCGCAGAGCGCGCGCGATCTCTGGGAGGTGCGCGTCGGCGAACGCCGCGCGCGGCAGGCCATCGTCGACGCGTGCGAGGCGGCCGTGAAGCACGGCGCGGAGGTGCTCGTCACCTACCGGCCCGCCCGGCGGGCGCCCCAGCCGCTCTCCATGGTCCTGCAGGAGGTCCGCTCCGACCTCGACCCGCCGCGCGTTGTGGGGTATCAGCTCCCCGGACGCGGCCGGAGAGAGCTGCGGGCCGACCGCATCCTGCGGATCGATCCCGCGCCCGCCCCGGACGCCCCCTGAGAGACCCGATGCGTCGTTCCCTGCCCGTGCTCGTCTCCCTCGCGGCCCTGCTGGCAGGCTGCGGCGCGTCCCTGGGCGCCGGCGGCCCCGCGCGGCCTCCGCTGGCCACGCAGTGGTTCGACCGCGCCAAGACGAGCTACCGCGCGGCCGACTTCGACGACGCGAGGGACTCGGCGCGCCACGCCATCGAGTCCGCCCCCAACGACGCGGACATCCGCATCCTCTCCGCGCGCATCGCGCTGGTCCGCCTCGACTTCGAGGAGGCTCTGCGCCTCACCCAGGGCATCGAGACGACCGACGCGCACGCCATCCGTGGGCGCGCGTACTGGTTCACGGGTGACCTCGAGCACGCGGCGGACGAGCTCGACGCGCTCCTGCTCGACCCGGCGGTGAAGGACCCCTGGGCGCGGGACGTCGCGGCGCTCGCGCGGCGCGGGACAGGGCGCCATCCCTTCGCGATGGAGGGCGGGATCATCGGCTCGATCGAGATGCCGCGGGCGCTCGACCGCGTGCCCCTCGGCGCGGCCAACGTGGTCCCGTGCGAGCTCGACGGCGAGCGCATCCTGGCGCTCGTCGCGACGGGGACGAGCGAGGTGCTCATCGACTCGAACTCGCGCAAGGAATCGGCGTGGGTCGACATGAAGTTCGACCGCATCGAGGTGAAGGACGTGCCGGCGCTCGCGCAGGACCTGTCGGCCGTCACCCGCCAGCTCGGCGTGCCCATCAAGGCGCTCCTCGGGGCGCAGCTCCTCCGGCACACGCACGCGACGTTCGATCGCAGGGGCGACCAGTTCGTGGTGCGACGGAACGAGCCGGCGGCGCCGCCCGACGCGAGCCGCGTTCCCCTCTACTATTTGCGCGGCGGCGGGATGCTCCTTCGCGCGGCCATCACCGCGAAGGACGAGGACGCCGTCCCGCTCCTGGTCGACAGCTCGCGGCCGTTCCCGCTCTTCCTCCAGGACGTGGCGTGGAAGAAGGCGGGGATCGACGTGTCGACGCTCGCGACGATCCCCGACGCGCCGTCGATGAAGCACGGGATGGTGCCGATGTTCCGCATGGGCGGCTTCGACCTGGCGAAGACGCCGGCGATCGAGGGCGGGGACTTCAGCGAGATGGCCAACGGGGTCGACGTGGATCTCGCCGGGGTCGTCGGGGCGGACCTCCTCGCGTTCTTCCGGGTGACGTTCGCCGACGACGGGCGCTTCATGTGGATCGAGCCCGACCCCACGCTCGTCGGCCCGGCGCAGCCGCCGCCGCCCGAACAGGGCGCACCTCCCCCGCCCGCCGCCGCGCCTCCGCCTGCCGCCGGTCCCCCGGCGCCTTCCCCCGCCGCCGCCGCGCCGCGCGCCCCCGCGGGCGCCGCGAAGGCCACGCCCCGCAAGCCATGAGCAGCCCGGCCGTCGCTCGCCTCGCCGTCTACGCCGGCAGCTTCGACCCGCCGACGCTCGGCCACCTCGATCTCATCGAGCGCGCGTCCGCGCTCTTCAGCGACGTCATCGTCGGCATCGGCTTCCACCCGACGCGCCACCCGCTCTTCACCGTCGAGGAGCGGCTCGACCTCGTCGCGCGCGTCTCGTCGCACCTGCCCAACGTGAAGGTCGACGCGTTCGACGGCCTCCTCATCGACTTCTGCAAGCAGAAGCAGGCGAGCGTCATCGTCCGCGGCCTGCGCGCCGCGACGGACTTCGAGTACGAGCTCCAGATCGCGCACGCCAACGCGGACCTCGAGCCGCGCGTCGACACGGTCTTCCTGCCCACGCGGACGAAGAACGGCTTCATCAGCGCCTCGCTCGTGCGCGAGATCGCGAGCCACGGCGGGGACGTGAGCCGCTACGCGCCCGGGCTCGTCTGCGAGGCGCTCGTGAAGAAGTTCGCGCGGCGCTGAGGGCGCCGGGCGAGGAGGCGCGCCAGCCAGCCGGGGAGCGACGCAGGCGTCGGGCCGTCGTCGCGGCGGAGGGCAAAGAGCGGCGCGTGCCGGCGTGCGATCGTCGCGAGGAGCGCGGCCTGTGCGGCGGCCAGCACCGTGAAGAGGAGCGCGAGACCCGCCCAGTCGGCCGCGAAGAAGGCGGCGGCCGACGTCGCGAGGAGGAGCGCGTGGACGAGCGCGAGGAGCGCCGCGCGCTGCGCGAAGAGGGCTGCGTTGGCGTCGCGGCGGAGGAGCTTGAGGCCCGCGCGTCCGACGAGGAAAGCCACCGCCAGCCCCGTCAGGACGAGGAGGTCGGCCGGAGGCATCCCCGACGCGCAGAAGGCGACGACGATCCACGCCATCGCGCAGCACCAAGCCCAGTAGAAGGCGCTCACCGCTGCGAGCCGGACCGCGGCGGGCGCGAGCCGGAGCCGCGCCGCCACGAGGTCCCCTCCCCGGTACGGGCCGCCGGCCACACGCACCGGCGGCTGCGCGAGCCCCGCCCACGCCTTGCGGTGGCGCTTCTCCGCCCACGCGTAGGCGAACGTCGAGATCGTGAGCGGCAGGAACGCGCCGCCGGTGAGGGCACCGACCAGGAGGGAGAGCGCGGCGAGCACGGGGACCTTCTCTCTAGACGGTAGGAACGCCCGGAAGTTCCACCAGCGTCCCTCCGTCGATTGCTGGGCGATGTGACGCGTGCTGCGCCCATGTGGGAGCGGCTATGCTCGCGGCCATGCCCATCTCGCAGTCGCCGCCGTCGTCCATAGGGGCCCGCCTCGACGACTGCGTCTTCGCCATCCGCAAGCGCGTTTCCCTCGCACCGCGGGTCGGGGTGGTCCTCGGCAGCGGCCTCGGCGCCTTCGCGGACACCCTCGGCGAGCTCGTGAAGATCCCCTACCAGGACCTTCCCCACATGCCGGCTTCCACCGTCCCGGGGCACGCCGGCAACCTCTGCTTCGGCTATGCGGCCGGGGTGCCGGTCGTGTGCATGCAGGGTCGCGTGCACCTCTACGAGGGGCATCCGGTCGAGAAAGTGGTGCAGGGAGTGCGGACGATGGCGCGCATGGGTGTGCGCGTGGTGCTCCTCACCAACGCGGCGGGCGGCCTCGAGGCGACCTGGCAGCCCGGGGATCTCATGTCGGTCGTCGATCACCTGAACCTCACGGGGACGACGCCCCTGCTCGGCCCGAACGACGACGCCCTCGGCCCGCGGTTCCCGGACATGTCGGCGGCCTACGACCCGGCGGTGCGTGCCGCCCTCGTGGCGGAGGCGAAGGACGCGAAGATCGCGCTCCGCGAGGGCGTCTACGCGGCGCTCCTCGGCCCGTCGTACGAGACGCCGGCGGAGGTGCGGATGGTGCGCTCGCTCGGCGCGCAGGCGGTCGGCATGAGCACCGTGCCCGAGGTCATCGCGCTCCGGCACATGGGCGTGCGCGTCGGCGCACTGTCGTGCATCACGAACCAGGCGGCGGGCATCTCGCCCAGGCCGCTCGATCACGCGGAGGTCGAGGCGACGGCCCGCGCACGTCGCGAGGACCTCGTCACCCTGCTGACGCGGTGGATCGGCCGGGCCGGGGCGCTCTCGTGAAGGGCGACGATCTCGAGGCCGTCGTCGCGGCAGCGCGCCTCGCGCGCACGCGGGCCTACGCGCCGTACTCGCGTTACCGCGTGGGCGCCGCGCTGCTGACGCGCGCGGGGCGGGTCTACACCGGCTGCAACGTCGAGAACGCGTCGTATGGCGCGACGATCTGCGCGGAGCGCTCGGCGATCGCCGCGATGGTGGCAGCGGGAGACCGCGAGCCGGTCGCGTGCGTGGTGGTGACGGCCGGGCCGAAGCCGGGGACGCCGTGCGGGATCTGCCGGCAGGTGCTGTGCGAGTTCGCAAACGACATGAAGCTCGTGCTCGTGGCGGAGGACGCCCGGGGCCGCCTGACGGCGACGGACGAGGCGCGCCTGGCGGCGCTCTTGCCGCTGGCGTTCCGTTTGCGGAAGCCCGAGACGCGCGCGTCCCGAAGCGAGCCCCACCGGCCGCGGAGGAGCACGAGGTAGGTCGAGGTAGCGGGCGCGCGACGGGTCGTGAACGCGCGACTCCGGACGGCGCGGCGGGGTGTATCCTTCGCTGCTGTGGTGTCCCCCTCTGCACGCGGCTCCCTGCCGGAGGGAGTCTTCGCGCCGTACGAGGTGGTCCGCCGGCTCGGGGACCGTCCGAACGCCGTGTACCTCGTGCGGCAGCCGGGCACCGGAGGCAAGCCGCAGCTCGCCGTGGCCGAGTGGTTCGCGGGTGCGTGCCAGCCGGGCGGCGGGGCCGAGTCGTTCGTGCAGGAGGCGCGGCGGCTGGCGGCTCTCGCGAGCCCGAACGTCGCGCGCGTGCGCGAGGCGGTGGCGCGCGGCGACGACCTCACGGTCTTCTCGGACTACGCCGAGGGGGAGAAGCTGACGGAGCTCTGGGACGCGCAGAAGCTCCCCCTCGAGATTGCCGTGCGCGTGGTCGTGGACCTCCTCGCCGGGCTCGGGGCGCTCCACAACATGCGCGACGCGAAGCAGCAACCGCTCAAGCTCGCTCACGGCGAGGTGTCGCCGGCGACGGTGGCGCTCGGGCTCGACGGCATCGCGCGGCTGCTCCACGTGGCCGGGCGCCGGGCCCCGGGCGTGCAGCCCGAGCGGGCGTCGCTGCCGTACCTCGCGCCCGAGGTCGCGTCGGGCGATCCGTACGACGCGCGCGCCGACGTATTCGGAGCTGGCGTGCTGCTCTGGGAGGCGCTCGCGGGGGCGCGTCTCTTCACGGATCCGGACCCGCCGGCGAACGCGAAGCGCGCGCGCGCGGGCGGGCTGCCGCGTGCCCCCGTTCCGCCGAAGGCGCCATGGGCCGCGAGCCTCGTGGACGTGGCGGCGAAAGCGCTGGCGGCCGCGCCGGACGACCGGTGGCCGACCGCCGCGGTGCTGGCGGCCGAGATCCGCAAGGCGGCAGGGCTCAAGCTCGCGCCGGCGTCCACGGCGGCGGCGTTCGCACGGAGCGCGTGCGGAGAGCGTGTGAAGAAGCGGGCCGAGACCGTCGACTCCGTCCCGCCCGAGGCGCGCTCGCCGTCGCCACCCCCCGTGGCCGCGCGCCCGCCGCCGCCCGCATCTCCGCCTGCGCCCGCCGCGCCGCCGGTCGCTGCTTCGCCGAAGCTGCCGCTCCCCATCGAGCTGCCGTCCGCCGTCCTCGAGCTCGCGCCCGACTCGAAGCCCGAGACCGTGGTGGTCGCCCCGGGCGTGACGGTACCCGTCGCCGACGTCGTCGAGCTGGGCTCGGACATGCTGATCGACGCGGCCTCCTCGATCTCGTCGTTTCCGCCGCCGGCGTCCCTCTCGTCGCCGTCGTCGGCGGTCGGGGGAGTCGTCCTCGATCCGTTCTCCGCGCGCCCTCCGCCGCCTCCCGCCGTGGAGGCGATGCGGATCCACAACGTGGCGCCGCCTCCCGCGCCCATCGAGGAGCCCGCGCCGCCGTCGATCACGGGCCAGCCGCAGTTCGCCGCGGCGATCCAGCCGCCGCCGCCGACCGCGCCTCGCTTCGAGTCGATTCCCGTGACGATGGAGCCCGAGGCCGACGCCGCCGCGGGCGCCGACGACGACGCGGCAGGCGCGTTTCCTCCCCCGCGCGGCCGTCGGACGAAGCTCGCCATCGTCGGAGTGGTCGTCGGGCTCGGGCTCGTGGTCCTCGTCCTCGCCGGTGTCCAGGCGGCGCGGCGCTCGTCCGACTCGTCGGCCTCGACCGCTCCGTCTGCGAAGCCGACCGCTCCGGCGGCGGCGATCACCCCGCCCGGGTCCGCCGAGCCGACGCCGGCCGCTGCGGGCCCGTCGCCGTCCCCCGCGGCTCCGTCCGCGCTGCCGGCACCCGCTGCTTCGCCCGGCGCGCTCCCCATGGGCGCAACCCCTGTCACGCCCCACGCGTCTCCCCCGGTCGTCGCGGTCGGCCCGCGCCCCGTCGTCCCCGCGTACGCGCCGCCCCCGTTGGCCGCCACGCCACGTCCTGCGTCGCACACTGCGGCGGCGCCGACCCCCAAACCTCGCCCGAAGCCCACCTTCGATCCCAACTCGCTCTGAGGCACGCGCATGCGTTCTTCGCTCCGTTTCCTTCGTCCCCTCGTCGTCTGCGGCTCGCTCGCCGCCGTGCTCCTCGTCGCCGGGGCGTCGTCCGCCGCAGGCGTCACCCCCTCCGCCGCGACCACCGAGCAGAAGGCGCAGGCGATGCAGCACTTCACGTCCGGCAAGCAGGCGATCGAGCAGAAGAACTACGAGAAGGCCGCGACCGAGTTGCGGGCTTCGCTCGACGTCGTGAACAGCCCGAACGCGCGGCTCGAGCTCGCGCGTGCCCTCCGCGATGCGGGGAAGGACGGCGAGGCCTGGGCCGAGTACGGGCGCGTGGTCGATGACGCGACGAAGCTCGCCGCGACCGAGGAGCGCTACGCGAAGACGGCGGAGGCGGCGGGCAACGAGCGGGGCGCGATCGAGACGAAGCTCGCGTTCGTGTCGGTGACGGTGGCACACGCGCCGGACGACGCGACGCTGAAGGCAGGAGGCCGGTCGGTGCCGCGCGCGGAGTGGTCCGCGCCGATCGTCGTGCCGCCGGGAGCGGTCGACGTGGTGCTCGCCGATGCGGCGGGGAAGGAACTCGCCCGGCAGACGGTGAGCGCGTCGCTCGGCCAGAAGGCGCCGGTGACGCTGGACGCGCAGCCTGCGCCCCCGAAGGCCGACGTTCCCGTCGCGCAGGAGAAGCCGGATGCGACGCAGCCGGCCGAGGCGCCTCCCTCGTCGTCGTCGGATCGCTCGAAGCTGAGGATGTACTCGTACGTCGTCGGGGGCGTGGGCGTCGCGGGGATGGCGCTCTTCACCGTGTTCGGCCTCATGGACAACTCGACGTACGACGACCTCAAGAGCGCATGCACCGGGAACGTCTGCCCCCCGAACAAGCAGGGCGAGGTGAGCGCCGGCAAGACGCAGCAGACCGTCGCCAACGTCGGCCTGATCCTCGGTGGCGTGGGCCTCGCCGCCGGCGCCACGCTCTTCGTCATCAGCCTCTCGTCCAAGTCCCCGGCCTCGTCCGCCACGGGCCTCGTCGTCGCACCCGGATTCCTCGGCCTGAGAGGTTCTCTATGAAGCACATCCGCACCGCGTCCTTCGTGGCGCTCGTGACCGTCGCCTTCGCGGCGTGCAGCAACAACTTCAGCGTCTTCGAGCCGTCGCCCGGCGACGACGGAGGCCTCGCGGGCGACGGCACCGTCCCCGAGTCTGCGACGGGCGAGGGAGGGGGCAAGGACGGCGCCTCGCGCGACGGGACGCTGCCCGACGGGAGCGCCACGGACGGCGCATCGTCGAGCGGTGGCGACTCGTCGCAGGGCGGAGACGGCACGTCGGCGAGCTCCAGCGGCGGCGCCGAGGAATCGGGCGTCGACGCGCCCGCGGACGCTCCCGACGACGGCGGAGGGGACGCGCCCGTCGACGCCCCGAAGGACACGGGGCCCGACGCACCCCCGTGCGGCGCGACGGGGGAGGCGTGCTGCGCGGGCGCGACCGCGTGCACGAGCGGCTGTTGCGACCCGACAGCCAAGACGTGCGTGGGCGACGGCGTCGCCTGCCAGGGCACCGACGAGGTTTGCTCGGGCGGGTCGTGCACGACGTGCGGAGGGGTGGGCGAGCCGTGCTGCCCGGGCAGCACGTGCACGGCGAACGGCGCCTGCTGCGACGGTACGAGCGACACGTGCGTGGCCGACGACGGCGCGTGCGGCGGGGGCAAGGTCTGCTTCAAGGGCGGGTGCACCACGTGCGGGGGCCTCAACGGCCCCTGCTGCCTCACGGGCAACGCGTGCACCTCGGCGACGGCCTGCTGCGACCCAACCGCGCACTCCTGCGTGGGCAACGACCTCGACTGCACCACCCCGTCGAGCGGCCAGCAGAGCCTCTGCACCGGCGGCAAGTGCACGAACTGCGGCGGCGCGACGCAGACGTGCTGCGCGCAGTCGGCGTGCACCGGGGGCAACTGCTGCCAGACGGTGGGCGCGGTCTCGACGTGCACGCAGCAGGGGACGACGTGCGGCCTCGGCGAGGTCTGCGAGCAGGGCACGTGCGGGCAATGCGGGCACGCGACCCAGTTCTGCTGCGCGACCGCTCCGCAGTGCCTGGGGCTCGGGGCGAGCGCAGGATGCTGCGACCCGGGCGGCGACAAGTGCGTCACGGCGGGGTCCACGTGCTCGACGGGCGGGACGTGCACGAACGGCGCGTGCTGCGGGGCGTCCGGAGAGCCCTGCTGCAACGGGACGACGTGCAACGCGGGCCTGAACTGCAAGGGCACCCCCAAGACCTGCCAGTAGGCGGCATCCCACACCGGCCCGCGCGAAGGCGGTCGGACGGAGAGCGGGGGGGCCGAGCCCCCATCGACCGGGTCCCGCCCCACCGATACCGAGGGCCTCCGGAAGTGCAACCGCTGGAGATTCCAGCCTGTTCCCCACTGGCGTGGCTCGTGCTTTTGCTTCCTTCACCCAACCGGGAGCCGCCCCATGAAACGCCATTTCCAAGCGCTGACCGTTTTCGGACTCGCCGGTTCCGTCGCCGCCATGGGCGCCTGCACCCAGTCCACCACCCCGCAGAGCGGTATCAGCGGGGTGCAGTCGCTGCTCTTCATCAAGAGGCAGACGACCATCATCAACCCGGACAAAAGCGTGACGGTCGACGTGGCCGGCGGCAACGGCCAGGTCCTCGACTACCAGCGCTACGAGCCCGGCGGCAGCCTGAACCTGCTCTCGCCGGCCCGCGCGGACGGCACGCTCTCGGACCTCACGGGCGCGTTCACGACGGCGGACTTCAACGGCGCCGACGTGTCGTTCGACGCGACGCAGGCGGTCTTCTCGATGAAGACCGACCCGAACGACCACTACCATATCTACACCGTGCAGCTGGCGGCAGGCTCGGACGGCAAGTTCGAGGTCCACCAGAAGACGGCGGGCGACCAGGACGACATCAACCCGATCTACATCCCGGGCGGTCTCATCGCGTTCGTCACGAACGAGATGTACACGGCGATGGGGACGCGCGCCGACGAGTACGAGCACGCGCGCGAGGCGCTCCAGCTCGCGACGATCAGCGTCGACGGCGGCGACGCCGACCGGCGCCTCTTCGGGCAGAACCTCTCGCACACGGTCGCGCCGTTCCTCCGCTACGACGGCCGCATCGGGTTCTCGCAGTGGGAGCACTTCGCGTCGACCAACGACGTGAAGATCCGCGCGTCGAACCCGGACGGCACGCAGCAGATCGGCGTCGCGGGCGAGTTCGACGGTGAGTCGAACGACCAGGGCCAGGGCAAGCCGGGCGACGCGCTCTTCTCGGTGCACGAGATGTCGCCGAACGTGATGGTGGGCATCGTGACCGCGCGCGACCGCACGATCCACGCGGGCGCGCTGGTGAAGATCGACGCGCGCAACACCGGCGACTCGGTCTGCATGGATGACAGCCAGTACGCGAACGGCGGGACGGTCGGGCACCAGTGCCTGAACGACGAGAACGTCCACTACACGGTGCTGACGCCGAACGTCCCGACGGGCAGCGACCCGTCGCCGGTCGGACGTTACCGCGAGCCGAGCGTCCTTCCGGACGGGCGCATCCTGACGTCGTGGGCCGACGGCCCCGTCAACGACATGAACGAGCAGTCCCTGACGCCGCCGGACTTCGGCATCTACATCTTCGACCCGGCCTCCGGTCAGAACCAGCTCGTCTACAACGACCGCTCGACGTGGGACCTCAACGCGATCGCGGTCGTGTCGCGACCCGAGCCCCCGGTCATCGGCGGCAACCAGAACAAGCAGGACTCGACGATTCCCGTGCGCATCGGCTCCGTGAACGTGGGCGAGACCGACCTCAACGAGGTCGTGAGCGGAGCGCAGTTCGACAACGTTCCCATCGCCCAGGCGCTCCAGCAGGGCGCCGTCGCGGTGCGCGTCGTCGAGGGTTTCTCGAGCGAAGCCGCGAAGGGCGTCTCGATGTTCGGCCTCACGATGTTCGAGGGCGCCGCCGTCCTCGGCGAGGCTCCCGTCTTCCAGGACGGCAGCTGGCTCGTGAACGCACCGCCCTACCTCCCGCTCCACCTCCAGCCGATCGACAAGTACGGCCTCGCCATCCGCAACCAGCAGCTGTGGATCCAGGGCGTCCCCGGCGAGGACCGCCGCTGCGTCGGCTGCCACGAGTCGCGAACCGGTCAGGGCGTCCCGGCCTTCGGCCAGAACCCGACGGTCGCCGAGCAGCACGGCGCGGTGAACTTCACCGAGGCGGTCGCCGACCGCACCGAGTACCCCTGGGACAAGAAGGTGCAGCCCATCTTCGACGCGAACTGCTCGAGCTGCCACAACGCGTCGACGACCGCGTACTACTACATGACGCGGACCGACCCGGTCACCGGCGTCGCGACGACGTACAAGATCCCGTCCCTCGACCTCTCGAACACGCCCGTCACCGTCTACTACGACCGCAAGGTCGCGACGTACCCGGCCTCGTACGTGTCGATCTTCTACCCGTCGACGATGGGCATGATGATGGGCAACGAGACGACCGGAAAGGTCGTCACGACGGGCGCGGCGCCCTGCGCGCAGGGCGGGCTCACCTCGGGTCCGGCCGGTCAGGACGGCACCGTCGGCGGCTGCACTCCCTGGTGGGGGCTCCCCGGCAGCGCGCGCGGCTCGGCGCTCACGCAGGTCATCAACCTGCACGGCTACACGAACGGCACGGCCGACGGCTCCACCGCATGGCCCGTCACCGCGCAGTTCCCCATGCACCCCGAGGACAAGGGCGTCACGCTCAGCGACGACCAGCGCAAGACCCTCGCGGTCTACCCGATGGACCTCGGCGGCCAGTACTGGGCCCGCCAGAACACGGGCTTCGTGCCCTTCACCAACGGCGACCCAGTCACCCCGGTCTCGAACTGAAGGATGAACAGGAGAACCACCATGCGCCGCAATAACCTCCTCAAGCTCGCGATGGGATGTGTCCTCGCTGTCGCCTCCACGTTCGCGTCGGGCGACGCAAGCAGCGCGCAGCCGCCGCGCCAGGTGACCCCGACGGGCGGCGGCATCGCCGGCGTCTACGGGACGCAGCGCGCCGACCAGGCGGAGTTCCTCTCGACGTCGGACGCCATCAAGAGCGCCGCCGTCAGCGGGTCTCCGACGCTCATCTGGGAGACCCTCGAGCACGGCGAGAAGATCGAGTGCCTCGACTGCATTCCGGTGGTCGCGCCGCTGCTCTACAGCTCGAACGCGAAGAACCGCGAGATCGCGGCCTGGTGGCTCCGCCGCCGCATCTTCGGCGTCTTCGGGACGGGCGAGGTCTACGACCAGACGGTGCAGGCTCTCCAGACGAGCTCCGATCCGCTTCGCCGCTCTTACGCGGCGTACGCCCTCGGGGAATTCCTCGCCGCCCCCGGCGTGGCGGCCTGCGCGAGCGCGGTCGTCAGCGACGGTGACGCCCGCGTCCGGGCCGCCGCGGCCAGCGCGCTCGGTCGCCTCAACGACGACGGCGGCGGCGCCCTCGGTCAGGCGCTGAGCGACTCGGATCCCACGGTCAAGCTCGCGGCCCTCGCCTCGGCCGGACGGATCAACTCGTTCTCCTCGGTGGCCGCGCTCTCGGCGCTCACGAACGACAGCACCCCCGAGGTCCGTCGCCGCTCGATCGAGATCCTCGACGCGCTGAACGTCGCGGACGCGCTTGCGCCCGTCTCGGCGGCCGCGCAGAACGACGCCGACGCCCGCGTCCGCGCCGTCGCCTGCCACGCGCTCGGGACCTTCGGCAACCCGAGCGCGCTCTCGATCCTCCAGAACCTGTCGCAGAACGACCCCGATGTATTCGTTCGGGACCAGGCGACGATCGCGATGCGCCGCCTCTAGCAGCCCGGTTACCATGGGCACATGCGAGCCGCGAGCTTCCTTGCTGGAGTGACGCTCGCCGTCATCGGCGCCGGTGCATCGGGGGCGTGCACGACGAAGGAGCCGCAGACGACGACGTTCTTCGATCAGACGATCGATCCGATCCTGCAGCTCTCCTGCGTCCGCACCAACACGGGTGCGGGGTGCCACGTCGCCGACTCCTCGGGCAACGCCTTCGGCAACCTCGATCTCACGGGGTACCAGGGCGTTGCCCGGCGTCACGACCTGCTGCTCGACTACGGGCCGTACCTCCAGCCGTCGATGCTGGTGAAGAACGTCCCGCCGTACACCGTCGCGGTGCAGCTCTGGGACGGCACGGAGGTCGACGTCACCACCGACATCAAGCACGTCGGCGGGCCGATCCTCGACCCCACCGCGAGCGGCTACCAGACGCTCCGGCGCTGGATCGAGAACGGCGCGACCGAGGACAACACCGGCAACCCTCCGGTGAACATCCCGCGCCAGCCGTGCACGGACACGATCCCGAACGACCCTGCGTTCGACCCGAACGACGATCCCACGACGTCCGACTGGGGCACCTTCCAGACGACCGCGGCGCCGCTGCTCGCGTCGACGTGCGCCGCGGGCAACTGCCACGGCACCGCGGTCAACGCGCTCTACCTGACGTGCGGGACGACGCCCCAGGAGATCCGCTGGAACTACTACGCGGCGAGCGCATACCTGTCGGCCACGCCGCAGCAGGCCGAGATCCTCCGCCGCCCCCTGGCCACGTCGCAGGGCGGCAGCTACCACGAGGGCGGCCCCCTCTTCGCGAGCGTACAGGACGCGGGGTACCAGACGCTGCTCACGTGGGCCCAGGCGGCCACGGCGCCGTCCGACACCGGGCTCACCCCGGAGTTCCTCTTCTTCGCGCAGAAGGTCCAGCCGATGCTCGTGAAGAAGGGCTGCATGATGGCCCAGTGCCATTCGGCCGCCATGTTCCACGACTACCGCCTGCGCGGCGGGACGGCGGGGAGCTTCTCGCTCAACACCACGCAGCGAAACTACGCCTTCACGGTCCAGCAGATGTCGTTCGAGAGCGACGACGTCAACTCGAGCCGCCTGGTGCGCAAGAACCTGTACCGGCCCGAGGTCTTTGCCGGCTCGAACGGGATCCTGCATCGCGGTGGGCCGCTCCTCGAGGACTTCGGCGAGCCCGCGGTGGGAACGGACGCCGGGACCGCGCCCGTCCCCGACGGCGGCAGCGGCACGGGCCAGGGCGCTCTCCCGAGCGGCGCGCTCTGCGACGCGCAGAACTACGACTACGACAACGCCCCCGTCGACACGATCCCCGCCTACTGCGTCATCTACGAGTGGCACAAGCGGGAGCGCGCGGCGCGAAACCTCACTCCCACGATGGCCGTCGTCTACGTCAGCAAGCCCGTGGCGCCCGCGCCGGACCGGCCGCAGGACTTCGACGTCTTCGCGGGCGGGGCCTCGCTCCACATCGCCCAGGTGACGGCGACGCCTCTGACTGGCGCCCTGACGGTGGTCTCCGACAACGCCGTGAACCTCTCGACGTGTGGCCTGGGGAGCGGGCCGGACATCCGCCGTCCTGCCGTGTCGTGGGACGCGAAGACCGTCGCGTTCGCGGCGCGCTCGACGAGCACCGATCCGCTGGCCATCTACACGATGAATCCAGACGGGAGCGGCTGCGCGAAGCAGCCCGATATCGCCAACCACGACCCGAGCGGGAACGGCATCCTCGAGCACGACTTCGATCCGGCCTTCAGCCCGCCGGGTTCCGACGGGACCGAACGCATCGTGTTCGCCTCGACGCGCGGCAACCTCGACTCGAGCGCGTTCGACTATTCCGGCCCGCAGGGAACCCCCGCCGACCCGAGCAAGCCGAACTCGAACCTCTACGTGCTCGAGCCGGACCCGAACACCTCGGGAACGAACCGGGTCCGCCAGCTGACCTGGCAGCTGAACATGGAGCGTCTGCCCAGCTTCATGCAGGACGGCCGCCTGGTGTTCACGGCAGAGAAGCGCGAGCCCAACTTCTACGAGCTCGCGCTTCGCCGCCAGAACCTCGACGGCGGCGACTACCACCCGCTCTACTCGCAGCGCGCGAGCATCGGATACACGCAGGCCACGTACGTGGCCGAGCTCTCCTACAAGGACTTCGCGGTCGTCTTCAGCAACCAGGACGCCGTTCACGGCGCCGGGTCGCTCGGCATCTTCAACCGATCCATCGGCATCGATTTCACGAGCCCCAACGCGAGCGACTACCTCGTCACCCAGAGCGTTCCGTCGGTCGAGAGCGACTTCTTCCTCCATTCGCTGTCGATGGTGGGTACCGACGGTTCGTACACGAGTCCTGCCACGCTTCCAGACGGGCAGGTCCTCGTCAGCTTCGGCGCGGGGGACCCCGCGTCGTTCGGCGGCGACTACGACGTCTACGTGATGGACCCGGTGCTCCAGACGAAGACCAAGCTCCTGGGCAGCGCGGGGAGCGAGGAGATCGAGGCCGTGGCGGTCTACCCGCGCGTCCCGAAGGGCATCTTCGCGTCCACGCCGGACGAGCCGAACGGCCACACGTACGTCGATCCGACGACGACGAACGCCGACGTCACCGTCCTCGACATGACGGTGCTCGCGTCGCTTCTGTTCCAGAACACTCCCACGGGCCGCGTGGTCGAACCGGACCTCCCGTCCTTCGACGTCTACGAGGACCTGCCGCCCGACGTCACGTCGATGCCTGCCTGCCCCACCAGCGGAAACCTCTTCTGCGATACCTACGGCAGCGTCTACGTCCGCCGCAGGCTCGTCGGAACCGTCCCGCTCCAGGCCGACGGGTCCGCGCACTTCAGCATCCCGGGCGGCCTGCCCATGGTCCTGCACCTCCCCGACGACACCGAGTCGACGCAGATGAACATCCCGCGGTGGCAACGCGAGGAGATGACCTTCACGCCGGGCGAGGTCGCGCACCAGTCGTTCCGTGCCTCGTTCTTCAACGGCCTCTGCGCGGGGTGCCACCAGTCGATCAGCGGCCAGACCATCGATTCGGCCGTGAACCCCGACTTCCTCACCCAGGCGTCGGACGTCTCGGCCGTCGGGCAGCCCCCGGCCGACCTCACGGGCCCTCCCTCCCAGCGCGGCCAGGTGATGGGGCCCCCGAGCAACCCCTGACGCATCGCACGACGCAACGGGGAGCGTGACGGCGGACCGATTTTGAGCCATACGCGGGGGCCATGCACCTCGCCCGCCGGTCCTTGCTCGCGCTCCTCGCATTGCCCGCCGCCGCCGCGTTCGTCGCCGCATGCGGCGCGGATGCCCCGGCCCCCGTCGCGCCGCCGCCACCCCCTCCGACGGTCGCGGCGCCTCCGCCGCCACCGCCCGTGTCGTACGACCCCAATCTCGTGGGCCCGGACGCGAACGCGCTCGACCGGTCCGTACAGCCTTGCGACGACTTCTACCAGTTCGCCTGCGGCGGCTGGATGAAGGCGACGCCCATTCCGGACGACGAATCGCGCTGGAACCGCAGCTTCACCATCATCAACCAGGACAACGAGAAGGCCCTCCGCGCCATCCTCGAGCGCGACGCGGCCGGCGACACGCAGGGCGACGCCTACGGCAAGCAGCTCGGCGACTACTGGGCTGCATGCATGGACGAGCAGGGCCTCGAGAAGCGCGGCGCGAAGGACCTCAAGCCGGAGCTCGATCGCATCGCGGCGCTCAAGGACCGCAAGGGCCTCGCCCGCGAGCTCGCGCACCTCCACGAGGCTGGCGTGCACGCCGCGTTCGACGTCGACAGCGAGGTCGACCTCAAGGACGCGGCCCACATGATCGCGGGCATCTCGCAGTCCGGGCTGGGCCTCCCCGATCGCGACTACTACTTCAAGGACGACCCGCACTCGAAGGAGATCCGCGCGGCGTACGAGAAGCACGTCGCCGCGACGCTGGAGCTCGCCGGCGAGAGCGCGCGGCAGGCCGCGGTGGACGCGAAGACGGTGCTGAAGTTCGAGACCGAGCTCGCGGGGGCGTCGCTCACGCGCGTCGAGCTCCGGGACCCGCAGAAGATCTACCACCACACCACGCTCGAGGAGCTGAAGCAGCAGGCGCCCGACGTCGCGTGGGACACGTACCTCGGGAGTCTGGGGTTCCCCGCGATCACCGCGTTCAACGTCGCGGAGCCTGAGTTCTTCAAGAAGGTCGACGCGCTCGCCAAGAGCGCCCCGCTCCCGCAGTGGAAGGCGTACCTGCGCTGGCACGTGGCGAAGGCTGCGTCCCCCCACCTGTCGCAGAAGTTCGTCGACGAGTGGTTCCGGTTCCAGCAGGTGCTCAACGGCACGAAGGCTCTTCAGCCGCGGTGGAAGCGCTGCGTGAGGACGATCGACCGTACGATGGGCGAGGCGCTCGCGCAGCCGTTCGTGAAGCAGTACCTGGGCGAGGACGGCAAGCGCACCGCCGAGTCGATGGTCGCCGCGATCGAGACGTCGATGAAGGACGACCTCGAGAGCCTCAAGTGGATGGACGACGCGACGCGCGCGAAGGCCGAGGAGAAGCTCACCAAGATCCTCAACAAGATCGGATACCCGGCGCACTGGCGGAACTACGATGCCCTCTCGGTCGGCCGCGATTCGCTCGTGGGCGACGTGGCCGCGGCGAACGCCTTCGAGCTGAAGCGCGAGCTCGACAAGGTCGGGAAGCAGACCGACAAGGACGAGTGGGAGATGACGCCGCCCACCGTGAACGCGTACTACGAGCCGACGCTCAACGAGATGGTGTTCCCCGCGGGGATCCTCCAGGCGCCCTTCTACGGGCGGGAGCAGAGCCCGGCCATCAACTTCGGCGCCATCGGCATGGTCGTCGGTCACGAGCTCACGCACGGCTTCGACGACGAGGGCCGGCAGTTCGACGCGGAGGGGAACCTGCGCGACTGGTGGACCGCGCCGGTCAACGCCGAGTTCGAGCGGCGGGCGTCGTGCGTCGAGAAGCAGTTCGACGACTACACGGCGGTCGACGAGGTGCACGTGAAGGGCAAGCTCACCCTCGGCGAGAACATCGCCGACCTCGGGGGCATCAAGCTCTCGTACACCGCCTTCGAGCGCAGCGAGAAGGACCACCCGGCCACGCCGAACCTCGGTGGCTTCACGCCCGAGCAGCAGTTCTTCCTCGGCTTCGCGCAGTCGTGGTGCACGAACATCCGCCCGGAGAACGCGCGCCTCCGCGCCGGCACCGACCCGCACTCTCCGGCGCGATGGCGCGTCGACGGGCCGCTCTCGAACCTGCCCGAGTTCGCGGCCGCGTTCCAGTGCAAGGACGGCCAGCCGATGGCCCGCACCGAGGACAAGCGCTGCACCGTCTGGTGAGGGCGCTCCTCGCCCCGCGCGTCAATCGCGGTCGGCGGCGAGGGCGTGGAAGGCGAGGTCCTCGCAGGTCTGGAGGTCCCTCGTCTTCTGCTCCAGGCGGATCCGGGCGCCGTCGAACCGGCGTTCGGCGTCGAGCGCGTGTGCGCGGGCGGAAGCGAGGCCGGCCACCGCGAACACGGCACCGAGCACGCTCGCGGCCGTGGCGGCCAGGAGAACGCGTTCGCGGGGACGCGGCGACGCGCGCAAGGCCCGGAGCTCGCGGAGGTCGCACTCCAGGCGCTCGATGGTCGAGACGAACGTGTCGTGAGAGGCCCGGTACATACGGATGGGACCCGCCACGCCGGTGCCGCCTTGGGACGACCACCCGCCGGGCGGGCTCGCGGCGAAAGAGGTGGGCGCGGGCTCGAGGTACGCGGGGCCGCCCGTCAGGCGTGACCCCCCACCGCGAGCTCGTCGGCGTGGACCACCACCGCCAGCTCGGCGAGCTCCGGCGGCAGATCCTCGCGCGCACGGCCCGCCACGACGGCCGCGTCGCCCGCGCCGCATCGCGCGATCCCGCGTGCGATCTCGCTGCCCTCGGCGTCGACCACCCGCACGGCGTCGCCGGCCCGGAAGTCGCCACGCACGCCCAGTACGCCGACCGACAGCACGCTCTTGCCCTTCGCCCGCACGGCGGCCGCTGCGCCGCGGTCGAGCACCAGCGTCCCCCGTGGCCGGAGCGTGAACGCGATCCAGTACCTCTTTGCGCTCATGCGCTCGCGCGCGCCCACGAAGAGCGTCCCCACGTCTTCTCCCGCCAGGACGGCGTCGAGGATCCCCGGCACGCGCGCGTCCGCGACGACCACGTTCGCGCCGGCGAGGGTCGCCCGGCGCGCCGCCTCGACCTTGCTGCCCATGCCGCCGCTGCCTACGCCGCCCGTCGACTTCCGCACGTGGGGCACCGCCTCGGCGCCGACGTCGCGCACGACCGCGACGCGCTTGCCGCTACCGTCGAGCAGCCCCTCGACGTCGCTGAGGAGCACGACGAGGTCCGCGTCCACCAGCGGAGCCACCATCGCCGCCAGCTGGTCGTTGTCGCCGAACTTGATCTCCTCGATCGCCACCGAGTCGTTCTCGTTGAGGATCGGCACCGCGCCCGCGTCGAGCAGCGCCCCGAGCGCAGCCCGCGCGTTGTTCGCGCGCGTCCGGTCGGCGAGGTCCGCGTGCGTGAGGAGCACCTGGGCGACGGCGAGCCCCTGCGCGTCGAACGCCTCCTCGTACGCCCGCATCAGCAGCGACTGACCCGCCGCTGCTGCGGCCTGGAGCCGCGCCATCTCCTTGGGCCTCGCCCGGTACCCGAGCTTCCTCATTCCGAGGGCGATTGCGCCGCTCGATACGATGACGAACGCGGTCCCTTTCCGGGCGGCGATCGCCGAGGCGAGCCGCGCGAAGATGCTCCGGTCCGACGCCAGCGTTCGCGAGCCGATCTTGACGACGACGCGGCGCGCGCGCCCGAGAGCGGCGCGGACTTCAGCCATCGCCGTGCGCGAGCAGGTCGTCGAACGCGGCGTCGAGGCGGCCGGTGAGGCGGTGCGGGAGGCCCGCTACGATGCCCAGGAGGCCGTCGACGAACGCCGTCACGGCGTCGCGCTGATCGTCGATCACGGTGGGCTCCTGCGCCGGGGGCGGCTCGACGGTGATGGCCCGGGCGAGGGCGCCGTCGACGGCCTGCCGGATGCGCCGCGCCTCCGTCGCGTCGATGCGGACGGCGCGCTCGGTGCGCTCCAGGTCGAGGTAGCGGTCGAACAGGTGACCGAGGACGTACGTCTCGAGCGCGTTGCGCGCCGGCCAGAGCATGCGCGCCGGACGGAGCCGGTTGAACGCGCGCGTCGCGAAGCGCATCCCCACGAAGCGGAGGGTCTGCGCGAGGAGCCCGCGCGGGCCGTCGGGGCCCGCGGGCTCCGAGAGCACGTCGCGCGCCTCCATGCTGAGCGACACGCCGTGACGAACGGCCACGTCGTGCACGACCGCGCCGCGGACGCGCCGCACGAGCGCGTCGGGAAGCCACGGGAGGGGAACCGCTCCGATGGCTGCGCCGATGCCCGCGTACACGCCGAGGCGCCCGGGCTCGACCGCGGAGCGTGAGCCCGTCGCGGGGACCGAGCCCGGCTCGTCGCGACGGAGGGAGGAGCGTTCGGCAGCCATCGGTCGGACAGTTTACGCGAACGCGCGCGCGAGCGGGCGGAGCTCGAGGACGACCGCGTTCGTCTCGGCCGCGATGCGCACGAGATCCCGCGCCGCCAGGGGACCCAGCTCGACGCGAACGTGCACGGGCGAGGGCGCTCCCTCGGTAACCGTCGCGCGGCCCCCCGCCGCCTCGACGGCGCGGGCGAACACCGCCACGTCGCCGTGCACCTGGAGGCTCAGCGTCGTCGCTGCCGCCGCGATCTCGGCGGGGGGACCCTGGGCCTCGACGAGCGCGCCGTCGACGACCACCGCCTCGTCGGCGCCGAGCGCCAGCGGGGACTCGAGCGGAAGCCGGCCTGCGAAGAGCACCGTGCGCCGGTCACCGATCGCGCGAGCGACGACACGGGCGAAAGCACGCGCCGCGTCGGGCACGAGGCCCGTCAGCGGATCCTCGACGAACAGGACGGGCGCGCCCGTCGCGATCGCCGCGGCCAGCACGACACCGCGCTTCGCCGCCGTCGTCGCCGACAGCAGCTTCGCCTTCGCCATCGACGCGAGGTTCAGGCGCTCCAGCGCCTCGAGCGCCATCGCGCGCGCGGTGCCACGAGGGTGACCCGCCAGCCGCGCGCTCCAGGTGACGTACTGGAGGTGGGTCCACGACCGCGGCATCGGCGGATCGCGCGGCGCGCACGCCATCCGGCCCTCGCGGACGGCCACCGTCGGCGACGAGCCGTCGACGAGGACCTCGCCGCGCCCGGGCGCCCGCAGCCCGGCCGCCGCCTCGAAGAGCGCACGCGCCGCCCCCAGCACGAGCACGTGGTCGCCGGTCGTCGCGAACGAGAGCCCGTCGATCGCGGGCCACCCGCCCACGTCGACGCGCAGGGACGATGCGGCGAGGAGGGCGGCCACGGCGCGATGATAGGCTATCTGGGCCGTGCCGCAGCCCGCCCACCGCGCCCTGCGTCAGCGAGCCCGCATCGAGGACCGCGACGCGCTCGTGCGCGCCGCCGAGGCGGCGTTCGAGGCGGGCGACCACGAAGCGGCCCGGGATCTCGCGCGGCGCGCGGTCGAGGCGGCCGACCAGGCTGCGGCGCGCATCGGCGACGACGCCGGCGAAGGGCGCGAGGTCGCAGGCAACGTCCGCGCGAGCGCACGCCGGCTCTTCGCGCTCGCGTCCCTCTACGCCGACAAGCCCGAGGACGCCCTCCAGGCCGCGCAGGAGGCGGCGCGCATCGCCCAGGCCGCGGGTGCGATGCGGGAGCTCGCCCTCGCGGAGCTGGCCCTCTCCGAGATCGTCCGTTCGCAGGGCGACAACATCGAGGGCCTCCGCTGGGCGCAGCGCGCCCGTGCCTCCGCGATGCGCGCGTCCGATCCGCCCACGCTTCGCTCCGTCCTCGCCGACTTCGCGCTCCTGCTCGGCCGCCTCGGCGACGGCGAGCGCGCGCGCGAGGCCTTCGCCCAGGCCATCGCGCTCCCCGCGGCGGGCCAGCCCCCCATGCGCGCGTTCCGCGTGCTGCTCGACGCGGCCAACACCCACCGCTTCGCCGGCCGTACCACCGAGGCGCTCACCCTCTGCGACCGCGCCGAGGAGCTCGCGCGCGATGCGCGCCTCGGCGTGGCGTGGCCGCTCCTCGCCGTCCGCATCGCGACGTACGTCGACCTCGGCGCCGTCGACGTCGCGGGCGACCTCCTCGACGCCCACCCGATCGCTCCCGACGCACCCGCGTGGAAGCGCGCGCAGCGCCTCGCCCTCGAGGCGACGATCGCCCTCGCGGGAGGCGAGCGACCCGAGGTCGTCGAGCACGTCGCGGGGCAGGGTCTCGCCCTCCACGGAGTCGACTCGCCGTCGCGCCTCGCGCTCGGGCTCGTGCGGGCGCAGGCGCTCCTCGTCCGCGGGCGCGCCGACGAGGCGGAGCGCATCGCCGTCGAGGTCGTGTCGCAGGCGTCGAAGGGCGCGAACCGAGCGCTCGCCGCGCAGGCGATGGCCCTCGCGGCCCGCGCGACGACGCGGCCCGAGGCTGCCCTCCTCCGCTGGCTCGGGGCGTTCGCGCTCGGCGTCAACGGCGTCTCCGTGCGCGTCGAGCACGAGGCGATCGCCGCGCTGTCGAACGAGCCGGACCCCATCGGCTCGATGGCGCGCACGGGCCTGAACGTCGTGCGCGAGCGCCTCCTCGATCGCGCTCCCGAGGACATGCGAGCCACCCTCAAGCGGTCGCTTCGGGCCGTCGAGACCCGCGTCGCGTCGGCACGCCAGCAGCGCCGCGTCGAGGTCGACACCGCGCTCTCGCCGGAAGTCCTCCGCGCCAAGGAGCAGGTCGGCCTCTTCGGCTCGTCGCCGCCGCTGCTGCGGGCCATCGTCGCGGTCGCACGCGCCTCGAAGGGCGACACGAGCCTCGTCATCACCGGCGAGACCGGCGCCGGCAAGGAGCTCTTCGCGCGCCTCGCGCATCGCCTCTCGACGCGCGGCGACGGCGCCTTCGTCGCCATCAACTGCGCCGCCATCCCCGAGCCGCTCCTCGAGGCGGAGCTCTTCGGACACGAGCGCGGCGCGTTCACGGGCGCGGAGCGCTCCCGCCCCGGCCTCTTCGTCGAGGCGCAGGGCGGCGCGCTCTTCCTCGACGAGGTCGGCGAGATGAGCCGCGCGATGCAGGCGAAGCTCCTGCGCGTCCTCGAGGAGCGCGAGGTCCGCCCCGTCGGCGGCAACAAGGCGCGCAAGGTGGACGTCCGCGTCCTCGCGGCAACGCACCGCGACCTCGCCGGGATGGTCGCCTCGGGCGCGTTCCGCGAGGACCTCTACTACCGGCTCGCCACCGTCACGACCCGCGTCCCGAGCCTCCGCGAGCGACCCGAGGACATCCCCGTCATCGCGCGCGCCATCCTCGCGCGCGACGAGAGCATGCAGAGCAAGCGCCTCGACGTGCCCGCGCTGACCGCGCTCAGCGAGCACGGGTGGCCGGGAAACGTGCGCGAGCTCTCGAACGTGCTCCGCCTCGCCGCGACGCTCGTCGACGGCAACATGATCTCGGGCGACGAGGTGCGCGAGGCCATCCGCTCGACCGCGATGCGCGTCATCGAGCGGACCGAGCGGCCCCTCGAGGAGACGAGCGTCGCCGCGCTCCGTGCACGCCACCGCGCCGAGCTCCGCGAGATCGTCGGTCGCGCCATCGCCGCGGCGGACGGGAACAAGCTCCGCGCCGCGCGCGCCCTCGGCATCTCGCGACAGGGCCTCTACCGCATCCTGGCGGAGATCGGCTCGTAGGCCAGGCTGGCCACGCTGCTCGGGCTGCCCGAAATCGGGCCCTATCGGCTATCCTTGGCACGTGCGTCGCACCGTCGTGCGACCCGGAGGTCCTCCCCCAGTCATGCTGCGGAAATCCCCTGCCGCCGCCGGGCCCCGTGCCCCCTTTCCGGGGGCCGGCCCCCACGTTTGCTTCCTCGCCCTGGCATCGGCCGTCGTGGGCGTCGCCTGTTCGCAGGCGTCGACCAACCAGACCACGGCGCCGGTCGACCTCGGCATGACCCCTGCGCTCACCGCCTACTACAACAGCGAGGAGCTCACGCTGTACGAGGTGCAGAAGGCGGTCCAGCTGCCCGTCAAGCAGCCCTCCGCCGACGACCTCGCGAACCTCGGGGCCACCCCCGCGAACACCGGCTATCCGCGCGCACCCTGGCTGCTCGCGAGCGACGAGAGCCTCGAGGTCCACTACATCATCTCGAACCTCGATGCGCAGGACCACACCGTCTACCTGCTCATCGACCCGTGGAACGAGTTCGTGCGCTGGGACCCGGGCGTGACCGTGGTCGACGACGAGACGGCCGCGCCGAACTACGGCTACGACCTGCCCTTCCTCGTGAAGGCGATGTCGCGCGTGCAGGGGACGATCACGCAGGACGACATGCAGGAGATCGCGATCAAGCTCGCGTCGGTGGAGAACCTGCTCGGGAGCGCGCAGACGATGGCGGCGGAGGCTTCGGCGGCCGACGGCGGCATGAACGACTCGGGCTTCGACCCGACCGGCACGGCCAACAACATCTTCAACCCGCAGAACCGCTCCAACGGCGGCGACCCGCTCTACACGCCGTGGATCCCGCCGGTCGTCGCGGGCCTCACCGGCTTCGACCTCGGTCTTCGCACGACCGAGTCCGCGACCGTGGCCATCGAGGTCACGATCGACGTGCAGGACCTCAGCGGCAAGAACAAGTTCATCCCCGTCGACTCGACGCAGGCCACCATCGGCCCGCCGCCTACCGTGCTCTCGCCGCCCGGCGCCGTGTTCTGAGCGAGAGTAGGAAACAGGAAGGTCAGAAGATCAGAAGGGGAGAGTGGGGTGTTCACCGGGTGGGGCCGATTCATTGCCAGCCCCACCGGGTGAAGACCCCAACTCTCGCCTTCTGATCTTCTGATCTTCCTGTTTCACTCTCTCCGGTCGATGCGCCGAAACGGGTTCCTCGTCGCCGTCGCAGCGGTGGTGGTCGTGGCCGCGTGCGCAGGGGGAAGCTCGCCTCCGCCGCTCGCGGTGACGGCGTGCGATTCGACGGTGGCCGCCCCGTCGGCCGGTGCGGTCGACTCGTTCGCGCTCTCCGACGTGGGCGTGTACCTCGACGCGACCGACCCCTCGCTCGATCCGGTGCGCGCGGACCTCGCGAGCTACCTCGGCGCGATGTGGGGTGGGCCCGTGACGGTCGCCGTGGGGGCGCCCGACGGGACGAAGGTGCTCTCGGTGTGGATCTCGTCGAGCGCCGCGGCCGCCGCGCGCCTCGGCACGACGCTGAGCACGCCCGCCGGCACGGACGCGGGTGCGGGTACCGACGCGGGTGCGGGTGCGGGCGCAGCCCCGAGCGCGCACGGCGCGGGCTACGCGATGAAGCGCATCGACGACGGCGGCGCGACCACGCTCCTCGTCTACGCCGCCGCCCCCGACGACCTCGCCGCCGGCACCTACGCCCTCCTCGAGACGCTCGGCGCGCGCTTCTTCCACCCGAAGCAGGAGCTCGTCCCCTCGCTCGGCGCGCCGCGCATCCCGCACGCGCTCGACGTCTGGCGGACGCCGCTCACCGGGCGCCGCGGCCTCCAGCCGCACACGCTCCACCCCATCGAGTACTTCGACGTCTTCATGCAGCCGAGCGACGCGAACCTCGCGGATGCCAAGCGCTACGTCGACTGGCTCGTGAAGACCGGCCAGAACTACGTGCAGTGGCCGCTCCTCTCGACCGTCGACTGGACGACGTGGCAGCCCTACGCCAGGTCCATCATCGACTACGCGCACGCGCGCAACGTGAAGGTCGGCGCCGTCCCCGAGGTGTGGGGCGGCTCGTCGCTCCAGAACAACTACGTGCTCGTCAGCGACGCCACGAAGTGGCAGGCGCAGATGACCGCCGGACTCGACACGCTCCTCACGCTCCCGTGGGACGTCGTCGAGCTCACGCTCGGCGAGTTCACGAGCACCGACCCGGGCGAGACCATCGAGTGGCTCGACTTCGCCACGCAGTACGTCCTCCAGAAGGCTCCCGGCACCGTCGTCAACGTCGAGAACCACGTCGGCAACTACCCCGACCTCTGGGTGAAGTACCAGGGCCAGACCGTCTTCTACTACCACCTCGGCGCGTACTGCGACGCGCGCCTCGGGCAGAACGTGCACACGCTCAGCGTGTTCGATCTCTTCCGCGACTGGGCCACGTACGCTCACCCGAACTTCTTTCTCCAGCGCGACTACATCCTCCAGGAGATCCCGCTCCGGCGTGTCTCGTACTTCCCCGAGTCGGCGTACTGGATCAGCGCCGACGTCGACGTGCCGCTCTTCTTGCCGATGACGATCTGGTCGCGGTGGAACGACATCCACACGCTCTCCGCGGAGCTCGCGGACCGGGGCCTGCCGCCGCTCGACGGGCACGTGATGTTCTCGTCGGGCCACGAGTGGGGCTTCTGGATGACTGACTACCTCGTCGCGCACATGCTCTGGGCGCCCGACGAGCCGTTCGACGCGTTCGTGTCGGAGGTGGCGGGCGCGTACGGCAGCTGCGCGGGCGGCGTCCACGACGCGCTCGCCGGCTTCACGCAGCTCGAGAACACCTACCTCTTCGACGATCGCCTCCTCGCGTACGTGCAGGGCGAGGACGCCACCGTCGACGAGGGCTACCTCGCCGGCCTCGAGACGCACCCGAAGCGCGTCGCGTTCGAGGACCTCCTGGCGATGAGCCCCGCCGACCTCGCGTCGTTCGAGTCGAACGTCGTGGCCGAGCTCGAGGCGTTCGCCTCGCAGGTCCAGCCCATCGAGGACTCGGTCGCCGCGATGTGCCGCGGCAGCGACGCGACGCTCGCGCCGTGGTGCGGCGAGCTCTGGGACGGCATCGCGATCGTGCGCCTGCGCGCGCAGCACACCGCGCTCCTCTACCGCGCCGTCCTCGCGTACGTCGCCAGCGCCGACGGCACGGGCCTCGTCTCCGAGGCGCAGTCGGTGAGCGCGCAGGCCGCGCAGGTCGTCGCCCGCCGCGAGGCCGGCTACCGCTTCGACGTCGACCGCCTCACCGGCGCGTACGACAACCCCACCGTCTACGCCTTCGGCTACCTCCGCCAGGCCCACACCCTCTGCTACTGGTCCCGCCGCGAAGAGCAGGTCACCTTCCTCCTCGAAAACGGCGTCCCCGAGGGCATCTTCTCGCTGCCCAACTGCCAGGATTGAAAAACCGAGAGTAGGAAACAGGAAGGTCAGAAGATCAAAAGGCGAGAGGGGGTGTTCACCGGGTGGGGCCGCATTCATTCCCAGCCCCACCGGGTCAACACCCCAACTCTCGCCTTCTGATCTTCTGACCTTCCTGTTTCCTACTCTCCGGGCGTCAGTCGGGGATCGTGCGGTCGCGCGCGATGCGGGCGTAGAGGCGGGCGCTCTCGCGGGGCCTTCGGTCGCCGGTTTCGCGGTTCACCTCGCAGAGCCCGAAGCGCGGGGCGTAGCCCTCGGACCACTCGAAGTTGTCGAGGAGGGACCAGTGGAAGTAGCCGCGGACGTCGATGCCGTCGGCGGCGGCGCTCGCGAGCTCGGCGAGGTGGCGCGCGAGGAAGGACGCGCGCTTCGTGTCGTGCGCGTCGGCGACGCCGTTCTCGGTGACGTAGACGGGCAGGCCCGTCTTCTTTCCCCAGCGGCGGAGGACGTGGCCGAGGCCCGCGGGGTAGATCTCCCACCCGAGATCGTTCGTCTCGGCGCCGTCGGGGACGCGCCGGCCGACGAAGAGCTCCCCCGGCTTGTGGAGCGCGAACCGGCAGACGTCGCGCGAGTAGTAGTTCACGCCGAGGAACTCCTGCGTGCCGTGCTCGTGGACGGCGTCGGCGAAGGCGTCGTTGAAGAGGCGCCCGTAGAGCGCGGCCGCGGCGCGATCACCGAGGGACCGCGGGCGCGCGGGCTCGACGTCCCGCAGGTGATGCGCGACGCCGACCTTCACGGCGCTGGCGCGCTCGTCCTTGAGCGCGCGGTACGCGGCGTCGTGCGCGCGAAGGAGCGCCTTCTGCGCACGGAACGCGAGCACGGGGTTCTTCTTCGCGGGCGGCCAGATGCCGAGGAGGTACGCGTGCGCGGCGAGGACGTTGGGCTCGTTCACCGTGATCCAGAGGCGGCAGACGTCGCCGAGCGCGCGAGCGCAGACGCGCGCAAACCGCGCGAGGCGATCGGGGAACGCGGGCGCGAGGACGCCGCCTTGCTCGGCGAGCCAGAGGGGAAGCGTGAAGTGGTGGAGCGTCACCATCGGCTCGATGCGCGCGTCGCGCAGCGCGCCGAGCATCGCGCGGTACGTGTCGAGCGCGGCGTGATCGATCGCGCCGGGCGCCGGCTCGATGCGGGCCCACTCCACGCCCAGGCGGTAGCACTGCATCCCGAGCTCGCGCTGGAGCGCCACGTCCTCGGGCCAGCGATGCCACGAGTCGCATGCGACGGCGGGCGTGTCGCCGTGCGCGATGCGCCCCGGCTCGCGCGCGAACGCGGCCCAGTCGGACGTGGTGCAGCCGCCTTCGATCTGCGTGGCCGACGTCGCGGTGCCGAGGAGGAGAGAAGGGGAAAGCGCGGTGGGCACGGGGAGGGGAGATAGGAGAGCCGCAAAGCCGCGAAGGCGCAAAGGGGAGAGCGGGAGGAGGGTTCGTGGCCTTCCCCGGAGCGTTCGATCCGCCGCCGGATCGTACGGTCCTCGACTCGGATCGTACGATCCGTCGTTCGAGGCGAACGATCCGCCCGCGGATCGTTCCTTCTCCCGCTCGGATCGCGCAATCCGCGCTCCGCAGGCGACGATCCTGGCCCGGACGGGACCCATCCGGGCGCGGATCGCGTCGATCCCGGCTCGGACCGCGCGATCCGGGCGCGGATCGCGTGATCCTCGACCGGCATCGAGCCCTCGCGCAGCCGGGCGAGCAACTTTGTTTCGAGGAGTTACGCGAGCTTGCAAACAAAATGCAGGCCGGGATCGCAAATCGGGCCTCGAGCCCGGGTTTCCTTTGTGAGGGGACGGAAAGGCCGTCCTCCCGGAGGAAACCACCATGACCAACCAGAACAGACCGACCATCAAGTCACGGAACACGGGGCTCATCACGGGCACCAAGAAGCGGTTCACGGCGCTCTCGACGATCACCCTCAACGGCAAGCCGTACACGCCGAACGACATCATCACGGTCCTCCAGACCGAGATGGATGCGGCGGACGCGGTCGTGCCCGCGAGGGGGACGTGGAGGGCGAAGGTGGCCGCGGCCAAGGCGGCGACGCTGAATGCAGACGAGATCCTGCCCTTCTACGAGCAGTTCATCCGTCAGCAGTTCGGCGACGACGCCGAGGCGCTCGGGGACTTCAGCATGGCGCCGAAGCCCCCGCGCAACGTGCCCGTCGCGACCAAGGCTGCGGCCGCCGAGAAGGCGACCGCGACCAAGGCCGCGAGCGCGCAGGCGGTGAAGACGGCGAAGGCGCAGGCGGCCACCACGGCGCCCGAGCCGGCGTCGCCGGCAACGCCCGCCACGCCGGCCACGCCGGCGGGGACCCCGTCGAAGAGCTGACGCGCGCGGCGTGAGCCGGAACGTACGCCGAAAGGCGCTCACCCCGGTGCACGCAGCACGCAAGGCTCGCCCAGCGAGAAAACAAGAAGCGCCGGCGCGGCGGAGAAAGTCTGCCAAGCCGGCGCTTCGCCATTCCGGCGTCGCCGCGAGAACGATTCGCCGGCCCGGGATGACGATGAACACGGGGGGTGCGATCTCCCGGATCCTCCCGGATCGCGCGCGAACGCGGGTGATTCCCGGTCGTCGCGCCGACGGGTGCGATCGCCGCGATCGCGGGTTCGACGGGCGATCGCGAGGTTGGCGCCCGGTACGTGGCTTGCTGACCGGAGGGCATGAACGAGCAGCGCAGGGCCTTTCCGTGGATCGCCGTCCTGGCGACGGCCGCGTCGATGGCGATGATGGCGTGCGGAGCGTCGTCGCAGGGAGGGGGACAGGGGGCGAGCGCGGAAGCGGGGGCGGGCGGAGGGGGAGGTGCGGGCGCAGAGGGAGGCACGGGGACGGGCGCAGGCGGGGGCGCGGATTCCGGCGCGGGTGCGGATGCGCGCGCCGGCGCTGCCGCGGACGCGGGCACGGACGCGGCGCCCGGCGTGGTCGCGGACGCGGGCCCCGACGCACCGGCGACGCACGCGATCAAGTGGCACCCCGGCCACTACATGGCGTCCAACGACGACCTCAAGGGCGGCTCGACGTACGCGTCGAGCGGTGCGCAGTACGAGCTGGCCGATCTGAACGGGCACCCGAACGTCCTCGGCTACCTCATCTACGTCTCGTGGGGACACCTCGAGCCGGCGAAGGACCAGTACGACTTCAGCGTGCTCGATCAGATCCTCGCGACGCTGACGACGGGGCTCGACCAGCCGAAGCGGCTCGTCATCCACTTCATCCCGGGCGTCGCCACCGGAGGCGCGACGACTGCGGGCCAGGGCGACTTCCGGTACGTGCCCGAGTACATCCTCGAAGACCCGGCGACGTACGGCCCTGGGCCGTCCGACGACACGTCGGGCTACGGCGGCTACTACGGCTGCCAGACGGGCGGGTACTTCGCGAACCTCACGAACGCGAACGTCATGGCCCGCATCGCCGCGGCGTTCCAGGCGCTCGGCAAGCACTACGACGCGAACCCGAACGTCGAGGCGTTCGTCGCCGTGAACGAGACGTCGAACATGTACCCGGAGAGCTCGGCCGGGATCAGCAACGCGTCGTTCGTCTCGGCGATCGAGGCGATGGGTTCGGCGGCGACGGCCGCGTTCCCGACGACGTCCGTGATGGCGCAGAACACCTGGACCGGCACCGAGCAGGAGAGCGCGGACCTCGAGAGCTGGATGGTCGCGCACCGCATCGCGCCGAGCAGCCCGGACACGGTGGGCGACGTGGCCTTCGACGCGGGAATCGGCGCGCCGAACGCGGGCCTCGCCTGGGGTCTCCAGGCGTACCTCGGCGTCGCCGACCAGGGCGTCACCGGCGTGGTGGATCTGCGGCCGAAGGCGCGCGCGATGATGGAGGTGCAGGCGCCGGACATGGGCGTCTACCAGGTGATCGCCGGCGACTACGGCGGCCCGTTCACGCCGGCGGACATCCTCCACGCGCTCAACGACCAGTACCGCGCGTCGCACGCCTTCTGGACGCACCTCACCTCCGGCTCGGCGTCCGACGTCCCCACCGCCGCCCTCTGGCCGAACCTCGCCGCCGCCGTGGAGAACGTCCCGCTCGTCGCAACGGAGTACCCCGCGAACTACCCGTGAGGCGCGCTCGGCGCCTCGGACCACACGGTCCCGGCCCGGCGCGGAGAAGCGCCGGCGCCGTGGAGGGAGTCTGCCAAGCCGGCGCTTCGCCATTTGGGGCGCAGGACAGCGCGATCGCAAGGCGCACTCCGTCGAGCGTTTCGTGCTCGATTGAGACGCGAACGGAATTGCGGAGCGACGTCGCCCCGGGGGAGAAGGCGTTCATGCGCAACGCGAAGATCGTCGAAGCCGATCGGCCCGACAACGGCCGCTGCTCGTGCCGGTACCCTAGACTCGAACAATGCCGGCAACATGGTGTGCAACGGGGGCCAGTGGGGTTCTTTCTAGGAGGCAAAGCCGCGGCGGCGCAGTTGCAACCCTCCGGACGGGAACGTAACCTCGCGCCCGCCAACCCAAGCAGGGTCGTCATGCCGTCTCGTTCGTCTCTCGCCGCCCTGGTCTTTCCCGCAGGGGTCGTCGCGGCCACAGTCGCCCTCTTCGCAGCGTGCTCGTCATCGAAGAGCGCCCCCGGCGGGTCCGACGCCAGCACTGATGTCGCAGTCGTCGACGGCGGCGTGACGGAGGCCGAGCACGACGCCGGCATCGGTCTTACCTGCGCCAAGCTCCTGCAATGCGACCAGCCATGCTCCAGCAACGCTTGCACGGACGCCTGCTATGCGGAGTCCACGGCGCACGCGCAGGGCCTGTTCAACGCGATGGACGACTGCATCAACGAGAACTGCTCGAGCGCCGACGGTGGTCCTTGTGCTTCGGCGAGCTCCAGCGCGTGCTCCCAGTGCAACCAATCGGCGGCGACCGGGCCCTGCATCAACGACCTCGTGGCCTGCGAGAGCGACACGACCGTCGGGCCTCCCGACCCCGACGGCGGCGCGGAGCAGATCGACTCCGGGCCCGGGGCGGACGCGGGCCCCGAGATCAGCTGCGGTGCGCTCGTGGGATGCCAGCAGGCGTGTGCCCAAGGAGATACCGCGTGTCAGACCACGTGTTCCCAGGAGGGAACCTCGACCGCGCAGGCCCTCGACGAGGCGCTGGTCAACTGCGTGGCGGGTGCCTGTCCGGCGACTGACGGAGGCGCGTGCTCATCGCAGGGCACCACGTGCAGCGGTTGCGAAGAGCAGGCCGACTACGGGACGTGCGGCACCCAGTTCAGCGCCTGCCAGGACGACAAGAGCTCGACCGACGGCGGGACGGAGCCGGTCGCCTTGCACGGCGGGACCGTCAAGCTGCTCGTGCCCGGGCTCAGTCAGCCGCAGGTCGTGCTCATTCAGAACGGACAGGCCTATTTCAGCGAGGTCATTTCCGCGGGTCCGATCCTGAAGGTTCCGATCACGGGTGGTGCCGACTCCACGTTGGCGTCGTCGCAGCCATACCCCATGGGCCTGTCCATCGACGCGAACAACATCTACGTCTGGAACAGCGGTTCCTTCTCGGGCAGCAGCTCACTCAACAACTCCGACGGCACCGTCGTGCAGGTCCCGCTGAACGGCAGCTCGGCGACGACTCTCGCGACGGGGATGGTGGTGGCGTTCAACGCGCCGTACCTCAACGCGGTCACCAACGACGTCTCGAAGGTGTACTTCGTCACCGGGGGTCCCGGCACCGCCGGCTCCATCAACGTCGTTCCGATCGGCGGCGGAAGCGCTGCCCAGGTGCTCTACGCGAACCAGTCGTTCCCGCAGGCCGTAGTGACCGATGGCACGAACCTCTACTGGGGCAACTGGGGGACCTTTGATGCCCAGGGCAACTACAACAACGACGGCACGATCATGAAGGCGCCGATCGGCGGCGGATCGACGCCGCAGACGCTTGCGTCCAATCAGTCTGCGCCCGCGGCCATCGCGATCGACGGGCAGAACGTCTACTGGACGAACATCGGCAAGCTGAGCGCGGGGGGACTTCCGGCGCCCAACACGGGATCGGTCATGCAGGTCGCGAACAGCGGCAGCGGCACTCCGATCACGCTCGCGGGCAACCAGGACGTCCCGCTGGGGATCACGGTCAGCGGAACGACAGTGTACTGGGCGGAGTTCACGCTCAGCGCGCCCGGCAACATCATCAGCGCGCCCGTCGGCGGAGGGTCCACGACCACGCTCGTGGCGAACGTGACGGACCCCTTCGGCATCGCCGTGTCCGGCGGGGCCATCTACTGGACAGACAACATCCCCAACGGAGCCGGCAGCGGATCGCTGTGGAGTCTCACGCCCTGATCGCGACGATCAGAGACTCTGCAGATACGCAATCAAATCCCCCGTCTGCTGCGCCGACAACCCCTGCGTGCTGCCCATCAGCGGGTCCGCGAGGACGTCCTGTAGGGTCGCGGCGCGGCCGTCGTGGAAGTACGGCGCCGTGAGGAACACGCCGTGCAGCCCCGGGGTGTTCGTCTGCGCGATGGTGTCCGCAGGGTCCAGGCTCTGGGGATTCAGAACGACGTGCAGCTGATCGTCCGTCAGATATGGCCCGTCGTGGCACGTCGAGCACCCGACCTGCGGCGACGTGAAGAGCGCCTCTCCGCGCGCCACGGACGCCGCATCCGCCACGGGTAGGACCGGCGGCTGCACGATCTCGTCGATGTACGCCTGTACCGTGCTCACGTCGACGAGCAGACCGTCGCCGCCCATGATGTTGGTCATCGTGCTCTCGGCGAGCGCCGGCATGTCCGTGAACTGGCCGTCCCAGTGGAAGGGCGAGGTCGCGCTCTTCGCGTTCGCGAGGTGCGGCGTCCGCCGGTGCCGGTACGGCACGTTCGGCGTGTCCTCGAACCACACGAGGCCGTCGTCGCTGCCCGAGGGATGGCAGCTCGCGCATGCGACGACGCCGGCGGGCGTGACGTGCGTGTTGGTCGCGTCGAAGAAGAGCCGCCTGCCGGCCAGTGCCTGCGTCGAGTAGGGGCTGGGGAGGGTTCGTACGAGCGTCGCCTCGGGCGTGTAGACGGGCGCACCAGGCGCGAAGGGCTGCGCCAGATCAATGCGCGAAACCGACTGGTCGAGCGCGTTGTCGACGTAGGCCACCTGGCTCGCCTCATCGACGGCGACTCCCGCCGGCCCGGCCCCCACCGTGTACGTGGCGACGGCGCGCCCGTCGGGCGTGGCGGCCGTCGTGTCGATCACCGCCACGTTGGCCGTCGAGACGTGCGCGACGAGGAGGTAGTGAGACCCGAAGCTCGCGACGGCGACGGCGCCACTGTAGACGCGCGAGCCGCCGTCGAACTGGGCATAGATGGGCGGCGTCGAGGTGCCCAGCGTCGTCACCGCGGGGTTGATCTTGGGGTTCGTGTCGGAGACCGTCCCGTAGTTCGCGGCGACGGCCTCCGATGTATCGCCGTCGTTGTTCTCGAGTACGTGCGCGACGTGGACGCGGCCAAAGGCCACGGCGATGGACGAAGCGAGGTTCGCCGTCATCTTCGTCAGCGCGGGGCGATATGGCGCGGCGGACGGCACGAGCGACGTGGGCGAGTCACTCCCGTCAGGGTGGATGTCGTGGACGGTACCGCCGACGTAGTCCGCGACGTAGACGTCCTGTCCGACGATGGCCACGGCTCTCGGCCGATGCAGCCCCTGCGCAATGGGCGTCGCCGTCAACGTCGCCGGATCGACCTTCTGCACGGTGCCGTCCCACTCGCACGAGACGGCGACCCAGGTGTGATCCGGCGACTCTGCGAGCCCGTAGGGGCCCGCGCAAACGCTGGCGGCCCCCGTCACGGTGCCGGTCGACGGGTCGACGGCGACGATCTGACCGCCGCGGTAGTTGGCCACCAGCAGCGTCCCCGACGCGAGCTCGAGCAGCGCGTGCGGCTCGCCCTGTACGGTCACCGTCTGCGTCACCGCAAGCGACGCCGGGTCGAGGAGGCTCACGCTGCCCTGGTCGGCATTCACCACAGCCAGCGCGGCCCCGGCCTGGATCACCGCGATGCTCGCGCCGAGGGTCCCCGCGCCCTTCGCCGAGGGCGTTGCGCCGCGACCGCACGCGGCGGCGACGCCGAGCACCATCAGCGCGGGCAGCCTCCGGGTCATCTCAATGGTTGGTCGGATTGAGGACCGCGAACTGAACGTTGATGGGATTCAGGTTGCAGGCCAGAGGGAAGCTGCCGATGGGCAGCGTGACCGGGTCGCCCGCGTCGGCGTTGCCGTCGCCGGCGAGATCCTGGAAGCAGAGGATCTGATAGTCGCCGTCCGGGAAGGCCTGGGTGAGGAACGTCGGCGGACTGTTTCCGCTCAGGTCCGCGTTCGGAACCGAGAAATCCTGGAACGAATGAGCGCCGGCGACCGGCCCGTCGGCGGTGACGTCGGTGGCGTTGAAGACACTGCACCACAGGGTGGCCACGAGCGGGCCCTTCGCGGCGCTCTTCACCTCCGGGCTGGCCGTGAAGGTCACGTCGAACGCGCCCTCGGTGGCGAGGACGATGCCCTTGTTGCCCAGGTTGTTGCACGCCGTGGTCGCGCTCGAGGGAGCGGCTTTGACCGTGACCGGTTTGTACGGGAGGAAGCTCACGTCCTGCAGGGTGTTGTTCGGCGCGCTCACGGCGTACGCGATGTTGAAGACACCCGCCTGCCCCTGCGCGATGACCTGGACGACGCCGCCCCCCGCCGGATCGCTGTAGTAGAAGGGGATCGTCCAGGGGGACGACGAACCCGCTTTGAGTGCCTCCTGCGCGGTCATCGTCGACATGGCGTGATCGACGAGTGTCTGGAACGTGTTGCCCGCGAGAATCGATGCCGGTGCATTGGCGAACGGCGTGCGATTGCCGTCGTTGCCGAGCACCGCGAACGAGACGTTGACGTACTGCTGGTCGAGGTGTGGCGTCACCGTGAGGCGGAGCCAGTCATACGAGCCGAGCTCGAAGTCGTTGAAGTTCTGCCCGGCGGTCGCGTCGGCGCCGTACGCATGACCGACGAAGTAGTCGAAATCGTCCTGCGTCAGGGTGAACCAGACGGTCCCGTTGATCGTGTCGTAGGGAGCGGTGTTGGAGACGGGCTTGCCGACGTTGCCCGGCATGAGGCTCGTCGTGGGCGAGCTCACGTCGAGAACGAGCGTGAAGACCCCGTTCACGGCGTGAACGCCGAACGAGAACGTTCCGCCCTGCGTCGATGTGACCTGGTACTGGAGCAGGAAGGTGCCGCCGCCGGCCCCCTGCTGCTGCATTGCGGCGATCGCTGCGTCGATCGTCGTCAGGTACACGTTTCCCACGGCGAAGGACGCGGGCACCACCGCGAGCGGCCGCGCCGTCGTGCTGCCGTCGTTGTACGTGAGCGACACGATCGTCTGCTGGGGCGTCGACGGATCGGCGACGGCGCTGAGGAAGACGCCCGGCGACACCTCCGTGTTCGCGGCGAACTTGCCGCTCTGCGCGTCCGTCCCGAAGAGTCCCGAGGCGAGACCGTGAAAGTCACCCGCGGCGTACGGCACCTCGATATGGAAATTGACCCACTCCTCGGACACCGCGGAGGGAGGGACCTCCTTCACGACCGTCGTCGTCTGCGTGGGCGACGAGTGGCCACCATCGGAGCAGCCCACGGAGCCGAGCGAGACAATCGCCAAGGGCACCGCCGTGAGCGCCCCAACCATCCACGAAAGTCCTCGAATCATACGCACCTCTCCGCCGAATCAGTTTCCGGGTTGAACAGCACTCTAGTCGCGCGTAGAGTCTCCGCCGTGAAACGCGCCACGATCGCTCTCTCGCTCCTCACCACCACCCTCATCGCCGCGGCTGCCGCGTGCAGCAGCAGCAGCTCGTCCAAGTCGAGCGGCGGCGGCAACGACTCGGGCGCGGACGTCGCCGTCGCGGACACGAGCGTGGCCGATGTCGTCGCGACCGATACGCTCATCGTCGACCCGAACAACTGCGTTGCGTCCGGCACGGCCAGTAACGCCGAGGGTGTCGGCGGCTATTGCAGCCCGGGCGGAGGCCAGTGCGACACGGCCGGTCCTGGGGGCTCGCCCACGCTCTGCTCGGCGGACTACGGTGCCCCCGCACACGGCTGGTTCTGCACCTACCCGTGCGCGGGTCCCGCCGCGTGCGGCACAGGCATGCTTTGCGTCTCCACTGCGGCAGGCGCGGGCTGCGTCCCGCCCGCCTGCCTCAGTCTCGAGCCCGACGGCGGCTACCAGATTCTCGACGGCGGCGAGGCCGGCCCCGCGCCTAGCGAAGGGGGCACCGAGGCGGGTAGCGCGGATGCTCCCACGGACTCGCCGAGCGGGGACGCCGCCGGCGAGTAGCCGCGCCTCGAGAAGACGGCGCGCTCGATCAGCGCCTTCATGCTTTCGCCACCGAGCCATGGTCACCGCGAGGGGCATCCTGCGATCTCCGGGTACTCCCGCGCGTCACAAGCGCGTCCCAATCCGGGCTGCAATTGCGTGCAGTGCTGATCGGCAGCACCCTCACGCCGCGGCTCCCGGTCGGTCCGTTCCGAAGCGTCCAACGCAACCGTCGGCATCTTGCTCGCGCGTCACGAGATCGTGGCCGCGCAGCACCAAAGACCGGGAGCGCGAGTCGCGAGCCGTTGAACTCGTCGTGCTCGGTGGTGACCGCGCGTCGGCACGTCGTGATGGGGCTCACGACGTCGTAACGACGCGTCGAGACGATGCGTGCGCTGCCCACCATCGCGTGACGGCCGGCCACTCGTCCTATGGTTTCCCGAAAGCGACCGCTCGAAGCGCTTTCGTATTGGGGGCTCGTCGCCGGCGGGCAGCCGCGCGCCTGCGCCTAGCGACTCGACCCCTGCCACTCGCTCTGCCGGCCGAGGCGGACTACTGCTCGTACACCTCCAGGAGGCGTCCGATGGGTTGCGTTGAGTCGCGGCGGAGAGCGTGGGATTCGAACCCACGGTACCCTCACGGGTACACCTGATTTCGAATCAGGCACCTTCGGCCACTCGGTCAGCTCTCCGCCGCGCAACCTGCTAGGATTGCGGCGCAAAGTCAAGGGGTCGTGCTAAGAGGGGCGCCGCTTGGACCTCGCGGTCGGAGGGCCAGGCTCCGGAGAGATGACCGAGTGGCCGAAGGTGCATGATTGGAAATCATGTGTACCCGCAAGGGTACCGAGGGTTCGAATCCCTCTCTCTCCGCTGCGCTCTCGCCTCTAGTTCTCGTCCGGCGTGTCCTTCTCGTCGCTCGGTCTTCCCCAGCGCGTGAGCGCCGTCGTCGTGGGGCCGTCGAGGACGAGAGGCTCGCGCGGGTAGAGGGGCTTCTTCGCCGGCGCGAGCGCGTCGAGGGCCCAGCGGTGGAGCGGCTCGAGCGCGAGCGGTGACGTGGTGCGGACGTCGGCGACGCACGTGGCGTCGAGCGAGAGATCGCACATGCGGGTCTCGCGGTCGTGCGCGCCGAGGAGGACGAAGGGGCCCCAGCGCACCGAGAAGCGCGCGCCGCGCGTGGCGGCGAGGGGGCGCTCGGGCGAGACGAGGGCGCCGCGCGCCGGATCGGCGAGGTCGACGCCGCGGAAGGACTCGGGGGGTGCGAGGCCGAGGGCGTCGAGCACGGTGCGGGCGACGTCGATGGGCGTCGTGGGCGCGTCGACGCGGCGGCCGGCGAGGGCGTCGTCGTGCGGCCAGCGGACGACGAGGGGCGTCGCGAGGAGCGGCTCGTCGAGCGAGTCGACGTCGACGAACGGCACGGGGGGGCCCTCGGTGGCGGCGACGTCGCCGGTGACGATGACGACGGTGTCGTCGGTGCGGCCCGCTTGATCGATGGCGGTGAGCAGCTGACCGAGCGCCGCGTCGTGCGCGTCGACGGCGTGGTCGTAGAGGGCCCACGCGCGCACGCGGTCGTCGTCCTTGAACCGCCCCGGGTGCTTGTGCGCCTTGGCGAGCGCCTCGGCCGCGCGGCGCGGCTCGACGAGCCCGAAGTAGCCCTCGGGCGGCATCTCCTTCAGCTCGTCGGGCTTCGTGTCCCACGGGGGGTGCCCGCCGCGCGCGTGCACGACGACGAGGAACCGGCTCCCCTTGTGCGCGTCGATCCACGTCGCGGCGTCGTCGAACACCGCCGTCGACGGCCCTTCCTCGGTCGGGTCGTGCGCCGTGAACGTGTCCCAGCCGCGGTCGAACCCGAACGCGGCGCCCGTCGTCGGGTTCGCCGTGAACATCGCCGTCGCGACGCCGCCCTGGCGGCAGGCCTCCTCGATGGTCGTCGGGCCCGCCGGCAGGCGCACGTCCACGTCGTCGACGCCGTGCACCCGGGGAGGCAGCCCCGTGAGCATCGACGCGACGTCGCCGTTCGCGAGCGTCGTCACCGCGCGGTTCGCCGTGAAGGTCGTCCCCTTCGACGCGAGCGCGGCGAGCTGCGGCGCGCCGTGCGGCCCCCCCCACGGTGAGAGCGACCTGGCCGAGATGCTGCCGAGGACGACGACGACGACGCCGCGCGCGCGGGGAGGGACCGGCGAAGGCGTGGTCGGCGTGGCCTCGACGCGGGGCTCGCCGAGGAGCACGCGCGTCCCCTTGGCGGCGCGCTTCACCACGAGCTCGATCGACGCGAGCGCGCCCGTCCCCTCGAGCCCCGTGACGGGCAGCGTCCACGGCGCCCACGCGAGCGACCCACCCGCGACGTGCGCGCTGCCCAGCAAGAGCGGCGGACGGCGGTCGCGGAGCAGGCGCGCCTCCACGTCGGCGTCGCCGCCGCCCACCGTGGCGAGCGACGCCTCGAGCCGCGCGTCGGCCGGGAGCCACCCCGAGCACCGCACGAACCCGGGCGCGCGCAGCGAGAGCGCGCGAAGCGAGCGGCCGCCGACGGCGGTGTCGAGGACGACGTCGCGGCGCGTGGGGGGCGCGAAGGGCTCGGTGGAGTCGCCCGCGCCGACGTGGACCCAGTCGATCTCGGCGAGCGGCTCGTCGCCGGTGCGCGGGCCGCCGATGAAGTGGATCGCGACGTCGTGGCCCCCGGGCGCGAGCGAGACGGGGACCGCGGCGTGGACCGTGAGGACGCGCGTCTCGCCCTTGCCGAGCGCGCCGCCTCCGATCGACTTGCCGTCGATCGAGAACGAGACGCCGCGGGCGGCGAGCCCCCGCATGCGCGCCTCGACGTAGACGGACGCGTCGGGCGAGTCGCCGGTGCCGGGAGGCCAGTAGAAGGACGCACCGAGCGTGCGCTGGCGGGCGCGCAGCCAGGTGGCGCCCTCGTGCTCGACGATGGCGTCGTCGACGGGGGCGATCGAGCCGGGATGCAGGTCGTCGCGCATCGAGGGGTCGCCGAAGTCGAGCAGGACGCCGCGGTGCCCGAGCGCGCAGGCGTCGAGGCCGCGGATGAAGTCGAGGACGACGGGGGGGCCGGCCGGCGCGGCGGGGCCGCCGTCGTCGGCGGTGGCGACCGGCGCGGCGGTGGGTCCGCTCGAGGAGTGCGAGCACGTGCAGCCGGGGGCGAGCGCCGCGGCCGCGAGGAGCGCGACGGAGCCTGCGGGCCTCACGGGGCCGGCGCGGACGCGACGCGCATCGTCTTGCCAGCCTTCACCTGGATGACCTGCCTGTCGCTCGCGGCGTCCTGCTCCAGACGGACCTCGTGATACCCCGGCGCCGCGACGACCGACGCCGACGGGCCGCTGCCGACGATCGCGCCGTCGACGCGGATCGCGACGCCCGCGAGCGCGCTCACCTCGATGAGACCGTAGCCCTCCGGCACGCCCGCGCCCGGCGGGATCTCGTCACCCGTCGGCGCCGCCGTGGGCGTGACCCGCGCTGGCGGGGGCGCGCTGCCGGTGGCAGGCGTGGCCGGCGCGACGGTCGCGCTCGGCGTCGCCCGGTTCGCCCGCTCGGCCGCCTCGCGCTCGTCGTTGCCCTGAACGCGGAAGACGACGCCGATGGTGATCCCCAGGACGGCGAACATGAGAACGAACGGCCACGCGGAGCGCTTGGGAGCGGCCGCTTCGGCGGGAGGGAACGCCGGTGCGGCCTCGGGCGCCCGGCTGCGGTCCGGCGTGGCCTCCGGTGCGGGCGTGGCGACGGGTGCCGGCGCCGGCGCGGGGCGAACGATCGCCGGGCGCGGGAGGGGGAGCGTCGGTTCGGGGCGGGGGGGCGACGAGGGAACGGTCGCCGGTGCGGGCGGCGCTGCCGGAGAGGGTGCCTGTGCCGGAGCGTGCGCCGCGGTTTGCGGGGCGAAGGCGACCATCGGCTCGGTGTCCGTCGACGGGAAGCGTGTCGGCCCAGGGTCGGTATGGAGCTCTGCGTAGGGTGCTCGGGCGTCGGTGTCGTGCGAAGGCTCGGTCGAGGCGAAGGGCTCGGCGAACGCCTCGAGGAGCTTCGGGACGCTCGTGCTCGGCGGAGCGGCCGCGGTCTCCTCGCCCGTCGCCGCCGCCGGGACCACCGCGTCCGGCGGGATGGACGGCAGCGGGTGAAGGTCGTCCGCGGACTCCCACCCATCGTCCACTGCGGGTGGGTTCGACGAGCGCTTTCGCAGCGCGCTCGGCTCGACGATCGGCGGCGGCTTGGACGCCGGCACGTGGACGCCGCCCGGCTTCGGCGAGCGGTCGCTGATCTCGCGCATCACCGCGTCCTCGAGGGACGACGGAGGACCCTCCGCGAGGGACGACGGGGGACCCTCCGCCTCGACGGGCGCTGCGGCGGGCGGCGGCGGCTCGCTCAGAACGAGCGTCTCGTAGGGCGCCGCCACGGCCGCCGCGGGTGGCTCCGAAAGGGCACGCGGCGAGGCCGTGGCGGGCGCCTCCGCGGGGCGCGTCGACGGCGCGGGCGCCCTCGGCTTCGCCCGCACGGCGGCCGCCATCGGGAAGACGCTCGGGCGCGCGTTCGGCGGGATGGACGCCACGGGCCGCGGCGCGCCGCGCAGCACGGCGAGCGCGGCATCGACCGCGGGCCCCAGGAGGTCCACGCCGCCCGCGCCCTCGACCGCGCGGAACGCGCCGCGCGCCGCGAGGTCCGCCAGCACGTCCTCGAGGAGCGTCGGCGCGACGTCGCCGCCGAGGAGCATCTGCCGCGGTGAGGCGCCGCCCGCGAGCTTTCGCAGCAGGGCCCGCGCAGGTTCCGGCGTGGCGCGCAGGTACTCCTCGAGCGCGTCGTCGTCGATGCCGATGCGCTCCACGTTCATCGTCTGCGCGCCCGTCGTCGCCGCCAGCGCGCCGCGCGCGTTCGCGATCGGCCGCGCGAGCTGGTCGGCGAGCGTCCCCGTGAGCTCGCCGCGGATCGCGTCCGTGCTCGGCGAGACGACGAAGCGCCCCGCGCCGACGCCGAGCAGGCTCGCGAGGGCGCGCTCCCCGCTCTGGTAGCTCCCGTCCGCCGCCGTCCGCGTCGCCTTGCGCGGGTGACCCGCGCGGATCTCGATCTCGTAGAGGTACGTCGCGTCCCGCACGGCGACGCGCGCGTCCCGGCGCACCAACCCGACGAGCTCGAGCAAGAGGCGCGCGGTGAGGCCGTCGAGGCGCCCGCGCACCTCGCCGTCGCCGCGGAGGCGCATCTCGATGCGCGCGCGCGGACGGAGCACCTCGCGCACGCGCGCCAGGATGGAGCGTGAGTCGCTCTCCTTCTTCATGTAGGCGGCGGCGCTCGCGCCGAGCTCGCGGACGCGCTGGAGAAGGTCCTCCTTCCAGGAGAGGAGGATGACGGGCACGTCCCGCAGGGCGACGTCCCGGTGGAGGGCCCGCGAGAGCGCGAAGCCGTCCATGCCGGGCATGAGGATGTCGCTGACGACGAGCTCGGGCTGCACGCGGAACGCGATCTCGCGCGCCGTGTTCCCGTCGAGCGCCTCGTGCACCTCGCAGCCCGCCGTGCGCAGGAGGTCCGAGATGAACCAGGTCACGCCGGGATCGTCGTCCGCCACGACGACGCGCCGCCCCTGGAGGCGCACGTCCGCCGCCGCCCCTCGCCCGCGCGCTCCGATCCGGTCCGCCGCCCCCACGTCCTGGTGCAGCCACGGCGCGAGCGCGATCGTCCCCTCGGGCGCGTCGCCGCCGAAGCGCACGGCGCCTCCCGTCTTCTGCGACACGATCTCCTGCACGCGGGCGATGGCGCCCCAGAGCGCGCCCAGCACCTCGGTGCCCTCGCCGAGTGGCACGCGGCACGAGCGCGCCGTCCTGTCGACGCTGTCGACGAGGGCGCGCTTCAGCTCGTCCGAGAGCCGCTCCGCGAGCTGCTCGAGCGTCGGCTCGCCGAGGGTGACGCGCATCGTGCGCCCCTCCCGCGCGTCGAGGACGTCGTCGCACGCGCGTCGGAGGACGTCGGCGGCGACCGGCTTGGGCATGGCGCGCGCCACGCCGAGCGCGACGAAGCGCGCGGGCTCGTCCGGCGCGCGGAACGTCCCCACGACGAGGATGGGCACGGGCTCGGTGAGCGGATCGTCGAGGAGCGCCTCGACGAGCTCCGCCGCCTGGGGCACGTCCGCGTCCACGATCATCAGGTCGGGCGCGTACGCGCGCGCGAGCTCGAGCGCGGTCTGCGCGTCCTCGGTCCGCTCGCTCTCGAAGCCGCGCGGCCGGAGCGCCGTGTCCTCCGCGAGCGCGTCGGCGAGCGCCTCGCCGCCGACCACGAGCACCGAGACGGGCATCGCGCCCGGGACCTCCTCGGGCTCCTCGGCCGCCGCGCCCGGAGCCTCGCGCGGCGGCGCCTCGCCCCACGCGAGCGCGGGGAGGTCGTCGACCACCTGCGCGACGAAGGCGACCTCCTGCTCGCGCATCGAGCCCAGCTGCGCGGCGCGATCGAGCACGCCGAGCACCTCCTGCAGCGACCGCGACATCGCGTCGAACCGGAGCAGGCGCGCCCCCGCCCCGAGCGCGTGGAGCCGGCGCCGGAGCTCGTCGCGCGCCTGCTTGGACGACGGGTCGTCCTCGAGCGCCGCGAGCACGTCGCGCGCGTCGTTGACCTTGCGCCCGAGGGACGCGACGAAGTCCGCCCGGGCGCCCCCGAGCCGGCTCCCCTCGTTCTCCCGGCCGTCGGACGAACGACTCGACATGTCTCTCCGGCCGTACCACGACGGACGCAGTTCAGGCCAGATCGGAGGACGCGCGGCCCGCTCGTCGTACGATGGCGGGGTGACGATCGCCATCCGCCCCGCGCGCGAGCAGGACCTCGACCGCCTCGTCGACGTTCACACGGGCGCGTACCCCGACGCGCGCGGGTACGAGTCGCGCGTGCGCAACTTCGTCCAGAACCCGCTGGGCGCCTTCGGCGACCTGCGCGTCCTCGAGGTCGACGGAGTTCTCGTCGCGCACGCGTTTCTCTTCCGTCTCGGCGTGTGGGTCGGCGGTGCGTGCGTACCGGCGGCCGGGATCGCGAGCGTGGGCGTGGCCGCCGAGGCGCGCGGCCGGGGGCTCGGATCGAAGCTGGTCGAGCACCTGCACGCCGAGGCGCACGCGCGGGGGGACGCGTTCGCGCTCCTCTACCCGTTCCGTCAGGCGTTCTATGCGCGACTCGGTTACGCGCCCGCGGCGAGCGCGTTGCGCCTGCGCCTGCACCCGGCGTCCATCCCCTGGCGCTGCGCGATGCGCGCGCGGACGGCGGAGGCGGGCGACCTGCCGGCCATGAAGGCGTGCTGGGAGGCCGCGGCGCGGCCCGCCACAGGGCGTCTCGCACGGGGCGACGGCGTATGGGAACGGCGCCTGGCCGACGAGCGGTCGACGTGGCTCGTCGTCGAAGGAGCGGGCGGCGTGGAGGGGTACGTGCGCTGGGTGCTCGCGCAGAGCGAGGCCCACGCGGCGACGACGCTCGTCGTGCGCGAGCTCGCGTCGACGACGGCGGAGGCGGAACGCGCGCTCTGGGGGCTCGTGGGCGCGCAACGCGACCAGGTGGCCGAGGTGCGCGTCGACGTGGCGGCCGATGCCCCCGTCGAGCGGGCGCTGGTGGACGCGGATCGCGCGCGCTTCGGCCACCAGGAGCTCGAGCACGCGGTCGGCGACCTCGCGAGCGGACCGATGGTGCGTCTCCTCGACGTGCGGCGCGCGCTCGCGTCGCGTGGATGGCCGCACGACGGCTCGTTCGCGCTCGCGGTGGACGACGCCGCGGGCGCAGCCGTGTACGAGGTCGTCGCCCGGGACGGCTCGGCGCGGGTCGATCCGACGCTCGGGCCTCCCGATCTCCGCCTCGACGCGCGCGCCCTCGCCGCGGTCGCGTTCGGCGGCCTCCGCCCTGCCGACGCCGTCCGGCTCGGGTGGGCGTCCACGCCCGACGCCGCCGCGCTCGCACGAGCCGACGCGCTCCTCGCGCTGCCGCCGTACTTCTCCCCCGACCCGTTCTAGGGGCTCTCCTTCGTCGTGGGGAGCCCACGGTCTCTCTCTCTCTCGACTTGCGCGCCTCTCGCCGCGGACCGCTGCTACATTGCCGCGCGCCGCCATGCCCGCGTCCGCCCCGCCGCATCCCCGGCCTGTCGACGACGGCGGCTCGGTCGTCGTGCGCTTCGGGACGGCGGTCGGTCTCGGCGTCGCGGCGGCCCTCGCCAGCGCCTTGCCCGCCACGCTCCGCGTCGCGTCCGTCGCGGACGCCTCCGCGAGCGCCCCCCGCGCATGGGTCGCGCTCGCCGCGGCGGCTCTGGGGCCCATGGTCGTCTCCGTCATCGTCCTCCGCGGGGCGCGCGCCGGCCTCCGCTCGTTCGGCGGCCCCGGCGCGGGTCTCCGCGCCTTCGGCGTCGCCCTCTGGCTCGCCTCCCTCGTCGTCGCGTTCACCTTCTTCGGCGCCGTCCTCCGTTCGCACACGCACCAGCACGGCCTCGCCGGGGTCACGTTCGCCTTCGGCGCACTCTTCATCGCCGTCGGCTCGGGCCTCGTGTGCGCGCGGGTCGTCTCGCTCGCTCGCGGCGCGCCCCCGTTTGCCCGTCGCGGGCTCGTGCTCATCCTCGCTGCGGCCGCGGCGCTCGCGCTCTTCTGGGTGGGCCTCCGCTTCGTGCGCGGAGCCTCCCAGGATGCCGCGTCGTACGGCGCCGCCGGTACCGTGGTGGACGTCCTCGCGTTCGGGCTCGCCGCCTTCTTCGCGTCGCGCCCCTCGCTCGTGAAGCGGCGTGCCCTCGCGCTCGTGGGGCCGCCGGTCGCGGTGGTCGTGGCGGCGCTGGGCATCGCGACGCTGCGCGACGCGTCGCTCCGCGAGGCCATCGGCGTGCGCGCGCCGGCCTACGCCCCGGTCGTGGACGTCTTTCCGAAGCCCTGAGCGCGCGGCCCACGAGCGCGAGCGTGCTGCGCCGTGGCTCGGCCGCAGGACCCGGCGGACTCGTCGCGGGCATGTGCTAGAGCGATGGCCGGCCGAGGACGGCATCCAAGCGAGGAGACGGCGGCATGCGGAGCGTGGCTCTGGCGGTTGGAATCGGGCTTGCGGTGGTCGCGTTCTCCGGGGCGGCTGCGGCGCAGGCACCCTTGCCTGCGCTCCCTCCGCCCGCGTCGTCGGTGCCCGGTCCGCCCTCTTCTCCTCCGCCGGCGCTGGCTGCGCTCCCCGCGCCGCCGCCGGCCGCCGCGCCCGTCGGGCTCGCGGTGGTTGCTCTCGGGGGCGCCACCGACGCCGCGTGGCCCCTCGCGCGCAGCGTCTACGCGACGCCGTCCCTGCGTCCGGCGGCACTCGACGAGGCCCACGCGCGCGTCCTCTGCGGCGAGCCCGCGCCTGCCGCCGCGCCGCACGACCTTCGCGATCTGGCCGACACGCTCGCGGCCGTGAAGGGCGACGACGCGCCCTCGCGGATGCTCCTGGTCGAGGTCGCACATCGCCTGAACGTCCGGGCGCTCGTCGTCGTCCGCACCGAAGGAGGCGCGCCCGTCGCGCGCGTCTTCCTCCCGGAGAGCGGCGCGTACGACGCCGCGTCGTATGCGCCCGACGCGGGGGCGACGGTCGCCTGGAGCGGCGCCGTGGGCTCACTCGTGCGCACCTTTGGCGCCGAGGTGCCGGCTCCGCCCCCCGCGCCGCTGTCGGCGCCCGCGCTGGCGACGCACGAGGAGCCCGTCGTGGCTGCCCCTCCACCGCGGTCGAAGGCCTTCTACGAGACCGGCTGGTTCTGGGGTGCCGTGGGGGCCGCGGCCTTCGCCGGCGGCGCGATCTTCTTCGCCACCCGCGACAACGGCGACAGCACGATCCATCTTCAAGCGCAGGTCCCGCACTGAATGGTCCCGCGCCTCGTCCGCCTGCTGGCCCTCCTCGCCGCGCTCCTCGCGCTGGCGTGGGGGCGTCCCGCGGCGGCCGACGAGTCGCCCGAGCCGGCCGCGCTCACGCCGCGTGACGTCGGCGTCGTCGTCCAGCCGCAGGCGGCGAAGCTCCCCCCGCTCCCCGCCGACTTCCAGCGTCTCGACCGCGGGTGGCTCGTCCTCGAGTACCCGGCGAGCATCCGTGACCGCGTCGTCGCCGTGGCGCGCGACGCCGACGAGTTTCGCGGGCAGCTCGCGGCCGACCTCGGCCAGCCGGTCCTCGAGCACGCGCTCGTCCGCATCGCGCGAAACCCGGAGCAGATGGCGGAGCTCGCGCCGGAGGGCTCGCCCCCGTTCGTCTACGCGGTCGGCATGGCCTACCCGTCGATGCGCCTCATTCTCATCTCTCTCATCGCGCCCGAGACGTGGGAGGCGCCCGACCTCGGCGAGGTGCTCCGGCACGAGCTCACGCACATGGCGCTCGACGAGGCCGTGGCCGGGCACCACATCCCGCGGTGGTTCGACGAGGGGCTCGCGATCCACGAGTCGGGCGAGCTCTGGACGCGGCGGCTGCGCGTCCTCTGGGACGCGACGGTCGGCAAGAGGCTCCTGCCGCTCGCGGAGCTCGACCGGTCGTTCCCGGCGGACGGCACGGAGGTCAGCATCGCGTACGCCGAGTCCGCGGACGTGGTCCGGTTCCTCATGCGCGACGACGATCGCGCGCGGTTCGGGTCGCTCGTCCAGCGCGTCCGCAGCGGGACGCCCTTCGAGCGCGCCATAGAGGACGCGTACGACACGGACCTCCGCAAGCTCGAGTTCGAGTGGCGCGACGACGCGAGCCACCGCTTCGGGATGGTGCCGATGCTCACCGGGGGCGGTGCCCTGTGGACGCTCATGGCGTTCCTCGCCATCGCGGCGTGGGTGCGGCGCAAGAAGCACGCGAAGGTGAAGCTCGCGCAGTGGGCGCGCGAGGAGGCGGAGGCCGACGCGGCGATGATCGAGGCGCGCGATCGCGTCGTGGCGGCGAACGACGCCTCCCAGGACGACGACGCGCTCCCCGGGCCGGTGCGCCTGGGCGTGCCGCTCGTGGAGCACGAGGGTCGCTGGTACACGCTGCACTGACGGTGGCGCGTCGAGCCCCGCGCGGACTCAGAGCTCCACGGTCGGGCACCCGGCCACGACGCGCACGTCGAGGACGTCCCCGTCGAGGATCGCCTGGCAGCTCGCCCCCAGGATGGTCACCGTCGTTCCATCGAGGGTCCACCCGTCCGGTCCTTGCTGCGGCAGCGCTGTCCCGTCGAGGAACACGTTGATGAGCGTCGGGTCCGGAGGCGCCTGGTCGAGCGTCAGCGTGCATGCCCCCGCGACCTTCGCCGCGATCTTCGAGAGCGCCGTGAGGAGCGCGGCCTGGTCGGTCGTCCCGACGGCGTAGTACTGCGGCTCGCTGCCGCGTGCCGTGCCTCCCGCGGTCGCCAGCTCGTCGAGGAGCGCGGCATACGGCTCGCTCCCGGGCACACCGACCACGTACACGGGGATGCCCGCGGCCGCGAGCGCGATCACGCCGTCGATCGTGGGCTGCGCGTCGAGGCACGCGAGGGGCGCGTCCGGGCCGCCGAAGCTGGGGTCGCAGCAGTTCGGCGGGCCGCCAGGTGTGCACGGCGAGACCGCCTCGATGTTGTCGGTGCACATCGACGCCGGGCACGTCTCGCTCTGGCACGATGCGCCGGCGTCGCTGCCGTAGCACTCCGGCGTCGCGTCGCAGTTCGGCCCCCCGTCCGTCGCCAGCACCACGACCGTCTTGCCGGGGATCGCCTCGACGAGCGGCGCGATCCCGGTGAGCGTGGCAGCGGTCGGCGTTCCCCCGTAGGCCGGGATGGAGCCGAGCACCTGGAGGAGCTGGAGCTCGTTCGGCCCCACGGTGCCCGAAGGCGTGTCCCCCCGCAGCGGCGCGCCGTTGCCGGACGGGAAGACCTGCTGCCCCCTGGCACAGGTGTCCTGCGAGATGGCCGGGAAGACGGCCGCGGCGACCTTCGCGCGCGGTCCGAGCTCGATCCAGAGCTTCTCGAGCGCCTCCTGCACCGTGATCCACTTGTTCGAGTCGCTCATGCTGCCGGAGCGGTCGAGCACGAAGTAGAGCGTCGGCGGATCGCCGAGCAACGGCTCGTCCGCGCACGCGCAGACGCCTCCGTCGGGCCCCACGCCGCACGACTTCTCGACCGGCCCCGCGTCCGTGAAGAGCGAGGGACCCCCGTCGTCGCCCACGTGCACGCCCCCGTCGTAGACCGTCCCGCCGAGGGCAGCCGGGTGCGCAGGTGTCCCGCAGGCGCCCGCGAGGACGACCGCGAGCGCCGTACCGCCCAGCGTGGATCGCGGATGCACGCCCCATCAGCGTAGCAGGTGGGCGAACTCCGGGAGCCCGTGCCGTGTGATTCACACGGCCTCGCCGCCCTCTGCGCGCGCCGGGAAAGGAACGGCCCCGCCGCGCGCTACCCTGCCGAGAGCTGCGACATGCGCGCTTTTCTCCCCGCCGCCCACCCCGCCGCGCCTGCCGCGATCCTCCGCGTCCTCCGCGCGCTCGGGCTGGCCCTGCTCGTGGTCCTCGCGGTGGGCGGCATTCCCGGGGCGTCCCTCCAGCCGGTCCTCCAGGATCTCGTCGCTCCTCCCGTTCCGGCCGACGTGAAGGACCGCGACGGCGCGCTCGACGTGGTCGTCCACGACGGGCCGGGTGGGCCCCCGCTCGCGGGGGCGCACGTCCGTGCGATCGCGCTCGTCGAGGACCGCGCGTACCTCGCCGACGCACACGACACGGACGCCGCGGGGACCGCGCACCTGACCAGGCTCCCCCACGGCGAGACGTGGCTCCTCGCGGAGGCGCCCGGCAAGGCGCGCGCGTCCACGCGCCTGGTCGTCGAGGCGGGCCTGCGCGCCGTGTCGATGGACCTCGTGCCCGAGCACGCGATCGAGGTCGCCGTGCGCGACGAGATCGGCCACGCGATCACGGGCGCGCAGGTGCAGGTCACGGCGTCGGCGGACCCGCTCCCCGTGGGTGCCGTCACGGCGGCCGACGGCGTCGCGCGCGTGGGGAGGCTCGGCGTCGGTCCGTGGAGCGTTTCTGCCGAGGCGCGCGGATACGAGACCGGGAGCGGGCGCGCGGCGCAGGACGGCGAGCGGGTGAGCCTCGTTCTCCGCAAGCTGGGCGCGCTCGCGGTGCACGTCGTCGGCGAGGACGGGGCGCCTGTGGGCGACGCGCGCGTCGAGGTGGCGGGGGCCACGCTCTGGCCGGCGCGGTCCGCGCAGTCGAACGAGGCCGGCGACGTGCGCATCGGCGGCCTCGGCGCGGGGACGTACGCGCTGCGCGCGGCGGTGGGCGATCGCGTCTCGCCCATCGAGCTCGGGGTCTTCCTCGAGCGCGGCGAGGAGAAGGCGGTCACCCTCCGCCTCGCGCCGGGCCGCTGGGTCGCCGTGCGCGTGACCGACGGCGATGCCGAGGACGCGGACCCCGTGGGCGCGGCGCGCGTGACCCTCGCCGAGCAGGGCATCTCGCCGTTCCCCATCGAGGCGACGACCGACAAGAAGGGCCTCGCGCGCCTCGGTCCCATCGCGCCCGGGCCCGCGACGCTCGGCGTGCGCGCCGACGGCTTCGTCCCGCGCGGCGCGGTGGCCGTGGCAGACCCGCCTCCGGCCGAGACGCGCGTCCCGCTCCAGCGCGCGGGCGTGCTCACGGGCCGCGTCGTCGATGCGCAGGGCTACCCCGTCGACGGGGCGACCATCGAGATCGTCGGCACCGACCCGACCGGCGCGCCCATCTTCGACGATCCGCGCCGGTCCACGTTCCAGGCGGCGCACTTCGACGCGATGCTCGGCGGTCCCGCGCCGCTCGTGCCGGCGGGCGAGCTGGGCGTCATGCCGGGGCCCGTCCCGGCCATCCCGCACGACGGCTCCGGCATCCGGTTCGCGCCGCCCGGTCCGGCGTTCGGCGCGGGCTCCATGGGGGCGGTCGGGCAGGCGTCGCTCGCCGAGCCGTGGGTCACCGAGTCCGACGGCACCTTCCGCGCGAGCCCCGCGTCGCCGGGCAGGTTGCGCGCGATCGTGCACCATCCGCAGTACGTCGAGGCGCAGAGCGACCTCGTGACGCTGGCGCCGGGCGGCGAGGCGCACGTGGACGTCGTGATGCACGCGGGAGGCACGCTCGAAGGCCGCGTCGTCGACGCGCACGACCGGGCCGTCGAGGGAGCGCGCGTGGTGGTGGCCGCGATGCGCGGCTCGCTCGACCGGTCGACGCGCTCGGCGAGCGACGGGACGTTCGCGTTCGCGGCGTTGCCCGAGGAGGTGAGCCTCACCGCGGGCGTCGACGACGACGACGAGCAGCCGGACGTGCGCATGACGGTGAGCATCCCCGAGGGCGACAGGAAGGAGCTCACGGTTCACCTGCCGGAGCCGCGCGAGGCGCTCCCGGTCACCGTCGTCGACGACCGGGATCGCGGCGTCGCAGCCGCGCAGGTCAGCGTGAGCTCCCTGTCGGCGGAGTCGCCGCTCCGGACGACGGCGTTCACGGGCGACCGCGGCGAGGCGTCGCTCAAGCGCGCCCGCGGCGTCCCGCTGCGTGTCGAGGTGAGCGCGCCGGGCCGGGCGCCGAAGGTCGTGACGACCGACGGGACGGAGGCGGAGCTGCGCGTCGCGCTCTCGCCGGCGGAGACGGCGACGGGGGAGGTCGTGACGGCCCGCGGGCGCGACGCGATCGCCGGCGCCGAGGTCGTGCTCACGACGGACCTCGGCGTGCGCCGCACGCGGACGAACGCGGAGGGCGACTTCTCGCTCGCGGAGCTCGCCCCGGGCGCCGCGAAGCTGACGATCCGCGCCGCGGGCTGCGCGCCGGTCACCCGCACCGTGACGATCCCCGACAGCGGCGGCCGGCGCGCGTTCGAGATCCCGCGCGTGGAGCTCGCCGAGGAGGGCGCGGTCGAGGGAGAGGTGGACGACGCGAACGGCAACCCGGTCGCGGGGGCCCGGGTCGCGAAGGATCAGGTCCCGACGTGGCTCGTCGTCGGCGCGACCCCCGACGGGATGGCCGTCACCGACGCGAAGGGCCGCTTCACGCTCAAGCAGCTCCCCGCAGGGACCGTCTTTCTCGAGGCGTACGCGCCCGACGTCGGCCGCGCGAAGACCGAGGGCATCCAGGTCGTGTCGGGCCGCACGACGTCGCGGGTGCAGATCACGCTGGCGAAGGACGCGGACGCCGACCCGGCGTCGAAGGGGCCCGCGGCGAGCGGGAGCGTCGCCGTGACCCTCGGCGAGACGGCCGAGCCGGTCGAGGTGGTCGTCGTGTCCGTCGTCGAGGGCAGCGAGGCGGAGCGCGCGGGGCTCGCGCCGGGCGACGTGGTCGCGACGGTCGACGGCGCGGCGGTCCACTCGATGCGCGAGGCGCGCGCGAAGCTGAGCGGGCCGGTCGCGGACGACGTGCTCGTCGGCGTCGACCGCGGCGGCAAGGCCGTCATGCTGCGCGTGACGCGCGAGGCCGTCCGTCGGTGATCGCGACGGCGAGGCGCTCCTCGACGAGGAGGAGCCGCCGCCGCGCGCCCCCGTGGCGCTCTCCCCACTCCCGCGCCGAGACGTCGTCGATCACGCGGTACCCCACGGCGGCCAGCTCTGCGTGCATCGCCTCCCGCGTGATGAGGCCGACGATGGCCTCGCCAATCACGCGGAACCCCGCGAGCGCCACGCGCACCGCGGCCGGCCCCAGCGGCGACGCCGCGGGCGTCCCGTAGGTGACCGCGACGCGGCTCGCCGGCGCCGACCGCCCTGCGACGGCCGCGAGCGTCGCGCGCACGGCCTCGCGCGGCAGGTACGGCGTCACGCCCTCCCACAGCCAGAACGTCGGCGCGTCCGCGTCGTGTCCCGCCCGCGCGAGCGCCTCCTCGAGCGAGTCGCGCGCGAAGTCCACGGCGACGAAGCGGACCTCGCGCGCCTTCGCGGCCCGCTCCCCCATGCGCTCGCGCTTGAACGCCTGCGTCGACGGGTGGTCCACCTCGAACGCGCGCACCTCCGCGAGCTCCGGCATGCGCCACGCGCGGGCGTCGAGGCCCGCGCCGAGGGTGACGAGCTGCCGCACGCCCGCGTCGACGGCCGTGCGCAGCGCCGCGTCGATCGCCCGCGTCCGCATCTCGATGTGGTCGACCAGGCCGAGCGTCGCCACGTTGATCATCGCCGCCGGCGCCCGGCCCGCCCGCCCCACCCGCGTCACCAGAGACAGCGCCCCGTCGACCAGCGCAGGCGCCAGCGGATCGACGCCCGCGACCGCGCGCGCCGCGGCGACCGCAGCCGCCGTGAAGCTCGGTTTCCCCTCGCGCATGCCGGCCCCTTGCTCCGCCCGCGCCTACTGCTTCGCGAACACGATCGACTTGCCCTCGAGCACGGCCCACCGGACCGTCTTGTCGTCGAGGAACGTGAACGTCTGCGGGTCCGACGGGCCGTCCTTGTCCGTCGTGAGGACGAGCGTCGTCTTGTCGTGCCGCACCACCTTGTAGTGGCCCGACTGCTTGTCCTTCGGCGTCGTCACCGTGATGGCGTCGCCGTGGACGTCGAGCTCCGTGCCCGTCGCGAACGCGTTCGCCGCGGGCTGCGCGGCGCCCTCGATGCCTTCGGCGCGCAGGCCGTGCCACGTGCCTTGCAGGCGAGGGTCCCCGCCGCCGTGGCAACCGGCGAGCACGAGCCCCAGCGCGGCCAGGAGGGTCGCGATCGGGATGCGGCGGGGCGGCATGCTCCTCCCAGCATACCGCACCCCGCCTCATGCCTGCTCCCCCCGGGCGAGGACGGCGACCACCTCGTCGCGCACGCGCCGGAGCTGACCCTTCTCGTCGACGCACGCGAGGCGCGTCGAGCCTTCGGCCAGGAGCACGCCGTCGGACGCGCGCAGGAGGCGGTAGTCGTACCGGATGCTCGCCGCCTTGCGCTCGGCGAGGACCGTCTCGACGTCGATCTCGTCGTCGAAGCGCGCGGGCGCCCGGTAGCGGAGGTTCACCTCGACGACCGCCAGATGGAGCCCGGCCGAAGCCCAGGTCGCGTACGCGACCCCGCGCCGACGCAGCCACTCGACGCGCGCCACCTCGAGGTATGCGACGTAGCTCCCGTGGTGCACGATGCCCATGAGGTCCGTCTCGTAGAAGCGGACGCGCACGCGCACGACGCTCGTGGCGAGCGCCGGGTCGATCGGGTCGAGCATGGCGGCGGGCTACCACGCCCCGCGCTACGCTGCCCGTGCGTGGAGCCGAAGCGCCGCCTCCCCGTCCTCAAGACGGCCTCGCCCGAGGAGGAGGAGGCCGCGAACCGCCCGCCGTGGCAGTGGATCGGCTTCGGGGCTGTCGGGATCTTCGCGGCGTGGCTGCCGCTCGCGTACGTGGCGGGCCTCGCCGCCGCGCGCATCGGCCTCGAGGGCGGGGCGCGCCCCGTGGCCGTCGGCGTGATGGCCGCGTCGCTCGCGGTGGCGTCGATGGCGGGCGGCTTCCTCGTCGGGCGCTGGGGCGCGCACGGCGTCGGCGTGCGCGAGGCGGCGCTCGCGGGGCTCGCGGCCGCGCTCATCGCGGCGGGGCTGTCGCTGGGGGCGCCGGGGGCCCTCGTGGGCGCGGCCGTGTGCGTCATCGTCGCGGTGCCGTTCGCCGCGATCGGCGGTCGGCTGGGCCTCCGGCGGCGCGAACCCACGCTCTGACGAGGCGGGGCGCGCCTCCCGGGAGGCCTGGCGTACGGCGGCGGCGGCCCGGCGCGTGTCGAGCCCGTCCCGGCGCGTGCTAAAGGAGCGCCGATGCTCTGTCTCCAGGTGCCTACCGACGCGGCGTGGGCCGAGCAGGCCCTGCGCGACGTCGACGCCGTCCTCGTCGACCACGCGCACTGCGAGATGAAGGCCGCGTCGAACGCGCTCTCGCTCGCGGCCCGGCACCCGGGCGACCCGGAGCGCGTGATGGCCCTGACGGACCTCGCGCGCGAGGAGATCGACCACTTCCAGCGCGTGCTCGCCGTCCTGCAGGAGCGCGGGGTCGCGCTCGGGCCGCCCCCGGTCGACGCGTACGCCGCCGAGCTCCGGCGCGCCGCGAACGATCTCCCGCGGGGCACGGGCGAGTCCGCGCCGCTCGTCGACCGCCTCCTCGTGGGCGCGCTCATCGAGGCTCGCTCGTGCGAGCGGTTCAAGCTCCTCGCCGAGGCGTCGGCCGCGCGCCCCGACCACGCCGCGCTCCACGCGTTCTGGGAGGAGCTCCTCGCGGCCGAGGCGCGCCACTACCGCGCGTTCGTCGACCTCGCCGTGCGCGCGGGCGGCGGCGATCGCCCCGCGGTGCTCGCGCGCCTCGAGCGCATCGCCCGGGCGGAGGGGGACATCGTCGGCAAGCTCGCGACCGGCGTCGCGTCGGCGTCGCGCGCCGCCATCCACGGCTGAGGGGAGACGCGCATGGCGGACCCGCGCGCCGAAGATCTCGTCTCGCTCGACCGCGACGTCGCGCATGCGGCGCGGGGGCTCGCCGCGTGGCGCGCGAAGCTCGCGAAGGACGCCGAAGAGGCGGCCGGGAAGGACCCGATCGAGCCGGTGCGGCACGTCGCGGGGAAGTCGACGTGGGACGCGCTCCGGGCGCTCGCGCCGGGCCTCGCCGATGCGCCGCTGCGCGACGCGCTCGTGCCATGGGTGGGGACGCTCGTCCTCGCGCGCCTCGGGCGAGACGACGAGCTCGCGGTCGCGCGCGCCGAGCAGGCGAAGACGGCGCCGTACCGTGGCGAGGTGCCGGGCCTCGCGAGCGCGCGGGAGGCATGGCGCGGCGTCGTGGCCGCGAGGAACGCGGCCGAGGCGCGTCTCTGGGTGGAGGCGGCGGCGGAGGCATCGGTGGCCGTCGCGGACGCGGCCCGGACGGCGGCCGAGACGCGGCTCGAGGTGGCGCGGCGCCTGGGTCTCGCGCACCCGTGGGACCTCGCGGGCGTCGGAGAGGCGAGCGCGCTCCGGGCGTCGGCGCGGCGGTTCCTCGACGCGACCGAGGACCTCGCTCGGGCCGTCGAGCGGGAGGCGCTCCGTGGCGAGGCGGACGTCGCGGGGACCGTGCAGCTCGCCCTCGCACGCGACGCGAGCGAGGGGTGGCCCGCGCACCTCGGCCCGCGCTGGCTCGAGGAGCTCTTCGGCGCACACCTCGCCGGCCTTCGCGTCGAGCTCCCGCCGCTTCCACTGGCGCGGGGGGCCGCGAGCTTCGCCCGGGCGCTCGGCCTCCTCGGCTTCGCCGCGCGCCTCGCGATGGCGCCCGCCGGGGTGCCCTTCGCGATCGCCCGCGATCCGGCGTCGCGCGCTGCACACCGCCTCGGGTTCGTCTTCGCCGCGCTCGCGGCGGACGCCGGCTGGCAGGCGCGCGCGCTCTCGCTCGGCAAGCGCGCCGCGATCCGGCAGGCGCGCGTCCTCTCCCGGACCGCGCTCCTCGACGCGCGCCTCCACGCCGTACGACTCCTCCTCGGGGACGACGCGTTCCCCGCGCCGCGCGACCTCTTCGACGAGCTCCTTCCCCGGCTCTCCGGCGCGCCGGCCGACGCTCGCCTCCGGGGCGCCTTCCCCCGGGCGCGCCGCGACGAGCCCGCGCGCTTCGTCGCGCTCGTCGAGTCGCTCTCCGCCGGCCGCGCGCTCCGCGAGCGCTTCGACGTCGACTGGTGGCGCAACCCGCGGGCGTGGGCGGACCTGCGCGCGTCGTCGTCGGCGCCCGCCCGAGAGCCTGCCCCCGGCGACGGCTTCGGCGCGGAAGTCGACGCGCTGGGGCGAGCGTTCGAGGAGGCGCTCGGATGAAGCGCCCGCCTTCGCTCGCCCTCCTGTCGCTCACGGTCGCCGCGCCGGTCCTCGCCGTCGCGGCACGCGCCCACGCGAAGCCGACCCCCGAGCACGCGCCCGTCCACGGCGGGACGGGGGCGGCCCACGGCGCCGGCGGTTCCGGCCACGGCGGCGCCTCGCCTGGTCACGCCGCGGCCCCTCCGTTCCACGTCCCGATGCACCTCGCGCCGCCCCTGCCGATGCTCCCGTCGCTGGCGCGCGTGCGCGTCGAGTCGGCCCGCGATCGCGTCGTCGTGACCGAGGAGGTGACCCTCCCGCGCGGCGAGTGGACGCGCGGCGGGCTCGATCTCTACGCGTCGTTCGGCGCGCCGGGCACGCCCATCGCGGTGGACGCGCACCTCGCGCCGATCCCCACCGGGCAGACCGAGGCGCGCGCCGACGACGCGGGCGAGAGCGTCGCGGTCGAGCCGGCGATCCGCCACCTGCCGTCGTCGCAGCTCCTGCTCGGCCGCGCGAACATGGCGGGCTTCGTCGTGCGCATCAAGGACGCCCAGCTCCAGCGCGCGTTTGCGCAAGGGGACGCCGTGGCGCTGCGCATCCGCAGCCTCCTCGCCCCGCCCGCGGCCGACGCGACGGGCGGCCGCGACGTGGTCGTGCGCCTCGGCGCCGCGAACGGTCAGCCGCTCACGCTCGAGAAGGTGCAGCTCGTCGCCCTCGAGCCGAAGGGCGACGTGACCCGCGTCGAGGCGAAGCTCTGCGGGCCCGATGCCGAAGCGTGGCCCCTCACGGTCGGCGTCCTCCCGCGCGCGGCGACCCAGCCGGGCCCGCGCACCATCGCGCCGTCGACCGCCACGCGCCGTCCCAGCGACGACCTCTGCCTCCGCTGGTGGAGCACTCCCTAGAGAGAGGGAGAGGAGAGAACAGGAAGATCAGAAGATCAGAAGGGGGAGAGGGATCGACGCGCGCGAGTGACTCGATGGCGGCCGGTACGCGGGCTGGGGATTGAACATCCCATCCCCCCAGCGCGCCTGGCCGCTCCCCCCGGAGCCACTCGCGCGCGTCGACCCCCCTCCCCCTTCTGATCTTCTGATCTTCTTGTTTCCCCCTCTCCTTCTCAGGGGCCCCACCAGAGCCACTCGTGCGTGCGCTGGGCGCCCGCCTCGCTGGTGAGGGCGAGGACGCGGGTTTCCTCGACGCGGACGACGGGATCGGGGAAGGAGTCGCACGCGACGAAGACGGCCTTCTCGAAGCCTGCCTCGGTGAGCCAGAAGAGGTGGAGGCCGTGCGCCGAGCCTCCGGCGAGGAGGACCATGCGGCCGTCGCCGAGGACGTGCGCGTCGAGCCACCGGAACGCGTACTCCGCGAACCGCTCGGGCGACGGGAAGTGCTCGCCGAGATCGCGGAGCTCCGGCAGGTGTGCCCGGACGTACTTGTGGAGCAGGTCGTAGCGCGGCTGCTTGAGGCGCGGGAGCGCGCGCGGGCCCGCGACGAACGGGCGAAGCTCCTCGGGGCGGGCGCACGGGACCTCGACGTGGGCGCGGTAGCGGTCGGCGAGCGTCGCGCCGGAGCCGCCGTCCGCGAGCGACTTGAGCCACCAGTGAAAGACCGGGAGGTCCGCCTCGCCGGCGCGCGAGACGAGCCGGACGACGCTCTCCCACAGCGGACGGCGCACGCCCCAGCGCCCGCCGTGCCCCGCGACGATGCACGCGCCCACGTAGGCCGACCCGTGCACGACCGCGTTGAAGAGGAGGCTCTCGGCGCTGCCCGGCGCGCCCTCCGCGGCCCACGCGTCGCGCCGAGCGGGCGTCAGCGCGGCGCTCAGGCGATGCACGCTCGCGTCCGAGCCGTCGAGCCCGAGGTCCTCGCCGAAGAGCGCCCGGGCGTTGCCGGCGAACCGGTCCGCCGCGTCCGCCAGGTGCGCGAGGAGGGCCGGGTTGCCCGCCGGGTTCGCGTCGGTCGCGCGCGCCGCGGCGAGATCCGCGCGTGCGTCGGCCGGGGTGAGCGGCAGGAAGAAGCGAGTGAAGAGCTCCTCGGCGTCCACGCGCGCCCACTCGTAGCACGCGCCCCTCGCCGGAGGAGCGGGTACGCCGGGATCGCCCGTCGCGGGCAGGTCGCGTGCGCCCCCGGTGCTATCCTCGCGCTCCCCGTGCTGACCGCCGACGTGCGCTTCGAAGGGTGGACCACGCAGGACTGGATCCGCTTCGTGCGCCTCTGGCAGCCGCGCGCGGCCCCCGACCGGGAGCCCACGCGCCCGCGCGGGGGCGTCGTCGTCGTCCACGAGGAGGGCCACGTCCTCAAGCTGGTCCACACGCAGACGGGCCGGCTCGACCCGTCCGTCGCGATCTTCCCCCCGGAGGCGCCCGATTCGCGCGCGCTCGCCGTGCGGGCGGGCCACCCCTCGGCGCTGGGCCTCCTCGCCAAGGCGCACCACGCGAGCTGGGCGCTCTCGATGCGCCTGGGAGCCCTCGACGAGGTCATGGAGCGCTTCGGGGCGCGCGCGCGCCGGGGCGACGACCTCACGACCCAGGCGCTCCAGCTCGTCGTCATCGTCCGGGAGATGATCCAGGAGGGTGCCATCGCGTCGTGGCCGCAGAGGCTCCGCGGGATCCCCGTGCCGACGCCGTCGATCGTGCGCCGGACGCTCGACGCCCTCTGCCCGGACGGCAAGGCGATGGCGCTCGGCGTCTTCGATCACGAGGGGCTCTGGACGAGCTTCGTCGCGCGCAGGAAGAGCGGCTCGTTCGACGTCATCGCCGGCCCGGACGAGCTCCGCCCGCAGATGGGGCTCCTCTCGGGCGACTGGCGGCGCGACTACCGGCACCTCGTGCGCGCCGTGGAAGACCGCTACGCGCCGCTCGCCCTCGGCTGCTTCGCCGAGGTGTCGCGCTTCCGCGCCCTCCAGACCGACGGGCGCCCCGGCGCCTGGTCGCGGGCGGCCGCCGTGCGCGACGTCATCGTCAGCCCGATGCCCGTGGCGGTCGGCGTCGGCCTCGGCGTCGACGGAGCGCGCTACGCCTTCGAGGGCCTGCGCATGCTCACCGGCCGCATCGCGCCCCTGGCGGCCGTGGGCCCGCTGCTCGAAGCCGCCCGCGCCCGCGTGGCGAAGGTCACCGGCAAGGACGTCGGCGCCCTCCTCGGCTTCGACCCGCTCGCCGCGCTGAGGGCCCTCCTCGAGCGCTAGCCGGAGAGAGAGAAACAGGAAGGTCAGAAGATCAGAAGGGAGAGGTGGGGTTGGCGTCCGGGGAGGGTGGGGCTGCAAGGGCGACCGGAGCGCTTGAAAGGGCCCATCGAGGCGCTCCAGTCCCCTTTGCAGCGCCGCCTCCCCCGGACGCAAACCCCACCTCTCCCTTCTGATCTTCTGATCTTCCTGTTTCCTACTCTCCGGCTCCGCGCGTCGGGCGGGTGAGGCGAGTCACTCGCCGGTCGCGTCGCCTTCCGCGCCGTCCGCGGTGGTGGCGTCGCTCGCTTCGGGCGCGGCGTCGGCGGGGGGAGGCCCGGCGTCGCTCTCGGCGTCGCCGCCTTCGCCTTCGCCTGCTTCGGGGAGGACCGCCGGGCACTCGCCTCCTTCGGACTCGTACGCGGCGAAGGCGCCCGTGCACGGGTCGGCGTCGCTCGTCGCCGCGTCCTGGCCCTCGATCGTGTAGTCGCCGGGGAACGGCGGGCACATCGTCGTGACGTACACGCTCGTCGCGTCGCCCGACTCGATCGAGATGCACGTCGGGGTGCAGTTGTCGCCCGTCGAGCCGCCGTTGACGACGTCGATGCCCGTGGACGGCTCGATGCACTGGTCCTCCGGGAGGTAGAGCTGCCCCGAGAGGATGTGCACGTTCACGTCGTCGCAGGCGACGACGGCGAGGACGGCGAGGAACGCGGCCCACTTCTTCACTTACGGCTCCACGACGCGGATGTGGAGCTCGGTCAGCTGCTCCGCCGACACGGTGTTGGGCGCGTCCGTCATGAGGTCCGTGCCCTTCTGCGTCTTCGGGTAGGGGATGACGTCGCGCAGGCTCTCCGCGCCCGAGAGGAGCATCGCCAGGCGGTCGAGGCCGATGGCGATCCCGCCGTGCGGAGGCGCCCCGAAGCGGAGCGCCTCGAGGAGGAACCCGAATTTGCTCTGCGCCTCCTCGTCCGAGATGCCCATCGCGCGGAACACCTTCGCCTGCACGGCCGGGTCGTGGAGCCGGATGCTCCCGCCGCCGATCTCGAAGCCGTTCAGGACGAGATCGTACCGCCAGCAGAGGACCTTGCCCGGGTCCTTGTCGAGCATGTCGACGCAGTCGTCGTGCGGGCGCGTGAACGCGTGGTGCGCGGCCGCCCACGTCTTCGTGTCCTCGTCGTACTCGAAGAGCGGCGGGTTCACGACCCAGAGGAAGTTCCACTTGCCGCCGTGTCCCGACTCGGGGATGAGGCCCAGGCGCTTGCCGAGGTGCAGGCGCAGGTTCGCGAGGACGGTCTGCACGACGCTCTCGCGACCGAACTGGAAGAGGAGGAGGTCCCCGTCCTTGGCGCCGGTGCGCGCGTTGACCGCCTCGCGGAGCTCCGGCGTGATCGTCTTGGCCAGCGGCGACTGCACCCACTGCCCGCCCTGATCGACCTTGGCCCGCGCGAGGCCCTTGGCGCCCATGCCCTTCACGAAGTCCTCGAGCTTGTCGACCTCGGTGCGCGAGAGCTTCCCCGCGAGCTCCGCCGGCACGCGCAGGGCCTTCACGATCTCGGCCGGGAGGTCCTTGCGGTATTGCCCGCTCTGGAACTTCTCGGCGATGGGCTTCCAGAACGGGATCCCGCCGCCCCCGTGCTCGACGACGACGTCGGTCAGGTCGGTGTGGGCGAGCGCGAAGCGAAGGTCGGGCTTGTCGTTGCCGTACTTGCCCATCGACTCCTCGAACGGGAGCTGCGGGAAGCGGCCCGACGGGTAGAGCTCGTGGAGGTCGACGCCGAGGGTCTCCTTCCAGACGCGGAAGACGAGGCCCTCGACGGCCTTGAAGACGTCGTCCTGGTTCACGAAGCTCATCTCGACGTCGATCTGCGTGAACTCGGGCTGCCGGTCGACGCGGAGGGCCTCGTCGCGGAAGCACTTGACGATCTGGAAGTACCGCTCGAAGCCCGCGACCATGTAGAGCTGCTTGAAGAGCTGGGGGCTCTCGGCCAGCGCGTAGAACTTGCCGGCGTGCATGCGGCTCGGGACGAGGAAGTTGCGCGCGCCGCCGGGCGTGTACTTCACCATCATGGGAGTCTCGAGCTCGAGGAAGCCCGACTCGTCGAAGTAGCGGCGTACGGTCTGGGCGATGCGGTGCCGGACGCGGAGCGAGCGCTGGAGCGGCGCGCGGCGGAGGTCGAGGTAGCGGTACTGGAGGCGCTTCTCCTCGCCCGTGTCGATGTCGTCGGCGATCTCGAAGGGCGGCGTCTCGCTCTTGTTGAAGACGCCGAGCTCGATGGCGTGCACCTCGATCTCTCCGGTGGGGAGCTTCGCGTTCACGTTCGACCCGCGCGAGAGGACGACGCCCCGGACGCCGATGACCCACTCCGAGCGGAGGGCGCGCGCGAGATCGTGCGCCAGCTTGGGGAGCTCGCCGTGGCCCGCGAGCTCCGGATCGAACACCACCTGCGTGATCCCCTCGCGGTCGCGGAGATCGACGAAGACGCAGCCGCCGTGATCGCGGTACGAGGCGACCCAGCCGAAGAGGACGACCTCCGCCCGCTCGTCCTTGGCGCGGAGGGAGCCGTTGTCGTGGGTGCGTTTGAGCTCGTCGATGAATCGCGCCATGGGGAGCCGCAATGTAGCCCGAGGGCCGGCCGGACGGTAACGTGGCGCGCCGTGACCCCGTCGCGGTCCTCCCGGCTCGACGCGGCGCTCCTCGTCTTCTGCGCGATGGCCGCCGCGTCCCTCGCCGCGTCGCACGCGGGCAACGTCGCGGACGCCGCGCACGACGCGGAGGTCGCCCGCGCGATGGGCTTGCTCGCGGCGCCGTGGCGTGCGCTCGACGCGGCGGTCGCGTCGCTCCTCGTGTGGGCGCCCATCGGAACGCGCGCGATGCGGGCGGAGCTCGGCGTGGCCCTCGCGGCGGGTGCGGCGGGCGCGCTCCTCTTCCGCGTCGCGCGCGCGGTCGCCGCGCAGGCGGCCGAGGCCCCGCGGCTCGGGGCGTTCGCCGCCGCGATCGCGACCCTCGCGGCCGTGTGCGCGCCGGCGTGGCAGATGGAGTCGGCGGCGGTCGGCGGCAGCGCGCTCGGGGCGCTCCTCGCGCTCGCGCCGCTCGCCGTCGTGGCCCGCGCGGACGAGGCGTCTGCGCGTCCGCCGTGGAGGCTCGCGGTCTTCTGCGTCGGGCTGGCGCTGGGGCACGAGCTCCTCGTCGGGGCGTGCGGCGCCCTCGGCGTCGCGGCGGTCGCGGGGACGGGCCGGACGGCGCGAGCGCGCGCCCTGGAGGCGCTCCGGACGGACGCGCGCGGCCTGGGCCTCTTCTTCGCCGCCGGCCTCGTGCCCTTCGCGCTCGCGATCGCGCGCGTCCGCGTCGCGGGCCTCCCGCTCGTCGCGGCGCTCCGCGACGGGTGGGCCGGGGAGCTCGCGGCGTCGCACGCGGGCTCGCCGGCGACGTTCGTGAAGGGGGAGCTCGGCGTCGTGCTCGGCGCGATGGCCGTCGGCGGCGCCGTGGTGGCCGCGATGGCGCCGCGGGCACGCGCGCTCGGCGCGGGGCTTCTCGCCGTGTCGGCGGTGGGGCTCGCCGCGGGATGGGCGGGGGCGCCGCTCGGCCCGACCCGGTTCGGCGCGCCGGTGCTCGCGGGCGCGGCGGCGGCGTGCGCGCTCGCCGGGCTCACGATGCAGGCCGTCGTCCGCGCCATCGCGGAGGCGCGCCTTCCCATGGCGCACGCGTCGGCGGCGCTGGTGCTCGTCCTCGAGCTGGTCGTCCCCGTCGACGCGGCCGACGAGGCGCTCCTGCGCACGCGCCCGCGCGCCGCGGGGCAGGCCGCGGTCTGGGACGACGTCGCGTGGGGCTCGCTCCCGCCGCGCGCGGTCGTCGTCGTGTCGGACGCGCGCCTCGGCCGGCGGGCCGCGGCTGCCGCGGCGACGGGTTCCCTCCGCGGAGACGTCGCGATCGTGCGGACGTACGGGCAGGGGTTCGCGCGGGAGCGCGCGCTGGCGGCCGACCCGGCGCTCGTGCCGCTCTGGCGCGACCTCGCGCTCGAGGGGTCCCCGTCGGAGGCCGCGCTGTCGTCGCTCGCGACCGCGCGCCCGCTCGTCCTCGAGTACGAGCCGCGCTGGGGGCGCGTCCTCGGCAAGCACCTCGTCGCGGTGGGCCTGCTCGATCGCTTCGAGCCCGAGCCGCGCGGCACGAGCGATCGCCGCAAGGCGCTCGACGCGTGGGCCCCCAAGCGCGAGCGCCTCGCCCGGGCCGCCGGCAAGGACCCCGAGCTCGCCGTCGCCGCGGCGTATCCCCTGCGCGCCCGCGTCCTCGACGTCGCGGCGAGCGGCGATCGCGACCTCGTGGGGCGCGCGGTCGACGACCTCCACGCGTTCGCGCCGGAAGACCCGGTGGCCACGGCCGTGGTCGCGCGCCTGGTGCTCGGACACGGGGCGGCGAAGCTCGATGACCTGCGGCCCTGAGGAGAGGAGAGGGAGAGGAGAAACAGGAAGGTCAGAAGATCAGAAGGGGGGAGGGGGCGGGTTGGGGGGTGGACGGGGCGGGGCGGGGGGCGGACGGGGCGGGGGGGGGAGTGGGGGCGTGGAGCCGGCCTGGAAAGAGGGGCGGAGCGCGAGAAGAAGGGGTCATGTGCTCTGGGAACGAGGTTCCTCGGCGGATGACGGGCGACTCCGGGCGAGAAGGGGGCTCCTTCCGGCGGGAGGAGGGCGTTTCGGGGCGAGAGGATGCCGCAGGGTGCGAAGGGGAGGGCTCCTCCGGCCCGGAGGAGGCCGTTTCTCGCCCGGACGATGCCGTCATGCGCGCTGGGAACGACTTCCCTCCGCGGATGAAGCCCGGTTCTCGGCGAGAGGAGCCCTCCTCCGGCCGAGAGGAGGCCACTTCTCGACGAGAACCGCCCGTCATCCGCGCCGGGAACGACTTCCCTCGGCGCATGACCGCCCTCTCTCGCCGGGAGCGCGCCCCTTCTCGCCCGCCCCTCGCCGCCTCTCGCCCTCCCCCATCCCGCCCCCACCCCCCGCCGCCCCCCACTCGCCGAGCGCCCCTCCCGCCCCGCCGCCCCACCCCCCCTCACTCCTTCTGATCTTCTGACCTTCCTGTTTCCCCCTCTCGCTCTCCTCTCGCCTCTCCCCTCACCCGCGCTTCGCGGCCTTCTTCTTCGCGGTCGCCGGCTTCTTCTCCTTCGTCGCGACCTTCTTCTCCTTCAAGAGGTCGACGGCGCGCCAGAGGTACCAGCTGGCGACGCTGCGGTAGGGGCGCCACCTCTCGCCGTGCTTCGTGAGCTCGGCGGGGGTGGGCATCTCTCTCTTGCCGTAGGCGAGCCTGAAGCCGTGGCGGACGCCGAAGTCGGCCACCGGGAGCACGTCCGGGCGGCCCAGGCGGAAGATGAGGAGCATCTCGACCGTCCACCGGCCGATGCCGCGCACCTGCACGAGGCGCTCGACGATGGCGTCGTCCTCCAGGGCGTGGAGCGCGGCGAGCGTCGGCACGGTGCCGTCGAGGGTCTTCGCCGCGAGGTCGCGCAAGGCGGCGAGCTTGCCGCGCGAGAGGCCCGCGCCGCGGAGCGCGTCGTCGGCCATGGCGAGGAGAAGCGCCGGATCGATGCGCCGCGCCGGGAAGAGCGCGAGCACGCGGCCGTGGATGGTGCCCGCCGCGGTGCCGTTGAGCTGCTGGTAGACGATCGACCGGACCAGCGCCTCGAACGGGCTCGCCGTGCCGTCGGGCCGGAGGGTCGGCGGCCCGACCTTCGCGATGATCTTCGCGAGGCGAGGGTCCGCCTTCGTCAGGTGGGCGACGGCCGCCACGAGGTCGAGCTCGGCCGCGCGCTTCCTCGCCGGTGACGCCGCTCGCTTGCCGGACGGCGCGGCTCGCTCGGCGGGCGCTGGCCTCTTCTTCACGCGCGCGAGCATAGCGCGGCTATCCTTCCGGGGATGCAGACCGACGGCGGCGAGGGAGCGCGCGCGCGACGCGGCCGGGCCGCGGCGGCGCTCTTCGCGGCCGTGCCCATCGCGCTCGTGCTCGCGGCGGGCGGGCTCTCGGCGGCGGCGTGCGGCACGAAGAAGGGCGCGGGCGCGCAGGCGGGCGTCGACGCGGGTGGCGACGACGGCGGAGACGACGGGGGCATCCCCTGCGACGGGTCGGGGCTCAGCAAGGGGCCGCTCGTGCTGCACGTCGACGGGACGAGCGCGCTCGTACGGTGGGAGGCGTGCCGCGAGGGGACGCCCGCGGGCATGACGTACACGCAGGAGGACGGCGGGAGCGCGCAGCACGCCGACGCGGTCGAGACGCCGTTCGTCACGAATCACACGTACGAGGCGCTCAACGCCGCGGCGACGCCCGACTACGCGGGCACCTGGTACATGCACGAGGCAGAGCTCACCGGCCTGACGCAGGGGGCCTGCTACCAGTACGGCCTCGACGTCGACCCGACGGTGCAGGCGCGCTTCTGCACGGCGCGAAACAGCGGCGACGAGGTGCGCTTCCTCGCCATCGGCGACACGAACCCCGCGGTGGGCACGTCGACCCTCGACGTCCTGTCGCACGTCCTGCCGAAGAACCCGGACTTCACGCTCCACGGCGGCGACATCGAGTACTACGACTCGCTCGTCGAGACGTACGCGCTCTGGTTTCAGCTCATGAAGCCGATGCTCCGCCAGGGCGCCGTCTTCGCGGCCATCGGCAACCACGACACCGACGTGCAGCAGGGCGAGCCGAGCGACAAGTACGAGCAGTACACCGAGCGCTTCTTCGGCAACGCCGGCTTCGACGGGACGCCGCCCGACGCGGGCTGGGCGTCCGGCTACTACGACTACGAGTCGGGCGGCATCTGGTTCTTCGCGCTCGACACCGTGCAGCCGCTCGACCCGGCGAGCGTCGAGTACCAGTGGCTCGTCAACCGGCTGGAGGTCGTCTCGGCGCAGCCGGGCTACCGCTTCTCGATCGTCTACATGCACGAGCCCTTCTGGACGTGCGGCGACACCGGGGACAACCCCGCCACGCTGGCGCAGCTCATGCCCATCTTCGCGCAGTACAAGGTGCCGCTGATGATCCAGGCGCACATGCACGGCTACGAGCGGTTCGAGGCCCCGGGCCTCACGATCCTCACGGCGGCGGGCGGAGGAGGCGCGATCGGCGACGTCGATGCAGGCGCGTCCCGCGCGTACTGCTCGATGCGCGTCGCGAGCGGCGGCTTCTTCAACGGAGTCATCATCGACGTCACCACGGGCCAGTTCACGGGCACCACGATCGACGACCAGGGCGTCGTGCGCGACTCGTTCACCCACGCGGTTCCCTAGGCGATGTGATTCACATCGCACGGCGCTCCCGAAGGTCGGCCAGGCGCTCGCCAAGGCCCCCCGGGCCCTCGCTGGGAGAGCGAGAGGGGGAAACAGGAAGATCAGAAGATCAGAAGGGGGAGGTGGGGCGGATGCGCGCGAGTGGCTCGGGGGGAGCCGGTTCGCGCGGTTGGGGATTGAACAGGGAGGCGGGGAGACGGGGAGGATTCGTTGGCGGGCTCTCGATCGGGGACCACGCCTGCCGATCGACCCTCCACCAACCAAACCTCCCGTCTCCCCGCCTCCCTGTTCCATCCCCAATCGCGCGAACCGCCTCCCCCGAGCCCCTCGCGCGCCAAGATCCCCTCCCCCCTTCTGATCTTCTGACCTTCCTGTTTCCTCCTCTCGCTCTCCTAGCGGTCCAGCGCGCGGTCCAGCGTGCGGGTCAGCTCGAGGAGGTCGATGAGGTCCTCGACGTAGTCGAGCTTTCCGGTGTCGATGCGGACGATGGGCGAGAGATCGTACGAGTCGAACCAGCGCGCGTAGAGGCGGTGGAGGCGCCGGAGGTACGGGTCGGGGATGGCGGCCTCCATCGCGCGGCCCCGGCGGGCGATCCGCTTCTTGGTGGTCGCGAGGGGGCAGGTGAGGGCGATGAGGACGTCGGGGGGGCGCAGGCTCCGGCAGATGCCGGCGTAGAGCTCGCGGTAGACGTTCCAGTCGCGCCTGGAGAGAAACCCTTGCACGAAGAGGTTCCTCGCGAATATCTCCGCATCCTCGTAGATCGTGCGGTCGATGACGGCCGGGCGGGCGGACGCCGAGAGCTCCTGATGAAGCTTCAGCTTGTGCGCCAGAAAGAAGCACTGCGAGTGGAACGCCCAGCGCTCCATGTCGGCGTAGAAGTCCGCGAGGAACGGGTTCTGCTCGTTCGGCTCGAAGAACGGGACCAGTCCGTAGCGCTTCACGAGCCACGCCACGAGCGACGTCTTGCCCGCCCCGATGGTCCCCGCGACGGCGACGTAGCGCTTCATGCCCGGACCCGCGAGCTTACCCGCCCGGCCGCCGCCCGTGGATGGGCGGCGGCTCCGCTCGCGCTCGGGGCGCTCTTCCCCCGGGCCGCGGCGGCCGGGAATGCCCGCCCGGAGGCCCACGTTGGCTCCTCGTAGCGCGCCGTTTTCGCTTCTCGCGCGCGGATCTGGCACAGTCAGGAGCGCCGTGCGGTCGAGACGGTCCGGTCACCGAAGGGGGATGCTTCTCGCGGGCATCACTCTGCTCTCGATCGGCGCCACCTTGCCCATCGCGCTCACGCGGTCACGCGACGCCTCGGCGAACGCGCTCGTCGTCGCGCACGAGCGGACGAACCTCCTCGACGCGCTGCGTACCCCGGCCGTGCGCGCGCTCCTGGCGACCGATCCCACGGGCGACCAGGCGCGGCTCGCGGCCGACGGGCGCGACGACACGGCGTGGACCGGGCGCCCCGGCGAGACGCGGTGGGACTGGTCGGCGGCCTTCGCGCAGCCCGTGCACGTGGGCCTCGTGCGCGCGCACTTCGGGGCGTCACCGACGAGCGGCATCCCGACGGTCTTCCACTGGGAGGTGCGGCCCGCGGCCGCCGGGAGCGGGGCGTGCCCGACCGCGCCCGCGACGAGCGACGACGCATGGGTTCCCCTCGAGGGCGCCGAGCAGCTCCCGGGCTCCTTCGCCGACATGGCGGCGCAGCCGACGAAGCGCTCGTGGTTCGTCGACGTGGACGCGTGCGGCCTGCGCCTCGTGGTCGACCGGACCAACGCGGGGCCGCCCGTCGTGCGCGAGGTGCAGGCGATCGAGAGCGCGACGGACGTCCTGCGCGGCGCCGAGGCGAGCGACGACGGGGCGTACCCGGGCTTCCACGCGGCCGACGCCGTCGACGGGACGTACGCGCGCCGCTGGGCGGGCGCGCCGGGCCGCCGGAGCTGGGCGCTGCGCGTCGATCTCCCGCAGGCGGTGCCCGTCGATCGCGTGCGGCTCGTCCTGGGGTTCGACGCGGCGAGCTACCCGCGGGCGGGGACGGGCCGGAGCTACTCGATGGCGTGGGCCCCCGTGCACTACGCGCTCGAGGGGAGCGAGGACGGGCGCCGGTTCTTCGCGATCGCGACCGAGCCGCTGCGCCCGGACGGCACGATCCTGCCCTTGCGCCGCCGCCTCGTGACCTTGCCCGACGCGCGCCCGCTCAAGGCGCTCCGCCTCGTCATGACGGGCGCCACGGACGCGACGGGGATCCCTTCGCCCGGCGGCGTTCCGGTCGTGCGCGAGCTCTCGGCGTACCGGTCCGACGACGCGCGCCCCATCCTCGCGCCGCCGTGGCTCCTCAGCGTCAACGCGAACCCCTCGGCCGAGTCGCACACGACGCCGGGCGCCGAGATGACCAACGACGCCTACTGGGCGAAGTTCCTCCAGCGGCGTCTCTCCACGCTCCTGCCCGCGCTTCGCCGCGACGATCGCTTCGATCGCTCGCTCGGCCCGCGGGGGGAGCCGCTCGACGCGCCGCCGAGCGACGACTCCGGCGAGGCGCTCGAGTCGATCGAGGGCGACGATCCCGTGCTCGACGCGCAGCTCCTCTCGCAGAGCAGCCCGCCGCCCGTCGCGGTGCTCTCGGGGTCCGACGACTGGGACTACGCCGCCGAGACCGGCCCGGACGCCGCGCACCCGAGGCGCTGGCACTGGGACCCGCTGCGCGACGCGCGCGCGGGGGGCATGGGGCAGCTCGCGTCGGCGGTCCGGCAGCGCGTGGCGCCGTTCGTGGGCTTCTGCGGCGGGGCGCAGATCCTCGCGCTCCTCGAGGCCAAGCGCGCCGAGGCGTCGGCGTTCGACCAGGACCGGCGGACGATCGACCTCGTCCTGCGGCGGACGAGCGGGCGGCCCATCCGGGGCTTCGCGCCGGCCATCGACGTCGAGCGAGCCTGGCCGGGGGACCCGCACCCGCCGCGCGCGAAGATCCAGTTCGTGCCGACCGACCCGCTCTTCATCGACCTCTTCGGCATCCAGCGGCGCTCGTCGACCCTGGCCCTGCCCGAGTCGCACTCGGACGCCGTGCGGCCCGACGCGTTCCTGCCCGGGGGGCCGCTCCAGCGCTTCGCGGTCGTCGCGACGAGCTCCTTCTGCGGCCCGGACGTCATCGCGGCGAGCCCGCAGGACGGCGTGTTCCCCAACCCGAGCGGCCCGGGCTGGTGCGACACGGTGACCGAGGCCTTCCGGTCGCGCGATCCCGCCTGGCCGGTCATCGGGACGCAGTTCCACGCCGAGCAGAAGGACTTCGCGACGCCCGGCCCGGGCGACCCTCCCGAGTCGGTCGCCGACCCGCGCCTCTTCCTCGCCGCGGCGCTCGACGAGATCGTCGACGCCTACGTGAAGCTCGCCCCGTGAGCGTGTAAAACACAGCGATGCGCCTCGCGTTCCCCCTCGTCACGGGCCTCGCCCTCGTCGCCGCGTGCGGCAGCAGCTCCTCCCACGGGCAGCCCGGGGGCGGTGACGGCGGGCCCGAGGCGGGTGCCGACACGGGCCCGGCGACCGAAGGCGGAGGCGAGGCCGGAGCGCCCGCGAAGATCGAGCACGTCGTGGTCCTCATCCAGGAAAACCACACGTTCGACTCGTACTTCTCGAACTGGTGCACGGGCGCGACGGGCTCGAACCCGACCTGCACGAGCGGTCCGTCGTGCTGCGAGAAGGGCCCGGGGATCGACGCGTCGAGCGGGACGACCCCCGAGGTGCTCGACGACACCACGAACGCGGCCTTCGACCCCAACCACACGCAGGCGTGCGAGCTCACCGAGATCGACGGCGGCAAGATGGATGGGTACGTGAGCTCGACCACGTGCGGGAACGCCAAGAACTTCGCGTACGCGGACACGACGCTCCAGCCGTACTGGGACCTCGCGGGGCAGGGCGCCCTCGGCGATCACTACTTCCAGCCCGTCGTCGGGCAGAGCTCCTCGAACGACATGTACTTCGCCCGGGCGCAGTACGTGTTCCTCGACAACACGTACGAGCCGGAGGCCATCGGCGCCGCGTGCACGATCAACAAGTCCACGATCCAGTACACGGACCCGACCATCGCCGACCTGCTCGAGACGGCGGGTGTGACGTGGGCCTTCTACTCCGAGGGCTACGCGGCGATGCAGCAGGCCGTCGCGTCGGGCGGCTGCCCGACGGTCGTGCCCTCCGACTGCGCGTTCGACAGCGACGCCTTCGACTGCGCGTACGACCCGAGCGACAACCCGTTCGCCTACTACAAGAGCACCGTCGACGACCCCGCCCACTTCAAGGACTACGCCTCGTTCGCGACCGACCTCGCCGGGGGGACGCTCCCCGCCGTGTCGTTCATCAAGGCCCTCGACTACAAGACGGAGCACCCCGGCTACGGGAACCTCATCACCGCGGGCATCGCGTTCGTCCAGGGCGCGCTCTCGTCCATCCAGGGCTCGAGCGCGGCGCCGAACACGCTGATCCTGCTCACCTGGGACGAGGGAGGCGGCCTCTTCGACCACGTGGCGCCGCCCGCCGCCAGCGCCATCGACCACCAGCCGTACGGGACGCGCATCCCCGTCATCGCCCTGGGGCCCCTCGCCCGCGCCGGGACGATCTCGCACGTGCAGATGGAGCACTCGAGCATCGTGAAGTTCATCGAGTCGCAGTGGCTGGGCTCGACAGGCCAGCTCGCGGGCCGCGACACGGTCGTCGCGAACATCGGGAGCCTCCTCGACCCGAAGCTCGGCGTCCCCGAGAACTAAGCCGACCGTCTCACGGTCGGCGAGTCTGGAGGGCGCATGCGAAGCAGGCGCCCTGTGAACTGACCGCGCCGCCACGCCCCGTCCGGGCGGCGCCCCCGGCCGGAGGTCCCCGCCGGGTGCTAGCCTCGCCGGCCATGGACGCGAAGCAGCTCAAGGAGGCCTTCGAGAAGCACGGCATCCGCCGCGTGAAGGTCGGCGGGTTCGACGTCGACGGCATCCTGCGCGGCAAGTACGTCGCGATGGAGAAGCTCTGGGGCGCGCTCGAGGAGCCGCTCGGCTTCTGCGACGTCATCTTCGGCTGGGATGCCAGCGACGTCCTCTACGACAACGCCCGCGTCACGGGCTGGCACACCGGCTACCCCGACACGCGCGCGCGCCTCGACCCGGCGTCGTTCCGCGTCCTGCCCTGGGAGCCCGACACCGCGGCGTTCCTGCTCGACTTCGTCACCGAGGAAGGCGCGGCGCACCCGGCGTGCCCGCGCGGCCTGCTCACGTCGGTCATCGCGCGCGCGAAGCAGGCCGGGTACGCGCCGAGCTTCGGCGCGGAGTTCGAGTTCTTCGTCTTCAAGGAGACGCCGGCGTCGCTCCACGCGAAGGGCTTCCGCGGGCTCGAGACGCTGACGCCCGGGATGTTCGGCTACTCGTGGGTGCGCACGGGCCAGAACGCGGAGCTCTGCCACGCCATCCTCGACGACATGGAGAAGTTCGGCATCCCCATCGAGGGCCTCCACACCGAGACGGGGCCGGGCGTCTACGAGGTGGCCATCCGCTACGGCGAGGCTCTCCGGGCCGCCGACGACGCCGCGCTCTTCAAGACGGCGATGAAGCAGACGGCCCACCGCCTCGGGCTGTCGGTCACGTTCATGGCGAAGTGGAACCACGATCTGCCCGGCTCGAGCGGCCACGTGCACCAGTCGCTCTGGAAGGACGGCAAGAACGCCTTCTACGACGCGGCGGACGACAACAAGCTCTCCGAGGTCGCCAAGCACTACCTCGGGGGCCAGCTCGCCCTCATGCCGGAGCTCACGGCGCTCTACTCGCCCACCGTCAACAGCTACAAGCGCTACGTCCCGGGCGTGTGGGCGCCGCTCAACGCGAGCTGGGGCGTCGAGAACCGCACGTGCGCCGTGCGCGTCATCCCGGGGAGCGCCAAGTCGACGCGCCTCGAGTACCGGCAGACGGCGGCGGACATCAACCCGTACGTGGCGATGGCGACGATGCTCGCGGCGGGCCTCTGGGGCATGGCGCAGCGGCGCGAGCCCCCGCCCGAGGTCGAGGGAGACGCGTCGGGCCGCGGCGATCTCGCGCCGCTGCCGCGCACCCTGCGCGAGGCGACCGAGCGGCTCGCGAAGAGCGAGCACGCGCGGGGCCTTCTGGGCGAGGCGTTCGTCGACCACTACGTCCGGACGCGCGACTGGGAGTGCCGGCAGTACGAGCGCGTCGTCGGCGAGTGGGAGCTGAAGAGGTACTTCGAAGGGATCTGACCCGGCGAGTCGAGCTCGCCGAGGCGTGCTACGCCGATGGCTCATGAGCGGTCTCTCGACCTGGTCTTTCCCCACGACGATCGTCTTCGGCCCGGGCGCGGTGAAGGCCGTGGCCGACCACGTGAAGCGCGCCGGTGCGACCCGTGCGCTCGTCGTCTGCGACGCGGGCGTCGTCAAGGTCGGAATCGCCGAGCGGGTCCGCGCGCTCCTCGAGGAGGGCGGCGTCGCGGCGAAGGTGTTCGACGCGGTGGACCCCAACCCCGTCGAGAAGAACGTCGTCGACGGCGTCGCGGCCTACAGGGCGCACGGCGCGGCGGCCGTCGTGGCGGTCGGGGGCGGCTCGCCGCTCGACGCGGGGAAGCTCATCGCGCTCGCGGTCACGCACGGCCGGCCGCTCGCCGACTACGACGACGCGGCGGGCGGCGACCGCTTCATCACCGCGGACGTGCCCCCCATCGTGACCATCCCGACGACCGCCGGGACGGGCAGCGAGGTGGGCCGCTCGGGCGTGGTCACGCTCGCGGCGACCGGCCGCAAGACCGTCATCTTCAGCCCGCACCTCCTGGCGCGCGCGGCGCTGCTCGATCCCGAGCTCACGCGCTCGATGCCCGCGCGCATCACCGCGGCGACCGGCTTCGACGCGCTGACGCACTGCCTCGAGGCCTACGCGTCGCTCGGCGACCACCCGATGGCCGACGCGATCGCGCTCGGCGGGCTCGAGCTCTGCGCGAAGTCGCTCGTCCGCGCCGTCGAGCACGGCGACGATCTCGCGGCGCGCGGCGACATGATGAAGGCGGCGATGATGGGCGCGGTCGCGTTCCAGAAGGGCCTCGGCGCGTGCCACTCGCTGGCGCACCCGCTCTCGAGCGAGAAGGGCCTGCACCACGGCCTGGCCAACGCGCTGTGCCTCCCGGCCGTCGTCGACTTCAACGAGAGCGCCATCCACCCGCGCCTCGAGCGGATGAAGGCCATCCTCGACCCGGCGGCGAAGTCGTGCGCCGAGGCCGTGCGCGCGCTCCGGAAGCGGGTCGGCCTCCCCGAGGGCCTTGGCGCCGAGGGCGTGACCGCGGCGGACGTGCCGAAGCTCTCGGACAAGGCGTTCGAGGACGCCTGCCACCGGTGCAACCCGAAGCCCGTCACGAAAGACGACCTGGCCGGGCTGTACCGCGCGTCGCTCTGAGCGGGCCCGCAGCCGCAAGGCCGCGGCGAGGAGCCCGATCCCGGCGCGTCAGAACGGGTCGGGTTCGTCGGCCTGGGTCGTGCTGCCCGTCGCGTCGTAGAAGTAGCGAAGCCCGACGACGCCGAGCGTCCCCGAGTGGGGGCCGACGAGGTCGTGGTTGGCGCTGACCTCGATGCTCCACCGGGGGTCGATGTAGCCGAGGCCCAGCGAGGGCGTGTTGAGGGTGGTGCCCGCGTCGTAGCGCCAGCCGGCCCGGAGCGCGTACCGGTCGGCGAGAAAGAACTCGGCCCCCGCCATGACGCGCCCCTTCGTCGAGCCCCAGGTCGTGAAGTCGAGCATCCCGTCGAGCTCCAGGGCGAGCCACTCGTTCGCATAGCCGAGCCCGCCGGCGGCCGTCGTGGGCGCCAGGGCCGTCCCGGGGTTCGTGAGGTTGTGTCCGACGACGCCGAGGCGAAACCCGCCGAGCGATGCGGTCGCGCCGAGGTCGAACGTGAGAGCGTTGAAGACCGGGCTCCCCGAAGCGCCGTCCGACGCGTAGCTCGGACCGAAGGGCCCGGCCGACACGGCCTGGTTGGCGCGCAGCCACCGGCCCGTCGCGCCGACGGAGAGGTAATCGCCGAGGGGGATGGCCAGCGCGGCCCGCACGTCGGTCCACGAGCGGTCCATGCCGCTCGGGTCGAACTGGTTGTAGGTGGCCGCGACGCCGCCTGCGAGGCGCGAGGCGTTGATGACCGAGTCTTCGATGGCCAGGCCGAGGGTCTCGCGCTGCGCCTCGGGCGAGTACGCCCCCAGCGCCTCGAGGTGGTAGACGCGCGCCAGCGGCATGTTGGCGGGGTTGAGGTAGAGCGACGTCGTCGACACCCCCAGCGCGTTCAGCGCGCCGCCCATGCCCACCGCGCGGGCGCTCGGCACCTCGCCGAGGTCGTACGCCTGCTCCGGCGAGGTCGTCATCCGGTCCGCCCGCGCCGTGTGCGCCGCCAGGAGCACCGCCAGCGACGAGAGGACGGCGATGGAGGAGCGCCTCACGCGGCGGGACCCTAACAGCGCGCCCGGTGGCGGACGAGTTTTCCGCGGCGGCGAAAAGCGCTCTCTACCCGCCAGGGTGCGAAACGGCTTCTCACCGGGCTGACACGCCGCGTTCACGAGGTCGCTGCCGGAAAGACGCCGGATCGTCGACTCTTGACACGCCGAATCAGCCAAAAAGCCACGTGGCGAGGTGCACCGTCGGAGACCCTGGTGCGGATTCGAAAGCCATGACGGCCACTTCGGCACCTACACGCGACACGGGGGCCTCCGGAGGGTGCGCGAATTTCATTTCGCGGGTGGAGTACAAGGAAAAAACCCCAAGGCTTGCCGTCACTTAAACACAATCGAAACGAAGAGCATGGACGCCTGCCGAGCGGGGGTGATAGCTCCATCCCGTTCGCTTCGAGCTGGTGTGCGGCGCGTCCACCGTCACGTCGTGACGATGGTTGCGGCGGCACGGTTCAATCCCGTCCCCCTCTGGGGGGGCAGGGACGCCTGGAATCTGACTGACCTCTCGTGCCCACGCGGCGTACCGCCGGGTAGGCGTAAAGACGGACCCCTGATGGCAAGTTTACCTAGGGAGACCGACGGTCTCCTATTGCCTGCATTGCTCGTGTTGCCCCCCGGACCTGCCCAGCAGAGTCCCTCGGGCATCGGTTCTCCACATCCTGTGGATAACTTGTGGCGTCCGTCACCGTTCCAGGCGGGCTAGTCGGGTAGTCAGAAGAGAACGTTACGTTGGTGGTGTCCCTGGGTCCGCATCCCGGGGTAGAGAACCCCTCGGCGGTACGTAGCCTCCGCGCACGTGCCCGAGGGAGTCGTTGTCCTTCGCGGGAGCATCTCGGTTTTCGGTGGATGGGGCGTGGGGCTCGTGGGTGTCAACGCAGGCTTCGGTTCGAGGGAAGTGGTGCAAGCGCGGATGCAAAGCGATGAGCGAGGCGACGCCGGCGTGGCGCCGCCCGTAGCCAGGGAGCCGGTCGTGGCCAGCGAGGCGGAGCGTGCCTGGAGCGAGGCGATTGCGTTCACGCGCGAGAAGTCGCCCGCGAGCTTCGACCAATGGTTCTCCGGGGTGCAGTTCGACGGGCTGACCGACGGCGTCCTCAGTCTGCGGGCACGCGACGAGTTCGTGCGGCAGTGGATCGAGGACTTCTTCCTCCCCACGTTGACCGACCGGCTGCGCGAGCACACGGGTCTCAGCATCCAGGTCCGCTGGGCGATCGACGGGAGCCTCGCGCATCCGGTCGCCGATCGGCCCACGCCATACACCCCGGTTCGGCCGCGCCCCCTGTCAGTGCGGCCGCCGGCTCCGTCGAGCGCGGACGACGTCGGGCGCGACGGCGACTCGGGCGTCCACGCGATCGTCCCCGAGATGCAGCGCCCCGTGGCGGTCGCGCCGCCCGTCGAGGGCCTCAACTCGAAGTACACGTTCGCGAACTTCGTCGTCGGTCCGAGCAACCAGCTCGCCCACGCCGCGTCGATGGCCGCGGCGGGCGTCGGGGGGCGGCGTCACAACCCCCTCTTCATCTGCGGAGGTACGGGCCTCGGCAAGACGCACCTCGTGCACGCCATCGCGTACCGCGTTCGCGAGGAGCGGCCGGCCGCGCGCATCGTCTACATCAGCGCCGAGCGCTTCGTGAACGAGTTCGTGCAGTCCCTGCAGGACCAGAAGATGAACGACTTCCGCGCGCGCTACCGCGAGAAGCTCGACCTCCTGCTGGTGGACGACATCCACTTCCTCGCGGGCAAGACGCAGACGCAGGAGGAGTTCTTCCACGCGTTCAACGCGCTCCACCAGGCGAGCAAGCAGATCGTCGTCACGAGCGACAAGTACCCGCAGCAGCTCGACAAGATGGAGGAGCGGCTGGTGTCGCGCTTTCAGTGGGGCCTGGTCGCCGACGTGCAGGCGCCAGAGCTCGAGACGCGCGTCGCCATCGTCCGCAAGAAGGCGCAGATCGAGCACATCGACCTTGCTGACGACGTGTGTCTCTTCATCGCGCAGATGGTCCGGAGCAACGTTCGCGAGCTCGAGGGGACGCTCATCCGCCTGGCGGCCAAGGCGTCGCTCCTCGGCAAGATGATCGACCTCTCGTTCGCCCGGACCGAGATCGCGGCGACCACCACCGCGCGCCCCAACGAGGCGAGCGTCGAGGACATCCAGCGCATCGTCTGCCACCACTTCAAGCTGCGCTCGACCGACCTCCTCTCCAAGGACCGGCACAAGAGCATCGCCTTCGCGCGTCACGTGGCCATGTACCTGTGCAAGCAGCGCCTCAAGTGCAGCTTCCCGGAGCTCGGGCGCGCGTTCGGCAACCGCGACCACACCACCGTCATCAGCGCGGTCCGCAAGGTCGAGGCGCTTCGCACGAGCGATCCCGAGGTGCGCGCGCACATCGAGGCTCTGGAGCGCAAGCTCGGCGCCGTCGAGTAGACTCGGGCAGGACCCCCGCGGGCGGCCGCGGACGGGTGCACCCCGCGCAACGCTAGATCGTGACCCGCCAGGCCGTCGCCCCGGTGGACGCGACGTCCTGGAGCTCGACACCGAGCGCCGCGAGCTCCTTGCGGAGCGCGTCCGCCTTCGCGAAGTCCTTCGCCGCGCGGGCGTCGGTGCGCGCTCGGACCTTGGCCTCGATGGCCTTCGCGTCGAGGCCGCGCAACCGGATGCGACGCGCGCGCGCCCGCTCGAAGAAGTCCGCGGCCGTCGTCTGGAGGATGCCGAGCGGCTTGCAAGACGTGTCGAGCGCCTCGACCACCGCGGCGGCGAGCCCCTTCGAGACCGCCTGCGCGGCCGGGTCCTTCTTCTGCTTCTGGACCTGCATGACGATCTCGTTGCCGACCTTCGCGAGCTCGGCGATCACGCTGAGGGCCACCGACGTGTTGAGGTCGTTGTCGAGCGCCGAGAGCGCGCGGTGAGGAGCGTCGCGGATGGTCTTCGCGTTCGCCGCGGGGCCCTCCGCGTTCGCCTTGGCGCCCTCGGCTGCGGCAACCAGCGCCTCGCGCGTCACGTGGAGGTACTCGATGCGTCGCTCGGCCTCGTCGATCCCCGGGAAGACGACCCGCCCGTCGGGGAGCTTCTCGAGATCGAAGCTCACCTGGCTCCGGTAGTGTGCGCCGCAGAGGAAGTAGCGGAGCGCGTCGCCGTCGTTGCGCTCGAGGACCTGCGCGATGGTCACGAAGTTGCCGAGCGACTTGCTCATCTTCTCGGCGTCGACGTTGAGGAAGCCCGCGTGGAGCCACACGCGCGCGAACGGCTCGCCCCACGCAGCCTCGCTCTGCGCGATCTCGTTCTCGTGGTGCGGGAAGACGAGGTCCATCCCGCCGCCGTGGAGATCGAAGTGCGGGCCGAGGAGCTTGCGCGCCATGGCGGAGCACTCGATGTGCCACCCGGGGCGGCCCTTGCCCCACGGGCTCTCCCAGCCCCAGGTCTCGGCGTCGGATGCCTTCCATAGCGCGAAGTCGAGCGGGTCTTTCTTCGCCTCGCCGACCTCGACGCGGGCGCCGCTCAGGAGGTCGTCGACGTTGCGGTGCGAGAGCTTGCCGTAGCCGGCGAACTCGCGGACCGCAAAGTACACGTCCGTGCCCGTCTCGGTCTTCGCGGGGTAGGCCGCGCCCTTGGCGACGAGCTCCTCGATGACCTGCACGATTTCCGGGATGGTCTCGCTGACGCGCGGCTCGTGATCCGGCGGTGCGCAGCCGCAGGCGAGGAGCTCGTCCTGGTTCGCCTTGGCCATGCGCTTCGACAGCGTGAGCGGCGGCTCGCCGTTCTCGAGCGCCCGCTTGAGGATCTTGTCGTCGATGTCCGTCATGTTGCGCACGTACGTGACGCGGTAGCCGCGCGCGCGCAGGTGGCGGACGAGCACGTCGAACGCGATGAAGGTCCGCGCGTGCCCGGCGTGGGCGTGGTCGTAGGTCGTCATGCCGCAGACGTAGATCCGGACGTGATCGGGCTCGATCGGCGCCAGAGGCTCGAGCTTCTGCGTCATCGAATTGTAGAGGCGGACGGAACCCTTCGGCATGGTGAGGCGGCCTGTTCTAGCACGGCGCGTGTTATTCCTTCGGGGCGCATGCCCCGCCCGTCCGGCCTCCAGGTCGTCGTCGCCGCGCTCGCCGGAAGGGCGGTCGCGCGCGTCGCCGGGTGGGCGGTCGTCGCGGGCGGCGTGGTCGTGATCGCGGGGTGCACGGGCGCCGAGTCCTTCGACGCGGGCGTCCTCCACAAGGGGGACCTCACCGTGCGCGTCGGCCCGGTGCCCGCAGCCTGGCGCCCGGTGCACATCGACGGCGCCGACCTCGCCTGGCGCGACGACCCGCGCGGCGGCTCGGCGCTCCTCGACGTCCGCTGCAGCGGCAAGGATGACGACGCGCCCCTCTCGGTGCTCACCGAGCACCTCATCATGGGCACCACCGAGCGCGACTTCACGAGCGAGGAGACCATCCCCTTCGACGGGCGCGAGGCGCGCCACACGCTGATGCGGGCGAAGCTCGACGGCGTGCCGATGTACTACGACCTCTACGTCATGAAGAAGGACGGCTGCGTCTACGACCTCGTCTACGTCGCGCCGCCCGCCGACTTCACCGCCGGCGCCGCCGCCTTCGACGGGTTCGCGCGCGGCCTGCACGGCAGCTCGAGCGCCCGATGATCCCGGAGCCGCCCGATTCCATCCCGCCGCCTCCGCCGAGCCTGCCCCCGCCCAGCGGGCGCATCTCGAACCTCCCGCCGCCGCTCGATCCGCCCAACGTCCTCGAGACCTCCGGCGCGCGCATCCTCCGCTTCGTCGAGCACATGGGCGCCATCGCCAGCCTCACGGGCGGCGCCCTGCGGTCGACGCTTCGCCGTCCCCTCGAGATCACGTCGACCGTCTACCAGATCGAGTCGCTCGGCGTGCGCTCCCTCGGGATCGTGGCCGTCACGTCGATCTTCATCGGGATGGTCATGACCATCCAGTTCGCGTTCGGCCTCCAGCGCTTCGGAGGCATCGAGTACATCCCGCGCGTCATCGTCCTCTCGTTCCTGCGCGAGCTCGGGCCCACGCTGACGGCGATCATCGTGGGGGGGCGCATAGGGAGCGGCATGGCGGCCGAGGTGGGCGCGATGAACGTCACCGAGCAGGTCGACGCCATCCGCGCGCTCGGCGGCGATCCGGCGAAGAAGCTCGTCCTGCCGCGCGTGCTCGCCGCGATGATCGTGATGCCGCTGCTCAGCGTCTTCGCCGACACGCTCGGCACGCTCGGGGCGCTCGGCGTCTGCTGGCTCGAGTACGACATCCGCCCGCGCCTCTTCATGCAGTCGTCGCTCGAGACGGTCATGATGAGCGACCTCTTCTCGGGGCTCGCGAAGACGCCCATCTTCGGCTTCATCATCGCCATCGTCGGCTGCCACTTCGGCCTGACGACGCGCGGGGGCACCGAGGGCGTGGGCCAGTCGACGACGCGCACCGTCGTCGTCGTCTCGATCGCGATCCTCGTCGCCGACTTCTTCCTGACGCGGATCTTCGTGGCGATCCTCCCGCCCTGAGGCCATGATGGGGGGCGAATGACCGACGGCGCCACGCCCCCCGTCTTCACGCTCGAGGCCGCGAACGCGCTCCTCCCCACTCTGCGAGCCCTGGTCGAGGCGCAGATGAACCGCCGGACCGGCATCGAGGAGCGGCTCGAGCAGCTGTCCAAGCTCCTCGGCACCGCGCCGAGCTCCCTGGAGGTCGACACCAACGACTCCGCCGCCGTACGGGACCTCAAGCAGGACCTCGTCGCGTGCGTCGACCGCTACCAGTCCGCGTGGAAAGAGGTCGAGGCGACGGGCGTCGTCCTCAAGGACCCGCGCACGGGGCTCCTCGACTTCTACGGCGAGGTGGACGGCAAGCGCGTCTGGCTCTGCTGGAAGTACGGCGAGGACGCCGTCACGCACTACCACGGGCTGCACGAAGGGTTCGCCGGCCGCAAGGCGATCGAGCCGACGCTGCGCCACCGGCACCTCAACTGAGGAGGGCTGCGTGGACCGTGAAGCCGCCGCGCGCGCGATCGAGGCCTTCCTCCGGGCGCTCGGGCACGATCCCGATCGAGACCCGGCGCTCGCGGGCACCGGCGACCGCGTCGCGCGCGCCTGGGCCGAGGACTTCCTCGCCGGCTACGCCGTCGACGTCGACGCGGTCCTCGCAGCGAACGTCTTCCCCGGCACCTCGGAGCTCGTCGTCGTCCGCGCGGTCCCCGTGGCGACCGTCTGCCCGCACCACCTCACGGTGTCGACCGGCGAGGCGACCGTCGCCTTTGCGCCGCACGAGCACCTGGTCGGCGTGGGGACCGTGGCGGCCCTGGTCGACGCGTTCGCGCGCCGGCTCGCGATGCAGGAGGACGTCGGCGAGCGCGTCGTGGCGTCCCTCCGCAAGCACCTCGCCCCCCGCTGGGCCGCGTGCCGCATCGAGCTCGCGCATACCTGCATGACGGCGCGGGGCGAGCGGGCGCACGGCGCGCGCGTCGAGACGCTGGCGCTCGCGGGAGACGGCGTGGACACGGCGACGGCCTACGCCGCGACGGGAGGTGCGCGGTGACGGGCGAGGTGCCTCCCGGGGCGCTCCCGGCGCTGCCGCTGTTCCCGTTGCCGCGCATCGCGCTCTTCCCGGGGTGCATCCTCCCGCTCCACGTCTTCGAGCCGCGCTACCGCGCCATGCTGGCGGACGTGCTCGCGTCGCACGGGTGCATCGCGATGGTGCGCATCGTCGAGGACGGGGACGACCCCCCGACGCTCGAGCACGTCGCGGGGCTGGGCGTCGTCGTTAAGCACGAGGAGCTCGCGGACGGCCGATCGAACATCCTGCTCCAGGGGCGCGCGCGGGTGGCGCTCGCGGAGCTCCCCTTCGAGGCGCCTTACCGCCGGGCGCGCGCCTCCGTGCTCCGGGAGAAGGATACGGTCGTCACGGACGTCGAGCGCGCCGCGCTCCACGCGGCCGCGACGGGCTTCGTCGCGCGCGTGAAGGGCCACGACGCCGAGGTGGACCTGCGCTTGCCGGTGGACCTCGAGCCGGGCGGGATGGCGGACCTCTGCGCGCACCACCTCTTGCTCGACCCGGATGCCCGGCAGCGGGCCCTCGAGGAGCTGGACGTCGCGGCGCGCGTGCGAGCCGTCACCGGAGAGCTCGTGGCCCAGTCCGCGGGCATGCCGGCGCGCGACCGCGGGGCCGCGAATTGAAGCTCGTCGGCCGCGTGGCGCGCGCGTCGCTCGGGGCGGGCGCTGTGGTGCGCCTCGAGTGGCCGCCGTTCCACGTGCTCGTCGCCATCGTCGACGGCGCCCCGTGCGCCCTCGAGGACGCGTGCAACCACGCGGGCGCGAGCCTCGCCGAGGGCGACCGCGAAGGCGCACGCATCGCGTGCCCGATGCACGGGTACGTCTTCGATCTACGGTCGGGCAAGCTCCTCGAACCCCGTGGCCTCTGCGACGACCAGCGCGTCCTCGTGGCGCGCTTCGAGGGCGACGACGTCGCCGTCTACGACCCGGGCCCGCCGGTCGCCATCACGGGCCTCTAGGGGCCTATTGAGTCTCGAGAGTAGGAAACAGGAAGCTCAGAAGATCAGAAGGTGAGAGGGGGCTTTCGCGCGGCTGCACGGGGTGGAAGGCCGGCGTGCACCAGAGGAGTCGTGAACGGGGGGCGGAGACTGCCCCGGTGCAGGCGTGCCTTCCCACCCGTAGAACCAGGTGAAGGCCCGTCCCCCCTTTTGATCTTCTGACCTTCCTGTTTCCTACTCTCGTGGAGCCAGGCGGGTCACTCTGTGAAGTCCACGTCGCTCGGGCCCATCGTGCGGTAGTTCGCGTCGATGTACTGGACGACCTCCTCGAACCAGGAGTCGAGCTGGCCGATGGCGTGGCCGTTCTGCTGGCGGTTCGAGTTGAGGTAGAACGTGCCCCGGATGCACTCGGGCAGGTTCGACACGGGGTCGATCCGGCAGCGACCGTCGACGTAGACGACGATCATCTTCGCGAGGCGCGTCGCAGCCGAGCGCTGCGAGTCGTTCATGTAGTTGTCGGTGATGGCCGCCGTCGCCTCGAGGTCGCGCGGGTCCTGCCCGTAGCCGTGGAGGACGAAGAGCACCGGGTACTTCTCGTTCATGTTCCCGGCGAGCGCGTACCCCGGAGGCAGCGTCACGGCGAGAGGGCCCAAGCGCTGCGTGGTGGGGCCCGTGAAGTACGTCTCGCAGTGGCCCTTCAGCTCGCAGCAGTTCGTGTCGATCGTCGTCGTCCTGTCGGGCAGCGTCTGCGTCGAGCACTGCGTGTTCGGCGTGGACGTCTCGCCGTTGTACGTCGGGTCGGTCGGGTCGGCGACCGAGAGCGTGTCCGAGAGCGTGCGGTCCGCGTCGGACCAGGCGTTCGCCGCGAAGTAGAACCCCGTCACGAGGCGGTAGAGGATCTGGCTCCCGGTGCCGACGTGCTGCCCGTCGCCGTTGGCGATCATCTGCGAGGTCGCGTCGACGTAGCCGTACCGGAGGTGCGCCGCGCGCGCGACGTCGTTCCACAGGACGTTCACGGCGAGGAACTGGTCGGGCTGCGTCGGGTCCGAGCCGGGGAGGTTCTCGAAGTTGTTGTAGAACGCGGTCGGAACGACCTGCGTTCCGTCCGGCTGGTGCACGGAGCCGACGGCGCCGAGGAAGTGATTCGCCACCGCGGCGAAGTTCGCCATGTCGCGCACGCCGCCGTCGGCCCAGATACCGAACCTGCGCAGGGCCGCCGCGTCCATGGGGCCGCCGGGCGGCGTCGACCTGCCGTGCAGCGCCGAGTGCGGGTCGAACGTGTAGAGCTGCTGGGCGCCCGCCGAGAGCGTGAACTTCCCGTCGCCCTCGCCGACGTCGTAGCCCCCGTCGGCCTGCTGCTTCGTCCCCGGCACGCCGTCGAGCCCCACGTCCTGGAAGGGCTCGCCCTGCTCGTAGACGTGGTCGTTCTCCGTCCCGTTGGGGTTGAGCGCGAAGTCGTAGTCGTCCTGGTCAGGATCCGGGTTGTTCACGGGGTCGTAGCCCGGCTCCTGAGCGTCGGCCTTGCCGTCGGTCCCGACGTCGTCGAACGGCTCTTCCCCCTGGCGGATGACCGGCTCGCCGAGGTCGCGGATCCCGTTTCCGTTGAGGTCCACGGCGAGCGTGAGGTTGCTCGGCACCTGGCTGCCGGGCGTCGAGGGCGCCCACGTGTCGACGTACGGGCTCGTCCCGTTCTGGCCGCCGTCGCAGAAGCTGATGACCGGCTTCGACCCGTCGGGGTTGTACGCCGCGTCGTAGAAGCCCGTCTTCGCGACCCACGCGTTCTTCGGGTCGCACCGCGACGCGAGGCACGCCGTCTGGACCGCCTGCTGGTCCGTCTCGGTCGTCGCCTCCTGCGCCTGGAGGGCCGCGCTGTCGTCCTGGCTCGGGCTGATGGGGTCGATGGTGATGGCGCAGTTCACCGGCGCGCCTGTCGCCGGATCCGTCACGCCGGTGCCCGCGACGAACGGCGACGTCGACGTCGGGCCGACCACCATGAACGGCACCGCCGAGTCGGCGTTCTGGCCGTTCGGGTTCCCGCCCATGATCGAGAAGTCCTCGAGGATCTGCGTCCAGTCGCCGCGCGAGAACGTGCCGCCCGTGCCGCCGCCGGGCTGGAAGAACCAGTGATCGAAGTCCTCGGTGTGCGCGTACGTCTCCCAGAGCGGGTAGAGGTTGGGCGCCGGGATGGTGCAGCCGGGGTTCGACACGGGGCAGAAGCCGCCGAACTTGAACTGCTCGAAGTACCAGACGAGCCACGTGAGATCGCTGTTGCCGCCGAGAGGGGCGATGGCGTCGAACTGGTCGTGGTGCCGCGTGCCGAAGATGGCCGCGCCGCCTCCGCCCATCGAGATGCCGAGGACCGCCTTGTGCGTCAGGTGCCGCGTCGTCGTCCCGAGCCCGGCGTTCGGGGAGACCGCCGCCTGGTACGTCCCGAACCAGGGCGACTCGAACCCGAGGGTCCACGTCCCGTCCTGGGCCTGTGTGAAGTGCGGGTTCGCCACCGGGATGGCCCGCGGCGCCTTCGCCATCGGCCCGCTGTAGAGGACCTGCAGGTGCCGGAGGCGCGCGGGCGCCGGCATCGCAGCCGGGTTCACCGGGATCGCGAAGTCGAGCTCGCGCTTCAGCGAGTGCAGGTTCGTCACGACCGGGTCGGGCCCGGCAGGCGTCGGCGTGGGCGTGAACGTGATCGCCGGCCCGACCGCCAGCAGCGACCCCGGCGCGGGCGCCGGGTAGGCGGAGGACGCCGTCGTCATGTCCGTCCCGCACGCGATCGCCGCCGGGAACGGCGGAATCGCCAGCTCGTCGGTCCGCGTGAAGGCCCCCGGCGGCACCGAGAGCGACACGTCGGCCAGCGACCCGCTCCCCGTCAGGGTCGTCGACGAGCCCGAGAGCGTCCCGCTCGCGGAGTCCGACGCCGAGCACGGCGGCGGGCTCGCGTCCGGCATCACGACGATGCTCAGCGTCCCCGTCGTGGGCGCGGCGTCCGTCGGTCGCTGCACGCTCACCGTCAGCGTCGTCGTCCCGGCGGCCAGACCCCCTACCGTGAAGTCCGCCGTCGGGTGGCGCAGATCGAGGTCCGCGGACTCGGGCACGGTCGCGATGGTCCCGTCCGAGAGGGAGAACTGCGCCGTCACCGGCGAGCAGAGGTCCGGGTCGACCACCAGCCGCGCCGGCCGCTGCTGGCCCGCGGCCACCACGATCTCCAGCGGGTCGAAGTGCACGAGCACCGTCGGCGACGTGGACGGGTCGCAGACCTCGCCGGCGTTGAGCGGGGTCATGGTCGTGGTCGGGCCCGCCGCTTTGGGGGACGAGGTGCAACCCCGCGCCCCCAGCAGCGCGAGCACCGCCCATCCCAGGCGGGTCGTACGCTTCATGAAGTGGCGACACTGTAGCGTCGGCCGCGGCGCGCCGCGTCTCAACTGCGCCGCCTTAAAGTAAGTGCCCGCGCAGAGGGGCCGGGGGGGCAGCCTCACTCCACACGGGCGCTGGGACCATTTGCAGCGCCCGTGCCACAATCGTGCAGGCGGGAAAAAGCGCGCGAGCGGCCGAAGAGCCTCCTGCCGGCCGTGCAATCTTGAAAGACGAGAACGCCTCTCTCTTGCACGACCGAACAATCCGCCACGCCCTCTGGGCGGCACGAGGCGCGACACCCGTGCCCCGGTAGGCACTCACAGGCGCGTGCACCGGATCGCGTACCTCATCCTCGACGACGTGAACTCGACGTCGATGGTGCGCACGTCGCCGCGCCTGGTCAGGGGGTCCCGACCGAACGGTCTCGTCGACCTCGCTTGCACCCACGGAGCGTCCTGCGGCAGGGCCTGCATCGCTCCCGCGAGGCGCTCCACGCACGCGCGTCGCGTCGATAGCCGCATCCGCGCGAGAGCGTTCTGGAACAGATAGTCCCCCCGGGTACCGTTCTCGATGCGCACCGTGCCCGGGTACGGGAGGTCGACCTGCCAGCCGGAGTCGTCCCCCGTGCAGAAGGCGATGGAACGGTCCGACAGGTCGAACGGCGCGAGCTCCTCGGGCTCCCCGACCGCGCCCGTCTCGAGGTCCACCGACGCCACCCATCGCTCGTACGGGCCGCCGTCGCCCGCCGGCTGCCCGTCGACGAGCACTCCGAGCGCGCGCCCGTCCATCCGGCGCGCGAGCCGGACCCCTCCGTGCGGCTCGGCGACCGTCCGCGGCAGCCGAGCGATCTCGCGGGCCTGCGACCCGTCGAGCATCCACACGACGGTCGCCGCCACGTCCCCCGCAGGTTCCGCCGTCGCCAGGTACCAGCGGCTGCCGGCGCGGACCGCCGCCTCGACGTCCGGCAGCGGCTCGCCCCCGGCGCGCCGCACCTCCATCGGGGCGCGGTCCGCCTCGAGCTCGAGCACCTCGGCCGTCGGAGGCGACGACAGGTGTCGGCCAACGAGCAGCGCGTGGTCCGCGTCGTCCCCGGTCGCGAGCAGCCACCGCGACACGGACGCTCCGTTCGGCACGAGCGCGCGCCTCGCGGCGTCCAGGCCCGTCCAGGGCGACGGCGCCGTCGCCGACGCGCGCTCCTCCGGCCACCCGCCGAACGGCCACAGCCAGTAGATCCTCCACCTCCCGAGCTGGTCCCAGTCGCCCGTGCTCGGGCCCCAGGCGTCGATGCGCGCGTAGGGCGCGCCCTGCTCGACCGTCTCCATCCCCCCCGTCACGTCCACCGCGACGCCCGACTCGTCCGGCGCGAGGGCGGGCGCCGGGCGCGCGAGGAACCTCCCGAGGTCGGTCAGACCCTGCACCGCGGGCGACATCATGAGGAGCGGCGGCGGGAACGGGACTCCCGTCCGCGCGCGGGGCGGCGACGCACGTCCCTTCGTCGCGCCGGCCGCAGCGGCCTGCTCCACCGGCTTTCCGCTCAGCGCCTCGCACGACAGGCGGAGCGGCGGTGCTCCTCGAGACGGAGTGAACACCCGGGCCGGCGCCTCCTTCGCGTGCGCCTTCTCGCCCTCGCCCCACCCGACGCGCATCCACCCGGCCGCGATGCAGCCCACCGGCCCGCACGCCCTCTCCTTCACGGCACGCGGGGGCGCGATCGGCTCGGGCAGCTCGAGGTCCTTCCACGTCATCCCGCCGTCGGTCGTCTCCGTCCCGCGGCGCGACGCCGACCACCCGAGGCCGTAGCGCCCCGACACGAACACGTCCCCCGCCGCGTGCAGGTACGTCCCCAGCGTCGCCGTGCCGTCGAGCGCGAGCTCGATGCCGAGGAGCGAGCCGCCCGCGTCGATCCAGCCGCCGAGGACGCCCGGGCGGCGCTCCTCGAAGCCGTCCATCCAGAGCCCGATGCGCACGGCCCGGGATACGTCGGCGCGCATCGCCGGCATCTTCACGGCGACGTCCTGGAGCGTCGTTCCGTCGGTGATCGTGATGCGCGCGGTCGTGACGTCGGCGTCGCGCGGGGGGCGCACGAGAGCCACGCGGCCGTCGGAGAGGACGACGACGCGCGCGCGGTCGATGTCGTCGGGAAGGGCGTGGGGTGCCTGGTTGCGGAAGTGCATCTCGCGCCAGTCGCCGCCGGCCGGGAGGAGGCAGTACGCGACGTCCGCGACGCTGCCGTCGTCCGGCTCGCCGGGCACGTCGCCGCCGGCGTCGGGCGCGCAGCCGCCGCGCACCGCGATCGCGCCGTTGCCCGAGGAGAGCACCTCGCGCGGGCCGTCGAAGCGGCGCATCTCGACGAGGCGGCCGCTCCGGCCGTCGAAGCGGTAGAGCACCGTGCGTCCCCGCGCCTCGCCGCACGCGAAGCCGAAGGCGCCGGCATCGGCGGCGTGCGACGCGCCGCGCGCGTCACGCGGCACGTCCGCCCGAAGGTCGGCCAGGTCGAAGGGATGGCACCGCGCCGGGGCGAGGGGGAAGGCGTCGCGGACGGTCTCGACGAGCGCCCCGTCGGAGAGCCGGACGCGCGCCATCGCGCCGTCGCGTGCGACGACCGCGGTGCCGTCGGTGAGCGGCCACCCGTCGGCGATGGCGGCGGCGAGGGGGCGCGGCCCGAAGGCGCGCGAGGCCGCGTCGGCGTCGGGGTCGCGGTCGGCGTCTCCGGAGGTGCGCGCGCCGTGGACGACGGGGGCCGTGATCGCGTCGAGCGCGCCCGCGCCGCTGCCCAGGCGGCCGACCTGCCCGTCCGCACGGACCTCCCACCACTGCATCGTGCGCGCGCCGTCGTTGCCGCCGACCGCGATCGCGTCGCCGGCGAGGACGAGGTCGAGCGGCTCGATGGGCACCGGGAGCGCGCGCCACGTCGAGCCGGCGTCGAGCGTGATCATCGCGCCCCGCAGGTCCGCCACGGCGACCGCTCGCCAGGCGTCGATGGCCGCGACCTGCCCCAGCGTGGGCGTCGCGGGCACCGGGCCGAGGCCGACGATCGCGTGCTTCGCCGGGTCGTACCCCACGACGCCCCCCGCCTGCGCGCGCACGTACACGCGATCGAGCCCCACCGACAGCGACGCGATCGGCCCGCCCAGCGTGGCGACCGGCACGGCCCGCGCGAGCCACGCGTCGCTCTGCCAGAGGCGTGGCCCGATCGCGAAGACGAAGCCGCCGCCCATGCGCTCGGGGAGCTCGACCACCGCCTCGGGCGTGCCCGCGAGCCGGTCCGGCGACGCGGCGATCGAGCCGTCGCCCCACGACACGACGCGCTCGCCCGCGACGATGCGCCTCGCCCCGCCGCCCGCGCTCGTCCCCCATGCGCGCCCCTCGACCGCCGCGAGGGGGAGGACGCGCGGCTCGTGCACGGTCGGATCGTCCGGCGCGCGCAGGCCCGTCTCGCGGAAGCCGCGCGCGTCGTCCTCGCCGGGAGCGCGCGCGTGGGGGCCGCCGCAGGCAGCCGCCAGCGCGACCAGCGCCGCGAGCGCTGCGAGCGCGGCCGCCGCGGCTCCAGCGCCGCGAGCGCCGCGAGCGCCGCCAGCGCCGAGGGGCCGGAACGCGCGCTCGACGCGGGGATGCTTCACGTCACGATGGTAGCAGGCCGCGCCTGCACGCAACTGGATCCACCCGCCGAGTTGCGCCATGGTGAGCGCACCCTCATGTCATTCGTCGTCGCCGTCGTGGGCGCGACCGGCGCGGTCGGTCGCGAGATGCTCCGGATCCTCGAGGAGCGCCGCTTCCCGTGCAAGCGCGTGGTCGCGCTGGCCAGCAAGCGCAGCGCGGGGAGCAAGCTCCCGTTCGCGGGCGGCGAGCTCACGGTCGAGGAGCTGACCCCGGCGTCCTTCGCGGGCGTGCAGATCGCGCTCTTCAGCGCGGGCGCGAGCGTGTCGCGCGAGATGGCGCCCGCCGCGGCCGCCGCCGGCGCGGTCGTCATCGACAACTCGAGCGCGTGGCGCATGGACGACGGCTGCCCGCTCGTCGTGCCCGAGGTGAACATGGAGGCGGCCGCGCGCCGCCCCAAGGGGATCATCGCGAACCCCAACTGCTCCACGATCCAGATGGTCGTCGCGCTCAAGCCGCTGCACGACGCCGCGCGCCTCAAGACCGTCATCGTCAGCACCTACCAGGCGACGAGCGGCAAGGGCCACGCGGCCGTCGAGGAGCTCTTCGCGCAGGCGAAGGCCGTGCTGGCGGGCACGAAGCCCGAGGCCAGCGTCTTCCCAGGCACGATGGCGTTCAACGTCCTCTGCGACTGGAAGCCCGGCGCCGCCGACTACTCCGAGGAGGAGTGGAAGATGGTGCACGAGACGCGCAAGATCCTCGGCGACGCGAGCATCGCCGTCTCGCCGACCGCCGTGCGCGTCCCCGTCGTCAACGGCCACTCCGAGTCGATCCACGCGCAGTTCCACCGCCCGATGACCGCGGCCGAGGCGAAGGACCTCCTCCGCCACGCGCCCGGCGTCGTCCTCATGGAGGAGCCCTACGCGCCCGGCAAACACCCGACGCCGCTCGCCGCCTCCGGCACCGATCCCGTCTACGTCGGGCGCGTCCGCGACGACCTCGCCGTCCCCGGCGCCGTCGACCTCTTCGTCGTCGGCGACAACCTCCGCAAGGGCGCCGCCCTCAACGCCGTCCAGATCGCGGAGAAGCTCTTCTAGGCCGCGGAGACGAGAGTAGGAAACCCGCCTCGCGAAGGTGCCCACGTGCCTTTCCCCAGTGCAAGCCCGTGAACACCCCCAATCCCCCCTTCTGATCTTCTGACCTTCCTGTTTCCTACTCTCGGGCGCCCGGTGCGCCGGAAGGGGTTCACGGAGTGCGCGCGCAGCGGATGCCGATGTTGAGGCGGCTGTCGCCCGTGTTGCTCGCGCGGACGGACGGGACGAAGTTGCCCGGGCTGCTCTGGCCTCCGCCGCGGTAGACGTGGTTGGCGATCGTGCCGAGGTAGCCGCAGTCGTGGCACGGGTCGACGTACGGTGCGAGCTCGTCGAGCGTCCACTGCCAGACCTCGCCCGCGAGATCGAGGTGCCCCCAGATGCCCGCGCCGAGGCGCGCGTGGCCGACGGGCGCGAAGATCGACGCCGGGCCCGCGCCGCCGTCGTAGTCGCCCGCGTAGACGGCGAAGAGCGACGAGCCCCCGGGCGGCGTGGACCCCCACGGGTACTCGCGCTGCTGATCGGCCGCGGCCGCGGCGTACTCCCACTCCGTCTCGGTCGGGAGAAAGCCCCCGTCCCAGATGCAGAACGCGTACGCCTCGTACCAGGTGACGCAGTCGATGGGGAGGCTCTCGTCGCCGGCCGCGGGGTCCGTCCACGTGTACGCGACGGGCGACGCGAAGCTGCATTCGAGGTTGGAGTCGCTCGGGTGCACCCACTGCGCGTAGTTCTCGGCCCACCCCGTCTCGAACGCGCCGGGCTTCGACGAGTCGGCGATGCCCGCGCCGCCGTTCAGGTGCGCGTGCTTGCCGGCGCCGGCCGCGATGGGAAGCGTGCTGCTCGCGCCGGCGATCGCGGTGAACGCGCGAAAGCGCGCGACCGTCACGTCGTAGACGTCGAGGCGGTAGCCGCTCACCGTCGCGGGGTGCGCGAGGCCCGAGGCGCCGCCGCCGTCGGCCGCGTAGGCGCGGTCGAAGAGGCCGCCCGGGACCTCGACGCTCGTGCAGCAGCTCTCGTGCGCGTCGCCGCAGTCGTCGAGGCCCGGGCCGCTCGCCCCGCAGCTCGTGGCCGTCGTCGTCGTCCCGACGCAGGCCGCGCCGCTGCACACGCCGGTCGCGCACGGCCACGGCGCGCTCCACTGGCCCTGGGCGTCGCACGTCTCCACGGCGAGCTCGTCGCCCGTGCAGCGCTGCGCGCCCACGGTGCAGACGGGAGGGCCGGCTTCGACGGGCGCGTCGCGTCCGGCGTCGTCCGGCGGCGTGCAGGCGCCGCCGCTCGCCTCGCACGCCACGCAGAACCGGCCCTCGTCGCTGACCGAGCACACCTGTCCCGCGGGGCACGCGCACCGGTCCCCGACGCAGTCGCACATGAGCCGGCCGGCGTCAGCCGGCGCGCTCCCGGCGGACGGCGCGCCCCCGTTGCACGCGACCGCCGCGACGACGCCGATGTACATGGCCGCAGCGACCCCTCTGCGTGCGCGGGCGACCATCGCGCGAGCATAGCCAATCTCCCCTTCTGATCTTCTGACCTTCCTGTTTCTCCCCTCTCGCTCTCAGGGAGTGCGCGCGCAGCGGATGCCGATGTTGTTGCGCAAGGTGCCCGGGTTGCTCTGGCGGAAGGACGGGACGAAGCTCGCCGCGCTCGCGTCGGAGGTGAGGCTGCCGCCCATGCCTCCGCCGCGGTAGACGCGGTCCGGCGCGCCCGCGAGGTAGGCGCAGTCGTGGCACGGGTTCACGTACTTGGCTTCCTCGTCGAGCGTCCACTGCCAGACCTCGCCCGCGAGGTCGAGCTGCCCCCACAGACCGGCGCCCAGGACGGCCGTGCCGACGGGCGCGAAGATCGCGCCCGCGCCGCCGCCGCCGTCGTAGTTGCCCCCGTAGATCGCGTACGCGGTCGAGCCGTCCAGCTCGTCCGATCCCCACGGGTACTCGCGCTGCTGGTCGGCCGCGGCGGCGGCGTACTCCCACTCCGTCTCGCTCGGGAGAAACCCGCCGTCCCAGATGCAGAACGCGTACGCCTCGTACCAGTCGACGCACGTGATGGGCTTGTCCTCGTTCGCGCCCGGAGCGTCCGTCCACGTGTACGCGGGGGGCGTGTGGAAGGAGCAAGCGAGGTTCACGCCGAGGGGGTTCACGTCGGACGCGAAACCGGTGTCCCAGCCGCTCTCGAACTGGCCCGGGTGCGAGGAGTCGCCGAGGCCGTTGCCCGCGTGCAGGTGCACGTGCTTGCCGTCGCCGGCCTTCGGCGCCCACGGCGGGCTCGCGCCGAGCGCCGCGACGAACCGGCGGAAGCGCGCGACGGTGACGTCGTAGACGTCGAGGCGGAAGCCGCTGACCGTCGCGCTGTCGGCGAGGCCCGAGGCGCCGCCGCCGTCGGCCTCGTAGGTCCGGTAGAAGAGGCCCCCGGGGAGCTCGACGCTCGTGCAGCAGCTCTCGCCCGCCGCGCCGCAGTCCGAGAGCCCCGGGCCGGTCCCCGCGCAGCTCGTGGCGGTCGTCGTGGTGCCCCCGCACGCGGCGCCGCTGCACACGCCGGTCGTGCACGGCCACGGCGCGCTCCACTGGCCGAGCGCGTTGCACGTCTCGACGGCGCGATCGTCGCCCGTGCAGCGCTGCGCGCCCACCGTGCAGACGGGGGGGCCCACCTCGGCGGGCGCATCGCGCCCCGCGTCGCCCGGGCCGGTGCCCGCGTCGACCGACGGCAGGCAGGCGCCGCCCGCGTCGCACGCCGGGACGCAGACGTGCCCCTGGTCGCCGGTCGCGCACGTCTTGCCGGCGGGGCAGGCGCACTGCTCGCCTTCGCAGACGCACGCGAGTGGACCGCCTGCGTCCGGGTACGCGGTCGCGCCGTTTCCCCCGCCGCACTGGCACACGGCCGCGAGGGCCGCGCCGGCGCACGCGGCCGCAGCGGCCCCTCTGCGTGCACGGGTGCCCATCGCGCGAGCCTATCCGGTCGGCGCGCCGCGCGCCGCCGTCGACGTCGACGCAGACCTCGCTCGCGCTTCAGAGAGACACGGCTCCGCCCGTCGCGGGCGAAGGAGCGCTGGAAGGCGAGGCTCCAGGCGTCGCCGGCGGCGCGGGCGTGGCAGCCGGAGCTCCCGGGACGAGGGCCCGGTCCTTCAGGACGGCGCGCGCGACCACCGCGGCGACGAGCGGAGCGGCCGCGTCGAGCGTCGTGGGCGAGAGGTCGGGCACGAGGACGCGCCCCGTGCCCTCCCGGTTTCCCCAGCTGAGGAGCGCGACGTCGACGGCCTGGCGGTAGCCGAGCAGGCCGAGGTCCACGCGCGCGACGAGGCGGGGGCGCGTCTTCCCGTCGACGACGCGGATGTTGTACTTCGCGAGCTGCGTCGCGAGCTCCTCGTCGAAGTTGTCGAGCGCCCACGTCCCCAGGGTCCAGTGCGCGAACCGCACGTCGAGGGCGACGGGGACCGCCGGCCCCGGTGGCCCGGGAAACGCGGGCGCAGACTCGCAGGCGAGAAGAAGAAGGGAGAAGGCGGCGAGGCAGCGACGGACCACCGACGGGAGCGTAGCGCCGGCGGACGAGGATGCGGATGCGGGACGTCGCCCGGGGGTCGGCATCCCAGCCAGCGAGCTCGGGGCGCGGCCTCGAGCTCCCGAAAAAAGGAGCGGCCGGAGGGGGCGCCTGCTGCTCGCCTCCCCCGGCCTCTCTCATCCGTCACGCGGGCTCTTCGGCGCCCCTCGTGACACGCGGGCGCGACGACCCCGGGATGCCTATCCCTTGGGCGTCGTCGTCGCGCTGCTCCCACCGGGCGGCGCCGCCTGCGGTGCGGGCGACGGCGCCTCCACGGCAGCTTGCGCTGCCGCGGCCCTTGCCGCTGCCTTCGCCGCGAGCGTTACCTTGCGCTTGGCGTTCGCCGCCGCCTTGACGGCTGCGGTGGGCACCTTGCGCACGGTCGCCTGGAGGCCGAACGTGCCCAGGGTGGTCGGCTTCTGACCGAACACCTGGAGCGCGTACTGCTTCCCCTGGAGGTACGCGGCGTGCGCCGTGACGTCCGCCGCGTTCTGCGCGGCGAGCGCCTCGTCGTACGCGGCCTTGGCCGCCTCCACCTTCGCCTCCGCATCGACGTAGCCCTGAAGGGCTCCGATGATGACGGGCTGCCTGGTGGAGACTCCCTCGACCACGAGGACCGTGGTGATGCCGACGTTCGCCTGCATCCCCGCGATCATCGCGCGGTACTCCGTGACCCGATTGACCTTGTTGTTGCTCTTCTTGCTCATGACCTTTCTCACCTCCTTTCCTGAGCGGGGCGCGTCCGGGCGGACCTCGCGGCTCGCCCTTCCTCGTCCCTTCACCCCCTGTGCTCGGCTCGATCGCCGATTCCGCGCGGCGGACGTCGAGATCGACGTCTCCGGCGAACGATCGGGGGGTGGATGTGCGACAGGACGCCGTCGCCGCGCGTCGAGGACGGGGGGCAACGGTCCGCCCCCGTGCTTCGGCGCGCCGCTCCCTGGGGGCAGCGGCCTGCCCCCCTGCCTCGGCGCGCTGCTCCCTGGGGGCAGCGGCCTGCCCCCCTGCCTCGGCGCGCTGCTCCCTGGGGGCAACGGCCTGCCCCCCTGCCTCGGCGCGCTGCTCCCTGGGGGCAACGGTCTGCCCCCACGCCTCGGCGCACTGCCCCCATGCCTCGACCTCCGCAGGCGGCGGCAGGCGGGGGCGAGGCCGCGCCTACGCTACTTGTCCACCCGCTGGAGGGTGCCGTCGCGCCACTTGGCGGCCTCGGTGCCCTTGGTCGTGAAGTACACGCCGGTCGCGTCGACGGCGACGGAGCTCGGGGCCTTGAGGCCGTCGACGAGCGTCTCGCCGCGGCCGCCTTCCTTGGGGACGCGCGCCAGGGCGTCGGGCGTGAGGAAGTAGACGAAGCGGTCGTCGATGGCGATGTCCGCGACCGGGCCGCTCGCCTCGGCGAGCTTCACCGCCTCGCCCTTTGCCTTGTCGCTCTTGAACACCTTGGGGCCGCTCTGCCAGTAGACGGCCTGCCCGTCGGCCTTCACGTTCGCCGCGTGGTCGGCGCCCTTCACGAGCAGGCGCTGGTTGGCGCCCGTCTTCAGTGCCTCGACGATGCCGCCGTCGGCGAACTGCTTCTCGGGCGTGCCGCTGAGGCTCCAGTAGACGTGGTCGCCGTCGACCGCGATGCAGTCGGCGCCCTTGAAGCCGCCGCCGAGCGCCTGCGGCGCGCCGCCCTTCTTGCTCTCCTTGACGATGCCGCCGCCGAGGACCCAGTACATCGCGGCGTCGTCGATCGCGACGCACTCGATGACGGCGATGGTGCTCGACGTCACGACCGTGGGCTTGCCGCCGTTCTTGTCCTGGCGAGTCAGGCTGCTCGTCTTGTCGATCTGCGAGGTCCAGTACACGTCGGTGTCGTCGATGGCGATGCTCGAGTTGGCGCCGAACGCCTGCCCCGTGCCGCCGTAGACCGTCATGACGGTGCCGCCGCGCTTGGGCGCGCGCGCGACGTCGCCGTCGATCTCGTCGACCCAGTAGACGTTCGTCTTGTCGAGGGCGACGGCGTTGGGCGCGTGGAGCTCCTTCGCGAGGACGGTCGCGGCGCCCGCCGAGGGCGCGCTCGTGGGCGCGGTGCTCGCGGCGGGGCCGGCGGCCGACGCGCTCGCCGCGGCGGAGGCCGAGAGGGCGACGACGCTCTGGTCGGCGGGCGTGGCGAGCGGATCGCCGATGGGCGAGAGCTGGCTGTTGGGCGGCGGAGTCGAGGCTCCGCCGCAGGCGTACGAGACGAGGAGCGGGACGGCGAGCAAGCCGAGACCGACGCGCATGATCGAGGACCCCCTTCGTTGCGAGACGGCGTCACCATATCACGAGGTGATCTCGCGGACGCCCTCGACGAGGCGGTCGATCTCCTCGGTCGTGCTGTAGACGTGGGGGCTCGCGCGGACGGTGCCGTCGAGCTTCGCGCGGGCGTGAAGGACGTGCGTGCAGTGGAAGCCGCCCGACACGCAGACGCCGAACATGTCGCAGAGGGCGCGCGCGACGTTCTCCTGCGTCATGCCGGGCGCGTCGACGACGAAGGTCGCGAGCGCGATGCGCTTCTCGGCGGGGACGTCGCCGGCGAGGACGCGCACGCCCGGGAGCTCCTTCAGGCGCGAGACGAGGTAACGCGTGAGGACGACGTCGTGCTCGCGGATGCGCTCGAGCCCGATGGCGCGCATCCACCGGATGGCGGCGCCGAAGCCGATGGTCGACTCGATGGCGGGCGTCCCCGCCTCGAAGCGGAACGGCACGTCGCGCGGGATGAAGTGGCTCACCTTGCCGGCGAGGACGTCCTCGTTCATCGCCACCATGCCGCCGCCGACCTGGTAGAGCGGGAAGTCCTTGAGGCGCTCGCGCTTCGCCCAGAGGATGCCGACGCCGCTCGGGCCGAACGCCTTGTGCGAGCTCGCCGCGAGGAAGTCGACGTCGAGCTTTCGCACGTCGATGGGCAGGTGCGAGATGCTCTGCGCGGCGTCGAGGAGCACGGGGATGCCGCGCGCGTGCGCGACGCGGACGACATCGGCCACGGGGGCGATGCAGCCGGTGACGTTCGAGACGTGCCCGATGGAGACGAGGCGCGTCTTGGGCGTGATGAGCCCCTCGAGGGTCTCCCAGCAGGGCACGCCGTCGGGGTCGATGGCGACGGGGACGGGGCGCGCGGTGACGCGCCAGGGGAGCCAGTTGGCGTGGTGCTCGCTCGCGGGGAAGACGACCTCGTCGTCCTCGCCGAGCTGCATCGCGTGCGAGACGAGGTTGATGGCCTCGGTGGTGCCGCGGACGAAGACGATCTCGTCGGGCCCCGCGCCGATGAGGCTCGCGGCCTCGAGGCGGGCGGCGTCGTAGAGCTGCGTGGCCTCGGTGCCGAGGGCGTGGACGCCGCGGTGGACGTTCGCGGTGCAGCGCTCGTAGTAGTTGACGACGGCGTCGATGACGCAGCGGGGCTTGGGCGTGGTCGAGGCGCTGTCGAGGAAGGCGAGCGGGCGCCCGTCGAGGGTGCGGGTGAGCATCGGGAACTCGGGCCGGAGCCGGTTCGCGAGCGCGTCGATGGTCTCGCGGTCGCTCATCGAGCGCCCCCTTCGAAGCAAGCGGCGAGGTCGATGGGGAAGCTTCGCTTGCTCACGCGGAACTTGCCGCTCGGCTCGATGGGGATGGCGCTCGCCGAGCGCGCGGCGACCTCGAGCCCTTCGAGGAGCGGCGCGAGCTTCGCCTTGGCCTCGAGGACGACGCGCCCGGCGTCGCCGTCGCAGACGACGTCGAGCTCGAGCTTCCCGGGCTCTCGCTGGTTGGCCTGCCAGAGGCGCACGCCCTCGACGTCGGCGAGCGCCCGGTCGAGCGCACCGGCCGTGACGAGCGCGCCGTCGGGGCGGAGGATCGCGTCGTCGACGCGCCCCTCGACGCTGGCGAGCGGGGGCACGCTGGTGAAGCGGCGCGGGCCGTCGTGGTCGACCTGCACGAGGTCCCCCACGACGTAGCGGACGACGGGCATCGCGACGCGGTCGAGCGACGTGACGGCGACGAGCGCGACGTCCTTCGCGCCGGGCGTCGGCACCTTCGCGGGGAGGAGCTCGACGTGCGTCGTGAAGGGCGCGTGGTGGAGGCGCCCGTCGTCGCCCTCCATGAAGAGGACCCCCACGTCGCTCGCGCCGTAGAGCTGGAGGATGGGGCCCGCGTACGCCTCGCGGATGGCGCGGAGGTAGGCGCGCGACGTGAAGGCGTAGGTGAGCTGCACGTAGCCGCGGACGTCGAGCGTGCGGCCGTGGGCCTTCGCCCAGCGCGCGAGGAGCGCGAGGTAGAGAGGGTCGCTCTCGAGGCCGACGGTCTCGTGGCGCGCGAGCTCGTCGAGCATGCGGGTGTGCTCGTCGTCGGTCCAGAAGAGGGGATCGGGCCGCTGGTTCAAGAAGAGGAGGTACTCGTCGACGCGCTCCTCGTACGGGAGGTCGCCGATGTGGCAGGTGCCGAGGCCGCACGCGGGCGTCGTGAGGACGACCTCGCGGAAGGCGGCGGCCTTGCCGTCCATCGCGTCGGCGACGACGGGGTTGGTGCGCATGGCGCGCGACTCCTGGCGGTGCCACCAGCCCTCGTCCCAGAGGATGCGCATGCGCTCGCCGGTGGAGCCGCTCGTCTCGACGAGCTCGAGCTTGCCCGACTCGAGCTCGGCGCGGACGTCGCGCCCGCGCGGGACCCACTGCTTGGGGAGCGTGGCCCGGACGTCCTTCTTGAGGAGGAGCGGGATGCGCGCGAGCGCGTCGTGGAGCGGCGTGCCGGGTGCGGGCGGGGCGTCGCCGCGCTTCTGGTAGTAGGGGATCTCGGCGAACGCGCGCGCGACGGCGGCGACGGTGCGTGCCTCGTGCTCCGGGTCGAGCCGCGGCCGCTCGGGGCTGACGGGCGCCCACGCCGGCTCGACGGTCGAGGGATTGGCCACCATGCGTCTCCCTTACCACGCGCCTGCCGGCCCGCTAAGGCGCTCTGCCGGAGAGTGAGAAACAGGAAGATCAGAAGATCAGAAGGGGGATTGGGGTTGGGCGAATGGCGTGGCGCGTCTGGGCTGTGCCTGCCAGGTGGCTCGCCTCCAAGGGGCGCCTCGCGCACCGCAGCCCTAACGCCTCACGTCCAGCGCACGGCCTCACCCCGACCCGACGCCAGACCCACCCCCCCTTCTGATCTTCTGACCTTCCTGTTTCTCTCTCTCGTTCTCAAGCGAGGACACGAAGGCTCCCGGTGACCACGCCGTAGCCGCCCTCGGTCTTGAGCGCGCGCTTGACGTCGGCTGCGGTGGAGCGCCCTTCGAGGAGACCACGGTAGGCGGCGACGATGCGCGCGACGTCGCTCGCGGTCTCGCGCACGAGCTCGATGCGGAAGCGCCGGACGCCGCTCTGCTGGAGCCCGCCGACGACGCCGGCGGCGCTCTGGGCGGCGGCGTGGAAGACCGTGTTGCGGCAGCCGACGTCGGCCTCGACGGGGTGGTCCATGCCGGCGCGGTCGCGCAGCGCGACGCGGTGCTTCTCGCACGGGCGGCCGCAGTCGCGGTGGTCCTTGCCGCTGCTGAGGAGCGACGCGATCACGCAGTGCTCCATGTGGAAGAGCGGCATGGGATGGTGGACGACGACCTCGGCCCAGGGGCCGAACGGGGTGGCGCAGAGCGCGGCGAGCTGGTGCGCGTCGAGATCGAACGAGGGCGTGAAGGCCGCGAGGCCGCGCCCGAGGACGTCCGCGGCGGTCAGGCGGTTCGTGACGTTGAGCGCGAAGTCGCCGATGCGAGGGATGCCGTCGGGGGGTGCGTGCAGGGCACCGAGCGAGCGAACGAGGAAGGCGTCGGGCGCGAGGTCGCGGAGGTAGCGGTCGATCTTCTCCTCGCCGGGCTTGCGGATGCGCGGCGGCGCGACCGTGACGTGGGGGCGGACGGCGCGCGCCCGGAGCGCCCGGACGGCGGCGCCCGTCCCCGTGAGCTCGAGGAAGTCGAGCAGGACGCCGTCGGCGCCCGCGTCGGCGGCGGCGTGCGCCTGGTCGAGCGTGCGGCAGAGCACGAAGAGGCCGGCGGGCGGCGGCGCGCGGTCCGGCGGGAGCGCGGCGGCGAGGAGCGAGGCGTGCGTCGCGTCGGTCGTCGCGTGCGCGCCGTGGGCGCTCGCGGCGAGTGCGTCGGCGAGGGCGCGGCGCGCGCGGTTGAGCGCCGACATCGGGATCATCGCGTCGAGCGGGAGGTCGACGGCGAGCGACGCGAGCACGAACGGCGTGTCGCCGAGGCGGGCGAGCTTCTCCTCGAGGACCGCGCGGCTCGTCGGCGCCGTGCGCGCGCGCTCGACGGGCGCGTCGGAGGTGACCTCGGCGGAGTGACCGCGCGCGCTCGTCGCGGCGAGGACGAAGGGAGCGCCGGCGGTGCCGCGGACGACGACGTCGACGGGGACGCGGACGGGCTCGCGCTCGAAGCGCGCGCCGATGGCCTTCTCGTTGGCAGGATCGCTCGTCTTGAAGACGCGCCGCCCTCTCGCCGCGCCGCTCGCGTCCTTGTCGGGCCCGAGCCACACGAGCTGCTCGCCGGGAGCGCCGTCCTCGACGTCCCATACGCGCCCGCCCACCTCGCCCTCGCCGCCCCAACCCCCCTCGACGAGGATCCCGTCCCCGCGCTCCACGCCCGCGCCCGCGCCCGCGCCCGCGCCCGCGCCCGCGCCCGCGCCCGCGCCCGCGCCCGCGCCCGGCCCTAGCACGATCCACTCTTTGCCCCTCACCCGTTTCACGCCCTCGCACACGCCGACCTCGAGCCCGCGGTGGTCGCACGCGCGCCCCTCGACCATGCGCTGGTGGTCGACGCCCGCGAGGAAGCCCGGACCCGAGCCGCGCGTGAACGTCTGGAGCGCGGCTCGGCGATCGCCGTCGTCCACGTGCACTCTGGCGGCGCCGAGGTGCGCGTCGATCGCAGCGCGGTAGAGCGCCGTCGTGGCCGCGACGTAGGCGGGGCCCTTGAGGCGTCCCTCGATCTTGAGCGACGCGACGCCGAGCTTGGCGAGCTCCGGCACGAGCGCGCTCGCCTCGAGGTCCTCGGGCGAGAGGAGGAACGCGCGGTCGCCGAGGTCGCGCACGGCGCCGTCGACGACGAGCTCGTAGGGGAGGCGGCACGCCTGCGCGCACGCGCCGCGGTTGGCGCTCCGGCCGCCGATCGCCTCGCTCGTCATGCACTGGCCGGAGTACGAGATGCAGAGCGCGCCGTGGACGAAGACCTCGAGCTCCGCGTCGGTCTCGGCGCGGATGGCGGCGATGTCGTCGAGCGAGAGCTCGCGGGCGAGGATGACGCGCGTCGCGCCGACCGAGCGCGCGAGCTCGACCCCGGCGGCGTCGGTGCACGTCATCTGCGTCGAGGCGTGGAGGTGCATCCCGGGGGCGACGGCGCGGACGAGCTTCGCGACGCCGAGGTCCTGCACGATGACGGCGTCGACGCCGGCCGAGGCGCACGCGCGGACGGCGGCCTCGAGCGACGCGAGCTCCGCGTCGAAGACGAGCGTGTTGAGCGTGACGTACCCGCGCACGCCGTGGGCGTGGAGCTCGCGCATCGTCGCGGCCAGGCCCTCGGCGTCGAAGTTCGCGGCGCGTGCCCGCGCGTTGAACCCCTGGAGCCCGAAGTAGACGGCGTCGGCGCCGGCGCGCACGGCGGCGCGCATCGCGTCGGCGTCCCCCGCGGGGGCGAGCACTTCGGGCCGGCGCACCGGGGCGTCCCTTCAGCGGTGGCCGTGGCGGGCGAGGCGCTTGGCGATGCGGAAGCCCATCTCGAGGGCCTGCCGGTAGTTGAGGCGCGGGTCGCACGCGCTCGCGTAGTTCTTGTCGAGGTCGTCGACCGTGATGCCGGCGGCGCCGCCGATGCACTCGGTCACGTCCTCGCCCGTGAGCTCGAAGTGCACGCCGCCGAGGTGCGTGCCGCACGCGTCGTGGACGTCGAACGTCGTCTCGACCTCGCGGAGGATATCGTCGAAGTCGCGCGTCTTGATGCCCGACGGCGCGACCTGCGTGTTCCCGTGCATCGGGTCGCACACCCAGAGGACGACGCGGCCCGCGCGCTTGACGACCTCGACGAGCCCGGGGAGGACGTCGCCCACCTTGCCGGCGCCCATGCGCGTGACCAGCGCGACCTTGCCGGGCGCGTTGTCGGGGTTGAGGTGGTCGACGATGCGGAGGACCTGGTCGGCGGTGACGCCCGGCCCGAGCTTGATGCCCACGGGGTTCTCGATGCCGCGGAAGTACTCGAGGTGCGCGCCGTCGAGCGCGCGCGTGCGCTCGCCGATCCAGGGGAAGTGCGTCGTGAGGTTCCACCAGCCGTCGCGCCGGGGGACCTGGCGCGTCTGCGCGGACTCGTAGTGGAGGTTCAGCCCCTCGTGGCTCGTGTAGAAGTCGACGCGCGTCAGCTCCTCGACGGTGCTCTCGCCGAGGGCCTCCATGAAGCGGAGGGCCGCGGAGAGCTCGCGCGTCGTCCGCTCGTACTCGTCGCGCAGCGTGTCGGGGACGCCGGCGCTGCGGAAGAACGGGAGCTCCCACTGCTCGGGGTGGTGCACGTCGGCGAAGCCGCCGGCGGAGAGGGAGCGGATGAAGTTGAGCGTCATGGCGGCGTGGCTGTACGCGACGACCATCTTGTCGGGATCGGGGCGGCGCCCGCTCTCGGTGAACGCCTCGCGGTTCACCATGTCGCCGAAGTAGCTCGGTCGAGCGACGCCCTCGCGCGACTCGACCGGCTTGCTGCGCGGCTTGGCGTACTGGCCGGCGAAGCGGCCCACGCGGACGACGGGGATGCGGCCCTCGTGCACCATGACGAGCGACATCTGGAGGAGGATCTTGAGCTTGGCGGCGATGACGGGCGAGCGGCAGTCGGCGAGCGTCTCGGCGCAGTCGCCGCCCTGGAGGAGGAAGCGCCGGCCGCGCTGGGCATCGGCCAGGAGCTCGCGCAGGCGCGTGATCTCCCACGACGTGACGAGGGGGGGCAGCTCGCGGAGCCGCGTGCAGGCGGCTTCGAGCGCGGCGGCGTCGTCGTAGGCGACGGCCTGGGCGTCGACCTTCGTCTTCCACGAATCGGGCGTCCACGGGAGCGACGACACGGCGCCTGGATGTAGCACGCGGGGGCCGCCGCGCCCGGCGCCGGCCGAGCTCGCGTGTCGTGCGCGCGCTGGCTACCGTGCCCTCGATGCGCGCCGTCGCCGTCTTCGCGGTCCTCGCCGTGGCGGGCTGCAGGTCGCACGGGAGCGCCCCGGCCCCCTCGCCCGCCACCTCTCTCGCCCCCCCGCAGTCCTCGCGGAGCGCGCCGCCGGCCGCCCCCAGTTCCTTCGCGTCGCGGCCCTACGCCACCCGCGTCCCCGCAGGCTGGGACCGCGCCCGCCCCGCGCCGCTCGTCGTCGCCCTCCACGGCTACGGCGCGCCGGACGGCATGGACGCCGCGCGCAGCTTCGGCCTCGACGCGCTCGCCGACGAGGCGGGCTTCGTCCTCGTCGCGCCCGACGGGACGCCCGATTCGCGCGGCCGGCGGTTCTGGAACGCGACGGACGCGTGCTGCGATTTCGACGGGGCAGCCCCGGACGACGTCGGCTACGTGCGCTGGATCCTCGACGACGTCGCGTCGCGGATGCCCGTCGACCCGGCGCGCGTCTACGTCGTCGGGCACTCGAACGGCGGCTTCCTCGCTCACCGCCTGGCGTGCGAGCTCGCCTCGCGCGTCGCCGCCGCGGTCAGCATCGCGGGCGCCCAGTGGAGCGACGTCGCGCGCTGCGCGCCCTCCGAGCCCGTGAGCGTCCTCCAGATCCAGGGCGACGCCGACCCCATCATCCGGTACGGCGGCGGCCGCGTGTTCGATCTTCCCGGCCGCGACTACCCGGGCGCCGTCGCGACCGCGAAGGACTGGGCCGTGCTCGACGGGTGCGACGCCGCGGCGAGCCCTCCCGGCCCCAGGCTCGACTTCGACGAGCGCGTCCCCGGCGACGAGACGACGCGCGTCAGCTACCCGGGGTGCCGCGCGGGTGCTTCGGTGGAGCTTTGGACCGTGGCGGGCGGCGACCACCTTCCGCACCCGACGCACGCGGGCCTGCTGGCGGCGTGGGCCTGGATGCGGGCGCACGCGAAGGGGCACGCGCCAGCGCCCCGTTGACCGCGGCGGCATGCGGAGCGTCGCGCGCAGCCCAGAAGTCGGCGAGAGCCGGCCAGAGCTTCTTCGTGGCGCCGCGCGAGACGACCGCGCCGACATGACCGCCCGCGAGGTGGAGGGCGTGCTTGTCGCGCGACCCGGCGCACTCGAAGAGGGGCGAGGCGCTGGCCTTCGGGACGATGGTGTCGTGCTCGAAGGTGACGACGTGCAGCGGGCAGGTGACGCCTTCGAGGCGGGCGGGGGCCCCTCCGAGCGCGAAGGACCCGCGCACGAACGCGTCCTGCCGGTAGAGCTCCTCGACCCACGTGCGCCAGACCTCGCCGGGGAAGCTCACGTTGTCGTTGCCCCACGTCTCGACGGCCAGGAAGCCGTCGACGAACTCGTCGTCGTACGCGCGATCGACGAGGGCGACCGCCTTGGCGAGGTTGAGCGTCGGGCGGAGCATGTGGAAGCTCGACTGGAGGAGCTGCCAGGGCACGTTGCCGAGCGCGGCGACGAGCGCCGACGGCTCGAAGCGACGCGACTGCGTCCAGAGGCCGAGGAGGCCCGCCTCGGCGAAGTGCACCGGTGCGGCCAGTGCGGTCAGCGAGGCGAAGCGGTCGGGGTGGACCGCCGCGTGGATCGCGGCCAGCGTGCCGCCCATGCAGTAGCCGAGGACGTGCGCCTTGCCGGTCTTGTGGAGCGCGCGCCCGACGTAGCGGTCGCAGACGTCGTCGAACGAGAGGAAGCGGTCTTCGGCCGAGGGGGTCCCCCAGTCGATGCAGTAGACGTCGTGGCCGCGCGCGACGAGCCACTCGGCGAAGCTCTTGCCGGGCAGCAGATCGAGGACGTAGTGCCGGTTGATGAGGGACGGGACGAAGAGGACGGGGGTCGCGTGGCGCGCGGGCGACGGGCGCCGGTAGCGGAGGAGCTTCCACTTGTTCTCGGCGTGGACGACGTCCGCCGGCGTGCTCCCGACCGGCGGACGACCGCGCGCGACGCGCGAGGCGAGGTTCCAGAGGCGCTTCATCCGTAGAGCGCCTCCAGCTCGGCGCCGAACGCCTCGTAGACCTTCTTGCGGCGCACCTTGAGCGTGGGCGTGAGAAACCCGCCCTCGACGGTGAGCGGCTGCCGCAGCACGGCGAAGCGCTTGATCGTCTCGTAGCTCGCGAGCGCGCCGTTCACCTTGTCGATGCGCTGCTGGACGAGCGCTCGCATGGCTTCGGCGCGCGCCTCGCCCTCTACGCCGCTCGCGGCGAGGTGCGCGTCGACGGCGGCCTCGTTCAGCCAGACGCCCGCGACGAGGTACTTCCGCGCGTCGCCGTAGACGACGACGTGCGCGACGAACGGGTCGTCGGCGAAGCGCTGCTCGATGTTCGCGGGGGGCACGTTCTTGCCGCCCGCGGTGACGAGGATGTCCTTCTTGCGGTCGACGATCTGGAGGAACCCGTCGTCGGTGAAGCGCCCGACGTCGCCGGTCTTGAACCAGCCGTCGGTCGTGAAGGCCTCGCGCGTCGCGACGGGGTCCTTGTGGTAGCCGCCGAAGACCGAGGGGCCGCGCGCGAGGATCTCGCCGTCCTCGGCGAGCTTGATCTCGACGCTCGGGAGGGGCTTGCCGACCGTGTCGAAGCGGAAGGCGTCGGGGCGGTTGATGGTGAGGGTCGGCGAGGTCTCGGTCAGGCCGTAGCCCTCGATGACGAGCACGCCGTGCTCGTAGAGGAACTCCTTCACCTCGCGCTTGAGGCCCGCGCCGCCGGACAGGCAGAAGCGCAGGCGCCCTCCCGTGACCTCGCGGAGCTTCGCCCGGCGGGCCTCGCCCGTCGGCGCGGCCATCGCGGTCGTGGCGAGCTTCTCCCAGACGCTCGGCACGCTCATGAAGACGCTCGGCTTGACGCGCGGGAGCTCGTCGAGGACGGCGCGCGGGTCGACCATGTACGTCGTGAAGCCGAGGGTGTTGCCGAGGCACGTCTCGCCGAAGCCGAAGATGTGGCTCATCGGCAGCCACAGGAGGTCGACGGCGTTCTCGTCGATGAGGGGCGCGTTGTTCTTCAGCCAGTCGAGGCCGTTGACCGAGACGTTCCGGTGCGTGAGCGGGACGCCCTTGGGGTTGCCGCTCGTGCCGCTCGTGTAGAGCATCATCCCCGGCTGATCGAGCGACACCGCGTCGAGGGTGCGCTCGAATGCGCCCGCGTTCTCCTGGTCGCGCGCGCGGCCCATCGCGAGCGCCTTCGTCCACGGGACCATCTTGCGCTCGACGGCGGCGTACGCCGGCATGGCCTCGCCCTTCTCGCGGAGCTCCGCAGCGACGCGCGCCACGTCGACTGCGTCGTCGAGGAGCACGACGCGTTCCACGTTCGCGTACGCGTCCCAGCGCGACAGGATGCGCGCGACGAGCGCCGGAGTGTCGACGAAGACGACGCGCGCGTCCGAGTGCTCGACGACGTACGCCGCCTGGTCGGCGGTGCTCGACGCGTACACGGGGACCATGACGCCGCCCGCGGCCTGGATCCCCATCGCGGCGCTCATCCACTCGACGCGGTTGGGCGCGAGGACGCACGCGCGCTCGCCGCTCTTGAGCCCCGCGGACGCGAGGAAGCCGGCGACGTCGCGGATCTGGCGCGCGTGCGCGCCCCAGGTGACGCTGCGCCAGTCGCCGTCGCCCGCGGGGAGGAAGAAACGTGGCCGCGTGGCGCGGTCGGCGAGCGTGTCGAAGATGGCGCGGGGGGCGATCTTGAGTTCCGTGTACCGGGTGATGTCCATCGGCCTACCCTCGGGCTTCGAGCTTCTCCTCGAGATCCATGATGCGGCTCTGGAGCTGGTTGAGCATGTGGAGCGAGCGCTCCTGATCGCGCTTGGTCGGCAGGCCCACCTGCCCCCAGAGCTGCGCCTTCGCGTCGTCGGCGCTCTTCTTCGCCTTCATCGCCCACGTGAGGAGCGTGCCGCTCGGGCCGAGCACCAGGGGGCTCTTCATCCACTCCTCGACCCACTTCGCCGTCGCGTTCTCCCACGCGTCGAAGGCTGCCTTGTACTGGGACCACATCGTCTTCTTCTCCTCGGTTGCCGCCCGCCTCGCGCGTGCGGCGTTTCGGTCGTCATTGCTGGGGGGTGAAGCGGCGAACCTCCGCCGCGGTGGTGAAATCGTCGCTGGTCTCGTTCGGCTGGCTGGTGGCGCGCGCGACCTCGCCGAAGCACTCGAAGAGGTACGAGTCCTGCCGCGTGACGAGCTGGGCGCCCGCCGACGGCGTCGCCGTCACCACGAACGAGAGCCGGTGCGCCTGCTGGAACTGGTAGGCGGGCAGGACGAGGTCCCCCGTCGCCACGTCCGTACCGTCGTATTCGTCCTGGCCGTCGTAGGGCGTCACGCCGCGGAGCGTCTGCTGGCGCACGACGCCCACGGACTTCCACGTCGTCCCGGGCTGGAGCGGGAAGACGTAGAGCGTGACCGGGGACTCGTAGACGTAGAGCGTCTGGCCCTCCGGAGGGTTCTGCTGCGTGGACGCGAGCCCCTGGAGGTAGAGGCCGTCGTCGTCCTGCGAGTAGACGGCCTCCACGGTGTCGCCCGCGTCGAACGGCGCGGCGAACTGCCCGTTGGGGAAGCTCCCCGCGTACCACTTGCCCTGCAGCGACGACGCCGCGATGGTCGCGACCTGGTCGTCGGCGTAGTCGGTGCCGAAGTCCCAGACGAGGTGGCCCTGCGCGTCCTGCCCGCCGGCGACGTTCACCGGCCGTGAGGTCCCCGACGGCGAGACGAGGTACTGGACGCCAACGCCCAGGACGGGCGCGAGCTCGTTCGAGTCGATGACACCGTCGAGGTTCGGCACGCACGCGAGCGGCGCCGCGACGCCCGCCTCGTAGGCGGCGTGCTCGTCGACGTGGGTCTCGTTGGGCTCGCAGGCGGGGCACGCGGCGAACCCGGCGAGCGCGAGGAAGGGGAGGAGCCGTCGCATCGCTCAGAACCTGTACATGACACGCGCCCGGGCGAGCTGCGCCGGGAACGCGCGGAGGTTGGCCTGCGGGTTGTCGAGGCCCGCGAGGGGGAAGAGGACGCCGTACTCGAGCGCGATGCCGAAGCCGTCGCGCGACGCGTAGGCGAGCGTGGGGTCGATCTCGACGCCGAGGGGGCTCTTTCCGCCGGGCGCGTTCTCGGCGTAGACGGCCCACGACGCGATGCCGGCGACGCTCGCCTGGAGGACGCCCGGCGCGATCCGCATGACGTCCCACCGCACGTGCGGGCGGGCGTACATCGCGCCGGTGACGGTACCGATGATCTCGCGGAAGAGGATGCGATCGACGAAGTAGTCCGGGTGGAACGTGAAGTTGTTCACCGTCGTGTGTTCGGGCGGGTTCGCCTTCACGCCGTTGAGGTCCCCCGGCTTGGCGACCGACGAGCCGACGACGGGGAACGCTCCGAACCCGTACGAGCCCTGGTCGCCGCTCGCGTACCCCGCATCCACTCCGGCGCCCACGACCGACTCGGGCGGCCCGAACTCGCTCTCGAGCGCCCCGCCCATCTGCCGCGCGGTGACCGGGACGCGATAGAGCACGCCCGGGACGAGCGACGCCTGCTGGATGGAGCCCACCACGGCGGCGCCCTCGGCCTCGATGCGGAAGAACGGGTTCGTCACGCGCGCCCAGACGTCGACCGCCGTGGCCTGGTAGCCGCGGTCCATGAGCTGCGCGCTCGAGATGCCGACGGGCTGCGCGGTCGGCAGGTAGGTCGCCGGCACGTCGTCGTTCTGCCAGCGCTCGGTGACGTAGGCGCCGTACTCCACGGTGGTCTTGCCCGCGAGCCGGCGGCGGTCGCGCGCGAGGTCGGTCTTGAAGTGGAGGAACGCCGCGGTGACCGTGTGCACGTCGGCGGAGGGCGAGAGGTTGAGAGACGTCTCGCCGGGTTGCTGCGCGACGAAGGGGCCGATCTGGTCGATGCCGTAGGCGAGCGCGAAGACGTGGTCGGCCAGCGGCGTGAGGAGCGCGATCCCGTCGAAGGCGTCGCCGTAGTTGCAGTCGGCGCAGTCGCCGCCGTTCGTGAACATACCGAGGCCCCACGTCGCGCCGATGCGCCCGACGTCGATCAGCCCGATGGGCGTGAGCGCCTCGCCGTACGCGCGCTTCACGCGGAAGGCGCCCGGCGGCGAGAGCTGCGACGTCGACGAGGCGGGGTTGCCCTGCGCGTCGCTCCCCAGCGCCACGTTGTCGAGCACGTCGACGCGCGCCTTGACGTCGAACATCCCGCCGGGCGCGTAGACGGCCAGGTCCGTCCGCATCCGCATGTCCGCGTACGTGAGGGCCTGCGCGTTCGGGTTCCCGAGGGGCACGGGAAAGAGCGGCTGCCCCGACGGGGTGGGGCCGCGGTCGAGGTCGAGGTTGTACATGTCGACGGCGCGCGCGCGGAGGTACCCGTCGAGCTTCACGCCGACGTCCGCGCGCGGGACGATGTCCTCGCCGATGTCCGTGAAGCCCGTCGCGCCGGCGGGGGTCGCGACGAGCCCGACGGCCGCGCCGAGCAGGACTCCCGCGCGGAACGCCGCGTGGCTCCGGGTCGCCCGCGCGTCGCCACGGCAGGATCGCACCGCGCCAGGCGAGCTCACGGCGCCGCCTCGTCGAGGAACGTCTCGAGCTCTTCGGTCGACGCCCGCGCGGCCTCGATCATCGGGAAGTGCCCGCACCGAGGGTAGACGACGAGGTGCGCGTGGGGCAGGTCGCGCGCGAGCCGCTCGCCGAAGGGGAGGAGCGTCACGGCGTCCTCGCGCCCCCAGAGGAGGAGCACGGGCTGCTTCACCGTCGCGTACTGCTTCTGCACGTCGGCGAAGCGCTGCCCGCGCACCGCCGCCAGCGCCGCGGCGACGGTGCCCGGGCGATCGAGCCCGCGGTCCACCTCCTCGACGAAGCGCTCGGTCACGTACGTGCGCGGGTCGTAGAAGGCGAGCGCGATCTTGTCGTCCGGGCGCTCCTTGTAGAAGAGGTCGAAGAGGGCCTCGCCCACCACCGGCGCGCGCGCCCAGAGGAACGTCGTCGGGAGTTGCTCCTCGTAGACCCACGCGTCGTAGAGCGCGATGCGGGTCACGCGCTCCGGCGCGGCGGCCGCCATCGCCAGCGCGACCGACGAGCCCCACGAGTGCGCGACGACCGCCGCCTGGTGGATGTTGCGCTGATCCATGAGCGCGAGGACGAGCTGGGCCTCCGCCTGCGGCGAGTAGTCGCCCGCGGGGCGGCTCGACCAGCCGAACCCCTTGAGGTCGAGCGCGAGCACGTGGTGCTTCTTCGCGAGCTCGCCCATCACGCCGCGCCACGTCTCGAGCGCCGACGCGAAGCCGTGGAGGAGGACCACGGGGGGGCCCTCGCCCGCCTCGACGAAGCGGATGCGCGCTCCACCGACCTCGGCGTAGAACGCGTCCTTCGGCGCGCCGGGCGGGACGCCGTCGTAGAACGACGGGGCGCACCCGGCGAGCAGCGCGGCGCACGCCACGACCGCCGCGACGGCGAGCTTCACGGCGAGAGCCTCCACGCCTCGGCCACCTGCGTGAACGCGTCGCCGGGGACGGCCTGCGGGTAGGTCGTCGTCTTCGACGTGAGGCGCGCGACCGGGCCGAAGCACTCGGCCACGAACGTCATCGTCTGCGTCGTCTCGATGATCGCGCCGTCGGTGCGCGTCAGCGTCGTCTGCACGCGGAGCACGTCGAACGTCCCGTAGGGGACCTTCAGGCTTCCGTGCGCGTCGACCGAGGAGACGTACTTCTCGCTGTAGATGGCGGCGATGCCGTCGGCGGTTCCCGTCACCTGCGAGGTGCTCGTCCAGGTGGACCCCATCTGCATCGGGACGGCGAGGATCTCGGCCGAAGGCGAGTACGAGACCTCGGTGACGGGCGCGCCGTTCGTCGGGGTGACGACGCCGACGAGATCGAGCGCCGACGCCGTCGCCTGGTAGACGCCGAGGAGCGTCTGCGTGTCCGAGAGCTTCGACGTGTACGTGGCGCCCGGGTACTTCGACGCGAACCACTGGCCGGACGGGTCGTCGGTCGTGATGACCACGGTGTGATCGCCGCTCAGGGCGGCCGAGAAGTCCCAGTCGACGGACCCGTCGGGCTGGGCGACGCCGCCCGTCGTCATCGTGACGTTCTCCGCGATGAGGAAGCTCGCGTGCAGGCCCGCCAGCATCGGCAGCTCGGCGCGCGTGACGACGCCGTCGTGGTCCGGCACGCACCCCGCGCCCCCGTCGTCGCCCGGGGCCGCCTCCGTCGCCGCCTCGACGGACGCCTCGGCGCCCGCCTCGTACGCGGGGTGGCCCGCGTCGGCGCCGCCGTCGGCCTCCGTCGCCGGGAGGCACTGCCCGTTCGAGCCGCATGCGCCCGACGCGCAGTCGGCGCCGACGTGGCACTGGGGAGACGCGCTCGAGCACGCGCCCGCCAGGGCGAGCGGGAGAACGGCGAGGGACAGGATGATGGTGCGCTGCAGCATGGGCGTCTCAGGTGGCGAGCGCGCCCGAGGGGGCGGTCCGCGACGCGCGAGTGTCCCTCATGCCGAGGGCCGGGGCCAGGATGAGCGCGTGGACCACGGCGAGGAGGCCAATCGCGCCGGGGAGCCCGGCCGACTGGGTGGTGGCGCCGGCGATCGACGGCAGGAGGAAGCCGCCCATCTGGCCGACGAGGACGAGGAGACCCAGCGCCGCGCCGACGTGCGTCGGGCCGACGCCCTCGATCTCGGCGGGGATCGCGAAGAGGAGCGGCGCCACGCACCCGCCCCCCAGGGCCGCCACCACGAGCAGCGGGACCGTCGCGGAGGCGGGGGCGAAGGCCATCGCGCCGAGGCAGCTCGCCGCGACCGCGGCGCCGCCCACGAGGACCGGGCGCCGGCGGCCGATGCGGTCCGAGAGCCAGGGGCCGGCGTAGTTCGCGATGCCCGCCGCCGTCAGCCATGCTGCGATGGCGAAGCCGACGCGGCGCGCCGGCATCCCGCCCTCGACGAGCGCCCGCGGCAGGATCCCGAGCAGCGCCAGGTAGCCTCCGAAGAGGAGGAAGTGCATCGCCGCGACCCGGAGGAGCGCCGCGTTCTTGCCGAGCGCGAGGATCGCGCCGAAGGACGCGTGCGTTCCGCCCGCCTTGCCGTCCCGCGCGAGCGCCCACCAGACGCCCGCCGTGACGACCATCGCCGCCGCCGCGACGACCATCGTGCCGCGCCAGCCGCCCGCGGCCGGCGCGATCACCATCGGCGCGAGGACGACGGTCGCCGCGGTGCCGAGCGTGTACCCCGCGAGCGCGACGCCGTTGGCCCGCGCCAGACGCCCGAGCGGTACGTGCGCGGCGAGCGCCTTGGGGATGGCGGGCGCGCAGAAGCCGATGTGCATGCCGAAGACGAGCATGGCCGCCGCGAGCGACCACGGCCCCGTCGCGAGGGCCCGCGCCGCGCACGCGACCGCCCCGGCCAGGAGCGCGAGGGCGCCGACGCGCCGCGGACCGAAGCGATCCACCGCCGCGCCCCCCGCGATCGACGCGATCGCGATGCCGAGCGACGCCGCGCCCCACACGAAGCCGCCCATCGCGTGCGAGATGCCGAGGTCCTTCGCGATGGCCGGCATGAGCGGGGGGAGCACCGACCACCCCAGCCCGCCGCCCACCGCCTGCACCATCGCGCACAGCGCCGTCGTCCGCCCCGGCATCGCCCGATCCATGGCCACCTCTCGCTGCACCGCAACACCCGCGGCGCGACCGCATCCATGGCTCCGCGGAGCGCCCGAGTCAAGGGCGAATTGTTGCAACGCAACATCGCGCACCGCGCTAGGGTGCGCTCGACCGCAGGCGGAGGCCGCTCGCGGGCGTTCGCCGAGGGCAGCATGGCCACAGTCGTCGTGAAGAAGTACGGGAACCGCCGCCTCTACGACACCGCGCAGAGCACCTACGTCACGCTCGAGGAGCTGACCGCCACGATCCGCAAGGGGTCGGACGTGCAGGTGCTCGACGCCAAGACCGGGCAGGACCTCACGCAGGCCACGCTCACGCAGATCATCGTCGAGAGCCGCGGCGCGGCGAAGCTCCTGCCCGTGCCGCTCCTCCTCCAGCTCATTCGCATGAAGGAGGACGCGCTGGCCGAATTCATGGGCCGCTGGATGTCCTGGGCGCTGGCCGTCTACACGCAGGCGCGACGCGGCGCGAGCAACCTCGCCACGTATAACCCCCTCGCCATGGCGCCCTTTGCCGCGACGAACGCGCTCGCACGCCTCCTCAACGGGCCCTCCGCGTGGTCCGAGCACGAGCCGCCTCCTCCCCCTCCGCCGCCGCCTCCCTCCGAGCCCGCGCCTGCGGCCTCGAGCGACGACGTCGCGCAGCTCCGTCGTGAGCTCGAGGACCTCAAGAAGTCGCTCGGGAAGAAGCGACGCTGAGCGCGACGGGGGCGCTCCGGCGGCGCGGGCGGCGCCCCTCCCGGCGCGTTCGACCCGCCGGTTCGTTGTGCATCGCAACAAAAAGTCATTGACGGGCGTCGCGCGTGGGTTAGGTTCCAGCGCGTCCGGGGCCGCATTCACGCGGCTTGCGGCGCAGAAAGGGAGCCGATCATGGCCGATTCGACGACTTCGCAGACGCAGCAAATCAAGGACACCTTCAAGAAGGCCGCCAGCGACCACGCCGAGCGCGTGGAGGGCGTCTTCGCCGAGATGGCGAAGCTCGAGGAGAAGGGCCTCGAGCAGGTCGCCGCGCAGCTCGACGAGGCGGCGCGCCTGACCAAGGTCTCGCTCGCGTACGGCAGCGAGCTCGCGGCCCAGTGGCGCAAGCTCTGGATCGACGCCGCGAAGCGCACCGCCGAGATGGTCTCCGGTCCCGGGGCGCTCTAGATGGCGAACGTCGCGCCCACCCCGCGGGACGTGCTGTGGCAGGACGGCTGCGCGCAGCTCGTTCGCTTCCGGGCGCCGGAAGGCGTCCGCCGCGAGGCGGCCCTGCCGCTCCTCGTCGTGCCCAGCATGATCAACCGCTGGTACGTGGTCGATCTGCGCGCGGGGGCGAGCCTCGTCGAGGCGCTCGTCGCCGGGGGGCTCGACGTGTACTGCCTCGACTGGGGCATCGCCAACGACGAGGACCGCTACCTCACGTGGGACGACGTGGTCGCGCGCCTCGCGCGCGCGGTCCGCAAGGTGAAGCGCGCGACGGGCGCCGCGAAGGTCGGCCTCCTCGGCTACTGCATGGGGGCCACCCTCGCCGGCATTCACACCGCGCTCCACCCCGACGAGATCGCGGCCTTCGTGAACCTCGCGGGGCCGTTCGACTTCGCGCAGGGGGGTCTGCTCCGCACGATGGTCGACCCGCAGTGGTTCGACGCCTCGGCCGTCGCCGCGGCGGGCAACGTCGGGCCCTCGCAGATGCAGAGCGGCTTCGTCGCGCTCCGCCCGAGCGCGCAGATCGCCAAGTGGTGGGGCTGGCTCGACAAGGCGCACGTCCCGGCGGCGCGCGAGGCGTTCGACGCGCTCGAGGAGTGGGCCGGCGACAACATCCCCTTCCCCGGTGCGGCCTACCGCACGTACATCGAGGAGCTTTATCAAAAGAACACGCTGGTCCGCGGCGAGCACCACGTCGCGGGCAGGCGCGTGGACCTCGCGGAGGTGCGCTGCCCCGTGCTCACCGTCGCGGCCGACCGCGACACCATCTGTCCGCTGCCCGCGGCGAAGGCGCTCCACGAGTCGTGCGGCAGCGCCGACAAGGAGATGCTCGTCGTCCCGGGCGGGCACGTCGGCGCCGTGGTCGGCAGCCGCGCGCCGAAGGTTCTCTACCCCGCGATGCGCGACTGGCTGAAGCCGCGCCTCGCCACTGACGCGACGAGGACACCATGCAACTGAAGGACGTGAAGGCGATCGTGACGGGAGCCGCGCGCGGCATGGGGGCGCACTTCGCGCGCCGGCTGCACGAGGCGGGCGCGCAGGTGGCGGCGGGGGACGTCGACGAGGCACTGCTCGCGGAGCTGCCGGCGGGCATCCACAAGCGCAAGCTCGACGTGCGTCGCGAGGGTGACATCATCGAGTTCGCGGCGTGGGCGCGCGACGCGATGGGGGGCCTCAACGGCCTCGTGAACAACGCCGGCATCATCCGCGACGGGATGCTCGTGAAGAAGGACCGCGTCACGGGCGAGATCAAGAAGATGACCGCCGAGGACTGGCGCGCCGTCCTCGACGTGAACCTGACGGGCGCCACCTTCATGGTGCGCGAGGTCGTCGCGCTCATGCTCGCGAGCGAGTCGCGCCCGGGCGTCATCGTCAACATGTCGAGCATCAGCCGCCTCGGCAACCGCGGGCAGTCGAACTACGTGTCGGCCAAGGCGGCGCTCGCGGCCAACACGCTCACGTGGGCGCGCGAGTTCGCGTCCGCGGGCATCCGCGTCGTCGCAGTCGCCCCGGGCATGATCGAGACGCCGATGACCCAGGGGATGAACCAGAAGGCGCGCGACGCGCTCGTCGCCGCCATCCCGGTCGGCCGCATCGGCCTGCCGGAGGACATCTGGCACGCCGTGAAGTTCGCGTTCGAGTGCGACTACGTGAACGGCAGGACCCTCGAGATCGACGGCGGCCTCACGATGACGTGAGAACCGTCGGGAGCCCGGGAGGGAGAGAACAGGAAGACGGGAGACGGGAACGGTTTTGGGGGGGAGAGGAGCGTTCACACGATGAACAGGGGCGATCGGGGCATGGACGGCCGGGAACGGGGCCTGGACAGTGCCGGACGGGCGTCGAACACTGCCGTCCAGCGTCCGTCCACCTCCGGGCGGCCGCCGTCCACCGTCGTCCACGCCGCGCGCACCTCCGTACGCCCCATGTCCGCCCCCGACCGCCCACCCCCTCACGCTTCCCGTCTTCCCGCCTTCCTGTTCTCTCCTCTCCTCGTGGCGGTGCTGGCGTCGCCGGCCTGCGGGAGCTCGTCGAGCCAGGCCGTCCCGGACGCGGGAACCGCCGCGGACGGCGCGCTCCCCCAGCCCGACGGCGCATCTCCCCGGTCGGACGGCGGATTCTCGGGCTCCGACGGCGGCTCCGCAGGTCGACCCGACGGGTCCTCGCCCGGCGACGACGGCTCCGCGGCGGCGTTCGACGCGAGCGGGGACGCACCCGGCGGCCAGCTCCTCTCGCGCTCCTACGGCGGGCGCGACTACCTCCTCTACGTGCCCGTGTCGTATACGGCGGGCACTCCCGCGCCGCTCGTCGTCATGCTGCACGGATGCACGCAGACGCCCGCGGACTTCGCCGCCGGCACGCAGATGGATGCGCAGGCCGACGCCGCCGGCTTCCTCGTCGCGTACCCGGACGAGCCGACGAGCGCGAACACCGAGCAGTGCTTCAACTGGTTTCTCCCCGCCGATCAGGCGCGCGGCGCTGGCGAGCCGCAGCTCCTCGCCGGCATCGTCGGCGACGTGGCGGGCGCCTACGCGGTCGACGCGCACCGCGTCTACGCGGCGGGCCTCTCGGCGGGCGCGGCGATGGCGGTCGTCCTCGGCGCGACGTACCCCGACGTCTTCGCCGCGATCGGCGCGCACTCGGGCCTCGAGTACCAGGCGGCGACCGACGTCACGTCGGGCCTCACCGCGTCCGCGTCGGGCGGGCCCGACCCGACGCAGCAAGGCGACGCCGCCTACGCCGCGATGGGCGCGTACGCGCGCGTCGTGCCGGTCGTCGTCTTCCAGGGGACGGCCGACACGACCGTCGCGCCCGCGAACGGCGCGCAGGTCGCCGCGCAGTGGGTCGAGACGGACACGAAGGCGGGCGCGAAGCTCGCCGCCGCCGCGAGCACGCCGGGCGCGGGCGGCGGCAAGAGCTACACGCTCACGACGTACGCCGACGCGGCGAGCGGGGCGCCCCTCGTCGAGGAGTACCTCGTCAGCGGCCTCGCGCACGCGTGGAGCGGCGGAAGCACGGCGGGCACGTTCACCGATCCCGCGGCCCCCGATGCGAGCGCCATCATGTGGGCGTTCTTCGCGGCTCACCCGAAGTGACGGGTCGCGCCATTCCCGCTAGTCGCCGTCGCCTGTCGTGGCGCCGCTGCCGCTGCTGGCCATCTCGCGCTTCTCGCTCGTGCAGCCGCGGTCGTCGACCAGCCCGCACCAGAGGAGCCGGTTCAGCGCGTCCGTCGGCGCCGCGTCCACGTCGTCGAAGTCCCAGCCGGCCGTCGCCGCGGCCCACCAGGCGGCGTCGTGCCTCGGCCGCGCCGCCGTCGCTCCCGCGCCGGGCGGCGGCAGCGGCAGGCGGGTCGTGCGCAGCACCTCCGGCACGATCGCCACGTACGGCGCGAGGTTCGCCGTCTCGTCGAGCACGTCCTCCATCGCCGGCGCCTCGGCGTCGTGCTGCGAGAGCGGCGGGATGCCCAGGAGGAGCTCGATCGTCCGCAGCATCGAGGTCGTCGCGTACGGCGTGTGCACGACGGCGCCGCGTCTCACGTGCCCGCCCGCGACGAGCGCGATGGTGCGGTGCGCGTTCACGTGGTCCGACCCGTTCTGCGCGTCGTCCTCGACGACGAAGACGACCGTGCTCGCCCAGTAGGGCGTGCGCGAGAGGTCCTCGACGAGGCGGCCGACGGCGTAGTCGTGATCGGCCATCTGCGTGTCGGGAGTGTCGACCCCGTCGAGCGCCTGGGAGAAGTCGCCGAGGTGGTCGTGCGGCAGGCGCACGATCGAGAGCGCCGGCAGATCGCCGCGCGTCACGTAGCCGTCGAGCTCGCGCTTCCACTCCTGCTCGCGCCACAGGTCGGGGAAGCGCTGGTCGAACCCGCGGAAGTACGGGTCCTCGACCGCCGCGAGCGACGCGCGCGCCGGGAACGCGACGCGCGTCCGGGTCTCGAAGGGCATGCGGAGCGGCGGGATGCGCGCCGGATCGGTCTCGGCGAAGCCGTAGAGGGTGAGGTCGCAGAAGACGCCGTAGACGCGCGCGCTCCGGCCGGCCGCGAGCGCGTCCTCCCAGAGGAGGAGGTCGGGCGCTGCCACGTCGACCGCGCCGGGGAGCTGCCCGCGCACGGCGTAGGGGTTCGCCGCGAGGCGGTCGGCGTCCGTCGCGAGGCCGACGTCGATGCCGCGGTTCATGCCCTCCCAGTCGAACGTGTGCTCGCCGCGGTCGGCGTACTCGACGGGGACGGCCTTCTCGGCGACGTCGGTCGACCGGCCACCCATCGTCCACTGCCAGCCGTCGCCCGAGACGTCGCCCGACGCGAAGAACCGGTCGAGCGTGACGAACCCGCGCGCGAGCGCGTGCTGGTTGGGCGTGATGCGCTGCCCCCAGTGCACGAGGCGCGGGTCGCCGTCCGCCTCGGCGACGTCGCCGAGGATCTGGTCGTAGGTGCGGTTCTCGGCGACGACGAAGACGACGTGCGTGACGGCGCCGCGCAGGCGCGCGACGACGGGAGGGACGCGCGCCGGATCGTCCGGGAAGTCGTTCGCGAGGGCCTGCCGCGTCAGGCGCGCGAGGGTGTCCGGGCCGGGCACGGGGAAGGCGAGGAGGCCGCCCTCTTCGAGCTGGAGGGAGTACTCGTTGCCGCCGCTCGGCGCGTAGGGGTGCTTCGGGGCGCGGTCGACGTCCCACCAGGGGCCGCGCGCGTTCGGGCCGGGGACGCTCCGGCCGTGCGCGACGTAGAGCCAGCGCCCGTCGCGCGCGACCGAGACGGAGTGCGGGTAGAAGCCGGTCGGGACGAGGCCGGCGACGTGGCCGGACGTGCCCGTCGCGTCGAGCGAAACGACGGCGAGGGTACTGTTGCCGCCGTTGGTGACGTAGAGGGTGCGCTCGTCGGGCGAGAGGGCGAGCGCGTTGGGGTTCGACCCGCGCAGGGCGGGCAGGGCGCGGGGGAGCGCGTCGGGCGGCGCGATGGTGGGGATGCGGGCGAGCTCGCGGGAGGAGGCGACGTCGACGACGCTGACGGAGTCCGAGCCGGCGTTCGCGACGTAGAGGCGGCTACGGGCGCGATTGAGGAGAAGGGCCGTCGGCTGCTGCCCGACGGGGATGCGCCGGACGACGCGGCCCGCCGCGAGGTCCACCTCGGCGAGCTCGGCGTCCCGCTGGCTGCCCACGAACGCCCGGTCCTCGCCCACCACGGCGACCGCCCGCGGGAACTCGCCGCCGGCCCCCGCCTCCGGGACGAGGCTCACGTCCCTGCGGCGCGCGCCGCCGGCCGCGTCGACCACCGTCAGCGCATCGTTCTCGTGCTGCGCGACGACGAGTCGCTCGCCCGACGGCGTCACGGCGATCCCGGCCGCAAAGGGCCCCTCCTTCACGCCGAGCCCGCCGAACCCGTTCGGCGCGCGGTGGCCGAGCTCGATCGGCGGTTCGACGGCGGCCCACTCGCCGCGCGGCCCGGCGCGAACCCAGGCGCGGACGACCTCGTCGGGCCCGCCGCTGACGTAGAAGCGCTTCCCGTCGGGCGCGAACGCCATTCCGCCGAAGTCGTTCGGCACGCCGACGACCTGGAGCTCGCGAGGGGCTCCCGCCGCCACGTCGTAGACGAAGACGTACTCGCCGGAGGCCTCTTCCACGCGCTCGCCGTCGCGGTCGAAGACGCGGTTGTAGCCGGCCGTGAGGACCAGGAGCGTCGCGCCGTCGGGCGAGAGCGCGGTCGCGACGGCGCCACCGGCGCGAAACGCGGGCGCGACGGAGACGTGTGGGTCGAGGCCGAGGAGGACGGCGCCGGGGGCGGCGTCCGGCGTCAAGGCGGAGCCATCCGGGAGGCCGAAGACGTCGGTGGCGAAAAGGGAGGCGGCGGGGGCGCGCTCGCCCGGCGCGGGGTGAACCGGCGCCGTCGCTGCCATCAGCACGGAATCATGCGGATTCTGGCGTGCGGCGCAGGCGACGACGAGGCCGCAGCCGAGCAACACGGCAGGGGCGCGCCTCATGCGACGGACGGCGAAGACCGGGGCGCGCTCACGGCGGGCTCCTGAACGGATGGTACACTGTCGCACCCGTGCAACACCCCCCTTCTTGACCACCGGGGGTGGGGCGTATATTCGATGGGCCACCCGACGGGGGCACGAGGACTGGTGAATGAGTAGTCGACTGACGTGGCCGCAAATCTGCCGAAGTGACGCGTTCCGTGGGCGGTGGGTCGCCCTGGACGAGTGCAGCTACGACCCGCGCACCGCGCAGCCCACCGAGGGCACGGTCGTCGACGCCGACGAGGACCTCGTATCCCTCTGCGCCCGGATGCAGGACAGCGACAGCAAGCACTGCTCGATCCTCTTTTGCGACGAGCGCCCCCTGGACGACGCCCCGCCGATGTCGTCCCGCCCGACCCCGAACCCGCCCCGCGCCTACCACTGACGGCTCGCCCGCGGCTCACTTGAGGACCGGTTTGAGGATGGCCTTGCCGTCCTTGACCGCGACCTCGAAGTCGACAGGCTTGCCGTGCTTCTCGCGGAGCCTCGCGCTCGAGTCGCGGAGTGTCTTCGCGACGGCATCGTACGTGATGGCCGCGGTGGACTCGTTCTGGCGGCGCTTGGCCTCGACGTACTGCGCGTAGATCTGGCGGACCCTCTCGTCGGGGATCTCGCCGGGGGCGCGTGCGGCCGCCGGCGCCGGGCGCGCCGCCACGGGAGCGGCCGGTGCGGGACGAGCCAGCGCGGGAGGGGGAGGCGCCGGGTGGCCGGCGGGACGGGGCGCGGGCGGAGCGGCCGGTGGAGCGGCGCCAGCGGGTCGCGGGGGAGGAAGAGCGGCCGGGGGAGCAGCGGTGCCGGGTCGCGGGGGAGGAGGAGCGGCCGAGACGCCGGGGCGGGGAGGAGGAGGCTTTCCGGTCAGGATCGGACGCGGGGGCGGGCCGGCGGGCCGCGCCGCAGGCGCGGGAGGAGCAGCGGCCGGCGCGGCGGTTTGCGCCGCAGGAGCCTTCCGCCAGACGGGGCCGGGCTGGCTGGGGCGATCGGGGGGAGCGGCGGCGACGGGAGGGGCGATGGGCGTGTCGTCGAGCAGCTCCACGTCCAGCTCGTCGACCACATCGGCGGGCGCGAACTCGCGATCGAGCTCGGCCAGCTGCGCGGCGAGGTCGTCCGTCAGGTGCGGCGCCGGCGCCGGGGGCGCGACGCTGCGGCGACGGGCCGCGGCGGTGTCCCCGGCGAAGCGTTGCCGCGCCCGCACGACGTGGCGCTTGTACGTGCCGTTCTCGATCTCGCGGCAGATGCGCTGCCAGTGCGACTGGTACGTGCTGTACCGCTGCAGGATCATCTGGAAGCGGAAGCGCTGCGCCGTGTTGCGGATCTGCTCCTTGCGGAGAGCGTGGATGCGCCGGTCGAGATCCTTGCGCACGACCATGGGCTCGATCTTCTCGAGGCCCATGAAGTACTGCTCGTAGAGCGCGCGCAGCCGGTCGAGGTTGACCTCGAGCTCGCCAACGAGCTTCTCGATGTCGAGCGCCTCGGTCACTCCGTGCCTCTCCGGCTACGGTAGCGGCACGACCTTCACGTTGTCGAAGCAGACCTTCACGTCCCAGTCGTTGAAGCCGAAGTGGTCGTGTCCCTGGCCCTCCAGGGGGCGCTCGTCGGTCCAGGTCAGCATCTCGTTGCCGTCCACCCACCACTTCACGGTGCGCCCGTCGCTGCGCTCGACCTTGAAGTGGTAGTGCTGGCCGGTGACGACGGGCTTCTCGCGCGGGTCGTCCGTGTCGGCCGTGACCGTGATCTCCTTGCGGTCGTTGCCGTGCTCGTTGAGGCGCGCCAGGACGTGGAACTTGTTGTGCCAGCCGCCGAAGATGGTGAGGTAGCTGGTGGCGTTCGTGTAGGAGAGCGCCGTCGCGAACGAGCGGCCGTCGCCCCAGTACTCGGCCTTGAGGTCGCCGTCGGCCGACATCGTGGCGGCGTCGAACTCGATGCGGGCGTTGATGGGGAGGACCCGCTTGAGCCAGACGCCATGGTTGTGCGCGTGCTCGCCGCAGAGGCGGCCACCCTCGATGCGCCAGACGCCGGCCTGCGTGGCGAGCCAGTCGGGGCCGAGGTCTGCGCCCGGCAGGGGCGGGGTCGCGGTCGCGACGCTCGACGGTGCGCTGCCGGCGCTCGCCGCCGCGCTGCCAGCGCTCGACGCTGCGCTACCGGTGGTTGCCGGCGGCACGGGGTGCCCCTCGACGCTCCCCGAGAGGGCCGGGTGCACCTCTGCGGTCGCCGGCGCGGCCGGGGAGTTCGGGCGGTCGAAATCGTCCTCGAACGGGGCCGTCATGATGCCGACCGACGGAATCATCGTCGGCGCGGGGCGCGTCTCGGGGTGGGCCGCGGTTCCGGGCCTGCCTGCGTCCTGCTCGCCGGCGCTGCCGGGTGGGACGCAGCCGACCGCGGACACGAGCAGGGCGAGCGGCACGAGGCTCAGGCGGTTCACGCTCCCGGTACTACCACAGGCTCCGGGGGCGCCGCCCCCGCCGGAGCGTCTCCGCACCGCGCCCGAGGTGCGTTCGCGCCGGTTTTCTTGTAAACGAAGGCCGTTCCCCCATGCACCCGATCCTCTTCCGCATCCCGCTGCCGCACACGCCGCTCCATCTCTGGTGGGCGCTCGCGGCGGTGGCCGTCATCGCGATCGTCTTCGCGGTCCTCGCGCAGCGCCGGGGCGATCGGAGCGGGCTTCTCACCTCGCTCGTCGTCGCCCTGGCCGCCGGCGCCGCGGGCTGGAAATGGCACACGGTCGCCTACGAGGCGGCGAACGTCCCCATCTACGCGTACGGCGTGATGCTCGGCGTCTCGCTCGTCATCGGCTGGTACCTCACGCTCCCCCTCGCGGAGCGCGACGGCCTGCCGAAGGAGACGATGGCGAACTGCTACGTCATCACGGCGCTCGCCGCGCTCGCGGGCTCGCGCATCCTCTACGCGATCACGAACCCCGACGAGTTCAAGTCGTTCTGGGACCTCTTCGCCCTCCGCAACGGGGGCCTCGTCGCGTACGGCGGCTTCATCGGGGGCCTGCTCGGGAGCTGGGCGTTCCTCTCCCCGAAGAAGATCCGCCTCCTCGCGTGGGCCGACGAGGCCGTGCCGAGCCTCGCCTCGGGCCTCATGGTCACGCGCCTCGGCTGCTACCTCTTCGGCTGCGACTTCGGCAAGCGCCTGCCCGACGGCGCGCCCCACTGGCTGAAGACGCTCGGCACGTTCCCGCACTGGGTGACCGGCACGCTGGCGAGCGGCGAGGGGAGCCCCGCGTACGTGCGCCACCTCGAGGTCTACCGCGGCACGCCGCTCGAGACGGAGCTCGTGAAGATGAACTCGAGCTTCCCCGTCCACCCGACGCAGCTCTACGAGTCGCTCGTCGGCCTGGGGCTGCTCATCCTGCTCCTCACGCAGCGGCGCTACCTCCGGTTCCGCGGGCAGGTGTTCTTCCTCTTCGTGTTCGCCTACGGCTTCGCCCGGTTCCTCCTCGAGCTGTGGCGCGACGACGTGGAGCGCGGGAGCTACGGGCCGACGCTCGACGCGCACGTGTACATCCCGCTTTGCCTCCTCGTCATGGGGCTCGGGTTCGTCTTCGGCATCTCGCTCGGCATCACGAACAAGCGCGCGCGCCTGGTCGCCCGCATCCTCGCGTTCGCTCCACCGGTCATCGCGTACCTCGCGCTCAAGCCGGCGAGCTTCGGGCAGACCGTGCCCTACCAGCTCTCGACGAGTCAGCTCATCGGGGTCCTCAGCGCGCTCGTGGTGTCGTTCTTCTACGCGGCGTTCTGGGAGTCGGCGCGCAAGACGCCGCGCCTCGCCTTGAGCCTCGGGGACGAGGACAGCATCCGCGAGCTCAAGGGCGAGACGGTGGAGCCCCGGCGCGCCGCGCAAGAAGACGAGGACGAGGACGAGGAAGACGACGAGGAGCCGGAGGAGAAGCCGGCGCCCGCGAGGACCGGCAAGGGCAAGAAGAAGGGACTCGCGCCGAAGGCGAAGGTCGAGGAGAGCGAGCCGGCCGGGCCCGAAGGCGAGCCGGAGCCCGAGCCGGGCGCGAGCTGAGGGGCGGGCGCCCTGATCGAACGGACGCTGCGCACGCGCCGGGACACGCGGCGCCTGGGCGCGGCCATCGCGCGCGTCCTCGCGCCCGGGGACCTCGTGATCCTCGAGGGGGACCTCGGCGCGGGCAAGACGTTCCTCGCCCGGGCCGTCGCGCGTGCGATGGGCGTCTCCGGGACGGTCCCGAGCCCGACCTTCGCCCTGGTGCAGGAGTACGACACCGCGCGGGGCGTCCTCCTCCACGTGGACCTCTACCGCCTGCGCGGCGCGGGCCTGGCCGGGGAGGTCGCGCGCCTCGGCCTGCGCGAGCGGCGCGGCGAGGGGGCCATCGTGCTCGTCGAGTGGGGCGAGGACGCCACGGCCGCGCTGGGCGGCGAGCCCGCGCTCGCGGTCCGGCTCGCGATCGCGCGCGCGGACGGCGACGACGCGCGCTCCGCCGCGCTCTCGGGCACGCGCGTGGGTGATATCGTCTGAGGGTCGATGGCGAGCAGTGGAAGGTCGCTGGGCGAGCTCGTGGCGATGGGCGTCATCGCGGGGCTCGTGGCCTTCGGCCTGGCCGTCGCGACGCGCCCTCGCGGCGCGCCCCACGCCCCGGCGCGCTCGCCGAATGCCGTCGAGACGCGCCTCGTGACCTACGAGATCCACCCCGCCGCGGCGCGCCTCGACCTGCGCACGCGCGACGGCGCGCTCGACCGCGCGATCGACCTCGCCGTCGTCGTCGACGGTACGGCCCACCCGCTCGCGCTCGACCGCGACGAGATGCGGATGACCCCCGAGGGGCTCCGCGCGACCCTGCCCATCGCGCTCGGCGACACGACGCTCGAAGCGACGCTCGAGCTGCGCGGCGATCCCGCGCGCGACGCGCTCCTGCTCGACCTCACCGCGCCCCCCGAGCCGGCCGCCGCGGGCCACACCTTCGCGCTCCGGGCCGAGCTCTCGAGCGAGGGGCAGGTGGTCTTCGTCCCGGGCGTCGGCCAGATCGCCGACCGCGCGACGGTGACCGGCGGCGCGCTCGTCGTCGACGCCGACCCGCACCCGCTGGGCGTCCTCTCTCCCGGCGCGCCCGTGAACGTCGAGGCGATCCTCGAGGAGGCGCTTCCCCCGGGGGAGCCGATGCGCGTCGCCGTGACGACCGCTCCCGACGACGGCGCCGACGGCAAGCTCGCCTCGATGCGCTTCGTCGTCGGCGCGACGAGCGCCGCCCTCTGGAAGGCCTTCGCCGAGCTGGCGGGCGTTCCCACCGCTCCGGTGCGCGGGCACGTCACCGGGACCAGCGACCGCGCTCTCGTCTTCGGCCGCGACGCGCAGGGTAACCCCGAGGTGCGCGCGCACGCGGCCGACGACGGCTCGTTCGCGCTGGAGGTGCCGCTCTCGGTCGTCGAGTGGTACGCGGCCATCGACCCGGGCCGCTCGAGCAGCCTCGCGTCCTTCGTCCCCGGTACGCCGCACGACCTCGAGCTCGACGTGTCCCCCGGCGGCGACCTCCACGTGACGATCGTCGACTTCGAGACGCACAAGCCCCTCACCGCGCGTCTCCTCGTGCATGGCGTCGACGGCACGATCGACCCGAGCTTCGGGCCCGACTACCGCGCGTCCGGCGCGGGCCCCGTCATCGACGCGCTCCGCGGCGAGGTGAACACGCCGCTGCCGTCGGGGCACTACCGCGTCGCCGCGACGCGCGGCATCGAGTGGACGGTCGACGCCAAGCGCGTCGACATCGCGCCCGGCCGCCTCACCGAGGTCGAGCTCGCGCCGCGGCACGTCGTGCCGACGTTCGGCGTCCTCGGCTGCGATCTCCACGTCCACGCCCGCCCGAGCTTCGACAGCCCCGTGACGCCCGAGGACCGCGTGACGTCGCTCGTCGCCGCCGGCATCGACTTCGCGGTCCCCACGGAGCACAACATCGTCGGCGACTACGCGAGCGCGATCGACACGCTCGATCTCCGCGGCGAGCTCCTCAGCGTGCCTGGCGTCGAGGTGACGACCTACAGCAAGGGGTTCGGCCACTTCGGCGTCTTCCCCTACCCGCCGTGGCAGACGCCTCCTCCGTACAAGCACACCTCGATGAACGCCATCTTCCGCGTGGTGCGCGCGGGCGACCCTGCGCGGTACTTCCAGCTGAACCACCCGCGCCTGCCGCACGGCATCGGCTACTTCTCGAACATCGGCTTCGATCCGAAGGGCCCGCGCTCGCGCATCCACAACCGGATCGATTTCGACGGGATCGAGGTCTATAACGGCTACGACGACGAGAAGCCCGAGCGCGTCGACCAGGTGCTGCGCGACTACTGGGCGCTCCTCAACTTCGGCTGGCGCTTCACGGCGACGGGCAGCAGCGACTCGCACCGCATCCAGTTCCACTGGGCGGGCTACCCGCGCACGATGGTGACGGTCGACCCGCACGCGGGGCGCGACTCCGAGGCGCGCGCCGTGGACCCGCTCGCGGTCGTAGCGAACATCAAGAAGGGCCACGCGACGGTCACGAGCGGCCCGATCATCGAGCTCGAGCTCGGCGGTGGCCGGCCCGGCGACGCCATCAGCACGACCGAGGACCCCATCCACGGCCACGTCCGCGTGCGCGCCGCGCCGTGGGTCGACGTCACGAAGGTCGAGATCGTGGTGGGCGGCAAGATCGTCCAGTCGTTCGACGTGCCCTCGCGCCCCACCGAGCTCGGGAACGAAGCGGGCACCCTCCAGCAGGCCGAGGAGCGCACCATCCGCTTCGATCGCGACGTCGACGTCGCCGTCGGGCCCGACAACGGCTGGGTGCAGGTCATCGCGCGCGGCGAGCGCCGCATGGATGACGTCCTGCCCTTCATGCCCGTCCCGCCGCTCGGCTTCACGAACCCCGTGTACGTGGTCCGTCGACCGGTCGCGCCTCCGCCCTTCCCCGTCTCTTCGGGGCCCGCCCCCCAGCGCCCCTCCCCCTGACGTGGTAACGTCCAGACCGTGTGAATCACACGGCACGGCCTCCCGAAGGTCGGCCAGCGACTCGTCAACCCGGGGGCTCGCGTACCTGTGAACGCCGCATTCGGCCGCTATCGCCTGCTCGAACGCCTCGGGCAGGGCGGCATGGCGGAGGTCTTCAAGGCCAAGAGCTACGGGGTCGAGGGGTTCGAGAAGGTCCTCGTCATCAAGCGCATCCTGCCGGAGCTCGCGCGCAGCCAGGACTTCGTCGAGATGTTCATCCACGAGGCGAAGCTCGCGGTGCGCCTCTCGCACGCGAACATCGTCCAGGTGTTCGATCTCGGCAAGGCGCCGTGGGGCGAGCCGTCCGGGGGCGCGCCGTCCGAGGCCTACTACATCGCGATGGAGTTCGTGCACGGGCTCGACCTCGCGAGCGTCCTCGCCCGGTCACGCCGCCAGCAGCTCGCGCTCCCCATCCAGCTCGGCGTGTACGTCGCGTCCGAGGTCGCCAAGGGCCTCGACCATGCGCATCGCCGCCGCGACGAGCAGATGCGCCCGCTGGGGATCGTCCACCGCGACGTGTCGCCGCAGAACGTGCTCCTCTCCTTCGAGGGCGAGGTCAAGGTCACCGACTTCGGCATCGCCAAGGCGCGCGGCGCGCTCGAGAACGAGGCCGTCGAGGACACGCGCGCGCGAAAGCTCCAGGGGAAGTTCGGCTACATGAGCCCCGAGCAGGCGCGCGGCGAGAGCGTCGACGCACGCAGCGACCTCTTCTCCCTCGGGACGATGCTCTACGAGTGCGTCGCCGGCGTGAACCCGTTCAGCGCGCCGACGACCTTCGAGACGCTCCGCCGCGTGCAGGCGTGCGAGTACCCGCCCGTCGAGCTCCTCCGCCCCGACGCGCCGCCCGAGCTCGTCGCCATCCTCAAGACGGCGATGGCCAGGAGCCCGCAGGACCGGTACCCCGACGCGGGCAAGATGTACGAGGCGCTCCTCGCGTTCCTCTACGCGCAGGGGAGCCGCTTCGGCGCGCACGATCTCGCCGAGTTCCTCGGGCGCTTCCGCGACGCGAGCGAGGGCGGCGGCGCGCTCATGCCCGAGCCGATGCTCGAGGCCGAGCAGGGCAACCCCGCCGCCGAGCGCACGCCCGTCGAGGTCCCGTCGACGCGCCAGGCCTCGAGCGTGCGCGTCGCCACGGGGCAGCGCTTCGCGGCCATCGACCGCGCCGCCGAGATGGGCGAGCGGCGCGAGGTCACGGCGCTCGTCATCGAGCTCCCGCGCGACGCGCCGCCGGTGGTCGTCGACAAGGCAGCGAGCGTGGTCGAGCGGTGGGGCGGGCGCGTCTTGCGGCGCGAGGCCGGGCACATCGCGGCGATCTTCGGCCTCGGCGACCCCGACGGCCGCGACACCGAGATGGCGACCCGCTGCGCGCTCGTCGTCCTGCGGAGCCTCGACGCCGTGCGCCGCCCGGGAGCCGGGATCCACACGGGCCGCATCCACGTCACGCACGGCGGCGACCCGACGGAGGACGACCGCCTCGGCACGCTCCTCGACACCGCGCGCGACCTCGCCCGCGTGCGCGAGGGCCAGGCCGCGATGAGCACGCAGGCGCTCCGCCAGGTGAAGAGCCTCTTCGAGTTCGAGACGATGGCCGACAGCGACCGCCCCGCGTCGAGCGTCGCGGGCGTGCTCGTTCGCGAGGTGCGCGGCCAGGGCGAGGCGCTCGGCCGGTTCGTTGGCCGCAAGGAGGAGCTCCGCCGCATCGGCGAGGTGCTCGCGCTCGCGACGAAGCGAAACCCGCGCGTCCTCACCATCCGCGGCGACCACGGCGTCGGCAAGACGCGCCTCCTCTACGAGGTCGAGCGGCGGCTGAGAAAGGGCGGGTACAACGTCGGCTTCCACATCGCCGCGTGCCCCCCGCGCGGCAACGAGTTCCCGCTCTCGGGGATCGTGAGCATGATGCAGGTCCTCTGCGGCACGGCCGAGGGCGACTCGCAGGACCGCATCCTCGCCGTGCAGCCGCGCCTGCGCGCGCTCGGCCTCCAGGGCGACGAGGTGAGCGCGGTGCTCACCGCGCTCGGCGCGACGGTCCCGTCCTTCTCGGGCAACGCGAAGGCGCTCCTGCGCACGGCCTTCGCGCGCATGGTGCAGAGCCTCTGCGAGGATCGCCCGCACACCTTCGCGTGGGACGTGGCCCACGGCATGGACGAGGAGAGCTTCGCCCTCGTCGACGAGGCGCTCGCGCGCCTGCGCCACGCCCGCGTCGTCTTCCTCTTCGCGGCCCGCGCGGGCTTCTCGCACCCGCTCGAGAACGTCGAGGGCCACGTCGCCCTCGAGCTGGGCGACCTCACGACGGCCGACGTCGAGCGCCTCGTCGCACTGCGCCTCGGCGTCGACACCGTGCCCGAGGAGCTGATGCGCTTCATCCGCACGCGCGCCGGCGGGCACCCGCTCTTCGCCGAGGAGGTCGTCAAGGGCCTCGTCGAGGTGGGCGCGGTGACCGTCGGCGACAAGCGCGTCGTCTCGATGAAGCTCGTGGGGCAGGAGCTTGCCCTGCCCAAGACGCTGCGCGGCCTGGTCGCGTCGCGCGTGGCGCGCCTCTCGAACGAGGACCGGGCGACGCTCCAGGCGGCCTCCGTCCTGGGGGACCCGGTGGAGGTGACGGCGCTCTCGAGCATGCTCGGGCAGGCGATGCCGTCGCTCGAGCGGTCGATCGCGACGCTCAAGGAGCGCGAGTTCCTCGTCCAGACCGGGCCGAGCGAGCTCCGGTTCTCGTCGCCGCTCATCCCCGAGATCGTCGTGGACGCGCTCACGCCCGAGGCCGCGCGCGAGATGCACGCGGCGGCCGGGCAGGCGCTCGAGACGTCGCTCGGCGAGCGCGCGTGGGAGCACGCGTCGCGCATCGCGGGCCACCTCTACGAGGCGGGCGACCGCGAGCGCGCGGCGAGCTACTTCGCCAAGAGCGGCGAGCGCCGGCTCGAGGCGAGGCAGCTCGAGGCGGCGGCGCGCGACTATGCGCGCGCCATCGCGCTGACGGACACGGCCAAGCGCCTCCCCGTGGAGCTCGCGCGCTGGCTCGAGAAGCTGGCGGCGGCGGTGCGCCTCGTGCGCGCCGCGCCGGACGCGGTCGAGCTGTGCAACCGCGTCATCGATCGGGCCGACGGCTCGAACGATCGCGAGGTCCGCGTGAAGGCGCGCGTCGCGGCAGGGCAGCTGCTCTCGGCGGCGCAGCACATGGAGGACGCGAGGCAGCGGCTCGCCGAGGCGACGACGATCGCCGAGACGGACGACCCGCTCCTCAAGCAGGTGCTCATCGCCGAGCTCGAGCTCGCGATGCGCCAGGGGGACTTCCAGCGCGGGATCCAGCTCATCGAGGACGTGCGCCCCGCGGTGAAGGCGAAGGGCGACGAGGCCGAGATGCACCGCATCGCGATGTACGGCGCGCAGTCGTACGCCGGTATCGGCGACCGCCGGGCCGCGCTCGCGAGCCTGCAGGAGGCCGAGCAGCTCCTCGCGGGCGACCGGACGGCGCAGCTCGAACGCACCAAGGTGCGCGCGCTCGTCGACTACTTCACGAAGGACTTCCGCTCCGCCGCGCTCCACAGCGAGAAGGCGATCGACGTGAGCCGCGAGATGGGCATCGGCTACGAGGTGATGCTCAACCTGCACAACCTCGGGGACATCCTCGTGCACCTCGACGACCTGCCGCGGGCGTACGGCGCGTTCCGCCAGTCGCTCGCGCTCTGCGAGGAGTCCGGGTACGAACGGCTCGCGAACTACAACCGCATGTTCCTGGCGTTCCTCGACGGTCTCCAGGGCCGGGGCGACGGCGAGAAGCTCCTCAAGCAGGGCATCGCGTACGCCCAGAGCAAGGACTTCACGTGGGACGTGATCGGCGGCCGCGTGCTCCTGGCGCGCCTCCTCCACAAGGCGGGTCTCCTCGACGTCGCGCGCACCGAGTACGAGCGCACGCGCGCCCTCGCCGTCGCCGCCGGCCACCGCCTCGTCGTCGACGAGTGCGACACCGCGCTCCAGAAGCTCGAGCCGACGACGCGCGACGTGAGCTCGCGGCCGGCCTCCTGACCCTCGAGAGTAGGAAACAGGAAGGTCAGAAGATCAGAAGGGGAGAGGGGGGTGTTCACACGGCTGCACGGGGGGGGAAGTCGGCGTGCACCCCGGAGCGGACGAACACGGGAACGGGAATGCGGAATGGGGATGGCGTCGTCCCGCGGCGATCGGAGGCGGTTGACTGCCGTTCCGCATTCCGACTTCCCATTCCCGTTCCTCGTTCCCGTGTTCGTCCCCTCTCGAGGTGCACGACAGCCTTCCCCCCCGTGCAGCCGCGTGAACACCCCCCCTCACGCCTTCTGATCTTCTGACCTTCCTGTTTCTCTACTCTCGCCTCTCCGCGAGCGCCGCGAGGAGCCTCGCGTGCGCCCCCCCGAAGGAGCCGTTCGAGAAGAGAGCCACGGTGTCGCCCGCCTTCGCCTCCGTGGCGAGGCGGTCGACGATCGCGTCGATGCTCGGCATGGTGCGGGCCTTGTCGCCGAGGGCGCGGGCGAGGCGGTCGAGGTCGAGGCGCTCGGGCTCGGGGACGTTGGTGCGGCCGAGCGGCGCGAGGAGCACGCGGTCTGCGGCGTCGAACGCGCGCGCGTAGGCGTCCTGGTGGAGCGCGCGGCAGGCGGTCGCGCTGCGCGGCTCGAAGGCGACCCAGAGGAGGCCCTCGGGGTGGCGCGAGCGGAGCGCGCGGAGCGTCTCGTCGACGGCGGTCGGGTGGTGCGCGAAGTCGTCGTAGACGCGGACGCCGCCGGGCTCGCCGAGGAGGTCCTGCCTCCGCCGCACGCCCTCGAACGTCGCGAGGTGCGTGCGGGCGTCGGCGGGGCTCATGCCGTACCCCTCGACGCAGGCCGCGATCGCGCCGAGCGCGTTGCGCACGTTGTGCAGGCCCGGCACGCGCATCGCGAAGCGCCCGCACGACGAACCGCCGAAGAACACGTCGAACGGCTGCACGCCGCCCGGGCCCGGGGCCGCCGGCGCTGCGAGCCACGTCGGCGTCACGTCGCCCGTGTCGTCGTGCTCGAGCGCGTACCACGCGACGCGCGCCTTCGTCGTGCTCCCCACGACCGCACGGACCCGCGCGTCGCGCGCGTCGCACGCCACGAGGCCCCTCGGCGGGAGCACCTCGGCCAGCGCGCGGAACGCCGCCTCGTACGACGCCACGTCCGGGTAGATGTCGATGTGGTCCTGCTCGATGCTCGTCACGATCGCGACGTCGTCCGGCCCCACGCCCGCGTAGTCGAGGAACTTGGGCTTCTTGTCCCAGTAGACCGCGTCGTACTCGTCGCCCTCGACGACGAACGGCGACCGCCCGCGCGCCGGGTGCACGCGCGCCGACCCCACCGCCGCTCCCACGCCGAGGCCCTTGGGGATGCCCCCGATGAACCACCCCGGCTCGAAGCCGCCGCGCGCGAGGAGCCACGCGCACATCGCGCTCGTCGTCGTCTTGCCGTGCGTGCCCGCGACGACGAGCGGCCGCCGCCCCGCGAGGAACCGCTCGCGAAGCGCGCGCGACATGCTCGACCGCGGCACACCGAGCCGCTCGGCCGCCTGCGCCTCGGGGTTCCCGCGGCGGATCGCGTTCCCGACGACGACGAGGTCCGCCCGCGCCTCCTCGACGTGCGCCGCCTCGTACCCCTGCATGCACGTCACGCCGAGCCGCGCGAGCTCGGGCCCGATGGGCGGATCGAACGCCACGTCCGACCCGCTCACCGCGTCGCCGCGCTCGACGAAGAGCGCCGCCAGCGCGCCCATGCCCGTCCCCGAGACGCCGACGAGGTGGACGCGCACCGATCGTCAGCCCTTCGCGAAGACGAAGTCGTCGCCGCTGAGCTCCACCTTCACGACGCTGCCGGGCGGGTAGCCGCCGCGCAGGATCTCCTCGGCGAGAGGGTCCTGCAGGTGCTTGAGGATGGCGCGCCGGAGCGGGCGCGCGCCGAAGACGGGCTCGTAGCCGAGCTCGACGAGCTTCATCTTCGCCTCCTCGGAGAGCTGCATCTTGAGCTCGCGGTCGGTCAGGAGCTTCTCGAGGCGCCGGAGCTGGATGTCGACGATGCCGCGGAGGTCCTTCTTCGACAGCGGCCGGAAGAGGACGACGTCGTCGATGCGGTTCAGGAACTCGGGCCGGAGGAACGAACGGAGCTCCTCGTTCATCACGTCCTTGAGGGCGTCGATGCCTTCGGGCGACTCGAAGAGCTTCTGGTCCGTCTCGAGCAGGCGCTTGCTCCCGATGTTGCTCGTCATGATGACGACCGTGTTCGAGAAGTTCGCCGTGCGCCCGCGCCCGTCGGTGAGCCGCCCGTCGTCGAGCACCTGGAGGAGCAGGTTGAACACGTCCACGTGCGCCTTCTCGACCTCGTCGAAGAGGAGCACGCTGTAGGGCCGGCGCCGCACCGCCTCGGTGAGAAACCCGCCCTCCTCGCTGTCGACGTAGCCCGGCGGCGCGCCGACGAGGCGCTGCGCCATGTGCTTCTCCATGAACTCGCTCATGTCGAGGCGGGTCATCGACTGCTCGTCGTCGAAGAGGAACTCCGCCAGCGCCTTCGCGAGCTCGGTCTTCCCGACGCCGCTCGGCCCGAGGAAGAGGAACGACCCGATGGGCTTTCCCGGGTCGCGCAGCCCGACGCGCCCGCGCCGCACCGACCGCGAGACCGCGCGCACGGCCTCGTCCTGCCCCACGACCCGCTCGGCGAGGCGCGGCTCCATCTTGAGGAGCTTGTCGCTCTCGGCCTCGAGCATCTTCGCCACCGGGATGCCCGTCCAGTCGCCGAGGACGACCGCCACGTCCTCCTCGGTCACGAGGTTCGACGTCGCCGGCGTGGCCTCGCGGCCCACCGCCGCGCGCGCCGCCTCGAGCCGCCGCTTCACGTCCGGCATCTGCACGTGCTCGAGCTCCCCGAGGCGCGCGAAGTCGTGCTTCTCGCGCGCCGCGCCGCGCTGCGCCTCGAGCCGCGCCTCCTCGGCCGTGAGCGACGCGAGGGCCGCCATCGCCCCGCGCCGCGAGTCGAGCTTCGCGCGCATCTCGCTGACGGCGGGCTCGAGCTCCTTCGTCTCCTTCTCGAGGCGCTCGCGCATCTTGACGCTCATCGCGTCCGCGTCGCCCGCGAGGGACGCAGCCTGCGCCTTGAGCGACGCGAGGCGGCGGATCGCCTCGTCCACCTTCGCCGGGACGCCGTCGATCTCCACGCGCTTTCTCGCCGCCGTCTCGTCGAGGAGATCGATCGCCGCGTCCGGGAGCGTGCGGTCCTGGAGGTAGCGCTTGGCGAGGCGCACGGCGGCCACGATCGCGCCCTCGCCGATCTGCACGTGGTGGTGCGCCTCGTACTTCGACGCGATGCCGCGCAGCACCTCGGTGGCCTGGTCGACCGTCGGCGGCTCGATCGTCAGCACGCTGAAGCGGCGGAGCAGGCCCGGGTCGCGCTCCTGCATCTTCTTCGCGCCGTCGATGGTGGTCGACGCGACCAGGTGCACCTCGCCGCGCGCGAGGAGCGGCTTGAGGAGGTCGCCGACGCCGCTGCCGGCCTGGCCCTGCCCGAGGAGCGAGTCGATCCCGTTGACGTAGAGGACCGTCTCCTTCGTCCCGGCCTTCACCGCCGCGATGACCTGGCGGAGGCGCTCCTCGATCTCGCCGCGGAGCTTCGCCCCGGCGACGAGCATCCCCGTCTCGAGCTCGAGGACGCTCACCTTCGCGAGGCTCTCGGGCACCTCGCCGCTGGCGATGCGCATGGCGAGCGCGCGGACGATGGCGCCCTTGCCGACGCCGGCCTCGCCCACGAGGAGCGGGTGGTTCTTGTGGCGCCGCTCGAGGATCTGGAGGAGCCGCCGCACCTCGACGTCGCGCCCGATGACCGGGTCGAACTCCTCGGCGCGCGCGCGCTCGACGAGGTCGTGCGTGAAGCGCGAGAGCACGTCCCCCGCGGAGGGGCCCGGCGGCGCGATCTCGCGCGGGACGCTCTTGAGCGCCGCCATGTGCGGGCGCAGGCTGCCCGGGCCGAGGCTGAAGGCCTGGAGGACGACCGCCGCCGCGCCGCGGATCTCCTGCGAGAGCGCGTTGAGCAGGTTCTCGACCTCGACGGTGCCCGTGCCCGCCTCTTTCTCGGCGCGCGCGAGGAGCTGGAGCATCGCGTTCGAGAGGTACGCGAGGCCGCCGGTCGTCTTGTTGATGCGCGCGAGCTGCGACTCGGCCTCGACGGAGAGGTCCGCCGGGTCGGCGCCGGCCTTGCGAAAGACCTCCTGCACGCCGCGGTCACGCTCGTTGGCGCGCGCGAGCAGGTGAATGGGCTCGACCTGCGCGTGTTTGCGCTCGTCGGCGAGGCTCTGCGCACCCGCCACGAGGGCCTTCGCGTCCGGCGCGTAGCGGTCGAGGTGGATGGTTTGCTCGGCAGCCATATGCTCGCGAAGGTAGCACGCGACCCTCGAGGGCCCGAATGGCGGACGTCACCATCTACACGACGCGCACCTGCGGATACTGCATCGCCGCGAAGCGCCTCCTCGCGCAGCGGCAGATCCCCTACGACGAGGTCGACGTGAGCACGGACGCCGACAAGCGCGTCTGGCTCGTGACCGAGACGGGCCAGCGCACCGTCCCCCAGATCTTCATCAAGGGCGAGAGCATCGGCGGCTACGACGAGCTCGCCGCGCTCGACAAAGCCGGCGCGCTCGCCGGCAAGCTCGCCGCGCCCGTTTGAAAGCGGAGAGTAGGAAACAGGAAGGTCAGAAGATCAGAAGGCGAGAGGGTTGGGTGTGCGCCCGGTGCACGCGTTCGCGAAACGCTTCGAGCGTGTGAACACCCCCACCTCTCGCCTTCTGATCTTCTGACCTTCCTGTTTCCTACTCTCCGAGGTTCAAGTGAGCGCGTCGACGAGGCGGGCTACGTCGCGTTCGGCGACGGAGCAGAGGGCGAGGCGGAGGGCGCCGCCGCCTGTCTTGCGCACTTGCGGGACGACGTAGACGCCCTTGGCGCGCATGGCCTCGGCCTTCTCGCGCGGGTGGTCGTCGAAGACGGTGACGAAGAAGCCGCCCTCGTAGCGCGGGTAGCGCAGCGACTTGGCGTGCGCGTGGCGGTTGAACGCCTCGACGCGGGCGCGGAGCAGCGCCTTGAAGCCGTCGCGCTCCTTCGCGCAGGCGCGCGCCATGTCGGGGTCGACCAGCAGGCGCGTGATGGCGGCGAGGCCCCCGCGGTTGCAGTTCGACCACGTGCCGCGGCACGAGTAGCTGAGCGCACTCTCGACGGCGGCGCGCTCGGCGTCGTCGGCGACGCACGCGACGAGCGCCCCGACGCGCAGGCCGTAGTGCGTGAAGCTCTTGCTCGCGCTCCACGCGAAGAGCAGGTTCGCGCGCGACCCCGGCTGCGCGAGCGGCCGGAGGTGCCGGAGGAACGCGCGCGGATCGCGCGCCCCGTAGAGGAAGTACGCGCAGTCGACCAGCAGCGTGACCGGGCCCTCGGCCGAGCGCGCGCGGATGCGGTCGACGACGGCGGCCCACTCGTCGTCCGTCATCGAGTAGCCGGTCGGGTTGTGGCACGGGTCGTTGATGAAGAGGAGCGCGCGCCCCTGCGCCGCGAGCTGCTTGCCGAGCGCCTCATCCAGCGCGTCGACATTCAAGGCGGACGAGAACGGGAGTGGACGGAGTCCAGCTTGCTGGACGGAGTCCACGGACGTCCACGAGGCCGGAGGCCGAGTGAACATCTCGAAGCTCTCGAGCTTGCGGTCCGACTCGTCGCACAGCGTCTGGTACGGGCCCCAGAACCAGCTCGTCGTCAGCAGGGCCTGCCCCGGCTCGAGGAAGTTCGCGAGCGCGTGGCGCAGCGCGCCCGACCCTCCCGGCGTCGCCGTCGCGACGGCGGTCTTCCTGAGCTCCGGCTCGCCGCCCAGCAGGTCCTCGAGGACCGCCTTCAGGAAGTCCGGCGTCCCCGCGATGGGCGCGTACGTCGCCCACTCCACGGCCGGGACCTCGTGCACGGCGCGCGCGGCCGACGGCAGGATCGCGAGCTTCCCCTCGTCGTCGAGGAGCGCGCCCACGGTCGCGTTGACGATGGATTCGCCCTTCTGCCGGCGCTGCGTCGCCTCCCGGTTCAGCGCGAAGATGGGATCGTCGGCGGGCCGGCCCTGGTGCGCAGGAATGAGATGGAGCACGGTCGGCTGCTTATCGCGCCGCTGCCAGTTTGTCACCGGCACGATGGACGGTCCGGCTCCGCGCGCCACCTTGGCCTGGACCGGCCGGGGCCGACCGGGCAAGGGCGCGGAGATCGAAGGGTTTCCTTCGTGGCACAGGCTATGCTGAAAAGGCACCCCGATGTCCCGGCGCCTCCTCATCGTGTCGACCCTCGGCGCCGCCGCCTTTGGCGCCGCGATGGGCATCCCCCGTACCGCGCTGGCGCAGTCGATCACCGCCTCCGGCCAGGTGAACCCCATCCGTCTGGTGCCCGACAAGAGCAAGACGATCTGCGGTACGGACCCCGCCACCGACACGAGCTGTGTGAGCCAGCGCCCCGTCAATCTGACGCCGCTCGGGATCAGCTACCAGGACTGCGTCGACGACCAGTGGCTCCGCTTCTCCGTCCTCCTGAGCGGCTTCGCGGGTGGCGACAACGTCAGCGTCTGGGCGAGCCTCACCTCCGACTGCACCGCGATCACCGACCGCGGCGGCGCCGGCTCGGTCGCCTCCGTCTGCTGGCAGCTGAACGCAGGCATCTCCGACCCCGTCCAGAACACGGCGCAGACGTACCCGTTCGACGTGCGCGTGCAGGACATCGTCGGCAACGAGCAGCACCCGCCGTTCCCCGCAATCTACCAGCCCATCAGCGGCGCCAACGCGTGCAACCAGCAGGGCGGCTTCGCGGCCGTGCCGATGTACGTCGACTTCGTCATCACCGACAGCGAGAACAACGGCGTCTCAGGCTCCTACCAGTTCAACCTGAACACGGACCTCGTCGGCCCTCCGGCGCCGGGCGGCGTGAACCTGACGGCGGGCGACACGCTCCTCAACGTGAGCTGGACCGCCAACAGCGACGCGGACACCGCCGGGTACATGCTCTTCATCGACCCGCCGCCGGGTGGAAGCACCACCACCGGCACGGTCGGCGCGGAGGGCTCGTCCACGCTCCAGGACTGCCCCGACACGGGGTTGCCTCCCCTCGAGGCGGGCGACGAGGCCGACGCGAGCGACGACAGCGGGGCGGAGAGCGACGCGCTCGTCGACGGCGCGTCGACCACCGACGCATCCTTCGATGCCAGCGGCGCCGACGCGACGCCGCCCGGCGACGCCGGGTGCACCACGGTGAACCACGGCGGCTCCCCGCGCGACGCCTCCGGCTCGGGCACCTGCTACGACCCGGTTCTCGCCAGCGGCACGACCCAGGACGGCGGCACGACCACCGTCGAACTCGAGGCTTCGACGACCACCACGGTCGACGGCGAGGTCGTCGAGACGGACGCCGGCACCGTCGAGGAGGGGTCGGGCGGCATCTCCGGCGTCGACTCGAGCTACTCCATCGGCGTGAACGAGGGCTTCACGATCGCCGACAAGTCGGTCGGCAACTACGTGATCAAGAACCTCGTCAACAACGTGACCTACAACGTCGTCGTCTCGTCGGTCGACGGCTTCGGCAACGTCGGGCCGCCCTCGCAGCAGACCAACACGCAGGGCAACCTGACGTGCAACTACCCCGCGCCCATCAACGACTTCTGGAGCACGTACGAGAAGGACGGGGGCGCCGGAGGCGGCTTCTGCTCGCTCGAGTCGGTCGGCGCCGGCGGCGAGTCGCTCCTCGGCGTGGGCTTCGTCTTCGCGGCCGCCGCGTTCATCCGTCGCCGCCGCAGGAACGTCCAGTGATGCGCCGCTTCTTCGCGGGGTTCGCGCCCTTCGCCGGCGCGGCTGCCGTCCTCCTCCTCCCGCGCGCCGCCTGCGCGCAGGAGGACCGCAACGAGCTCCTCTCGGGCAAGCATCGGACGATGGAGTCGTCGCAGCAGTTCGCGTACGAGCTCCGCTTCGCGTCGTTCGAGCCGGGCATCGACACCAACCCTTCGCTCCACGGCGAGACGCCCTACAAGACGGCGTTCGGCGGCTCGCGCCTGCTCTTCGGCATGGAGTTCGACTGGGAGGCCCTCCGCATCCCGAACGTGGGCACGCTCGGTCCCGGCTTCGGCATCGGCTACACGAAGGCGAGCGGCCTCGCGACCTTCCAGCAGCCGCACGCGAACCCCGACGGCACGGTGAGCACCACGTCGGGCGAGTCGACGTCGCTCGAGATCTACCCGATGTACGCGGTCGCCGTGTTCCGCGTCGACGTCCTCTGGCGGCAGGTCCACGTGCCGCTCGTTCCCTACGCCAAGTTCGGCATCGGCTACGCCATCTGGCGCGCGTCGAACGAGCTCGGGACGTCGAACTACAACGGCCAGGCGGGCGTCGGCGCGAGCCTCGGCACGCAGCTCGGCCTGGGGCTCGCCTTCAACCTGAACTCGTTCGACGAGTACTCCGCGAAGAACTTCGACGACGCCGTCGGCGTGAACAACACGTACGTCTTCGCCGAGTACACGCGCTCGGACCTCGACGGCCTCGGCATCCAGGCCGACCCGATGCGCGTCGGCGGCCAGTCGTGGACGTTCGGCCTGACCGTCGAGTTCTAGCCGCGCCCGCGAAGCAGGGGCGCGGAGAGCCCGCCGCGGTCACTTCGGGCCGTTCCGCGGCTCCCTCGTCGTCTCCGGCGGCGCGGGCGTGGGAGCGGCGTCGACGGAGCTCGCGGGGACGCTCGGCGGGACCTCCTTCCACCGGTCCGGCTCGATCGGCTCGGGCGCGCCCTCCAGCCACGCGACGATCTCGCGGCCTCTCCATGCGAAGAGCGCGAGGAGCACGAGCGCGGCGGCCGCGAGGAGCGCGACCCACGTGCGGCGCCCGGAGCCTTCGCGCCCCGTAGCCTTCGACGTCTCCGCGGGTGCGCCCGCCCCCTGCCGCTTTGCGACGTCCGCCACCGCGCGCTCGAAGGCCCGGTCGGCCGCCGCCGGGTCGAGGCCCGCCGCGCGAAGCTCGTCGTCGATCGCGTCGGCGCTCGCCCCGGCGAGGCGCTCCTTCTCGGCGTCGCGGGCGACCCGCTCGATCGTCTCCCAGCGCACGGGCGGCGCGGGCTTGTCCGGCGGTGTGCTCACGAGCGTCGTCCCTTCCTCGCGTGCTCCTCGAGCACGGCGTTCCGGTGGTATGCCACGCGCTCGCGCGCGCGCCGTAGCTCCTCGGGCGTGCAGCCGAGCCTCTCGGCGAGCGGCCGCGGGTCGTCGTCGTCCGCCTCCACGAGCTCGAGCATGCGCCGCGCCTGGTCGTCGAGCCGCTCCATCACCTGCCGCGCGAGCTCCATGTGCTCGTCGTGCGTGTCGAGCGCCTCGGCCTGCGCCTCGACGTTGGGGGAGGAGTCGACCTTGTCGGGCTCCTCGTCGTCCTTCGGGGCGATCTCGCGGCGGCTCGAGAGGCGCGCGCGCTCGTTCGCGAGGAGCGAGTCGACGACGCTGCAGAGGTGCCCGAAGAGCGGCTTGTCGCCCGCCGGGTCCCACGCGAACCAGCCCTTGCCCTCGAGCACGCGCACGAACGCCTCCTGGGCGAGGGACTGCGCGCGGTCGGGCGAGCGGGTGACCTTGTAGGCGTACCCGAGCACACCTCGGCGCAGCTTCGCATCCCGCCCGATCAGCGTGCGCGCGTCGTCCATGCCCCGCGGGCGAGGCTACCACCGCCGGACGGGCGGCTCGATCGACGAACGACGCGCGTGGACGGGCCATGAAGGCGGCTCGATCGCCGGTCCTCGCGCGTGGACGGGCGATCGAGGCGCGTGGATGGTCGGTCCTCGCGCGTGGACGGGCGATCGAAGCGCGTGGATGGCCGGTCCTCGCGCGTGGACGGGCGATCGAAGCGCGTGGACGGTCGGTCCTCGCGCGTGGACGGGCGATCGAGGCGCGTGGATGGCCGGTCCTCGCGCGTGGACGGCCCATCGAAGCGCATGGATCGCCCGTCCTCGCGCGTGGACCGAGCGTCGCTCGAGGGCGCCGGAAGAAAAACGCACGGCCCCCTCACTTTTTTTCCGGCGATCGCGATCCAGACCAACGGGGATGGATGTGAGGCAGGAGGGCGACCGTTGCGAGCGGCGCCTGGCGGCCGATCAGAAAGGAGAAATTGTCTATGAAAACGAATCGTCCGACACAGCAGGCCCGGGATGCGCAGGTCATCACGGGTATCCAGAAGAACCTGCAGAACGCGCCGAGCCTGGCCCTCGCAGGCACGACGTTCACGGCGGCAACGCTGACCCAGCTCGTTCAGAGCCGGATCGACGCGGCCAACGCGATCATCGCGGCAGAAGCGGCCTTCCACGCGAAGGTCGCCGCGTTCCGGGTGCTGAGCGCGCAGGTGACGAAGGTCCTCCGGGGCCTCCGCCAGCTCGTGATCAACACCTTCGGCGAGGATAGCCCGATCCTCGCCGACTTCGGCTTCACCGCCCCCAAGACGGGGACGCTGACTCCGGAGCAGCAGGTCGCCAAGGCCGCCAAGGCCAAGGCGACGCGTGAGCTGCGTGGCACGAAGGGTCCGAAGGCGAAGCTCGCCATCAAGGCCACGGTCATCCCGACCGCGACCGAGACGGCGGCCCCGCAAGCGGCGCCCGCGCAGCCGACCCCGCCCAAGTCCTGAGCGTGGTTGCCAAGCATCCCCTCCCGGTCCGGGTTTTCGGGCCGGGGGGGCGATGCCCTATTTCCGCGAGCGTCACTCCGCCCAGAGGGCGCCCAGCGCGAGCTCGATCGCGTCGAACGGCTCGGCGCGTACGCGCGCGTCCCCTCGCCATGTGCCGAGGCGCAGCCACTTGTCGCTCTCCAGCCGCCAGACCTCGAGCATCTTCGCGAGAGGGTCCACCAGCCAGGCGTGCTTCACCCGCTCGCGCGCGTAGACGTCCATCTTCTCGCCGCGATCGAACGCCTGCGTCGACGGCGAGACCACCTCGCAGAGCCAGTCCGGCGCGAGGGGGATGAAGGCGGCCTCCATGGGCACGCGCGGAATGCGCTCGCGCCGCCAGCCGGCGAGGTCCGGCACGACGATGTCGGGCTCGGAGCCGAGGTGCAGCTCGGGCTCGTCGAGGATCACCCAGCCGCCAGGGCCGTCCCGGCCCATGTCGAAGGGACCCGAAAGCTCGCTGCCGAGGATGGAGGACGCGCGCGCGTGCGGGACCGCGGGCCGAGGGCTGGTGTGCAGGATGCCGTCGACGACCTCGGCGACCTGGTAGGGCGAGGCGGCGAGGACGTCCTTGTAGGTGGCGCGAGGCTTCGCCGGCTCGCCCATGACACGGAGCGTAGCACCCGACCTCCTCGACTCCGCCGTTGCCGCTTTGGCGTGGCGCGCTCGGCGCCGGGGACATCCTGTCCGCGCTCCGTCGTTCTCTCCTCCCGTTTTTCGCGTTTCGCCGCGCAACTCGCTGATCTCCCGTACGCCGCCGCTTCGCCTCGGGGCGGCACGCGCGTCGCTCTGCGAGGGGGCATGCATCGCCCGCCTCTCCTGCCGCTGGTCCTCGGCTCGATCGCGCTCGCCGCGTGGCTCCAGGCGCGCGGCTTCTCCGCCATCGCCGGAGGAGGGCTCGCGGCGCCCGTCCTGCGTCCGCTCCTGCCCGATCCGCCTCCGCTGCCCGCCCCGCCGTCGCGGAGCGCGGACGCGATCCTCGCGCGCAACGTCTTCGACTCCGTCACGGGGCCGCTCCTCGGCGCCCCGGAGCTCCCTGCCGCCTCGGCCGGCGCGCACCCGCTCGGCGCGTGCGCAGGCGTCCGCGTCGTCTCGATCGTCGCATCCGACGATCCCGACGGGTCGCTCGCCATGCTCGACGTCCACGATCCGAAGGGGCCCATCCTCCGGCGGCGCGGCGGCGAGGTGCTCGCCATCGCGCCCGACCGCGTCCTGCTCGACCGCGGGGCGGGCCCGTGCGTCGCGCGCATGTTCGCGCCGGCGCTCGCGTCGGCCGGGTCGGCGGCGTCCCGCCCGTCCAGTCCGTCCGGCGCGGCGAGCGCGGTGGCGAAGGGCATCGCCCAGACCGCGCCGGACGCGTTCGTCGTCGACCGGGCCGCGCGCGACGCGCTCCTCGAGGGCGCCGCCGACGTCATGCGTTCGGTCGCCATCCGGCCGGAGAAGAACGGTGACGACGTCATCGGCCTCCGCATCGCCGTCCTCACGCCGGGAACCCCCCTCGACGCGCTCGGCGTGCGGGGCGGGGATGTACTCCTCTCGATGGAGGGCATCCCCCTGACGGCTCCCGACCGGATGCTCGAAGCCTACGCGCGGGCGCGGACCGACGACGCGCTGCGTCTGGTCCTCATCCGCGACGGCCGTACCATCCAGCTGGATTACACGGTGCGTTGAGCTCGCGGACTGGTGCGTCGCCATCCGGCCGGATTCGTTCACGGTCTTCCGAGGAGCCGAGGGCCGGCGGAGGGCAGGCGAGCGCGAGCGTAAATGCCTCAACGTGGCGTTCCGCCACGAGTCAGAGCCGGCACCCGGGCCCAGGCATGCCGTGATTTCGGGCACCTGGCGCAATGGATGAGAGGGCACGGGCGCTGCAATCAGGCCGCGGCGCCGGGGCAGATTCCCCCGTCCGTTCCCAAGGAGACTCACGATGACCACGCAGAGCAACGACCACACGAAGAGCAGCCGCGGATTCGCCTCGATGGACCTCGCCAAGCAGCGCGAGATCGCCAGCAAGGGCGGCAAGGCTGCCCACGCGCAGGGCCGCGCCCACGAGTTCACCGCCGACGAGGCTCGCAATGCGGGTCGCAAGGGCGGCGAGGCCGTGAGCCGTGACCGCGCGCACATGGCGGCCATCGGGCGCGCTGGTGGCCAGGCCCGCGGGCGCAACCGCGCGGCGCAGATCGCCCGCGAGCGTTCGTCGACCACCGCCGCGCCGGCGCCGACGCCCGCCGAGTAGCGTCTCCGCTTCGATAGGGCGCCTCGCTGCGCGTCCGGGTGAGGGGAATCCCCTGGTGCGCAGCGGGCGTCTTGTGTGCTTGTCTTCGTGACCGATGCGCGTTCTGGTCACGGGCGGCGCGGGGTACGTCGGCTCGCACATGGCGCACGCTCTCGTTCGCGAGGGCCACGCGGTCGTCGTGCTCGACGATCTCTCCGCCGGGCATCGCGCGGCCGTGCCAGCAGGTGCGGCCTTCGTCGAGGGCAGCGTCGCGGACCGCGCCGCGGTGGGCGCGCTCCTGCGCCAGCACGGCGTGGAGGCGGTCCTCCACTTCGCGGCGCGCATCCAGGTGGGCGAGTCGGTCACCGATCCGCGCCGCTACTACGAGGGAAATGTGGGGGCGAGCATCGCGCTTCTCGACGCGGTGCTCGACGCGGGGGTGCGGTCGTTCGTGCTGTCGTCGACGGCGGCGGTCTACGGGGATCCCGTCCGCGTGCCCATCGACGAGGACCACCCGACGGCCCCCATCAACCCGTACGGGGACACCAAGCTCGCGATCGAGCGCATGCTCGCTGCGTACGGTCGCGCCTACGGGCTGCGCTGGGCCGCGCTGCGGTACTTCAACGCCGCCGGCGCCGACACGGCCGCGGGCCTGGGCGAGCACCACGATCCGGAGACGCACCTCGTCCCCATCGTGCTCGACGCGGCGCTCGGCAAGCGCCCGTCGGTGACGGTGTTCGGCGACGACTACGACACGCCCGACGGGACGTGCATCCGCGACTACGTGCACGTGCTCGATCTCTGCGAGGCGCACCGCATGGCGCTCGAGCACCTCGCCGCGGGCGGCGAGGGCGGCGCGTTCAACCTGGGCACGGGCCGGGGCCACTCGGTGCGCGAGGTCGTCGAGGCCGCGCGGGCCGTTACGGGGAAGCCGATCCGCGTCGAGCAGGGGCCGCGCCGCGCGGGCGATCCCCCGCGCCTCGTCGCGTCTCCCGAGCGTGCCGCGAAGGTCCTCGGCTGGCGCGCACGGCGTGCGTCGCTGGACGACATCGTGCGCGCCGCGTGGACGGTGCGCTCGGCGCACGGCTGAAGCGCGGGCGATGATGTCGGAGCACGAGCCGACGATGTCGGAGCACGACCTGCACGCGTAGAGCACGAGCTCGATGGACGCGGCCTTGCACTCGCAGGCTGGTCGCGGCGCCCGGCGTCGACTTCGCTCGAAAAGTCCGTGCGGCGCGTGCTGGCTCCGGTCCTCACCTGGATCCTGCACGCACCGGAAAGCAGGAGAAAAGCCGTCGTGAACAGCGTCATCGTCCTCCCCCGGTCGGCGCTCGTGCCCGCGCTCCCCGACCGCGCCGCCCCGCGTCGCGAGGGGGTGGCCGCGCTCGCCCCGGGCCGCCCGCAGTACGTGTACGGCGACTCGACCGCGTACGCGGCGGGGGTCGACTTCATCGCGACGACACGCGCGGTCGTCGCGTGCGGCGTCGCGCTCATGAAGGCGCAGCACGCCATCGACTGCGCCCGGTCGCGCGTCTCGGAGGCGCAGGAGCACCGGACGTCCCTGCACGTGGAGCTCGGCGCGATGGCCGAGGCGGTCGAGGGTGCGCTCGTCGGGGACGGACCGCGTGGGCCGCACCTCCGCGACGTGAGCCTGCGCCTGGCGACGATGACCCGGGGCGTGGTTACGAGCGAGGTGCGGCGCGCGCAGGCCGTGCTCGACGCCACCCTCGTCCGGGCGGACGCGACGATCGTCGAGGCGCGCAAGGCGGCGGCGCTCGCGGTGGGCGAGCTGCTCGGCAAGCACGATCTGCCGGGCGCGTCGTACGGGTTCCGCCTCTTCGCGCAGGGCGCGCGCTACGGGGCCGAGATCGTCGTGAGCCTGCCGTGCGGGTTGCGGGCGACCTACGAGGCGGCGCTGCCGGAGGGGCACGCGTGGCAGGCGCTCCGCAAGGTGCGCGACGGGCGCGAGGGCGTGCTGGTGACCCTGCCGCGCGAGGTGGGCTGGTGGAGCAAGCGCGTCGAGCCGGTGACGTTGCGGCTGGACGCGCTGACGGTCCTGGGCGCGTCGATCGAGGGGGGACGCGGCGGGCTCCTGCTCGGCAAGAGCGAGCGCTCGGGCATCGAGCACGCGTTCGACGTGGACCTCTCGCATGCGTCGCCGCGCGTGAAGCGGCGCGACGCGGAGGAGCAGGTGGTCGAGTCGCTCGGGATGCAGGACGCCGCGTGCATCGCGAAGCTCCTTCGCGCCGTGGAGATGGCGACGCGCGAGCTCGTGCCGGCGCGCCGGGCGATGACCGAGGCGAGCCTGGAGAGCAAGCCGCTCGGGCAGTGCGATCCCGGCGAGGTGTGCGCGCGGCTCGTCGGGCTCGTGGCGCGCGACGTCCGGGAGGTCGCGCGGAGGTCGGGCGCGCCGGGCGAGCTCGTCCTGCGTCGCAACGTCGACTCCGGGCACCGCGACGAGGTCTTCGTGACGACCGCGGAGCTCACCGAGCAGATCGACACGCTGCCCCCGTCGCTGCGGCGGGCGTTCGAGCCGCTCGAGCTCCGCGGCAAGCCGCGCAGCCCGCGGGCGCCGGCGAGGTCTCTGGCAACCTACGAGGAGATCAGCGCGTGCGAGTTCCTTCAGGTGATCTGAGGTTTCTGCGGCGAGCGCCGCCGCGCCCTCCCGCGGACGGCGAGCGCCTCTCGAGCACGGGCGAGCACGTGCGCGTTGCGCGCGACCAGCTGCAGCGAGCGCGCGAGCACCTCGAGAAGGCGCGCAAGCGCTTCCAGCGGACGAAGGAGCGGGATCGCGGCTCGTGACGCGTCCAGCGGGGCGTGGTACGCCAGGCGACCCCACGCGCCCGTAGCTCAGCTGGATAGAGCGGCGGCCTTCGAAGCCGCATGTCGGGGGTTCGAATCCCTCCGGGCGTACTGACCATGGACATGCGCGCCGCTCCCCCGTCGCCGCCGTTCGACGCGCCGGAGATCACGGGGCGGGACGCGATGGGGCGCATCGTGCGCGCGCTGCCGCTGGTCGAGCGTGCGTACTCGATCGTCCGGTTCTCCATCCTCCGGCCCAAGCTCCTCAGCGTCATGGATCTCCTGCTCACCGACGAGGGGCGCATCCTCGACGTCGGGTGCGGGTTCGGCCTCTTCGCGGCGTACTTCGGGCAGACGCAGCCGCGGCGGAGCATCGTCGGCGTCGACCCGGACCGGCGCCGCATCGGGATCGCGCGCGACGTCGCCGAGCGGCTCGGGCTCCGGCAGCACGCGTTCGTCGTCGGCGACGTGCGCGACGTGCGCGACGCGGCGCTCGACGGGCCGTTCGACGCCGCCTACGTGCTCGACGTGATGCACCACCTGCCCGCGGGCGACCAGCGGCGCGTGCTCGAGCGGCTGCGCGATCTCCTCGTCCCCGGCGGGATGCTCCTCGTCAAGGACATCACCACCGAGCCGCGCACGGGCCTGCTCTTCACCGAGGCGCTCGACCGCCTCATGGTGGGCTGGCGCGAGCCGCTGGCGTACCGCCACCACCGCGAGTGGGGCGAGATGCTCGCGGACCTCGGCTTCAAGGTGAGGATGGTGCGCGTCCCGGACGTGCTGCCGTACCCGCACGTCGTCATCGCCGCGACCAAGATCTGAGCGGTCGGCCCTCGCGGTCGCCGTGCGTGGCGGCGCGGAGCCCTGCCGCCCTCAGAGGCGGCCGCGGAGCGCGTCGAGGCGGAGCTTCCACACCATGCCGATGGCCTCCACGAAGATCTTCCGGCTCATCTTCGAGCGGCCCGCGCGGCGGTCGACGAAGACGATGGGGACCTCCTTCACGCGCATGCCGTGGAGCACGGCGCGGTAGGTCATCTCGATCTGGAAGGAGTAGCCGTTCGAGTGCACCGCCTCGAGCGAGAAGGACTCGAGCGCGCGCCGCGTGAACGCCTTGTATCCACTCGTGAGGTCCCGCACCGGCAGGCCCAGGATGGTGCGCGAGTAGAGGCTCCCCCCCTTCGAGATGAAGTGCCGGCCCAGGCCCCAGCCCTCGACGCCCCCGCCCGCCACGTTCCGCGAGCCGATGACGACGTCGTATCCGTCGTCGAGCGCGCGCACGAAGTCCGGCAGGTACCGGACGTCGTGCGAGAGGTCGGCGTCCATCTCGAAGAAGCGGTCGTACCCCTCGGCGAGGCCCCGGCCGAACGCCTCGACGTACGCGGTCCCCAGCCCGAGCTTTCCTGCGCGGTGCATCACGCGGACGTGGGAGTCGCGCTTCGCGACGGCGTCGGCCAGGTCGCCCGTGCCGTCCGGCGAGGCGTCGTCCACGACCAGGAGGTCGGCGTCCGGCAGGGCACCGCGCACCGCGTCGACGAAGCGCTCGAGGTTGTCTTTCTCGTTGTAAGTGGGCGTGACGACGAGCGTGCGCGGCATCGGCCGGGCGCGACCGTAGCGTCAAACCACATGGCCCGCAAACCCGCGGACTTGCGCGCGCTCGCGGCCCGCGACGTGGCCAGCGCGAGCGGGCCGGACGCGGCCAACGCGGCCAACGCGCCGACGCGGCCGACGCGGCCGACGCGGCCGACGCGATAGACACGTTGTCTCTGACGGCGCCGAGAGGTGCACTGGTAGGATGGCATCGTGGCCTCCCGCTCCGACCCCGCGCGTTCGCTGGACGCCCGCCTCGCCGAGGCGGAGGCGAGCCTCGCGCGCGAGGTCCGGGTCAGCCGCGCCCTGCGCGAGGTGGGCACCGCCCTCGGGACCACGCTCGATCTCGACCAGCTCCTCGAGCTCATCCTCGACCGGATCACCGACGCCCTCGAGGCGGACCGCGCGACGCTCTACCTCCTCGACGAGACGAACGACGAGCTCGTGTCGCGCATCGCGCACGGCGAGGAGGTCCGCTCGATCCGGCTGAAGATCGGCCACGGGATCGCCGGGCACGTCGCGCGAACGGGCAAGCTCCTGCACGTCCGGGACGCGTACAAGGACGCGCGCTTCAGCCCCGAGTGGGACATGCTCTCGGGGTACCGGACGCGCAGCATCCTCGCCGCGCCGATGAAGAACCACCTCGGCAAGACCATCGGCGTCGTGCAGGTGCTCAACAAGAAGGTCGCCGACTTCACCGACGACGACGCGGAGATCCTCGCGGCGCTGGCGACGCAGGCCGCCGTCAGCATCGACAACTCGCGCCTCTTCATGTCGGTGACGCAGAAGAACATCCAGCTCCTCGACACGAAGGAGCAGCTCGAGCACCGCGTCCGCGACCTCAAGCTGCTCTTCGACCTGGAGCGCGCGATGGCGCGCGCGCAGTCGCTCGAGGAGCTCTCGATGGCCGTCCTCGGCGAGGCGATGCGCGCGTGCGAAGCGAAGATGGGCGTCGTCGCGTTGCGTGACCCGGAGTCGGGGACGGGCGCGCTCTACCTCATCGACGAGCGCGCGAAGAAGATGCGCCGCGTGCCCTATCCGGAGGACGCTGGCCTCGTAGGCTGGGCGATCCGCGAGAACGAGGTGCTGGTGTCGAGCGACGCGGAGAACGATCCGCGCCGCGACGGCGCGCTCGACGAGCGCGTGGGCGCAGCGGTGGTCAAGACGGCCATGGCGGTGCCGCTCGAGGGCGAGCACGAGGCCCCGATGGGCGCGATCGCCATCTACAACAAGCGCGCGGGGCGTGCCTTCACCGACGAGGATCGCGAGCTCTTCGAGCTCATCACCGCCAACGCGTCGACCGCCATCCTCCTCCAGCTGACGCGCGAGTCGCGGGAGCGCGAGGAGCGCCTGACGACCATCGGGAGGCTCCTCTCGAGCGTCATCCACGACCTCAAGACGCCGCTCACGGTGATCAGCGGGTACGTGCAGCTGATGCAGGGCTCGAACGACCGCGCGCAGCGCGAGCACTACGCCGAGCTCGTGCTCCGCCAGTTCGATCTCATCGGCGCGATGCAGCGCGAGGTCCTCGAGTTCGCGCGGGGCGAGAAGAGCGTCCTCGTTCGCAAGGTGTACCTGCAGAAGTTCTTCGAGGACGTGCGCGACCAGCTCGAGGGAGACCTCGGGCGGCGTGGCGTGGAGCTCGTCGTCGACGTGCAGGACCGCGGGACGGCCCGCTTCGACGAGGGGAAGATGCTGCGCGTCGTGCACAACCTCGCGCGGAACGCCGCCGAGGCGATGGGGACCAAGGGCGGCAAGTTCGTCATCAAGGTGACGCGCGACAAGGTGGACGGCTCGCTCGTCGTGTCGTTCTCCGACACCGGTCCGGGCATTCCCAAGGACATCGAGCACCGCCTCTTCCAGTCGTTCGTGACGAGCGGCAAGAAGGGCGGGACGGGGCTCGGCCTCGCCATCGTGAAGAAGATCGCCGAGGAGCACGGAGGGTCGATCACCGTGCAGTCGTCGGGCCGCGGGGCCACGTTCAAGCTGCGCATCCCGCAGTCCTGAGGCAAAGCGGTGGCGCGCGCGGTCGTGCGGAAGGGTGCAGCGCTCGCGCGGATCGGCGCGGCGCTGGCGGCGTTGCTCGCGGCGGCGGCCGTGCGGGCGGACGCGCCGCGCATCCCGTGGATCGACGAGGGCGACGTCCCGCTCGCGTCGTGGTCGCGCTCCGTCTCTCCCCACCCGGACGCGCGCCAGCACCCGGGGGACCTCGTCCTCTTCCAGGCGCCGAACCGCGCGAGCGGGCGGCGTGGCGTGACCGCGCCGGGAGCGACCTTGCCGCTCTTCGGTGCGAAGCGCGGCGGCGGGTGCGCGGGCCGCTGGCTCCTCGTCGGGCCGCAGGCGTGGGCCTGCTCCGACGACGCGGACGTCCGCGCCGACGAGCCGAGCGCGCCCGTCCCGGTTCTGCGCGAGGACGGTCTGCTCCGCGAGTACTTCTTCGTGGCGCCGCAGGGGGCGAGCGCCTACGCGGACCTCCAGGCCGTCGAGGAGGGCACGTCCGACCGCGAGCTCGAGGGTCGCTGGGGCGTCGCGGGCGTCCGCGAGCGCACGGTGGCGGGCGAGCGCTGGGTCGAGACGAGCAAGGGCCTCTGGATCGCCGCGCGCGACCTCGGCGCGGCGCGGCCGTCGCTCTTCCACGGCGAGGCGCTGGGCGAGGGGCCGCTCGACCTCGCGTGGGTGCTCCCGGACAGGGCGCAGGTGTTCCCCGAGCCTTCGCCCAAGGCCAAGTCGAAGGACGCCCGCGCGCGGTTCCAGCTCGTGCACGTCGCCGAGGAACGCGCCGGATACAGCAAGATCGGCGAGGGCGCGTGGATGCTGTCCCGCGACCTCGCCCGCCCCCACGTCGCGCCGCCGCCCGCGGAGGTGACCCGCGACGGCGAGCGCTGGATCGACGTGGAGCTCGCGACGCAGACGCTCGTCGCCTACGAGGGAGCGCGCCCCGTCTTCGCCACGCTCGTCTCGACCGGCCGCGGCGCACCCGGCACCGACTCGGCGACGCCGCCGGGGGTCCACCGCATCTGGGTGAAGATCCTCGCGTCCGACATGGACAACGTCGAGCGCGACGACCTCGACGCGCACTACTCGCTCGAGGACGTGCCCTACGTGCAGTTCTTCGACAAGGCCGTCGCCCTCCACGGGACGTACTGGCACCGCGACTTCGGCCGCGTGAAGAGCCACGGCTGCGTGAACCTCGCGCCCAAGGACGCGCGCTGGCTCTTCGACTTCACCGGCCCGCACCTGCCGCCGGGCTGGGTTGCCGCGTACCCCGAGTCGACCGATCCGGGCACGGCCGTTCGCGTGCGCTGAGGCGACCGCGCGCGACGGCCGGATGGCCGTGGTAGGTATCTCGCCCGATCATGGTCTCGGTCCTCAGCGCCGTGCGCGACCTCGTGCGCCTCCGGGAGATCTCGAGCGTCCTGGTGCGCCACGGCTTTGGCGAGGTCGTCGCGCGCGCGGGCCTCGGCTTCAGGAGCAAGAAGGGCAAGGCCGTCCACGAGGACGCCGACGAGCCGGAGGTCCCGAGCGAGGATCTCGCCAAGGGCGAGGACGAGAAGCGGCGCGTCTCGATCCACGAGCGGCTGCGCCTGGTGCTCCAGGACCTCGGGCCGAGCTTCATCAAGCTCGGGCAGATCGCGAGCACGCGCGCCGACGTCCTGCCCGCGGACCTCATCACGGAGCTGAAGAAGCTCCAGGACGACGTCCCGCCGGTCCCCTACGAGCAGATCAAGGAGGTCGTCGAGTCGAGCCTGGGCGCGCCGATCGGCGACGTGTTCGTGAGCTTCGAGGAGAAGCCGCTCGCGACGGCGAGCATCGGGCAGGTGCACCGCGCGGTCCTGGCGACGCCCGAGGGCGAGCAGCAGGTCGTCGTGAAGATCCAGCGGCCGGGCGTCGCGACGACGGTGATGCGCGACCTCGAGCTCCTCCACATGATGGCCGCCACGATCGAGCGGACCATCCCCGATACGCGCATCTACTCCCCCGTCGGGCTCGTGCAGCAGTTCGACCGCTCGATCACGACGGAGCTCAACTTCACCACCGAGGCGGACAACGCCGAGCGCTTCGCCGAGAACTTCGCCGGCTGGGAGCGCGTGCGCTTCCCGCGCGTCTACCGGCAGGCGTCGAGCAAGCACGTGCTCACGCTCGAGTTCTTCGACGGGAAGAAGCTCGACAAGGCCGTCGAGGAGGGCGCGAGCGGCAAGTCGATCGCCAAGCTCGCCACGGCGGTCATCATCAAGATGATCTTCGAGGACGGGTTCTTCCACGCCGACCCGCACCCGGGCAACGTCATCATCATGGGGCCGAACGAGGCGCCCGTCGCGGGGATGATCGACGTGGGGATGGTGGGCCGCCTCTCGCCCGAGCTCCGCGACCGCACGGTGGACCTCATGGTGGCCGCCGTCCGCAAGGACATGATCTCCGTGGCCGACGCGCTCTACGCCATCGGCAAGCCGACGAAGAAGATCGACATGCGCGAGTACCGCGCCGAGGTGGGGATGCTCGCCGAGAAGTACCTCGGCAAGCCCCTCAAGGAGATCAGCCTCGCGGCGATGCTCCGCGACCTCGTGCAGGGGGCCATCAAGTACGGCCTCGAGATCCCGACGGACTTCATGCTCGTCGGCAAGGCGCTCATGACGGTCGAGGGCATCGGCAAGCAGATCGACCCGGACCTCGACGTCTTCGGCGAGACGGCGCCGTACTTCTTCGAGTTGATGCGCAAGCGCTACTCGCCCGTTCGCCTGGGCAACGAGCTGTGGCGCGGCGTCGAGCAGCTCTCACGCGCCGGCTACGACATGCCGATGCAGGTCCGCGACGTCCTCGAGGACCTGCGCCTCGGGCGGCTCAACGTGCGCGCGGAGGACCCCAACCTCCCCACCGCCGCCGACCGCCTCGGGAGGCGCCTCTTCTCGGGCCTCACCGTCGCGGCGCTCATCGGCGGAGGCGTCGTCCTCCTGCGCGACGTCGGCCACGAGACGCTGGGGACCTCGATGCTCGCCGCCGCCGCGCTCGTCTGGCTCGTTCACGTCGGCCGGGACCTGCGCCGGGGCGCCGCGGCGCGCCGCTAGTGCGCGCTACTTGCCGCTGGCGAGGTTGTTCAGGAAGAACGCGATGACGAACGCGAGGAGCACGAGCGACTCGATGAGCGCGAGGCCGAGGATCATCGGCGTGAGGATGCGCGACGAGGCGCCCGGATTGCGCGAGATGCCCTCGAGCGCGGAGGCCGCGGCGCGGCCCTGACCGAGCGCGCCGCCGAGGGCGCCCAGGCCGATCGCGAGGCCGGCACCGATCGCCGCCCATGCACGCACCTCGAAAATGTTCGCGCCGATCTTCCCCTCGTCCTGGGCAAACGCCATGACGGGGACGAGGAAGGTGACGGCAAACGAGAACGCCGCGAGGGCGAGCTTCTTCGGGGTCGACATAGTGGCTCCTTGAAACCGGGGAAAGGTGGTGCGCCTCTTAGGGCATTCCGTGGTCGTTGTCGAGTGTGGCTTGCCTCGCGCGCGGCGAGGTCGGGGTCACGCGCCAGCGCCTGCGGCGTGCGCCGCGCCGGCGCCGTGGCTCTTCGCGTCGGCCTCGTGCTCGTCGTGCTCGGTCGCCAGCGTGATGTAGATCGACGTGAGCAGGCAGAAGACCATCACCTGGACGATGACGACGAGCGTGCTGAGGACGAGCACCGGGATCGGCAGGAAGAGCGCGATCATCCCGAGCGTGAGCGACACGAGGAGGTGGTCGACCGCCATGTTCAACATCAAGCGGATGCTGAGCGTGAGCGGCCGGATGAGCGTCGACACCGTCTCGATGGCGAAGAGGAGGAGGTTGATCGGGATCGCCCACCAGCCGATGTAGGGCCCGAAGAGGTGCTGGAGGTAGTGCCAGCCCTGCTCCTTGATCCCGTAATAATTGAACATCACGAACACGATGACGGCGCAGCCCATCGTGATGTTCCAGTTCGACGTGGGCGGGGTGAAGCCGGGGATGAGGCCGAGTGCGTTCGAGAAGAAGATGAAGCACGCCAGCGACCCGACGAGCGGGAAGTACCGCTTCGCGCGCTTGGGGCCCATCATGTCGCGCATCAGGCCGTACCAGTAGCCGACGAACACCTCGAAGAACGTGCGGGTCGTCAGCGTGGTCTCGGGGATGACGGACTTCTCGTAGTCGACGAGCTGCCCGCGCACGCCGAAGGCGAGCGCCACGAGGAGCACCATGATGAAGATGCTCGCGACCAGGGGCTCGGCCTGGTGCGGCCCCACCGGCGCGCCGAAGATGGACTTGCCGAAGAGGTGCATGTTCCGGCCGAGCGCCGGGAAGTACGCCACGAGGTAACTGAAGAACGAAGTGTGCTCCGGCATGAGGGATCCGTAGGGGTCAGTCTTCCTACCGCGCGCTTCTATCGCTCACGAGCGAGCCGATGGCAATGCCGATCGGCAGGGCCGCGAACCCCACGACCATGGGGATGGGCGACACGATGCCGTGACGCATGAGCAGCCACACGACCGCCACGAGCCCGAGGACCTTGAGGATCGCGACGATGCCCCACCCCGCGCGACTCTGCGCCTTCGCGCCACCCTCGGTCCGGGGGAGGAGCGCCGCGATGATGCGGGCCAGCGCCCACAGGTTGGCGGTGGCCACCGCGGCGCCGATGGCGACCGAGAGCGCCGTCGCCGGGCCGGCCACGACGACCGCGCCGAGCGCGAAGGCGGCGCCCGTCAGCGCCACGGCAACGATGGACACCCGCATGCGCGCGTCGAGCGCAGGCTCGCGCGGCTCGCTCGGCGTGGTTGGCTCGGTCGGCCCGGCTGGCTCGGCGGGCCCGGTAGGCCCGGTAGGCTCGGTCGGCTCGGTCGGCTCGGTCGGCTCGGTCGGCCCGGTCGGCCTAGTTCGGGCGGGAGTCGTCATCGGGCTTGGCGGGACGATAGGGCTGCTCGTCGCGAGGGTGTAGCCAGGTCTCGTCGACCGTCCAGCGGCTCCCCTCGGGGTCCCTGGCCTCGTCGGCCTCGATGTCCTTCTGCATCCGGAGGGCGGTCTTGATCAGGTTGCGCGTGCCGACGACCAGGCCGAGAAACCCTCCCCCCAGCATCCCCCAGTCGTGCCCGCCCCAGTAGCGGCCGTCGAGCCAGTGGCCGACCCAGCCGAGGAGAAGGATGGAGACGACCAGGTCGAGACCTACCGTGCCGTACCGTCCGAGCTGCTTGTACGGCTTGGCCATGCGCCTCCGTCGGGGCTCGCATATGCTTGATGCGTGCGCCCCCTTCTCGCTTCGAGCTTAGTCCTCCTCGGGGTTTTGGCGACGTCGGCCCATGCCTGGGCTCAAGGCGGCGCGCCCCTGCCGCCGCTCATGGCTCCCTCGGACGAGCCGCCGCCCCCGCCGCCGCCTCCACCTCCTCCGCCCGGCGAGCAGCCCGCGCCTCCCATCGTCTACGCGCCCGCGCCGCCTCCTCCTTACGGATACGTCCCGCCGCCTCCGGGGCCGCTGTCGATGTCGGCCGTCGACTACGTGCACGCGCCTCGCTACGCGCTCTGGATCGGCGGGCGCCTGGGGCTCCTCGGGTACTGGGGCGGCATGTACGTGAACCCCAACGGCTACACGGAGACCACCGGCAACTTCGTCACGAACGGCCTCGCCGCGGAGGTCGACGTCGGGGCGCGGCTCGCGCGGCGGTACATTCCGTACCTCGCGCTCGAGGTCGGCGTCGTCGGCCCGGGGCATCGCTTCGACCAGACGTCGACCACGGCGGGGACGTCGTTCATCGGCGCTGGGCTACGCCTCCTCGCGGGTGACGTCGACAACGTGTCCTTCGCGAGCGAGCTCTCGTTCGGGTTCCGGCGGCTCCAGGTGTCGAACGACACGGGGACGTGGAGCGCGACGGCGTTCGAGTTCCTGCGACTCGGGCTCGGCGCCGACATCCGCCTGACGAGTCATTTCACGCTCTCGCCCATGCTCACCATCGCGGGCGGCACCTTCAGCGACGCCAGCGGCAGCATCGGCTTCGGGCCGAACCAGGGCGACGGGATGACCGGCACGCCCGACTACGTGAACCACGGCCAGATCACGAGCCAGAACCAGACGAACTACGCGTCGTTCGTCCTCGGCTGCGGCGCGCACTTCGACCTCTTCGGTCACTGAAAGGGCGGCCCGGCCCCCCGCGTGGTCCCGCGCCCCTCAGAGCCGCGCGACCTGCTCCGCGCGCTCGGCGAGGACGCGCTCGAGCAAGGGGCGGAGCTCCGCGAAGGCGCGCCCCCGGTGGCTCACGCGGTTCTTCTCGTCCTCGCCCAGCTCCGCCATCGTCCGGCCCGTCCCCTCGACGACGAAGAGCGGGTCGTACCCGAAGCCGCCCGACCCGCGGGGCGTGCGCGTGATCTCGCCGTCGCAGGCGCCCTCGACGACGCGCGCCTCGCCGCCGCCCGTGTACGGGTCGACGAGCGCGAGCACGCACCGGAAGCGCGCGCGGAACCCCTCGGGCCCGGGCGGATCCCCGAGGACGTCGAGCGCCGCCAGGAGCGCCGCGTTGTTCTCCGCGTCGGTCGCCCGCGGGTGCGCGAAGCGCGCGCTCCGCACGCCCGGTCGGCCCGAGAGCGCATCCACCTCGAGGCCGGAGTCGTCGGCGAGCGTCAGCATCATCGTCGCCTGCGCGACGGCGCGCGCCTTCTTCGTCGCGTTGTCGGCGAACGTCTCGCCGTCCTCGACGACGACAGGCGGCTCGCGCATCACCTCGCCGGGCAGCCGCAGGTCGAGCGATAGCCCCGCCAGGAGCGCGCGCAGCTCCTCGATCTTGCCCCGGTTGGTCGTCGCGACGACCAGCGTCTCCACGTGCCGCGCCGCCACGGCTCACCGCACCGTCAGCGCGTCGAGGTCCACGCCCGCGCGCGCGAGCGCCTCGCGCTGCGCCTGCGCCAGCTTCGCGATGCCCGCGAGCGCCAGGTCCGTCATCGCGTCCATATCGCGCCGCTCGACGGGCTCGCCCTCGGCCGTGCCCTGCACCTCGACGATCTTGCCGCTCGCCGTCGCGACCACGTTGAGGTCGACCCGTGCGCGCGAGTCTTCCACGTAGCAGAGGTCGAGCGCGTGCCCGAGGCCCTCGACCATCCCCGCGCTCGTCGCCGCCACCGCCTCGCGCAGCGCGCGCGCCTTGACCTTCGCCAGCGCCAGCGCCAGCGCGACGAAGCCTCCCGTGATCGACGCCGTGCGCGTCCCGCCGTCGGCCTCGAGCACGTCGCAGTCGATCGACACCGTCCGGGCGCCGAGCTTGTCCATCGCCACCGCCGCGCGGAGCGCCCGCCCCACGAGCCGCTGGATCTCCTGCGTCCGGCCGCTCGGCGCCTTCCCGCGCCCGTCGCGGTCCTGCCGGCGCGGGTTCGCCCGCGGGTGCATCTGGTACTCCGCGGTCACCCAGCCCTGGTTCTTGCCCTCGAGGAAGGGCGGCACCTTGTCGTCGACCGACGCCGTGCAGAGGACGACCGTCCCTCCGGCGCGGTAGAGGACCGACCCCTCGGAGGGGCGGTGGAAGCCGACCAGCATCTCGACCGGGCGGAGGGCATCGAGCGCGCGACCATCGGTGCGGGGCATGGCCCTCGCTTCTAGCACACGGAGCCGAGGCGCCGCGTCACCGGGCGGCCGCCGGCAGGCGGGCGCTCTTCGACGGCGCGACGGGGAGCGCGATCCGGAACCGCGTGCCGCCGCCCTCGCGGCGCTCGCACGTGACGGCGCCGCCGTGCGCCTCGACGATGTGCCGCGTGATGGCCAGGCCGAGCCCCGTGCCCTCGCCCTTCGTCGAGAAGAACGGGTCGAACACGCGCGCGCGGATCTCGTCCGGGATGCCCCCGCCGCGGTCGTCCACGTCGATGACCACGCTCATCCCCTCGGGCGCGACGCCCACGTCGATCGGGCCGCCGTCCGGCATCGCCTCGCGCGCGTTGCGGAGCAGGTTGAGGAGCGCCTGGCGGAGCTGCGCCTCGTCGAAGAGCGCGGGCCGTACGTCCTTCGCGACGTGAAGGGTGACCGCGCACCGCGCGAGCGCGATCTCCGGGCGCGCGAAGTCGACGATCTCGGTGACCGCCGCGGCCACGTCCTCGGCCTCCATGCGCGGCTCGGGCAGGCGGGCCACGCGCAGGTACTCCTCGCTCAGGTGCTCGAGCCGCTGCACCTCGCGCTGGATGGCCGCGAGCAGGTTCTTCACCTCGGCCGGCGGCTTCGTCTCGGCCTGCGCGATCTCCTCCTCGAGCAGCTCCACGTTCAGACCCATCGCCGACAGCGGGTTGCGGATCTCGTGCGTGACGTGCGCCGCCATCTTGCCGATCGCCGCCAGCCGCTCGTTCGACAGCGCCGCCGCCTGCGCCTGCGCCAGGCCGCCGACCATCTTCTCGAACGCCGCCTCGAGCAGCCCGATCTCGTCGTCGCTCGCCGCTACCTCACGCGCCTCGAGGTCGCCCCGGGCCACCGCCCGCGCCCTCTCGGTCACGCGCGCCAGCGGCGCGAGCAGGCGCCGCACGTGGAGCGACACGACGAGCCCCACGGCGAGGGTCAGCGCGAAGAGGACCACGAGCGCCCCGATCGACCGGAGCTCGCGCTCGCGCGCCGCGTTCGAGAGCGCGTCGATCGACCCGGATACGCGCCCCGCGAGCACGCGCAGCCGCTTGTCCGCGTCGTGCTCGAGCGCGCCGAGCGACACGATCGTCCGGTTGATGCCGTCGCGGTCCCCGCTCGCGATGGCCGCGTAGAGGCGCTCGAAGATCGGCGGGTCGCCGTCGAGGAGCTGCTCGATCGCGTCGAGCTCCGTGGTGAGCTGCCGTGCGAGCACGCGCGAGGCGTCGCTCCCCACCGCGGGGAGCGTCTGCGTCATCGCCGTGCGTGTCTCGCCGAACATCGTCCGCCGCGCGCCCACCAGCGTCTCGAGGAGCACGCGCGTCGACCCGGGCTCGCGCTCGTCCGGGATCCCGTCGACCAGCGTCGACAGCGTCGTCTGCGTCGCGCGCAGCTGCGCGAGGCGCATCGCGACCGGCACGTACCCGCGCCCGAGCTCCACCGCGTCGTCCGCCGCGCGCCGCTGCGCGACGATGCCCCACCCGAGCGTCACCGCGAACGCCAGCACGGTCACGCCGAACGACGCGAGCACGCGCCGCGCGACCGACGTCCGCGGTTTCTCGGTGGTTTCTCGAGCGGGCAGGAGCACCGAGGACGAGGCTAGCCGACCTCGCCGCCCCGTACCCGCCGCGCTCTCAGGGGCAGCCGTCGGCGCACGCGTTGTACGCCGCGCACTCGGAGTTGGCCGCGCACGCCGCGTTGATGGTGCTGTTCGTGCTCGTCGTGTCGCACGCGGCGCCCTTGCCGGTGTACTTCGTGAGGCACGTGTCGCAGGCCTGCGTGCTGACGGTGGGCGCGCTGTCGCAGTAGTCGCCCGTGTCGCCGCACTCGCTCTTGCCGCCGCACGGGCCCGACGCGCCGCACAGGCAGGTCGTGAGCAGGTTGAACTCGAACTGGGCGCCCGTGGAGCAGTACGTCTGCGCGCAGCACGTGAAGACGCACGTCTGCTGGGCCGTCGTGCCACCGGAGTCGGCCGCCGCGCACGCCTGCTGGTTGGCCGCGGTGCACGTCGAGGTGCCGCCGCCGCTGCTGCTGGTGCCGCCGCTGGAGCTCGCGCTGCCGCTGCTGCTGGCGCTCCCGCTGCTGCTCGCGCTGCCGCTGCTGCTGGCGCTCCCGCTGGAGCTCGCACTGCCGCTGCTGCTCGCCGTGCCGCTCGAGCTCGCGCTGCCGCTGCTCCCCGTGCCGCCGGAGCTCGTGCCCCCGCTGCTGTTCGAGTTGCCCCCGCTGGAGCTCGTGTTCCCGCCGCTGCTGTTGCCGCCGCTGCTGCTCGTATTGCCGCTGCTGCTGCCGTTGCCGCCGTCGCCCGAGCCGCCGCTGGAGCCGCTGCCGCTCCCGCTGCCCCCGACGTCACCGAGATCGCCGGGGCCGCCCGTCGCGCACGCCACGAGGTAGATGCTCAGGGGGACAGTGACGAGAGTCAGAACTTGAAGAGTGCGATTCCAGCTCACAGCGTTAGCCTCCGTGCGGCGCGAAACGGTGGCGTAGCTTGAACCAGAACGGTCGAACAGGCGAGTCTCGCTCGTGACACCCGCGGCGAGTGGAAAACTCCAGCTGAGCGCAAATGCTCGGGAATCGCGGCTCACGCGGCTCGCTCGCGTGCTGGGCCTCGTGGCGCTCGAGTCGACGTCGGCGGGGCTGGCGGGGTGGGAGCTCGCCTCACGCGGGCAGATCGTGCGGCACGCGGTCGACGACTCGCTCGCCTGGGTGGACCGGCGCTACGTGGTGGCCGACATGGGGGTCGGGCTCGCGGTGGGGCTCGCGGCCGTCACGTGCGTCCTGGCCATCTGGCGGCGGGGCGGCCTCGATCTCGTCGAGCGACTCGCCGCGCGCGCGTCGCCGCTCGCCCTGGCCGCCCTCGTGCCGCTCCTCTTCGACGCCCGCCTCTGGCCGGGGCACGACGTCGCCTTCCTCGCGCTCGCCCTCGTCTTCGGCGGCGGGGCGTTCCTCGCCGCGCGCACGGCGCTCGAGACCCCGCCGGCCTTCCCGCGCGTCCACGCGTGGACCTCGCGCGTGCTCGGGAGGGCGCTCGCTGGGCCGCGCGCCTTCGCCGATCGCGTCGACGCGCCGCTCCTCGTCACGGTGGCCGGCGCGCTCGCGTACGCGACGTACTTCGCGTGCGTGACCGTCATCGCGCACCGCAACCTCGGCACGAACAGCTTCGACCTCGGGCTCGAGGACAACCTGATGTGGAACCTCGTCCACGGCGGGCCCCTCTTCCGCGCGACGCCTTTCGACGGGCCCACGGGGACGCACCTGCGAAACCACGCCACGTTCCTCTCGTTCGGTCTGGCGCCGTTCTACGCGCTCGCGCAGGGGCCCGAGACGCTGCTCGTCGTCCAGGCGCTGATGATGGGCGCCGCGGCGGTGCCCCTCCAGCTCTGGGCGCGCCGCCTCGTGCCCGCGTGGACCGCGACGGTCGTGTCGCTCCTCTACCTCCTCTATGCGCCCCTCCACGGCGCCAACCTCTACGACTTCCACTACCTGCCGCTCGGCGTCGTCTTCCTCTGGACGGTCCTCTACGCCGTGGAGGCGAAGCGCCCCGTGCTCGCGGTCGCGGCGGTGCTCCTCGCGCTGGCGACGCGCGAGGACGTGGCGTGCTGCCTGGCGGTGCTGGGCGCCTTCTTCCTCCTGACCGGGCGCGCGCCGCGGGCGGGGGCGGCCATCGCGGTGGGGGCGGGGGCGTACTTCCTCGTGATGAAGCTGGGGGTGATGCCGCTCTTCAAGTCGGGCGCCGAGTCGTTCGTGCACCAGTACGAGGGGCTCCTGCCTCCGCAGGCGAACGGCTTCGGCGGGATCCTCCAGACGGTGGTCGCGGACCCCGCGTTCACGGCGAACATCGTCGTCGAGCCGGCCAAGGTGCTCTACGTGCTGCAGCTGCTCGTGCCGATGCTCTTCCTGCCGCTCACGCGGCGCATCGGGCTTCTCCTCGTGGCGCCCGGGTTTCTCTTCACGCTCCTCGCGACGCACTACCCGCCCCTCACCGAGATCTCCTTCCAGTACTCGTCGTACTGGACGATGTTCCTCTTCCCGGGGCTCGTCCTCGTCCTGTCCGACGCGGGCCGCGCCTCGCCCGTCCGGCGCCGGGCGCTCACGTGCGGCGTGGCCGCGGCGTCGCTCGCGTGCTCGTACTTCTACGGCGCGGTCTTCCAGCACACGACGATGCGCCACGGCTTCGACGCGTTCCACTGGGGGACGACGCCCGAGGACGTGGAGCACCGCGCCGCGCTCGCCGCGGTCGTCGCGGAGATCCCGCGGTCGGCGCGGGTGACGGCCTCGGAGCACCTCGTTCCGCACGTCTCGGACCGGCCCTTCGCGTACACGCTCCGCTTCGGCGTCTACGACGCCGACTACCTCCTCTTCGCGTCCCCCCCGTGGGGCGACGAGTGCGACGTCATCAAGCAAGCCCTGAAGGACGGCACCTTCGGCTTCGTCGACTCGCGCGGCCCCATCTACCTCGCCCAGCGCGGGGCACCCACCACGCGCAACTCCGTCCCTCTGGCGCGCTGTCGCTAGGAGAGGAGGAAACAGGAAGGTCAGAAGATCAGAAGGCGAGAGGGGGGTGTTCACCGGGGTGCACGGGGTGGAAGGCCGGCTTGCACCTCGGGGGGGACGAACACGGGAACAGGGAACGGGAATGCGGAATGGGGGAATGGGCCGCGGCGCCTGCCAGTCGTCGACATGGGCGCCTGTGCGGGTGTGTCCGCCCTGCCATCGGCCGCCCGCCATCCCCATTCCCGTTCGTGTTCCCGTGTTCGTCCCCCCGAGGTGCAAGCCGCCTTCTCCCCCGTGCACCCCGGTGAACACCCCCCTCTCGCCTTCTGATCTTCTGATCTTCCTGTTTCCTACTCTCCCGGGCTGACCGGGCCCTCGAAACGAGCGACAATGGGCGGATGACCGCGGTGGCGATCGATCAGGCGGCGCTCCAGGGCGAGATCGAGCTCGAGCGCTCTGCGGGCCCCTCGGGCTGGTTCAACCGGCTCGTCGCGTGGCACCTCGCGCGTCGGTCGGCGGGCGCGAGGAAGCACGAGGGCGCGGTCGCCAGGGCCAGCGGCAACGAGAGCGAGCAGGCGCATTCCCTCATTCGATGGGCGTGCTTCAAGGCGGCGCTCTCCGGCGCGGCGGCCGGGTCGGCTTCCACCGTCGCGGCGGCCGTCACCGCGCAGACCGAGGGCATGGCCTCGGTCGTCACCGTGCCCCTCGCCGCGGCCGCCATCGGCCTCGAGATGGGCTTCCGCACGATCATCCAGCTCGACCTCGCGTGCGATCTCGCCGAGACCTTCCGCATCCCGTTCGACCTCGAGGACCCCGACGACCTCTTCCGGCTCTACGCCCTCATCTTCAAGACCGCGTCGCACGACGAGGAGAGCGAGGACGCGGGGCGCTCGCTCGTCCACGAGGTCATGAGCACCGAGAGCGAGGACATCGGCGAGAAGCTCGGCAACCGCGTCCTCGGCGAGAGCGTCGCGCGAAACCTCCTGCCCGTCCTCGGCATCGCGACCTCCGCCATCACGAACTACTTCGTCACGCGCCGCCTCGGCGACACCGTGCGGCGCTACATGCGCTACCGCCGCGCCCTCCACGACGCGCTCGACCACGCGAGCAGCGAGTGCCACGAGTACCTCGACCTCCTCGTCGAGGGCGTCTGGTTCGTCTTCTCGGCCGACGGCAAGCTCACGCCCGAGGAGGTGGGCGCGCTCGCGCACCTGCTCGAGAAGCTCCCCGCCGCCCAGCGCGCGGCCGTCGAGGCGCGCTTCGTCGAGGACGAGCTCGAGTGGGCCGACCGCCTCGAGCGCCTCCCCGAGCGCGTGCGCGACGAGTTCCTCCACGCCCTCGAGGTGGCCGCGGCCGTCGACAAGCACGTGGGCCTCCCCGAGCGGAAGATCCTCCGCCGCGCGGCGCACCACCTGGGCCGCCCGTTCGACCGCGCGCGCCTCGACAAGATGATCGACGAGTTCGACGAGTACGGCGTCCTCAAGACGCACCCGCACGCGCGCGCGCACTGAGCGGCGGAGCGGCGCGCGCCGCTCGACGCGAGTTACTCGACGCGAGCTACTTGCAGCTCTCGTCCTCGTGGATCGTGCAGGTGACGCCCGTGCCGCCCTCGGCGATGACGGTGCAGCTCGTGACGTCCTTGTCGGGGAAGAGCGTGGCGCACGCGGAGTCGCACGACGTCTGCGCCGCGAGGACGGCCGAGGCGCACGCGTCGACGATGCACGTCGGCGACTCGGTGTCGCCGGCGTCGTCGAGCGTGTTGGGCGCGCACGTCGACTGGCACTCGAGGTAGTTCTGCTGCACCGGGCCGCCGCACGCCGAGCACATGGTGGTGGGCACGGTCGCGGCGTCGTTCGCCACGAGCTCCGCGAAGGATACGGTCTCGGTGTAGTCGTAGGCGCTCGCGCAGGAGCTCTTGCAGCCCGTCGCCGCGAGGAACGGCAAGGAGACCGCGATCACGACGAGGGCGAGCCAGCCGGCGAAGCGCATGGCGCGCAATCGAACACGGCGGCGGGGGCGGGTGCAACAGCCTCGGCGACGTCCCAGAGCCGGGCGGCCAGGGTGCGGGCGAGGGCGCGCGCCTCCGGGGCCGTCGGGAGACCGAGCCGTGCCGCGAGCGCCGCGACGCCCGCCGGCACCCGCTGGACCCGCTGCCCCGTCCCAGCTCCGTCCGCCCTTCCACGTTCACCGCCTTCGACCAGCGCGCGCGCCGCCCGCCGCCGCGCCGCCTCCACCCTCCTCTTCGCCCCCGGCGGGAGGCGCGCCTCGGCCCACCGCGCCACCGCCCACGCGAGCGCCGCGTGCCGCACCTCGTCGGCCGCGATCCCCTTCATCGCCGCGCGCACCCTCGGGTCGACCGCCCGCGCCGCCTGCGCGAGCGCGACCGCCGCGGCGAACGTCTCGTGCACGCACCCCTCGACCGCGTTCTCGCGCGCCACCGCCTCGAGCGACCGCAGGCTCCCCGCCGACGCGCGCGGCGGGCGCACGCGAGGCCTCGGCACGCGCGCCTGCGCTCCTTCCCGGCTCGCCAGCTCCGTCACCTTCGCCGCGTGGCGCACCTCGTCGGCCGCCGCCCGGAGCGCCCTTCGACGCAGCCCTTCGGGCGCGCCGTGCGCTTCGAGCTCGCGCGCGAGCCGCTCGAACGCGGGCACCGACGCGGCCTCGAGGTACGCCGCCCGCGCGAGGTGGCGCGCCATCGGAGTCCCCCCGCGCGGCGTGAAGGCGCGAAGCCCCGCGGGCCGCCGGCCCCCGCCCGTGCACTCGTACGCGCAGAAGAGGGCGTTGAAGCCCTCGTCGCCGCAGCCGATGCACGACGGCCCGACAGCGCACTCGTAGACGGCGCCGACGATCCCCGCGTCCGGCGGGGGCGGCGGGCAGAGGTTCACGCACGCCGCGGCCGGCAAGGCGCTCGCGTCCTCGCCCGTGCACTCCACCGTCGTGCCCACGAAGTGGTACGTGAGGACGTCGCAGCTGCCGGTGACCCTCTGGACGGCCCGGCTCGTGTCGATGGAGCACGGGGGCAGCGGGTCGCCCCCGTCGTCGCCCGCTCCCTCGGCGCTCCCGCTGCTGCCGCTGCTGCACCCGACGAGGACCGACGCCGTCGCGAGGTGGAGCAGCACCGCGCCTCGGATCGCGCGGGACACGTTCGTGCGCATGGCCTGCGCCCAGCTTGCCCCGCGGCCGCGCGCGGCGCCAAGCGCGAAGCGATCGCCTCCTCGGACCGCGCCGCGACGCGCCTCTACCGCGCCGCCGCCAGCGGCACCTCGACCGGGAGCTTCTCGCTGCCCGGCACGCCCGCGAGCGTCTTGTAGCCGCAGCTCCCGTCCTCGAGCAGCTCGCGCGCGCGCTCCTCGTTCACCCACTGCAGCCTGTCGAGGATGACGCCGAGGAGGTTCTCGTAGTCCTGGTGCAGCCAGTAGCGCCGCCCCGCCTCCGCGGTGAGCTCCGCTGCGCCGTCGCGATCGACCGGGTCGCCCGTGCTCGAGACGATGGTGTGCCGGCCGGGCGCGGCCCAGTAGCAGAACCAGCTCTCGCCGCGCGTCGCGCCGACGAGCTGGCCGTCGTCGTGCACGACGAACGTCACGCCCACCGCGAAGTGCGAAGGCCGGATGACACAGACGGTGGCAACGTCCGTTCTCGGGGCGGGACCGAACGCCGCGACCGGCGGGACGGGCGCCTCGGTGAGCGCATAGGGCGAGCAGCCGGAGAGCGCGGCAAAGGAGGCGAAAACGAGGGGCGCGAGGAGGAGCGCCGGGAGAGCGCGGGGTCGGCGGGTCATGGCGGGCGCGCGGGGAGCAAGGGGCGTGCCCCGCGCATCACTCCGGCGGGAAGAGGCGGCCGACTTCGAGGGCGACGGCCTCGAAGGGGGCGATGCCCGCCGTGGACTGGTCGTCGTAGGCGCCGACCTCGATCCACGCGCCCGTCGCGGGGTCGAGGCGGAGGGCCTCGAGGGTGCGGCCCGTCGGGTCCACGATCCAGTAGTAAGGCACGCCGTGGCGCGCGTAGAGCGCGCGCTTGCGGACGCGGTCGTGCGGCGCGTTCGACGGCGAGAGGACCTCGCAGACCCAGTCGGGGACGACGTCGATGGGGCGGACGTCCCACGGCGAGGGGAGGCGCTCGCGCCGCCAGCCCGCGAGGTCCGGCCGGACGACGTCGTGCAGGCCGAAGCGCACGTCGACCTCGAGGAGGATCCACCATCCGCCGGGACCGCCGCGCCCGTCGTCGTCGTCGTAGGGGCCGCCGATCATGCTCCCGAGCGAACGCTGCGTGCGCGAGTGCCTCGGTAGTGGAGCCGGCGGCGTGACGACGACGCCGTCGAGGATCTCGGCCCGGACGTCCTCCGGCAGCGCGAGCAGATCCTCGTAGGTCGCGAGGCGCCGGGCTGCATCCATGGGGCTCAGTATAGCGGTCGCCGGCGCGCCGAGCGGCGGGTCTGCCCGGGATGACCCCGCGCTCCCCGTGTCCACCCGCGACGGCCCGCCCCCCGCCTCCGCGCCGAGGCGGGGGGAGCGCTCTTCACCGCGTCAGCTCTTCGGCGCGGTGGTGCCGGCAGGCGGAGGCGCCTGGCCGGCGGGAGGCGTCGCCGGAGCTGCCGGCGGCGTCGCCTGGCCCGCGGGCGGCGCCTCGGTCGCAGGGTCCGCCGCCGGAGCAGCGGCCGCCTGGACCTGCAGACGCGCCTTCGGGCCCTTGGTGCCCCGCGCCTCGCGCGTCGCCTTGGCCTTCTGGGCCGCGGCCACTCGCGTGGCAGGAGTCACCACCGGCGCCTTCTTCCCCTTGAGCGAGAAGTCCGCCAGCTGGTCGACCTGGCCGGCGAACATCACCTGCAAGGTCTGCGTCAAGCCGTCGACGAACGGCTTGTTCTGCGTGCGCGCGTTGTCCTCGGCGACGAGGGAAGCCTCGAGCGTCGAGTGGTTGATCACGACCTGCTTCGACGCCGTGAGGCACGTCTGGAGGATCGCGATCGCCTGCGCCACCGTGTAGGGCTTCGTCCCGACGACGATCGTCCCGATGGCAGCTTCGTGCTTCGTGAGCCCGTCGATCAGTGCCTGATCGGAGGCCATCTGCGTTGCTCTCTTCTTGTCTACGAGTCCCATGATGGTCTGTCCTTTCCTGCGGGGGAGCGGTCATCCGTCCCCTCACAGAAGGAAACCCGGGCTCACCGGCCGATTTGCGATCGGCGCCTTCACTTTGTTCGATTCGCAAGTCGTATCGAGCGCTTGCGAGCGAAGAAAGTTTCACCACCGACCGCGCCCTCGTGACGTCGGGTCCCGCCCTCGCGAGCTCTCCGCTCGATGTCGCGACATCGGACCTGGATATCGAGACATCGGACCTGGATATCGAGACGTCGGACCTCGATACCGAGACGTCGTGGCCGGATGTCGAAACGTCGGCCCCGGATGCCGCGGCCGCGCGCCTCGACGCCGTGATCTCCCGCTTCGATGTGTCGACCTCGCACCGGGAGGTCGAGACCTTCCGCCTCCACACCCCGATCGCGCGGCGCGCTGTCGCGACCTCTCGCGCCGCCCTCGCGATCTCTCGCCAGCCCGTCGCGGCCTCCCGGCCCGACGTCCGGGGAGCGCGGCTCGACCTCGCGAGCGCGTGCCCCGCCGGTGCGAACTCCGGCGCCGGCCCACGGTCCGGGGCGACACGTATCGGATCCCCGCGCGTCCTCCCGTCGCACGGTCGTCTCCGCTAGGCTGCGGCGCGTGGGGGAGCCCGACGATCGCGAGACGCGCGCCGCACTCCAGGCCATCCTCGCCGACCCGGACCAGAAGAAGCGGCTCTTCAAGGCGGCCGCCTCGTTCGGCAAGGGCACGACGGACCCCTCTGCGCTGATGAGCGAGGCCTGTGTCAAGCTGCTCTCCGGCCGCACTCCCTGGCGGCGCAGCACGCACCCCGAACTCCTCGATCACCTCGGCAGCGTCATGTTCACCATCGTCGACCACATGCGAACGAGCGCGCACGCGCGGCGCGTCGTCTTGTTCGACGAAGCGGACGGCGACGAGCAGGTCCCCGACGGCGGCGGCGGCGCGCCGGGCGCGGAGTACGACGCCGAGGACGAGCGGCGCATGGTGCACCGGCTCGGCCGGTGGATGAGGAAGCTGCGCGAGGACCGCGCGGACGATCGCGACGCGCTGGCGATGCTCGACGCGTTCGAGGCGGGCGCGGTGACGGCGGCCGAGCAGGTCCCGCACCTGCGCTGGTCGATCGAGCGCGTGCGGCGCGTGCGGCGGCGCCTCTTCGATCGCGCGGACCTCGTCGCGAAGGGCGATCCGGACGGCGGCGGGCCGCGCTCCGCGGGAGGGGGGACGCCGTGAGCGCGCCGAAGAAGCTGTCGCCCGCCGAGGCGATGCGCGCCGTGCGCGAGCAGGCCGCACGCGACGCGATGGACGAGGTGAAGGCGCTCTCCGAGGCGGACCTCGACGCGGAGCTGCGCGCCGAGGGGGTCGACCCGGCGGAGGCCGAGCGTCAGGCGCAGGCGGCGATCGAGGCGGCGCTCGCGCGCGTGCCGGGCGAGGACGCCGAGGGCGCGGAGCCGCAGCACGGGTTCGCCGTGCCGGCGGGGACGCGGACCGAGACGCAGACGGGGGCCGAGAAGGAGCGTGCGCTGCGCGCGAAGGACGGCGGGCGCTCGGGGGGCGGCGGCGCGGACGCGTCGAAGACGGCGGCGCATTCGATGCGACGCCGGTGGACCGTGTCGGGCGTGCTCGTCGTGGCGGCCGGCGCCGCGATCGCCGTCGGCATCACGAACGGCGCGCAGATCGTCGCGGCGCTTCGTGGCGACGTCGACGCCGGGCCCGCGCCCAGCGCGGACGCGTCGGCGAGCGCGCCCCTTCCGGTCGCTCCCACCGCACCGCCCGAGGCGAACCGCTCGCTCGTCCTCCGCCGCGACGCGCTCGCCGCGTGCGCGCGCGCCGACTGGGCCGCCTGCCGCATGGGCCTCGACGGAGCACGCGACGTCGACCCCGACGGAGAGAAGCTCCCCGAGGTCGTCGCCGCGCGCCGCGCCCTCAGCGAGGCCGAGCCGAAGCCGGGCCCGAAGTGAGGCGCCGGGTCAGTCCGGGCAGTACGTGTTCGCGCAGGTGACGAAGGCAACGCAGTCAGGGTCGGCCTGGCAAGCCGTGGAGACCGGGTTGAGGCACTGGCCGCCCGCGTCGGCCTCGAACGAGTCGTTGATGCAGGTGTCGCACGCGGCGGTCTCGGTGCCGCCGCTGCAAGCGCCCGAGCACTGTGTCGCGCAGACTCCGGGGCTGGTGCACTCGCAGTTCGAGAACGCGGTCTCGTACGTGTTCGAGCCTTCGGTGTGGTTGTTCGAGCAGCACGTCTGGCACGCGTCCGCGTCCGGGTTCGCGCACTCGGCGTCGTTCGCGCCGCTGCTCGACCCGCTGCTGCTCGTGCTCCCGCTGCTCGAGCCGCTGGAGCTGCTCGTGCTTCCGCTGCTCGAGCCGGAGCTCGAGGTGGAACCGCCGCCGCTGCTGCTCGTCGAGCCGCCGTTGCTCGACGTCGACCCGCCGTTGCTCGAGGAGGAGCCGCTGCTGCTGCTGCTCGACGAGGAGCCGCTCGACGAGCTGCTCGAGCCGCTGCTGCTGCCCGAGTGCGAGCCGCTGCTGCCGCCGGCGTCTTCGCCGAAGCCGGGCGTCGTGGCGGTGCTCGAGCAGCCGACTCCGTAGAGAGCGACGGGCAGCGCGAGGCCGCCGAGGATGGTGATGGCGCGATTGAGTTGCACGGCGTTCCTCCCGGGGACTGCGGCGCGGAACGTCGCGACCGCAAGAGCGTGACCCTTACCATCGGGCATGCGGCGCACTCGTTCTTTTTGCGTCTCTCGCTGCACTTGCCGCGCGCGTCATCGCGCGTGGAGCGCGCGCGCAATCCAGCTCGCCAGATCATCTACCGCGACGCTGGAAGAAGGACTGCTCGTTCGGGTCGCAGCGGCACTCGCCGCCGAAGCCGCAGCCTTGCGCAGTGCGACGAGGCTCGACGCGCACGCGGTGACGACGTGGCCGCCGCCGGACTCCTCGTGCGACGCGATGCGCGACGCTGCGATGTCCTTCGCGACCTCGGGCATCGTGACGGGCAAGAGCCCTCCGGCGCCGGAGCAGACGCCGTGCTCGCGTCGAGCGTGGACGTGGAACTCGTCGGGCGCGCGGCCGAGGATGCGCCCGAGGACGGCGCGCGGGGCCTCGTAGACGCCGAGGCCGCGCCCGAGCTGACAGGGGTCGTGCCATCGCACCGGGCCGGCTTCGTGCGGGACGTGCGTCATGCGCGGGAGGGCCGCGGCGGCCTGCTCGACGAGGAGCTCGACGCGCGGCGCGAGGGCGACGCCCGCTTCGGCATAGTGGCGGCGCAGCGCGAGGGCGCAGCCGGCGTCGGCGACGGTGATGCGGTCGACGCCAGCCGCCGCGAGCGTGCGCGCGAGCGACTCGGCGTGGGGCGCGAAGCCGGCCTTGTCGCCGGCCATGCGGAGCGGCAGACCGCAGCAGCCCTCGACGAGCGCAACGGGCTCGCCGGAGAGGGCGGTGGCCGCGTCGACGACGTCGCGCGCCTCGCGGGGCGCGTCGCGGAGGTAACCGCAGCCGACGAGGAGCGCGTCGCGCGCGTCGGCGCGTACGCGGGGATGAGAACCGGCGAGCTCGCGCGCGCGCCGGCGGGTGGCATCGTCGTGGCGGGAGAAGCCGTCGAGCGCGCGCCGTGCGCCCGCGGGGATGACGGAGTGGGCGTGCTCGCCGGAGGCGGAGTGTGCGGCGTACGCGGCCTGTGCCTCGGCGTCGCGCGCGTCGTAGAGGACGCCCGTGACGTCGTTTCTGTGGTCGCACGACTCGCGGCACGCCATGCACCCGGTGCACGCCCAGGACGGCGCCGCATGCGACGCGTCGAGCGGCACGTCGCCGTGCGCGGTCATCCACGCGAGGCTCATCTTGCCCCACGGGGTCACGGTCTCGCGCGTGTCGGCGTTCGACACGGGGCACGCGCTCCGGCACAGCTTCGGGCAGAAGACGCACTTCTCGAGCTCGGCGCGGCGCTCCTCGAGCACCGGCAAGACCCGCATCGCCCGAAGCCCCGGCCGCGCCATCGGCGGCGCACGCTAGCACCCGGAGAGGGGAGAAACAGGAAGGTCAGAAGATCAGAAGGCGAGAGGGGGCTTTGATCCTGCTGCACGGGGGCAAGGCACGCATGCACCACGGACGAACACGGTGTTCGTCCTCCCCCAGATGCAGAAGAGCCCCCACCCGTGCAACCAGGTGAAGGCCCCTCTCGATCTCGCCTTCTGATCTTCTGACCTTCCTGTTTCTCCCTCTCCGGAGCCAGGCGCGCGCTGGTCTAGAAGAGGAACGCGATGTGGCCGCCGACGGCGAGCCACTGGGGCGTGTCGGTGCTGAGGGCGACCTGCGTGTACTCGAGGTGGCCGCCGAACGTGAAGCGCGGGGCGAGCTTGAAGTCGAGCGCGGCGCCGACGTCGAACGCGAGGCCGCCGTTCTCGCCCGTCACGTAGGCGGCGTTGGTCTGGCGCCAGCCGTAGCCGAGGTGCGCGTAGATCGTCGGGATGACGATGCGGCCGAAGCCGAGGCGCGCGCCCGCGGCGACGCGGTTCATGCTCCAGTCGTACGAGTTGTCGAGGTTGTCCTGCGCCCAGAGGCGGTCGTAGGCGTAGAGCACCTCCGGCGTGAAGTGCACGAATCCGGGGAAGTTCATCTGCTCGCCGGCGCGCACCTTGAAGCCGATGCCGCCACCGATGGCCGTCTGCCCGTTCACGCTCGGCGGGTTGAGCGGCGCGACGCCTTCGAGGTCGAGCCCGAGCTGGAAGAGGTAGGGCGGCTCCCCGTAGTAAGGCCGCGGCCCTCCGTAGCCGTACCCGTACTGCGGCGGCGGGGGCGCCGGACGCGAGTAGTACGTGTAGTAGCGCTGGGCATGCGCGTCGCGCGACGCGAGGAAGACGCCGCCGAAGGCGACGGCCGCGACGCCCGCGACGGTGAGACCACGCAAGACACGACGGAAAGACCTCTCAGGAGCCATGAAGAACACCTCCGCCACCAGTTAGACGGCCACCACCGCGCCGCATTCGCAATGAGAACACGGGCGCAGCGCAAGGGACACGAGACATGTTGCCCCGCTGGACGGGGGCCGGACCGGGGCGACGCCGGGCGCGCGACGTGGCGCGGGAGGCGACGAAGCAGCCTGCGGGCGAGGCGCGGGGCTGCCGCCTCAGCCGACTCTTCGCAAGGATTCCAGCAGCTTGCCGAGGGCCTCGTGGGGAGTGCCCTTCGCGGCTGCCAGCTCCACGATGCGCCCGGCCATCGCGACGTTCTGCGCGTGGAGCTTGCGGCCGAAGTGCTGCTCGACGTACGCGACGGCCTCGGGCGCGCGGGAGCGGGCGAGGCCGATGCCGACGCGCAGGGTCATCGGCCCGACGAAGCGGAGGAGCGTCGAGGCCCACGCCTCGGCCTTGCCGACGGCCTTGCCGAGCGCGCGCCCCTCGTCGGTGGCGTGGAACGCGAGCGAGAGGAGCGCGTGGTCGTCGAGGAGCGCGTCGATGCCGCCCGCGGCGTCGAGCGCCATGGCGAGCGGGATGAACGAGACGGTGGTGGCGACGTTGCGCGCGAGGACGTCGGGCGCGAGCTTCGCGGCGATCTCGGCGCGCGCGAGCCGCTTCACGAGCTCACCGAGCGTATCTTCTTCCGCGCCCGCGCCCGCGCCCGCGCCCGCGCCCGCGCCCGCGCCCGCGCTCTGCTCGATGAACGTCGTCGCGACGCGCGGCAGCCAGTAGCGGATCGAGCCGTGGGCGTTCTGGTACGAGACGACGCTCGGCATGCCGGTGAGGACGCGCCCGGGGAGCGCGGCTGCGAGCGCGTCGTGGTCCCGGGGCATCATCGGCGTCATGACGACGACCGGCGCGCGCGAGCCGCCGACGCGCGCTGGCAGCGAATCGAGCTGCTCGTAGCGCACGAAGGCGAGGACGACGTCCACGTCGGGCGGAGCCTCGGTCACGCGCGCGGGCACCTGCCAGACGAGGACCTCGCCGTCCTCGACGCGCTCGAGGCGCATCTCGGAGGGCGGCGCGGGCGACCGCGCGACGACGCTCACCGTGCACGACGCGTAGCGCGCGAGCCGCGCTCCGTAGACGCTCCCGAGGGCGCCCGCGCCGACGATGGCGACGCGCACCGCGCGGCCCTCAGCGGTACGTGAAGAGGATGTCGTGATCGCAGATGCGGTAGACGTCGCCCTCGGCGATCTGCTTGCGGGCGATGCGCTGGCCGTTGAACTCGACGCCGTTGGTCGAGCCCATGTCGACCATGAAGTAGACGCCGTTCTGGAACTCGATCATCGCGTGCTGGCGCGAGACGTTCGGGTCCTTCAGCGTGAGGTCGCTCGACTGCTTGCCGCGGCCGATGACGAAGCGGTCCTTCGTGATGGCGTAGCGCTCGCCCTGGTAGACGAGGCTCAGCGTGGACCCGTGGGCGGCGGGAGCGGGGAAGCCGTTGGCCGCGGGGGGCAGCGGCGTCGGCGCGCGCGGCAAGGGCGGCGGCACCGAGCGGCCCTGCGGAGGCGGGGGCACCGAGCGAGGAACCGGGGGCATCGCCATGGCAGGCGCGCCGCGACCGCCGCCGGGGGGCGGGCCAGGCAGGCCGCTCGTGCGCGGAGGCGGAGCGGGAAGGGGGGCGGGGCGGCCCGGAGGCGGAGGCACGCGACCGGTGGGCGGAGCCGGGAGGCTTCCACCGGGCGGCCGGCCCATGGGCGGCAGAGGATTGGTGGGGTGCCCGGGAGACGGCGCGCCCCGATCGCTCGGCGGGGGCTGCGGCTCGCCTCCGCGGCCGGGGGCAGGGAAGGGCGTGCGCGACCCGCCGTAGCTCCGCTGGCGGGCGTACTGCTTCATCGCCTCGTTGATGAGGTAGTCGACGCTGCACTCGAGCTCGCGCGCCATCTGCTCGAACGTCTCCCACAGGACGTCGCGGCACTGGAACGTGCGTGCGCTCTTCTTGTTCGGATCCGCGCTCATCTCCGCGTGATCTTTCCCTCGCCCCGTAGGTTACCGGACCCTGCCCTGGATTGCACAGTCTCGCGTCTCATTGGAGCGACGGCTCGATGCACCACTTCACGAACTCCCCGACCGTCGTCGGCACCTTCTGGTCCTTGGCGACCGTGCACTCCCAGTTGCAGCCGTCGGCCTGGTCGCACTTCGGCAGCGGCGTCTTGTCCGTCTCGATGGCGAGGACGGGGCCGGCCTCGGCCTTCTTCGCCTGGTAGTACGACCCCGCGAACGTCAGCTTGGCCCCGAGGTCGGCCGAGCCCGCGTACTGGTTGAGCACGTCGCGCGGCTTGGGCCCGCCCTTCGGGTCCATCGACATGATGATGACGCCGTAGGCGAAGGGCTCGTTCATGCCGATCTTCGTCTTGGCGTTCTCGGGCAGGTGCCGCAGGAACTCCGGCAGGTCCTTCGTCGAGATCGTCTTGAGCACGAGCTTCGCCGCGTCGAGCCGCACCTGCCACTTCTTGTCGCCGAAGAGCGTGTAGAGCTTCTGGACGATCATGTCCTTCGGCAGCTCGCCGAGGCGCGCCATCGCGACCCCGCGCACCGGGTCGGGGTTCTGGTCGTCGCGGATGATGTCGAAGAGCGTCTGGAAGTCGGCCGGGACGCTCTTGTCGATGCGGTTCTCGACGGCGGCGAGCGCATCGGTCCGCATCTTCTCGCTCTTGCCCTTGTCGCGCGCGTAGGCGAGGCAGTACTCGACGACCGGCCGGCCGCCGACGCGCTTCATGTTCGTGAAGACCTTCTCGAGCTCCTGCTCCTGGTACTGGCGGAGCTGGTCGGCGATCTGCTGGGGCGTCGGGTTGGTGTGCTGCTTCTGGTTGGCCTCGTTGACGAGGGCGCGCTGCTTGTCCATCCAGCCCGGCGAGTCGATGAGCTTCGCCAGCGCGACCAGGGCCTCGCCGGCGCGCTTCTTCGTGTCGTCGTCGCCGATGTCGGCCACGAGCTGGCAGGCCTTGTCGTTCTTGGTGGACTGCTCGCCGATCGTGGCCGGGAGCGTCTTGACGCTGGGCGCGCCGAGGAAGCGCATGATCTGCTCGACGCCGAACTGCTGGGAGCTGTTGTCGACGCGCGCCTCGAAGCTCGTCTGCACCCACTGCGTCAAGGCGGCCGTGAGGTCGGCCTTGGTCTTGTCGTCCGTGACGAGGGGCGGCTCGTGGGCGAGGAAGCTGAACGCGGCGTCCTTGTAGGGGATGCTCGGGTCGGGCGGAACGGCGGTGCCGTCGACGGGCCTGGGCGGCGGGGCCTGCTGCATCATCTCGACGAGCTTGGGCGAGATGTCGTCGACGATGTGGCGCCGCGCCTCGTCCGTGAGCACGGAGAGGGCACCCTGGACCCTCCCGAGGGGCGTGTCGTACCCGAGGCTCAGGTACTCGAGCCCGACGTGCTTGCCGTTGCGCGGGCGCATGTGCACGAGCGAAAGAGCCGCCTCGTCGCGCAGCGGCCAGGCGTACTTGTCGTGCGTGACGATGGCGTAGAGCTTCTCGGGGCCGCCCTCGGTGGTCTCCCACCTGTGGACGTCGGTGTCGCTCACGGCGCACCCGGTCGAACCGCCGAACAGCGCAATGGCCACCGCCAGCGTCGCCGCTTCTGCGACACGCCTCGTCGTCCCGGTCCGCATCGCGGCCGATGCTACGACGCCCTGCGCGCGAGCGGAATTGTTTCGGGAAGTTGACCCCCCTCTCGGCGCCGTCGTAGCGTCGCCGTGTAGGACAACGTAGGCGATGGCGATCCCTGTCTTCGTTCCTCCGCGCATGGCGCCCGGGGGCAGCCGTACGCCCGGAGGGGTCCCCGGGAACACCCGCACGCCCACGGTCCTGGGGCGGGGCGCTGCCGCGTTCGGAAGGCAGCGCGAGGTCGCGGCGCTCGTCGTCTGGACCCTCGCGGTGTTCCTCGCGATGGCGCTGGCCTCGTACCCGGCGCCGAACTGGGTAGGCCCCGTCGGCGAGGTCTTCGCGGGCTGGCTGACGTCGCTCGTGGGGCTCGTCGCGTGGGCGCTCCCCCTCGAGCTGTTCCTCCTCGGCATCCCGCTCGTCCGGGGCAAGGAGAGCGCGGCGACGCCGGGACGGATCGCGGGCGATCTGCTCATGGCGGTCGTCGCGGCGGCGCTCATCCAGGTGGGCAGCCCGGGACGGACCGCGTTCGCCGGAGGGCCGGCGGGAGGCCTCGTCGGGGAGCTCTTCGGCGAGCTCGCGCGGTCGCTGTTCTCGACGGCGGGCTCGTTCCTCGTCGGCTTCGCGTGCCTGGGGCTCATCCTCATCGGGCGCGCCGCGTTCTCGTTCATCGCGCTCGCGCGCCTGGTCGCGCGCATCGCGACCAAGGTCGCCGCGTGGACGACGGCGTCGACCAAGGCGATCCGCGATGCCTGGCGGCAGGCGCGGATGCTCGACCGCGAGCGCCGCGAGATCGAGCGCCTCGCGAAGGAGCCGCACATCGATACGTCGCCGCGCGACGAGGCCATCGTCGCGGCCGCCCCCCTCGAGCTGGACGACGGCATCGCCGACGCCCTCGTGGCCTCGGAGGAGGAGCCCGCCCCGAAGCGTCGCCGCAAGCCCAAGCAGCTCCCCCCCGCCCCCGCAGACATCACACTCTCGCCCGCGCCCGCGCCCGCGCCCGCGCCCGCGCCCGCGCCCGCGCCCGCGCCCACGCCCGCGCCCGCGCCCGCGCCCGCGCCCACGCCCGCGCCCGCGCCCGCGCCCGCGCCCACGCCCACGCCCGCGTCCACGCTCTCGCCCACTCCCACTCCCACCCCCGCCGAGCCCGTCGAGGCCTCCACGAAGCCGAAGCGCCCTCGCAAGGCCGCTCCGACGATCGTCGACACGTCTGCCGCGCTCGAGAAGGAGCGCGCGAAGCCCGAGGACCGCCCAGGGACTCGGGTCGCGTCGACGTTCGAGCTCCCCACGGTGGACTTCCTCGTCGGCGAGAAGGTGGACCCCTCGCTCGCGATCGACCGCGACAAGCTGCTCGCGAACGCGACGAAGCTCGTCGAGACGCTCGCGCACTACGGCGTGCAGGGGAAGGTCGAGGACATCCTGCCCGGTCCGACGGTGACGACCTACGAGGTCTCGCCCGCCGCCGGGACGAAGGTGTCGAAGGTGGCCGGTCTCGCGGACGACCTGGCGCTCGCGCTCGCGCGCAAGGTCCGCATCGTGGCCCCCATCCCCGGGAAGAACCGCATCGGCTTCGAGCTCCCGAACGACAAGCGCGTGCGCGTCGTGCTGCGCGATCTCGTCGAGGACCGGCGCTTCCAGGCGCTCGACGTGCCGCTCCCGGTCGTGCTCGGGCGCGACATCCTCGGCAACCCCGTCTACGCGGACCTCGCGAGCATGCCGCACGTCATCGTCGCGGGCGCGACGGGCGCCGGCAAGAGCGTCGGGCTCAACGTGATGCTCCTGTCGCTCCTCTACCGGCGGTCGCCCGAGGAGCTGCGTCTCCTGATGGTCGACCCGAAGGTCGTCGAGCTCGCGCCCTTCGATCGCATCCCGCACATGCTCCTGCCGGTCGTCACCGACATGAAGCAGGCGTCGACGGCGCTCAAGTGGGCGGTCGACGAGATGGAGCGGCGCTACCAGATGTTCGCCGACGCGGGGACGAAGAACATCGCCACGTACAACGCGTGGGTGGAGCGGGTGGCGCGCGGCGAGGCGAAGAACCCGAACGCGAAGGTGGTCGTCGCGAAGGACCACAACGGCTTCGAGGACGTCATCCCTGCCGCGAAGGACAGCGACGAGGGAGTCGCGCCGCTGCCCGAGAAGCTGCCGTGGATCGTCATCGTGGTCGACGAGTTCGCGGACCTCATGATGCAGCAGGGGAAGGAAGTGGAGGCGGCCGTGGCGCGCCTCGCGCAGAAGGCGCGGGCGTCCGGGATGCACGTGGTGCTGGCGACGCAGCGCCCGAGCGTCGACGTCATCACGGGCGTCATCAAGGCGAACTTCCCGACCCGCATCGCGTACCGCGTCTCGCAGAAGGTCGACTCGCGGACGATCCTCGACGAGCAGGGCGCCGAGCACCTGCTCGGGATGGGCGACATGCTCATCAAGCTCAATGGCACCGGCGAGACGAAGCGCGTGCAGTGCCCGTGGGTGAGCGAGGAGGAAGTGCAGCGCGTGACGGACTTCCTGCGCAAGCAGGGCGAGCCCGTGTACGACGACAACATCCTTCGCCCGCGCGACGACGAGGACGCGCAGACGGAAGAGGCGGACGCCGAGCAGGACCCGCTCTACGACGACGCCGTGCGCCTCGTGGCCGACACGCGCCGGTGCTCGACGTCGTGGCTGCAGCGCAAGCTGGGGCTCGGGTACAACCGCGCGGCGCGCATCGTCGAGATGATGGAGCGCCGGGGGCTCGTCGGTCCGGCGCACGGGGCGAAGGACCGCGAGGTCCTCATCGATCCGGTCTGAGGGCGGCGGCGCACGGTGGGACGATGATGGGAGCGACGAGAGATCCGCCGAGGGCTCCGCCGGGCGAAGACGAAGGCGAGGCGACGGATGGCCAGATGATCAGTGTCGCCTCTGGCGCTCTCGACAAATTCGACGACCCGCCTGGGGTTGCTATGCTCACGGCGCACGTGTCCCGGACCGACGACGAAAAGGGGCCGGTTGCTCAGCGTGGGGGAGCAATCGGACGAGGGGCCGACGACGATGGGGAGCCACTGGACTCCGGTGGCGAACGACCGTCTTCGGTGCGACCCATCGGAGGATGTGGAGTGCCCGACGAGAGCGAGCGCGCACGCCTGATCGCCGACATCATGCGCCTGATGCGGGAGCCGGCCATGCCGGAGTCCACGCGCTGCGCCGGCATGAACCTCATCGGGTGGCTCGCGCGCCGCCGTCCCGACGAGGCTCCGCACGCCCTGGGCATCGACGAGGCGCGCGAGTCCGAGCGACGCATCCGCGCCGCCCGCAAGATGCGGTGAAGTAGCCGCCCGCCTGGCGGTATGGTGCGCGCGTGAGACGCGTGCCGCTCTTCGTGGTCGCGCTCCTGGTCGCGATGGTGGCCGTCGCTGCCACGCGCAAGCTGGGCCTTCGTGGTCGCGAGGCTCCGGTGGCCCCGGCGCCGACGGTGGTCGTACACGCTCCCGAGGAAGGGGGCCCCTCGCCGCCGGCGCCCGACGACGCGGCCGCCGTGGGCGCCGTGCGGGACGGGAGGATGCTCCACGGGGACGCGCGGCACACGGACCGCGCCGCGGGCCGGGCCCCCACGGCCGAGCCGGTGGTGGCGTGGGCGCACGACGTCGGCGGGCCGGTCGAGGCGCAGGTGGTCGCGTCGCCGGACGGACAGACGCTCTATGCGGCGTCGCTGGGGGGCTCGCTGATGGCGATCGCGCGGGCGGACGGCGCGACTCGCTGGACGTTCGCGCTGGGCGAGCGTGCGTATGCCACGCCGTGCGTGGCCGAGGACGGGACGATCTACGCTGCGAGCGACGCGAAGAAGGTCGTGGCGCTGACGCCCGAGGGCAAGACCCGCTGGACGCTCGACACCGACGACGAGGCCGACACCGGGATCGAGCTCGCGAAGGACGGGACGATCGTGTTCGCGGCCGGGCGAAAGGTGTACGGCGTCACGCCCGGCGGCTTCGTGAAGTTCCGCTTCGCGGCGAAGCGCAAGGTGTTCGCCTCGCCGGCCGTGGCGCCCGACGGGCGCGTCTACTTCGGCTCCCAGGATCACTACGCCTACGGGCTCACCCCCGAGGGGGGCCCGCGCTGGAGCGTCGACCTCGGCGCGGACGTCGACGGTGCGCCCGTCATCGGCGACGACGGCGCCGTCTACGTCGGGACGGACGGCGGCGAGGTGGTGCGCCTCGATCCGGAAGACGGGCGGGTCGCGTGGCGGCGCGCGGTGGGCGGCTTCGTGCGCGGGACGCTCTCGATGACGCGCGCAGGGGAGGTGGCAGCCGGCGTGTACGGGCCGAGGCCGGGGGTGCTCGTGCTTGCGCCGGAGGACGGCGCGACGAGGCTGGAGCTCCGCATCCCGGGGACGGGCGCCCGCGAGTTCGGCGTCCACGGGGGCCCCCTCGAGGACGACCAGGGCCTCCTCCTGTTCGGGGCGCAGGACGACGAAGTCCGCGCGATCGACCGGAGCGGGCGGGTTCTCTGGAGCTTCGCAGCGCAGGCGGACGTGGACGCCCCCGTGACGCTGCTGGACGATGGCAGCGTGGTCGTAGCGTCCGACGACGGCAAGGTCTACCTGCTTCGAGGGAAGTGAGCGTGGTACCAATGACTCTCGCCATGGCCGGCATCCCGTCCGTCCTCGAGAGCGACGCGGAGGACGTGGCGTGGGCTCTCCAGACGGCCGAGGCCCTCTGGAAGCGGAACGAGCGCGTGGACGCGATCGTGTGGCTTCGCCGTGCCGCACAGGCGGCGGGTGAGGCCGAGGACGACGACCGGGCGCTCGCTCTCGCGCGCGAGGCGGCGGAGCTGGCCGAGTGGCTGGCGGCGAACCCCCAGCCGGCCGAGTCGCGCTCGTCGCCGCCGCGGCCCCCCTCGAACGCGCCGGCGGCCGCGGACGCGATCGACGATCTGCTGCAGACGTCGCAGGCGAACGAGGTCGAGGCGGCCGGCGCGGCCGATTCGACCGACGAGATCGACGTCCGTGTGTCGGAGCTCCCGGTGGAGTCGATCCCGATGGAGTCGGTCCAGGGCGACGAGCTCACCATCCCGATTCGCACGGCGCCCGCAGCGGCGCCGCTGCAGGCACCGCCTCCCCCTCCGGCCCGGCCGTCGCCGCTACCTCCACCGCCACCACCTCCCGCTCCTCCGCCACCTCCGGCCCCGGTGCGTGTTTCCTCTGCGCCGCGCCCGGCGTCGCTGCCTCCGGTGAGCCCGCCGCCGCGCCCCAAGCAGCCCACGCCCCCGATTGCCGAGGACGAGGCGCCGACGGCCGATCGCGGGACGGTGGTGCCGACGGCCGCCGAGAAGCACGCCGGAATGCTCGACCCGTGGGCGGAGCACGAGCCACCGACCGTGGAGCGCGAGGTCGCCTCCGTCGAGGTACCCGCAGCCGTCGCGACCTTCGATCCCGAGGAGGTCGTCACGAGCGCGCCTCCGATCGTCCGCCCGCCCGCCAAGCGCCCTCCCCCTGCTCCTCCTCCCAGGCCCGCCCCTCCTCCTCCTGCCCCGCCCCCAGCACCCTCTCCCGCGCCCTCTCCTCCCTCCTCTCCCCCTTCCCTCGACCTCACCCGCATCGATGCCTTCGCCGATCTCCCCGACGACGCGCGCGCCGATTGCGCGGCCGCCGCGACGGTCACTTCGCTCGCGCGCGACGAGGAGGTCTCCGGCTTCGCGCTCGCGCTGGTGATCGAGGGGAGCGTCGACGTCGCGGCGACCATCGTCGACGCGCCCGCGAGGCGCCTCGAAGCCGGGGCGGTCGTCCGAGCACGCGGCACGATCGACCACGTCGAGGGACTGCGCCTCATCGCCGTGTCGGCCGGCGCCCGCGTCGCGACGTGGTCCGAGGACGCCGTCGACGCGGCGTTCCGCACCTGCCCTTGGGTGGAGGACGATCTGCGCGCCGCCGGCAATCGGCTCCAGGCCGAGGTGGGCGTCACGTTCGGCGCGCTCGGCGAGCGCCTCGATCCTTCGATTCGCGCCGACGTCCTCTCCAAGCTCACGCTGCGAGCGCTCGGCGAGCACGAGGTCTTCGCCATGAAGGGCAAGCCGCTCCCGGGTCTCCTGGTCGTCGGCTCCGGGGAGCTCGAGCTTCTCGGCGACGGAGACGCCGTCGAGGGCAAGCCGCTCCGCGCGGGGGAGTTTCTCTTCCCGACGGAGGTCCTCCGCGCCGCACCGGCGCCGGCGACGGTCCGCGCGGCGAAGGGCGGGGCGCTCGTCCTCTTCGCCGAGCGTCACGCCGCGCAGGAGCTGCTCGTCACCTGCCCGCCTCTGCTGGAGATCTTCGCGGGCGCCTGACGTACGCTCGCGGTCGTGAACTACCAGTACAACCCCTACGCACCGCCGCAGGCCGCCCCGCCGCCGATGCCGGGCCCCGTCACGTCGGGCACCCCGCAGCCCTGGGGCGTGGGCGAGGTCGTGGGCCTCGCGTGGGAGCGCTTCAAGCAGAACTGGGCGATCCTCGTCTTCTCGTTCCTCGTCGTCGAGGTCGTCCTCCAGGTCACGCAGCGGCTCACGCTCCTGGCGCTCGGCAACGTGACGCCGGACTTCCAGTCGCCGGAGTACTGGACGGGCGTAGGCGCCTCGAGCGCCGTCAACATGGTGGTCGGGACGTACTTCCAGCCGGGCCTCCTCCGCATCCAGCTCGCGGTCGCGCGCGGCGAGAAGACGAGCTTCGGCATCCTGTTCGGCGGCTTCGACCGCTTCCTCCCGCTCCTCGCGTTCCGCGTCCTCTACGGGATCGTCGTCGGGCTCGGCTTCGTGCTCCTCGTCGTCCCCGGCGTGATCCTCGCGCTCGGGTTCTTCGCCGGCGAGTACTACGTCGTCGACGCGAAGATGGGCCCCGTCGAGGCCATGAAGGCCAGCTGGAACGCGACGCGCGGACAGAAGGGGGACATCTTCGTGCTCGGCCTCGCGGGCTTCGGGCTGGGGCTCCTCGGCATCGTGATGTGCTTCGTCGGCTTCCTCGTGACGATCCCCATCTTCTACGTCGCCGCCGCCGCCGCGTTCACGCGCATGTCCGGCCTCGGCGTCGCTCCGCCGCTCGCCGGCGGCGCTCCTCCGGCGTACCCGGGTGCGCCGTACGGTCCTCCTCCGGGGTACGGTCCCCCTCCGGGGTACGGCCCGCCTCCGGGATACGGCCCCCCGCCGGGCTACGGTCCGCCGCCCGGCGGTTGAAGGCCGTCCGCCGCCGGGGTCGGGGCCGTCGTCGCCACCGCCGCCGCGCGGGCGCCCGTGCTCTCGATGTCCCAGTGCAGCTCCTCGTTGCCCTCGGCGCCCGCGAAGCGCAGGCCGAACCAGCGCGCCCGCGGCGAGATCGACGGCCGCCCGTCGCGCATCTCGCGCGGGAAACGGATGCGGAACGCGTGCCGCCAGACGCTCGTGTACGGGAAGTAGCGCCGCTCGAGGGGACCGGGCTTCACGATGGCGTCGATCTTGGAGGGTGCCGTCTCGCTGCCCTGGTCGTCGATGAGGCGCACGATCCACGCGCTCGTCGGCCGGCTCAGGTCCGTCCAGCGCCAGTTCGTCCCGTAGAGCGCGACGTAGAACTCGTAGTTGTCGTCCGTCTCGCGAAGCGTGCGATCGAGGAGCTCGCGCCGCTGTTCGATCGTGAGGCGATAGTCGGCCGCATAGCGGACCACGTACGCCCAGCGGAAGTCCCACGACTCGAACGTCGCCGTCACCGTGAGCTTGTCATCGAGCTCGCTCAGCTGGATGAGGCTCTCCTCGCGCGTCCAGCGCTTGAGGATCGTCGGGTAGTCGCTCGGCACGTACTCGCGCGGCCCGGGCGCGAGCGAGACCTTGGGCTCCGAGCACGCGCACGCAAGCAGGAACGGCACGAGCGCGAGGGTGCGGGCGCGCATCACGGGCAGCCTACACCAGCCGCGCGAGGCGCGCGGGGGGAGCTCCCTCACACGCCGCGCTTCGCACGCCACGCGTCGTCGAAGTACGTGGACAGGTAGTTGCGCCCGGTGTCGGGCACGATCGTGACGACGCGCTTGCCCTTGCCGAGCTCGCGCGCCACGCGGATCGCGGCGCACACCGCGACGCCGGCCGATCCACCCGCCAGGATGGCCTCTTCGCGGGCGAGGCGCAGCGTCATCGCGACTGCGTCGCGGTCGTGGACGGCGACGACGTCGTCGGGCCGCGCGTCCGGCTGCGAGCAGTCGCCGAGATCGTCGATGATGCCTTCGACGACCGTGCTCCCGTGATCGCCGGCGCACGTGCCGCGCTCGGGCATCGCGCCGACGACGCGGACGTGCGGGAGGTGCTCGCGGAGGAACCGCGCGGTGCCCCCGAGCGTCCCTCCGCTGCCCACGCAGGCCACGAACGCGTCGAGGCGCTCGTCGCAGTCCGAGAGGATCTCGGGCCCGGTGGACGCGTAGTGCGCGCTCGGGTTCGCGGGGTTCTCGAACTGGTCGGGCAGGTACGCGCCCCGCTCGCGCGCGAGCGCTTCCGCGCGGCCGATGTAGCCGGCGGGATCGGTGGGCTCGACGTCGGCGCGCGCCTGCACGACCTCGGCCCCGAGCGCGCGGAGCACGGCCTGCTTGTCGCGCGACGTCGTCTCGGGGACGACGATGACGCATCGGTAGCCGCGCACCGCGCAGACGAGGGCCAGCCCCACACCGGTATTGCCCGCGCTGGCCTCCACCACGATGCCGCCGCGGTCGATCGCGCCTCGGCGCTCGGCCTCGAGGATCATCGCGAGGGCAGCGCGGTCCTTCACGCTGCCGCCCGGGCCGATGAACTCGAGCTTCGCGAGCACCTCGGCGTGGCCCTCCGGGACGACGCGGCGCAGTCGGACGAGGGGCGTACGTCCTATGACGCTGAGGACGTCGTCGTGGATCACGGGGTCCATGCCCAGGGTACATCAGGTGGTCCGCCCGACGCGACGCACGCACACATCGGCCCCCCTTGCTGACCCGCCCCCCACGTCGGCGCTGATGCGAACGCCGCTGGGCATGGCGCGCGCGTCACGGCGGTTTCGCCTCGGAGACCCCGCCATGACGTCCCCCCCGCCACGCGCCTGCGTCCCGGAGCCCACGGGCCTTCGTAGATCCCTCGAGCATCCCATCCGTATTTCAGGCCATGGGCCCGGGGTGGCACGACCGCTGCACCCCCTTTCGCAGCAGCAAACCCCACCCGCCTCGTCCAGGGGCAGGGCACCAAGGAAGTAGACGCACGTGATCGACAAGCTCGGATTCCTCGTCCGCTTCTGGGAGCTGAAGGCCCGCCACGCGACGCTGGGGCAGCCGCTCGGGTCGAGCGAGCAGCTCGAGCTCCTGTCGCTCATGCAGCTCGTGACCGGGGACTTCAAGATGCCCGAGCCGGGCACCTGCGCGCGTCCCTCGAACGCCTTGCCCGCGCAGCTCATCGGCGAGGGCACCATCCTCTCCGTCGAGGTGCGCTACGTCTGCGCCGCGGCGATGCTCGTGGCGAGCGCGCGGCCCATGTCGCCGGCGGAGCGCGTCATCGTGCGTACCGCCGACGCAGTGAGCGGCGTCGAGTACGCGTTCCCTTGCTCGGTGTCGTGGGTCTACGACGGAAGCCCCTGCATCATGGCGCTCGTCGTCGACGGGATCCCGATGCGGAGCGAGTTCGCGGCGCTCGCCGAGCTGCACACGCCGAGCGTGCTCTCCATGGGGAGGCAGGTCCGTCTCGTCGGCTGAGGGGTTCTCTGGCATAGTCGCGGGCCCCACATGGCCCTCGACATCCAGCTGCGCGCCGCGCAGCCCATCGATCTCGCCGCGGACGTACTCGTCATCGGCATCGTCAACGCCGGCAAGTCGCCGTCCCTTCCGCCCTCCGTCAAGCCCATCGACGCCGCTCTCGGCGGCGCGCTTTCGAAGCTTGCCGCGCGCGAGGAGTTCACGGGCAAGCGGGATCAAGTGCTCTCGGTCGCGAGCCTCGGGCGCCTCGCCGCCGACAAGGTCGTCCTTCTCGGCCTGGGCGATCGACGCGCGATCGGCGCGCCCGAGGCGCGCACCTTCGCCGCGAAGGCAGCCCGCATCGCGAACGGCGAGAAGGCCAAGTCGCTCGCGCTGGCGGTTCCCGCCGGCCTCGAGGCGGACCTGCGTCCGATCGGCGAGGGGCTCGAGCTCGGCGCGTACAGGTTCACCAAGTACCTGACGGGCGACCGGAAGCCGAAGACGGCGCTCCAGCAGGTCGTCATCGGCGCCGCGGCGAAGCTCAAGCCGACGGCGAAGGCGCAGGTGGCTCTCGGGCAGAAGATCGCGGCCGCCGTCAACGCTTCGCGCGACCTGAGCAACGAGCCCCCGAACGTCATCTACCCGGAGACGTTCGCGGCCGCCGCGCAGGCCCTGGCCAAGGAGAACGGCCTCAAGATCGAGGTCTTCGACTTCAAGGAGATCCGCCGCAGGGGCATGAAGCTCGTCGACGCAGTCGGTCGAGGCAGCTCGCGCGAACCGCGCATCGTCCACATCTCCTGGACGCCCAAGGGCGCGAAGAAGAAGCTCGTCTTCGTCGGCAAGGGCATCACGTTCGACAGCGGCGGTCTGAGCATCAAGCCGGCCCCCGGCATGGGCGAGATGAAGCACGACATGAGCGGGGCGGCGAACGTCGTCGGCCTGATGGCAGCCGTGGCGGCGGTGAAGCCGAAGGTCGAGGTCCACGCGATCGCCGCGTGCGCAGAGAACATGCCCGACGGCAACGCCTACCGCCCCGGCGACATCTGGGGCTCGCTCGACGGCAAGTCGGTCGAGATCGTCAACACCGACGCCGAGGGTCGCCTGGTGCTCGCCGACGCGCTCGCGTATGCGCGCACGCTCACGCCCGACATGATCGTCGACAACGCGACGCTCACGGGCGCCTGCGTCGTCGCCCTCGGCAACACGTGCTCCGGCTGGTACTCGAACGACGAGGGGACGGCACGGGAGTTCGACCGCGCCCTGCGCGACTCCGGCGAGCAGATGTGGCGCATGCCGCTGCTCGAGGAGCTGCGCGAGCAGATCAAGAGCGAGGTCGCCGACGTGAAACAGGCGGGGGACCGGTGGGGCGGGTCGATCACGGCCGCGCTCTTCCTCCGCGAGTTCGCCGGAGACGCCAAGTGGGTGCACTGCGACATCGCGGGGCCGGCCGCCATCGACCGGCCGACCGCGTGGATGCAGGCGAAGGGCGCGACGGGGCACGGCGTGCTGACGTTCCTCTCGCTGGTCGAGCGCGCCGCCCGCTAGCGTGCTACCGCGTCGCGCATGGAGCCTCTCGAGCGCCGGCTCGGGCGCGCCCTCGCGCGCGCCGTGACCGATTTCGGCATGATCGAGGACGGCGACCACCTCATGGTCGCCGTGAGCGGCGGCAAGGACAGCTACACGATGCTGCATCTCCTGCGGGAGCTGCAGCGGAAGGCCCCCGTGCGCTTCACGCTCCGCGTCGTGAACGTCGACCAGGGCCACCCCGGGTACCCCGGGCACCTGCTCCGCGATTACATGGCGCGCGAGCAGTACGACTTCACGATGGTCGAGGAGGACACCTTCTCGATCGTCACCGAGAAGATCCCCGCGGGGAAGACGTTCTGCTCCCTTTGCTCGCGGCTCCGGCGCGGCATCCTCTATCGCGTCGCCACCGAGATGGGCTGCAACAAGATCGCGCTCGGTCACCACCGCGACGACGTCCTCCAGACGCTCCTCCTGAACCTCCTCTTCGCCGGCAAGCTCGCCTCGATGCCCCCCAAGCTGCTGGCCGACAGCGGCGCGCACGTGGTCATCCGGCCGCTCGTCTACTGCGCCGAGGAGGACATCCGCGCGTTCTCCGAGGCCCAGGGGTTCCCCATCCTGCCCTGCGACCTCTGCGGCTCGCAGGACCAGCTCCAGCGCAAGCAGGTGGGCCGGATGATCGACGACCTCGAGGCGCAGCGTCCGGGGACGAAGGCGATCATGCTGGCGGCGCTCCAGAACGTCCGCCCGAGTCACCTGCTCGACCGCTCGCTCTGGTCTTCACTCGGCCTCCATGCGGCGCCCGACGCACCCGACGCACCCGGCGCCGAAGGCGAGCCTCACCACCACCCCGACGGGGTGATCGCGGAGCGGTCTCTCGTCCGGAGCTGATCCCGCGCCGTGCTAGCGTCCGGGAGGGGATGCGTCCGGAGGGGATCTTCCAGCGGCTCTCCGCGATGGGTGCTGCGGCCCAGGCGAGCGTCCCCGGAGCGTACGCGTGGGCCGTCACGGTTGCGCCGGCGGCCTGGGCGCGGGGGTCGCCCGTCGTCGCCAAGGTCGCCGCGGTGGCTGCGCTGCTCGCCCTCGGGGGCGGGATCGTCGGTGAGCGGGCCGCCGGCGGGAAGGTGCGCCCCTTCGCGATGTGGGGCTTCGTCCTGTGCTGCGCTCTCGCCTGGTCCGCGGCGCCGGCCGCCCTGGCGCCCCTGCGGATCGACGCGCCTCGGGGCGTCGCGGGGATGGTCGGCTGGGCGCTCTTCGCATTCGCCTTCGCGGCGCCTTCGCTGCAGGGCCGCCGCGAAGAGGAGCGCATCCTCGACGCACCGGAGCTTTCTCCACGGAAGACCGTGGCGCGCGGCGACGCGGCGTATCTCGTCCTCGGCAGCGCTCTCGCGACGGCGCTGCAGATCATCGGCTGGCGCGTGGCCACGGCCGAGCGTGCGCTCCTCATCCGGTTCTCGGCGCTGGCCGCGGGCATCGCGATCGTCGGCGCCGCTGCGGACCTCGCCCTCGTACGGCACGCACCTCGCGCGCGTCGGTCGCGCACGCGGCGCCTCCGGACGGGAATGGTGATGCTCGTCGTCCTGGGCCTGCTCGGGCTGACCGGAATCCTGTTCGCGCTCCGGGGCTGATATCCTGCGTCCGTCGCCATGCACCTCGTCGACGCGCTCGCGATCATGCTGCTCGTGGCCGCCACCACCGCGTTCGTGCTGGGCGAGCGGGCGCTCGCGCGGGCCGAGGATCTGAGCGCGATGTACTGGCTCGTCGTCGGCATCGTCTCCTTGCAGGCGGCCGTCCAGGTGGCTCGACCGGGGAAGGCCGCGTGATCCGCGCGCGCTCCGTCGTCGCCGGGTGCGCACTGGCCGCCGCGATCGCGGGGTGCACCACGAAGAGCGCTCCCCCTCCCACGGACGCCCGCCTGGAAGGCGAGCTGGCCCGGGTCGGGGACGAAGCGGTGAGCGTGCAGCTCGTCCAGGCCATCGCGGCGTCGCGCGCATGCTCCGCACGGCAGGCGCTCGACTACGCCGTCGAGGACTCGCTCGCCGCACAGGCAGCTGCCAAGGAAGGCCTTGCCGGCGAGGGCGCACCGGCCGGCTGGGCGGTCGACTCGGCGCTCGGGCAGGTGGTGACGCTCCGGCTGCAGGAGCAGGCCAGGGAGAAGGGCCTGCCCGACGACGACGAGCTCTCGCACCTGAAGGTGGTGCACGTGGTGGTCCTCCGTTCGCCGAGCGTTTCGCCGGCGCACGCGCGATTCGTGGCGAGCAGCCTCGCCACGGCCGTCGCATCGGCCCGGACGGCGGAGGAGTTCGAGGCCCGCGCCAAGGCCACGAAGAGTGACCTTCGCACGTCGGTCGAAGAGCTGCCTGCGTTCGACGCCGCCGGCCGCATGGAAACCGGGCTACTGCTCGACCCCGATTTCGTGGTCGCCGCCTTCGCCCTGCGCTCGCCCGGCGACACCAGCCCGGTCACCGAGACCTCCTTCGGGTGGCACGTCATCCGGCTCGTGTCGCGCGAGGGGCCCGGTGCGGATCGCGCGGCCCGGAGCGCGGAACTCGCCGAGGCGGTGTACTCGCTGCGCGCGCGAGGAGCATTGACCGACCTGCTCGGCCGCCGCCGCGCGGGGACGCCGGTGGAGACCGCCGCGGGCGCCGATCGCCTCATGGCGAGTGTCGTTCCCGTGCGATGAACGCCATGCGGCGACCGCGTCCCAGCCGTGCCGCGCGCGAGCAGCACGAGAGCGAGTTTGCCAGGATCCTCGCCGCGTTCGTGGGGCGCGTCCCCGGAGCGACGGGGGCGGCGCTCGTGGACCCGGACGGCGAGACCGTGGACTACGCGGGCGATCTCGACCCGTTCTCGGTGCGCGTGGCGGCTGCCCACTTGCGCGTCGTCTTCGACGATGCGCGCGGCCGGCCCTCCCTGGAGGGGGCCCGCTGGCTCGCCCTGCGGGCGTCCCGGGGGAGCTTCCTCATCCACGAGATGGACGAGGGCTATGCGCTCGTCGTCCTCTTCGCCCGCGCCTCGGGGCTCGTCGGCTGGCGCCGCGCCGTGGCTTCCTGCGCGAGCTCGCTCGCGGTCGAGGCGGGCTGGTCGAGGCGGCGCGCCGCATGGTTTCCGCTCGAGGTCTCCACCGACGCGCGAAGGAAGCCCGTTTGCGCGTCCACTCCCTCGGGCACCCGCCAGATCGAGATCCTGGGGACGCTCGCGGGCAGCGCGCCCGTCGGTGAGCGCGGCTGGCGCGTACGCTTCGAGACCGGTGTCGAGGCAACCCTGGTGCGCGAGCCCGGAGGCTCGTGGTACTCCGACGAGTCTCCCGAGCCGTCCAGTCAGCCGGATGACGCGCCGAAGACGCCTGCCGGAGCCCGCCGGCGCCGTCCCGAACAAAGTCGTTGACAGGGAAGTCCGCCGGACTATTGTGCGCCGCCCACCCCGACGAGATGGTGTTCCACCTCGGCGACAAGTGGAGGAGTTCCGCGATCTTGTCTTCGGATAAGTTGTGGACAACTCCAGGTGCACCACGGCTCGGCTCTCCCATTTCCGGACCTTCGTCCGGTCCTTGGAGCCGAGCGCAGCCCGATCCCCAGTCCCTGGGGAGTACCTGGGTGCACGGGTCACGCTCTCCGGCTCCGGCGCTCGCGCGCCCTCGGACAGGCGGCCTGTGACCAGGAAAGCCGGGCGCCCCCCAAAAAAGTGTTTGGGGTGCTTGACGAAGCGGCTCCCGCCGCCTACTGTCTCGCCCCCCGACTCGGAGCCACGAGCTCCCTCGGTCCTTGAAAACTGAATCGTACGCTCGCTTTAAGCGTCAGGGTCCCGCACTCCGTGCAGGGCACTGACGCCGACGAGTGGGTCCCTGGAGAGCGCGAGGTCCGTTCCACCATCTCGGTGGGCGCGAACCGAAGCGACTCTCCTGTTTCAAGCCAGAGCCCAGGCTCTGACCGCTTCGGCGGCAACCTGGGAGCTCACCAGATTTTAACTGGAGAGTTTGATCCTGGCTCAGAACGAACGTTAGCGGCGCGCCTAACACATGCAAGTCGCACGAGAAAGGGCTTCGGCCCCGGTACAGTGGCGCACGGGTGAGTAACACGTGGGTAATGTTCCCTCAGGCGGGGGAT
>DASXDU010000047.1:0-456030 GCA_036490515.1 Polyangiaceae bacterium
AGCACGGCGCGACAATCGAAAAGCCCGAGCGAAAGCCCCCTTGCGCCCCTCGCAAGTTTGACGGAATGGACATCACAGCGCGGGCGCGGGCGCGGGCGCGGGCGCGGGCGCGGGCGCGGGCGCGGGCGCGGGCGCGGGCGCAGGGCGCAGGGCGCAGGGCGCAGGGCGCAGGGCGCAGGGCGCGGGGCGCGGGTGCTGGGCACGCTGGGCACGGGGCGCGGGCGCTGGAGCCCCCGCCTCCCGCGTGGTACCCATGGCGCCCCCGTGTCCCGGCGCTTCTTCGTCCCCTCCCCGGTCCTCGCCCTGGCCGTCGCCGTCCCCGTCGCGCTCGCGCTCGGTACGGCAGGCGAGGCTCGCGCCGACGTCACCTCGTGGCTCGCGGTCGGCGGCGGCGCCACCTCGCAGCTCGCGCAGGGCGCCGCCACGCGAGACCTGGCGGGCCAGTTCGACTGGTCCTTCGGCTTCGGCAGCTCCCCGCTCGCGCCGATCGTCGTCGGCATGATCTACCGCGGCAACACCATCGTCGGCTTCGGCACCGATCTCGGCGCCGGCGTACGCCTCGCGACGGGCGGCTTCGCGCGCGGCAGCTGGGGCGTCGCCCTCGACGCCGGCCTCGCGTGGCGCACGTGGGGCTCCGGCACCTACGGGGACTCGCCCCTCCAGGGCGTGCTCACCCTGGGGGCGCCGTGGGGCCTTCAGCTCGCGGTCGGCTCGCAGTTCCTCTCTCTCGACGGGGGCGTCCCCGCGCAGGGCTTCTTTGCGTCCCTCGAGATCGACCTCCTCCGCCTCACCGTCATGCGCCAGGGTCCGACCGAGAAGTGGTGGCCCAACCCGGCGCCCGTCGGCGGCCACGAGAAGCAGATCGGCCTCCTCTCCTTCTGAGAGCGCGTCCTTCCGGTGCGCTCGGTGAGCACGCCGGTCGTCGCACGTCGGACTCGCGCCCGCCCTCAGGTCTTCGCGGCGGGGGCCACCGCCGCGGCGCGCTTGCCCTTCGGGGGCGCCGCCAGCACGGTCCGCACCTCGTCCACGCTGAGCCCCACCGAAGCCGCGCGCTCGAACGCGGCGAGCAGCGAGGGCCGCACCGCCTGCGGAGCTGCCCCCACCGCCTCCGCAGCGGCGCACACGATGGAGTCCACCATGTCCGCGAGCGGAGGGGCGGGGCGACCAGGGGGCGGCGGAGGGGGCGGGGGTGGCGGAGGCGGTGGCTGCTCGATCCCGAGCGAGACGAGCGTCTCCCCGAGCTCCTGCGCGATCTCCCGCGCGATGGACGGGCTCACCGGGTAGACGTTCTGCGCGAGCTGCGCCCAGTCCTTCGCCGACGGACCGTTCTCTCCCCCCTGCCAGCGGACCATCGTGCGCCGCGAGACGCCGAGCAGCTTGCCGCACTCCGCCTGCGTCATCCGGAGGGCCTGTGACGTGCGCACGAGGAGCCCCGGAGCTCTGATCAGACGGATGGATACCATTCTCCCGACCTCCTCGAAGCGGACGCGTGTCACCGAGAAGAGCATCATCGCGCTGCCATGTCACCCGTGGATCCCATGGAATGGCCCACGGTGCGCCAACATGCGTGCTCTCTTCCGCGTCAATTCGCCGTGCGTCACATAGGTCGAAGCAGCTGGCCCACGAGCCGGAGGCGCATGAGCCAATCTGGACGCCCCTTGCGGGCTTCGCGCGGGGCGCGCGTGTCTACACGCGCACAGCGGCGCATCGGGCAACGCATGTGGCTCACCGGACGCCGCCTCAGGTGCCATGCTTCGAATCGATGGCCCACGGGGCGGAGGACTGGGCGCCATCCGCTCCGGCGTATCCCGGCCACGCGTCGTCCCCTCGCGGGAGGCCGGCGACATCTGTGACGTCGTCCGCGACATCTGCGCCGTTCACGAAGGAGTCCCGCGGCATCTCGGCGTACCGAGCGCCAGGGGCGCCGTCGGGCGCCTCGGCCGCGACGACGCGTGTGCCACGCGCCCGGAGGTCGGCGCCGGGGATACCGAGCTACTTCTTCTGCTCGTCGGCCTTGATGGAGTAGCGGACGAGCGCGCGGAGGACCTCGTTCCTCTCGACGTTGCCGATGGCGCTCTTGATGTCCTCGTAGACGGTCGGGTCGACGAGCAAGGCGCCCAGCGTGCCCTTGCCCTGGCGGAGCCCGGCGACGATGACGCGCAGGTCGTCGCTCATCGCGTTGAGGTTGGACATGACGTGCTGGGACGGATCGTCGCCGTAGAGGACCGCGTGCGCGAAGCCGTTGCCCTCGCGGATGGCGGTGAGGTCCTTGTGAAGCTCGCTCAGGACGCCGGCCGAGTCCTTCGAGAGCTCGCCGTCGTAGACGAGGGCGTGCGCGATGCCGGGGCCCTGCTTCACGTGGTCGGTCACGTCCTGGACGTCGACGAGCGTCGCGTCGAGGGTCTGCGTCGTGCGGTTCGCGTTCGCGAGGAGCGCGTCGAACTGGTCGGCGGTGCGGTGATCGTAGAAGAGGCGGTGCATCGTGCCGTCGCCGTGGACCATCACCTCGAGGAGCGAGTGCATGTCCGACGCGGAGCCCTTCACGTCGTCGGCGAGCTTGGGATCGCCGAGCGACTGCGCGAGGGGGCCGAGCTTCTCGATCGCGTTCTCGGCCGCGGCGGCCACCTTGTTGACCGCGCCGAAAATGTCGGCCGGGTCCTCGGAGGCCATGATCTGGCTCGGGTCGAGCGCGGGCTCGCTGGGCGAGCCGACCGTGAGCTCGATCATCTTGTCGCCGAGGAGGCCCTTGTTGCCGACCCGCGCGATGGTGTCGGTGCGGATGCGCGCCGCCTCCTTCTTCTCGATCGAGAGGCTGACGAAGATGCGGGCGTCGCGCGCGTCGCTCCCGTGACTCACGGACGTCACCTGCCCGATGTCGAGGCCGCCCATGCGAATCGGGGCGCCCGGCTTGAGGCCCGCGACGTCCTTGAACGCGGTCTTGTAGCCGACCTTCGACTGCCAGAGCTGCCGCGTGCTCCCGATGAGGAAGATGGCGACCATCGTGAGGACGAGCCCCAGGATGACGAAGACACCGACCTTGAGCTGCCTGTTCATGTTCCCCTTCGCACCGTCTCAAGAAGAAGCGAGAAGCGCCGAGACGTCCTCGGTCTCCGGCGCGATCCCTTCGATGAAGTCCCGGACCGCCGGGTTCTGCGTGTTGCGGAAGTCCTCCTTGGTCCCGACGAGGAGGATGCGGCCCCGCCCGATCATCGCCAGGCGGTCGGAGACGGTGAAGGCCGTCCCCATGTCGTGCGTCACGACGACGCTCGTGATGCGGAGCGCGCGCTGGATGCCGACGATGAGGTGGTTGATGCGCGCCGTGTTGACCGGGTCGAGCCCCGTGGTCGGCTCGTCGTAGAGGATGACCTCGGGCTGGAGGGCGAGCGTGCGCGCGAGACCGACGCGCTTCTTCATGCCGCCCGAGAGATCGCTCGGGCGCATGCCCTCGATGCCGGGGAGGCCCACGAGGGCGAGCGAGTGCTCGACGCGCGCGAGGATCTCCTGGTCGCTCATCGTGTTCCAGAACTGCTCGCGCAGGCCGTAGGCGACGTTCTCGCCGACCGAGAGCGAGTCGAAGAGAGCCGCGCCCTGGAAGAGGTACGCGATGCGGCGGCGCACGTCGGTGAGCTCGTCCTCGTTCATCTGCGCGATGTCGCGGCCGTCGAAGAGGACCTCGCCCGAGTCGGGCTTGAGGAGACCGATGAGCATCTTGAGCAGTACGCTCTTGCCGGAGCCCGAGGCGCCCATGACGGTGATCGTCTCGCCGCGCCGGAGGTCGAGCGTGAGGTTCGCGTAGATGGGCTTGGGCCCGAAGGCCTTCTTCACGCCGCGGAAGCGGATGAAGGTCTCGCCCATGGGCTTCTTGCTCGCCGGAGTCCCCTGGGCCACGGGGCTCAGCATAGCGCGGCCGAATCACCCCGGCTCGGCGGCCAGGAGGCGCATTTCCACGGCTCCGCCGCCCGTCCACGTGTCGCGCCGGAGCGCTCCTACGAGGCGCGCTCGCTTGCCCAGGATGCCCGGCTGCGCGAGGTGGGCCATCTCGGCTCCGAAGCACGAGAGCGAGAACCCTCCGACCTCGACCCAGAGGCGGAGGTGCCCGCCGCGGAGCTCGCGGACGCCGAGGACGCGCGCGTCGTGGACGCCGACGCGAGGCGCGGGGTTCGAGTGGCCGCACGGCTCGAAGAGCGCGAGATCGTGGACGACGCGCGCGGGGTGGTCGCCGGGCTCGAGGAGGGCGTCGGCGTCGGGGGCCGCGGCGCGCGCGGGGACGCCGATCGTCGTGCACGCATCGGCGAAGCGGTCCCGGAAGGCGTCGACGCGGTCGGCGGCGATCTCGACGCCGGCGGCGGCGTGGTGGCCGCCGAAGCCGAGGAGATCGTCGCGCGAGCGGGCGAGCGCGTCGTAGACGGAGAAGCCCGCGGGGCAGCGGGCGGAGCCGCGGCCCGAGGCGCCGTCGAGCGCGACGACCACGGTGGGCTTGCCGAAGCGCGACGCGAGGCGGCCTGCGACGATGCCGACGACGCCGGGGTGCCAGCCCTGCTTGGCGAGGACGATGCACGGCATCGCGTCCATCGCGGGATCGGCGAGCATCGCGAGGGCCTCGGCGACGACGCCGCGCTCCACCTCCTTCCTGCGCGTGCAGTGCTCCTCGACGGAGGCGGCGATGCGGCGCGCCTCGTCGTCGTCGGCGGCGAGCAGGAGCTCGAGGGCGAGGTCGGGCTTGTCGAGGCGGCCGGGGGCGTTGATGCGCGGCGCGAAGCGGAAGGAGACGTCCTCGCCGGTGGGGGTCGCCGCCGAGCAGCCTGCGATGAGGGCGAGCGCGCGCGTGCCGGGGCGGCCGGTCGGGCCGAGGCGCGCGAGGCCGGCGCGCACGAGGGGGCGGTTGTCGCCGTCGAGGGGCGCGACGTCGCCGATGGTGCCGATGGCGACGAGATCGAGCCAGCGGCGGAGATCGAGCTCCGCGCCGAGGGCGGCGCGCACCCCGGCGGCGATGGAGAGGGCGAGGCCGACCGAGGCGAGCCCCTTGTACGCGAAGCCGCACTCGGGGCGGTGCGGGTTGAGGAAGGCGACGGCCGGGAGCGGGGCGTCGGGGACGCGGTGGTGGTCGATGACGACGGCGTCGACGCCGGCCTGGCGGACGCGCTCGAGGCGGTCGTGGTCGCTCGAGCCGCAGTCGCACGTGACGAGGAGGGTGGCGCGCGTCTCGAGGACGCGCGTGACGGCTGCGCCGGAGAGGCCGTAGCCGCCGTCGAAGCGGTTGGCGAGGAGGGTGACGACCTCGCCGCCGAGCGCGCGCAGGACGTCGGTGAGGAGCGCGGCGGCGGTGACGCCGTCGGCGTCGTAGTCGCCGAAGATGCAGACGCGCTCCTTCGCGCGGACGGCGCGCGCGATGCGATCGACCGCCTCGACGCGATCCTTCATCGCGTCGGGCGGCGTCAGGTGCGCGAGCTTCGGATCGAGGAACCGCCTGCTGCCGGCCGCGTCGAGCATCCCGCGCGCGGCGAGCACGGCCCCCGCCGTGCGCGTCAGCGAGAGCTCCCGCGCGAGCGCCAGCGCGTCGTCGCCGGCCGGCGGGGGCAACACCAACATCGAGCGCGCACCTTAGCCGAAGTGACCCGCCTTGGTGCCTCGCCCGGCGTGCACCCCTTGGGCACGCCTGCACAAGCGAGAGGGGGAAACAGGAAGATCAGAAGATCAGAAGGCGAGAGGGGGTCTTCACCCGATTGCACGGGTGGGAAGGCCTCCCTGCACCTGGGGAGGGAACAGGCCAGGTGCACGCATGCCTTCACCCCGTGCAATCGTGCGAAAGCCCCCTCTCGCCTTCTGATCTTCTGATCTTCCTGTTTCTCCCTCTCGCTCTCGCTCTCGAGCGAGGGCCGCGCGCGTCAGGTGGCGCGGGCGGGGGCGTTGAGGCGCTTCTTCAGGTCGGCGCGGCGGCTCATGCGCTTGTCGATCCACTCGGTGAGCGGGGCGGCGACGTAGATGCTGCTGTACGTGCCGGCGACGATGCCGACGACGAGGGCGAGCATGAAGTCCTTGATGACGCCCGTGCCGTACACGAAGAACGCGAGGACGCTCAGCATCGTGGCGCCGGACGTCAGGATCGTGCGCGAGAGCGTCTCGCTGACGCTCATGTTGATGATCTGCGCGAACGACTTGCCGCGGTGCTTGCCGAGGTTCTCGCGGATCCGGTCGTAGACGACGACGGTGTCGTTCATCGAGTACCCGACGACCGTGAGGATCGCGGCGATGGTCGACAGCGAGATCTCCTTCTGGAGGAGCACGAAGGCGCCGATGACGACCATCGCGTCGTGGATGCAGGCGACGATGACGCCGGGCGCGAACCGCAGGTCGAAGCGGAACGCGAGGTAGAGCATGATGAACACGATCGCGATGGCGACCGCGTTGCGCGCGCTGTCGCGCAGCTGCTTGCCGGCCTTGGGGCCGACCCACTCGACGTGGAGCGCGCGGTCCGGGACCATGTCGGTCCCCAGCTTGGCCTGGAGGCCCTCGACCATCTGATCGCCCTTGCTGAGGAGCTCGATCTCGACGCGGTGGTCGCGCGGGTTGAGGAGCTGCGGGTTGGTCGCGCTCGCGCGCATCGTGATGCCCGGGACGCTCGCGACCTGCTTCTTGATCGTCTCGAGGTCCGGGTCGGTGTCGTAGCGCGTGCTGATCTTGTCGCCGCCGGCGCTGAACTTCACCTCGGTGGCGCGCACGTTCAACGGGCACCGCGTAGCGTCGGCCGCCGTCGCCGGGTCGTCGGTGTAGCAGAGCGCGTGCTTGAGGGCGCCCTTCTCCGCGTCGGTGATGGCGCTCACGTCCTGCACGCGGATGAGGAAGTGGTACGGGTTGTTCGCGTCCACGACCTGCACGACGTCGGGCGTCGAGAAGCCCGCCTCCTGCACGCCCTTGCGGACGCCGGCCGAGTCGATCTGCTTCTTGAAGGCGATCTCCACCTCGGTGCCGCCGCGGAAGTCGGTGCCGTAGTTGGGCCCGTACGGCCACACGTGGGGGCTGGGCCAGAAGGCGAAGATCGTCGAGATGATGACGAGGATGAAGCTGAGCGGGATCCAGAAGACCCGCTGCCCCATGAAGTCGAAGACTCGACCGGGCTTGAAGAACTCCATGGCCTAAAACTCCGCTCCGACGCTGAGGCGCTTGACCTTCGCCCCGCGCACCCACCAGTCGAAGACGAGGCGCGTGCAGAAGAACCCGGTGAAGAGGCTGCAGATGATCCCGATGACGAGGGCGACGGCGAAGCCCTTCACCGGTCCGCTGCCGTACTGCATGAGGATGAGGCCCGAGATGAAGACCGTCGCGTGCCCGTCGACGATGGACGGCCACGCGCGCGTGTAGCCCGCCTCGACGGCCGCGCGCACGGTCTTGCCGCTGCGGAGCTCCTCGCGGATGCGCTCGTTGATCAGCACGTTCGCGTCGACGCTCATCCCGATGGTGAGCGCGAGGCCGGCGATGCCGGGCAGGGTCATCGTCGCGCTGAAGCTGGCGAGGAGCGCCATCTGCAGGAAGAGGTTGAAGAGCACCGCGACGTCGGCCACGAAGCCCGACTTCCGGTAGTAGAAGATCATGAAGACGAGGACGGCGAGCACGCCGTAGAAGGCGCCGCGCACGCCCTGGTGGATGGCGTCGGCGCCGAGCGACGGGCCGATGATCGACTCGCTGCTCGGCGTGATGGGCGCAGGCAGCGCGCCCGACCGGAGCACCATCTCGAGCTGCTTCGCGTCGTGGAGCTGCTTCTCCTGGTCGCCCGCGCCCATCGAGATCTGCGCGTGGCCGCCGCCGATCTTCGACCGGATGACCGGCGCGGAGTCGACGACGTCGTCGAGGATGATCGCGAAGCGGCGGTTCACGTTCGCGCCGGTGATCTCCTCGAAGCGGTCGGCGCCCGAGGGGCTGAACGTCAGGCTCACGTAGTACTGGCCGAAGTTCTGCTGGTCCTGCCCGACGCTCGCGTCGGTGATGCTGTCGCCCGTCACCTCGGCGCGGTTGAAGAGGTAGAGCGTGCGGTAGCCGACCTGGTGGAACTGCAGCGGGTCGGTGTCGGGCACGGGCTCGGTGACCGTCTCGAAGCCGATGACGTGGTCGTCCGGAACGCTCAGCGTGGAGGCCCACGACTTGAAGCGCTGGAGGCACTCGGTCATCGTCTCCTTCGGGTACTTCGGCGGCTGGCAGGCGATGCGGACGAAGTACGCCGTCGCGCTCTTCTTCTTGCCGTTGGCGTCGAGCCCGTCGGGCGCGCCCTCGTAACGCTGCTCGAGCCCCTCGTCGGGCGGCAGCTGGTCTTCCTTGAGGGCGGGCGGACCGAACACCTTGGTGCTGTTCGCGTCGTCCACCATCTTGAACTCGAGGCGGGCCGTCTTGCGGATCGTCTCCTTGATGTCGGCGAAGCTCGACTCGTCGCTGCCGGGCACCTCGAGGATGATGTCCTCGTCGCGCGTCGTGACGGCGGCCTCGCGCAGGCCGAGCTCGTCGACGCGGCGCGAGATGGTCTCCTTGGCCTGCGCGACCGCCCGATCGCGGATCTGCGTCTCGACGTCCGACTTGATCTTGAAGGTGACCTGGCCGTCGGCCGGGCCCTGCTGCTCGGTGAGCTCGGTGAGGAACGCCTTGTTGAAGCGATCGTCGAGCTTCGACTCGTCCGCCTTGTCCTTGAACGTGAGGCGGATGATCGCCGTCTCGGGCTGGGCGACGTGCACCTTCTCTTCGAGCTTGGTCAGCTCGTCGTGCGTCACGCGGCCCTCGCCGGAGTGCAGGCCGAACGAGGTCGCGAGTTCCTGCCGCATGTCGTCGGCGTAGCGATCGCGCTTGTCGCGGATCGCGTCGTCGACCTCCACGGTGTAGGCGAGGCGCATGCCGCCGCGCAGGTCGAGGCCCGGGGCGATGGCGAAGGTGATGCGGTCGGCGATGTAGCGGGGAAGGGGGATCTTGCCGCCGCTCATGTTGTGGGCGGTGGGCCAGAGCGCGACGCCGCCCGCGAGAAAGACCGCGATGACGAAGCCGACCTTGAGGCGCCAGGTGGCGTCCATGAGCGGGACGAGGCCGACCAGCGCCCAGACGAACGCGAGGCCGGCGACGACCAGGCCCCAGAAGTTGTCGAAGTGGAAGAAGAGCGCGGCCGAGCCGGCCGCGATGGCCAGGATCTGGAGGGGGGCGCGCCGAGCGGGGTTGGTGATCCCCCACGTGAAGAAGGCCAGCGCGGCGACCGTCGCCCCGATGACGGGCAACGCGTCTCCGTGCATGGAGACCGCCAGCGCGGCGAGACCGAGGGCCACGACGCCACTCAGGATGGCGAGGACGTTCTTGTTGGGCATGTCGCTGTCGCAGTCGTTGGGCGGCGCCTCGGCTCAGGCGCGCGCGGAGTCACTTCTTGTCGGAACCAGCCTTGGCTTCCTTCAATTCCTTGGAGCCGCCGGCCGGCTCGGCGGCGCCGCCCGGATCGACGAACGGCGTGACCGTGTTCGCCACGATCTGCACGGTGACGCCGGGGGCGATCTTCACGCGCGCGAGCTTGGTATCCATCTCGACGAGCTCCCCGACGAGGCCCGCGTTGGTCATGACGCGATCGCCGCGCTTGAGCGACTGGCGCGCCACCTTCTCCTTCTTCTGCCTGCGCGACATGAGCAGGAAGAAGGGGACGAAGATGACGAGCATCATGAGGATCGGCATGAACCCCGCGAGCGGGGAGCCCGAGCCTTGCTGCGGCTGGCCTCCCGGTGCGGCGGCCTGGGTGTCCACCGCGACGCCGGGGGTGCCGGCCTTGGCGGGGACGTTCTGCGCGAGGAGGAGGTCGTTGCTGAGGATGGGTGATGACACGGCGGCGGGCCCGGGATAGTCGCTGGTGGGCCCGCCGTCAACCGACTGGCACGGCTCTGGCGTGAAGGAGCTCGCGGGAGGCGCCTGCGCGGCTGTCCCGGTGCCCGGGGAGGACATGGGGGATGATCGGGGGGTTCACCGGGGATCCACCCCGAGGGGGCGGCGCCGCAGGCGGGGAGCGGGTCCCCCTTCTCCTGCCCCCGGGAATCCACCGGCGGTCGCAGGGATGGTTCACCTGCCCGAGGCGGACGGGACGTGGCATGGCGGTCGCTAGCGTTGGAGCGACGGGAGAACGCCGCCCATGGTGCTCGATAGCCAGCGCTGGAAGTGCGTGGAAGCAGTACCGCCCATTCTGTTCAGTGTGGAAGGGCTGAGCGCCGTCCGCGGCAAGGACCCCGATCGGCGGGGCTGGATCACGGTCGCCGAGGGCGTGGTCGGCGACGTGCGGCCCCACCACCTCGAGCTCGAGGACGACGTGCGCCTCGCGTACGTGCTCCCCGGGCGCGTCGACCTGCGCGCGCTTCGCGGGTCGCACGTGAAGATCACGCTGAGCGACGAGCCCGCGGCGGCCGGACCGCGCGGGCAGACGCTCACGATCGCCGACCCCAAGGGCAAGCCACGCTTCCTCGCGCGGTTCGGTCCGTCGGGGCGCGTCTGCTGGATGGGACGCTCGCGCGTGCAGGCGGCGCTGTCGCAGCGCCCGGACGGGCCGATGACCGTGGGCACCGACCGGCTCCAGTACGTCGTGCAGGTGGGCGAGCACGTGAGGATGCGCGAGCCCGCGGGCGACTTCGTCGTGCACTTCGTCGCGCGCACGGCCTACGACTACGTGACCTACGTCGTGGCCGAGCAGGCCCTCTGGCGCTGAGGGGGCGCGACGCCGCGGGTCAGCGGTAGACGGTGACCTCGCCGCCGCACGGCACGTCGATGGCGCGCGCGTGCGCGGGCGACCCGACCGCGACGTCGTGCGGACCGCAGCGAAGGAGCGCAGCGGGTGCGCTGAGGACCACGCCGTCGACGAAGACGCGCTGGCCGTCGGCCGTCGAGTCGACGCGAAGGGTGCCGGTGGTGGGGGAGGAGGCGGACGCGGGGGGGGAGGCGAGCGTGGGCGCGGGCGTGGGCGCGGGCGCGGGCGCGGGCACGGGCGCGGGCGCGGGCACGGGCACGGGCGCGGGCGTGGGCGTGGGCGCGGGCGCGGCTCCGGGGGCGGTGCGGTCGGTCACGGCCTGGGCGCGGGGGACGCTCGCCACGGCGACGAGGACGACGACGCCGAGGGCGGCGGCGAGCCCGGCGATGACGTAGCGGCCGATCCGCGTACGCGGGAGGATGATGGCGGTGTCGAAGCCGACCGGGGCCACCGAGGTGGGGCGGCTCGGGTCGAAGATCTCGATGACGTCGTTCGCAGTGACCTCGATCGTCGACGCGCCCATCGGGACGCGTAGGATCGTTCGCGCCGCCGCCAGCTCGTCGGAGTCGTCCGCCATCGAGCTGCGCGGCAGGGGCCCGACGGCGTCGGGATCGAGGTACGTGCGGACGCGATTCGACGGCTGCATCGAGTAGGCGGGTGATTTGGCGCCGATGTGTGCCTTCGCGCAACCCGTTCCCGAGAAGAAAACGTTCTGCGAACCAGCACGCTGCAATGGAGCAGCGGTGGCGGAATTCGCCGGGGCGGTCGGCCTAGGGTTCCGCGTCCTTCGCGCAGCGGAACCCGACGTTGGAACCGGCCTCGAGGGCCGAGCCCCAGTTGCGGGACGTCGTCCGGCTCTGCGAGGGAGCGGAGAGCCAGCCCCCGCCGCGGAGGACGTGCGCGGCGCCGGCGCGGGGCGCGGGGCCCGACCCGAGCGACTCGACGTACCAGTCGGCCGTCCACTCCTCGACGTTGCCGCTCATGTCGACCACGCCGAAGACGCTCGCGCCTCCCGGGTGTGCCCCCACGCGAGCGGGCCGGGCGCCGCAGCTCCGTCCGGACTGGTCGTTCACGAGGGTGAGCGCGTTGGCGCACGACGCGGTGGGGCCCCACGGGAACGCCGTCGCGAACGTCCCGCGCGCCGCGTACTCCCACTCGCGCTCCGTCGGGAGGCGCTTGCCGGCGTAGCGGCAGTAGGCGTCGGCGTCGCGCCAGTGGACGCACGAGACGGGGAGCTCCCCCTCGTTCGCATCGAAGGTGCAGGTCGCGCTCGTCCGCGCGGGGCGGCTGCAGGCGCCGGCGTCGACGCAGGCGCGGTACGCGGCGACGGTGACCTCGGTGCGGTCGACCCAGAAGGCCCCGACGCTCACGGGGCGCGCAGGGCGCTCGTTTGCGGGGGCGCGCTGGTTCGAGGAGCCGATGGTGAAGCGGCCGCCGGGGAGGCGGAGCATCCCGTCGCGCGCGAGGACCTGCTGCCGGACGATGGCCGGCCGCGGCGTCGCGTCGTCGTAGGGGTTCTCGGGCGGACCGTGCGGCTCTTCGGACTCGTCGTCGTCGTGCGACGACGCCGCGAGCGCGACGGACCCCGCGGGCGGAGCGGCTGCGGCGACGACTGGCTTCGGGCCCATCGCGACGCCCGCGAGGACGGGAGCTCCGACCGCGCCGCGTGCGAGCACGAGGCCCGTCGCCGCGGAGACGGCGAGCACGATCGCGGTGGCAGCGCGCGGGCCCATCGGAAGCGCCAGGAGTCTAGCGCGGTTTCTTCGAAGCGCAGACTGAGCGGCTGCGATTTCAGCGGCGGTCAGCGCTCGCTTGCCGCAGCGCGTGAATCGCGGCGACCGAGGCGGACGCCGTCGTCCTCGCGATCGACGGTGGATCGCGGAACCTCCACGTGCGTCTCGAAGGCCGCGCGCGCCGCGCGGGACCCCCGCTCGCTCGAAGCCTGCGACGCGTCCCCGTGCGCGCGCATCGCCTCGGCCACCTCGCGCTCCACGACGCCGCCGTCGACCGTCCGTCCCGCGGCGAGCCCTCGGTCTGCCGCGGCCGCGGCGAGCGCGATGCCGGCGAAGGCCGCGGCGAGGCCCCACGGCTCGTCGGCGTCCGGCGACCAGCCGACGACGCGCGCGCCGCGGTCGAAGAGGATCGCCTTGGCCCACGGGGGCACCTCGCCCCAGACGGCGTCGGCGGCGCGCGAGCGGCTCGGCAGGGCGACCATCCCGCCCGCGGCGAGGCGCGCGAGCGCGTTGCCCTGCGCCAGCGCGCCGGGATGGCCGAGCGCGACCACGCGGACCGCGTGCCGGGCGTGGACGCCGCGCGGGCGGTCCTTGCCGGCGAGGAGATCGAAGGCGAAGCCGCCGCCCTCGTCGTCGCCCACGGCGCGGACCGCGACCTGGGTGCGCGCGCCGAGCACCGACCCGAGGACCGACGCGCAGAGGCTCGCCGCCGCGACGGCCGAGTCGCGCCGCTGCGTGAGGCCGCGGAACGCGAAGAACCGCCCGGCGGTACGCGGGACGGTGGGGCTCTCGAGGGAGACGGAGGCCTCGCCGCCGAGGACGAAGCTGCGCTTGCCGCGTTCGTCGGCGACGAGGTTGTGCACGACGGCGTCGAGATCGGAGGCCTCGAGCTCGCGCCGCGACGAGACGACGCCCGAGACGATGCGCGGGATGCGCCCGATGCCTGGATAGTCGGGCGCCCACGTGAGCGCGTCGGCGAAGGCCGCCTTGAGCTGGACGGCGAGCGGGCCGTTCGCGGCGAGCGGGCGGTCGACGCCCTCGAGGACGGTGATGGCGAGCGCGCGCTGGAACGCCTTGACGAGGCGCGCGCCCGGGAACGGGCGCCACGCGACGACGCGGACGGCCGCGACGTCGTGCCCGGCCGCGCGCTGGCGGTCGACGTCCGCGAGGAGCGAGTCTCCCAGGGCGCCGATGCCGACGAGGCCGAGGGGCGCGTCCGAGGAAGGGACGCGCTCGATGACGTCGTGGCGGCGCGCCGTCAGCGACTCGAGCTCGCGCATCGCGCTGGCGAGGGCGAAGGGAGCGCGCTCGGCGAAGGCGCGCTCGTGCGTCTCGGCCGTGCGCGGCGGCGGGCGCGGACCGCCGAGAAACGCCTCGACGAGCTCGCGCGACGGCGCGGCCGCCGGCTCGAGCGAGTGCACGTGCAAGCGCTCGTGGATGACGAAGAAGGGGCAACCGCTATCCTCGGCGGCGCGACGCGCGACGAGCGAGAGATCGACGGCATCGCCGACGCTCGCCCCGACGAGCATGCCCCAGGGGAGATCGCCGAGCGTGAGCGCGGGGGCGATCCCCGACTCGCTCGCGGGCGTCCCGGTGCCTCCCGGCTCGGTGAGGGCGTGGACGACGACGGGGAGGCCTCGCGCAGCGATCCGCGCGAGCTCGCCCCGCGCCGCCGCGAGGTCCACGGCGCGCGCGACGACCGCCACGCGCTCCCCCTCGCTCGCCACGTGGGCCGCGCGGCGGGCCAGCGCGGCCACGTCGGTGCCTGCCTCGACGGCCACGTGCTCGCCGAACGCGTTGTGCGAGGCGACGTCGAGGCCCTCGACGCCGAGGAGGACCCGCTGCGACGTCGAACCCTCGACCAGACCGACGGCTTGCGCGATGTCTCTGGGTTTCACGCGGTGGAATCTAGTCGGGGTCCGGGCTTCGGGCTACGGCGGCGGGGGCCGGAGCAAGCGGGCTCCAGGCTTTGCGCTTCGGCGAGAAGGAGGAGAGATCGAGCACTGCGGGCCGAGTACGTGCACGTGGCACGGGCACGAGGACGAGCACGTCCTGTCGTGCACGTGAACGAGTGCGAGTAGGTGGACGAGCACGAAGGGGCGATGCGCACCGGTCGCGGCCCAAACTGCCCGCTTCCGGTACTCCTTCCCGTTCTCGTTGCCGTACTCGTCCACGTACACGACAGGAGGTGCTCGTCCTCGTGCCACGTGCCCGTGCACTCTCTCGGCCTCTCGTGCTCGCTCTCTTCTCTTCTTTTCGCCGTAGCCCGTAGCCGTCGCGCCGTCTCCGGTCTCGCCCGCTACAGCGCGTTGGCCGCGAGCTCGGCGAGCTCGCTTCGTTCGCCCTTTGCCAGGACGATGTGCGCGGCGAGCTTCTCCCCGCTGAACCGCTCGGCGCAGATGGAGAGCCCGTTGGACGCGCTGTCGACGTACGGGTTGTCGATCTGCCCCGGGTCGCCCGTCAGCACGATCTTCGTCCCGTCGCCCGAGCGCGTGATGATCGTCTTCACCTCGTGGGGCGTGAGGTTCTGCGCCTCGTCGACGATGATGAACTGCTGCGGCAGGCTGCGCCCGCGGATGTACGTGAGGGGCTCGACCTGGATCTGCCCGCTCTCGAGGAGCTCGGCGTAGGCCCGCGGGCCCTTGCGCGACCCCGTCGAGAAGAGAAACTCGAGGTTGTCGAAGATGGGCTGCATCCAGGGGTTGAGCTTCTCGTCGACGTCGCCGGGGAGGAAGCCGATGTCGCGGCCGAGGGGCATCACCGGGCGCGAGACGAGCATCCGCGTGTAGGCGCCGTCTTCCATCGTCCGCTTGAGGCCCGCGGCGAGCGCGAGCAGCGTCTTGCCGGTCCCGGCCTTGCCGACGAGCGTCACGAGCCGGATCGACTCGTCGAGGAGGAGATCGAACGCGAAGCTCTGCTCCTTGTTGCGCGGGCGCACGCCCATGACGCCCTCGCGCGGCACGCGCAGCGACGTGATCGCGTGCTTGGCGGCGTCGTACCGGCCGAGCGCGGTGTGCGACGGGTTGGTCCGGTCGCGCAGGAGCAGGCACGTGTTCGGCGCCCACGTCGGGTCCTTCGGCGTGACGCGGCCGTCGCGGAAGAAGGTGTCGATCTCCTCGCCGTCGACGTCGACCTCGATCATCCCGCTCGCGAGCTGGTCGATGTCGATGCGCTGGTTCTCGTAGGTCTCGGCGACCATCCCGAGGGCGTCGGCGCGGATGCGGAGGTTCGTGTCCATCGTCACGAACACGGTCGGGCGGCCGCCGTCCTCCTCGCGGACGTTGAACGCCGTCTGGAGGATGGCCTGGTCCATCGCCGTGTGGTCGACGGCGCTCGGCAGCTCGAGCCGCTTGCTGGGCACCGCGACGCGCAGCGTGCCGCCGGACTCGAGGGTCACGCCCTTCGAGAGCGACCCGCCGCTCTCGCGGAGCTTGTCGAGGACGCGGGCGATCGACCGGGCGTTCCGGCCGCGCTCGGAGCCCTCGCGCTTGAACTGGTCGACCTCCTCGATGACGTAGATGGGGATGATGACGTTGTTGTCCTCGAACCGGAAGATGGCGTGCGGGTCGTGGAGCAGGACGTTCGTGTCGAGGACGTAGTTCTTCTTCATCGGGGGTTGGGAGCTTCGCGAGTAGCCGTCCAGCGCCCGGCACGCAAGCCTGAAGGCCGAACGGGCACGCAGTCGCTATGCTCGACGGGTGCCGTCCAGGCGGGAAGAGCAGCTCCTCACGTCGCGTCAGGCGGCGGACCGGCTCGGCGTGAAGCTCGAGACGCTCTACGCGTACGTCGCGCGCGGGCTACTGCACGCCGAGGCGGGAGGGGCGCGGCGAAGCGGCGCCGCAGGCCGGAAGTACTCGGCGGCGGAGCTCGAGTCGTTCCAGACGCGGCGGCGGTGGAACCGGCGGATCGTCGCGTCGGCCGTGTCGTCGACCGACGGGGGCAAGCTCCTCTACCGCGGCAGGGACGCGGTGGGCCTCGCGGAGCGGGCGAGCTTCGAGGAGGTCGCGTCGCTCCTCTGGACCGGAGAGCGCGACGGGAGCCCCTGGCCCGACGCAACGGGGCCTGCCGTGGAGGCAGCCACGAGAGCCGCGCGCGCGCTTCCGCCGGGGCGGCCGCTCCTCCAGGCGCACGTCGCGGTGACGGTGCTCGCGGCGCACGAAGATCCCGCCGGAGCGACCGCCGCGCGCGCGGTGGCCGCGAGGGGAAGCCGGCTCGTGGCGGGGCTGGTCGCGGCGTTCGGGCGCGCGCGCGGTGCGGGGGCGGACGCCGTCGCGTACGGACCGATGGCGTCGCGCGTGCTGGCCGCGCTGGGGGGTGCGTCGAGCGGGACGTCGCTGCGCCTCTGCGAGCGCGCGCTCGTGCTGAGCGCCGAGCACGAGCTCAACGCGTCCACCTTCGCGGCGCGCGTCGCCGCCAGCACGGGGGCGGACCTCCCGGCCGTGCTGCTCGCGGGCCTCGCCACGCTCGGCGGGCCGAAGCACGGGGGCATGACCGATCGCGTGGAGGCGGCGTTCCGCGCCGGCATGCGGGCAACGGCGGGTCCCCACCTCGGCTTCGGCCATCCGCTCTATCCGGAGGGCGATCCGCGGACACCCCCGCTGCTGCGGGCCGCGCGCGACGCGTCGGCTGCCGGCAAGCGACCCGCGCTCGACGCGCTGCTGGCGTTCGTCGACGGAGCGCGTGCCCGCGCCCTCCCCCCTGCCACGGTCGACGTCGGCCTCGCCGCGACGGCGATGGCGCTCGACCTCGCTCCCGGCCTCGCGAGCCTGCTCTTCGCGTTCGGCCGCACCGTGGGCTGGGTCGCGCACGCCATCGAGCAATACGCGATGGGCGAGCTCATTCGCCCGCGCGCACGGTACGTCGGCCCGCTCCGGGAGGACGACGCGTGATCGCCGAGCGCCCACCCGCTTCGGGCCTGCTCCGCGCGGTCGCGCGCCTGGTCCTCCACGCGTCGCGCGCCGTCCAGATGCTCGGCGCGCTCACGCCGCAGGACGCGCATCGCGAACGAACCCGCCTCGTCGGCGCGCTCTCGGCGGGCCGGCCCGCGGTGCCCCGCTGGACGTACGCTCCCTGGGACGGCGACGACGTGCGCCGCGCGCTCGACGCGGCGGAGCGCGCCATCGCACGAGAAGCGGCGCCGGGGCTCGAGGCCCTCATGCTCGAGCGCGTCCGCGAGCTGTCGCTCGAGGCGTCCCTCTGCGCGGCTGCGGGGACGACGATGATCGGGCGGCTCGCCCGCGAGCGGTTCGCCCCCCCGCGCGCGCACGAGGCGACGGAGGCCTCGGCCCTCTGCGCCCGGTGGCTCGCGGAGCCCGCGTGCATCGCCCCGGCCGAGACCGTCGCCAGCGACGGCGACGATCCGGCGTCCCTCCTGTCGCTGATGCGGGCCGCCGTCGGGCGCCTGCGCCTGCCCTTCTCGGTGATCGCTCAGCCGACGCTCGCGTCGCTCGCCGCCACGGGCGATGGCGTCATCTTCGTCGCGGTCGGTCGTGCGGTGGGCCGCGAGGACGCGGCGCGCACGGTGCTGCACGAGATCGAGGGGCACGCCGTGCCGCGGTCGCGCGCGATGGGTGCACGGCTCACGATCGTTCGCGCGGGCACGGCGCGCGGAGTGGACGACCAGGAGGGGCTCGCGCTGCTCCTCGAGGAGCGCGCGGGGTGGCTCGGGGCGCGGCGGCGGCGCCAGCTCGCGGCGCGCCACCGGGCCTTCGAGGCGATGGGCGCGGGCGGATCGTTCTCCGACGTCGCCGAGACGCTGGTGCGCGATCACGGGCTCGACGCGCCCCACGCCGTGGCCGTCGCCGAGCGCGTCTTCCGCGGGAGCGACGGCAAGCGGCCGGGCCTCGGCCGCGAGCGCGTCTATCTCGAGGCGTACGTCCGCGTCGGCGCGCACCTCGCGAAGCACCCCACCGACGAGGAGGTGATGGCCGCGGGGCAGATCGCGGTGCACGCCGCCCCCGTGCTGCGGCCGTTCACTGAGGGAAGCACACGAACTGGGACGTAGCCGTGTCGCCGAACTGTTGCACGCTCTCGCAGGTGTAGCCGTTGCGGCACTGCGGGTCGGCCTGGTTGCACGCGGCGAGGCAGAAGCCTCCCTCGGAGCCGAAGTCGGCGCAGAAGGTCGACGGCTCGCCCGAGGCCGACGGGCACGTCCCCTGGCACGAGAGCGTGCACAGGCCGCTCGGAAACTCCGTCGCGCACGTCCCCGGCGTCCCCTCGTAGACGCACGTCCCGCTCCCGACGCACGCCGCGCCGATCCACGAGTCGGCCGTCGTGCCGCCCTCGGGCGACGAGTAGCCCACCGACGCGCTGAAGGCGTTCCACAGGTTCCAGAAGAGCCAGTTCCCCCCGGGCTGCCCGACGTTCACGAACGGCGTGTACTGGTAGAGGGCCGACGTCGAGTCGTCCGCCGGAGTGACCGCCGCGCCGTCGAGCGTCGTGCTCGTGATGCCGGGCCCCCACCCGCCGGCGGTCGTGCCGTTCGCCGCCACCGCGTCGAGGTCGTCGCGCAGGCTCGACGCGAGGCATGCGACCTGGACGTCGAAGCCCGCGTACGTCTCGTCGCAGTCGCCGGGCCCCGAGCAGCCGCACCCGAACGCGTACTCGACGCGCGAGGGCGGCGACGGGTACGTGCCGGCAGCGACGAGGCCCTGGTCCATCTCGGCGCGGACGAGGAGCACGATCGGGTCGATCGAGTACCGCTGCGCGGCCGCGGCGATCGCCTGCGACGCGAGGACGCCGTTCGACGAGTACTCGGCGAGGAAGCTCGCCGACCCGTACGGCGGCTGCTCGAGGAATCCCTGGACGGCGTTCGCGTCGAGGGCGTTTGCGTCCTGCATCGGGCCCGGCGCGAGGACCTCGTCCGGGTCGAACTGCCCGCCGAAGCTCACGAGGTCCTGCGACGCGAGCGCCCAGGTGTCGCCCGCCTTCTTCGCGCACGCAGCGACCGGGGACGCGGCGGCGAAGGCCAGGGCCACGGCGGCGGCTGCGCGCGCTCGGAGCACGACTCAGCTTACCGGGGGCCGCCGGTCACTGCACGTTCACGGGGACGGTGACCCAGCTCGCGCCGCCCCGGTCGTCGTGGACGACGATCCAGATGGTGCCGGTGCCGGCGTCGCCCGGCGGCTTCCACTGGTTGTCGGTGGTCCCCGCGTCGCCGATGGAGCCCTTGGTCGCGTCGTAGAGCAGGCTCGTGTCGCCCGCGAAGCTGCCGAAGGTCGTGTAGAAGTCCGCCCAGATCTCCTCGTTCTGCGTGCCGCCGTTCACCGTGGTCGCCTGCGCGTTCGGCTCGTCGCTCGACGCCGGCACGTTGGGTCCGATGGGGATCGACGGGCAGTCGCCGCTGCACGGCGGCGTCTGGATGGCCTGCGTCACGTACGACTGCGTCGTCCCGGGGACGAGCGCCACGTCGAGCGTCTGGCCCTGCACGTCGACCGAGGCGATGACCGGGTTCTGGTTCAGCAGGGGCCCGCCGTCGGGCCCCGCGTCGGGCTCGAACGCGTAGACGCGCGTGAAGCCGAGCACCCAGTCGTCGGGCCCGAGCTGGTTCTCGTTCGCGTCGAAGCAGCCGAAAGGGATCTGCTGCGGGTTGTCGCCGCTCGACGGCGACGGGACGAGCTCGAGGTGACCGGCGCAGGCCACGTTGAAGAGGATGGCGATGCCGTAGTGGGCGGGGTTCGAGCCCGGCACGTCGATGTGGTTGGTCACGACGTCGGCGGGCATCTGGAACTGGTAGCTCGTGCCCACGGGCAGGAAGGGCGAGAGGTCCACGCCCGGGCGAAGCGCGCCGAGGTCGAGGCCGGGACCGCCGTCGTCCCCTCCCCCGCTGGCCGCTCCGCCGTCCGGCGCGCCGCCGTCGCCGGCGAGCTGCGTGAAGCACGCGTAGTAGGCGTCGTCCGGCGGGTCCTCGCACACGAAGGGGAGCCAGTAGATCTTCATCGGCTCGGGCTGTGTCGTGCGGCCGTCGTAGGCGAGCACCTGGACGCCGACCTGCTGGCCGGGCTGCGCGTACGCGGGGTCGGAGCTCGACGCGAGGATGCGCACCGACTGCACGAGCGACACGACCGCGAAGCCGCTCGGCGCGCACGACGTCGACGCCCACGCGCCGGCGCAGAGGAGAGAGGCCGCGACGAGCTTCGCCCCGCGCATCTCAGTTCTCCACCCGCATGCCGATGCTCGGGATGATCGGCAGGTCGTTGGCGACGCTCGTGTGCGTGTAGTTGAAGTCGTAGGCCACGCCGTCGACATTTCCGCTGTTGTAGACGTTGAGCACGTCGAGGTACGCGCCGATCTTGCCCCAGCCGGTCTTCCAGGTCTTGTCGACGCGGATGTCGAGCGAGTGGAAGAGCGGCAGGCGCGAGCCGTCCTGCGGGTACGCCGAGAGCGGCAGGTAGGAGCCGACGTTCTCGTCGTAGAAGCCGTACTGGTTGGGCGTGTACATGTAGCCGCTCGAGAGTCGATAGCGCATGCCGAGCTCCCATCCGCGCCCGATGCGGTAGCTGCCGAGGACCGTGAGGACGTGCGTCTCGTCGTACTGGAAGAGGCGGAGCGGCGCCCCGGGCTGGTCGCGGCGCAGACTCCGCGAGAGCGTGTAGGCGATCCACCCGAAGAAGCGCTCGTCGGGCTTGTAGCGGAGGAGCGTCTCGGCGCCGTAGACGACGCCGCTGCCGGTGTTGCCGAGGCCGGGCTCGACGAGGTTGTCGAGCTGCTTGTAGAAGCCGTCGAGGGTCGCCTCGACGTAGCGCGTGAAGACACGCTCGACGCCGAGGTCGTAGTGGAGCGAGCGGTTGCTCGTCAGGCCCGACATGCCGAAGACGGCGTTGGTCTCCTGCGCCTGCGGCGGCTGCGCGAAGAGGCCGATGCCGCCCTTCAGCGTCGTGCGCGGCTCGGTCGTCACGTCCTGGCGGACGACGACGCGCGGCGCGAAGTCCCAGGCGTTCGTCGCGTCCGTGTAGTCGAGCCGGATCCCGGGGACGATGCGCCCCCCTTGCCAGGGCGTCGCCTCGAGCTCCGCGTAGACGGCGGGCTCGAAGACGCTGCCCGACGCGGTCGTCGCGACCGGCGGCTGCGCGGCGAAGGGACCCGCTGGCGGCAGGCCCGCCTTGGGCGGAAGGGGCAGCTGCGCGGCGCCCGAGTACGGCGAGTAGTACTCGTCGAGGCCGAGGTTCAGCGTGAGGTGCGCGTCGAGCTTCTGCGCGAGCTCGACGCGCGAGGTGATCGGGTAGTCGTTCAGGTGGAAGAAGATGTTGCCCGCGTTGAACTCGAGGTAGTCCTCGCCCACCGCGGCGACGACGCGGAGCTCCGACGTGCTCGAGAGCTTGTTCTTGTAGAGGCCCTGGATGCGCCAGAAGCCCGTGTGCGACCCGACCTCGCCGGCGAGCGTGGGCGCGCTCTGGCTCGGGCTCTGGAGGAGGATGTCGACGCGATCGTCGGAGCCGAAGACGGCGAAGCGCAGGTCCTGGTGCGCGCCGATCTTGCGCTCGAGGATCGCCTGGTAGTCGTAGTAGACGGGCGCGACGCTGACGTTGGCGTTCGCGGCCTGGAGGACGGGCCCGAGCCAGACGTCGAACCAGGAGCGGCGCCCGCCGAGCGCGAAGTTCCAGCCCGTGTCGAAGAGGGGGCCCTGGACGATGGCGCGCGTGTCGATGAGGTCCGCCTGCGCCATGACGTGGAGCTTGTCGCTCTTCGGCTCGGCGAGGCCCACGTCCACGATGCCGCCCATCGCGCGCCCGTACTGCGCGCTGAAGTTGCCGGGGAAGAAGTCGATGCGGTCGAGCATCTCGGTCGGCACGACCGAGGAGAGCCCGCCGAAGTGGTAGACGATGGGCACCGGCGTCCCGTCGACGAAGTACTGCGTGTCCTCGGGCGCGGAGCCCCGCACGATGAGAAAGCCGGCGAGGCCGGGCGAGCGGGCCACGCCGGGGAGGTTCTGGAGCGACCGGAGCGCGTCGCCGTTCGTGCCGGGGATGCGGGCGATCTCGCGCTGGTCGATGGTGAACTTGCTCACCTCGCGGGGCGGCTTCGTTCCGCGGACCTCGACCTCCTCGATCGCCTCCGCCCCCGCGTCGGCCGTCCCGGGCGCCGGCTTCGGCGGCGACAGGCGATCCACGGCGCGCACCTCCTCGCCGGCGAGCACCGCCTGGTCGGCCTCGTGCGCCTCCATCCCGGCGGCGCGCACGGTCACGTGGTAGGTCCCGGCGGGGGCCTGCCCGATGCGCCACGACCCGTCCGCGGCCGTCGTCGCCGTCTGCTCGTGCCCCTGCGCGTCGCGCACGACCACCGTGGCCCCCGCGATGGGCTGCTCCGTCGACGCCGCGACCACGCGCCCCCCGAGGGCACCCGGCGGCGGCGCGAACTGGTAGCGGAAGCGGATCTTCGCGGCGACGGGCTTGCCGTCCCTCGTCGCGGGCTCGAACTCGAGCGCCTTTGCCGCCTCGACGGCCGCCTCGTCGAAGCCGTGCCCCGCGGGCTGCTCCACGACGGCGCTCGTCACGTGGCCCGTCGCGTCGACGGTCAGCGTGAGCCCCACCTCGGCGGGCTCGCGGAACCCCTCGTCGAGCGCGCGCTTCGGGTACGCGGCGCCCTCGTTCTTCTTCACCGACGGCGGAACGACGGTGCTCGCCGCGCCGCCCGTCGTCGTCGGCGCCGGCGACGACGAGGGAGCCGCGGATGCCGGAGGCGCGGGCGCGGGCGCGGGCGCGGGGACAGCCGCCTGCGCCCATGCGCGGCCCTCCACGAGCGCGACGAGCGTCGCGACCAGGCAAGCAAGCGAGGCAAGGCGCGGCCGGGGCATCCGCGTACGCCGGGATTAGCCGACACGCCTCGGCCGAACAACTCCCCCGGCTCTCTCGTGTGTTATACGCGCGACTTCCTTCGCTCCACGCGATGCCTCCCGCCCCCCCCGTCGTCCCCGCGCTCGCATGGCTCGGCACCTGGTCGAAGCCACCCGACCGCCCTGCGCAGGTCGCGCTCGGCGCCGCGGTCGCCCTGCTCCTCGTCGCGGCCGCTCCCGGCGGCACGCGCTGGCTCGCGCAGACCCTCGACTTCGCGAGCGTCGCCGACCTGACGCGACGGCGGCGCTTTCTCACCGTGATGGCGTTCGTCGCGGCGTTCCTGTCGCTCGGGTACCTCGCCTTCTACCTGCGCGGCGGCCCGCGCGCGCCGGACGCGGCGACCTACTGGCTCCAGGGGCGCGCCTTCTCGCACGGCCACCTCTCGTGGGCGGTGCCCGACCCGTCTGCCAGCTTCCGCGCCAAGGATCTCCTCTTCGGCGCGCCGGACCGCGTCGCGGGCATCTTCGCCCCGGGGTATGCGCTGCTGCTGGCTCCCGCGTTCCTCGTGGGCGCGCCCATGCTCGTCGGGCCCCTGGTCGCGGCAGCGCTCGTCGTCTCGACGTGGCTCGTCGCGCGCGAGATCGCGCTCGCCTCGGGCCAGAGCGCCGATCGCAGCGAGACGGTCGCGCGCTTTGCCGTCGGGCTCTCGGTCCTCTCGGCGGCGATCCGCTACCACACCGCCGACGCGCTCCCCTACGGTGCGGCCGCGGCGGCGGCGTCGATGGCCCTCGGCACGGCGCTCCTCGCGGCGCGCACGCGCGACGGGCGGCTCTTCGGCGTCGCCGGCCTCGCCGTCGGCTTCCTCGCGGCCACCCAGCCCGTCGCCGCCGTCCCCGCCGGGGCGCTCGTCCTCTATCTCGCGGCCGCCGCCGCCGCCGCTGCTGCCCCCGGCGAGGCGCGTGGGCGCCCCGTCCTCTGGGCGTGCCTCGCCGCGCTCCCCGGGGTGCTCTTCCTCCTCGCGGCCGATCGCGCCGCGACGGGGAAGGCGTTCCTCTCGCCCGTCACCGTCTACCACGCGCTCTTCGATCCCCACGCGCCACTCACGGCGCGCGAGCTCCTCCTCGGCAGCGTGCGGCGGCTGCGGGTTCACCTGCTCGACGTGACGAACTTCGAGCCCGTGACGCTGCTCGCGATCGTCGCGATCGCGCTCGCCTGGCGCACGCGCGGAGCGCGCCTCGCGGGCGCGATGGTCCTCGCGCAGATCGTGCTCGCCTCGCCCGTCGACCCGGCGACCGTCACCCTCGGAGCGGGCTCCAAGCTCCTCGTCGCCGTCGTCCCCGTCGAGCAGGCGCTCGTCGCGCTCGGCCTCGTGCTCGCGTTCCCGCGCGCGCCCGGCCGTGCCGCGGTCGCCACGTTCGCTCTCTGCTGCCTGGGCTTCGCCGTGCACGCGGCCCCCGACCACGAGCGGCTCGCCTCCGGGGATCTCGGGCGTCCCCGCTTCGAGCCCGACCTCGCGCGCGAGGCGAACGTGTCGCACGGCCTGCTCTTCTTCGACGACGATCAGGGCTTCGAGCTCGCGTTCGACCCGGGCGTCCCCGCGAGCCACGGCATCGAGGCGGTGCGCCTGCGGAACGACGACCACGACCGCCTCCTCTACGACTCGCTCGGTCACCCGGCGATTCACCGCTACGTGACGACGGCCGCGAGCGCCTCGGTGACGTTCTGGACGCCTCCCGGCAACGGGAGCGATTCGTGGCGGTTCGAGGCCGAGAGCGACTGGCCGCCCGTCGCGGTGGTCGGCGGCCGCGCGGAGGCGTTCGAGCCTTCGCCGCCGGTGGGCTGCCTCTCGGAGGGGCATGCGCTCGTGCTCACGCCCGACGGGACGGGCAACGGGCCACAGGGCAGCGAGGCGTCCCTGACGATCGCGCTGCCGGTGCCGCGCGGGCCGACGCCTCCTGAACGCAAGACCTGGCAGATCATCCCGCGCGTCCTTCAGCGCGGGACGGGAGGAAAGGGCGCCCTCGTGCTCGTCGACGCCCTCGGCGGGCCGCCCCTCGCCCGGTGGGCGTGGGAGGACACGGCCAGCGCGGCCAACGCGGCCAGCGCCCCCAGCACGGCCAACGCCGCCAACGCGGCAAAGCCACCGAGCTGCCTCGATCTCCCGATGCAGACCGTCGATCTCGGGGGCGACCGCACGCGGGCCTGGCTCGTCCTTCGGGCGAAGGGCGCGGCGGTGGCGCTCGACAAGACGACCGTCCGGGGGCACTGAGCGGCCGCAGCCCCCGCGGGGCGCGGCTGGCCTGGGTTGACGCTCCGGAAATGCATGGTGTATCCGTAAGTTACCGGTCCACGTGCGTCGGCCGTGGCGGCTCTTCAGGCAGGGGAGTGGAGCGAATGACGAAGAGTGAACTCATCGACGCGCTCGCCATACGAAGGTCCGATCTCACGAAGGCCCGCGCGGAGCTCGTCGTCAACTGCGTGTTCGACGCGATGACCGAGGCGCTCCAGCGCGGAGAAGGCATCGAGATTCGCGGCTTCGGCAGCTTCACCGTGAGGCCGTACAAGCCGTACTCCGGCCGCAACCCCCGCACGGGCGAGACCGTGGACGTGCCCGCCAAGCGCCTGCCGTTCTTCAAGGTCGGCAAGGAGCTCAAGGAGATCGTCAACGGCAGCCGGCACCTGCCGATCACGGGCGGCAAAGACGACGAAGGGTGAACGCGGCTCGTAACCGCGCGATACCTTCGCGATGCCGTTGTCGGCCTCGTGCGGCCTACGTGAGTAGGCCTTACTCGGCCTCCTAGGCCTCGCTCGGTCTCGCACGGTTCCGAGCCACGTTCTTCTGCTTGGAGAGTTGGCTCGGCCTGTAGCCCGTGGGGCATTGCTGGTATCCCTCCGCGCATGGCCTTCCTTCCCGTCCCCGAGCAGCTCGCGCTCCTCGAGCGCGGCGTCGTCGACTTCCATGTCCGCGCGGAGCTCGAGAAGCGGCTCGAGGAGTCGCGGGCGAGCGGCAAGCCGCTGCGCGTGAAGGCGGGCTTCGATCCGACGCGGCCCGACCTGCACCTCGGGCACACCGTGCTCCTCCAGAAGATGCGCCAGTTCCAGGACCTGGGGCACACGGCCATCTTCCTCATCGGCGACTTCACCGCGATGGTCGGCGACCCGACGGGCCAGAACGAGGCCCGCCCGCGCCTCACGCGCGAGGAGGTCAACCGCTCCGCCGAGACCTACCTCGCGCAGGCGTTCCGCGTCCTCGACGGGTCGCGCGTCGAGCTCCGGCGCAACAGCGAGTGGCTCGATCGCATGACCATGGTCGACGCCGCGGAGCTCATGGGCCGCTACACCGTCTCGCGCATGCTCGAGCGCAAGGACTTCGCCGCCCGCTACGCCGAGGGCCGCGCCATCCACATGCACGAGTTTCTCTACCCGCTCCTCCAGGGGTACGACTCGGTCGCCCTCGAGAGCGACGTCGAGCTCGGGGGGACCGACCAGCTCTTCAACCTGCTCGTCGGGCGCGATCTCATGGGCCGCTACGACAAGCGCCCGCAGATCGTCATGACGACGCCCATCCTCGAGGGGACGGACGCGCGCCTCGAGAACGGGCAGGTCGTCGGCAAGAAGATGAGCAAGAGCGCCGACAACTACATAGGGATCCAGGAGCCGCCGGACGTGATGTTCCGGAAGGCCATGCAGATCGGCGACGACGTCGTCTTCCGTTTCTTCGACCTCCTCTCGCGCCGGAGCAACGAGGAGATCGCGCAGCTCAAGAAGGAGCGCGCCGAGGGCCGCAACCCGATGGAGATCAAGGCGCTCTTCGCGCGCGAGATCGTCGAGCGCTTCCACGACGCCGCGGCGGCCGAGCACGCAGCGCGCGCGTTCGAGCAGGTCTACTCGAAGGACGCGGTGCCCGACGACGTGCCGATCGTCGAGGTGACGCCGGCGGGGGGAGCGGCGGCCGAGCTCGCGTGGGCGCTCAAGCAGGCGGGCCTCGTCGCCACGACGAGCGACGCGCGACGCATGGTCGAGCAGGGCGGCGTCGAGGTCGACGGCCAGCGCGTGACCGATCCGAAGACGCGGCTCGCGCCGGGCAAGGAGACGCTCGTCCGCGTGGGCTCGAAGAACCGCCGGTTCGCGCGCATCCGCGTGACGGGATGAGCCGTCCAGGAGCGCACCCCGAGGGGGTGACGCGCCGGAGCGCGCTCGGCATGCTGGGTGCGCTGGGCGCGCTTGCGGCGGCGGCGTGCGGCGGGGGAACGGCGGCGCCGAAGGGGCCGTCCACGCCCGATCTCGCGGTCGATCCGCTGGTCGATCTCCTGCCCGCCGCGGGCCTCGTCTGGCTCTTCGACGTGCACGCGCGCGAGCTCCTCGCGAACCCGGCCCTGGCGCCGGCAGTCGCGACGCTCTTCCCGCAGGACCGCTTCGAGGCCTTCGCCGCGTCCCACGGCGGCGTCGACCTGCGCCGCGCCGAGCGGCTCGCGCTGGCCGACTACGGAGGGTCCTTCGTCGCCGCGGCGGAGACCCGCTACGACGCACCCGCCGTCGAGAAGGCCTTCGCCGCGCACGTCGTCGACCCGGGACCGCGCGTCGTCGAGGGGGGCGTCACGCGCCTCTCGGGCGGCGGGCAAGGCGAGCGCAGCGAGCCCGGCGAGCCTGGGGTGCGCGGCGTGCGCGGCGTGCGCGAGCGGCAAGGGCTGGCCCTCCTCGGCGGCGAGGCGCTCGTCTTCGAGCGGGGGGACGTCGGGCTCCTCGTGGCGGTGAGCGCGTTCGCGCGCCGCAAGCTCCACAAGACGAAGCCCGCGCTGCACGCCGAGCCGCTCGCCACGGCGGCGTCGCTCCTCGGCGACGCGCCCTTCCGCGCGTTCGCGGCCGGGCCCTTCACCGGCGAGTGGGCGGGAGGGCTCGGTGGGCTGCTTCGCGCGACGACGGCGGCCGGCGCCGCCGTGCGGGTCGAGCCGGGCCCCGCCCTCCGTGCGCACGTCGTCCTCACCGGCGCATGGGGCACGGATGCGCCCGCCGCGGCCGAGCGCCTCGGCGCTGCCGTCCAGCTCCTGGCCACGGACTCGCTGGGAAGGCTGCTCGGGCTCGACCATCCCCTCGAAGACCCTAAAGTTTCGGGCGCTCCCGACGCCCTTCGCCTCGAGTTCCTGCTCGATCCCGTCCGGCTCGCCAGGGGTCTCCACGCCGCCACGGACGCGAAGATCTCCGAGGTGATGGCGTATTGAGGAGGCAGCGGATTGACGCCGGGCGCCGGCTGATGGTACCGGAGCCCGCTCGCCTTCGTGACGCACCCATGGCCCGTACCGCCCGCACCAGTTCCGCCGTCTCCAGTGTCTCCACGTCGGCCCGCGCCGCAGCCATCCCGAATTCCCCAGTGAAATCGAACGGCAAGCGCGAGGTGCCCCCCAAGTCGGCTGCCCGGGAGAAGCCCGCGCCCGAGCCGCCGGTCAAGCCGGCCGCGCCGGCCGTACCGGCCATACCGGCCGTGCCCAAGCCCCCGGTCCGGGCGTCGCGCTCGGTTCCTCCCCCTCCCCCTCCGGCTCCGGTCCGCACCTCGGTGCGTCCGGGTCCGCCGCCCGGCATCGCCATCCACGTGCCGCCGCCCGCCCCCGCGCCCGACTTCAAGGTCGGCGACAAGGCCGTGCACCCGGCCCACGGCGTCGGCGAGGTGACGGCGATCGAGGAGCGCGAGATCGGCGGGACGCGCGCGAAGTTCTACATCCTGCGCATCCTCGACAACGCGATGAAGGTGATGGTCCCGACGAGCGCGGCGACGCAGGTCGGCCTGCGCGGGATCATGAGCGAGAAGGAAGCGACGGGCATCCTTCAGACGATGAAGGCGCGCGAGGTCGCGGTCGACGTGCAGCCGTGGAGCCGCCGGTTCCGCGTCTACACCGAGATGATCAAGAGCGGCGCCCCCGTGGAGATCGCGAAGGTGCTCCGCGACATGAACCGCCTGAAGTTCGACAAGGACCTCTCCTTCGGCGAGCGCCGCCTTCTCGACCAGGCCAAGAGCCTCCTGCTCAAGGAGCTCGCGCTCGCGAAGAAGAAGACCGAGGCCGAGATGGCCGAAGAGATCAAGCGCATCTTCTCGACCTGATTCGCGCGTTTCACCCCGGAGAGGGGGAAACAGGAAGATCAGAAGATCAGAAGGCGAGAGGGGGGGGCTTCAGCGGGGTGCACGGGTGGAAGGCACGCGTGCACCAGGGCCTCGCCCGGAGCGCCATCGATCGTTTGCGCCTCGGCCATCCCCAACCTCAGGTGCAGGTAGCCCCCTCACCCGTGCACCCCGGTGAAGCCCCCCCTCTCGCCTTCTGATCTTCTGATCTTCCTGTTTCTCTCTCTCGGGGGGTGAAGCGGCTCAGGCGGACGAAGCGGTCCCGACGACGATGATTTCGATGTCCTCGTGGGGCGCCTCGGGCGGGGGGCCTACCGCCTCGGCGTGGTCGAAGTAGTCCTCAAGCGCCTCGCGGAGCTGCGCGAGCGCCTCCTGGGCCGAGGCGCCCTCGCCCGCGCAGTCGACCTCCTCGCACTGCGCGAGCCACGCGTCCCCCGTCCACGACATGGTGGCCGACACTTTCATGCGGCCGGGTCCAAGCAGGGATCGGGCCGTCCGGTGGTGCGCCGGGCCCGGCCGCGCTCGTGATCGTGGTCGAGGTCGTCAGTCGCCCGTGAAGCGCCCCAGGAGCTTCGCGAACCAGCTCTTCCTCGGCGGCGGCGGCGCGGTCCGGACCGTTCGCGGGCTCGGAGGCGGATCGCTCGGCTTCTGCGAGATGACGGGCGACGGCGGCGGCTCGACGGGGCTCCCGTACACGAGCGTCAGCTGCGCGAGCGCGTCGCGACGCGCGTCCTCCGCCGTCAGGCCGCGGCCCGTGCGCACGAGCAGCGTCTGCGTCGGCTCGGGGTCCTCGGTCTCGTCGCGCTTCTTCCCGACGAGCTTCACCGCGCACATCCAGGGGCGGTCGCCGCCCACCTTGATGGGCTCTCCGACCTCGACGTGCGTCCCGCCGCGATGCTTGACGTTGAAGCGCCCGGTGCGCGGACGCCCGTCGGGACCCGGGTCGCTGCCCGCGCTCGCGCGAGGCGACGCCGGAGGCCGCGGTGAATCGGGCGCGTCGTCGTCGGGTTTGCCCGCCATGTCGTCTCGCGTGCCACGATAGCACCAACGTGATCACGATCGACGGCGTCGCGAAGACGTACGACGGACGCCGCGTCCTCGGCCCCGTGTCGCTCGACGTCGCCGACGGCGCGCGCGTCGCCCTCGTCGGCCCGAGCGGCTGCGGCAAGTCGACGCTCCTGCGCGTCATCCTCGGCCTCGTGAAGCCCGACGAAGGCCGCGTGCTCCTCGGCGGCGAGCCCGTCGGCGACGCGACCAAGCGCGCCGTCCGCCGCCGCGCCGGCTACGTCGTGCAGGACGGCGGTCTCTTCCCGCACCTCACCGCCGCGGGCAACCTCGCCGTCGTCGCGCGGTTCCTCGGCTGGAGCGACGAGCGCATCGAGAAGCGCACCGACGAGCTCGCGCGCATGACCGGCATCGACCGCGCGATGCTCGCCCGCTGGCCCGCGCAGCTGAGCGGCGGGCAGCGCCAGCGCGTGGGCGTCATGCGCGCGCTCTTCCTCGACCCGGACGTCGTCCTCATGGACGAGCCGCTCGGCGCCCTCGATCCCGTCACGCGGCGGCGCCTCCAGAAGGAGCTCGCGGAGCTCTTCGCGACGCTCGGCAAGACGGTGGTCCTCGTGACGCACGACGTCCCCGAGGCCGCGCGCCTCGCCGACGAGGCGGTGGTCCTTCGCGACGGGAAGGTCGTGCAGCGCGGCACGATCGCCGCGATGGCGAAGGACCCGGCCGACGACTTCGTCGCAGAGCTCCTCTCCGCGGGGGACGCGTGACGCGCGCCGCGGCGCTGCTGGCGGCGTTCGCGGTCCTCCTCGCGTCGATGCTCGCCGGGGGCACCGCGGGCGCGCGCGAGAAGGTCGTCGTCGGCTCGAAGGCGTTCCCCGAGTCGTGGATCCTCGGCGAGGCGATGACCGCGCTCGCCGCGTCGGCGGGCGCCTCCGCCGAGCACCGCGCGAACCTCGGCGGCACCGAGATCGTCGCGCAAGCCCTGCGCGCGGGCGCCGTCGACGCGTACCCCGAGTACACGGGCACGCTGAAGGAGGTCGTCGCCCGCGCGCCGGACGCGACGCAGGAGGAGCTCCGCGCCGCGCTCGCCCGCGAGGGCATGGGCGTCACCGACTCGCTCGGCTTCGACGACTCCTACGGCCTCGCCATCCCCGCCGCGACCTCCGACCGCTTCGGCATCCACTCCATCTCCGACGCCGCGCTCCACCGCGAGCTCCGCGCCGTCTTCAGCCACGAGTTCCTCGGCCGCGCCGACGGCTGGCCCGGCCTGCGCGCTCGCTACGATCTCGACTTCGCCGAGGTGCGCGGCGTCGAGCACCACCTCGCCTTCGCGGCCCTCGCCCGCGGCGACGCCGATCTCGTCGACGTCTACACGACCGACCCCGACATCGAGCGCCTCGGCCTGCGCGTCCTCGACGACGACCGCGGCTTCTTCCCGCGCTACGACGCCGTCATCGTCTACCGCCTCGACCTTCCCGCGCGCGCCCCCGCCGTCTTCGCCGCGATCACGCGCCTCGTCGGTCGCGTCGACCGCGCCACGATGACGCGCGCCAACGCCGCCGTCGCCTCGGGACGCTCGACGCACGACGCCGCCGCCGAGCTCCTCGCCGCCGCCCTCGGCGCCAGCGCCCCGCGCGGCATTCCCGCCGGCCCCTCCACGACGTCGATGGTCCTCGCGTCCCTCGTGCGCCACCTCGAGCTCGTCGTCGCGGCCGTCCTCGCGTGCATCGTCGTCGGCGTCCCGCTCGGCGTCCTCGCCGGCCGCCGCCCGCGCCTCGCCACGCTCGTCCTCGGCGCGACCGGTGTCCTCCAGACCATCCCGTCGCTCGCGCTCCTCGCGCTCCTCATCCCTCTCCTCGGCATCGGCGTCGTCCCCGCCGCGGTCGCGCTCTTTCTCTACGGGCTCCTGCCCATCGTGCAGGGGACGTGCACGGGGCTCACGGGCATCCCCGCGTCGCTCGCCGAGTCGGCCGAGGCCCTCGGGCTCTCCTCGTGGGCGAAGCTCCGCCGCATCGAGCTCCCCCTCGCCTCGCCGTCGATCCTCGCGGGCATCCAGACGAGCGCCGTCATCGCGGTCGGCACGGCCACCCTCGCCGCCCTCGTCGGCGCCGGCGGCCTCGGCGATCCCATCCTCCAGGGCATCACCCTCCGCAGCCCGCGCCTCATCCTCGCGGGCGCCGTCCCCGCCGCCGCCCTCGCGCTCGTCGTGCAGGGCCTCTTCGCGTGGCTCGAGCGCCTCTTCGTGCCCGCCGGCCTTCGCGTGCGAACGCACGCGGAGTGAGTCACTCCCCGGCGACGTGCACGACGAGGTGCCGCGTGTGCGCGGCGCGGCGGTGCTCCCAGACGTAGAGCCCCTGCCACGTCCCGAGGGCGAGCTTGCCGCCGGTCACGGGGATCGACTCGCTCGTCTTCGTGACGGCCGAGCGGATGTGGCTCGGCATGTCGTCGGGGCCCTCGGCGTCGTGCTCGTAGGCGGCGCTCTCGGGGGCGATGCGGTCCATCCACGCGGCGAGATCGCGCAGGACGGCGGGGTCGGCGTTCTCCTGCACGACGAGCGACGCGCTCGTGTGCCGGAGGAACACCGTGCAGAGCCCCACCGAGACGCGCGCGCCCTCCACCACGCGGGCCACGTCGGAGGTCACGTTCGTGAAGGAGCGGCCCTGGGTCGCGACGGAGAGCGTCGCCTGATGCACGCGATGCATGGAGGAGTGCGGCGCATGCTGGGATGGGCCGCCGCGGGATGCAAGCGCGCTTGCCGCGGGAGGGGGGACCCCGACGGCGGGTACCACGCGGCCATACGCTGGAAGGCACGGACTCGACCGCCGGAGCATGCGGATCACCCGGCGGAGGCGGCTCGGCAAACGCAGGGTGGAGGCCACCCCACCGTGAGGTGCATGGCGGCGCTCCGCTGGACGGACCGGTGCTTCCGCTGCGTACCCCTCCCGCGACGGGAGGATGCTCCGGGTGCTTGGTGCTGTGAACGTGGTGAGACGTCGAGGTTGGCCGAGCCCCTGCGACGGACGGTGAAGGGAGACGCCGGGTTTCTCCCGGTGCCTCCGCCGGGGAGGGCAGGTCGACCGCTGGTGCGCCTCGCGGTTCCCGTGGGGTGGGCCGATGCGAACGCGTCGTACGCGCGCTCCGACCATGCGACGGGAGAGGAAAAACGACGTGCCCGATCATTTTCCACCCCGCGTTTTGGTCCCGAATCCGCATGTAGAGGGTAGAGGGACGCGCAGGGCGGCCCGGAAAGAGAACGAGGACATCATGGGAAAGAAGGGCAAGGACAGTACGGCGGACGAGGCGACGAGCCTCATCGCCGGGGTAGAGAAGCACCTCGCGACGGGGCAATCGACCTTCGCCGGTGGTTCTTTCACGGGGGCGCAGATCGTCGCCCAGCTCCAGCAGCTGGTCGACCTCCGCAACGCCGTGATCGCGGCTCGCAGCGCGGCCCAGGCCAGGGTCGCAACCGAGGAGACCCAGAGACCTGCGCTGCTCGCGTTCGCGAGCGCGCTCGTGCAGTACATCCGGGTCGCCTTCGGAACGCAGCTGGACGTGCTGGCGGACTTCGGGCTCGCGCCCAAGAAGACGCCCACGCCGCTGACGGTCGAGCAGAAGGCCGCAGCAGCCGCGAAGCGCGAGGCGACTCGCGCGGCGCGGGGCACGAAGAGCGCGAAGGCGAAGAAGGGCATCAAGGGCGCCGTCACGGGCGTCGTCGTGAGCCCCTTGGTCGCCGGGCCGTCCGTCGTGCAGGCACCGGCCGCCTCCACCGCCCCCACCGCGGAGCCCGTGACGGGCACCGCGCCGGGCGTGACGGCGCCGAAGACGGCCTAGAGAGCTAGGCCGGACAACAAGGGGTGGGGCCCTCGCCTGCGAGAAGGTGGGCGGGGGCCCGGCTCCGTTTTCGGACGACGCTCCCCCCTGCGGGGGGTGCCCGCTACCTCTTCTTCGACTGCGTCGGTCGCGGGGGCGGCGGCGGCGGATTCCGCGCGGCATGAACGCGGTCCCGGAGCGTGGAGAGCATCTCCGGGTGCACCTCGGCGAGGTAGCGCTCCACGGCTGGAAGGTCCACGGCGGTGTCCGTCACGATGCGGGCGAGATCGCCCTGGTGACGCACCTGGTTACTGTAGAGGTACATGAGGACGAGCTGTTCGAGCGTCGCCACGGGCACCCGCACGCCGAAGACGGGGGCCTCCGTGGCCTCCGCTACCACCGTCGACTCGGGCTCACCCGACGCGACCAGGACGTCCACTTCGGACGAGCCGTGCGTCATCACGTACATCGCCTCGGCATCTGCCGAGCGATCCACGGGAGCGGCGCTCTCGAATCCGGCCGCCTCGAGCGCATCGAGCGCATCCCACGCGTCGTCCGTCGTCACGACGACGTCGAGGTCTCGCGTCATGCGAGGAAGTCCCCGCGCCGCGAGCGCCGTCGCGCCGATGACCGCGAAAGGCACGTCCGCGCTCTTCAGCGCCCGGAGGGCCTTGCGCGCGTGGACGGCGAACGGCGTCCTCTTGCCGGTCACGATGTCGATCTCCAGGATGTCCACGGCCGCAGCCGGGATCGTAGCGCGCCTTGGCGTGCCGCTCCCGTCAGAAGCGGTAGCCCAGCGCGACCGCAAGCCCGCAACGAGGTTCAGTCGTCCGATGCTCCCGGGTACTGGCCCACTGTGTATGGGCAGTTGAACTGATTCGCGGCGGGCTGTGACGAAGGCACCGGGCCGTCCGTCGCCATGTAGATGCAGATGTTCTCCGTGGGGCTCAAGTTCGGAATGGCGAGCGGAGTCGCGATGTCGCCACCGAGGTTCGCGCAGAGCTGCGTGGGGGAGCTGATGGTGAAGTAGAGCTTCGTGTCGTTGAAATCGATGTCGTTGCCCGGCTGACCCGGATCATCGGCTGCGGGGACCACGCTGGCGCCGAACGCCGCGTACGCCTTGCCGTCGGCGCTCACCACGATGTTCGACTCGCTCACGGGGTCGCCGATGGGGTTCGCGATGGATGCGGGCGGCACGGCGGGCGGGCCGACCGACGTCAGCGCGAGCGCCTGATCGCTGTACGTCATCGTCCCGCCGCCCCCGCCATTCGGGTCGGGGGTGTAGTTGATGGTCGCTATGAAGTAGGAGGCCCGGGACGGGTCGTCCAGAAAGACCTGCGAGGTGCAGATCATCGCGTACGTCTGCGTGAAGGGCTGATCGAGCCCGCCGTCTGCGACCGACGTCTCGCCGCCGCTGCCGGCGTCGGGCGGGCCGGCCGCGCGCTCCGGCGCCGTTCGGTTGCGCCAGTCGTCGTAGTCGCTCTTCGGGGTGACGCACGCCGTGACGGCGGCGAGCGTTGCGAGCGCGAACGGAGCGGCGAAGCAAAAAGCACCGGGGACGGCGAATCGCGACGTGGACCTCATCGTCCTCGGCATGCTTTCATGCATACCATCGCTTTAAGGGCCACGTCCCCACATGTCAAAAGCCCGACCCAACGCGCTCGCCCGGCTACTCCCGGTGGGAGCTCTCGCCCTCGCCGTGCTCGCGCCGGAGGGCACCGCGCGTGCCTCGGGCTTCCTCAGCGACCAGTTCGGGAGCGACCAGGGCGACCCCGCGCTCGGCAACGTCTACGCGGTCTACTTCAACCCCGCGGCGATGGCGGGGATGCACGGCTCCGAGATCACGCTCGACGGCGTCATCGCGGCGCGCTCGCTCGACTACACGCGGCCGACGTCGGCGCTCACCTCGACGTCCGCGTACACGGGTAGCCCGGGTTCGTACCCGTACTACCAGGGCTCGAACAGCGGCAAGGCGACGCTCTTCAACGTCCTCTCTGCGCCGTTCGGCGGCTTCGTCACCGACTTCGGCGGCTCGCACGCGCGCCTCGGCGTCGCCGCGTACGTGCCCTTCGGCGGCGCCGCGACGTGGGGGAAGAACCAGGCCTACGGGAGCAGCACCGAGGTGCCGGGCGGCTACGACGGCCCGCAGCGCTGGTCGTCGATCAGCGCGAGCACGTACTCGATCTACACGACGGCGGCCTTCGCCTACCGCTTCGACAAGCCGCGCATCGGCCTCGGCGTCAGCGTGAGCGGCATCTACTCGACGCTCCAGGACACGCGCGCGCGCGACGCCGACGGCTCGGACAACGTCGTCGCCGGCAACGGGCAGGTCCTCGAGGGGCGCACGTACATCGACGAGAAGGGCGCGCAGATCGGCGCGTCGGCGGGCGTCTACTGGGAGGCGACGAAGGACGGGGCGCTCCGCTTCGGCGCCTCGTACACGAGCGCGCCGAACTTCGGCACCATGCGCCTCAAGGGCACCTTCGCGTTCTCGCCGGGCATCACGACCGAGAGCACGACGTCCGCCGATCTCCTCCAGGCCTACCCGGACATCATCCGCTGGGGCGCCGCGTGGCGCATCAGCCCGCAGACCGAGCTCCGGCTCGACGGCGACTGGGAGCGCTGGAGCAACTTCAAGGACCAGTGCGTCGTCCAGGAGGGCGCGTCGTGCCCGACCAACTCGCAGGGCGCCGCGCCGGCCGCGTCCCCGAACGTGCTCCTCGACCTGCCGCGCAACTGGAAGGACAGCTTCAAGGTGCGCCTCGGCATCGGCTACTGGGTGACGCCCGACACCGAGCTTCACGCAAGCGCATCGTGGAACTCGGCCCCCGTCGACAAGCACAACGAGGACCCGCTCATCTACGACTCCACGCGCCTCGCCGGCACGGTCGGCGTCCGCCACGGCTTCAACCGGCACTTCTACGGGGCGCTCAGCTACACGTACATCTACGTGCTGCCGTTGACCGTCAACGACAGCGCGTACCCGAACTACGCGCCGCCCTCGACGTCGCCTTCGACGAACGGCGACTACTCGTCGCAGCTCTACGTCTTCGACGTCGCGCTGGGCTACCGCTTCTGAGAGGTGCGCCGCCTCGACTGCGGGGCGCGGGCGGGAGTGTGGCCGGCTGGGCTGTTTTCTCCAGCTCTTCCGCACCGCTATCTCGCCTTTCGCGGCGAACGCCGCCTCGCCGCCTTGCTGCCTCGCCCCCCTTCGCCGCGCCCCGTCACGTTCCCACCACAACGGGAGCCCTCGCTTGCTCGCGTGCGATCGGCGACGCAGAGTTAATACGTCGACGTGATCGCACCAATTCTTGACGAATCCCTTCTCATTCTGTCGGACGTCCACCTAGGCAACGACCTGAACGACCTGACGCGCGACGGAGCCAAGCGCTCCCGCCAGGTCGACGTGGACCTCGCGAGCCTGCTCGCGCACTACGGGGGCAAGCCCCCGGCCGGCAAGCGCTGGCGGCTCATCATCGCCGGCGACTTCATCGACTTCATCGGGATGACGATCCTGCCGCACTCGGACGCCGCGCCGCTCGACACCGAGCCGAGCGAGGAGGAGCGCGTGCACGGGCTCGGCAACGCCGCCGACCACGGCAGGCTGAAGCTCCGCGCCGTGGCGACGCGGCACCGCGAGGTCTTCGAGGCGCTCGCCGGGTTCGTCGCGAAGGGCCACGCGCTCACGATCGTCCACGGCAACCACGACGTGGAGTTCCACTGGGACGGCGTCCAGACGGACCTGAAGACGCTGCTGGCCGACATGGGCGTCGCGCGTACCGCGGGCGTCGGCGCGGAAGGCGCGGCGGGCGCGGGTGCGGGCGCGGAAGAGGACCCCTGGCGGCGCGACTTCCTCGCGCGCATCGAGTTCGCGCCCTGGTTCTACTACGCGCCAGGGCTCGCCTACGTGGAGCACGGCCACCAGTACGACACGCTCTGCTCCACCGAGCACGTGATGGCGCCGCTCTCGCCGCGCGACCCGCGGCGCATCGCGCGGAGCTTCTCGGACGTGCTCCTGCGGTGGGTCGTGCGGCCGACCAAGGGCGTCCCGGAGTACGGGCACGACCGCCTCGGCCTCGTCGACTACGTGATGATGGGCGCGCACATGGGGTTCGGCGGGCTCGTGCGCCTCTTCGCGCGCTTCATGGCGGGCGTCTTCGAGCTCTTCCGCTTGCGGCGCGCGTACCTCACCGAGGCGGCGCAGACGATCCGCGAGGAGCACGAGCGGCGCATGGCGGCGTTCGCCGAGAAGACCCGCATCGGCATCGAGAAGCTCCGCGAGCTGGCGGCCCTCCAGGTACCGCCGGTCACCCACAGCGTGTCGCGCATCCTCGCGAGCGTCCTGCTCGACCGCCTCGCGCTGTCGGTGTGCGCCGCCATCTCGCTGCTCGCGTTCGCGGTCTTCGCCGGCGGTCACGCGTGGAGCTGGTACGCGATGGGCGGCATCGCCCTCACCTGGGTCGTCCTGCACAAGTGGTTCGCAGCGCGGCGGCGCGCCTGGTTCGGCGAGAAGCTCGACAACGACGCGACGCTCGTCGACCGCGCCGGGCAGCTGGTGCGTCTCTTCCCGGCGGCGTTCGTCGTCATGGGCCACACGCACTCGCCCGCGATGGTCGAGGTCGCACAGGGCGCCGCGACCTACGTGAACGTGGGCTCGTGGCACGAGGCGGAGCCGGAGCCCGACCACCCGACGTTCAAGGCTGCGCGCACGCACCTGGTCATCCACCGGGGCGAGACGGGCGCGAAGGCCGAGTTCCTCGCGTGGAGCCCCGAGGGGCCGCGCGGCTACGTCGGCGGAAAGCCCGGATCGTCCTAGGACGCGAAGAACGCGCGCATGCGTGCGTGCGTGCGGTCGGGGAGCTCGAACTGCGGGACGTGACCGCAGTCGTCGAAGAGCTCGATCTCGGCGGCGGGCAGGGCGCGCTGCACGTGGCGGCGGAACGAGCGCGGAACGAGCCAGTCGTGGCCCCCGAAGAAGAAGAGCGCGCGCGGCCCGAGCGACGGCAGGCGGTCCCAGAAGCCGCGCGTCCCGTGCGGGTCCTCGAGGTAGATCTCGCGGGCGGCGTGGAAGAAGGCGATGCGCCCACGCGGGGTCGAGAAGACGCGGACGAACTCGCCGGCGGCCGCGCGCATCGCGGCCTCGGGGACGCGCTCGGGGTGCGCGAACATCGCGCGGAGCGACGTGATGACGAGGCGCTCGAGGACGGGGATGGGCACCGCGCCGAGCTCCGGGCGGAGGAGCTTCACGAGGCCGGCGAACGCGCGGTAGCGGCGCCACGCGAGCGACGGGCAGAGGAGAACGAGGCGGTCGACGCGCCGTGGGAAGCGAAGGCCCATCTCGAGCGCGACGCGCCCGCCCATCGAGTTGCCGACGAGGTGCGCGCGGTCGATGGCGACGGCGTCGAGGAAGGCGTGGAGCCAGCGCGCGAAGTACTCGGGATGCAGCGGCCGCAGCGGCTTGTCGGACTCGCCGAAGCCGGGGAGATCGAGCGCGAAGACGTGGTGGTCGCGCGAGAGGTCCCAGAGCGAGGGCAGGAACGACGCGCTCGTGGCGCCGAGGCCGTGGAGGAGGACGACCGGAGGCGCGCCGCGCACGCCGGCCTCGAGGTAGAAGGACCGCACGCCGTCGGCGACGACGACGCGGTGGACGCGCGGCGCCCGGGGCGCGCGCTGGGCCGGAGGCAGTAGGTCGTCGATCTCGAGCGCCAGCGCGATGCTCCCGCGCAGGTAGAGGCGCTGCTCGAGGAAGGCCTGGATGCCGGGCGTCCGCCCCTCGAGGACCGCGAGCATCGTCGCCGGATCGGCGACGACGGTGGACATCGCGCGCGACGACCGCCCGCGCGAGAGCCGCGTCTCCCCGCGCCGGAGCTCGACGGTCCACGCGCCCGCGGGCCCCGCGTCGAAGGCGATGGTGGCGCGCCGCACGGCCTCGCGGTCGCTCGTCCGGCCGAGGCGCGCGCGAAGCGCCCGATCGATGGCATCCGCGCCCGGGTGCTCGGGGGCGCGCCGGCGCAGGACCCCCCTGAGGATCGCTGCCAGCTCGGGCATCTGACGGGAAGGCTAGCAGGACGGGGGAGAGGACGGAGAGTCGAGCACGGGAGAGCGAGCACGGACGGCCGAGTAAGTGCACGTGGCACGTGCACGAGGACGAGTACGTCCTGTCGTGTACGTCCACGAGGACGAGAAGGAGCACGAGCAAGGCGGTGTCGAGACGCTGGTGCGTAGGAGCGAGCCGTTCTCGTCCTCCTGGCCGTACTCGTGTCCGTGCTCGACAGGACGTGCTCGTCCTCGTGCGCGTGCCACGTGCACCTACTCGGGCAGCCCCGAGAGGCCCATCCCCGCCCGTGCTCGATCTCTCCCCCTTCCCCGCCCTCTCCGCTCAGCTCTTCTCTTCTCCCGCCGACACCGGGAAGAACCTTCCCTCCGCCACGCGCTCCGTCTTCCCGGCGGGCATCTTCCCCGGCCACACCTTCACGGTGCACTCGCCCACCATCTGCCCTCGGCCGGCCACCCACTCGTTTCGCTCGGCGATCCACGCGAGGACCGCCTCCTTCGCGGGCTCGCTGATCGCGCGCGGGTCGTTCGCGTCCGTCAGCGCCATGCCGGAGTCGAAGCGCCAGCGCACCTCCATGAGGCGCTCCGGGTCGAGCCCCTTCTGCGCCTCCGCGTGCTTCACTTGCTCCTCCGCCTCCTTCGCGCGCGCGGCCTTCTCGCGCACGAGGTCCTCCTGGTCGGCCGCGAGCTGGATCTCGCGATCGGCCAGGCGCTCGTCGTCGTCGAGCGGGCGCATGGCGCCCTTCAGGCGGTCCTGCACCTCCTTCGAGACGCTGGCCTGCCCGGCCATGCCCATGACGTCGACGAAGGGCGGGCGGGCCTTCAGCCAGAGGTGCGCCTCGGCTTCGGTCTCGAAGGCGACGACGCCGACCTCGCGGGTCTTCAGGTTGCGGATGCGGAGCTCAATGGACACGATTTCACCTCGACTCGTAGACACGCATGGACGGCAGCTCGATCGCCGTGAGGAACCCGCCCTTGCCCGCGCCGGTGTCGAGCCCCACGCAGCAGGGGCCCGCCCAGACGTCGAGCGGGTCGTCGGGCGTGTACGAGCTCAGCTCGGGCGGGAGGTAGGCGGTGGCCGTGTGGCCGAAGACGACGAGCTTGCCGCGGTAGTTGCGGAAGAAGTCCTCGTCGCGCAGCCAGAGGAGCGCGGCGGGCGTCTGCACCTGCGACGGGTGGAGAAAGCCACTCGGGCCGCGCGGCAGCCCCGCGTGGACGTAGATGGCGTGGTCGTCCTCGTACCAGTAGGGCAGCCGGTGGAGCCACTCGACGACGTCGCGCGGGAAGAAGGTGCCCATCATGAGGGCGCGGTCCTCGTCGGGGCGCGGCTTCTCGTCGGGCACGGGGACGTTGCCGCCGGTGAACGACCGCATCGCGGCGAGGCAACCGTTGCCCGGAGGCATGATGAACTCGGGCCAGCCGACGGCGATGACGCGCATCCACGCGTCTTCGTGGTTGCCCCGGAGGGCGACGATGCGGGCGGGCGTCTCGCGCTCGAGGCTCCGGACGAAGTCGATCACCTGGGCGGACTTCGGGCCCCGGTCGAGGTAGTCGCCGACGAAGACGACGGTGTCGGTCGCCTCGAGCGCCGGGAGGCGCCCGAACACGCGCACCAGTCCCTCGAGGTCCCCGTGAATGTCTCCGACGGCGAAGGTGCGGGCCACACCCGATGGTAGCCGTCAGGCGGTCGCGTTCGTCAACTGCCTCACGACGGAAAGCGCCTCGCCCACGTGGGCGCCCGCGCGGAGCTGGGACACGAAGACGTGCCGGACGACGCCCTTTCGGTCGATTACGAAGGTCGCCCGCCCGGGAAAGAGGCCCAGCGTGGCCTTGACGCCGTAGAGGGCGCGCACCTTGCCGTCGGCGTCGCTGAGGAGGGTCATGGGCAGGCCGTGCTTGGACGCGAAGCGGCCGTGCGAGTCCTCGGAGTCGGAGCTGATGCCGACGACCGCGGCCCCCGCCTCGACGAACGCGTCGTAGCGGTCGCGGAAGCTGCACGCCTCGACGGTGCATCCCGGGGTGTCGTCCTTCGGGTAGAAGAAGACGACGACGCTCTTGTCGGCCGTGAGCTTCGAGAGGGTCACCTGCTCGCCGGTGGCCGAGGGAAGCGTGAAATCCGGAGCGTGGTCGCCGACGGCGAGGGTCATGGATCGGGTCTCCTCTGCCGCAGCTACCTAGCGCGACCGGGGCGGTCTCGCCGGGAACCGCGCGTGTGTGCGGCCTGCCACGCGGATCGTCACCGCCCCGTGACGTCGTTCCGTTTCGCGACGTACGCGCTGTCTCTGTCGGGGCGCATGCGGTGGGAGTCGCACGACATACGACCCGGTGGCGCCGGCGGATCGCCGGGAAAGACGCGAGTCCCCCCTCGTACCACCTCGTCGCCAGCCGCGGGGACGTCGGGGAACGCGCTCGTGACGCAGAGCGTGGATCGACCCTTGCTTAGGTACCCCGTCATGCTCTTCGGACGACTCCGCGTGCCCCTCGACCGCGAGCCCGCGCTCCGCGATGGACGCGAGGATTCGGGCATTCACGTGGTCGCGCCGGTACGCGGCGAAACGCCCCGTCGTCAATTGTTCATCGTTGAGCCGACAGGTGAGCCGAAGCCCGACGACCTCTACGCAGGCCTCGACCGCCTCGACCGCGAGGAGCTCGACGAGGACTGAGCGCTCGCGGCGGGCCTCACGCGAGGGCCAGCTCAGCCATCGCGGGCGGTCGGCTCAGAGCTCGCCGAGGATCTCGTCCGCTTCGGGGAAGCGGTGCTCCTCGTGCTTCGAGAAGACGAGCTTCTCGCCGTCGAACACGTCGAAGATGCCGTTCGAGCCCTTCACGAGCTCGACGTCGAGGCCCTTGGCCTTCTTGATCTCCGCGGCCAACCTGACCGCGTGGCGCTCGTAGCCTCAGGCCGTGCAGTAGACGATGCGGACGCTCATGGCGCCGAGCACCATAGCGCTCGAGCTTGGGGATCGCCAGGCGGCGCAAAGGTCGGCTAGGCTCCCGCGCCATTCGCCATGGACCTCCGCGCCGACGCACACATTCCCTTCCCTCGCGACATCGTCTTCGCCGCGTACCGCGACGACATCACGAAGGTGCTCGCGTACCTGCCCAACGTGCGGAGCATCGACGTGAAGTCGCGCAAGGACGAGGGGCCGGTGGCGGAGCTGGTCAACGTGTGGCACGGCGGCGGCGAGATCCCGGCGGCGGCGCGCGCGGTCCTCAGCGAGTCGATGCTCTCGTGGACCGACTACGCGAAGTGGGACGCGGAGAAACTCCGCTGCGAGTGGCGCATCGAGACGCACGCGTTCACCGAGGCGGTGACGTGCCAAGGCTTCAACGTCTTCCTCGAGGACGGCCCGGGCAAGACGCTCATGGAGATCCGCGGCGCCATCGCCATCGACGCGAAGAAGATCCGCGGCGTCCCCGGCTTCCTCGCCGGCAAGGTCGGCCGCACCGTCGAGGACTTCCTCGGGAGCAAGATCCAGCCAAACCTCGTCGAGACCGCCAAGGGCCTCACCAAGTACCTCGAGCAGCGCGGCTGACTCCTAGCGCAGGCGCGCGAGGAGCTTCTTGGCGAGCAGGTAGGCGTCGCCCGGCCAGCGGGCGGAGAGGTAGCGGCCGTCCTCGACGACGAAGGCCGGCGAGTCGTCGGTCCGGGTGCCCTTCTTCGTGAGGACGCGGGGGCCGCGCTCGAACTGGGCGGGGTCGTCGAGGGCGCGCTTCACCTCGTCCTCCACGTACTCGGGGTAGGTGCGGTAGTAGCTCCCGAGCTTCCACGCGGTGAGCATCCAGGCGGTGCGCTCCATGTACCTGGGGAGGCACGTCGTGCGGCGCTTCGCGAGGACGCTCGTCCCGGTCGCCGGGTCCTTCGCGCGCGCGAGCACCACGACGCCGTGGCAGATCGCCGCGAGCGGCTTCGCCGCGTTCGCCTCGTCGCACGCGAACGCGGCGACGCGCGCGGAGAGCGTCTCGCCCTCGAGGTACTGCCGCATCCCGGGCGCGTGCCCGCCGGGCAGGAGCAGCGCGTCGAACGCCGCCGGGTCGACGTCGGCCCACGCGAGGGGGCGCTCGAACGCGGGCGCCGCCTCGAGCTCCCGGTAGAACGCCTTCGGCTCGGCCTCGGCGCCGAGCTGCCCGAAGAGCACCCCGTCGAGCAGCCGCGGGTCGGCCGCGGCCTTCGCGCCGCGCTCGGTCGCGAAGACGACCGCGTGCCCCGCCTCGGTGAGCAGCTTCCAGGGGACGGACACCTCCGTCACGTCGAAGTCGCGGTCCGGCAGGGGAACGAGGACGCGCGCCACTAGGCGACCTTCGGGAGCATGTGCCGCATGATACCCGTCATGCGGCCTGGGCGACCCCTCAGCGCATCTGGTCGAGCGCGAACGCGTACTCGTCCGCGATGCGCTCGACGTTCGACTTCACCATGTCGGCCCCGCCGTGGCCCGAATGCTTCTCGACGCGCAGGAGCACCGGCCCGTCGCTCGACGCCGCCTGGAGCTCGGCGGCGAACTTGCGCGCGTGCATCGGGTCGACGCGGTCGTCGCTGTCGGCGCTGAGCACGAGCGTCGCCGGGTAACGCGTCCCCGGCGTCACGTGGTGGTACGGCGAGTACGCGTAGAGCGCCTTGAAGTCCTCGGCGTCGTCGGCGGAGCCGTACTCCTCGATCCACGTCTTGCCCGAGCCGAAGAGGTGGTAGCGCACCATGTCGAGGAGCGGCACGGCGCAGAGCGCCACGCGGAAGAGGTCCGGTCGCTGCGTGATCGCCGCGCCGACGAGGAGACCCCCGTTCGACCCACCGAGGAGCGCGAGCTTCGCGGGGCTCGTGAACTGCTGCTTCGCGAGGTCCTCGGCGACGGCGTAGAAGTCGTCGAACACGTTCTGCTTCTCGTGGCGCATCCCGTGGCGGTGCCACTCCTCGCCGTACTCGCTGCCGCCGCGGATGTTCGCGACGGCCCAGACGCCGCCCTGCTCGAGCCACGGGTAGATCGACGTCGCGAAGTAGGGGAGCGTCGGCGACTGGAAGCCGCCGTAACCGGTGAGGATGGTGGGGTTCTTGCCGTTCCTCACCGCGTCCTTCGCGTGGACGACGAAGTAGGGGATGCGCGTCCCGTCCTTGCTCGCCGTGAAGAGCTGCTCGACCGTGTACTTCGTCTCGTCTACGGGGACCTTCAGCTTGTAGAAGGTCGTCGTCTTGCCGGTCTTCACGTTCGTCTCGAAGATCTCGGTCGGGTACGTGAACGACTGGAACGAGTAGAAGGCGACGTCGTCGTCGGCCTGCCCGGACCAGCCGCCCATCGCGCCGATGGTCGGCAAGGTGAGCGTGCGTTCGAGCTTGCCGTCCTCGTCGTGGATCTCGGCCTGGCTGACGACGTCCTTGAGGTACACGAGGCCGAGGCGGTGCCCGACGACGCCCGCGCCCTCGAGGGTCGCGTCCTTGCGCTCGGGGACGACCTCCGTCCACTTCGCGCGCTCGGCGTGCATCGGGTCGACGCGGAAGACGCGCCAGCGCGGCGCGCCCTCGTTCGTGCGCACGAAGAAGCGGTCCCCGTCGAAGTCGACGTCGTAGATGGCGTCCTGCCCGACGGCGAGCGGCTGCCACGCGGGCTTGCTCGACGCGGGCGCGCGCAGGTCCATGAACTGCACGTCGACGCGCGTCCAGCCGTGCTGCGTCGTGACGACGAGCCAGCGGCCGTTGCGCGAGACGGACGACTCGAGGAACGTGCGCGGGTCGCCGGTGCGCTCGTGGACGACGCGGTCCTTCGTGGGGTCGGTCCCGAGCTTGTGGAAGCGGATCTCCTGGTAGCCGGGCCGGTCGGCGGTGGGCACCGAGTCCTTCGGCGGGATCCAGTTGTAATAGAAGCCGTCGCCCGACGGGGTCCACGCCGGCTGCGCGTACCGCGTCCCCTCGATGACGTCGACGTCGCTCTTCTTCCCGGTCGCGACGTCCATCACGTGGAGCGTCGACTCGTCGGAGTTGTTCGCCTTGACCGAGTAGGCGACCTTGCGGCCGTCCCACGAGACCGACCACACGCCGAGCGAGCTGCTGCCGTCGGACGACCACTGGTTGGGGTCGAGGAGCACCTTCTCGGTGGCGTCGTGCGCCTCGTGGCCGGCCGGGCCGGCGTTCGCGACGTGCGCCGCGCGCGCTTCACGCGCGTCCCGCCAGTAGACGGCCGCCTTCTCCCTGCCCGCGTCGCGCCGCGGGTAGAAGAGGCGCCCCCCGTACTTGCGCGGCGTGCCCTCGCTCTCGACGTAGAAGAGCTCCTTCATCCGCGCCGCCATGGCGTCGCGCCCGGGGAGCTTCGCGAGGTACGAGCGCGCGAGGCCATCCTCCGCGGCGACCCACTGCTTCACCTCGTCGCTCTTGCCGTCCTCGAGCCACCGGTACGGGTCGGCGACGCGGACGCCGTGGATCTCGTCCACCTGATCCGTGCGGCGCGCGGCCGGGTACGGGAGCGCCGGCGTCACGACGGGCGGCGCGGGCGCGGTGGCCACGGGCGGCGACGGCGCGATCGTGGGCGGCGGGACGGGCGCGGGGGCGGGCTCGCCTCCGCAGGCGGCGAGAGCGAGACCGAGACCGAGACCGAGGGCGAGGGCGAGGAATGCGAGGGGCGAAAAGGTGCGTTTCACGGGGCGAGACCATACCTGCGAGGTAAGCTTCGTGCACGGCGCCGGAATCGACATGCAGAGCCCGTCGAACCTGAAGGTGGGGCGGCCCCCCGCGGTCACGCCGCTCGGCGGCGAGCGGGGTGCCGGGCTCGACCTCGGACCCGCGCCGCAGATGCGCGTGACCACGCGCGTGCGCCGCTTCCTCCGCGAGCACGGGCGCAAGCTCTGGTGGCTCCACTCCACGTACGCGCTGGCCCTCGGCGCGAGCGTCGTCTTCTTCGCCCACAAGGGCTTCGAGCACGCGCGCTGGCTCGCCGTCTCGCTCGGCCTCGCGTGGCTCCTGGTCGTCCTCGTCTTTCGCCTGTTCGCGTCGGCCGGCGCGGGCGGCGTCCGCGCCTTCGAGGCGACCGACGCCAAGACGCGCGTGCGCTTCTACGTGATGACGTACGCGCTGAAGAACCTCTACCAGGGGATGCTCTTCTTCCTCCTGCCCTTCTACTGGAAGTCGACGACGCTCGACGCGCCCGACGTCTGGTTCGTGGCCTTGCTCGGCGCGTGCGCGGTCCTCTCGGCCATGGACATCGTCTTCGACCGCGTGCTGATGCGGTGGCGCTGGCTCGCCTCCGTCTTCCACGGCTTCACGCTGTTCGGGTGCCTCAACCTCGTCATCCCGGCGCTCTTCCCGGACACCCGCACGCTCTGGACGCTCCTCGCAGCGGCGGGCATCGCGATGGTGGGCTTCTGGACGCTCCACGTGACGGCGCGCGTCCTCAGGAAGCGCGCGTACATCGGCGTCTTCGTCCTCAGCGTCGGCGCGGCGGTCGGCGTCGCCTACGGCGCGCGCTCGATCATCCCGCCCGTGCCGATGTACGTCTCCTCCGCGGCCGTGGGCCCGAAGCAGCTCGCCGACGGGCGCCTCGCGATGGAGGTGAAGACGCTCGACCCGTCGGTCATCCAGGAGCTCATCGCCGTCACCGACGTCGTCGTCCCGGGCGGCAAGGGCGACCGCCTGCGCCATGTGTGGCGCCACGGCGGCGTCGAGGTGCACCGCTCGACCGAGGAGACCTCGCGCATCGCCGGCCCGAAGGGCGTCGTCCGCCTGCGCTCTTCGCTGACGGGGAAAGACCTGCCTGGCAACCTCGTGGGCCCCTGGTCGGTCGACGTCGAGACGGAGGACGGCCAGCTCGTCGGCCGGGCGGAGTTCGACGTCGCCGACTGAGAGGGGTTCAGCGCGGAGGGACGAAGAACTTGTAGTTGAGGATGACGGGCTTGCCCGCGAACGGAGGGACGTGGGCCGTCGAGAGAGCGTCGCTCACGCACGTGCCCGTGGGGGTCCCCGTGAAGGGGACGCCGACGGCGACCTTCGAGACGGCGCCGTCGCCCTCGAAGGTGACGTTGGCCGATGCGATGCCCCAGACCTTGCCGTGCTTGCAGTGGGAGATGGCGTGCGCCGCGGTGTCGAGTGCCTGCTTCGCGTGCAGGGCCGGGAAGTGGGCCGTGCGCGGGACGTCGGACGTGGGCGCGGTCGAGGGGGGCGCGGACGGCTCGGGGAGCGCCGCCGACGGGACGGGAGGGGCACCCTCGGAGGCCGCCGGAGATGCGGAGGCGGCGACCGAGGCGGAGGGCAGCGGCGAGGTGGATGCCTCGGCGGTCGGGCGGCGCTTGATGGCGAAGATGAGCGCGACGCCTGCCGATGCGCCGACGACGGCCGACGCGATCGTGATCCACAGCGCACGCGAGGCACGCCGCCTGGGGATCACGAGGGGCTCGAGGATGACGAACGTGGGCGCCGGCGCCGGACGAGGGGGCAGCGGTGGGTGGGGCGGCGCGGGCGCGGGCGGGGAGGGAGGAGGCTGGAAGACCGGCGGGGGAGGAGGCGCCGGGCGCGCGGCGGGCGTGTCGACGGTGACGATGACGGGAGGGAGCGCGGGCGTCGCGGCCTGCGGGGGCGGGGGCGTCGTCATCACGTGAACGGGCGGGAGATCGTCGATGAGGGCGCGCTCCTCGGCGGGGAGAGGGAGAGCGGGGATGGGGAGAGGAGACGGAATGGGGGGGGAGAGGGAGGGTGCGGGGGTGAGCGCGGGCGCGGGCGCGTGCGCGGGCACGGGCGCGGGCGCGGGCGGGCGGGCGGGGATGCGGGCGGTGCCTCGTGGGCCGAGAGGGGCGGTGCCGCCCGGGGTAGGGGCTGGCTTCGGAGCGTACGTGAGGGCGCCGGGCGGGAGCTCGAAGCCCATCGGGATCGTCTCGGTGCTCGGGAGGTTGGGCGCCAGGATGCGCCGGGGGGGCACCGCGCCGGCGACCGAGGCCGGGGGCGCGGACTCTCCGGCGAGGGGCGAGGGCCGCTGCGGCGGCTTCGACGGCGAGAACCCGCGCGAGGTGCCGCCGCGGAGCGACGTCTTCACGTCGTTCCAGAAGTCCGTCGCCGTCTTCTGCCGGCGGTCGGGCGCGCGCGCCACGGCGCGGGTGAGGACGAGGTCGAGGTTGCGCGGGAGCTCGAGCTCGTGGGCGCGCGGCGTCGGCCGGCGGTGCTCGTCGAGGGCCCGCTCGACGAGGATGCCGGTCTCGTGGCCGCTCATGACGACGCGGTCCGAGAGGAGCTCCATGAAGAGGAGGGCGAGCGCGTAGACGTCGGTCCAGCCGCCGGGCTTGCCGACGGTGGCGTCGAGCTGCTCGGGGGCGGCGTAGGCGGGGAAGAGGACGCGAAGGCCGGCGACGGGGGGCCGGGAGTCCGGCGGGAGCTCCTGCGCGATGTCGTTCATCGCGCGCGAGACGCCGAAGTCGAGCACCTTGAGCGACCGCTTCCCCGCGCGTTCGGCGAGGAACAGGTTGCTCGGGTTGAGCGACAGGTGGAGCGCGCCCTGCCCATGCGCGTAGGCGACCGCATCCACCGCCGGATCGAGCAGCGCGACCACCTCGTCGATGCCCCTGCCCTTCTTGCCCTCGTCGCGGCGCCGCGCGAGCTCCGATCGGAGCGACTCGCCCTCGAACCATTCGCGCACGAGGTACGGCACGATCATCCCCGTGGCAGGCGCCAGGGTGGACCCGCTCGCGATGCTCTGCGCGATGTTGAGGTTCCCGCGCGCCAGCCTGTAGTGAAGGCGGCTCGCCTCGCGGAAGCTCTCGACCAGCGGGCGGACGAGCGCCCCGTCGAGCGTCGTGGGAAGGTCGAGGCACTTGATGGCGACCGTCGCGTCGACGCCGATGTGGTGCCCCCGGTAGACGACGCTGAGATCGCCCTCGCCCGCCACCGCTTGCACGCGGAACTGGCCGTCCAGCACGTCCCCGACGAGGTCGAACGGGTCACGGTCCATCCGGGCAGGACCATTGTCGCGTGAAACGGGCCTTGACGGCGAATCAACGTCTCACGACCCTTGCTGGCCATGCCCGACCGCGACCGCCGACGCGAGCATTTGCTGGCCATCGACCAGGGGACGACGGGGACGACCGCGCTCGTCCTGGCCGCCGACGGCCGGACCCTCGGCCGCACGAACACCGAGTTCCCGCAGCACTTCCCCAAGCCGGGCTGGGTGTCGCACGACGTGCGCGAGATCTGGGCGAGCGTCGAGGCGAGCGTCCGGGGCGCCCTGAAGGCGTCGGGCGTCCGGGCCGAGGACCTCGCCGCCATCGGCATCACCAACCAGCGCGAGACGACGGTCGTGTGGGAGAAGGCCACCCGCCGGCCCATCGACCTCGCCATCGTCTGGCAATGCCGTCGCACGGCCGACGTCTGCGCGAAGCTCAAGGAGGACGCACGCCTCGTCGGCCGCGTGCGCGAGAAGACGGGGCTCGTCATCGACGCCTACTTCAGCGCGACCAAGGTCGCCTGGCTCCTCGACCACGTCGCCGGCGCGCGTGCCCGTGCCGAGAAGGGCGAGCTCGCGTTCGGGACGATCGACTCCTACCTCGTGAGCGAGCTCACGGCGGGCGCGGTGCACGCGACCGACGTCACGAACGCGTCGCGCACGCTCCTCATGAACCTCGCGCGCGCGGAGTGGGACCCGGAGCTCTGCGCCACGTTCCACGTCCCGTCGCAGGTCCTGCCGACCATCGTGGGCAGCGCCGAGATCGTCGGGCGCACGCGCGGCGTCGGCTTCCTCCCCGACGGCCTCCCCATCGCGGGCATCGCGGGGGACCAGCAGGCGGCCCTCTTCGGGCAGGCGTGCTTCGCCGAAGGGGACGCGAAGTGCACCTACGGCACGGGGGCCTTCGCCCTCATGAACATCGGCGACCGCCCGATCCTCAGCGAGCACGGGCTCGTCACGACGGCGGCGTGGCGCGTCGGAGGGCGCACCACGTACGCGCTCGAAGGGAGCGCGTTCATCGCCGGCGCCGCCGTGCAGTGGCTCCGCGACGGGCTCGGCATCGTGAAGAGCGCGAGCGACATCGAGGCGCTCGCGCGCCAGGTACCTTCGAGCGAGGGGGTCGTCTTCGTCCCTGCCCTCGCGGGGCTCGGCGCACCCTACTGGGATCAGGACGCCCGCGGGACCATCACCGGTCTCACGCGCGGCACGAAGGCGGCGCACCTCGCGCGCGCGACGCTCGAGGGCATCGCCTTCGAGGTGCGTGACCTCCTCGTGGCGATGGCGGCCGACGCGAAGAGGCCCCTCGCCCGGCTGCGGGTCGACGGGGGGGCGGCCGCCAACGACCTGCTCATGCAGTTCCAGGCGGACGTGGCCGAGGTCACGGCCGAACGCCCGGCGGACCTCGAGTCGACGGGGCGCGGGGCAGCCATGCTGGCGGGCATCGGAGCCGGCCTCTTCGAAAAGCTGGAGGACGTCGCGCGCATGTCCCCGACCTCGCGCGTGTTCTCCCCCGCGATGCCCGAAGCCGATCGAGCCGACCACCTCGGCCGCTGGGCCGCAGCGGTTCGCCGGACGCGGAGCGCGCAGGCTTGAGCCTTCCCAAGCTCGGTCCGGGCGTGCGATTCTACAAGGTACGTCTTACGTTCGGGTTCTAGCCTCCGGTCGCTACCAGCCCAGGCGAGCGGAGGCGTTCGAGGTGTGTTTTCGGTGAGGTCGGTCTCGGGTCGACCGGCTCTTGCGCGAGCTTGGAGAGGAAGGGAGCCATGACGAACAGCAACCCTGGGGAGCGTCCCGCCGCGGCCGCTCCGACCGGTCCGATCCGGGACGTTCCGGTCGACTGGGAGGCGTTGGAGGACGCCTTCGAGAACAACGCGCCGGAGGTGCACAGCTACCTCCACCTGACCACGGGAGAGGTCCTGCGCGTGGTCGACGGCGTGGCCGATCCGCAGATGCACGTGCGCATCGCCTCCGACGGCAACTACCTGCGCATCGACCCGGTGAGCTCGCGCGAGCAGTACCGGTGGATGGAGCGCTTCATCCCGATGGTCGACAACACGGAGCTCCGCGGGAAGCTCACCCAGGCCATCGACGGCAAGGGCGCGTTCCGGCGGTTCAAGGACGTCCTCATGTCGTACGCCACCGAGCGCGAGCGATGGTTCGCCTTCCGGAGCGAGCGGCTGCGCACGTTCATGGAGGCGTGGCTCGCCGCGCACGCCATCAAGGCCATCGCCCGTCCGGCGTGGAGCGACGTGCCGCCCGGGCCCGAGAGCGAGGTCGCCCCGGACTCGACCGACGACGCGCCCAAGTCGCAGAGCGGGCGGCGCACGCGCAACGCCGAGGCCCTGCGCCAGCACGTCAAGGAGCTCGCCGAGTCGCTCGGGCCGCGCGACCTCGACATGATCGTCGGCTTCGCCGAGTTCCTGAAGGCGCGGCGTGCCGCGCGCGGGTTCGCGCACCACCACGAGCACATGCTCCAGGAGCGCACCGGCGCCGCGGCTCCTCCGTCCTCCAAGAAGGAGGACGACGAAGAGGTGCCGTGAGGCTCGCCCTCGCGATCGCGGCGCTCCTGCTCGTCTCGGCGGCCGCCGAGGGCGGTGACGCCGCGGCGCAGCCGGGGGGTACGGTCGACCGGGTGGTGGTGCGTTTCCTCTCCCCGGAGACGGGCGGGGCGGAGCGTCCGCAGTTCGTCCTCGAACGGACGCTCGCCTTCGAGGCGCGCCTCGAGGCGATGGCGCAGGGCCCCGGCATCGGCGACGGCTACGACGAGCGCGACGTGCGCGCGGCGCTCGAGCACGACATCGGCGAGCAGATGCTCGCGAGCCTCGCCGAGAAGCTCATCGCCGACTCGCCTGCGGACAAGCGCCCCGGCCTCGACGAGGTCCCCGCCGTCGAGCGCGAGGTGGGCGGAGCGCTCGTCGAGCGCCTGGGGGGGCGCGCGCGCGTGGACCAGGCGGCGGACGCCGAGCACCTCGACGGCGGCGACTTCGGCGCCCTCCTCCACCGGGCGGCGCTCGCGTCGTGGTACCTCGACCGGGCCGTCACGCCCATCCTGCACCCGAGCGACGAGCAGCTCCGCGACGTCTACCGCACGTCGGCGCACCCCTACCGGGGGCAGCCGTTCGAGAAGGTGCGCGACGCCCTCTCCCGCTGGTTCGTCGTCGAGCGCGTCCGCGTCGCCGAGGCCGCGTTCCTCCAGTCCGCGCGCTCCCGCGTGAAGATCACCATCACCCGGTGATCGGGCACGGGCTCGCGCACGGTCGCAGGGCGCAGTCACGGGGACGCGACGAAGCGCACCACCTCGTCGGCGACGCGGGCCATCGTGGCGGCCGGGGTCTCGCCGCTGCTCTTCGGGCGCACGAGCGAGTGATCCCCGCCGTCGACGGCGAAGAGGCGCGCCCGGCCGCCGAGCTGCGCGACGAACGGCGCGAGCTCCCCGGGGCCGCCGAACGGGTCGCGCGACCCCTGCACGAAGAGCATGGGCGCGCGCACGCCCGGCAGGTGCTTGGTGCGCAGCTGCTCCGGCTTGCCGGGCGGGTGGAGCGGGTAGCCGAGGAGCACGACGCCCGCGACGTCGACGTCGTCGTGGGCCGCCACCTGCGAGGCGATGCGCCCGCCCATCGACTTGCCGCCGACGAAGAGCCGCCGCCCCGGGACGCGCACCTTCGCCAGGACGGCGCGCCACGTCGCCTCGAGGACGTCGTTGCGGTCGGGCGCCTTCTTTTTCGCCTCCGCGTAGAGGAAGTTGAACGTCACGACCTCGACGCCGCGCGCCGCGATCGCCCGCGCCATCGCCACCATCCACGGGTGCGCCTGCGGGGCTCCGGCCCCGTGCCCGAGCACCAGCGTCGCGCGCGATCCCTCCGCGCGGTAGGCCACGGCGGAGCTCTTCGCGGCGCCCAGTTCGAAGGAGAAACGCTCCTCGCTCACGGTATGGTGCATCGTCCTTCATGAGCGCCGACAGCCGCAAGGTGGTCCTCGCCGCGCTGGCCGGCAACGTCGCCATCGCCGCGTGCAAGTTCGGCGCGGCGTGGGCCACGCACTCGACCGCGACGCTCGCCGAGGCCGTGCACTCGCTCGCCGACACGGGCAACCAGGCGCTCCTGCTCGTGGGGATGCGCCTCGCCCTGCGCCCGGCCGACGAGCGCTTCCCCTTCGGGCGGGCGAGCGAGCGATACTTCTGGCCGTTCGTCGTCGCGCTCCTCCTCTTCAGCGTCGGCGGGGCGTTCGCCATCTTCGACGGCGTCGACCACCTCGTGCACCCCCCGACCGACTCGCCGTCGCGCCTCTGGAGCTACGTCGTGCTCGGCGTGTCGCTCGCGATGGAGGCGATGAGCTTTCGCGTCGCCTACGGGGAGTTCCGCAAGCTCTCCGCGGGCAAGCCGCTTCGCCGCGCGCTCCTCGACGCGCGCGACCCCACGATCCCGCTCGTCCTCGCCGAGGATGCGGCCGCGATGGCGGGCCTCCTGGTCGCGCTCGTCGCCGTCGCCGCGAGCGGTCTCACGGGGCAGGGTTTCTGGGACCCCGCCGGCAGCGTCGTCATCGGGGTCCTCCTCTGCGTCGTGGCCGTCGTGCTCGCGTGGATCACGCACGGCCTGCTCATCGGCGAGGGTGCGGCCCCCGAGGACCAGGCGCAGGTGCTCGCGCTCACGCGCGGGGTCGCCGGCGTCGACGGCGTGACGCAGATGCTCACGCTCCACCTCGGGCCCGACGTCGTGCTCCTCGCCATGAAGATCGCGTTCCAGCCGACGCTCGCCGTCTCCGAGGTCGAGGACGTGACCAACCGCATCGAGCTCGCCATTCGCGGGGCGATGCCGCACATGCGCAAGATCTTCATCGAGGCCGACTCGCGCGGCGACAAGCGCGGGGTCAAGGGATGAAGCCCTTCGGGCCGGTGCACTGGACGGCGCTCCTCGTCGTCGCCGCCCTGGCCGCGACCCTTCTCCTGCCCCGGCGCCACCCTCCCCCAGCCCCCGCGACGGGTCCCAACGCGCACGTGCGCATCGGGCTCGTGTTCGACGTCGGCGGGCGGGGCGACAAGAGCTTCAACGACGCTGCGTACAAGGGCCTTCTCCGCGCGCAGCGCGAGCTCGGCGTCACGATCGAGTTCCTCGAGCCGGCGACGAGCGAGGACCGCGAGGCCGCGATGCGCCTCTTCGCCGCGCGCGGCTTCGATCTCGTCATCGGCGTCGGGTTCATCTTCTCGAGCGACGTCGACCGGGTGGCCCGCGACTACCCCGCCGTCCACTTCGCGTGCGTCGACTATGCGCCGCCGCCGGGAGGGGCTCCGCCCAACGTGGCGGGGCTCGCGTTCCACGAGGAGGAGGGCTCGTACCTCGTCGGGGGGGTGGCGGGCGCGATGAGCAAGACGAAGCACGTGGGCTTCGTCGGCGGGATGCGCGGGCCGCTCATTCGCAAGTTCGAGGCGGGCTACGAGGCGGGGGTGAAGGCGACGTGCCCGGAGTGCACCGTCCACTCGGCGTACATCGGCACGAGCCCCGACGCGTTCAAGGACCCCGCCAAGGGCAAGGCGCTCGCGATCGCGGAGATCGGCGCGGGCGCGGACGTGCTCTACCACGCGTCCGGCGCGAGCGGGCACGGCGTCTTCGAGGCAGCGCACGACGCGCGGTGCCTCGCCATCGGCGTCGACGCCGACCAGCACGACGAGATGCCCGACGCCGTCGTCACGTCGATGGTGAAGCGCGCCGACGTCTCGGTGTTCGACACGATCCACGCCGTCGCCGAGGGCCGCTTCGTGGGCGGGATGCGCGTCTTCGGCGTGAAGGACGGCGCGATCGACTACGTCCACGAGGGCCCGCACGCGGCGCTCCTGCCACCGGCCGTCGTCGCGCGAGTCGAGCAGCTGCGCGCCGACATCGCCTCCGGCCGCGTCACCGTCCCCGCGGAGTGACGCGCCGCGGTCTCACGCCGCCCAGATGCCCTCGAAGGCGCAGCAGCCGTCGCCCTGCCCCACGCACTGCGTCCGCTCGACGACGAGCGCGGTGTAGCCGATGGCGCGCAGGAGACTCTCGAGCATCGCGCGCAGCATGCGGCAGACGGCCGGGTGGTGCCGCGACCAGCCGCGCACGCGCGCCTCGAAGGCCCCCGCACGCGACACCGTCACGGTCATCGTCCCCTCGTCGACGTACGTCCGCCAGACGCGCTGCGCGTTGGCCTCGAGCAAGGGCGGCGACGCGATGAGCCGGAAGAGGGAGCGGTAGACGCCGTTCACGTTGTCGCGCGCGATGGCCTCGGCGACCCGCGCCTGGAAGGCGGGGACGTCGGGCGGCGCGGCGACGCGCTCGATGAGCTCGAGCAGCTCGCCGATGAGGAGCGTGTCGTACCAGCCGGACGCGATGAGCCCGAAGACGGGGTCCCGCGGGCGGAGGATCGCGCGGAGCTCCGGCGAGGCCAGATCGAGCGCCCGCTCGAGCCCGAGCTCGCCGTACGTGTCGCCGAACCAGGCGATGCCCGCCCGAACGGCTGTCCCCTTGAGCCTTCCCGGCGCCGTGGCAACGGCCACGCGCATCTTGCTCGACGGCATGCGTGGCGCGGCCGGCGTCGACGAGGGAGGGCGCCACGACTCGCTCCGGGGCATGGCGGGCGGCGGCGCCGAGGTGCGGGCAGCCGGAGGGGCACTCGGTCGGACCGAGGAGCGCACCGACGCGCGCGCATGCGACGACGTTCGCTCGGGCGCCGCGGCGAGCGCGGAGCCGGGATCGTCGAGCGCGTCGCGCAGCAGGTGCAGGAGCTCGCGCGCCGACGCGATGCGCGCGAAGGAGCTCTTCCGGAGGCACGCGCCGACGACGTGGACGATGGCGCCGGTCACCTCCGGCGGGAAGACCGGCTCGTCGCGCAGGATGGCCGCCGTGGTCGACGAGCCGCCTCGCCCGAACGGGGGCTCGCCGACCGCCATCTCGAAGAGCACGCACCCGAGCGCCCACACGTCGCTCCGTTCGTCCGCGAGCCCGTGTTCGAGCTGCTCGGGCGAGAGGTACGCGTGCGTGCCGACCACCTCGCTCGGGTTCGTGAGCACGTCGCCGTCGCGCGCCTCGGCGCGCCGCTTCGCGATCCCGAAGTCGACCAGCACGATGTGCCCGTCCGGCGTGAGGAGCATGTTCGACGGCTTGAGGTCGCGGTGGATGACGCCCGCGTCGTGCGCCGCGACGAGCGCCTCGGACGCCTCGATCGCGTAGCGGACGCACACGTCCACCGCGAGGGGCCCGTTCTCCTCGAGCACGCGCTTGAGGTCCGTGCCGCGCACGTACTGCATCGCGATCCACGGCACGCCGTCGTGGTCCCCCGTCGACTCGATGCGCACGACGCCCGCGTGATCCACGGCCGCGAGGGCGCGAGCCTCGCGCGTCAGCCGCGCGCGCGACGCCGTCGTGCCGAGCTCCGGCGGCACCATCTTGAGGACGAAGAGCTCGCCGTTCCCGCCGCGGGCGAGGTAGAGGACGCTCATCCCGCCGTGCGCGAGGCGGCGCTCGACGACGTAGGGGCCCACGGCGGTCCCCGGATCGATGCGGACGGTGGCCGGTGTCACGGGTGCGCCGCCATGGTGGGTGGGCGTGATCATGTACCACGGTCGACCGCCGGCCCGGGAAGCCGTAGCCTGGCCGCCACGATGACCATGGTCCACGGCGGGCGCCTCGTCGCCCAGGCGCTCAAGCGTCACGGAACGTCCCACCTCTTCACGCTCTGCGGGGGGCACATCCAGGCCATCTACGACGGGTGCATCGACGAGGGGATCCGCGTCGTCGACGTGCGCCACGAGCAGACCGCGGGCCACGCGGCCGACGGGTGGGCCCGGGTGACCGGCAAGCCGGGCGTCTGCGCGGTCACGGCGGGCCCGGGCGTCACCGACGTCGTCACGGCGGTCGCCAATGCGCAGCGTGCGGGCGTGCCCATCGTGGTCATCGGCGGCGCCGGCCCCAAGGCGCTCTGCGACATGGGGTCGCTCCAGGACATGGACCACGTGGGCCTCATGCGGCCCATCACGAAGTGGGCGGTGCAGGTCCCCGAGACGCGGCGCCTCGTCGAGTACGTCGACGCCGCGTTCCGCGTCGCGCAGGCGAACGTCCCGGGCCCGGTCTTCCTCGAGATGCCGCTCGACCTGCTCATGAACTTCGCCGATGACGCCGACGCGCCGATGACGCGGCCGCTGCCGGAGCCGCCGCGCCCCGCCGGCGATCCGCGCGCCATCGAGCGCGCCGCCGAGCTCCTGCGCACCGCCGAGCGCCCCGTCTTCCTCGTGGGCTCGCAGCTCCGCTGGTCGCCCAAGCGCGACGCCGTACAGCGCGCGGCCGACGCGTTCGAGGCGCCCTTCTACCTCAACGGCATGGCACGCGGCGCCCTCCCCTACGCGCACCCTGGCCTCTTCTCGCGGTCGCGCAGGTTCGCGCTCGCGCAGGCCGACTGCGTCTTCGTGTTCGGCACGCCGTTCGACTTCCGCGTCGACTACGGCCGCACGCCGACGTGGGCGGCCGACGGCAAGATCGTGCAGGTCGACCTCGACGGCGCCGAGCTCGGACGAAACCGCCGGGTCGACGTGGCGATCGACGGGGACAGCGGCGTCGTGCTCGAGCAGCTCCTCGCCGCGGTCGGGACGAAGAAGTCGTCCGGATGGCTCGCGGCGGTGCGGGCCGACGAGGACAAGCGGCGCGCGAAGATGCTGGCGGAGATCGAGTCGAACGACTCGCCGCCCAACCCGCTGCGCGTGTGCGCGGAGCTCGGCAAGCGCCTGAAGCCCAACGACGTCGTCGTCGGCGACGGCGGCGACTTCGTGGCGACGGCGGCCTACGTGCTCAAGCTCGAGTGGCCGCAGCTCTGGATGGACCCGGGGCCGCTCGGGACGCTCGGCGTGGGCCCGGGGTACGCGATGGCCGCGCAGCTCGCGCGGCCCGACGCGCGCGTGGTGCTCGTGTACGGCGACGGGAGCTTCGGCCTTCACGGCCTCGAGTTCGAGGCGATGGCGCGGCAGAAGATCCCCGTCGTCGCCGTCATCGGCAACGACGCGGGGTGGACGCAGATACGCCGCGGGCAGGTGGAGATCTACGGCGAGAAGCGCGCGGTGGCGACGGGGCTCGACTACACGCGCTACGAGAAGGTGGTCGAGGCGTGCGGCGGCAAGGGCTTCTGGGTCGAGAAGGCCGAGGAGCTGGGCCCCGCGCTCGACGCGGCGTTCGCGTGCGGCGTGCCCGCGTGCGTGAACGTGAAGATCGCGAAGAGCGACTTCCGCAAGGGCGCCATCAGCGTGTAGGCGCACGCCCGGGTCGGACCGGCGGAAACGGTCGGCGCGGAGGCGGGCCCCTCAGGCGAGCCAAACCACCGTCACGCCCTCGCCGCCCTGCCCCGCTTCCGCCGCCGCGAACCTCTCCACGTAGCTCGACCGCGCGAGCTCCTTCCGCACCGCGTCGCGGAGCGCCCCCGTCCCGTGGCCGTGCAGCAGGAACACCGCGCGCTGCCCGTCGTTCAGCGCGCGATCGAGGAACGTCGTCGCCATCGACACGGCGTCGTCCACGCGCAGCCCCCGAAGATCGCACGTGTTGTCGCGCGTCTGCAGGAGCGGCCCCTCGACCACCGGCGCGCTCTTCGAGGTGGGCACCGCGCGCAGCACGGGCTTCGACGGCGCCGCCTCGGGCCGTGCGGCAGCGCGAAGATCGCTCACGGCGACCGTCAGCTTCAGAGGCCCCGCCGCGACGCGCACCTGCTCGCCCGCGAGTACCTCGACCACGTCCGCCTCGGCCCGCAGGCGCGGCACCCACACGCGTGCGCCCTTCCGGAGCTCCGCCGCACGCACCGGCTCGCGCGGCTCCTCGTTCACGCGCGTCACCAGGTGCTCGAGCGCCCCTCCGATCGCCACCTCGCCGGCCACCCGCTCCACCGCACGCTCCGCCTCGCGCAGCGCCTCCGGCTCGACCTTCTTCGCCCTCAGCCGCGCCTGCGCCCCGCGAAGGTCCTCGCGGGCCCTTCGCAGGCGGTCCATCAGCTCGCGCCCCTCGTCGCTCAGTGCGCGGCGCTCGCGGCTTCGGGCCGCCTCGAGCTCGCCCTCCAGGCGCGTGCGCGCATGGCGTGCCTCGGTCTCGCGCTCGTCCGCAGCGGCGCGCGCGAGCTCCAGCGCCGCCCGCTCGTCGTGGAGGCGCTTCACGACGGCCTCGAAGTTCTGGTCCTCGCGCGTGAGGAAGCGCTCCGCACGCTCGAGCACCGTCGAGGGCATCCCGAACCGGCGCGCGACGGCGAGCGCGCTCGAGCGACCCGGCACGCCCATCGCGAGCTGGAACGTCGGCGTCATCGTCGCGAGGTCGAACCCCACGCTCGCGTTCGCGAAGCGCGCGTCCGCCAGGGCGAGCGCCTTCAGCCCCTCGTAGTGGGTCGTCGCCGCGACCGCCCCGCCGCGCGCGCACAGGCTGTCGAGGACCCCCGCGGCGAGCGCCTCTCCTTCACGGGGGTCGGTCCCGCCCGCGAGCTCGTCGAGGAGGACGAGCGCGCCGCGCGTCGTTTCGACGAGGATCTCGGCGAGGTTCTTCACGTGCGCGCTGAACGTGGAGAGGTTCTTCTGCAGGCTCTGGTCGTCGCCCACGTCGGTGAGCACGACGTCGAAGAGGCCCACCGCGCTGCCCTCGTCGCACGGCACGGGAATGCCGGCGCGCACCATGAGCGCGGCGAGGCCCATCGTCTTGAGCGCCACGGTCTTGCCGCCGGCGTTCGGGCCGCTCACGATGATGGCGCGGCCCGCCTCGAGCTCGAGATCGCTCGGGACGACGGAAGGCAGATCGATGGCCAGGAGCAGGTGCCGCGCGCGCTTCAACTCGATGCGCGGCACGTCGACGACCTCCGGAACGACGAGCGCGTACTCCTTCGCGAGGCGCGCGGTCGCCGCCCGCACGTCGGCAGTCGCCACGGCATGCGCGGCCGCGTCGACGCTCGGGAGCGCGTCGGCCACGAGCGCGGAGAGGCGCCCGTAGACGGCCTCCTCCTCGCGGCGCACCTCGGCGTCGAGGACCTTGAGGCGGTTGCCCATGGGGATCACCGCGCGCGGCTCGACGAAGAGCGTGGACCCGCTCGCGCTGGTCGCGTGCACGATGCCCGGAAAGCGTTCGTGCGCGTCGCTCCGCACCGGCAGGACCCAGCGGCCCTCGCGCTCGGTCACGAAGCGGTCCTGGAGGACCGTCTCGTAGCGCGCCATGAGATCTTCCATGCGCGAGAGCATCCGCTGCCGCGCCGCGTGCCACTCGCCGCGGAGCTCGCGAAGGCGCGGGCTCGCGCGGTCGGCGAGCGTCCCGTCGGCGTCGAAGCTGCCGGAGATCTCGTCGGCGAGATCGTCGAGCGTGGGATCGGTGGAGCAGGCGTCGAAGAGCGCAGGCACGTCCGCGCGACGCGAGGCGAGGAAGCGGCGAAGCGCGCGGGCGGCGCCGACGAGGCGTCCGACGGAGCGGAGCTCCGCGGGGGAGAGGACTCCCCCGACGCGCGCGCGCTCGATGGCCTCGCGCACGTCGTCGACCTCGCCCGACGGCAGCGGGCGACCCTCCTCGAGGAGGCGCATCGCCTCGGCCGCCTGCGCGAAGAGGGCCCTCGCCTCGCCGCGCGTCGCCGCGAACGGCAGGTCGGTCGCGAGCTTCTTCCCGAGCGGACCGACGCACCGCTCCGCGAGCGCGGAGAGCACCCTGTCCCACTCCAGATCGGAGCGAGTCTTCGGCGGACACGGGTCGGGCCGTAGGGGTTCCACGGAGGGAGGGGTAGGATAGCGCCCGCGCGCGAAGCAGCCGCCCGTCGACAACCTTTCGGGCCGACCGGTGTTTAACCCATGTCGATGGACTCGGACGAGGCCCTCTACGCCCGCGTCAAGCGGCAGGGGGACATGCACGCCTTCGACGAGCTCTACGAGCGCTACTGCCGGCGACTCTACGGGTTTCTGAAGGGCCAGCTCCGCACGCGCGCCGACGCGGAGGACGTCTTCCACGAGGCCTTGATGGCCACCCTCGAGAGCGACGAGGTCGTCTTCGATCGCGGCAGCTTTCGCACGTGGCTGTACCGCATCGCCCGCAACCTCGTCCTCAACCGCATCCGCTCCGAGGGGCGCGGCGAGAACGCGCTCGGCAAGCTCGCCTGCGACGACGAACCGGTACCGTCGACCGACGAGCGCGTAGCCGACATGCAGCTCCTCCGCGCGCTCGACGGCGCCGTCGCGCGGCTTCCTTCCCCCCTTTCCGAGGTCTACCACCTCCGGTCGTCGGGCCTCAGCTACGAGGAGATGGCCACCGTCCTCGGCATCCCGCTCGGAACGCTCAAGTCCCGCATGAGCCACATGGTCAACGTCCTACGCGAAGAGCTCAAACCATGGACTGCCCGCTGATTCAACCGCTCCTCATCGGCTACCACTTCGCCACCGGCTCGGACGACGAGCGGGCGACCGTCGAAGCCCATCTCGTCGAGTGCCGGCACTGCCTGCGGACCTACCTCGCGCTCAAGACGCACGTCGACCGCGGGACCAGCGACGAGGACGCGCCGAGCGAGCAGGCGCGCGTGCGGCTGCGCGCGACGGTCGAGGCCCGCTTCCGGCCGTCGAAGGCGAGGCGCGTGCGCGGCTGGCTCACGCGGCCCGTTCCGCTCTACCAGGGGCTCGCGGTCGTCGCGGCGATCGTCGCCGCGGCCATCGCCGGGCCCACGCTCGCGCGCAAGGTGCGCTCCGCGCCGCTGGCCGAGGCGGGCCAGCGCGTCGACACCGCGCGCCCGTCCGCCGAGAGCTTGACCATCTACTGAGAGGTTCCCCCCACCATGCGCCGCACGCTTCTCCTGCCGCTCGTCGTCGCCGCCTGCTCCCAGGCTCCCGCCACGACCACCGCCCCGCCTGCGCCGGCGCCGATGAGCGTCGCCTTCGCGCCCGCACCCGCGACGGCGCCGACCGCGTCCAGGGGCGCGGACCCCATGGACGACGAACGCGACTTCGCCGTTCCGTCGGAGAGGTTCACCGATGCGCAGCGCAATTTCGACCAGGCGCGAAAGACGCTCCTCGAGCAGTACTACGACCCGTCGTTCACCGAGGACGACCTCTACCGCGCCGCCACGGCGGGGATGCTCGAGCGCGTCGACCCGAAGATGCACAAGTGGAACAAGCTCGTGTCGCCCTCCGAGTCGGCGGAGCTGAAGAACGACCTCCACGGCGAGATGGTCGGCGTCGGCATCATCGTCGATTTCGACGCGGCCACCGGGTACATCGACGTGAAGCGCACCATCCCGGGGACGCCGGCCGACCGCGCGGGCGTCGCGCCGCCCGACCAGATCGTGACGGTCAACGGCAAGCTCTATCGCGGCCTCTCGCTGCGCGACGCCGTCGCGGACATCCGCGGCAAGATCGGCGAGAGCGTGACCCTGAGCATCCTGCGCGGGGACAAGCTCGTGAGCGTCCCCATCGTGCGCGAGCAGGTCGCGTACGACGACGTCTCGCACATGCTGCTGCCCGGTGCGGTCGGGTACCTGCAGATCCCGAGCTTCAACGCGCGCACGTCGAACGGCATCCGCGACGCGCTGAAGGACCTCGAGGAGAAGGGCGCGCACGCGCTCGTCGTGGACCTTCGCATGAGCCCGGGCGGCTTCTTCGACGAGGCCGTGGCTTCTCTCGGGCCGATGGTGCCGGTCGGGTCGGTCGTCACCACGCTCCACAAGCGGAGCACCACCGAGCCCTTCACGTCGAAGACGCCGCCGGTCTTCACCGACGGGCCGGTCGCCGTCCTCGTGAACGGGCGCACGGCGTCGAGCGCAGAGCTCGCGGCGGCCGCCCTGCACGACCTCCGGCACGCGATGGTGGTCGGGAGCCGCACGATGGGCAAGTGGACGGTGCAGATGCTCGACGACCTGCCGAACGGATACGCGGTCAAGTACACCATCGCCCTCTTCGAGTCGCCTTCGGGCAAGAGCTACGAGGGGGTCGGCCTGACGCCCGACGTGCAGGTCGACGAGGCCGACGACGCCGTCGAGCGGGCGCAGCTCGAGATGGACCCGGCCAAGCGCCTCGCCATCGACGGCCAGCTGCGGACCGCGGTGAGCGTCCTCGGGAGCCACTAGGCTCGCGCCCCGCGAAACCGGCGCGGGGGGTCCGGCGTAGGGCCTGCGATGAGCCCGTCACCCGGTGGCCGGAGCCCCTCCTTTGACGTAAGGTTGCGCCCGCCACCGATGGGGGAAATCGACACGCAGCTCAGCCAGAAGCCGGTACACATCCGGCCTACCGGCGTCGATACGTTGCTCCGCCCGCTCCATCGCTGGGTGTGGTCGGACGCGCACCGCCGCGCGTACAAGCTCCTCCGCTTCGCCGAGACCGAGGCCGACGGCGGACGCGACATCGCGCGTGCAGCCGAGCTCACGTCCGACGCCCTCCTGCGGCGGCTCTACCTCCGGCACGCCACCGACGAGCTCCGGCACGCCGACATGTTTCGCGGTCGTGGCAGGGCGATGCTCGCGGCCCTCCCCCGCCAGGCGGCCGGCACCGAGGCCAACTGGCTCGCACCGGGCGAGCGCGGGCTCGACGACCTCCAGGTCGATCACGAGCACGACGACACGCTGCTCGCGTTCCTCCACCTGAGCGAGCGCGCCGCCGCCATGCGCTTCGCCGTGTACCGCGAGGTACTCGGCGGCGACCCCGAGACCCGCGCGGTTTTCGAGACCATCCTTCGCGACGAGGCGTTCCACATGAACTACACGCGCAAGCAGCTCGAGCGGGTGTCGCCGCGGCGGCACGGCGTCCGCCTCTGGGCGGCGCGCCTGCACCGCCTGTGGAAGGTGTACCTGCGGTTCGCCGCCGCCTTCGCGAGCGTCATGGGCGGCTTCATCCTGGCGGTCCAGTACTTCGTCGTGCTGCCGCTCTTCGCCTTCGCGGCCAAGCGGCAGGCGCGGCGCGAGGCGCGAGGCTGGGTCGACGCCCGCAGCCGCGCCCACACGTTCACGGGTCAGTACGGATGAAGATCCTCGGGCTCTCGGCGCATTACCACGACTCCGCCGCGGCGCTCCTCGTCGACGGGCTGCCGGTCGCGTGCGTGCAGGAGGAGCGGCTCTCGCGCCACAAGAACGACGCGTCCTTCCCGGTCGCGGCCATCGAGCACTGCCTCGACACGGCAGGCATCCAGCCCGAACAGCTCGACGCCGTCGTCTTCTACGAGAAGCCGATGCTCAAGTTCGAGCGCATCCTGACGATGGCGCTCCGCGGCTGGCCGCGCACGTTCTCGAGCTTCCCGCAGGCGATGAAGAACACCCTCGGCGAGAAGCTCTGGGTGAAGGGCCTCATCAAGAGCTGGCTCGGCGTCCCGGCGAGCAAGATCCTCTTCTCGGAGCACCACCGCTCGCACGCCGCCGCCGCGTTCCTCACTGCCCCGACGAAGGAGGCGGCGATCCTCACGGCCGACGGCGTCGGCGAGTGGGCGACGCTGTCGCTCGGCCGCGGCAAGCGTGCGGCGCAGAAGACCGAGCTCGAGCTCCTCCGCGAGATCCGGTTCCCGCACTCGCTCGGGATGCTCTACTCGACGTTCACCGCGTTCCTCGGCTTCCAGGTGAACGAGGGCGAGTACAAGGTGATGGGCCTCGCGTCGTACGGCACGCCGCGCTTCGCCGGCGACGTGCGCAAGGTCATCCAGCGCACCGACGACGGCGCGTTCCAGCTCGACATGCGCTTCTTCGAGTACCACACGACGGCGAAGCGCTCGTACGGGCAGGCGTTCCTCGATCTGTTCGGCGCGCCGCGCGCCCCGTGGGAGCCGCTCGACCTCGGGACCGAGGACGGCAAGCGCTTCGCGGACGTCGCGGCGAGCGTGCAGCACGTCCTCGAGGAGATCCTCGTCGACATGTGCCGGCGCCTCCACGACGAGACGGGGCTGCCGGACCTGTGCCTCGGCGGCGGCGTCGCCCTGAACGGCGTGTGCAACGCGCGCATCCTTCGCGAGAGCGGCTTCGAGCGGGTCTTCGTGCCGCCGTCCCCGGGGGACGCGGGGTGCGCGCTCGGCGCGGCGCTCCTGGCCGATCGCGTGCACTTCGGGCAGCCCGACCGGGACTTCCCCGATCACCCGTACTGGGGGCCGGAGCTCGACACCCCGGAGCTCGCCCGCGTCGCCCGCGAGGACGGGCTCACGGTGACGGAGGTCGGGAGCGACGCGGAGCTCTTCGAGCGCCTCGCGCGCGAGCTCCACGAAGGCAAGATCGTCGGCTGGATGGACGGCCGCACCGAGTTCGGGCCGCGCGCCCTCGGGAGCCGCAGCATCCTCTCGGCGCCGCACACGGCCGAGCAGCGCGACCGGCTCAACAAGAGCATCAAGTTCCGCGAGGAGTTCCGCCCCTTCGCCCCCGCCGTGCCCACCGAGCACGCGCAGCGCTACTTCGACATCCCCGACGCGGGCCTCCGCCTCGCGCGCTTCATGTCGGGCGTCTTCCCGGTCCGGCCCGAGCACCGGGACAACCTCGCCGCCGTGACGCACATCGACGGGACGTCCCGGCTCCAGACCGTCGAGCGCGAGCTCTCGCCGCGTTTTCACGCGCTCATCGAGGCGTACGGCCGCGTCTCGGGCGTGCCGGTCGTGCTCAACACGTCGTTCAACCTCGCCGGCGAGCCGATCGTGAACCGCGCCGTCGAGGGCTACTCCACGTTCCGCCGGTGCGGCATCGATCTCCTCGTCGCGGGGCGCACCGTGGTCACCAAGGAGCGCGCCGCCGAGCGCGCATCGGACGACGCGACGAGGGAGGCCGCCGAATGACGCTCCAGAGAAAGGGCAAGATCCGCCGCGGGATGACGGTGATGTTCAGCGCCGTTCCGTCCATCGCCGACTTCGTGCGCGGCATGTGGAAGAACGAGAAGCGCAACCGCTGGCTCGTGCCGCTGGTCGTCTTCCTCTGCGTGACCGGCGTGGTCCTCGTCCTCGCGAGCACCGTCGAAGTGCTCGCGCCCTTCATCTACACGATCTTCTAGGCTCCGGATGTTCGTGGAACATCGAGGTGGGCCGTGAATCGCGCGATCCTCGAGCTCCTCGCCTGCCCCGCGTGCAAGGGCGGCCTGCGCGAGGACGGCGACGCGCTCGCCTGCACCGCGTGCCCCGCGACGTACGCCGTGCGCGACGGGATCCCCGATCTTCGCGTGCCGGGCGACGACCGGACCGAGACGGTGCGCGACTTCTACACGGTGGCGCCGTTCCCCGGGTACCCGCCGCGCGACAGCCTCGGGTCGATGCGCGCGCGCGCCGGCAGGAGCGAGTTCGCGCGCCTGCTCGACCGGGCCATCCCGGGGGATGCGCGCGTCGTGGAGGTGGGGTGCGGCACAGGGCAGATGTCGCTCTTCCTCGCTACGGCCGACCGCCTGGTCGTCGGGGCCGATCTGACCCGCGCGTCGCTCGCCCTCGGGGCGGCGGCGGCGACCCGGTTCGGCGTCGACAAGGCGCGCTTCGTCGAGACGGACCTCCGCCTCCCGGGGCTCAGGGAAGGCGCGTTCGACGTCGTCTACTCGTCCGGCGTCCTCCACCACACACCGGACCCTCGCGCGAGCTTTGCCTCGCTCGCGCGGCTGGCGCGGCCCGGGGGGATCGTCGTCCTCGGCCTCTACAATGCGTGGTCGCGCATCCCGCACCGCGTGCGGCGCGCCCTGGGGCGCCTCTCCGGCTTCCGCTGGACCCTCGGCGACCCCGTGCTCCGCGACCGCGCGAGCGAGCCGGCCCGGCGCGAGGCATGGCTCCGCGACCAGTACATGCACCCCGAAGAGCACAGGCACACGACCCGCGAGGTGCAGAAGTGGTTCGCCGAGAGCGGCGTCGAGTACCTGCGCACGTACCCCGATTCGCTCTTCGCCGCCGAGCCGCTCGAGGGGGCGCAGCTCTTCGAGCCCGCCGAGGACGACTGGGGATTCGAGAACTGGGTCGCCCAGCTCGCCTGGATGCACAGCCTCGGGCACGAGGGAGGCCTCTGGGTCACGGTCGGCCGCAAAGGCTGACGGCCGCGGCGGGGCCAACCGGCCGATGGAGCCGGCGGAACCGCTCGAAAGGACGGGGCCAGAGAGGATACTTGCGTGCGCGTAGCGCCCGCGGGGATGATGGGGGAAGCATGGAATCCGCCACCACCACGCCGCGCGCCAGCGCCGCGCGCGTCGCCAAGTGGCTCCTCGACAAGGGCCGCCCCGACGACGCGGTCGCGCTGCTCGCCGTGTGGGCCACGAACGGCCCGAACGACCCCGAGGGGCAGGAGCTCCTGGCCGAGGCGCTGCGCATCGATCCGTCCGCGCCGCTGGCGAAGCTCGCGTTCGAGAGAATGGAGGGCGTCGGCAACGATCAGGCGCCGCTCGACGCGGCCATCGCGCGCTGGTCGACCGAGGAGCTGAAGAAGCTCGAGCGCGAGATGGTGCGCCCCTCCTTCTTCCGGGCGCAGGTCGGCTTCAACAACAACGTCAAGTACAAGAACCAGACGTTCCACATCCAGACCGAGGACTCGGGGCTCGACAAGCCGCACATCATCACGCACCTCTTCGCCGACGGCGGCCGCGTCATCAAGAGCCACAAGCGCTCCTACGCGGAGCACGTCCGGCGCGACGACGTCGCGATGTTCGTGCGCCAGCTCATGAAGGGCCAGCAGCTCGAGATGGCGCTCGCCTTGCGCGAGGGCCGGTTCGACCCGGTCATCGAGGGCAAGGCCCTCGGCGGGATGGAGGTGCTCGACTACCCGCCCAAGGTCGACCTCCAGAGGCTCGCGACGCAGAAGAAGTCGCGCGTGATGGCCGACGGCGAGGTGGACCGGCCGTCGATCCCCGACGCGGGCCCGGCCGCCGTACCCCAGGCAGCGCCGGTCGACGAGAGCCAGCGCGTCTACTTCAAGCTGAACGTCACGCGCATGCTCGGCAACGGCCCCGAGACGTACGAGCCGCACGGGACCGAGGCGATCATCGGGTCGGCGGGCGGCATCGTCCTTCCGGGCGAGCGCTTCTGCCACCCGCGCGAGGCGGCCATCCGGTTCCGGAACGGGCGCCTCTGGCTGCACGACTTCGAGTCGGGCAACGGCGTCTTCCTGCGCATCAAGGCGCCCGTGGAGCTCGACGCCGGCGACGAGATCGTCGTCGGGGACCAGCTCCTGCGGGTGGAGCGCAACCCGGTGCCGAAGGACGGACCGGACCCCGGGCCGACGTACTTCTACTCGTCGCCGAAGTGGCTCTCGTCGTTCCGCGTGGTGCAGATCTTCGAGGGCGGCGCGCTCGGCGCCTGCGTCCTCGCGCGCGGCACGACGCTCCAGATCGGGAGCGCCGTCGGCGACTTCGTCTTCCCGAGCGACCCGCTCGTGAGCGACCAGCACTGCCTCATCGAGGAGCAGGCCGGGACGATCCTGCTGACGGATCTCGGGGCGCGCACGGGGGTCTTCGTGCGCATCAAGGGCGAGCAGGAGCTCGTCGCGGGAGACGAGATCCTCGTCGGCCGCACCCGGCTCATGGTGGAGTTGACCGGCCGCTAGATCGCCGCGTGGGAGCGGTGCAAATGCACCGAGAGCGTGTGGTGGCCGCAGACGGGGCACGCCGGCGGGCGGTGGCCCCCGAGCTGCTCCTCCACCATCTGCTTCTCCTCGTAGGCTCGCTGGAGCTCCTCGAGCTGCGGGGCGAGGGGCTGGGGCTGCACGCGCACCGCTGCCGCCTCGGCCCACGCGCCGCGCCAGGTGCAGACCGTGCAACGAAGCGTCTTGTCCATGGAGGTGATTGTTACGGCCGGTCGGGGTCCACGGCAACGGGAAAGGGTGCTCCGCCCGCGCCTCAGCCGGGGGAGACCGGGCGATCGGGGGCGGGCGGCCGCAGCTCGGGTCGCGGGAGATCGTCGAGCCACTGCAGCATTCGCGCAGTGCCGGATCGGCGGAGCCAGGGCTGGTCGTGGGGTCCGGGAAGCTCGACGAAGGCATGGCCTACCCCCGCGCGGCTGAGTGCCCGGTCGATCGCCTCGTTTCCGGCGCGGAAGGGGTCCTCCGTGCTCGTCTCCACGAGCACCGGGCGCGCTCCTGCCTGGGCGAGCCGTCCCGCGTAGCGCTCTCCCGCCGCCGCGCTCACCGCCGTCTGCACGCCCGCCCACGCGCCAAACGCCTCGGGGCGACGGAGGAGCACCTCGAGCGAGAAGTGTCCCCCGAGCGAGCACCCTCCCAGATGCGTACGCGCCGGCACGTCGAAGGCGATCGGGGCCTCGCGCCGGGCCCGCGGGACGACGGTCTCGACGAGCCAGCGGGCGTAGTCGTCGAAGGCCGCGGGCTGGGCGATGGGGAGGTCGGGCATGTACGGACACGTGAACGCCAGCCCGCGCATCGACCCGGCGTCGACGAGGCGGTCGTACGACGTACCCAGGCCGTAGCGCTCGAGCCACGCCCACGCGCCCGCGTGCTCGTCGCCGCACTCGCTGAGGCCGTGGAGGAGGACGACGAGGGGCACGCGCTCCCAGCGCTCGACGTGGTTGGGCGTCGCCAGGACGAAGAGGCGACTCTGCGCACCCTCGACCCGAAGCGCGCGGACGTCGAGCGAGCGAGGGCGCCAGGGGTCGTCGCCGCTCGCACGCGCCGACGACGCCGCGAGACCGGCCGAGGCGGCCAGCGTGCCCGCGAGGAAGGCGCGGCGACCGACCCCGCCTCCTACTGCGCGTTGGCCTGCGAGCAGAACCCGTCGATGCACTGGATGCCCTGCTGGTAGCCGCAGCAGTCACTCGCCTGCGTGCACTTGTTGCTGAGCCCCGAGCAGCCGGGGGGCTGCGTCCCGCACACGAAGCCGCCGTCGACGTCCTCGCAGTAGCCGCTGCAGCACTGGTCGCCCGTGAGGCAGCTCGCGCCGTTCTGCTCGCACGGGTCGACGACCCAGTACCCGCGCGAGTTGCCCGCGAGGAGCTCCTGGCCGGGCAGGTAGAACGCCGGGTGGCTGGGGTCCGTCCCGGGCTTCGCGTTGAGGTCGATCGCCGCGACCCAGAGCTTCTTCGTCGTCGGGGTGACGCTGATGTCGGTGTAGCGGGGATCGCTGTTGAACGGGTTGATCGTCGCGACGTTGCCGTACATGCGCCGGCTCGTGAAGACCACCCATGCGTAGCCGCCGGAGGCGACCGGGTTGATCGTGGGCTCGTAGTTGAGCGTCGCGTCCTGATCGTGGCTGTTGGCCCCCGTCGGCAGGTAGCCCGCGCCGTTGAGCGCCGCGAGGGGCGCCGCCGTCTGCGTCTTGAGGTCCGCCCACCAGAGCTCTCCGCGGGACGCGGCGCCGCTGCCGGTACCGGTGATGCTGCGGGTCGCGCCGAACTCGCCATCCGACGCCGTCTCCTCCTCGAAGACGACCGCGTCGTTCGTCGGCAGGAACGCGGGGAAGAGGTCGGGGAACGTCGTGGTCGACGTGTGGAGCGTAACCTCGTTCGAGAACGTGTTCGTCGCCGAGGCGAAGTCCATCGCCGCGACCGCGAGGTCGTTGTTCGAGTAGTCGTTGAAGGCGACGTGCTTGCCGTCCGGCGAGAAGACCGGCGTGCCGGCGAGCTGCCCGGGGGGCAGGCCCGTGCTCGGGATGACCGCGCCCGTGGCGACCGAGTAGAGCGCGCTCGCGCCCGGCGCGCTGAACGCGGGCATCGGCGAGCCGTTGCTGAGGAGGTACGTCCCGTCGGGCGAGATGGCGGCGAAGCCGAAGGCGCCGTTTGCGGGCGCCATGACCGTCTCGGCGTAGGCGTTCGTGAGCGCGTAGGAGCTCGACTGCTCGTAGTTGTCGCCGTGCTGCGTGATGAGGACCGACCCCTGCGCCGCGACCGAGTGGCACACGCGGCACTGGGCGCTCCCGCCGTTGCTGCCGGCGACCAGCACGGGGCTCGTCGCGCCGTGCTTGATGGCGAGCGTCGCGCCGCCGAACTGCGCGCCGTTCTTCGTGCAGCAGTAGTTCTGCGCGAGGTTCGTCCCGTACGAGTTGTAGTAGACGGTGCCCGTCAGCGGCCCCTGCGCGATCGTCCACGCCTCGATGATCGGCCCGTAGGCGACACCGTTCGAGGTGAACGCGAGCGTGGCCGTCACGGGCTCGCCCTGGTTCGAGTACGAGAGCGTGTCCCATGCGGTCTGCGGGATGGGCACGTTCACGAACGGGGTCGCGTTCGAGGCGAAGTACCCCTGGTAGTCGAAGCCGTTCTCGTGGAGATGCATGTACACGGCGTCGTAGTTGCGCGGCGCGCTCCACTGGAGGAGCGGCGCGAGGAGGCCCTGCGGCCAGACCGTCTTGTCGTACGGGTAGAGCCACGCGAGGCCGGTGTCCGCCGTGAGCGTCCCCTGGAGGAGCGTCTTCGTGCCGCTGTCGACGGGGCCGCCGAGGCCCGAACCGCCCACGCCCCCGTTGCCGCCCGCGCCTCCCGCGTCGGCGCCGGCGTCGGCACCCGCGGGGTTGCCGTCGTCGACGAGCTGGACGACGACGCTCACCTTCGTCGTCGCCGTCTGCGACCCGAACGTCGCGGTCACGTTCGCGGTGCCGCCCACCTTGCCGCTCGGCGTGAAGACGCCCGTCGCCGCGACGATGCTCCCGATCTGCCCGAGGTCCACCGCGAACGACGCGCCCACCGTGCCGCCGTTGATCGTGGCCGTGAACGTCTGCGTGGGGGACTGCTGCCCGTAGGTGACGGTGAGCGTCTTGTTCGCGGGCGCGATGACGAGCGTCCCGTTGACGTCGCCTCCCCCGCCGGCGTCGTTGAAGAGCGTCGGCCCGTCGTCGCCGGCGCCGCTGCTGCTTCCGTCGGGGCCGTACCCGTCGGGCATCGACGAGTCGGGCCCCGCGTCGGTGAAGACGGAGCTGTTGCTGGAGCTTCCGCACGCGCCCGCGAGCGCGGCGACGAGCACGGACACGAGGAGCAAGAAACCAAGGCGTGAGGAGCGCATCGGAGGTGCCCTCAGTTAACCATGATTCAAGCCATGGTGCATTGTTACAGCTACGATGCACCCGGTAGGCGTGCCCGGCATCGGCCCAAGGTGGCACGCGCCTCACGCGAAGTTGCGCCGGCCGCGCGATGGGATGACGCTTGCTAGGGGACGAGCCGACGATGGATGCAACGGGGCCGTGGCTGACGCCTTCGCGCGCCCTGCTCATCGCGTTCGCGGTGGAGATGTCGTCGCCGTGGCAGCGCCCGGAGCCGGCGAAGCTCACGGTCGGAGTCCAGAGCGAGCCGCTCGGCGGCCTTCTGGCATCGATGCGCGTCCAGGTCCGCGTCGACGGCGCGGTCGTCGACGAGGAGACGATCCGGCCGGCGAAAGGTACGCACGTCGCCTTCCCCCAGCCGTGGGAGAAGACGTTCGAGGCGCCCACGAGCGAGCGCACGGCGAAGGTCGACGTGACCGTCGAGGGCCTGCCGGCCGAGGGCCCGCCCATGCTGACGCGGCTCGCGTCGACGCGCTTCGTCCCGGGCACGCCGGAGCTCCTGCGCGTCCAGCTCGAGTCGCGCTGCGTCGTGTACCCGGTGAACCCGAACGCCGGCAAGGTGCCGGGCCCCCTCAGCGGGCCGACGTGCACGCCGCCGAGCACCTGCATCCAGGGCGCATGCCGCTCCGACTGGGTGCCGCCCGACGCGCTCGAGACGTACGCGACCGACTGGCCGAACAACGCGCCCGATCGCTGCAAGCCGCGCAACGCGGGGCCCCCCGTCCTGCAGGTGGGCACCGGGCAGACCGAGTACCTGCCGCTCGCCACCGGCCAGACGCTCCAGGCCGAGGCCGGCCCCCAGGGCGGTCACCACATCTGGATCGCCACGCGGGTGAAGAACATGAAGCAGCGCCTGACGACGACGCGCATCGAGGGCGTGCAGCCCGGCACGGGCACCGCCATCCCCCCGAGCACCTTCGTGTTCACGTACGTCCCCGACGCGGGCGGGTACTGCAAGCTCTATGGCCTGCGCTACCAGCTCGACAACGGCGGGATCGACTACAAGCAGTTCCTCGGCAAGCCGCTCGACGTCACCGTCACCGTGACCGATCCCGGCGGGACCACGACCCACGCGACGACCCGCATCCAGGTCGCCCCCACGTTGCTACACTGAGAGGACCCATGAAGCCGGTGAAGCTGAAGCCGATGCACCTGCCCGACGTCGAGGCCTCGGAGGGCGGCGGCTCGCGCGCGGAGGCGATCGCGCGCCTCCGGGCAGAGGGGCTCCCCATCCCGCAGCTCTGGCACAACTTCGCCTTCAAGCCCGATCGCACCGAGCACCTGCAGGCCTTCACGCACGGCGTGATGCGCGGCCCGTCGCCGCTCTCCGCCGGCGAGCGCGAGCTCATCGCCGCGTTCACGTCGAAGCGCAACCAGTGCCCCTATTGAATTGGCTCGCACGCCGCGGTCGCGGCGGAACTCCTGGGTAGCATCGAGCTCGTGCAGGCGGTCCTCGCGGACCACCTGACGGCCCCCGTGTCGGAGAAGCTCCGGGCGCTCTTCGTCTTCATCGAGAAGGTGAACCGCGCCTCGAACGAGATCGGCCCGCCCGACGTCGAGCGCGCGAAAGCCGCGGGATGGACCGACGAGGCGCTTTACGACGCCATCACCGTGTGCGCGCTCTTCAACTTCTACAACGTGTGGGTCGACGCGACCGGCGTGCAGGACATGCCCGAGCCCATGTACGAGCAGAGCGGCAAGCGGTTGGCGCAGCACGGGTACGCCTTCGTCGCGCCGGGGGCGGCGGCGCCGGGGGCGGCGGCCACGGCGACGGAGACGCCGAAGAAGCCCGAGGGGGGCGAGGGGCCGCGCTGATCGGGAGCTTCGCGTTCCTGTCGACGCTGGGGCCGTAGGACGGGCGTGTTCAGGGAGCGGAGTAGGTCGCGGTACTCGCCCCCGACAGCGTGTTCACGATGGAGGGCTTCCCCACGGCCTGCACGAAGAAGACGTAGGGGCCACCGGTGACCCCGAGCGTCGACACGTCGAGCGTGTGCCCGCACGTCCCGCCGCTCCCTGTGCAGGCGACCGTCGACACGAGCATCAACCCGGTCTGACCCTGCTTCGCGAGATAGACGTCGTAGTGGTCGAGCGTCGCCTCGGTGCCCGTGACGGTCGAGTCCATCGGGTCCGTCCCGTACGTCGGGGTCCACGTGAGCGTGGAGCCCGCGAGCGTGACGTCGAGCTCCTGGAGGCAGTCGTCGATGCCCGTCTCGATCTCGGTGCCCTCCTCGTAGTCGTCCCACGTGTCGACCATGACCATGTCGAGGCGGCCGCCGGCGTCGAGGTAGTTCGCGGTCGACTCGTACGTGGACTTGCCGCCGAAGGAGCCCGTGTGATCGAACGTCTGGAGCCACGTCGCGCCGCAGCGCTGGTCGATGACGCGGTCGAGGCTCCAGTTCGCGAGGTTGTCGTCGAAGCCCTTGTGCGCCTCGGAGACGGCGAACGAGCTCGCGTGCGCGCTCGCGGCAGAGAAGAAGCTCGAGAGGTCCGCGAAGCCGAGGTCGGGCGAGGTGGCGAACGTGCCCGCGTCGCCGGTCGTCGACACGTACGTGCCGTCCGAGGGGTTCACCCACGCGTACTCGCCGATCGTGTTGGGCGGATCGTTGCCGGGGAAGCCGTTGGGCTCGTACATGACGAAGCTCGTCCCGCCCGCGTCGACGCCGCTCTGCTGGAGGAGCGCGTACTCGGTCGGGTAGTACGAGTTCACGAAGTAAAAGACGATCGGGTGGCCGCCCGCATCCTTGAGGTACGCGGGCGAGGTGCCGTACGTCGTCGCGATGTACGAGAGGGCCTGGTCGAGGCACGCGACCGTCTCGCCGCAGACCTCGAAGAACTCCTTGTCGATCATCACGGCGAACCCGTAGGCGCCCTTCGTCGCCTCCGCGCTCGTGCGGATCGTGGGGAGCGCGAGGTCCCCCTGGATGCCCGGCCCGTTCCAGTCGACCACCTGCCCCGCGAAGCCGCGGCTCACGTGGTCGGCGACCTGACTGGCGGCCTGCTGCGCGCTCGAGGAGACCTCGCCATTCGTGATGTGACCGCTGCCGACGCCCCACCAGTTCTGCGTCTCGATCCACACCGGCACCTTCGCGCCCGGAAGGAGCGACCCCACGGGCACCTTGCTCACGTATCCCTTGGCGCTCCCCGGGTTCTGGGCCCCCGCCGCGACGGGATGATCCCAGAACGCCTCGACGGTGCGCGTGGTCCCGGCGTACGAGCTGCCGCTTCCGTACGTCACCGTGTGCGTCGTCGTCCACGCCGTCGTGCACGGGCCCGCGTCGCTGCCGCACGCAGAGGTGTCGTTTTGCGTGAGCTCCGCGACGGACGTCGTCGGCGCGAAGGACCACGGCGAGCTCGCGTCGCCGGCGTCGGTGCCCGTCCCCGCGTCGTTCGAAGGCGCATCGCCAGCGGCACCGTCCCTCGGCGAGGCGTCCCCGCCTTCCACCCCACCCGCCCCATCGGCGGACGCGTCGCCGGAAGACGTGCCGCGCGCCGAGGTCCCGCATGCGGCCATACCCCCGCAGCCGGCGACGAACAGGATGACGAGCGTCCCACCTGCGATGCGTCGCATGCCGCGAATCATGGCCCACCTATTTGCCTACCGCATGTGAGAATCGACTCCCCCCTCTCCCTTTGCGGCTTTGCGGCTTTGCGGCTCTCCCCTCCCCCCCCGACGCCCTACGGGCCCGGCGCAGGCGGCAGCGTCCAGCAGTACGCGGCGTAGCGGTACTCGCTCCAGGCCTGCGCGGGGAGCACGCCTCCCGGCTGGAGCGGCTGGCCGGCCGGCGAGAACGCGATGCGCACACGGACGGAGGAACGCCCCTCGGTGAGCTGCCGCGGCACGAGGAACTCGTCGTCGCGCCAGCGGTGGGGGCTCGTCTCGACCGAGGAGGCCGTGTTGGTGGTCTCGCTCGTCGAGTCGGCGAAGACGTACGTGCTCCCGCCCGCGAGGTACCACGTGCCCGCCAGGACGAAGGTCCCACCGGCGTCGTCCGCCACGCTCACGACGGCGCGCTGGTCGGGATAGCCGTAGTCGAGCTTCCTCCGGAGGAGGACGCCGTAGTTCACCGGATCGAGGGCGATCGTGAACTCCGAGGTGCCCGTCGTGTGCCGGCCGGTGTCGGTCGTCGCGGGGTAGGTCGCCGCGCCGTTCACGGTGTCGACGCCCCACTCGTAACGCGAGGTGAGCGTGTCGACGCTCGACGCATCCGGCGAGACGTACGCGTGCGCGGCCTCGTCGCCCGGATCGCTCACGTGAAACGTGTCGGTCGGCTCGAGGCTCGCGCCCGGCAGGCCGTACCAGAAGGCGAGCGTCGTGTAGTGCTCCGTCGAGTCGTCGACTCCGCCGTGCTCGAGCTGCACACGGGCGTTGCGCCCGAAGGGGAGCGCGTCCGAGAGGAGGAAGCGGTACGCCGACGAGATCGCGTCGGTCGCGTTCTGCGCGGCGGCGAGGCTCGGCGCGCCGACGGGGTGGCCCGCGAAGGGAAGCGTCGTCACCTCTCCTCCGTCCCAGTAGTCGCCGCCCGCGCCCCACTCCTCCGTGCCCGTCCCCTGCGCCTGGGGCGTCTGGCTGTCGTCGAAGAAGAAGCGCGGATCGCCCTCGAGCGTCGTGTACGCCGCGCGATCGGTGAACGTGAAGGCCGTCCCGACGAGGCTCCCGCTCCAGTTGCCGCCGCCCTCCGCCTGCGTCGTGTCGAGGAGGACGAGGTCCTGCCCCGGCGTGGGTGTCCCCTGATCGACGAACGTCGCGTGGAAGTACGAGGCCCAGTTCGCGGGCCCCGCGTACGGCTGCGTTCGCGTCTCCCAGGTCACGCCGGGTACGGCGGCGCTCGCGAGGAGCTCGACCTGCGCGCTCCGGAAGAACGGCATGGGGAAGTACGTCGCGAGCTCCACGCTCGCCGCGTCGAAGCGGACGTGCACGGGCAGCGCCTCGACGAGGTACGTCGCGTGCGCGCGGTTGAAGAGCGTCCCCGCCCCGAAGAAGAGGGCGACGGGCGCGTCCACCGAGGGCGCCGCGCGGCCGTCCCACGTGATGCGGATGCGCGACGCGCCGAACGCCTGCTCCTCGCCGAGCGGCACGGTGAACGTGAGCGCCCGGAGGACGCTCGGACCGGTGAGGGTCGCGATCGTCGAGGGCGTACCCGCGGCGAGATCGACGGAGCCGGTCTGCGTCGTCACGGTCGCGTCGGGGACACCGGTCGCGCTGCCAGGGGCGATGTCCTGCCCGGACTGCGCGAGGAGATCGACGACGTCCTGCGCCGGAGGCTGCGCGCTCCACGCCGTGACCGGCTGCGAGAGGTTCGTCGCCTGCGCGGGGTACTCGTAGGCGATCGCGTAGCCCGTGCCGGAGTCGGTGCGCTCGTAGCCGAGCGTGTACGACCGCGTGAAGCCCATCGGCACCCAGCTCACGTCGCCGCCCGCCGTCGCCGTCTCCGTCATCGCGAGCGGCGAGGGAAACGCGGCAGCGGGGAGGAAGGTGGCGTTCGCGACGGGGTGGTCGGGGTCCTCGGTGTTCGTCTCTGTCACCACCGTGTCGGCGCCGTCGACGACCTCGTGCCACGGGCTCCCGTGCCAGCGGTTCGCGCGGAAGAAGCGCACCTCGCCCGCCCCCTCGAGCTCGAACGGCACGTAGTACGCGGGCGTCTCCCGCACGAAGTGGCTCGCGTCGGACGCCTCGTTGCCGCCGGTGCGGTCGTACGTCGAGCGCATGACCGCGCGCATTCCGATGCGCTGTATCGGCCACTGATCCCACATGCGGAACGCGTCCATGCCGACGGGGAGAACGGGAACGGAGAGCTGCGGGCCAGGGTCCCCGGCGTCCGTCGAGGCGTCCGAACCGGCGCCCGCGTCGCCCTGGTTCGACGGCGCGACGGACGAACGCGACCCGCACGCGCCGGCGGTGACCAGCGCGAGGACGCATGGCAGAAGAGGCGGTCGGGGTGGCGTGCCCACCATGCTAGCCGTGCGCCGAGTCTCAGCGGGGCGGTCGCTCCTCGACCGTCGGCGCGCTGCTCGGCCCCCCCTCGCCCGAGGACGGCGCGCGATCCACCGCCTGCTGGTCGAGCGACGCGCGCAGCAGGCGGAGCGCGATGGCGAGCTGGCTCGCGGGGGGCCGCGCCTCCCTTCGCTTGTCCATCGCCGTCAGCACCTGCGTTTCGAGCGCGAGCGGCAGGTCGGGCACCCAGTCGCGGAGGCGAACGGGGTCCTCGGCCAGGCTGCGCAGCGCCTGCGCCGCGAAGCTCCCCTTCTCCCCCTCGAAGGGCATGTGCCCCGAGAGCATCTGGTACATGACGACGCCAAGGCTGTAGACGTCGACGCGGTCGTCGTACTCGCCGTCGAGCATCCGCTCGGGCGCCATGTACGACGGGCTGCCGACGACGATCCCGCTGCGCGTCGTCTCCTCGGTGTCGCCGTCCGGCGCGTCGCCGACGAGCTTCGCGATGCCGAAGTCGACCACCTTCACGACCTCGCCCCCCCGCCCGCGGTGGAGGAACACGTTGGCCGGCTTGATGTCGCGGTGGATCATCCCGCGCATCGACGCCTCGGCGAGGACCTCGCAAACCGGGATCGCGACGTCGAGGGCGCGGTGCGGCGGCATCGGGGCGTGCGCCCGGATCTCCTCGGCGAGCGAGCGCCCGGCGAGGAGCTCCATCACGATGTAGGCGATCCCCTCGTCCGAGATGGCCGAGTCGAGCACCTGGACGACGTTGGGATGGTCGATGCGGCAGGCCGTCGCGCCCTCCCTGCGGAAGCGCTCGAGCCCCGCGGGCGAGTCGTTGCCGCGCGACGGGCGGAAGATCTTCACCGCGACGTCCCGCCCGAGCGACAGGTGCGTCGCCCGGAAGACCGCGCCGAAGCCCCCCTCGCCGATGCGCTGATCGAGGCGGTACTTGCCGTCGAGGACGCGCCCCGGAAGCACCTCCGCGAGCGCCGAGAAGACGAGGTCCGTCCGGCGCTGCGCCTGGAGCAGCTCCGCGTTCCTCCGCGCGAGCTCCGCGTTCTGTCGCTCGAGCTCGCGCTCCCTCCGCTCCAACGCACGCTGCAGGCGCCGCACCCGCACCTGCGTCTCGACGCGCGCGAGCACCTCCTCGACCTGGAAGGGTTTGGTCACGTAATCGACGCCGCCCGCCCGGAACGCCTGGAGCTTGTCGCCCACCTCGTCGAGCGCGCTGAGGAAGATGACCGGCACGTCGCGCGTCTCGGGGCGCGCCTTGAGGAGGCGGCACACCTCGTAGCCGTCCATCTCGGGCATCGTGATGTCGAGCATCACGAGGTCGGGCTTCGACGCCTCGGCGATGGCGAGCGCGCGCTTGCCGTGCGTCGCGACCTTCACGACGAAGCCTCGCTCGAGGAGCATCCCCGAGAGGAGCGACAGGTTCGCCGGCGTGTCGTCGACGATGAGGACCGTCGCGAGCTCGTTCGAGTCGCGGCCAGTGTCCTCGGGGGCGACGGCCAGCGTGTCAGCCATGCTCTGCCAGGATGGCCTCGATCTCCTCGAGGCGGAAGCTGTCTACCATCGCGCGCAGGCTCGCAGCGAGCTCTTCGTCGATGCCGGCGATGGCGCCCACGGCGTCGCGCGCGGCGCGAAGGTCCCCGGTGCGCGCGGCCGTGCGGAGCGAGGTGCGGAGCGGCTGAGGCAGACCGGACATGCGCTCGCGCGTGACCTGGGCGGGAGCGGCAGCCGTGCGCTCCCCTTCGTGGACGAAGCGGATCCCGGCGTGCCGCGTGAGGGCGTCGAAGATGGCCGCCTCGCGGTACGGCTTGGCGAGGAAGTCGTCGCACCCGCTCTCGAGGAGCCACTCGCGGTCGCGGTCGAAGGCGCTCGCCGAGAGCGCGAGCACGACGGATTTCTCCCAGCCCTCGGTGCGTTCCCGGCTGCGGATGGCCTGCGTCGCGGCGATCCCGTCGACGCCGTCCATCCGGAGGTCCATCCACGTGACGTGCGGCCGGTGCTCGCCGAAGACCTGGATCGCCTCGGCGCCGTTGGCCGCCTCGCGCACGTCGAAGCCGCCCACCTTCGCGAGCAGCCGCGCGAGCACCGTCCGGTTCTCGGGCGAGTCGTCCACGACGAGCACGCGGTACGGCCCCTGCCCCGGCGCCATCCCCACGACGCGACGGTCCTCGGTGCGCTCCCCCGTCGCCTCCGCCGCCGGGAGCGCGAGCTCGACGCGGAACGTGGTCCCCTTGCCCGGCGTGCTCTGGCACGTGATGTCGCCGCCCATGAGGCGCGCGTAGCTCCGGCTGATGAAGAGGCCGAGCCCCGTCCCTTCCTTCGCACGCCGGCCGGCGTCGCTCTGGATGAACGGCTCGAAGAGGCGCGCGACGTCGTCCGGCGCGATCCCCGCCCCCGTGTCCTCCACCTCGAAGACCGCGCGGCCCGCCGCCCACCAGGCGCGCATCGCGACCCCGCCCTCGGAGGTGAACTTCACGGCGTTGCCGAGGATGTTGAGCAGGATCTGCCGCACCTTCCCCTCGTCGCCGCGCACGTGCGCCGGCATGCCCGCGCGCACCTCGACCTGGAGCGAGATCCGCTTCGAGCGCGCGCGCACGCGCGTCATCTTGTCCACCGCGGCCACCGTGTCGGCGAGCGCGAAGGTCGACTCGTCGAGGACGAGCTTCCCCGCCTCGATCTTCGTGATGGAGAGGACGTCGTTGATGAGGCCGAGCAGGTGCTCGCCGCTCTTCACGACGACGTCGACGCTCTCCTTCGAGTCGCGCGACAGGGTGCGATCCCGCGAGAGCAGCTGCGCGAAGCCGAGGATGGCGTTGAGCGGCGTCCGGAGCTCGTGGCTCATCGTCGAGAGGAACGTCGTCTTCGCGTGGTTGGCGCGGAGGGCCTCTTCCTCGGCGCCGCGCGCCCGCTGCTCGGAGACCGCGAGCTCGCGCGTCCGGTCGGCGACCTTCCCCTCGAGGACCACGTTCCGGTGCTCCACCGCACGCACGCGCCAGCGCACGGTGGCCCAGACGAGGAGCGCCGCCGCCGCGGCGTAGAGCGCGAGCGCCCAGCCCGTGAGCCACGGAGCAGGGCGCACGCGGAAGGGGATCTCGACGGGACCGTGGACGTCGCCGCGGTAGTCCTCGGCCCACGCGCGAAAGACGTAGCTTCCGCCGGGCAAGGAGGAGAGCTCGCGGTGCCCGTCGGCGCGCCACGCGCCGGGCGACGGATCGAGCCCCACGACCTGCGTGCGGTACCGCGTCTCGCCACCCCGGAAGAGCGACACGAGCGTCGCGTCGAACGACGGGCTCGCCTCGTCGTAGTCGAGCGTCTCGCCCGCCAGCAGCGGGCGAAGGCTCCCCGTCGACCGTGCCCCGACGCGAAGGAGCGGCACGGGCGAGGGGATCTCGCGCGACGGATCGAGCATCGCGAGGCCGGCGATCGTGCCCACCCAGATGCGCCCGTGCCCGTCGACCGAGGCCGCGCCGCCGTTGCACTCGTTCGCGGGGAGGCCGTCCTCCGTAGTGAACGTCTCGACGAGGAAGTCGCCGTCGTCCTCGCCGCGCCGCGTGAGGCGGGCCACGCCCTTGTTCGTCGTGAGGTAGATGCGGCCGCGCGCGTCCGCGACGACCTGGTAGACGGTCCCGTCGGGGATCGCGGGGCGCGTCGCCGGCGAGAGCGTCCTCCAGGGAGCCCCCGGCGTGTCGAGATCGAGGCGCGAGACGCCGCCTCCCTCGGCCCCGGCCCACACCTCCTGGTGGCCGTCGGGCCGGTGCTCGACGAAGACCGACGGCACGCTGTCGGTCGGGAGCGCCCCCGACGCGCGGTCGAACGTCGTCCACGCGCCGTCCTCGAGGCGCGCGAGGCCCGCACCTTGCGTCGCGACCCAGAGGACCGGATGCCCCTCGGAGGACCGCGACGTGGCGGTGGCGAAGATCTCGTCGAAGGGCGCGCCCGTGGCCCGGCTGATCGGGAGCCACGCGCTCCCCACGTGATGAAGCACGCCGCCGCCGTCGCCGAGCGAGACCCAGAGCTCGTGCCGTCCGTCCTCGCCGATCGACTCGGACATGTTCCGGACCACGTGGCCCGGCTGGATGGGCGTGAACCCCGTCCCGTCGAACCGGAGGAGCCCCGCGTCCTGCGAGCCGACGTAGACGTGGCGGCTCCCGTCGTCCTCGACGTGCTCGGCGAGCGCGAAGACCGTCTGCGCGTGGAAGCCGTCGGCAGGCCCGAAGCGGTGCCACCCGCCGTCCGCGTACCGCGAGAGTCCCCCGTCGCGCGTCCCCACCCAGAGCTCGTCCTCGCCGTGGGGGCCCGCGGTCACGAGCGACGCATAGACGCTGTCCTGCGGGAGCCCGAGCGAGCGATCGACGCTCCTCCAGCCGCCCGTGTGGAGGCGCGCGAGCCCCGTGTCGGAGCCGATCCAGAGCTCGCTCGTGGGGCCCGGCGACGGCGGGACGCCGAAGGCCCACACGAAGCGCGACGGCAGGACGTCGTCGGGGAGAGAGACCCACCGCTCGTGATCGAGGCGCACGACGCCGTCGTCGGTCCCCACCCAGAGGACGCGCGTGCGATCGGGCGCCAGCGTCGCGGCGAGCGCGTACACGTCGGCGCGCGGGACCGAGGGCGACTCGATCCACGTCCACGCGCCGTGCGCACGCCGCCCCAACGGCATCCGCGACCCTCCCATCCAGAGCTCCGGCGCTCCGTCGGCTCCCTTCGTCTCGAGCAGCGAGAGCACCTCCCCGTGCGGTGCCCCCGCGACCGCCTCCACGTGTGCGCCTCGCACCACCGCCAGCCCGGCGTCGGTGCCCACCCACAGGACGGGCGCGCCGTCGTCGTCCACTCCCGGGAGCACCTTCGTCACGTGCTCCGAGGGGAGCCCGCCCGCGTCGTCGAGCCTGTGCCACGCGCCCCCCTCGAAGCGCGCGAGCCCGTCGCGCGTTCCCGCCCAGAGCGTGTGCCCGCCTCCCGGCTCGTCCACCTCGGCGAGCGAGTCCACGCGCGGGGACGGCAACCCCTCCGCCGCGTCGAACGTCGTCCACGCGCCGTCGCGCAGGCGTGCGAGCCCTCCGTCCTGCCGCCCCACCCAGAGCGCGCCCTCGTGGTCGACGATCAACGTGCGGACGAAGCCCGAGGCCTCCGCGCGCGGCAGCGTCGCCTGCGTCCACGTCGTCCCGTCGAACGACGCGATCCCGTCCTGCGTCCCGACCCACACCGAGCCGTCCTTCGCGAACGCGAGCGCCATCGCGGAGTTCTGCGGCAGCCCGTCACGGTCGCGGTAGACGTGGAGCGCGGGCCGCATCGCGTCCGCGACGTCGGCGCGTGCGGGAGCGCTCGCGGTGAGCGCCGCGAGCACGCCGAGCCCCAGGGCGAGGGCCACCGCGGCGCGTGCACGCATGGGAAGAATGTACCCTCGCGCGCGCGGCGACGATCAAGGTCCACGGGGATGCGATCGAGCCGCGGTGCTACGATCGACGCATGGGGGACCCTCTGCGTGAAGACGATCGGGAGAGGGCGCGCCGGACGTCCCTCGCGGAGCGTGCGCGCCAGGCGCTCGACATGATGCGGATGGGATACGGCCTGAAGCGCTCGGCGCTTCGAGCGCGCCATCCGCACGCGACCGAGGGGGAGATCGACGCGCTCTTTCGGGGCTGGCTCGAGGGGAATGACCGCTGAACCCGCCGTAGCGCTGCGGGATGCGGCGGCCGAGCTGACCCGTCTTCGCAAACGCTTCGCCGTCGTCGGTGGCCTGGCCGTATCCATCCGCGCGGAGGTGCGGTTCACGCGAGACGTCGACCTCGCCGTGGACGTCCAGGACGACGAGGAGACGGAGTCGCTCGTCCGAGAGCTCGGCGCGCGGAGCTACCAGGTGATCGCGCGGGTCGAGCACGAGGCAGCGGGGCGGCTCGCGACCGTGCGCTTGCGAGCCCCTTCCCAGGTCACGGTCGACCTGCTCACGGCCAGCTCCGGCATCGAACGCGAGCTCGTCGCGCGCGCCACCCCCGTCGCCATCGAGGACGTCGGCACGCTGCCCGTGGCGAGCCCCGAGGACTTGCTCGCGACCAAGATCCTCGCGATGGACGCGCGACGGCTCCAGGACCACCTCGACGCACGCAAGCTGCTGGAGATGAACCCCGATCTCGATCTGGATCGCGTCCGGGACGACCTGCGTCTCATCGAGGCTCGCGGCTACCATCGTGAGCAGGACCTGCAGGCGAAGCTGCGGACGGTGCTGGAGGAGGTCGGACCCCCACCCGCGCCACGGGAACCGTGACGTAGGTCGTCCGGCACGCCGCGATCGTCTTGCCCGACGCCTCGCCCGCGACGTCGATCTGCATGAAGGTCACGTTTCGCCCGCGCCGTAGCATCGTCCCGGTCGCGACCACGGCCTCGCCCGGCTCGGCGGCGCGGAGGAAGGAGACCGTGAAGTCCGTCGTCACGCCCGTGTTGCCCGCGGCGGCGTTGCGCGGGTCGGTGTTGAAGAGGCACCCGGCGACGTGGTCGGCGAGCGCCATGAGGGCCCCCCCGTGGAAGATGTCGCCCTGCCGCCGGAGCTCCTTCCGCCACGGCAGGCGCATCACGACGTGATCGGCCGCGACCGACACCACCTCGACCCCGAGGTACTCGCCCAGGTGACCGTGGCCGCCGAAGACCCGAGCGCGCAGCGCCTCGTGGTACGTCGCGAGCGCGGCGGGATCGTCGACGGCGGCACGGGCGAGGGCGCCCAGCTCGGCGGAGAGCATCGACGCGATGGTACATGCCGTATCATCCGGCGGGAGCGACATGCACGACTACGTGGTGGTTGGGGCCGGGTCGGCGGGGTGCGTGCTCGCGCGCCGCCTGAGCGACGATCCGAAGTGCCGCGTGCTCCTCGTCGAGGCGGGCGCGGCGAAGCACGGCTCGCTGCGCGTGCGCGCGCCGTCGCTCTACCAGCTCCTCTGGCGAACCCCGCTCGACTGGAGCGTCGGCACCGCGCCGCAGAAGCACGCCGGCGGCCGCCGGATGTACTGGCCGCGCGGGAAGGTGCTCGGCGGAACGAGCTGCCTCAACGCGATGGTCTACGTTCGCGGGCACCGCGACAACTACGACGAGTGGCGCGACCTCGGCAACGCCGGCTGGGGCTACGACGACGTCCTTCCCTACTTCACGCGCTCCGAGGACAACGCCCGCGGCGCGAGCGCCTACCACGGAGCAGGCGGGCCGCTGCACGTCTCGGACTGCAAGCGTGGGAGCCCCATCTCGGATGCCTTCGCCGAGGCCGTCGCGAAGCACTGCGGCGTGCCCGTGACCGACGACTTCAACGGCGCATCGCAGGAGGGCGCCGGCCGCTACCAGGTGACCATGCGCGACGGCGTGCGCGTGAGCACGGCCGCCGCGTTCCTCGATCCGGTGCGAGGCCGCCCGAACCTGGAGATCGCCACGGGCGTGCACGTCACGGGCGTCGTCGTCCGGGGCGGACGTGCGCGGGGAGTTCGCGGCTGGGCGCACGGCCGCCAGCAGACCTTCGAGGCGTCCCGCGAGGTGATCCTCTGCGCCGGCGCCATCGGGTCTCCGCACATCCTCCTTCTCTCGGGGATCGGGCCGGCGAGGGAGCTTCGCGCCGCGGGCGTCGACGTCGTGGCGGACCTCCCCGGCGTCGGCAAGAACCTCCAGGATCACCTCCTCGCCGGCGTCGTGATGGGGACCGATTCGCCCGCGTGCAAGGCGCTCACGGTGCCGGCGCTCCTCGGCTGGGTGCTTCGCTACGTGTTCGACGGGGACGGGCAGTGCGCCGTCGCGCCCGTCGAGGCGGGCGCCTTCGTGCGCTCCTCGCCGTCGATGCCGCGCCCCGACGTGCAGTACCACTTCATCCCGTGGGGGCTCCCCGAGCCCAACACCGACGAGAAGCGCGACCCGCCGCCCGGACGGCGCTTCTCCATTCTGCCCGGGCTCATCTATCCCCGCAGCGCCGGCGAGGTGCGCCTCGCCGGACGCGATCCGCTCGCGCCCCCGGTCGTCGATCCCGACTACTTCGCCGACGAGGCCGACCTCGATCACCTCGTCCGCGGCATCCACCAGGCGCGGGCGATCGCCGCGACCGAGCCCCTCGCCTCCTACGGCGCGCGCGAGATCTTCCCCGGCCCCGGCTGCGCGAGCGACGTCGCCATCCGCGCCGCGGTGCGCGCCACCTGCAACACCCTCTTTCACCCCGTCGGCACCTGCCGGATGGGACCCGACGCGGACGAAACCGCGGTGGTCGATCCGTCGCTCCGCGTTCGCGGCATCGAGGGCCTCCGCGTCGCCGACGCATCCATCATGCCCCGCATCGTCGGGGGCAACACCAACGCCCCGGTGATCATGATCGCGGAGAAGGCCGCGGACCTCCTCCGGGACGAGTGAGAATCGTCTTCACGGATACGCCAGGCCCGCGCGGTCCCACCCTGCGAGCGTCGCGCCGGCCTGGTAGGTGCTCTCGGCGAAGTCGAGGATGGCGGCGCGCGGGTCGGGTGCGCGCCGGACGGCGTCGTAGGGCAGCACGAACTCTTTCAGCGTGTCGCTGAAGGAGGCCGCGTCGGGCCGCACGCGCTCGGACGCGAGGCCGGCCGGCCCGGGCACCGTGTACGCGTAGAAGAGCGCCTCGACGCCGCCCGTCCACGGATCGCCCGGCCAGAAGCCCAGCGAGATGACCTCCTCGTCGTAGGCGTCGTGCTCGATGGCGCCCGCCCGCGGAGGGGCGCGCCGGCCGTTGAAGCGCGACACCGCGAGATCGAACGAGCCCCAGAAGAAGTGCACCGGGCTGCACTTGCCGCGGAACCCCGCGCGGAACTGCTGGAACACCGGCTCGATGCGGCGCAGCGCCCCCCAGAACCGCTCCACCTGCGCGGCGTCGTAGCTCGCGTGCTCGCGGTCGTCGCAGAACGGCGTCTTCACGGGGCACTCCTGCGGCGCCTGCTGGATCGCGACGCGCACGTCGATCGCCGCGAGCTCGCCCACGAGCCGGTCGTGGAACCCGCTCACCGACAGCGGCGCGAGCGGCACGGCCCGGACGTGCCCTTCGCTGTCCTTCACGACGAGGCCGTGATCGACGAAGTCGAAGTCGATCGACAGCGTGCGGTCCTCGTACGGCATCGGCGACGTCGTCAGGCCGCGCGTCGTCACGTAGAGGGGCACGTTCCACCACTCGTTCATCTTCGGCGTCAGCGCCAGGCGCACCTTGCCGACCACCTGCGTGCAGAGATGCAGCGTCGCGTACGTATCGCGCCACGCTGCGATCGAGAGCTCCGGCCAGGCGGTCATGGTGCGATCGGGCGTATCGCCGGGGGAGAGGGGGCACAAGCGTGTCCGCCAGGACTCAGCAACGAACCACCATGAACCCAATTCCGTCCACCCCCTGAACCCGGCAGTACACCGTTCTTCCTGGGGCACTTCCCCCCGCCGCCACGCGAGCAGGACCCCCACGTAGAGCGTGATTGCCGCCGATGCCTCGGTCGGTTCAGCGTGTCCTTCCACCATGTTGCCAAGGATCCTCCCCCTCTTGGCCCGGTGCCTTCGCGCTGGAGCATCACGCCCCTTGCTCACGAGCGATGCCTCCCTCTGCCTCGATGGCCGCCACTCCGAGGCCATCGACGCGCACGCATGCAACCCAGGAGCACCACTCTCCGCTGCAACCAGGGATGCCCTTCCCCCCGAGGAAATGTGCCCTTGCTCGGGACGAGCGGTGCCCTCGCCCACGACGAGCATGGCCCTCCCCGCAGAGGGGGATGCTCCTTTCTCCCGAGGGCACCCACCCTTCCGCGGGACGACACCCCTTCTTTCCCGCAACGGCCCACGCCTTTGCCCGCGAGGGCGCCCACCCTTGCTCGCAACGACACATGGCGTCACGCGGCAGGGACCATGCCCTCGCCCGCGAAGGCACGTGCGGTTGCCTCGAAGGCCGATGCACCTCGTTCGCGACGACACACACCCTCTCTCGCGACGACCTACCTCCTCCCCCCGCAAGGCGACGGAACTCCCCCCCAACCATGGGTGCCGTCGGCCGAAACGGAGCCGCGCCTCGCCGCGGAGGGCCTCGCTGGTCGCCCGTAACGATCTGGATCGTTTCGAGAAAGGATGTACCTGGTTGCTGCGGAAGGCCCGCGGCATGGATGTGGATGGCTGCCTCGCTCCTTCCGCATCGCGGCGGCGTATCCCCACGAGGAACCTGCCACCCATCTCGGACAGAGCGACCGGTGCATGTTCATGTTGGTCTCCCCTCCACGTCGTCCGTGCGCGAGAGCCCGCCATGCGCTAATGCTGAGCGCATGCGACGAGTCAGCCTCCCCGGTGCAGCCGATGTCCTCTACGGAGAGACGCCCTTCGGGTGGCGTCTCAACGCCGACCGTTCTCGGCTCGTGCTCGACCCCGAGGAGCAGCGGCTTCTCGCGGTCGTCCGCCACATGTACCTCGTCGAGCGGCTGCCCATGCGCGGCATCGTCGAGCGCCTCCGCAAGATGGGCATCGTCAACCGGCGTGGCAGCGCCTTCGGGCTGAGCGGCGTCTGGGAGATGATCCATCGCCGCACCGAGCCGCCGAAGGAAGCGAAGAAGGTCGTCAAGACCAAGGCGCGCCGCAAGAGCCGCTGATCGGGCGACGGCTGGACGATCGAGAGCTCGATCGTCACACAGGGCACCTCGCACATGCAGGCAAGCCCCGTGCATCGATCCGCGTACATTCACGAATTGCCGTGCGCGATTCGGTCGCGGGGCTCGCGCGAGAGCCAGCCCGTCTACATGCAACTAAGCCGCAGCCGCTTCTGGCGCCAGTCACGCTAGTAGCGACACTCGTATTTCTTTGCGGCGCGTCGAGCACCCCGCCAGCTCCGGCGCAGCCTCCGAAGTCACCGCAACGCGTGTTCGGTGCCGTAACAACGGGTAAGGCCACTCTGGCGATATTCGCTCATCGTGATTGCAGCCTTCGGCGCTCGGTCTCGCCTTCCTACCTCGCCGACGCATCTCCGAGTTTCTCGATCACCTGCCGGTTGCCGCCCACCTAGATGCCGCGTTCGAGCGCCACGAGGTCCTCGCCTGAGCTTCATCTCGAAGGCAACGAGCTCGCCGCGCAGGCGCAGAAGCAGATCGACCTCCACACCCGTCCGGGTACGGAAGAAGACGCCTCACTGGCCGGATCGACGAGCGCCGTGCGAGACGAGCTGCTCGATGCAGAACGTCTCCCAGCTCGCGCCGACCTTGGGGTGCGCGAGCTGGGACGCCCGCGTCCAGCCCGTGCCGAGGAGCGAGTGCAGGAGCCTCGCCTCGTCGCGGGGGTCTTCGAGATCGAAGAAGGTGTGATCCGGGAACGCGAGGCGGGCGAGCGTCGACTTGCGACCTGCCCGGGCCCCAGGAGGACGGTGGCTGGCGAACGCCTGCCGATGGCGCGAAGACGTGGCGTCGCGAGGCGATCGCGCGGCATGGCCCGGCATGGCAAAATAGAATCGGCACTTCGATGTTGCACGCCGTCGCGATCACCCCGCATTCGCCTGCTTCCGCAGCGCCGGCGTGAAGCTGATTCCCACGAGCAACCCCTCGGGCGAGAGGAAGCGGCTCACGGTCTGGCCCCACGGCTCCTTCTTGTTCTTCACGAGCGCCCGGTAGCCGCGCGTCTCGAGCTCCTCGGTCGAGCCCTCCACGCTCGCGACGTCGAACTCGAGCCACGCGTGCGGTTCGGGGACCTCGGCCGGCCACGCGTCCGTCCCGAAGCACGAGCGCGCGGCCTGCGACAGCGGCCACAGGGCGAACGTCTTCGCCCCGTCCAGTTCTTCCGTGTGGAGGTAGCCGCCCGCCTCCTCCGTGAAGCGGATGCCGAGGGCCCCGCCGTAGAGCGCGCGGCTGGCGGCGGGGTCCCGCACGATGGGACCGAAGCCGGCGACGAACTGGATGTCGATGCTCATGCGGGCCTCCATGGATCGGCGATGCAAACCGCACGAGGCTCGCATCGGGTGTCACAGGCGTGCGAGATGCGTGCCCTCGACCGCCCAGGGCGGCTACGTTGCGTCGTCCATGGCGCGCCGCCGATACGAGGGGCATTCGGACTTCTACCTGCGAGACCTCTGGCAGGCGCGCGACTCGCTCCCGGACGGCGACCGGGCCGCGCTCGTCGAGGAGATGAGTCTGCGCCGTCTGGACGACGCGACCGAAGCGCCCGAGGCGGACCCGTATCGCGGCGCATCGCAGGCGGCGCCCGGTGCCCTCGTCTGCCCCGCGTGCCAGGAAGCCATGACCAGCGGCGAAGCGAGGCTCTGGACGCGCGAGCGGGACTTCGCGCAGGTCCAGTTCCGTCGCAACGAGCACGGCGACGAGACCGTGGCCTTCGAGCACTCCCAGTGGAGGCCCGCGCGCCTCTGCGAGGGATGCGGCAGCGTTCTCCTGCTCGGACGGTTCGCCGGCTGACTCCGAGCCACGAGCGCGCTTGCGCCCGGTATCAGCCTGCTTTCGGCGACGATCTGCTGATCGAGGAGCCGCGTCCGCGTATGCTGCCCTCCCATGCGACGCGTACTCATCCCTTCCGGCAAGGGCGACATCCTCTACGGCGAGACCCCCTTCGGGTGGAAGCTGAACGACGATCGCTCGAAGCTCGTCCCGGATCCGGAAGAGCAGCGGCTGCTCTCCGTCGTCAGGCACATGTACCTGTCCGAGCGCCTGCCGATGCGCGGGATCGTCGAGCGGCTCGGGAAGATGGGCATCGTCAACCGGCGCGGGAGCGCCTTCGGCCTCAGCGGCGTCTGGGAGATGATTCACCGCCGCAGCGACAAGCCGCCGGAGGCCAAGCCCAAGAAGAGCCGCGCTGCCAAGCGCCGCGCGCCGAGCAAGAAGCGGAAGGGCTGACGGGCCGATCGACGGCTCGGGGTCGGGCGCGTCGGCGCGCCCGCGCTGCGCGCTACGCGCAGGGCAACCCGTCGTCCATGTACTCCGCGGGGGCCGAAGACTCGTGTCGTCGTGCGAGCGCTCGTGGCGACTCCCGCCGCGGAGCACCGGCGTACTCGACGTGCTCGGGCGGAAGGCGCTGCATCTCGGGAGACTGCTGGGTGGCAGCCTCGCAGGCGTTCGCCACGAACACACTCTGGCTGAGAAAGTGCGCGAGGCGCGAGGTCTGCTCGGGCGCGTAGCCCATGTCGAGGAGGACGGCGGCCAGACCGATGCAGATGTTGCGCGGGACGCCCTTGTCCTTCTCCAGGTGGCCGGCGAGGGCGTCCATCAGGCGCCAGTGAACGCCGCGATCGAGACCGCGTGCCTGGGCGTACGCGCTCAGCGCATCCATCCGCTCGTCGCTCGGGCGGAGCGGAACGCCGAAGCCGAGCACCCGCCCCCGACGCGCGACCAGAGCGCGAACGCAGGCGTCGACCGCAGCGTCGTCGTCGATCCGGTCACCGACGGCGGTGCGCAGCTCGGCGAGAGCGGCCGCGGCGTACCCGGTCACCCAGTAGCCGATTCGCTCGCCTTCGACCGCGAGCTGGCCCGCGCAGTACCCCGCCATGACGCTCCCGTACGAGGACACGAGCCTCGTGAGCTTGAGCGGCCAGATGCGGGGATCCGCGGAGTTTACGATGACGGCGATGGCGTCGAGCACCTCGCGCTGCTCGCGCGTGGGCTGCGCGCCCGCTACGCCCATCGCGACGAGGCCCGTCATCGACTCGGTGCCGAGGAGGTCGCCGAGCGAGCGGTGGCCGAAGTAGAGGTTCTCACCGTAGAGGTGCTTCGCGACGCGGGTGGAGATCACGGCTGCTGCTCCTCGTAGACGATGGCGGGGACGTTGACGGGGTACTGCATGTGGCTTCCTGGCTTCGCAGCGAGCGCCTCGGCGAGGAGCAAGGGGAGCCGGGCCCACGAGAGGGCGCACTCGATCTGCTCCGCCGTGCGAAGTCCGCACGCGTGGAGGGCGGCCACGATGGCCGCCGTCCGGCCGAGGTCGAACGTGAGGCCGGGAACGTGCAGAAACGGCGCGAGGCCCGCGCGGAGCCGGCCCACCGACGCGCGCTCCTCGTCGGAGGAGGCGCAGTAGCGAGGCGCCACGTCCTGGATGTTCCCCGAGAGCGCGTCGAGGAAGCCGCGGAGCCCCTCGACGAGCACGCGCGTCTGTTCGGCGAGGCCGAGGGCCGCGACGCCCAGGAGCTGGCTCGGCGACGCGACGCAGGCGCGCGCGACCACGGCGGCGTGGACGGGCGCCTCGACGACGGACACCGGGGCGGCGAAGACCAGGACGAGCTCGAAGGCGCGTCCGAGGTCGGGCTCCGGTGCCTCTCCCGTGAGGGCCAGCAGGACCGTCTCGGCGAACGAGTAGTCGCGCGCGAGGTCGCCCTCGACGTCGTAGCCGTGGACGGTGGGTCGTGCTCCCGGGGAGACGACCCGGGCGACGAGCTTCGTGGGCCACTCGACCGAATCGAGCGGGCTCTTTGCGTCGGCGAGCGTGCTCATTTCTCGATGAACCCCGCGAGCGACTTCGCGCGCTCGCCAAGCGGCGGCTGGACGCTGCCGTCCACCCGCACCTCGATGAGACCGGGGCCGCCGAGGCGAAGCATCTCGCGCACCGCGCCCTGGATCTGGTCCGGACTGTCGACGACCCGCGTGTGGAGGCCCAACGCGCGGGCGATGGCCGCCACCTCGATGGGCCGCCGCGACACGGCGGCCTTCATGCCCTGGCCCTTGTTGAGCAGCTTGCTGCAGTGCCAGGTGATGCCGTGCATGTTGTTGTTCTCGACGATCCAGATCACCGGGACGTCGTGCTCGACCGCGGTGGCGAGCTCCAGGCCGTTCATCATGAAGCAGCCGTCGCCCACGATGGCGAAGACCGGGCGGCCCTGGTTGGCGAGCGCCGCGCCGATGGGCGCGACGGTGCCGTGCCCCATCGAGCCGAAGCCCATGTTGAGGATGAACCGCTGCCGCCGCCCGATGGCCAGGTGGTGCAGGTTGAAGAGCATGTGGCCGCCGATGTCCGAGAAGACGATCGCGTCGTCCGGCAGGACCTCCTGGAGGTCGACGCGCCAGCGCGCGGGACCGACGGGGACCCGATCGCTCGTGCGCCCTTCGGCGTCGTCGTAGCGCTCGTCACCACGCGTCGGCGCGGGCGCCTCGTTCCAGCGCGACGCGGGGAGCACGCCGTCCCGGATGCGACGGTGGATGTGGTAGACGAGCTCGACGAGGATCGCCTGCGCGTCGCCGACGAGGGCGACGTCGACCGGGTAGTTGCGGCCGATGCGGTCCACGTCGACGTCGAGCTGGATGAGCGTCTTGCTCGGGCGGAGCTTCGGCGTCCAGTTGAAGGTGCTCGTCTCGCTGAGCGACGCCCCGACGGTGAAGAGGACGTCGACGGCGTCGCCGAGGATCGTTTCGCGCGCGTCGCGGTGCCCGGCGTTGCCGAGGATGCCGAGCGACGCGGGATCGTCCTCGGGGAAGACTCCCTTGGCCTTCGGCGAGGTGGCGACCCGCGCGCCGATGAGGTCGACGAGCGCCTGGAGGTGATCCTGGGCGCCGGCGATGGCGACGCCCGTCCCGGCGAGGATCACCGGATGCTCGGCGGCGAGGAGCGCCTCGGCCGCGCGCTGCACGGACTGCCGGTCGAAGTTCCGCGTCTCGGGGCGATACGTCTGCGGGTCGAACCACTCCTCGCTCGAGGGCTTCTCCCAGAGATCGACCGGGACGTTGAGGTGCACGGGGCCGGGGCGGCCCGTCAGCGCGAGGCGGAGCGCGCGCCGGAGGTGGTGCGAGAGGCTCTCCGCGCTCGTCACCATGGCCGAGTACTTGGTGACCGGGCGGAACATGTCGACGATGTCGATGTCCTCGCGCGGCGTTTCCTGGGCTGCACCCTTGCCGAGCGCGCTCGACGCCGCCTGGCCGGTGATGACGAGCATCGGCACGCCGTCCGCGAACGCGCAGGCGACGCCCGTGAGCATGTTGGTCGCGCCGGGGCCCGAGGTGCCGGCGCACACGGCGAGCTTCCGGGTGGTCCGGGCGAAGCCGTCCGCCATGAACGCGGCCCCCTCCTCGTGCTTCACGTGCACGAGGGTGAGCTCGGGGTCTGCCTCGACGGCCGCGAACATGGGGTAGAGGAGACCGCCGACGATCCCGAAGACGTGCGAGACGCCCTCCGCCTTGAGGTACCGGACGAAGACGTCGACCGTGCGGGAGGGAGCGGCCTGGGGCGCGGGCTCCACCCGGTCGAGCGACCGCCGGAAGGGAACGACGTTGCCGGAGCGGAGCTCCTGGATGTGGGACACCCGCGAGGTGACCGGCACGGTCGCCTCGGCGAGGTCGGTGTGCGATAGGCTCATGCCGTCTGTTTACGGATGGACACGACGCGACTTAAGCGGGGCGACGTCGATTCCGGGGGGAAGCTTCGCCGCCCGGGCTCCGTCGTCCGGCGCTCGGGGCCGGGTTTCACGGGCAAATACACCCAGAACGTCGTCCCCGATCCGGGGCGGGACATGACCTCGAGGTTGCCGCCCATCTGCTCGAGGAGCTTGACGACGACCGAGAGGCCGACGCCGTAGCTGTCGCCGCGGCGGGACTCGAGCGACGAGCCGCCCGGCTCGAAGACCTTCTCGAGCGCGTCGGCCGCGATGCCGCGCCCGGTGTCCGAGACCTTGATGACGAGGAAGCCGTCGCGGCCGTCGAGCTCGAGGACGATGCTGCCGCGCTCGGTGTACTTGGCGGCGTTCGTGAGGAGGTTGTCGATGATGCGATCGAGGGCCAGGGGGTCGATCTCGAGCATCTCGGGCGCCTCGCGCGTAGCGAAGACGCTCGCGCGGATCTCGCGGCCGTAGAGGAGAGCCTTGATGCGGCGGCGGAGAGACTCGCTGAGCTCCGACGTGCTCACGGGGCGCGGCGTCATCGTGACGAAGTCGCGCTGCGCCTTCGTGGTCTGCACGAGGTCCCCGAGCATGAGCTGCATCCGCTCGACGCAGACGGCGAGGTCCTTCACCGACTCGACGGCCTCGGTGTCCGCCGAGAGCACCTCCGCGGTCTTGAGGTACTCCACGGACATCTTGATGATCTGGAGCGGATTTCGCAGGTCGTGCGAGAAGCCGAGGAGGGTCGTCGTCCGCGCCTCCTGGAGGTCCTTCAGGCCCTTGGAGATCTTCTCGAACGCGGCGGCGCGCGAGCTCATCTCGTCCTCGACGACGCGCGTCCACTCCTTCTGGCGTCCGTGCATCTCGAGCACCTCGCGCCGGGCGTCCGCCTCCTCCTGCGCGAGCTGCTGGAAGGCGCCCATGATCTCCTGGCGAGGCTTCTCGTTGACGTGCCGCGTGCGCCTCTCCTCGGCGATGTACGCGAGCAGCGCGCCGACGACGGGGAGGAGCGCGGAGGCGACGACGGGGAGGTGCGCACGGGTCACGAGGACGTATGCCACCGCAGCGAGGCCTGCGACGACGGCGAGGACCGGAAACCATCGCTGTCCCGCGTACCAGTGCACGTGGAGCTCGCAGCTCGGGTCACCGCGGGCGACGCACGCGTCCTCGCGGAGGTGCCCCGGCAGAAGACCCCAGAGGGTGGGCATCATCTCGGCCTGGGCGTGTCGCAGCAAGCACGTCAGCCGCGAGAAGGGCACATCGCTCTTGAAGGACATGTGCGCCCAGCTGCGGCCGCTGTCGGTCACCTCGAGCTGCCCGCAGCTCGAGACGAGCTTGTACTGCTTGGCCGCCTGGGTGAAGACCATCGCGGGGGTCGTGGCCCAGAAGATGTACCGGAGCGGCCCGTACGCCTCCTTCATGCGGTGCACGCACGCGCGCTTGTACTCCTCGTCGCTCTCCATGAGCGAGCGCGCCTTCGCGAGGACGTCCTCGAGCTGCTTCCAGCTCACCCAGCGGTTCGAGCCGTCGAAGTCGCCGGGCTGGAGGCCTCCTGCGGCAGCCACGTCCCGCAGGCCCTCGATGCCGTAGCGCTCCTCGACGTAGCGGGCGAGCGTCCAGACGATGCGGAGGTTGTAGTCGGCGCGCTCCGCGGCCGCTGCCGCGCGCTCGCCGGCGGGCTTCATCGACGGCCTCTTGCTCGCCGGTGCCGCGATCTCCCCGTGCCCCGGACCGTCGCTCACGCGCATCACGATACCTGGAACGGCCACTGCCCCAGGCGACTTTACCCTCGCTGCATCGCAGCCTCGAACAGTGCGTCGTGTGCGACAGGACGCGCGGCACGGATGGCGATGTGGTCGCGCGTCGGGCAGACGCGGTTGGTCAGAAGAGTGACCACCACGCGGGCGTCCGGGTCGATCCAGAGGCTCGTGCCCGTGAAGCCGAGGTGGCCGAAGGCGTTCGGACCCATGAGCTGCCCGGCGCTCGAGAGCTCGGGAGGCGAGGACTTTCCATCGAAGCCAGCGCGGAGCGTGCCGCCGGGGCGCGCACGGACGAGCCACGGGTGACGGGCGACGACGTCGAGCGCCTCGCAGCCGAAGCGGAGGACGGCGTCGACGCGGCCGAAGATGCCCGCATGGCCCGATCCTCCGAGGCCGGTGAGGGCCCAGGCGTTCTCGTCGTGTACCGCGCCTTTCACTTCCCCACCCCGCCAGGGCACGGTCTCGGTCGGTGCAAACGGCGCAAACGGCGCAAGCGGCGCAGACGGCGCGGACGGCCCGTGGACGCCGCGCTGGGCGAGGCCACGCACGGTCCCCGCTTCCGCGGAGAGCCCCATCGGCGCGAGGACGAGCCGCTCGATGGCTTCGCCGGCGTCGACGGCGCCGGTACCGCGGGCGAGGGCGACCCCTGCGAGCACGTACCCGAGATCGCTGTAGAGGGGCGCGAAGCCCTCGGGGGACGGCGGCTCACCCTTCGCGTCCTCGCGCCGTGCGCTCGCGGCCTCGTGGAGCGCGGCGGAGACGTCGACCGGCTCTCCCCGGAGGAGCGGCGCGTAGAGCGTTCGATGTGCGTCGAGTCCGGCCCTGTGGGCGAGGAAGAGCTCGAGCGGGAGCCGCTCGCTCGGGGTGCCGCGCGCCTCCTCCACGAGCTCCCCGAGGGGCGCGGCAGGGGCGAGGCCCGCGAGCGCAATCGCGAGCGCGGTCATGGGCTTGGTGACGCTCGCGAGGTCGAAGTAGGTGGCGGTCGCTCCGCCCGTCTCGAGCGCCGGAGGGCCCGCGTCCGTCCCGGCGTACCGCCCCCAGCCAGCGGCGGCGAGGGGCGCCACGCCGTCGCGCACCACCCGCTGCGCCACCTCTTCCGCGGACATCATTCTTTGACCCTCGATTGCCGCCACTTGTAGACTTTCCGATTCAGGACCCGAAGATGACCGAATTCGCCTGGGAAGCACGCGCCCGGACGGGTGAGCTGCGCAAGGGGTCGATGGAGGCCGAGTCGGAAGACGCGGTCAACCAGCGGCTTCGCGCGCAGCAGCTCCAGCCGACGAAGGTGAAGAAGAAGCCCAAGGCGATCAACATCCAGATCGGCACGGGCGTCGGCAACAAGGACATCGTCACCTTCACGCGCCTCTTCGCGACCATGATCGACGCGGGCCTGCCCATCGTGCAGTGCCTCGACATCCTCCAGGGGCAGACCGACAACAAGCAGTTCTCGGTGATCCTCCGCGACGTGAAGTCGAGCGTCGAGCAGGGCGCGACGTTCAGCGACTCGCTCCGGCGCCACCCCAAGGTCTTCGACCACCTCTACGTGAACCTCGTCCAGGCGGGCGAGGTGGGCGGCATCCTCGACACGATCTTGAACCGCCTCGCGGTCTACATCGAGAAGGCCATGAAGCTCCGCCGCCAGGTGCGCGGCGCGATGGTCTACCCGAGCATCGTCATCGTCGTCTTCATCGCGGTGCTCACGATCCTGCTGACGTTCGTCATCCCGGGCTTCGAGAACATGTTCAAGGACTTCGGGTCCAAGGACGAGCTGCCCGCCCTCACGCGCGGGGTCATGGCGGTGTCGCGCTTCTTCGTGTCCAACGGCCTGTGGTTCTTCCTCGGCCTCACCGGGATCATCGTCGGCACGAGCTACCTGTACAAGACGCCGCGCGGCAAGAAGGCCATCCACAAGACGATGCTGCGGCTGCCCATCATGGGCGAGGTGCTCCGCAAGATCGCCGTCGCGCGGTTCACGCGCACGCTCGGGACGCTCCTCTCGTCGGGCGTTCCCATCCTCGACGCGCTCGAGATCGTCGCGAAGACCGCCGGCAACGTGGTCGTCGAGGAGGCGATCATGTACGCGCGCGCGCGCATCTCCGAGGGCAAGAACATGGCGCAGCCCCTCATGGAGACCAACGTCTTCCCGCCGATGGTCGTGCAGATGGTCGGTGTCGGCGAGCAGACGGGCGCGCTCGACGCGATGCTCAACAAGATCGCCGATTTCTACGAGGAGGAGGTCGACGTCGCGGTCTCCGCGCTGACGAGCCTCATCGAGCCGGCGATGATGGTCGGCGTCGGCGGCACCGTCGGCGTCGTGCTCATCGCGATGTACCTGCCCATCTTCAGCATCGCCGGCAAGATCAAGGCGGAGTAGCGCGCCAGGGCGCGCGGGCGAGGGCGCGATGGAGCTCGGGATCCGCTCCGCGGCACTGGACACGCTCGCGAGCCGCATCGCGTGGATCACGGCGCTCCGCCTCGGCTTCCTCGTCCTCCTGCTCGGGGCGGTCGGCATCCTCTACCTGGGCGGCGAGCTCGCGCGCTACCCCTTCAGCCTGCGCGTCGTCTTCGGGACGATCACCGCGGGGTTCGCGCTCGCGGGCGTGTACGCGGCGGTCCTCCGCTCGGGGAAGAACCTCCAGGCGCTCGCCTGGACGCAGATCGTGCTCGACCAGATCACCTGGACGGCCATCGTCTACGTGTCGGGCGGCGTGTCGAGCGGCGCCACGTCGTTCTACGCGCTCACGTGCCTGGTCGGCGCGGTCCTCGTCGGGGGCCGGGGGGCGCTCGGAGCGGCGGCGCTCGGGGTGGGGATCTACGCCTCGCTCTGCGCGGGGCTTCACTTCGGGTGGGTGCCCCCTCCGCCCGATCAGCCCGCGGCCGGCTACCTCCACGCCGCGGCGCAGCTCACGTATCCGCTCCTCGTCAACATGCTCGGCGTCGTGGTCGTGGCCCTCCTCGCGGGGTATCTCGCCGAGCGCCTTCGCCTGACGGGCGGCGCGCTCCAGGCCGCGACGGCGCGCGCGTACGAGGCCGAGCGTCTCGCCGTGCTCGGGCGCATCGCCGCGGGCCTCGCGCACGAGATCCGGAACCCGCTCGGGTCGATCCGGGGCTCGATCGAGATGCTGCGCGAGTCGCCGTCGCTCTCGGCGGAGGACCGGAGGCTGTGCGACATCGTGCAGCGCGAGGCGCGCCGGCTGAACGATCTCGTCGGCGACATGGTCGACCTGTCGCGGCCGCGGCCCCCGCGTCCCGAGGCGACGGACGTGGCGTCGCTCGCGCGCGAGGTCGTCGCGCTCGCCACGCACGCCGAGCGGGGAACGGACGTGACGGTGGGCTACGAGGGCCCGGCGACGGAAGCGCTCGCCCGCTGCGACGGCGCGCAGATGCGGCAGGTGCTCTGGAACCTCGTGCGAAACGCCGTGCAGGCCAGCCCCGAGGGCTCGACCGTGGTCGTGCGCGTGAGCAGCGACGATCGTACCGTGACCCTCGCGGTCGACGACGCGGGACCGGGTGTCGCGGAGGACGCCCGCATCTTCGACGAGTTCTTCACGACGCGGACGCACGGGGCAGGCATCGGCCTCGCCGTCGTACGCCGCATCCTCGACGACCACGCTTCCATGGGCGCGCGCCTGAGTGTGGAGCGTTCTTCTCGGGGAGGGGCGAGCTTCCGGGTCACACTCAGCCGCGACGTGGGGCGGCTGAAGCGAAGCCTCCGGCCCCCCGGCGCAGTGTAACCCTCCGGAAGCAGGCGGAACTTGAATGGTCCGGGCGCGCAACCCGTCGATCGGAGAGACGGGCCCGCCGCCGTCTGCATCGGAACCGATCGTATGCCCCGGAACTTGCAAGCCGACCGATATCGAGGCAGGTAACGCCGCCATGGGTCTCCGCCATCCCCTTTCCGCCTTCGTCGTGCTCGCCGCCCTCGCCGTGGCCGTCCCTGCCCACGCCGAAGACGCGCAGGGCTTCATCCAGCGCGAGCACTCGACGCTCGACCAGACCCTCCGCCAGCCCGAGTCGCCCGCGCGCGACTCGCAGGTCAATCAGGGGCTCGACGCCTTCGTCGACTACGACGAGATGGCACGCCGCGCGTTCGGCGAGCCGTGCCACCCGTCACTGCCGGGATGCGAGGACCTCTGGGCGGGCTTCGACGACGGGCAGAAGCGCGAGGTGACCGAGCTGCTCAAGCAGCTCGTTCGCAAGAGCTACCGCAAGAACCTCATGAAGACGCTCGACTACGACATCGCGTACAAGGGCGAGCGCGACCAGAACGGCGTCATCCGCGTCGTGACCGAGGCGCAGAGCAAGCTCAAGCCGCACGACCCCCCGGTCCGCGTCGACTACCTCGTCAAGCAGACCGACAAGGGCTTCATCTGCGTCGACTTCGTCACCGAGGGCTCGAGCCTGACGAAGAACTACTACGACCAGTTCCGCAAGAAGATGCACAACCCCAACGAGGGGTACCCGAACATCGTCGCGAAGCTGAAAGAGAAGATCGCGAAGAAGGACTGAGGCTCGCGAACCTGCGGAAGCGGGGAGAGAGAAGATCGAGCACGGCTGGGTCGAGTAGGTGCACGTGGCACGTGCACGAGGACGAGCACGTCCTGTCGTGTACGTGGAAGAGTACGAGTAGGTGGACGAGCACGGCTCGCTTCGAGAGCGGTCACCCACGCTTTCCGGTTGCGCCCTGCCCACGCCCAAGGCGTGCTCGTGGTCCTGCTCGTCCTCGTACACGTGCTCGACAGGACGTGCTCGTCCTCGTGCCACGTGCCCGTGCACTTACTCGATCCCCCCGTGCTCGATCCCGGCTCCCTGCCATCCCCGCTACAGCGGCAAGTCCCCCTCCGGCGTCCACGCCGCATCCCGCTTCATCTGCCCGGGGTCCCGCATCCCCCGCTCTCTCCACGTCACCCCCGGCGGAGAGCCGTCGATCCAGTGGTAGCTCGGGTCGCGCACGTCGAGGTGCACGTACTGCGTGCGGGGATGCGTGTAGATGCCGACTCCGGCGCGCGGCAGACCGCGCAGGTACGCCGCGAGGGTCGCGGCCTTCACGCCGGCGAGCTTGAAGTCGAGAGCGTCGCCGCTCGTGTGGCGCCCTGCGTGCGGCCGCCACGCCGAGACGATCGTGACGGCGGCGTCCGCGAAGTGGTGGGACGCCTTCACGAGGAGCTGCTCGACGCGCGGCGCGAGGGGGTGCTGCTCGCCGTCGCGCGCGACGAGGCGCTCGAAGGCCGCGCGGGCCGATTCGTCGATCTCGCCGTCCTCGCCGTAGAGGCGCACGTGGATGCGCGCACCGTCCTGCACGCTGGTGACGTCGAGCGGCGGGAGATCCTCCGCCCATGCTGCGGTGCGAGCGGCACGGGGCGCGGCGGCCATCGGCGTATCGACCGCGCGGGCAGGAAGCGGGACCCCGCGCGCGGGAGCGTCGGCCGCGAGGAAGGCGGAGAGACCGACGACGAGCGCCGCCGGGAGCAGCCTCCCGTGCTTCGGTCTGCGTGGAACGGCCATCAGAATCTCCCGGCGATGCCGCCCGGCGTGATCACCACCTCACGCGAGGACGTCCCCAGGAAATACCACGTGGCCAGGCCGGCAGTGACCGCCGCGAGGCCGAGCGTTGCACCGATGGACACGTACGACCATGTGCGCGCGTCGTAGAAGCTCTGCACGTTGCCGCTCGTACGCGACGCGTCGTTCGCATACTGCCCGCGCAGGGACTCGGCGCTCGCGCGGAGAGGGATCGCCGCCACGCCCGCGCCGATCGCGAGCAGCCCCGAAGTACCGAGGACGACCGGCGAGAACGGATGGCGCGCCTCGCGTCGCGTGACGGGCGGTGGCTCGGGAGAGGGAGGCGCCGGGGCGACCGTCGCCGCGAGGGAAGGAGGGGCCGTGGTCGGAGGAGGAGGAGCCGGCGGCGAAGGCGTCACGTCGACCTTCTCGCCCGCGTGCACCGTGACGGACTTGGTCTCCTGCTGCGGTGTGCCGGGCGCGAAGGTCACCGCGTGATCGCCCGGCGTCACCCACGCGACGAAGCCCGCGAGGCGCGGCTCGCCGGCGTCCACCTGCGCCGCGGCCGGCGGCGTCCCCGCCTGCACGGAGATGCGTCCCTTCGTCGCGACGAGGTCCGCCATGCGCTGCCTGGCGTCGCCCTCCTCCTTCGCCACGATGGCCGCGAGCGTCTCGCTGCGCCCCCGGCGCGCGTCGACCTCGGCGAGGAACGACTGCAGCCGGTCTGCCGCGCGCGTCGCGTCGCCGAGCTCCTCGTACGCGATGCCGAGATCGTACGCGAGGCGGTAGCCCTTCTGCTCGCCGAGCTCGCGATAGATGGGCTCCCAGTAGCCGATCGCCTCCGCGGGCGCCCCCGCCTTGTAGCGGTCCATCCCCTGCTTGAAGCGCTCGCGGAACTGCGCGATGGGGTCGTCCATCGTCGTCGCCGGCGGCGGCGCGGCGAGCGCCTCGCGCGCGGGGACCGCGAAGCACGCGACATACGTCGCGAGCAGCGCCGGCACGACGACGTCAGAAGGGCGTCGGGTCCACATCGGGGAGCTTGGTCGTGCCGGTGGGACGCGAGGAGGCGTGAGGAGGATGCGGGCGGAGGTGGGACGGAGACGGGGAGAGCGCGGGGGCGTGCGTGGGCGTGGGCGAGGCAGGGAGCGTGGAAGGCGTCGCGATCGTGGGGGAGGGAGCGAGCGTGACTGCGGGCGGAGTCGTGCTCGCGGGCACGGGCACGGGTACGGGCGCGAACGAGGATGCGGACAGGGACTGGGGTGCGTTCGCGACGTTCGTCGCTGCGTCGCGCGCGTTGAGTCGCGTCGCCACCGCGGCCGACCCGATGGCCACGGCCACGAGGGCGACCCCCCCGCCGACGATGACGGGCCAGCGGCTCCTCGCGCCGCGCGCGACGTGCCGTGCCGACGCGAGCGGAGGCTCGGACTGCAGGACCACGGGCTCGGTGCGCGTAGGCATCTCGAAGCTCCGTGTCGGATCCAGCGTCTTGCGGAGGCTCTCGACCTTCGTCGGCGCCGCCTGCCGGAGGGCTTCGTTGAGTCGGTCCCGCTGCCGCGTCGCCTCGGCCGCGAAGGCCTCTCGCATCAGCGCCTGCACCCCGGCCCGGTCGCAATGCGCCCCTGCCGCCACGAAGGCGCGCAGCTCGTCGGCCACGTCCTTCGCCGTCGCGGGCCGCTCGGCGACGTCGTGCGCGACGAGGCGCGCGTGGAGCGCGACGAGCGCCGCCGGTGCGTCCGGCATCGCAGCGTCGAGCCGTGGCGGAGCCTCGAGGGCGAGCCGCCGCATCACCTCGAGGTCCGTGCCGTCCCCCCACATCCGGCCGCCGGTGAGGCACTCGAAGAGGACGGCGCCGACGCTGAAGAGATCACTCCGGCGATCGAGCTTCTCGCCGAGGGCCTGCTCCGGCGACATGTACGCCATCTTGCCCTTCACCTCGCCCGTCCGGGTCTCGTGGCCACCCGTCTCGAACTTCGCGACGCCGAAGTCGAGGATCTTCACGTGCCCGTCGTGGGCGATCATCACGTTCTGCGGGCTCACGTCGCGGTGCACGACGTGGAGCGGCTGCCCCCCGCGGTCCCGGAGCTCGTGCGCCGCGTGCAGGCCGTCGCAGACCTGGGCGAGGACGAACGCCGTCACGGCCGGCACGAGCCCGCCGGCGCCACGCGCCGACGCGAGCAGCCGTGCGAGCGTCTCGCCCTCGACGTACTCCATCGCGAGGAAGAGCTCCCCGTAGAGCTCCCCGAACGCGAACGCGTGCACGACGTTCGGGTGCTTGAGCAGCGCAGCCAGCCGCGCCTCGCGCAGGAACATCTCCTTGTGACGGGGGTCACGCGCCTGCTCGGGCAGCAGGCGCTTGAGCGCCACCACGCGTTCGAACCCGTCGGCGCTCCGCTCGAGCGCCACCTCCACGGTGCCCATCCCGCCGCGCCCCACGAGGAAGAGCGCGCGGTACCTGTCCTCGAGGGCGCCCGGGCGCATGGCCCTGCGGGCACCCTCGGGAACCGGGACGGCCGGGACGGGCGTCGCCATACGGGCTCCATTCTAGCAGCGCAGGGCTCGGTCCCGCCCGCATGCATGCGTGTAAACTCCTCAAAAGGCGATCCACATCATGGCGGCGAGGGCTCGAGGGTGATTCGCGTCGGTCGATGGGCGGCGGCGTGCGCCGTCGTGGCCGCCGCCACGGGCATGGTCGTGCTCGCGTGCATCCCCGACCTGCCGTCGCTGTCTGCGCCGGACGGCGAGGGTGGAGCGCCCGACGTCGCCACGGAAACGACGCCGCCACCCGGCGGTCCGCGCTGCGGCGACGGGATCATCCAGCTCGACGCCGGCGAGCAGTGCGACCCGAACAAGGTGCTCGCGGCCGATGCGACGTCCGGCGCCTGCACGGCCGACTGCAAGGTCGTCTGCGGCGGCGCGGTCTGGCCGGAGAACAACCACTGCTATGCGCTCCAGGCCAAGGGCGCGACCGCGCTCCTCGACACGGCCGCCGTCGACGAGTGCACGGCGGTCGGCGGGCACGTGGTCACCTTCGCGAGCGACGAGGAGCTCGCGTTCGTCCTCACCAACCTCAAGGTCGTGCGGCCCTTCTGGGTCGGCCTCGACCCCGCGCAGCTCGGCTTCCCCGACGAGTACACGTCGTTCGTCACCTACGAGCCCGGGTGGTCCTCGACGTGCTCCGGCTGCTACCTCCACGGCCCCGACGCCTCGCCCCTGTCCGGCGACGCGGGCTCCGGCTGCGTCGAGGCCGTCGAGGACGGCGGGTTCTGGGAACAGTACCCGTGCAACCAGGACGACGGCGGCAAGCTCGACGTCGTCTGCGAGCGCGAGCCGGTGGGCGTCCTCTCGCAGCGGTGCGACGGAGGGCTCTGCATCGAGCTCGTGTGGACGCAGGGCCGCAAGCGCTACCTCTACGTCTCGAAGCAGGCGACGTTCGACGATGCGGAGCAAAACTGCGGGGACCTGGGAGGGTCGCTCGTCGTCCTCGAGACGCGCGACGAACGCGAGCAGCTCTGGCACGAGATCGACCGCAGCGGCAGCGTCCCACCCGCGTCGCCGACGTTCGCCTTCTGGATCGGGCTCTCACGCCAGGCGGGGACCTGGACGTGGGACGACGGACAGCCCGTGGGCGTGTACGCGTCTCCGTGGGGCGACGGCCAGCCGGACGGAACGTCCTCCCACGCGTACCTCACGTGGACGAGCGCCAACCCTCTGCCCGTCGATCAGACGCTCGCCAAGGACGATCTCGGCGACCAGGCAACCCTGCCGTACGTGTGCCAGTTCCTCCTGCCGGACGGCGGGATCTGACGGCGGCCTCACACGGCCGACTTGTCGATCCCGTATTTCCGCAGGTACGCCCGCACGTGGTGCCGCTCCATCTCGCTCTGGCGGGCCATCTCGCTCACGTTGCCCTTGCAGCGCTTCGCGAGGCTCGTGAAGTAGTCCCGCTCGAACCCCGCGACCGCCGTCCGCTTCGCGTCGCTGAAGCCCGTTCCTCCTTCGCCGATGCGCGCGGCGTCGCCGGCCGCCTCGTCGCGCGCGAGCGTGAGGACGTCGTCGATGGCGAGCGGATCGTCGGCGAGGGTCGCCGCGACGCTGGCGACGTTCACGAGCTCGCGCACGTTGCCGGGCCAGTCGTGCGACCCCATGCGCTGCTCGATCCACGAGAGGACCGTCTGCACGTGCTCGGGCTTGCCCACGCGGCGGCACACGTCCTCGACGAGGAGCGGAAGGTCGACGAGCCGCTCGCGGAGCGCCGGGAGCTCGACCTTCACCTGCGCGATGCGGAAGAAGAGGTCACTCCGGAACCGCCCCGCGTTCATCTCGGCGCCGAGATCGCGGCGCGTCGCCGCGAGGACGCGCACCTCGATCGGCTCGAAGGCGTTGCCGCCCACGCGCTTCACCTGCTTCTCGCTGAGCGCGCGCAGGAGCTTGGGCTGGAGCTCGACGGGCAGCTCCCCCAGCTCGTCGAGGAAGAGGGTGCCCCCGTCGGCCTCGGCGAGCGCTCCCTTTCGGCGCTCCGTCGCGCCCGTGAACGTGCCCCTCTCGTGGCCGAAGAGGATGCTCTCGGCGAGCGTGGGCGGGATGCTCCCGCAGTCGACGACGACGAACGGCCCCGCCTTGCACTCGCTCGCGTCGTGGATGGCCTTCGCCACGAGCTCCTTGCCCGTGCCCGTCTCGCCGAGGATGAGCACCGAGAGCTGCGTCGCGGAGACCTTCTCGAGCACCCCGAAGACGCGGCGCATCTTCGGGCTGCCGCCGACGAGGGGCCCGAAGCGATCGGCGTAGCCGAGATCGACCCGGCGCCTGGGGAGAGGCTCGAGCAGGACGCGCGAACGGCCGACCGTGAGCTCGCACGACGTGGAGACGACCGCCTCGCGCACGCGCACCGGGCCGAGGAAGGTGCCGTTCGTGCTCCCGAGGTCCTTGACGAGGATGCCCTCGCCCACCGCGCGGAGCTCGCAGTGGAACGCGCTCACCTCGGGATCGGCGACGACGATGTTGGCGCCGGGATCCCTGCCGACGACGAACGGGTCGACGTCGATGGTGAACTCGCCGCCCTCGGGGGTCTTCGCGACGCCGCCCGAGACGAACCAGTGGAGGACCCGTGTGCGCGTCTCGCTCATGCCGGCATGCCGAATGGGTCAGGGGTGCGTCAGTGGACGCCCGTCGTGTGCGCGCCCTCCGCGGCGGGCTCGGCGTAGATCTGGACCGGCTCGAGCAGCGCGAGCTGGTCGCGCGAGATGCCCACGCCGCGATCGGAGAACCAGAGGTCGTTCTCGACGAGCTGGGCGCGCTGCTGCCCGATGAAGAGGATGGGGTCACCCGTGCGCGTGTACCCGAGCTGGACGAGAGCGGCCTTGGGCCACTCGCCGCCCTCGAAGCCGAGCGGCTTGCGCAGCATGTAGAAGCCCTCGGCCGGGAGCTTGACCAGGCTGTCGGCCCACGAGAGGCCGCGGAACGGGATGCCCCCGCCGTGGAAGTGCCAGCGGTTCAGGACGTTGTGGTCGGGCGCGATCACGACGGGGAGGCCCGAGTCGGAGTGGTTGTGGAAGTAGACGAGCTGCCCGGTGCCGATCACCGACTCGTGCTCGGGGAGGGGCTTGGTCGTCCGGTACAGGCCGCAGTCGGGGAGGAGGTTCTTGGGGGATGCCATCGTGCGAAGGACTACGGAGTTAGCACCAAATGGCTGCTACCTGAACTCGATGCCGGCGACGACACCGTCCGGCTCCTCCTGGACCCAGACCACCCGGCCGATGACCGCGCTGGACGTGTCCTCCCCCGTGCTGATCGTGACCTCGAACTCGGCTCCGAGCTCGACCTTCTCCTCGAGGATGACTCGGATTCCGCCGCGGCTGACGTTGAGCGCCCAGCCCTCGAGGACGTCACTGCCGTCCCCGTCGCCCGCGCCCTTGCTCCTCTTCAACGTCACCCGCGAGCTCACCTCGTGGCGCGCCCCTCCCCGGCGGGTGTGGTGGACGTCGTCCCCCGAGGGCATCCCCGTCGATGGGGTGAGGCTGCGGCGGTTCTTGGTGTCCGGCAAGGCGGGGGGGGCTCGCTGCGGGCTGCGCGACGCGACCTGGCGCGAGGCCTCTCTCATCTTACCCCCAACGCCCCTTGACGTGCACCCTCGGTGCGAAGAAGCTTGTCCACCTTGGGTCGGGTTTGCCTCCAGCGATGACGGAATCGCTCCCCTACACCACGGCGCGCCTCAAGAAGGCGTTGCTCGACGCGGGCTTCGAGGTCTTTCGCACGCGCGGAGACGAGATCGTGCTCGCCGAGCGACCGCGGGAGAACCTCATCATGGACTCCGGGGTGCGGCTTCGCCTCGGCGCGGCCGACGCCCTCGACGTGCGGATCGTCCTGCGCGCCCAGAAGGCCGATTTCCCCAACGAAGACGAGGGGCACCTCTTCGAGCGGGTGCGCAAGCTCGCGGCCGCCGCGCTCGCGCAAGGGTTCGCCGAGACCGGGACGTCGGTGACGAAGGTGGCCGACCCGGGGGACGCCGAGCGCACGCTCGACACCTTCTACGAGATCACCTACTCGAAGCGGGCCCCCCAGCTCGAGGCTGCGCTCGCGGAGCTCAAGTTCGCGGTCGGCCTCGAGAAACGCGCCTGACGGCCCGTCGCCCGGGCCCCCGCACTCCGGTCGACTAGGCCCGGAGCCCGTGATACAGCGGGCCTCCGCCCATGCTCAATCTGTTCCGACAGCGCGGCCTGTCGAACGTCATCTACGGCGCCGTCATCGTCGCCACGATCCTCGCGTTCGTCATCACCTTCCGCCCCCAGTCGACGTCGAAGACGGCCTCGCTCAGCGAGTCGTGCGCCGCCCGCGTGCGCGGGCGGTGCATCGAGCCCAAGGCGTTCTGGGGCGCGTACCACATGCTCATGCCCGGCCGGAACGCCGCCATGTCCCGCCGCATGAACCTGAAGCGGGTGGCGCTCGACGGCCTGGTCGAGCGCGAGCTCCTCATCGACGAGGCCAAGCGCCTGGGCATCGGCGTGACCGACAAGGAGCTGACCGATCAGCTCTTCGCGGGGTACGTGCGCGTGAGCGTGCCGGCAGCCGATCCGCAGCTCGAGGCGCAGCTCCTCTACCAGATGTACCAGGCGTACGGCGTCCCCCAGGACGTGGCGCAGACGCACTTCAACGACCGCGACATGGCCATCCCGCTCGACTTCCGGGACCCGAAGACCAAGTCGTTCGACATGAAGGTCTACGACCGCCAGGTCCGCAACGTCAGCAACCGCTCGACGACGGAGTTCCGCGAGGACCAGGAGCGCGAGCTCCTGGCGTCGAAGATGCGCGACGCGATCCGCGAGCCGATCCGCGTCAGCGAGGGCGAGGCGTGGGACCAGTACCAGCAGCAGTACAGCACCGCCACGCTGACCTACGTGCCCGTGAAGGAGTCGTGGGCGCTCCGCTGGACGACCGACGTCTCGCAGGGCGACGTGGACGCATGGTCGAAGAGCAACCAGGCCACGCTCGACAAGGCGCTCGAGGAGCGGAAGAAGGAAGACGCCCCGCAGGCGGGCCACATCCGGCACATCCTCGTGAAGCTGCCGTACGGCGCGACCGACGACGAGAAGGCGTCTGCGCTCGCGAAGCTCTCGTGGGCTGCCTCCCGCATCAAGGCGGGCGAGCCGTTCGCCGAGGTCGCGCGGTCCGTGTCCGACGACACGGGGAGCGCGGCGAAGGGCGGGGACGTGGGCGACAAGACCGACGGGTTCGTCGCGCCGTTCAAGGCCGCGGCCGACGCGCTCAAGCCGGGCGAGGTCACGGCCGGCGCGGTGGAGACCCAGTTCGGGTACCACTACATCGAGAAGGACGATCCGGCGAAGGCCACGGACGTCGAGGGCCAGCTCAAGAAGTCGCTGGGTCGGGAGCTCGTGGCGAAGTCGAAGGCAGCCGCGAACGCGATGTACGTCGCCAAGCGCATCGACGACGCGATGCGCGGAGGCAAGCCGGTCGAGGACGCGATCAAGGACGCGATCGCGCAGTACGTCCACCCGCAGAAGGTCGACATGCTTCGCGTCCTCCCGGGGCCGGCGTCCGCGAGCGACGCGGGAACGGACGCGGCGGCGGGCGCGACGCAGAAGCAGCCGCTCCCCGCAGCGAGCTTCGACGCGAGCACCGACACGGAGAAGCCCGCGACGCAGACGTCGAACGCGTTCAACCGGGGCGGCGATCCCTTCCCCGGCCTCACGCCCGACGGCACCGCGCAGCTCATGCAGTTCGCGTTCAACGGCAAGGACGGCGACGTGCTCGACACGCCGCTCCGCACGCCGGACGGCTTCGACGTGGTGGTCCTCAAGCAGCACAAGAGCGCGACGCGCGACGAGTTCGAGAAGGACCGCACGACGTTCGAGGGGGAGCTCGTCCGCGCCAAGCGCGACGAAGCGCTGAGCCTGTACGTGAAGAAGCTGCGCGAGCAGGCCAAGGACGACGTGAAGGAGGACGAGTCGTACACGGCCGAGGCGAAGACCGACGGCGGGACCTCGAACGAAGAGGACGAGGACGAACCCTGAGAGGGTGGCCCTCGGCCATGAGCATCTCCTTCGAGGTCTCGACGCTCGCCAACGGGCTGCGCGTCGTGGTGGCGCCGCTCCCGGCGCTGCACCGCGCGCACGTGGCGCTCTGGGGGCGCGTGGGGTCCCGGTTCGAGTCGCGCGCCGAGAACGGCATCAGCCACTTCCTCGAGCACATGATCTACCGGGGGACGCAGCGCGTCCCGAGCGCGCACGCCGTGAACCTCGCCTTCGAGCGCCTCGGCGGGTCGCTCTACGCCTCGACGCAGGTGGACCACGGCATCTTCTCGCTGTCGCTCCCGCCCGAGTCGCTCGACGCGGCGACGGCGCTCTTCGGCGAGGTGCTCGCGAAGCCGGCGTTCCGCGACATCGACATCGAGCGAGGCATCGTCCTCGAGGAGATCCTCGAAGACCTCGACGAGGAGGGCCGGCAGGTCGACCCCGACAACCTGTCGCGCGCGCTCATCTACGGGGACCATCCGCTCGGCTTCACGATCACCGGCGGCGAGTCCCACGTCCGCTCGTTCGACGAGGCGGGGCTGCGCCGCTGGCACGAGCGGCACTACACGGCGGAGAACGCGGTCCTCGCCTTCTCGGGCGCCGTCACTCCCGAGGCCGCGATGCGCCTCGCCGAGCGCGACTTCGGCGCGCTGCCCCGGGGGGCATGGGCGCCGAGCGCCGCGCCGGACCGCGCCCAGAAGAAGCCGCGGGTGCAGATCGTCGAGAACGTCTCGAGCCAGACGGACCTGCGCGTCTGCCTCCGCGCGTTCGGCGAGGCCCACCCGATGCGGCCCGCCCTCGACGTCCTCATGCGCGTCGTCGACGACGGGATGTCGACGCGGCTCTACCATCGCCTCTGCGACGCGCGGGGTCTCTGCTACGACGTGTCGGCGTCCTTCGACGGCTACGAGGACGACGGCGTCGTCGACGTGGCGGCCGGCGTGCAGCACAAGCGCGCGGCGCTGGTGACGCGCGAGATCCTCGGCATGTTCGCCGAGCTCGCGCGGTCCGGCCCCACCGAGGAGGAGCTCACGAAGGTCCGCCGGCGGGTCGCATGGGACGTCGGGGCGATGGAGGACTCGGCCGAGGAGACGGGCGGGTTCCTCGCGTCGGGCCTGCTCTTCCACCGCCCCGAGACGCCCGAGGAGCACGTGGCCGAGATGCTGGCCGTCGACTCCGAGCAGGTGCGCGCCGTGGCGCAGGAGCTGGCGCGCCCCGAGCGGCTCAACGTGATCGCCGTGGGGCTCCTCGAGGACGGCGAGGACGCACGCCTGGAAGACGCGGTGAAGGGCTGGGTAGGGGCCGCGTGATGAGGTCGATCGGCGTGCTCGTGGTCCCGTTCGCGCTGGTCGTGGGGGCGTGCACGAGCAGCACGCAGGACGAGGCCGCCCCCGCGTGCGGGGGAACGTCGCCGGAGAACCTGGTCTCGGAGACCGCCCCCTCCGGCGGGTCGTGCCCGTCGCACCCGCAGATCCTCGTCGGCACCGCGACCGAGGGCCAGTCGTGCTCGAGCTCCAGCGACTGTGCGCCGGAGTGCTGCCCATGCCCCGGCACGGGGAGCTCGGCGCTGGTCGCCGAGTGCAACGGCAACTGTGTCGCCGGGTCGACGGCCTGTTGCCTCTACCAGCAGCAATGCGGGCAGTGATCGCGGCACGGCACGCCGGACAGTGAGAGCGGCGATTTCGAGACGGCGCGGATGTTTCGTGTCACTCTGAGCGCGTCGACGTGCGGCTGCGCGTGCTTCTCTTGGCCATGCTTCTCGGGCTCGCTCCGGCGTGCGCGAACGGCGGTAGCGCGGGCGGGGACACCGGCGGCGACGACGAGGGCGGCATCCCGCCGGGAGACGCATCCGCCGACGGCGTGAAATCCGACGCCCACCCGGGCGACGCGAAGACGGACTCGCCCGGCAGCGGCACGACCGCGCAGAAGGCCTGCGGCGACAACGCCACAGCGTACTGTGCGCAGCTGAAGACGTGCACGAACTCGTGGCTGGTGACCCTCCAGTACGGCGACGACTCGACCTGCTACACGCAGAATCTCGTCGGGTGCATGGACGCCCTCGCAGCCCCGGGCACGGGGTGGACGGGCGACGGCCTCGAGGCGTGCATCGCCGCGCGCACGGCGCTCAGCTGCAGCGACTTCCTCTACGGCAAGCCGGCGCCCAAGGCCTGCCGCGTCACCGGGAGCATCACGACGAGCAACGTCTGCCGCTACGGAGCGCAGTGCGGCACCGGCTACTGCCGCGCGTTGAACGGCGCGGCCTGCGGCAACTGCGTCACGCCCGGGTTGACCGGGGGCCCCTGCACCACGTCGTCGGACTGCGACGGGAACCTCATGTGCGCGGGCAACGGCACCTGCCAGCCTCCCGCCGGCCTGAACGCGGCGTGCGGCGCGACGATGCCTTGCCAGGGCGGCCTCGTTTGCATCGCGGGCTCCTGCGTCGCGCCGGGCGCCGTGGGCGCCACCTGCGCCGCCGCGAACAACGGCGCCGACTGCGACTACAACCAGGGGGCCTACTGCGACACCACCGGGGGCCTCTGCGCGAGCTACGTCCCGGCGCAGGCCGGCAGCGCGTGCTCTGCGACCGCCGTCTGCGTCGGCAGCGCAACGTGCTTCAGCGGAACGTGCGTCGCGCCGGTGGCCGACCAGCAAGCCTGCAACCCCTCGCAGGGGCAGAACTGCCTGCCGCCCGACACCTGCAACGCCGCGGAGACGTGCTCGTACGTCACCGCGCTGCAGTGCCTCGGCGACGGGGGATAGCCCGTCTCAGCGCGGGTCGCGCAGCGCGAACTCGGCCACGAGGCGCGCCATCTCCTCGGGCCTCGTCCAGTGCATCATGTGGCCCGCGTCGGGTAGCTCCGCGCGCTCGAGCCGGGCGAAGCACGCCAGGCGCTCGTCCTCGTCGGGCGGATGCCACCCGAGCGGCCCTCCGGAGAGGAAGAGCACCGGGCACGTCACGCGGCCGAGGAACTCCTTGAACGTGGCCGCGAAGAAGGGGAAGGGAGAGTGCGTCCCGTGCAGCGGGTCGGACTTCCACGCCACGCGACCGTCGGGCAGGTCGAGCGCCAGCGACGGCAGTCGCGTCGCGAGGACCTCGCGGGGCACGCGCGGGTGGTTGCCGGCGAGGCGGCGCATGGCGTCCTCGTGCGACCCCATGGACCGGGCGCCGCGCGCATGGACGGCGCGAACCTCCTCGATCCACCGGCGCATCCGCGTCGGGGCGTGTGCATGGTCGTTGTCGGGCGGCCCGGCGCCCTCGGCGACGACGAGGCGCGCGACGCGCTCGGGGAACGTGCCCGCGTAGAGCGACGCCACGGTGCCGCCCATCGAGTGCCCGACGACGACGAGGGGCGCGCCGTCGGGGACGAGGACCGGGACGAGGTCGGCGACGTCCGCCACGTAGTCGGGGAAGTGGTAGTAGCCGCCTGCGGGGACGCGCGCGCCGTCGCCGAAGCCCCGCATGTCCGGGGCGAGGACGCGCACCCCGGCTGCCGCGAGGTGCGGGGCGACGAGGTCCCAGGTGGCGGCGGCGTCCATGAAGCCGTGGAGGAGGAGGGCCGTCGTACGTGCCTCGGCGGAAGGCCACTCGAGGACGTGGTGCGTCAGACCGTTGGCCGGTACCCGGAGGGAAAGGGGGGTCACGCGGGAATTCTACGCATGCCCTGGAATGACCCGTCGAGATGCAATTTCGGGTTCGACGACCACCCCGCCCTTGCGTACGTTGCGCGCCGCGGAGGGTTCGGGGCCAATGAAGTACACGAGCTTCGCGATCGCGACGGCGATCGCTCTGGTGGTGGCGTGCGGTGGTTCGGGCAGCGGCAAGGGCGGCGGCGACTCGCCCACCACCGACGCCGGGACGAGCGACGTCGTGGCGCAGGGTCCGGCTGATACGGGCGCCCCCGCGGCGGAGGCGGGGACGGACGCCGCCGAAGAAGAGGCGGGCGAGCCTGCCGACGACGGCCCCTGGCCGGCGGACCACTACCCGATCCCGCTCATGACCGACAACGGCGGCACCGTCCTCGCGGCGCCGGAGATCGTCACCGTGAGCTTCGTCGGCAACCCGGATCGCGACGCGCTCCGGACCTTCGACGACCAGTTCGCGGAGGGCACCCCCTGGTGGAGCGCGGTCACGAACGGGTACTCCGTCGGCGCGGCCACGGGCGGGCAGCACTACGAGCTCGCCGACACGGTCAGCGGGACGACGCTGAACGACGACAACCAGGACATCATCAACCTGATCATCGGCTGGGTCGGGAGCGGAGCGCTGCCCGTGCCGACCGAGAACACGATCTTCGTCATCTTCTTCCCGGTCTCGACGACGATCACCTTCGAAGGCTCCGCGAGCTGCCAGGCCTTCGCGGGGTACCACAGCCAGGTCGTCGTCCCCACCGAGGGGGGCAACGTCACGGCCACGTACGCCGTCATCCCGAACTGCCCGCTGAGCGGCTCGACCGACCAGCCCATGGCCGACACCACGTTCGCGACGAGCCACGAGGTGATCGAGGCGTCGACCGACCCGCACGGCGCGAGCCCCGCGTGGGGCGGCTACAACCTCGCGTGGTTCCGGCAGGGCAAGACCCCGGTCATCCTCGAGGTCGCCGACGCGTGCGAGAACTACGCGCCCGTGACCGACGCGAACGACAACACCCTGACGCGTTCGTGGGTGAACGCCTCGGCCAAGGTGAGCAGCGATCCCTGCCAGCCCGAGGTTCCGGGCGAGATCTTCTACGACCTCGCGGTCCCCACGACGACCGAGACGCCCTCGACCCCCGGGTACCCGAAGTCCGACGGATACGTCGTCGTCCCCGCGGGCTCCACGCAGACGATCGACGCGACGTTCTTCAGCGAGGCCAAGCTGCCGAACGACGCGCAGCTCACCGTGGGCGTGCGCAGCCACGGGCAGACGGCGCTCAGCCCGACGATCACCACGGGCGTCACCGCCTCGGTCACGCCGACGGCGGCTCACAACGGGATGCACGTGACCCTCACGATCACGGCGGCGTCGACGGCCGTGAACGGCGACTACAACGTGAGCGCCCTCTCGACGCTGAAGACCGGCGACTCGCACTCGTGGCCGTTCATCGTGCGCATCACCGGCGGCGCGGCGTCGAGCGACGGCGGCGCACCGAAGCCGGACGGCGGCTGACCGCGCCCGGCGGGGACGCGCGCTCCCCCGGCCGTCAGAACCCGTACGCGACGCCGAACTCGGGGCCGTACGTCGGGAGCACGCCGTTCCCACCGACCGCCAGGTTCGCGCGCATCGCCGCGGTGAACCCGGCACGCGGAGAGAAGGCGTAGCGGAAGCCCGCGCCGAGGGTCGCGAAGAACGGGCCGTCGGTGATCCACGCGTTGACGGGCTGCTGCCCGGCGACGTTGTCGAGCGTGACGACGGTCGTCGTGTGGCCATCGAACTCGGAGGCGCCCAGGCCGAGGAAGAGCATCGGCGCGAACCCGGCGTGCGCGAGCGGCTCGTGGCCGAAGAGGTACGTCGCGCGCGCCTCGGCGTACGCCTTCGAGCCGAACGCCTTGCCGTTCGTCACGGCCGCCTGCCCAGGGTACGAGTTGACGACGAAGCCGAGCCGGGCGCCGAGCAGGAAGCTCGCCGAGAGCGCGTAGTCGAAGGTCGCCATGACGCGCACGTCGCCGAGCCGGAAGCCGCCGTCGACGTGGCCTGCGTCTCCGGGCTGGCTGAGGTGCGCGTTCTGCTCGGGCGTCGCGCGCGAGGGGAAATCGGTCCCGTTCGGGTTGGTGCAGTACATGTTCGCCGAGTTGGCGGGCACCGCGGAGCTCGTGAGCTTGCAGACGTCGTCGCCCGCGGGCACCTGCAGGAACTCCGGGAACTCGCCCGAGACGCCGAACCAGAAGCGGGCGTACGCGCCCCCCTCGTGCGGCGCCACCTCGTGCGGTTTCGCCTCCTCCTCCTCGTCCTCGGTCCGCTGCGCCGCCGCAGGGCACCCGGGCGTTCCGGGCGTGCAGGCGGCGGCCTCTCCCCCGCCCGCTTCGCCCTCGGTGCAACCCCTGGGTGCGGCTTTCCCCGGCAGATGCGGCGGCCCGCTCGTGATCTCGTCGCGGATGGGCACCGTGTACGGATGCTTCGGGTCTCCCGAGCTCGCGATGGGGTCGTTTCCCTCGTCGAACCCCTGGATCCAGTAGCGCATGGTCCCGCGGATCACGTCGCCGCACGGGATGTCGCCCCCCCACCCGCTGCCGACTCGCTTCAGCTGCACGCGGGACCACTCGCTCGCGCCCGCGCCCTTGTACTTCACGATGACGCGCGCCACGGACGAGGAGCCTGGATACTCGACGTAGACGGGAAGGGCCGTCCCGGCCTTCTGCTCCGCGGCGGGCGTGTGCGCGAAGTCGCCCGACGGCTGCGGCGCGCCTCCCTCGGCCGGGGGAGTGGAAGCGTCGTTCTTCGCCTCGTCGAAGGCGGCGTGCAGATCGGGCGTGTCGTAGTCGGGGTTGAGCGCGACGTCGGACTGGAGCTTGAGCGCATCGAGCCACGCCTTGCGCGCGGCGCCCACGTCCCCGTTGCGAAAGAGCATCGTGCCCATGTCGCGCAGGAGCAGCGCGCGCGTCCCCGCCGAGCACTTCGTGAGGCCGCATGCGCGGAGCGCCTTCTGGAGGCGGGCGGCGCCGGTGGCGTAGTCGGTCGCGAGGTAGTCGTTCGACGCGCGCCGCAGCGCGTCCTTCGCGGTCGCCTCGGTCCGTCGATCGACGGCATGGGCCGGCGCCGCGAACGCGATCGTGGCTGCGAGAGCCGCGCCGCCGAGCAGCGCGCACGTCGCGCGCCTCACGGGCCGCCGTCCAGCGTGGGAAAGTTCGGGATACCCTCGGCGAGCTGGCAGGCTTCCTGGTCGGTCTGGCCCTCGAGCCAGGTGACGAGGCAGACGTCCTGCGGGTCGACCGGTGGCCCGGCGTCGTCGATGGGCGCGGGCACCGGAACCCCCGGGGGGCACGGCGCCTCGGTGCAGATGAGTTGCCCGCCCTTGTGCGACTCGAGGCCTCGCGCCTTGCGGATGAACGTGAGGAGCTCCGGATGGCACGACGAACCGGGCGGATACACTCCTCCTCCGTCGGGCACGGAGGACGCGCACCCCACGTAGACGGTGCTCATCACCTGCGGCTCGAGGCCGACGAGCGAACGGTACGTGGCCTCGTACTCGGCCTCCGTCGTCTGCTCGGTGCACGACGCGGGGGACGCGTCCGGCTCGAGGCGCAGGCCCTGGCAACCCCACACGCGGAAGTTGCGGCCCGCCTGGCCGTGGCAGTCGAGCGTGCCGCAGCGGTTGCCGAGGTAGTCGGCCACGGGCTTGAACGAGTCCGTGCTGTAGGGGGGGCCATCGATGCCGATGGTCTGGTTCTGGATGGGCGTGCAGCCGCCGAACGCGTAGGCGCCCGCGAACGCGAACGGGACGAGGCTGAGGAAGAGGCGCCGGAACAAGGCTCAGTCTCCCTGCGACCCGGCGGCGTTTACGTAGACGGGGCCCGGCGACGCGGGCCCCTCGGTCAGCGCGTGGCACGACGCGCACGAGCCGTCGCGGTTGACGTGAGAGAGCATGAACTGCTGCACGGTCCCGTCGGCCGACGTGACGGTCATCGACGTCGGGTAGTTCGGAGCCCAGTCGCCCGACGCCACGTAGAAGTTCCCGGCCTGGTTCGTCGACGGCGTCTGCGTGCGCCCGGTGACGTCCTCGATGAGGACGACCGCACCCACCGCCGCGTCGCCGCCGCCCTGGTCCTCGTAGACCGTCCCGGCCACGCTGAACTGCTCCTTCGCCGGCCCCTCTCCGCCGTGGCAGACGAGGCAGGGCTGACCGGGCCGGTGCGTGGGACCGCGCGGGCCGACGTCCGGACCGAGCGCCGCGACCTCCTGGTCGTGGACGGCGTCGGCGCAGGAGAGCATGCCGACGCTTCCGGCCGCGCCGGCGACGAGCGACGCGATGAAGAGAGCCGCGCGGGGGCGCATCACCACTCCGCCGCGAAGGTGAGGGCGCCGAGGATCGCGACGCGGCCGGTGAGGTAGAGGTCGTCGAGGAAGGCCGTGTACATCGCGTCCCCGGTGAGCCCGAGCTGCAGCGACCGCGGGTCGGCGTCCTTGCCGAGGTACCACTTGAGCCCTCCCCCTCCCTCGGCCGTCCAGAGGGGCCCGAGCTCGCGATCGCCCGTGCGGTAGAGCGGGAGCGCCCACGTCGCCGGGTCCCCGTTGGCGTTGTACGAGACGTAGGCCTTCTCCCAGAAGCTCGTCGCCTTCTGCGCGTGGAAGCGCACGTGGGGCCAGAGGGCGAGGCGCTTGCCCACGTCGAAGATCCAGCGCACGTCGGTGCTCGACGCGAGCAGCCCCCAGTCGTCGTCGTAGACGCGCTCCTCGAGGCGGAGCGTCGACCCGTCGTAGCGGTGCGCGTAACGGGCGGTGAGCGCGAAGCGGTGACGCTCGAGGGGCAGCTGCTCGAGGGGCCGCTCCGGGAGCCGCGCGGCGTTGACGAGGTCCGGCGACGCGCCGTTCGGGATCGTGTTCGCGATCGCGGGACTGAACATCGGGATGTAGCGGTACGGCTTGGACTGGTCGCCGTTCTCGATGACGACGTCGGCGGTCAGCGAGGCGAGCGACGCGCGGTCGACGACCCACGAGATGCCGCCGTTGAACGACCCGCGCTGGAGGTCGCGCGAGAAGACGCTGAACGGGGTGCACGCCCCGTCGGCGCCGCAGCGCCCGGCGGTGTCGTGGCTGAACCCGTAGCCGAACTCCAGCGTCCAGTTCTTCTCGTCGAAGTCCTTCACGATGGTCGCGTAGACGCCGTACGAGAGGTAGTCGGGCTCGCGCGACACCGAGCCGCCGACGCCCACGCCGAAGTCGTGGGGCTTGTACTGGGCCGAGAGCGTCCCCGCCTGGCGGACCTCCTGCCAGCGGTTCGACGCGGTCGACACGATGTCGGCCGACGCCGCCGAGACCACGTCGACCAGGTAGGACGCGTTGAGCGACGCCCCGCTGACGTTGTCGATGCCCGCGACGATCGACGGGGTGAGGACGCTGACGTGGTCCGAGTCGTTGTAGGCGCCGAACTCGAGCCCAGCGTGCTTGGTCGACGGGTCCTCGAGCGTCCTGTCGCTCTGCTCGACGGCGCGCTTGCGGACGGGTGCCGCCTCGTCCCGATCCGTGACCGTCTGGTCGGTGTCGGACGAGTCCGCGCCGCGCGCCGTCTGCACCCGGACCGTCGCGGCGAGGATCGCTGCGACGGCGACGAGGAAGGGGATACGCAGTCGAGAGGGTCGAGGGGCGCTCGGCCTCAGTTGCATCCGCAGCCGCTCTCCGAGAGCGAGCCGCCTCCCGTGGCCCCCTCGTGCACGGCGAGGACGTGGGCGGCCGCGGGCCCCTCGAGGTCGTCCGCGGTCATCATCGGGTGCGCGAGCTTGCCGCGCTCGTAGGGCGCCACGTGCGTGCAGCCCACCCCTGCAAGCGCCGTGATCGCGACCGCCGCGACATACCATCCGAGCCGCATCGACTCTCGACCCTCTGCCCGTCCCGCGGCGATTTCCTTAACACACGCGACCGGGCGGCGGGAGCAGGAATCACACGCCTCCGGGCCGCGACCGGCGCACCTCGCTCTCGAACGCCAGCCACGCTGCAAACTTCGGCCGAGGCGGGTGCGCTCGCGCGGGTACGATATCGTACGATAGCGAAGGGACCATGGCGCTCATCACGACCGCACGTCTCGAGCTCGTGCCGATGACGCTCGCGATGGTCGAGGCGGTGATGCTCGGACGGAAGGACGACGCGGAGCGCCTCGTGTGCGCCCGTATGCCCGCGCGCTGGCCGAACCGGGAGCTCGTCGAGCGCGCCTTCACCGCCTCGCTCGAGGACATCCGCGCGCAGCCCGAGGTGCGCCTGTGGGGCGACCGCGTGGTCGTCATGCGGGGTGCCGAGGGCGACGCGCGCGTCATCGGGAGCGTCGTCTTCCACGGCAAGCCGGCGGAGGACGGCGTCGCGGAGATTGCCTACGGTGTCGAGGAGGCTTCGCAGGGGCGCGGGTACGCGACCGAGGCGGTGCGCAGGTGCGTCGCGTGGGCGCTCGAGCAGGAGGGTGCGCGCGCCGTGCAGGCCGCGACCTTCGCGTGGCACACGCCGTCGCTCCGGGTGATCGAGAAGGTCGGTATGGTGCGGGTCGGCGCGCGCGACCACGAGACGATGGGCGAGATGCTCGTGTTCGAGCTGCGGAAGTGATCAGTCCACCAGCCGCAGCCCCTGGGGCAGCGCGTCCCCGAAGAACGCAGCCCGCTCGCTCTCCTCCACGGCGACCACCTCGCGCACGGCGCGGATCGACGCCGCGTCGGCGCCGGCGCGCTCGAGGCGCTGCTCGACCTCCTTGCGCACGCGCTCCGCGACGTCTCGCGCGCGGTCGCCCGTGCGGCGCGCCATCCGGACGGCGGCCTGCGCAGCGGTCGGCACGACGTCCCACTTCTCGCGCAGCAGGTGGTCCAGCCATCGCTCGACGACGTGGGGGGCCACCACGTGGTGCACGCTCGCGTAGGCGGGCACGCGCGCGCCGAGCCGGCCGACCGCCGTCCAGAGGCGGGGATCACGATCGGTCCACGTGCGCTCGAGGACCCAGCCGCCGAGCGCCGACCGGCGCGGCTGGGCCACGCGCTCGAGCGAACAGGCCATGTCGAGCGCGTCGTCGAGGGCCAGGGCCGGCTTCTTCGGCTTCTTGAGCCCCGCCTCGGCAGGGGCGAGCCAGGGGTCGACGAAGTCGCGAACCCTGGCCTGCATCGCGTCGTCGAGCCCGCCCGCAGCGCGCCTCCAGGCGATCCAGAACTGCTGCCAGCCGCGCGCCTCGCCGGGGAACGCGAGCCGCTCGTCGAAGAGCGGCGCGAGGAGCGCGAGGCGCTGCGGGTCGAGCGGATCACCGAAGCCCGGACGGACGCACCACCCCGCGAGGAGCCAGAAGACGCGCTCGTGATCGGCGGAGCGACGGCGACCCCGCGCGTCCGGCAGGAGCGCGTCGTAGAGCGCACGGTTGGTCTCGGTCGTCCACTGCGAGCGTTCGCCGAGGACGCGATCGAGCTCGCGGAGCAGATCCTTCGCCTCGCGCCCGCCGGCGTCGGCGCGCGGCTTCCCGAAGGCTCGATCGACGAGCTCGCGGGCAGCGTCGAGCTTGCGAGGCGGCTGGGACGCGGCCGGCGGACGGGAGGGAGCGACGGAGGGCGCGGGGCTGCCGCGAAGGTGGAACGCGAGCCGGTGGCGGCGCTCCGGGGTGTCCACCTCGACGCACGCCAGATCGAGCGTCCCGAGGGGCGTGAGCTCCCCTTCGAGGGCGACGCGCACCTCCTCGCCGCGGGCGCCGGCGATGGTGGTCGCCACGGGCGGAAGCCTTCCGTAGCGATCGTCGTCCACGTCGACGACCTCGCCGGCGTGGGCCTCCACCTCGTCGCTCGCGAAGAGATCGAAGCGCACGGGCCTCCCGACGGCCAGCGCGAACGTCCTCCCGGGCGCCGTGTGCGCGACCCCTTCCTCGGCGCCGCGCGGCACGATGCAGACGGCGCGCTGCCTTCCCTCGTCGGCCACACCGACGAAGTAGCCGCGCGCCGACCCTCCGCCGATGCGGACCCCGCGTCCACGGCGGGCGAGCGCGTACGCGACGGCGCCGCGTGCCACGGCGAGATCCGGATCGGCGTCCGGGAGGCGCTCGACGGGCTGGTGGCCACGCCATTCTCCGAGCGCCTCGACGAGCCGGCCCGCGATGCGCGACGCGCGGAAGACTCCGCCGTTGAGGAGCACCGCGTTGGGTGCGGAACCGGCCGGGAGATGCCGCGCGAGGAAGGCGGCGACGTGGCGGGTGATCGCGACGTCCCTCTCGTAGGGGAGACCGAAGGCCACGAGGGCGCCGCGCGCGCGCTGCGGGCGAGCGTCGGCAGGGACGAGGGGAAGGAAGCCCTCGAGGACGATCCTCTCGGCCTCGTCGCGCGCGATACGCGCCGTACGCGTCGCGCCGACGAGCTTCGCGCCCGGCATCGTCACGGTCACCGGCGCGTCCTCGGGCGGCGCTTCCCCGAGGAGAGCCTCCTTCGCCACGCGACACCCCGCGACGAGCTGCGCGAAGCGCGCGGGCTCGAGCCGTCCTTCGTCGACGAGGCGGGGCTCGGCCGCGTGGGCCAGCGCGAGGTCCATGTTGTCGCCGCCGAGCAGGAGATGGGGCCCTACCGCGACGCGTTCCACCTTGTCGACGCCGGAGACGCGCACGAGCGACAGATCGGTCGTCCCGCCGCCGACGTCGACGACGAGGACGAGCGCCTCTCCATCCGTCCGCGCGAGCAGGCGCTCGATCCCGGGGCGTCCCGAGCGCGTCATCCAGTCGTAGAACGCCGCCTGCGGCTCCTCGAGGAGCTTCGGTGCGAGCCCGGCGCGGCCCGCCGCCTCGAGCGTGAGCTCGCGCGCCACCTCGTCGAACGACGCGGGCACCGTGAGCACGACGTCCTGCTCGGCGAGCGGCGCGTCCGCGTGCTCGACGTCCCAGACGCGCTTCACGTGCGCGAGGACCCGTGCCGCCGCGTCGACCGGCGACAGGCGGGGCGCGTCCTCGGCCGCCCCCCACGGGAGGATCGCCGCCGAGCGGTCGACGCCCGCGTGAACGAGCCAGCTCTTGCTCGACGAGACGAGGCGCCCGAGCACCTCGGCGCCGCGGCGACGCGCGTGCTCGCCGACGACCCAGGGCGCGTCTCCGAACGGATCGTCGACGCCCTCGCCCTCGACGGGAGCGTAGAGCGAGGACGGAAGGAGGGGCACGCGCTCGGCCTGCCGCGCGCCGACGAGCTGATCGATCGCGAGCACGCGCGTCTCCCCACCGTCGGCGGGCGCCCACGCGACCACCGTGTTCGTGGTCCCGAGGTCGATCCCCACCGAGGCGCGCGCCGCCATCGTCCGCGGTCACTCCCCGCCGCGGACGCTGAGCTCGACGCGCCAGCGCTCGTCGGCCTTCAGCGGGTGGACCGGCTCGGCCTCGAGCAGGAGCGTTCCCACCTCGGTGACCTGCGAGCGGAGACGCACGGGGACGACGTCGCCGTCGCGCCGCCCCTCGGCCGGGAGGGTGACCTCGATGGGCGGGAGCTCCTCGACCTCCTCGGGCTTCCACGACTCCAGCGTCGTTCCCGCGGCGTCGTCCCGCCGCACGGTCGACCCGAAGAAGCGGAACGTGCACGGCTCTCCCACGACGACGCCGAGCTCGTGCGCCGGCAGCGCCGCCTCGGTCCCCTCCTCCATACCGAACGGCGCCACGCACATGGCGCTCACCGGCGGCTCGACGCCCGGCACGGCCGGCACGGCCCCCTCGATGCCGACGTAGTACGCGCGCGCGGTCCCGCCGCGGATGCGGATCCCCTTGCCGCGACGGACGAGCGCGTACGAGCAGGCGCCGCGCGCCACGGCGAGATCGAGATCGGCGCCCTCGAGGACGCGCACGGGAGGAGCGCCATCGGCGTCGAGCCACGAGTTCAGGACGTCGACCACGCGGGACCGGAGCGCATCGGCCTTCATGACGCCGCCGTTGAAGAGGAGCGCCGTCGGCCGGAGGAGCTTCGGCGCGCGCTGCCCCGGCGCGGGCTCGACGGCGCCCGCCTGCCTCGAGAGGAACGAGGCGAGGTGACGCGTCATCGCAGCGTCGGACGCGTAGGGGAGGCCGAGCTGCGTCAGCGCCGCGCGCGCCCGGGTCGTCGGGCGTGCGTCGCCCGCGACGCGCGGAAAGAAGCCCTCCACGAGAAGGTTCGTGACGTCCTCCCGCGAGAGCTCCGCACGGAGGGTTCCCCCGAGCAGGGCCGACCCGCGCGACGCGAGCGCGATGGGCATCGAGGCGAGCGAAGCGTCCGAGAGGAGGCGCTCCTTCGCCGCGCGGCACGCGTGCACCAGCGAGGCTTGCTGCGCGCGGTCCACGGGCTTTCCCTCGGCCTCGAGCCGCGTCCGCACCTGGTGGGCGAGCGCCAGGTCCATGTTGTCGCCACCGAGCAGGATGTGGTCTCCGACCGCCACGCGAACGAGCTCGAGCGATCCGCCCTGGTCGACCACGTGGATCGCAGAGAAGTCCGTCGTCCCGCCGCCGACGTCGACGACCAGGAGCACGTCGCCCGGCCTGAGCTCCTTGCGCCACGCGTTGCCGCGCGCCAGGACCCACGCGTAGAGCGCCGCCTGGGGCTCCTCGAGGAGCGTCACCTTGTCGATGCCCGCGGCGAGGGCCGCCTCGACCGTGAGCTCGCGCGCCGACGCGTCGAACGAGGCCGGCACGGTCACGACGACGTCCTGGTTCGCGAGCGCGTCGTCGCCTCCTCCGAAGCGCGCGTCGAAGGCTTCCGACAGGTGCTCGAGGTAGCGCCAGGACGTCTCGACCGGTGAGATCTTCTCGACGTCCTCGGGCGCGCCCTGCGGAAGGATCCCCGCGCGGCGGTCCACGGTCGGGTGCGACAGCCAGCTCTTCGCGCTGGCGATGACGCGCGCCGGAGCCTCGACGCCGCGGGCCCGCGCGTGCTCGCCCACGACGAACGTCCGCGACGCGTCCCAGGGGAGCGCCTGCGGTCCCTCGCTCGCGTGCGCGAAGTAGAGGAACGACGGCAAGAGCGGGCGCGCCTCGACGGCCCCCTGCGCGACGAGCTGCGGCACGGGCAGGACCTCGGGTGCGGCATCCTCGCGATCGAGGGGCGCGACGGCCAGCGCGCAGTGGGTCGTGCCCAGGTCGATGCCGACGGCGTAGCGGCTCACGAGAGCTCGACCTCGGCCGGAGCGAGGACCCGCGCGTCGTGATCGCCGACCGTGCGGGGCAGCTCCAGCTTCGTCGCGCGCCAGCCGCGATGACGGAGCACCCCGGCGTAGGGCGGCTCGCCCTTCACTTCGCCCACGAGCTTCACCGCGTCGGGATCGAACCCCGCCTCGAGCTTCACGCGCGCCCCCTCGTCCTCGGCGCGCACCGGCTCGATCGCGGCGTGCGAGCGCAGCGCCTTCCTGCAGCCCTCGTGGACCACGCGCGCGGCGACGCCGACGTCGGCGTCGGGGAACGACGCGATGTCCTGCTGGAGGAAGTCGACGAGGCGCCCCTCGCGCTGGAGGAGAGCGAGGAGCTGGAGGGCGGCGTCGGTGGAAGGGGGCGTGGACGTGGGCGCGGGCGCGGGCGCGGGCGCGGGCGCGGGCGTGGGCGTGGGCGTGGGCGCGGGCGCGGGCGCGAGCGCGGGCGCGGGCGCGGGCGCGGGCGTGGGCGTGGGCGTGGGCGTGGGCGCGGGCGCGGGGGGAAGGGCGGGGGCGTTGCGGAGGGCGCCGACGTGGGCGGCGAAGCGGCCGTCGAAGAGGACGCGGAAGAAGGCGAGCCACGCGAGAACGAGGCGCGAGAAGAACGGGAGGGAGTCGTCCGCCACGGCGCGCAGGCTAGCTCAAATGCCGAGGTTCATCCCTTGGGCATGCAGGCGCGCGCGGGCTGCGGACGCTCGCTGGCACGGGCCGAGCGCGAGGACGGCGAAGACGAGGGCGGTCGCGGAGAGAAACGGCGAGGCAAACCCGTAGAGCGAGAAGAGGCCGTGCGTGATGCTGACGACGAACCACCCGCCGCTCGCCAGCGCGAGGAGCAACGTCGCGCCGGTCGCGCACAGCGCGCCCCACATGCGCGCGCGGAAGACGACGGCGCCGAGGACGACGTTCGAGAGCCCCAGCGCGACGAGGAGCCACGGGATGAGGGAGTAGGGCGAGCGCAGGTGCCCGAGCATCATCGTCTGCAGGCCGGTGAGGCCCACCACGCCTCCCGCGAGTGCGATCGCCCCGCCCGCTGCCTTCGCGAGGACCGGAGGCGACGCCGCGGCGATGTCGTCCTCTGCGCTCGCGGTGCCCGCGTTGCCCGTGGCGTTCGTTCCCGGCGCCGCGTACGGGTTCATGTGCTACCCACGCTACGCGAAAAATGCCCTTCTTCATCGCGGTCCTGCTCGGCATCGTCGAGGGCCTGACCGAGTACTTGCCGGTCTCGTCGACGGGGCACCTCATCCTCGCCGGGCACTGGCTCGGCCTCGCCGACGACGACCCGGCGACGTCCTCGTTCGAGATCGTCGTGCAGCTCGGGGCCATCCTCGCCGTCGTCGCGCACTACCGCGTCCTGCTCGGCGAGCGCACCCGCGGCCTCTTCACGGGCGACCCCGCGGCGAAGCGCCTCCTCGCGGCGCTCGCGATCGCGTTCACCCCCGCCGCCATCGTCGGCCTTCTCCTCCGCAAGACCATCAAGGCGCACCTCTTCGGGCCGCTGACGGTGGCCATCGCGCTCGCCGTGGGGGGCGTCGTGATGATCGTCGTCGAGCGCCTGCGCGCCCGCCGGCACGTCGCCGGCGCCGAGGGCCTCGACAAGGTCACCCCGGCCCGGGCGCTCGCCATCGGCCTCGGGCAGTGCCTCTCGCTCTGCCCGGGCGCGTCGCGATCGATGTGCACCATCGTGAGCGGGCAGCTCGCGGGCCTCTCCACGGGGACGGCCGCCGAGTTCTCGTTCCTGCTCGCGCTGCCGACGCTCGGCGCGGCCACGATCTACGAGGGCTTCAAGGCGCGGCACGAGCTCGTCGCGCACGTCGGTGTGGCGAGCCTCGCGGTCGGGATGGTCGTCTCCTTCTTCGTGGCGTGGGCCGTCATCGCGAGCTTCCTCAAGTACCTGCGCGCCCGCGGCCTCGAGCCGTTCGGCTGGTACCGCATCGTCGTCGGCCTGATCGTCCTCTGGGTCCTCGCGCGATGAGACGCGCCGCGGGGGCGCTCGCGCTGCTCCTCTGCGCGTGCGGCGGCGCCGGCGACGTGCGCCAGGCCCCCTCGACGGCCGCGGCGCCGGCGGCGGTCGCGACGTCCGCGGCACCCGTCTCCCTCCTTGCAGCACTCACGGTCGACGGGCTCCTCGCGCGGACTCCCGCCGAGGGGGAGGTGCTCGTGCAGATGTCCGTGGTGCGGGCGCACCCTCTGGCTCCGCGGCTCGAGCCGTTCGTGCGCGCGTGGCCGGGCTGGAGCACCACGCTCGGCTCGATCACGCAGCATCCCGTCGCCGACCTCGAGTGGATCGACGTCGTGGGCCCCAAGGACGCGACCATGGAGCGGCTCGCGTCGCGCACGCGCGCGAGCTTCGGTGACGACGTCGTCGACGCCCGCCTCCAGAGCCGGAGCGACGGGACGCTTCGCGTGGTCCTCCGGCCGCGACCGCACCTGGTCGTGGCCGTCTCGTCCGAGGCCGCCGCCTCCGTCGAGCCCGTGCTCCGCGCTTCGCCGCTGGTCGATCCAGCCGTCGAGCCCGACGAGGGGCTCGCCGTCGACTTCCCCCATCCCCACGAGATGATCCCCCAGATACCGGACGCTGCGCGGCGCCTCGCGGTCCGGGTCTTCGCTCGGCCGGGCGGGGCGGCCGAGGCCTTCGGCGAGATCACGTGCGACGACGAGGCCGCTGCGGCGGCGACCGCGGCCACCCTGCGTGAGCGGGCCTCTGCCGTGAACGACGTCATGGTCCGCCTCCTGACGCGCGATCTCCTCGGCGGCCTCGTCGTCGAGGCTCATGGCCCGCTCGTCGAGCTTCGCCTGCCCGCGACCGCCGAGCAGGCCGACGCCCTGGTCACCCTGGCGGCCGCGACCCTGCTTCCCCAGGGGCCCTGAAGCTCGCGCCGGACCTTGCCTTTCGTTATAGGTGATCCCAAACATTCGCCACCCCTACGAAGAGGAGACATCCATGGACGAAAAGGTATCTCGCCGCCTCGTGCTCCAGCAGAGCGCCGCCTTCGGCGCCCTCGTGGTCTTCGGCGCGAGCGCCTGCAACAAGAAGCCGGCCGCCCTCTCCTGCGCCGACACGAGCACGCTCTCGGCGACCGACGCGCAGGTGCGCACCGCGCTCGGCTACGTCGACACCTCGGTCGAGCCGGGGAAGTCGTGCCAGGGCTGCCAGCAGTTCAACGCCCCGCCTGCGCCAGGCACCTGCGGCACGTGCAAGGTGGTCAAGGGCACGATCAACCCGGGCGGCTACTGCAAGTCGTTCGTCGCCAAGACTCCGACCTGACGCCTCCGCGCGCCGCTCGACGCGGCGACCCTGCTTCCTCGCCTCCCTCGCCTCCCTCGCCTCCCTCGCCCGCAACCCATCCGCTCCGGCACGCCGGCCTGGTCCGAAGGCTGCACCGCTCGCGACTGCGCGGGTCTCCCCTCCCCGTTCGTCGCCCGGCTCGTCGCCGCGGGCGGCGCTCGGGGCTCGGAGCCCACGATCGCTGAGGACCAGTGGCCGCACGCGTTCCCCGTCGCTCGGGGGCGCACCCCCCGCGGAGCGGCCGGAACCGGAGGGACGGATGGCGGTGACGGCGGGCCGGGACGAGGCGGTGGTCATCGGGCGCTATGCCCTGCACGGGGAGATCGCCTCGGGCGGCATGGCGGTCGTCCACTTCGGGCGCCTCCTCGGGCCGGTCGGGTTCTCGCGGCCCGTCGCCATCAAGCGCCTGCACCCGCAGCTCGCGCGCGAGTCCAACGTGCGCGCGATGTTCATCGACGAGGCGCGCCTCGCGTCGCGCATCCGGCACCCCAACGTCGTGCCCACGCTCGACGTCGTGAATGACGGCGAGGACCTGCTCCTCGTCATGGAGTACGTGCACGGCGAGTCGCTCCAGCAGCTGATGCGCACCGTCCGCAAGCGCGGCGAGCGCATTCCGCTCCGCATCACGCTCGCCGTCGCGACGTCGGTCCTCCACGGTCTCCACGCGGCGCACGAGGCGACCACCGAGACCGGCCAGCCCCTCCACGTCGTCCACCGGGACGTGAGCCCGCAGAACGTCATCGTCGGCGCGGACGGCGTGGCGCGCGTCCTCGACTTCGGCATCGCGCGCGCGACCGTGCGCCTCGAGAACACGCGCGAGGGCATCGTGAAGGGCAAGCTCGCGTACATGGCGCCCGAGCAGCTCGGCGGCGCCGTCGTCGATCGCCGCGCCGACGTCTACGCGGCCGCGGTGCTCCTCTGGGAGATGATCACGGGCGGTCGCCTCTTCGTGAACCCGGACGGCGGCGCGATCCGGATCGAGAAGCTCCTGCGCGGCACGATCGAGGCCCCCGGCGTGCACGCGCCGGGCACGCCGCGGCTGCTCGACGCGATCGTTCTGCACGGCCTCGCGCGCAACCCCGAGCAGCGCTTCGGTACGGCGCGCGAGATGGCGCTCGCGCTCGAGAAGGTCGGCCCGCTCGCGACCGCGACGGAGATCGGCGAGTGGGTCGAGTCGCTCGCGGCGCCTGTCCTCGCCGAGCGGGCGATGCGCCTCGGGCGCCTCGAGAGGGAGTCCTCCACGTTCCGGACCGAACCGGCGCGCCCGCCCCCGACGCGCGTCTTGCCCGGCCTCTTCGAGGACGACGAGGCGCAGGACGAGCCGCTCCTCGACCTGCCGTTCCCCTTCGAGGAGCCCGACGCGGGAGCCGCGCCGTTCACACCAGGCATCGCGCTCGAGACGCCCCAGGCCATCGCAGTGCCCCTGGTCACGCGAAGGCGCGCTGCGCCGCGCGCCATCGTCGTCTTCGCGGCGTACGCGCTCCTCGGCGGAGCCATCGTCCTGCTCGCGGCGGCGCTTCGCTGGACGCACGCCGACTCGGCGGCGGCCGGCGTGGTCATGGCTCCGCCGCCGTGCAGACCCGGCACGAGCCGGATCGGCGGAGGCGACGCCGCAGCTCCCCTCCCCTACGCCTCCGCCACCAGCTCGAGGTGCGTCAGCTCCGCGCCCGGGCCGACGCGCATCGGCGGCCCCCAGTAGCCCGTGCCGGTGCTCACGTAGACCTGCGTCCGGTCGACGAGGTGGAGCCCCGCGACGAAGGGCTGGTCGAGCCTCACCAGCCAGTTGAACGGGATCATCTGCCCGCCGTGGCAGTGCCCCGAGAGCTGGAGGTCGACGTCGTGCGCGCGCGCGTCGGACACCGCCTTCGGCTGGTGCGCGAGGAGCACGACCGCCTTCGCGGGATCGCGCCCCGCGAGCGCCTTGCCCACGTCCTGCCCGTGGTGAGGCAGCATGCGCGCCGCGCTCGCGTCGTCGACGCCGGCGAGCTCGAAGAGGCCCCGCACGTCCACGCGCTCGTTGCGCAGCACGCGCACGCCGAGCGTCCGGAGGTGCGCGATCCAGGCGTCGGCGCCGGAGTAGTACTCGTGGTTGCCCGTGACGAAGAAGACGCCGTCCTTCGCGCGCAGGTCGGCCAGCGGCGCCACGAGATCGCGGAGCTGCTCGACCGTCCCGTCGACGAGGTCGCCCGTGATGACGATCATGTCCGGCGCGAGCGCGTTGGTCTCGCGAACGACCGCCTCGACGAACGACCGCCCGATGGTCGGGCCGACGTGGACGTCCGACATCTGCACGATGCGGTAGCCCGAGGCGGCCGCCGGCAGGCGCGCGAGCGCGACGCGCACCTTGCGGACGTCGAACCCGCGAAGCCCGTTGACGAGCCCCCCTGCGCCGACGAGCCCCGCGCCCGCCGCGACCGCCGAGGCGAGGATCCGCGCGAGGAAGAGGCGCCGGTCGGGGTCCTTCGGCAGCGCGCCGAGCAGCGAGGCCACGCCGCGCCCCGCGTCGGCCACGACCGTGAGGAGGAAGAGGTAGAGCGCGAACCCCATCCAGACGTAGACGACCCACGAGAGGGGCGCGTTGTAGGCGCGCGGCAGGTAGCGCATCGCGAAGAACGCCACCGGGACGAGCACGGCGAGCGCGAAGATCGCGATCGTGAGCGCGGTGCTCCAGGGGGCCGGCCAGTCTACGGCGCGCACGAGCCGCGCCCAGACGTACCTGTGGAGAAGGAACGACAGGGCCGAGAGGACGACGGCCGCGACGGCCATGCGCGAGGCGCTCACCGCTCGGTAGGATGCCCCATCGCGCGCGACGGATGCGCCCTACTCGCCTATCGGGTATCCTCGGCAGGTCGTGGGGGTGGACTCGTCCACAGAGGCCCGGCGCCTGATCGGGGATCGGTACGAGCTCGAGGCCCTCATCGGCAAGGGCGGCGTGGGCGAGGTCTGGCGCGCGCGCCACGTCGCGCTCAACTCGCGGGTCGCCATCAAGTTCCTCCAGCCCGCGTCCGCCCAGCGCGAGTCGGCCAAGCGGCGGTTCACGACCGAGGCGCAGGTCACGGCGCAGCTGAGGACGCCGACCGCCGTGCAGGTCTTCGACTTCGGCATCACCGACGACGGGCAGCCCTACCTCGTGATGGAGCTCCTCGAGGGCGAGACGCTGGGCCTCCGCCTCCAGCGCGTGAAGCGCCTGGCCGTCGCCGACACCGCGCGCGTCCTGGCCCAGGCCGCGCGGGCGCTGCAGCGCGCCCACCAGCTCGGCATCATCCACCGCGACTTCAAGCCCGACAACATCGTGGTCTTCGAGGACGACGAGGGGCGCGAGCAGGTGAAGGTCCTCGACTTCGGCGTCGCGAAGCTCGTGGGCAGCCTCGAGGAGCAGGCCGCTCCGGACGGCGCGAGCGGCAGCTCGCCGTCCTTCACGCGGACGGGCGCCGTCCTCGGGACGCCGCTCTACATGGCCCCCGAGCAGATCCGCGACGCGACGAGCGTCGACCCGCGCGTCGACATCTGGGCGTTCGGCGTCGTGGCCTTCGAGTGCCTGACGGGCCGGCCGCCGTTCTCGGGCTCGAATCTCCTCGAGCTCTTCGCGCGCATCCAGAGCGGCCTGCACCCGAGCGCCAACTTCCTCGAGCCGAGCGTCCCCGCCGGGTTCGACGCGTGGTTCGAGATCGCGTGCGCGCCCGACCCGGCGAAGCGCTTCCCCAACGCGACCATCGCGTGGAAGCAGCTCGCGGTCGCCCTCGAGATTGCGGGCGGCGATTCGTCGCCGAGCCTCTCGGGGGTCCTCGACCCGAACGCCGCGAGCGGCGAGCGGCGCGTGCTGGTCGTCCGGGACGCGCAGCCCGTCGAGCCGGAGGGCGCGACGGTGGACGCGCCCGCCCCGTCGCCTCCTTCCGCGCCGAGCCCGGGCGAGCTGCGCAGCCGGAGCCACGCCGGCGGCTTCGCCTCCCTCCAGCGCATCTCGCTCGACGAGCTCCCCGCGATGGCGACGCACGCGGGCCCGGTGACGCCGGCGGGGCGTGCCGCGGCGTCGGGTCCGCCCGGTTCGCGGGGCACGTGGTGGATGGCGGGCTTCGCGGCCGTGGCGCTGCTCAGCGGCGTCGCCGTCTGGCGCGTGGCGACCCTTTCCCCCGCGACCGCGCCGTCCGCGGCGAGCGCGCGGGCCGTGCCCTCCGTGCCCGTCCCCCCGGCGAGCGCACGGGCGCCGGCGAGCGGGGTGCCGCCGGAGATCGCGACGTCGGCCACGCCCCCGCCCCTTCCCGCGTTCGCGACCGCAACCGCGAGCCCGACGCGCACCGCCCTCCCGCCCACCCGTCTCGCGACGCACCCCGCCCTCGCCGCACCTTCCGCCGCCCCGCCCGTGCCAGCCCTCACCCCCGCTCCTGCCCTCCCGCCCGCTCCTGCCCCCACGCTCGCCCCTGCCCCCGCTCCTTCTCCTGCGCCCGCTCCCACTTCTCCCGCGCCCTCTCCCACCGATCCCGGCAGCTACCGATGACCCCCCGCCTCCTCCTCGTCGGCCCGCTGGCAGTCGCCCTCGCCGTCGCCCCGCGTTCCGCGGCCGCGCAGCCCACGCCGGGCGCGGTCGCCGCCGAGGCGCTCTTCCGGGAGGGCCGCGATCTCCTCGCGCGCGGGCAGCTCGCCGAGGCCTGCACGAAGCTCGAGGCGAGCGAGAAGCTCGAGCCGGCCGTGGGGACGCTCTTCAGCCTGGGCGAGTGCTACGAGGGGCAGGCGCGCCTCGCCACGGCGTGGTTCGCCTACCGCGAGGCCGTGACGCTCGCCGGCCGGCGCGACGACCGGCGGCGGCTGGCCGCGCAGAGCCGCGCCGACACGCTCGAACCACGCCTCGCGCACGTCGTCATCCGCGTGCCCGGCGGCGCAGGCCCCTACGCCGTACGGCTCGACGGCGAGGTGGTCCCGCCGGACGCCGTCGGTGCGCCGCTGCCGGTGGACGCCGGTTCCCACCATGTCGAGGCGACGAGCACCGCGGCGTGGTCGCAGACCGTGAACGTGCCGGCGGACGGGGCCACCGTCACCGTCGACGTCCCATCCCCTCCGGTGCGCCACGAGCCCGTCGGACGCGAGCGCCTCGGCCTCGGCCTCGCGGTCGGCGGCGCCGCCGTCCTCGCGACGGGCGCGGTCTTCGGCATGCAGGCCATCGTGAAGGGACGCGACGTCGGCGCCGCGTGCCCCTCCACGCAGTGCGGCGACGCGGGCGCCGTCCACGAGAACGGCGTCGCCAAGACGTACGCCGACGCATCGACCGTGCTGCTCCCGGTGGGTGCCGTCCTCGCCGCCGCCGGCGGGTACCTCCTCCTCACGTCGCACGCGACCCTGGAGCCCGCCGTCTCGCCCACTACCGCACGGTTGAACCTGCGCTGGTCGTGGTGACCGCGCTGTTCGCTCGGCGTCGCCTGCGCTAGCGTCGAGGGCCGTGCTGGGGGGCCGGATCGCGCTCGTTCGCGCCGTGGTGGCTGGGGCGCTCGTCGTCGCGTCGCTCGGCGCGTGCCGCGGCATCGCCGGCCTGCGTGACCTCACGTACGTCGCGCCGCCCCTCCCGTGCACGGCCCCGTCGCTCCCCACGGAAGGGACCGGCCGGGTGCGCCTCGTGAACGCGAGCACCGCGGGGACCGCCGACTTCTGCATCCGCGCGTCGGGGACGACGGCGTGGGGCAACCCCGTGCTCACAGGCGGCGGTCCGTCGTGCCCGTCGGGGCTCGACTACGCGCAGGCCACGGTCCCCTTCGCGGTGCCCGGCGGAGCCGTCGACGTCGAGGTCGTGCCCGCGGGCGGGTCGTGCGACGCCCCGCCGTCGGCGCAGATGACGTCGATCGCCGTGGGCGGCACCCAAGCCGAGGCGGGCACGGAGGCAGGGGGCGGCGCCGAAGCCAGCGCCGCCAGCCCCGTCGTGACGATCGTGCGCTTCGGCAGGAACGGAGGCGAGCAGCTCGTCGCGCTTCCGGAGGAGCCGCCGGCGCATGCGGAGGTCTCGATCGAGCAACTCCGCCTCGTCAACGCGCTCGGGAGCGGGGAGACGATCAACCTGGGGCTCGCGACGGGTTCGACCGCACCGGCCACCGTAACCGGCCTCCTTCCGGCAGGCGTCGACCCGGGCGCCACGCCCCAGGCGGCGGCGGAGATCTCGGACCTCGGAAGCATCGACGCCATGGGCTACCTCTCCACCGAGAACGGGGTGAACGCGGCGCCGGTCTTTCAGGGCGCGACGCAGGCGCTCTTCGTGTCCCCCACCTCGAGCGTGCCGGACACGCAGACGCTGTTCGTCCTCGGTGACTCGGGAGACGACCTCTATCCGCCCCGCGGGCTGCTCTGCGAGGACGCCCTGACTCTCGGGGACGCCGGCGCGTCGTCGAGCGGCGGCGTCCTCGCCAGCTGCCAGCTCTCGGCGCTTCCGAACCTCACGGTCGACACCTTCAACATCGCCCTTTTCGGCGACGACGCGCCGTTCGAGGACGACCGGCGGCCCGCCGTCCTCGACGCGATCGCGCGCCGTCCGGCGGACGTCATGTGCGTGCTCGAGGCCAATCGGGACACCGACAAGGCGGCCATCGCAGCCGCGGCAAAGGCCCGCTTCCCCTACGCCTATTACGTCACGACGGACCTCGACACGCCGTTCTCCGGTCAGGGCACCGACGACGGCGGAGGCGAGACGCCGACGTCGGGGCCGCCCTGTCCGCCGTCGCTCGCCTCCGTGGTCGACGGCATCATCCAGTGCCTCGCGCAGTCGTGCTCGACCACCGGGGACACGTCCGGGTACGTGCCCGTCGAAGACTGCATGGAGCACAGCTGCCCGGACCTCTTCGGTCAGCTCCTCTACAGCGCCGACACGACCGCGCTCACCTGCGGCGCTTGTCTCGCCTACAACGTGACGTCGGACACGCCGCTGGCGCAGGCCGAGACGAGCTGCACCACGGACAGCCGACAGCCCTTCGCGTTCCAGGGAATGACGCCGTCGATGATCCTGTCCCGCTACCCGCTGGCCAACACCCAGGCCTACGAGCTGCCGTCGACCGGCTGGCGTCGCGCGGGGCTCTACGCCCAGCTCCAGCTCGAGGATCAGAACGTCGACTTTTACTGCGCCCAGCTCACGTCGCCCCTCCTCGCGGGGCTCGTGCCCTACGTCGGCGCGTACGGGACGCCCGACGCGGGCACGACCGGAGGCTGGGAGGCCGAGCAGGACATGCAGGTCCGCCAGGTGATCTCGTGGGTGCAGGGCATCACGCCTCCCGGAGGGCACGCGATCATCGCCGGGGACTGGCACGCCGGCCTTGCGGCGTCGATCCCCGCGGCGGACGGCGGCGCGATGCCCGTCCTCGTCGACACGGCCCCCGAGGTGCTGCGCGCGCTCGACCAGGCGTACGGCGGGCCCTTCGTCCGCGCAGAGCCGCCCGGCTACGCACCCTCGTGCGAGTACTGCCCCGCCCCGGCGAACCCGTACAACGGGACCATCGGGGCCGCGGACCTCACGGCGACGTTCCTTCTCGGCTTCGCGCCGGGCTCCGCCCTCGCCGACTCGTTCTGGGGCACCGACGCCGGCGCGGTCACGCTCACGTACCTGCCCTTCGACCCGGACGACGGTCCCACGGGCCCCCTCTCGCCGTACTACCCACGGTCGGTGCAGATCCTGCGGCCGCTCCTGCGCTGACCGTGGCGTGGCGCCGCCCCGTCGCTCCGTAGTCTCGCGGGCGCGTCTCAATCGGGTTCAACCCTCTTCTTCCGTTGCGGCGCCGCATCGCGCCTCCCACCATGAGCGCAGCCATGCGCCTCCTCGCCAGCGTCTCCGCCGTCGTCGCGATCGCGCTGCTCGCCGCCACCGCCGGAGCGACCGTGACGGAGCCCAACGGCCTGGCGGTGCCGAAGGCCTCCTCCGGCGAGGAGCAGCTCTCGACGTTCTTCGCGAGCCGCGGCGAGGGGATCAACTGGCAGACCGACGCGCACGACACGCCGAACGCCTTCTCCCCGCTCTGCGGCTTCACGGCGACGTACGTGCTCAACCAGGCGGCGTCGCACTTCGGCCTCTCCTGGTACAACGACACGGGCACGCAGCCGCAGGCGAGCGATCTCTACGCGCTCGTCCCGCCCAACTCGCCCGTCGGGACCTCGTTCAGCGGGACGGTCATCAAGAACGACCCCAACTACAAGGGGGGCGTCGTCGGCTTCGCGCTCGTCGGCGGCGAGACGCACTACTCGAACGCCTCGTACGACACGGTCTGCACCGGCTGCTCGCCGCCCGGGCCCTGGATCACGGCGCTCGTCTACGCCTCGACCGTCACGGCGGACGCCTACTACATCTGCTTCGAGGACGGCGCGACGAGCGCCACGGGCTGGAACAACGACGGCGACTTCAACGACGACGTCTACTTCGTCACCGGCATCTCGTGCAGCGGCGGCGGCGTGCCGTGCGACACGGGGCAGCCGGGCATCTGCGCGCCCGGCCTCACGCAGTGCGTGGCGGGCGGCACGACCACGTGCCAGGGCGTCAACAAGCCCTCGCCCACCGAGACGTGCAACGGCCTCGACGACAACTGCAACGGGCAGGTCGACGAGGGCAACCCCTGCCCCGAGGAGTACGTCTGCTACGAGGGCGCGTGCGTGAAGAGCTGCGCGGGCGGCGAGTTCCCGTGCCCCACGGGCCTCGTGTGCAACGCCGTCGGCTACTGCGTCGACCCGTCGTGCGAGAACGTGACGTGCCCCGCCGGGCAGGTCTGCAAGAACGGCACGTGCAAGGCGCCGTGCGACGGCGTGACGTGCCCCTATCCGCAGACGTGCCGCGTGGGCGCGTGCGTCGACCCGTGCGCGGGCGTGAACTGCGCGCAGGGCGAGGTGTGCACGGGCGGCGTCTGCGTCACGAGCTGCAGCTGCCAGCCGTGCGGCCAGGGCGAGGCGTGCAACGCGACGAGCGGGTCGTGCGTCGAGCCCGCGTGCGCGACCGTGAGCTGCCCGGGCGGACAGCACTGCGCGGCGGGCGCGTGCGTCGACGACTGCAAGGGCGCGGTGTGCCCCGGTGGCGCCGCGTGCACCGCGGGCAAGTGCGCGGCGCCGTCGGACGCAGGGGCACCCGTCGACGCGGGGGGAGGGCTCACCGGGCCGGGGAGCGACGGCGGCAGCGGCTCGAGCGGGGACGACGCGTCCACGGGGGGAACGAAGGGCGACGGGGGGAAGGACGCCGGCTACGGCGCCTTCGTGGCGCCGAGCAAGGGCTGCTCGTGCGAGGTGATGGGCGGGGGAGGCAGCGGGGACGCGCTCTTCGCGGGCGCGGGCGTCTTCGCGGCGCTGGCGCTGGCGAGGACGAGGAGGCGACGGCGCCGGGGCGAAGACGGTGTCTCGCCGTCGCGATGAGCCGCCGGCGCGAGGAGCGCCCCGTCAGAGCTGCGCGGCGCGGTAGCGGTCGACGATCTCGGTCGCGATTCGCCGGACGAACCCCGACACGGCGTCGTCGACCATGAGCACGACCCCCGGCTGGAGCGGCACCAGGGTGTACCGGCGGCCGGGGAGCTGCTCGTCGAAGGGCGCGAGCGGCACGTCGGCGTCGCCGTCCACCTCCTGCTCGAGCCGCGGCGAAGATGGGCCGTCGGAAGGCTGACCCTCGAGCCGTGCGGGCGCGGGCGCGGGGGCAGGCGCGGGCGCGGGCGCGGACGCGGACGCGGACGCGGGCGCGGGCGCGGGCGCGGACGCGGACGCGGGCGCGGGCGCAGGCGCGGACGCGGGCACGGACGCCCGTGCGACCGGAGACGCCGCGCCGGACTCCGACGGCGCCACCGTCCCCTGCACCACCCGCATCACCTACGGCGCCGCCTGGATCCACGGCACGAATCACCCCGCCCAGTACGACGACGCCGCGGGCCCCGTGACGTGGGACGGCTCCTGCATCGACGACGGCGCGAACTCGTACGCGACGCTCTCGAACGGCTGGAAACCCTACTTCACCGGCAACTCTGCCTGCATCCTCGCGCTCGACTCCACCGCGTCCTGCGGCGCCACCGGGACCGCCGCATGCACGACGCGCGTCTCCTACGGGGCCGCATGGCTCCCCCCGGCCGGCCACACGGCGACCTACGACGACGTCGCCGGACGCGTCTTCTCCGACGGCACCTGCGTCGGCTCCGGCGGCGACTCCTACGCCAACCTCTCGAACGGCTGGCAGCCCCACTTCACGGGCGCGAACGCCTGCGCGCTCTCCTTCATGTACACGCAGTGCGGGGGTCTCTACACGAACCCCGTCATCCCGACCGACTGCCCCGATCCCGGCGTCCTCCACGACGGCGACCACTACGTCCTCACGTGCACCTCGGGCGACGCCGCGGACGCCTACCCCATCTACACGTCGCCCGATCTCGCGACCTGGACGCTCGTCGGTCACGTCTTCCCCTCCGGCCAGTGGCCCGCGTGGGCCAAGAGCGACTTCTGGGCGCCCGAGGTCCACGCCGTCGGCGGCAACTACGTCGTCTACTTCTCCGCGCGCGGCGCCGACGGGATGCTCGCCATCGGCGCGGCCTCCGCCGCGAGCGCCACCGGCCCCTTCACGCCGCTCGCGGAGCCGCTCGTCCACGACGCCGCGATGGGCCTCATCGACGCGAGCGAGATCACCGCGAACGGCACGCCGTACGTCCTCTGGAAGGAGGACGGCAACGCCGTCGGCAAGCCCACGCCCATCCACGCGCAGCCCCTCGCCGCCGACGGCCTCTCGCTCACCGGCTCACCTTCGACCCTCATCACGAACGACCAGGCCTGGGAGGGCGCCGTCACCGAGGGCCCCTTCATGATCGCCCACGGCGGCGCGTACTACCTCTTCTACAGCGGCAACTCGTACGCAAACGCGAGCTACGCCGTCGGCGTCGCGCAGGCTCCCTCGCCCACGGGCCCGTTCACCAAGGCGTCCGGCCCCATCCTCGTCACCGGCGGCGCGTGGGTCGGCCCCGGCCACTGCTCGGTCGTCGAGACCGCCGCCGGCGACACGGCGATGGTCTACCACGCATGGAAGCAGGGCTGCGTGAACGCGCCAGGGTGCGGGCGGGAGGACCTGACGGATCTCGTTCAGTGGGCAGGCGGCTGGCCGTCGGTGCCGCTCGCGCCGTCGTCGACGACGCGACCGCTGCTCTGACGCGCTGGGCCGCACCCTCGCCTCACTTCGGCTTCGCCTGCATCTTCTCGAGCGCTTCGCGGCGCAGCGCCTCGACCTCCTGCGTTCCGTCGCCGGCCGGGTCCTTCTTTGCGGCCTCGTCGAGGAGCGCCATGCACACGTCGGGGCGGCCCGCGTCGCATGCGGTGGCGGCACGCCGTCGCAGATCCGCCGCCATCGCGACGAGCTGCGGGGACGGCGCCTCGTGCGACGCGGACGGAGACGAGGAGGTCGACGAGGGATGCGTATCCGGTCCCGCGACGATCGGCTCGGACGGTTGCCTCTCGACGTACGCGACGACCGCGGCCGCCGCGGCGAGCGCCACGCCGACCCAGACGGCGACGGGGCGACCCCTGCGTGGCGTCGTATCCCTCGCGGGCGGCGGCCGGGAGCCGAGGGCGTCGATGAGCGCCACGGACGCGGACGCCGGAACCGCGGCGACGGCCTCCCCCGCGTCGACCGCCACGGCCGCCGGCTTCGCCGCCTTCGCCGCCTTCGCCGGGTCGCTCTTTCCGAACGTCCCGTCCTCGAGCGACCGCAGGAACGCCTCCGCGTTCGCCCGCTCCGCCGCGACGTCGAAGCCCGCCTCGGCGAGCTCCTTCTCCGCCTGCTCCACGCTGACCGCGGCCGCAGCCTCGATCAGCTCCTCGCCTGCTTCCTCGAGCAGGGCCTCCCACAGCTCTTCTTCACGCGATACGGCTTCCATCAGTCCTTCTCCTCGTCGTGGGGGGCGGCGGGACGCGTCTCTTCGAGCACGTCCTGGACCGCGCGCTGGCGGCGCTTCTGCGCCGCGTAGAACTCGTCCTTCGTGTGGCCCTTCTCCTTCACCATCGCGTCGAGGTCCCGGACGCCACGGAGATGGCACTCGACCCACGCCTCGTTCACCACGTCCTCGTTCGCGCGGAGGCGCGCGCGCAGCACGGGAAGCCCCCGCCGGAGCTGGGCGAGCGAGAGCGCCCGCCTGGCCTCGTCGTCGCGCTCGGCGGCGAGCCGCTCGAGCTGCTGTTCGTAGGAAGACGTGACCGGCTCGAGGGGCGCCGGCTTCACCGGGTCGCCGCGGGCCGCACTCGCCTGCCGCGGCTCCCCGAGGATCCCCTCTTCGCGCAGGAACGACTCCTCGGCGCGCCGCGCCGTATCCGATTCGCGCACCTCGTGCGTGTACTCGCTCCAGACGAGGCGGCAGAGCCGCTTCACGAGCGGCACGGCGTTCGGGTCCCACCCCGTCCGCACGAGGCGAAGCTGGACGCGCCCGAACAGGTCGCGGGCGTTGCCACGTCCGCGCGTCAGCCGGAAGCCGAAGCGCAGCGCCACCATGCTCGCGCCCACGAAGCCGTGGTCACGCAGCATTCGGCCGAGCCGCTTGCTCTCCTCGTCGGTGAGCGCGCGCCCGATGCGATCCGTTCCGAGGTAGTTCCCGCTCGATGTGAACGCGTCCAATCGGTCCCTCCCGTGTCGTCGTGGTCGTCGGCTGCCGGCCAAACGGCGCAGCAGCCGCAGAAAAAAAGAGCGAGGCCCGAGGAGCGCCCCTCTACGTGGCGCCCCCCGGACCCCTTTTTTGTATCAGCGCGTTCGACGCCCGTGCGGGAAGTTGCTCAGGCTTCCCGGACGCCGGCGCGCTACGCGACGACGGCTACTTGCTCGTTCCCGTGATGGGAACGGGCGGGGGTGCCGGCGCCTGCTGTGCAGACGGCGCGGGGTCGGGCGTCACGGTCACCGTGGCCGGCGTGATTTGCACGCCGACGACGTTGCCCTTGATGGCTGCCTTTGCCTTTCGGCTGACAGTCCCACGCGCTGCGCGCGTCGCCTTCGCCTTCGCCGCGGCGGCCGCCTTCTGCTGGGTCGTCCTCGGGACCTTGGCCTTGGGAGGCTGCAGCCCGAAGATGGCCAGCGTCGGCGGAGCGTTGCCGAACATCGAGAACAGGTTGCGCCGGAGAGCCGAGATCGTCGGACTCGCCTTTGCCACCTTGCCCTGCGCGTTCGTCAATGCAACCTTGGAGGCGGATTCCGCAGCGATCAGCGCGTTGAGTGCATCGATGACGCCCTGGATCAGCGTCACGAGGTCCTGCGTGCTGAACTGCGTGCTCTCCAACGTAAAGGTCCCGTTGGGGAACTGCTTCTGCAAGCCCGTAACGAGCGCCTGCAGTGCCGCCAAGGTCTGCGCCCTGGTCGCATTCGGTGTGGTGCTGGACATGACAATGTTTCTCCTTTCTCAGAAGGGCGCACCGATCGCCGAGACTGGCGAGCCGACGAGAGCGGAATGCTCCCGCCGGGAGGTGCCTTGGGCCTGGGCCACGGCGTCCCGTGGCTTGCGCCTACCGTTTTCTCCCTTCCTATGAACACAGTCCCGCCAGTTCGGACTTTCGCCGTCGCCGGACGAAGAAAAATGCTCGCGCGCCGCCAAAGGCGCGGAAGGACTGCGAAACTATTTTTCGGTCCGCAGGGCCGAAGGACCGGCCCTCACCAGAGGAGCGACGGCCCGAGCTCCCGGAGGCGGCCCCGCCGCCGGTCGTAGTCGGGAAGGAGCCTCCCGAGGGCCGCCCAGAACGCCGGGGTGTGGTTCGGATGCCGGACGTGCACGACCTCGTGGGCGACGACGTATTCGATGCACGGCCGGGGCGCCTGGACGATGCGCCAGTTCAGACGGAGCGAGCCGGCGCGATCGCAGCTACCCCAGCGTCGCCGCTGCTCGCGAAGGCCCACGGCCGTCACGGCGACCCCCAGCCTCTTCGCCCATGCGACCGCCAGCTCCGGAAGGCGCCGTGCAGCCTGCCGGCGGTACCAGACGACGAGCGCGTTTCGAACCGCGGGCGCCTGCCGCCGCGCGTCGCCCGCCTCCGGACACGAGACGACGAGGTGCCCGTGCTGGAGGACCACGTGCGTTGCCCGCTCCTGCTGGACGCGGAGGCGGTACTGCGTGCCGAGGTAGCGGAACGTCTCGCCGCTGACGAACTCCCGGTCCGCGGGAGGCGGCGGCAGGTCGCTCTCGCGCCGTAGACGCTGGACGATCCATCGCGCTTTCGTTCGGACGACGCGATCGAGCCGGTCGATCGACGTCGCCGCGGGCGCCGTCAGCAGGACGCCCCCGCGCGGATCGACCGCAATCGAGACCGTGACCCGGCGCGCGCTCCTGCGCACAGCGTAGCGGATGCTCGTGTGCCCCCACTGGACGGAGGAGCGCTCCAGCACCGTCACGACCGGCGTCTCCGCTTCATGAGGTCCACGATGCCCTCCGCGGTCGCCTCGATGACGGCCGGCGCATACGACGCAGCGCGGAGCTGGCGCTTCACGAGGCGCCGCATCTCCTTCTGCACGTCGTCCTTCTGCGCCCAGTCCACGATGGATACCTGCGGCGCGAGCTGCTCCTCGATCAGCGACGCGAGCGTCGTCTTCGCCTCGTCCACCTTGCCGCCCCAGGGCGTCCCCTCCCCTTCGCCCACGGAGAGAGCGCCGTCCCCGCAGAGCAGGCCGTAGATGGCAAACCCCGTCTCCGACAGGCCGAGCTTCTCTGCCACGTCCGCATGGCCACGCAGCTCCCTGGTCAGCGCGTCGAACAGCGCGAGCTGCTCCGCAGCGTCGATGCGCTGGGCCTTGCGGTCCGCGATGATCTGCTCGAGCCGCTGACGGAGCGACGTGAAGAACGCGGGGTTGTCCTCGAGCTTCACGTGGATCTCGTGGCGGATGGCGTGCTCCATCTCGCTCGCCCGCGCGTCGTCGCTCTTCAGCGCCCTGAGCTTGTCCTCGAAGTCGGACGTGAAGAGCGACACCTTCTTCACGAGGATCTGGATGCCCTCGGCGACGACCGCCTCCTCGATGAGCTTGCGCACCTTGGCGCCGCAATCCGAGATGTCGAGCTTCTCGTCGCGGTACTTGGCGGCGGCCGTCGCGCGGATCTTCCCGAGCCACCGGGCGTCGGCGTCGTACGGGAGGGCCGCCGGGTCGGGGAGCATCATGTCGAGGCTCTGCGCGAAGCGCCGGAACGCGTCGTCGAACTGGGCACGCACGTCCTCGGGCTCGAGCACGGCGACGCACGTGTCGAGGTCGTCCTTGTCCTTCACGCGAACAAAGAAACGGAGCACGGCCGCGTGGCGAGCCTGGAGGCGAGGAAGCTCGTCGAGCTTCGGCGTCATCGCGCCCTGCACCTCCGACGGGGCGAAGATGGCGAGCGCCTCCTGGAGCGCCTCGGACACGCCCCAGTAGTCCACGATGAGGCCGTAGGTCTTGCCGTCCGCGGTCCGGTTCACGCGGGCGATCGCCTGGAGGAGCGTGTGCTCCTTGAGCGGGGCGTCGAGGTACATCACCTGCTCGACGGGAGCGTCGAAGCCGGTCAGCAGCATGTCGCAGACGACGAGGATCGACAGCGGGTCGTCCTTCTTGAGGAAGTGGTCGTCGATGAGCCTGCGGCGCTCCTCGGCGGAGCGGCCATGCTTGGTGAGGCTGGCGTCGTCGTCGTTCGACGTCGAGATGACGACGGCCGACTGCGGCGCGTTCAGGCGGTCGAGCGTCTCCTTGTAGAGGGCGGCGACCTCGCGGCTCGAGGTCACGATCTGCGCCTTGAACCTGTCCGGCTGGATGTAGCGCGTGAAGTGGTCGATGAGGTCCAGGCAGATGGCCTCGACGCGCTTCGGCGCCCCGGCGATGGCCGCCTCGGTGGCATACTTCTTCTTGATCGCCTCGCGCTCCTCCTCGGTGCGGTCGGCGAAGACGCGGTCGAAGAGAGCGTCGAGGCTGTTGCCGAGGATGCGCAGCTCGGGGAGACGCCCCTCGTAGAAGATGGGCACCGTCGCGCCGTCGGCGACGGCCTGCTCGATCGTGTACGTGTCGATGTAGGGACCGAAGGTCTGGAGGGTGGAGCGGTCCTTCTTGTCGATGGGCGTGCCGGTGAAGCCGAGAAGGCACGCGTTCGGGAGCGCGCGGCGGAGGTTCGCGGCGAGGCCTCCGTACTGGCTGCGGTGCGCCTCGTCGACGAGGACGAAGACGTTCTCGGCGATCGAGAGCACCGGGTGCTCCTCCTTCGAGGAGCGCCGCTTCGGGTCGTGCGCGGTCGCGAGCTCCTGGAACTTCTGCACGGTGGTCATGATCGTGCGACCCGTCGGCCCGGCCAGAAGCTCGCGTAGCTCGCGCACGCTCCCGGCGCGGTCGGGGTTCGGCACGCGGCAGGCAATGAACGTCTTCGTGATCTGGTCGTCGAGGTCGACGCGGTCGGTGACGATGACGATGGTCGGCTTGTCGTGCGTCGGATCGCGCCGCAGCTTGAGCGCGAGCCAGAGCATCGTCAGGCTCTTGCCGGAGCCCTGCGTGTGCCAGACGACGCCGCCACGCTCGGTGGGCTTCTTCGCCGTGCGCGCCCGGCGAACCGCCTTGTTCACCGCGGCGAACTGCTGGTACCGGCACAGCTTCCGGACGACGCGCCCGGTATCGGCGTCGCGTTCGAAGACGACGAAGTTTCGGACGATGTCGAGCAGGGCCTCGGGCCGGAGCAGGCCGTCGAAGAGCACGTCCTGCGCGATGGACTTCCGTCCGAGCTCCGCTTCGAGCGCGTCGAGCGTCCTGCCGAAGGGCTGCTTCCACTCCGCGTAGAAGCGGTGCGGCGTCGTCACCGTGCCGTAGCTGGCCGCGTGTCCGCACGTGCCTACGAGAACCTGCATCGTCTCGAAGAGCCTGGGCGCGCCGAGATCCTTCCAGCGGTCCCCGAGCTCCTGGTAGCGCTCGAACTGGTCGAGCGCCTCGAGCTTCCACTCCGGGCCGAGCGTCGGGCTCTTGCACTCGATGATCGCGAGGGGGATGCCGTTCACGAAGAGGACGACGTCCGGGATGATGTGCTTCTTCGCGCCGCGCACCTTGAACTGCCGCGTCACGAGGAGCTCGTTGTTCGCCGGCGTCTCGAAGTCGACGTAGCGGACGTCGTAGCTCTTCTTCCCCTCGCCGCGGTCCTGCTCGAACGACTTGCCGAGCGTCAGCGTCGTGTAGACGTCCTGGCTCGCGTCGATCAGGCTCGGCGCCTGCACGGCGGTGAGCGCGCGGGTCGCCTTGGCGACGTTGTCGTCGGAGATCCATGGGTTGAGACGGCGGAGCGCCGTCGCGAGACGCTTCGTGAGGATGACGTCCTTGAGGGACTCGCGCTCCGCCTCGAGCGTCTCGGCGGCGACGAAGGTGTACCCGAGGGCGACGAGCTGACGGATGGCCGGGTGCTCGGAGAGGTTGGCCTCGTTCCAGGCGCGGCCGGGGGGCGGCATCAGCTCAGCCACCCATGCTACGCTCGTCCGCGCGGGGGACCCCTGTTTCCGAGCTTCACGCTTCAGGGCGTGCGGCGCGGAGGAGGCAGGGGTCTGCTCGCAGGGGGGAGCGCGAGAGCTTGGCCCGGTCGGGTGCTACGCTGTACGTACGAGCAGATGCCATGAACTGGGAACGCGTCATCGACCTGCGCTTTCACGGCGACCGCTTCGAGGGCGGCTCGCTGGAGGTCGACGCGCTGCCCGAGATCGTCGCATTCAAGAGCATCGTCGTCGCAGTAGCCGAGTCCCTCTGGCGGAAACGGCATCCGAGCCGCGACCGCCTGAAGGCACATTTCCGGGACTCGCTGCAGCTCCGCTTTACGAACGTCGGCGAGGGCAGCGCGGTGGCGCCGCTGGAGCGCGGGTTCTCATCGCCGCAGACCGCGCTCGAATTCGCCACGGACGAGTTCGACGACGCGCTCGGGCTCGTCACCAAGGCGCTGGACGATGCTCGGAACGGCAGTCGTCTCCCTGACGGCTTTCCGAAGGACACGCTGCAGCTCTTTGGCGGCTGGGGAAAGACGTTGCGGGCTGGCGAATGGATCGGTGTCTGCAAGCCGGACAGCAAGTCCGGGGCGCGCTTCGATCCCGACCAGCGATCCCGCATCCTCGCGTTCGTCGAGCCGGCGTACGAGGACGTCGCCGACCAGGTCGGCTTCGTCCTCGCGACCAGCGTCCGGAAGGAACGCTTCGAGCTGTACGAGACCCTCGACGCGAAGAATGCCATCGAGGTGCCGCTGCCCGAGCGGGACGAGAAGGTCGTGCTCGATGCCGCCCGCGACTACGAGAACGTGCGCGTGCGCGTGAAGGGTCTGGGCGCCTTCGATGCGCACGGAACCCTGCTGCGGTTCCGGAGCGTGAGCTCCATCACGCTCTTTGGCGCCGACGAGAGCGGCGAGGTCGACAACGAGCCGCTCTGGCGCGCGATGGATGCCATCTCGGACAACGTCGCCGACGAGGAATGGGCGAAGCTGCCACCGGCTGCGTCCATCGACGAGCACCTCCGGCGCGGAATCCGACGGTGAAGGAAGTCTTCGTCGACACCAGCTTCATCGTCGCGCGGATCAACAGGCGGGATGGCTTGCACGAACGTGCGGTAGCGGCGGCGACTCGTATACGCCGCGCCCGCCTCGTGACCACGGACTTCGTCCTCGCAGAGGTGCTGAACTTCTTCTCCGAGCAAGGCACGGCCTTGAGGGCGGCTGCAGTCGATACCGTCGAGAAGTGGAATGCGGACGCCTCCGTGCACGTCATGCCCGCGTCGAGAGCCGCGTTCGCCAAGGCGTTGGAGCGCTACAAGCAGCGCGGCGACAAGGGGTACAGCCTCACCGACTGCCACTCGATGCTCGTGTTGGAGGAGCGCGGGATCACCGAAGTACTCACGAGCGATGAGCACTTCGTCCAGGCGGGCTTTCAGGCGCTGCTCGCGGAGGCGGAGGGGGCGGGGTGATGGCGGTGCGCTCTCGCGGTCGAGGTACGTGCCCCGACGGCCGCGTTCCGTGGTTCCCGATCCTCCACGTGTGTCCATAGGGCGCCTCCCGTGCTGGCGGTCGCCCTCAGCGATCAGACGGCCGCGCTGAGGAGCGCGGAAGCGCCCGGCACCACCGAATCGATGTTCACGAAGCATCTCGGCCCGTCGTCCGGGATGCGGAGGTGCTCGAACGTCTTCTTCTCGTGATCGAAGTAGGTCACCCGCCACGTGCGCGGCGGAAGCATGGGATACGGAGCTGATCCCATTCGCACCACCGCGAACGGCTGGCCAAAGACAACGATCTGTACACCCGTCTGGTATTGCGCGCCGTCGTGCACTTCCGCGAGGACCAGGGCGTGACGCGACGGATGCGCGAAGACGTTCACCGCCTCCCGCTGGTATTGGTCGAGAAGGGCGAGGGACACGAAGTCCAGGAACGCTCCCTCCCCGTCACGCGCGAACCGCCGCAGCGGGTCGAACTCCGTCCGCAGGGCGCTCTCCGCACCCAGCGTGCTGCAGACGTAGTTCAGCGCGACCTTCGCTGCGGCCCGCGAAATCCTCCCCACGGGGATCTCCACCCCGCGCGAGATCGGTTGCACTCGTTCCGGCGGTGTCCACTGCGCGGGGGCACCGAGGTGCGTCGGCCTCATGCCCTCCGCCCGCAGGCGTGCGGCAAGCGCACGAACCTCGGCAGCCTTCGCTCCCCGGACCACGTATGCGCCGGGGCCGGTGCGCACGACGGCGAGGGCCACGGGCAACCCATCGCTCGACACGTCGACGGTCTCGTGGACCTTTGCGACCGGTCTTCCGATCTCCTCAATCATCGTCGCGAGTACGTCGGTTGAGCCGCCGCGAAACTGCCACGACCCATCGGGCAGCTGGAAGACCTGCGGGGGCGATACGGAGAGTCCCCTTTCTTCGCCGTGCAAGCCGAGCCGCGCCGAAAGGCGGACACCGGTCGTAGGGTCGTCTTGAAGCCCGAGGCCGAGGAGCTTCGTGACCCGACCGCGCGTGAAGATCTCGACGTGCTCGACGAGATCCTGGTCGAGCGGACTGAACGCCGCGTTGCACGCTGCACAGACCTCGGTCGACAGGATTAGCGAGGCGCCCAAGGCATCCTGTAGGACGTGCTCCCGAGTGCGGGCCCCTCCGCGGGTACGGCAGTGGATGCAGGGAACTAGCGGACGCAACGCGCCCCGGCTACTTCCTCTGCTTCGCTTCAGCGCCGGTATCGACTGCGACGAACAGGCCCCTTCGCATGTGCTCGAGACCGCGCTGGGTCTTGATCGACTCGTCCTCGGTGAGGGGCGGGTCGTTAGGCGACGGCTCGCGCTCGAATGCCTGCCAGACGGGATCGTTCAGCCTGCGCATATGTACACCCTCGGAGGATGAAGCTATGTACAATGGCTTCGCTGGTCAACCTTGTTCGCGGGGAATTGATGGCCTGGCAGCCGATCTGGACCGAGGGCGCGTGGTCCGACATGGGCGACAACGCCGACCTCATCGACCAGCTGACCAAAGCGGTACGAGAGTTCGCCGCCAACGGCACGGGGATGTTCATTCCTGACGGCCCTGGGCGCGGCATGGGCCGCCTCGTCGTCGGGAACTACCGGGTCCGCCTGGCGCGGCGGGATACACACACGTTCACGAACGAGGATGGGGAGGAGATCACCATCCAAGACGCGATAGTCGTCCTCGGCGTGACGGCGGTCGACCCGAACCGGTGACCCGAGTTAGCGGGAAGCATCGGACTCCGCCTTCCGGAGCCTCGGCAAGAGAATCTCGCTCACGCGAACCACCTCGCGCGCTGCGCCGCCGAACCAGCGCGCCGCCTCGCGGTCGTTCATCTGCGTGATCTTGGCCAGCCACGGTACCGCGCGCCCCTCCTCCGCTTTGCGCACCGCCGCGCGCAGCGCCGGCATCTGTCGGAGCACGGTGTCGTCGTGAGCCAGAAGGTCGAGGACCTCCGGCCAGAGGGCCGTCACGACCGAGTCGTCGTATGCGTCGGGATGTGACCCTCGCCAGCGGCTCTGCCGCCCGCCGTTGGAGGCTCGCGCGTTCACCTCTCGGGCGCGGTCGTGGAGGTACTGCACCTGTTCCGTGAGGGCGCGGAGCTTCGCCAGTTTCTCGCGGGTCGTCGAGAACGCATCACGCAGCTCGCCGAGGCTCATGGGCTCGGTGCCCTTGTTCGTACGCTTGCAGAACCACCATCTGCCGTCCTCGAAGACGCCATGCGGCCGGCGCGAGCTCCGGGGCACGTGAACGACGGGGATGACACGATCCGCGCCGAGAGGGATCGGCGGATTCTTCGCTGCCCACTCCACCGAAGGCTCGCACGCGCTCGGGTAGTTCCCGAAGTGCTCGGGGAAGTCGACGGTCACCAGCATGCCGACGACGCGATCGGCAGGAGCCACGCCCTTCGCGTCCTTCACGCCGAACACGAGGAAGCCACCTGCGCTGTTCGCGAACGCCGCGGTGTCGCGCCGCAAGCGACGCTTGCCTTCCTCGTCCTTCGAGTGCGGCAGCATCTCCTTGAAGTCGAAGCGATCCGTCTCGAAGACGCCCTGGTCGACGAGCCGCCGTACGACCTCCAGCGTCCAGCCGTCCAGCGTCTCGGGGATCACGCCGCGTCCTCGTCGGGCTTGACGCGCACCTCGCCGGTGAGGAGGACCGACATCAGGGAAGACTTCAATGCTCTCAGCTGGATCAACTGCCCTTGCTCGCGTCTGTCGGTCTCGTCGATCGCATCGACTGTTCGAGCAATCGCGTCTTGCTCGTCGCGTCCAGGCACCACGATCGGCATGTCGCGAAAGATTCCCAGGTTGAGATGGGGCTGGCCCGTTGCAACTTGATGGGCCTGAAGCCACGCTTGGGCGGGAGCAGAACAAATGTAGTGAAGCAGAAAGCGCGCCGACAGCTTGGTCGGATCGGGTGTCATTCGCATCATGGTTTGCGAGATGATGTAGCTCTCGTACTGGGAGTCGGCCGGGATCAGCGTCGACTCGCCCAGTGACGCCCCGCGCTGGGTCATCACGACGTCGCCTCTCTGCGCACTATTCCGCGCCAGAGCGCTAGCCTTCTCAGACGAGACGTAGACGAGCTCCGCATCGCTGAAGGATCCCATCGAGACATTCCCTCCGCGGATGACGGGAACTCCCGGCCCAGCGACGTAGTCCTTGGTCGTCAGGTCCGAGCCAAAGGGACCACCGACCATTCCGCCAGGCAAGGCGAGCACGGCTGCAGGTACGAGATCCCACCTATCCGGCACCTCGCCGATCTCCGTCTTCTTGAACCGCGTGTGCCTCCCCGGCAGCCCGCGCGTGAGCAGCTCGGCCATCATCGCCTTCTTCACGACGCCGAGCTGGTCGATGACCGCCTGTGTCGCGTCGATGGCGTCGTCCACGGTGGAGAGGATGGCGGCGATCTTCCGCTGCTCGGGCACCGGCGGCGTGAGCAGCACAAGTTCGAGCAGCCTCTGTTGTGGGATGTTCTTCATGGACCCGCTGGTTCCCGACGCCAGCTCGGAGAGCTGCGCCCGAGTTGCGGGACTCGACAATGCCTTGTGCAGCCACCTCCCGTCAGCTGAATCCGCGGGACGGAGCTGCCAGATGCGGTCCGGTAGGACCAGGTCCTGGTGGTTACATTCGACGAAAGCGGAGGCGCCCACGAGATTCAGTGTGTTCATCCGGCTGAACAGGACGCAGCCCGACTTCGGATGCTCGCGCGCTCGATGCCGGTCGCTGGCCGCTACGACCTTGTTCTCCTCGGGACGGAACACGCCGTAGGTCACGGCACTGGTCTTGAGCACCCCAAGTTCGCCCGGACGCCTCGGCCGGCTCTCAGAGTTGACGCTCACGCCGGTGGTCACCTCTGCAACCAGAGCGTTCAAGGCACAGCGACCCCACCCCTCAGGCGTCATACCCCAGCTCCCGCAGATACCCGTTCACCCGCGCCTCGGCCTCCGCCCGCCTTCCCTCCAGCTCTCTCAGCCTCGCGATCGCCCCCGCGACGTCCACCTTCTCCGCGGCGTCGGCGGTCTCGACGTAGCGCGCGATGTTCAAGTTCCACTCGTTCTTCTCGATCTCCTCCATCCCCACGACGCGCGCGTACTTCGGCACGTCCTCGAACGCGTGCACGGCGCCGGCGATCTTCTTCACGTCCTCGTCGCGCAGGTAGTTCTGGGCGCTGCCCTCGCGGAACTCGCGGGACGCCTCGACGAAGAGCACCTTCCCCCGCCTCTCCGGCCGCTTCTTCCGGTTGAACACGAGGATCGCCGCCGGGATGCCCGTACCGTAAAACAAGTTCGTCGGCAGCCCGACGACCGCCTCGACGAGGTCCTCCTTCAGCATCCCCTTGCGGATCTCTCCCTCGGCCGCCCCGCGGAAGAGGACCCCATGCGGCATGACGACGCCGACCATCCCCTTCGCGTTGGTCGTCGCAATCATGTGCTGCACGAACGCGAGGTCGCCCTTCGTCTTCGGTGGGATGCCGAACCGGAACCGCCCGTAGGGGTCGTGCTCCGCAACGTCCCTCCCCCACTCGTCGAGCGAGAACGGCGGGTTCGCGATGACGCGGTCGAAGAGCATGAGCTCCCCGTCCTCGACGAGCTTCGGATCGCGGATGGTGTCGCCCTTGCGGATGTCGGCGCCGGGCAGGCCGTGGAGCAGCGTGTTCATGCGCGCGATGGCCCACGTGCCGAGGTTCTTCTCCTGCCCGTAGAGCGACAGGTTCCGCAGGTTGCCGCCGTGGCGCGCGATGGAGTGCGCGCACTCGATGAGCATGCCGCCCGAACCGCACGTGGGATCGCATATGCGCATCCCCTCCTTCGGCTCGAGGATCGCGACGATGAGCTCCACGACCTTCTTCGGCGTGTAGAACTCGCCGCCCTTCTTGCCGGCGTCGTCGGCGAACTTCTCGATGAGGTACTCGTACGCGCGCCCGAGCATGTCGGGCTCCGAGAGGTTCGCGTTGCGCAGGTCCAGCTTGCCGAAGTGCTGGACGAGGCGCGAAAGAACGCCGTCGCGGTTGCGCGCGTCGCCGAGCTTGCGCTCGTCGTTGAAGTCGATGCCCTCGAGGACGCCCTCGAGCGTGTCGTTCTTCTGCTCGAGGGCGGCGCTCGCCTTGTTCAGCGCCTCGCCGATGCCGGTCGCAACCTTCTGGATCTCCGACCAGCGGGCCTTCTTCGGCACGAAGAAGTCGTGCTCGTCGGGGTCGTCCGGATCCGCGTTCGCCTGGGAGCGGAGCGCCTCGCACTCTTCGTCGAAGCGATCGGACAGCCGCTTGAGGAAGAGCAGGCCGAAGATGAACGACTTGTAGTCGGACGAGTCAATCGAGCCACGGAGGATGTCCGCAGCCGACCAGAGGTGGCGTTCGAGCTTCTCGGTCGTGAGCTTGTCGCCCGGGGAGACGTCGACGATGTCCGTGGGGGCGGGAGGAGCGCTCCTTCGGGGCGCCCCGTTGGTCTTGGAGGCGGGAGTGACGCGTCGCTTCGAGGCCATGTGGGGCAGCCGGCGAGGATACTCGCTCCACAGTGCCGTCGAGCGACGTAGTCACGCGATCGAGCCGTGCAGCCAGGCGGTCGCGAGGTTCAGTCCGCGCGGATGGCGGCTCGTCCCGCGGGTCCTTTCGCGCAGTCACGTCGGGAAGACCGTCGCCGGCACGACGCGGCCGCTCGATCGGGCTCGGACGACGTGCCTCGGCAGCGGGACGTCGTTCGTCCCGGGCAGAATGACGCGCGTTGCCGCGGGATCGAGCGACGTCCCCGCCCGAACGACGCTCGTCCTCGCTCGATCGAGCGACGTCCCGACCGGGGTAACGCACGTCCGGGCCGGATCGAGCGGCAGTCGCGCCGGAGTAACGATCGTTCTCGCCGGATCGAGCGGTGGTGGGGCCTTGGTAACGCACGTCCTCGCCCGATGGAGCGACGTCCCGTTCCGGCTGACGAGCGTTCTGGTCCGATCGAGCGGCGTCCCGGCCCGACTGACGCAGGTTCTCAGTCGATCGAGCGGCGATCCGGGCTGCGGTACGCACGTCCTCCGAGGATCGAACGACGTCCTAGCCCGAGCAGCGCTCGTTCTCCACGGCTCGTTCGACACTCCGGCCGGTGTAACGCGCGTCGGCCTTCGATTGAGCCGCGTCCGGGGCAGACGAACCCACGCGCTCGCCGGATCGAGCGACACCGAGGCAGGAACGATGCGGGCTCACGCCCGACGGAGCAGGAGAAGGAGCTGCACGAAGCACGTTCCCCGCGGATCGAGGCGCACGACCGTGCGGACAATCGTCCTCCGGCCGGGATCTACGGACATTCCGGCCCGGACGCGGCTCGAACGGGTGGGATCGATGCTCGTTCCGCCGCCTGCATCGATCATCCGCTCCCGTACATCCGTTAGGAGCCCGCGCCCTCAGCAGCTCCCCCCGCGTGCCGGCATCACACCGAGGTAACGGAGAAGGACGTTGGCCTGCTCGTGCCACCTCTCGTCCTTCTGCGGGTAGAGCGCGATGGGGGCGAGACGGCGGATGGCGTCTGGATTCCCCCGCTCCGCGAGGCCGCGCGACACGTGGATCCGCATGTCGTGGCTCGCGTCCGCGAGAAACGCGTCGAGCTCCGCCGGCGTAGCCTGGCCGGCGATCACGAGCTCTTCGGCGGCGAGCGCGCGCACGAACTCGTCGGGGTGCGTGAGGGCGGCCTTGCGCATGATCGGCGCGAAGCGCGCGGCGTCCCAGCGGCCCATTCGCACCATGACTACGCCGTGCAGCCACGTCCCGTGCGGGTGCATCGCGATGCGCTCGAGCACAGTCTCCGCCCCCGGGCACCGTCGTCCGACGATCGCGTCGAGGATGGCGAGGCACACATCGGCCTCGTCCTCCCAGTTCGGGGCGTCGAGGCCCGCGGCGGCCTCTTCGAGGCATTCGACGAAGAACGCGTCGTTCCCCGCGTCGAGCGCACGAAAGATTGCCGTGGCCCGATCGCGCGCGGCCTCCGCGGCGTGGTTCGGTCCGGAAGCCGGCGGCTCGCGGCGCGCAGCACGGAGAACCGCGAGAGCATCGGCAGCATCGGCGCGAGACGTTGCCACACGTCGACCCATAGCATCCCCGGGTCGACTCACCCGCCTCCGTCGTTCCCCGCGTCGCCGCAGAGGCCCAGCGTGATCTCCGCCGGCGAAACCGTGACGCCCTGCCCGCAGCCGTGCGGGTCGGAGCCGCAGGGCTCCCAGACGGGGGTGAAGGTGACGTCCGTCGAGAGCGTCGCGCCGTTCGAGAGCGTCACGAGCACGCGGCACGTCCCCGGGAAACTGCTGTCCACGGAGAGTGTCCCCGGGTTCGGTTGGCCCGGCGAGCAATCGTCGTCGCTCTCCACCGAGTAGGACGCGATCGCGCCGCACGCGACGTGGATCGTCGCCTGCGCGTTGCCGGCCGGGCAGTTGCACTGGGGCGACGTCTCGCCGACGTTGCACGCCGCCACGGTCCCCGCGGCCGCGGCCATCCCCGCCAGCAAGCTCCTACCGAACCACGTTCCCACCGTCGACTCCTAGCATCCCCGGTCTGCCCCGTGGTCGCCACCCCCGCCCCCTCAGTTCCAGGTCAGCGTGGCCATCTTCAGCGTCTCGGTCAGGCGGCTCGGCTCGGGGGGCCCGAGCCAGAACACCGCGAAGCCGCCGGGGGTCGGCGCGATGGCGGCGCTGCTGACCGGCACATCCAGGGTCACCGCCTGCGACCCTGGCGTCGCGCCCGAGGCGAGAAGGGCCGGCAGCTGCGCATCGGGGGGGCTGGGCGTCGGGAAGAGGACGGCACCGCTCGTCGAGAGCACGACGACGCGGCCACACGAATCGGCCGCGACGGAGGCGAGGTACCTGGGGAGCGGGACCGTCGGCGTGAAGCCCTGGCCGGGCACTCCTTCGTAGAGCCAGAGATCGCCGAACCCGCCGTCGGCCGCCGAGAGGATCAACCCCAGACCTCCTCCCGTCGACAGGAGAGGAGGGGAAAGCCCCTGGCCGACGATGGTGTCCGTGTCCCAGAAAGGGCAGGCCCCACCCTCCACGACGAACGTCGACGTCGCTTCTCCGGCCCATCCGAGATCGACGAGCTCCGGCGGCGCGACCCCAGCCAAGCAGCGCATGGCGAACGTCCGGCCGTTCCACACCCCGATGCCCACGTGGGCGTCCGGGAGCACCTCGTCCTCGACCAGCGCGAGGTCGGGTCCAATCACCGACGCGTGCACGACGTATCCGCCATCGGCGGTCTGATCTTGCCAGGGGACTGCGGCGCCGAGGGGAACGGTCACCGCAAGCCCTGCTCCCGCCTTCGGGTCGGTCAGATCCGCGGGGGATGTGCCACCCAGCCCCGTCACGGGCGACCCGACCAGCGATCCCTCCGAGCTCACGCGCTGCGCTCCTATCCCCGCGCTCTGCGGACTGGAGAGGAGGAGGAGAAGATCCTGTCCGTCGAAGGCAGCCTGGCCCTCGGGCACCTCGACCAGCGGCGAAGCGGTCGCGCCGTTCGCCGTCAGCTGCACGACGGTCATGTTGCCTCCCGTGCTCGGCGTGTTCGCGAGGACGCTGGTCTGCGTCAGCGCCACGAGGAACCGATCGCCCGCCGGCGTTGCCGCCACCGTGAGCGATGGCTGGAGCTCGAGGCCCATCTGCGGGTCCCGTCCCATGGGCACCGACAGCAGCGTCGTCGCGGATGACGCCGTCAGCGTGATCCCCGAGCACTCGGCGGGAGGGGTTGCCGTCGCCTCGTCGCCCGCGTCGGCCCCCGTACCGACCGCGGCGCCCTCGTCGCCCGGCCCGGTGCGCGCGCCGCACGCGAACGCGACGCTCGCGCCGAGCGTGCCGAGCGCCGCCGATGCCCACCAGCCCGTCCGCTTCACCCGAAGGCCGCTATCACTCCGTGTTCCTCCGGACAACCGAATGCGCCGGCGGCTTGCGCACCGTCAGTTCCCGCAGGCGAACGTGCCGCTCTTGGTCGCCAGGGCGAGCACCTGCTTGCAGGACGCCTGGGCGTTCGCCCTGGCCTTGGCGTGGTCACGTTCGCCGCCCTTCTCGGGCGTCCAGCCGCGCGCCATCTCCACCCAGTTGTTTCGCATCCCGGCGAGGAGCTGCTTCCTCATGGGAAGCACCTGCGGATCGCCCTTCTGAAAGCACGCGGTCGCCTGCGCGATGTAGTCGTCGCACTCCGCGATCCCGACGGGCGGGCATGGAATCGACGCGCACGGAGGGTCGTCCTTGGACGTCGTGGTCGTCGTCGCCGCGGACGGCCCCGCGTCGGGCTGCTGGTGCGCGCGCTCGAGCGCCTTGCACTGGACGAGCGCGAGCAACGAGAACACCGCGACTACCAGCAGACCAAGCGTCGGTGCCCGCATGCGCGCGAATCTATCACGCGCCTGCCGAGCACGAGGGACGAGGGGACGGAATCGTGTGGGGGAGGCCTCGTCTCAGGCGTCCAGGACGCGGAGCTCTTTGCGCGCACCGGCGAGCTCGAGGATCGCCGCGTCACGCGTCACGAGGACGGCGTCACGCGCGAGCGCCGTCGCGATGATGAGGCGGTCGGCGGGATCGCCCTGACAGTGAAGGCCGGCGGCCACGAGCGCGATCTCGGGGGTGATGGCGGCAAGGCTTCCGGAGACGCTCGCGAGTGCCGCGTCGAACCATCGCTCCGGGCGCTCCCCCAGTCTCAGGCGGCCGTCCTGGGCCAGACGAGCGATCTCCCAGAGGGAGATGGCGGGTATCAAGACCTCGCGACCGCCTGTCGCGGCACGCTCGATCGCGGCGCGCGCACGCTTGGAGAGAGGAGCGCCGGCGACGAACTTCACCCAGACGTGGGTGTCGAGCACGAGGGCGCTACTCAACGGACCAGTTCTCCTCGACCGACAGCAGGTCGTCGCGCGCAGAGACGATGGTGGTGATCCGGCGAAGAGCGCCATACCGGACGGCGGGGGGCTCGCCGATGGGGACGATCCGGGCGACGGGTTTGCCGCGCTTGGTGACGACGACCTCGGTACCTGCCGTGGCGACTGTGTCGAGGACCTGGAGGCACTCCGCGCGGAACCTGGCGGCGGTCATGGTCCGTTTCGACATGTGCGCACTTTATCATGCCCATCTCGGAAGACGAGCCAGCGGCGGCCCCCTCGAAGGCCGTCGGGCCGGCCCGACGCCATCCCTTCCCTCGCCCGACCCCCGCTCGGTCTAGGATGCCGCCCGGAGCACCCGCCATGCCTTTTCGTCGATCGAGCCTCGTCGCCGCCGTCTGCCTCGTCGCGTGTGGAGGGGGCGAGCCCGCGCCCGTGGCGCCGCCTCCCCCTCCGCCGATCGCGTCGGCGCCTCCCGCGGCCCCTGCCCCGCCGACGGTTCCGGGGCACTCGATCGACCTCGAGGCGATGGACCGGTCCGTCGCGCCGGGAGACGACTTCTTCGCGTACGCCAACGGCGGGTGGCTCAAGGCGACCGAGATCCCGCCCGATCGCACGAACGCGGGCGTCGGGCAGAAGCTCACCGAGGAGGTCGAGAAGCGCACGAGCGAGCTGCTCGACGAGGCGTCGCGGTCGTCCGCGCCCGACCTCGCGAAGATCGGCGACTTCTACGCGGCGTTCCTCGACGAGCCGGGCATCGAGGCGCACGGGCTCAAGCCCCTCGGGCCCGTCCTGAAGCGCATCGCGAAGATCGCCGACGCGCGGGACCTGGCGACGGCCTTCGGCGAGCAGCTCCGCGCGGACGTCGACCCGCTGAACGCGGCGGACTTCCACACCGACCGCGTGCTGGGCCTCTGGGTGGAGCAGGACCTGAACGATCCGTCGCGCTACGCGGCGTACCTCCTCCAGGGCGGGCTCGGGATGCCCGACCGGAGCTACTACCTCGACGAGACGCCGCGCATGACCGAGGTGCGCGCCAAGTACGTGACGCACCTGGCGACGATGCTGCGCCTGGCCGGCGTCAAGGACGCGGACGCGAAGGCGAAGCGGGTGGCAGCGCTCGAGAAGAAGATCGCCGAGACGCACGAGACACGCGTCGACTCGGGCGACGTCGGCAAGGGGAACAACCCCTGGTCCCGCAAGGACTTCGACACCAAGGCGCCGGGGCTGCGCTGGGACGCCTTCTTCCGCGGCGCGGGCCTGTCGGCGCAGCCGTCGTTCATCGTGTGGCAGCCGGGCGCCGTCACGGGCCTCGCCGCGCTGGCCAGGAGCGAGCCGCTCGCCGTGTGGAGGGACTACCTGACCGTGCGCGCGATCGAGCACGTCGCCGCGTACCTGCCCAAGGCGCTCGCCGACGAGGCGTTCGCCTTCTACGACACGGAGCTCCAGGGCGTGCCGACCCGGCCCGCGCGCTGGAAGGAGGCCGTGCGCGCCACGAACCTCGCGCTCGGGCAGTCGGTCGGAAAGGTGTACGTCGCGAAGTACTTCCCGCCCGCGTCGAAGCAGGCCGTCGAGACGATGGTGACCGAGCTCGTGGCGGCCTTCGGCCGGCGCATCGACGGGCTCTCGTGGATGTCGCCCGCGACGAAGGCGAAGGCCAGGGAGAAGCTCTCGACGCTGCGCGTGGGCATCGGCTACCCGGACGCGTGGCCCGACGACTCGGCGCTCCGCGTCGCGCGCGACGACGCGCCCGGGAACTTCAAGCGCGCGGAGCTCTGGAAGTACCGCCGCAACGTCGAGAAGCTCGGCAAGCCGGTGACGCGGGGCGAGTGGGTGATCGCTCCGCAGATCGTCAACGCCCTGAACCTGCCCATCAAGAACGAGCTCGAGTTCCCCGCCGGCATCCTCTCACCGCCGTTCTTCGACCCGGCGTCGACGGCCGCGGCCAACTACGGCGCCATCGGCGCCATCATCGGCCACGAGGTCAGCCACAGCTTCGACGACCAGGGCGCCCGCTTCGACGCGCAGGGGCGGTTCGTCCGGTGGTGGACGCCCGAGGACTACGCGCACTTCGAGGCCTCGGGCGCCGCGCTCGCCGCGCAGTACAGCGCGTACAAGCCCTTCCCGGACGCGAACGTCGACGGCAAGCTCACGCTGGGCGAGAACATCGCCGACCTCGCGGGCCTCAACGCCGCGTTCGACGCCTGGCATGCCTCGCTCGGAGGCCAGCCGGCGCCCATGCAGGACGGGCTGACGGGCGAGCAGCAGTTCTTCCTGTCGTTCGCCCAGACCTGGCGCCGCAAGCAGCGCGAGGCGTCCCTGCGCCAGCTGCTCAAGACCAACGGGCACGCCCCGGCGCAGTACCGCGCGCTCACCGTGCGAAACCTCGACGCGTGGTACGCCGCGTTCGACGTGAAGCCCGGCCAGGCGCTCTTCCTCGCGCCGCCGGCGCGCGTCGTCGTCTGGTGAGCCCGCGGCGCGCGAGCGGGCCTCGCCTCGAGGGCGGACCGCTCGCTTTCTACGGCGCCAGCTCGATGTCCACGCGGCGCTCGTAGGCAATCCCCGTGTCGTCCTGCGCCTCGACGTCCGGCGGGCTGCCCGCCGTGGCGGACGCGGGGGCACCCTCGAGGGCCAGATAACGCCTCACCCCTTCGGCGCGCCAGAGGCCGATCTTCTCGCCGTCCTGGGGCTGGCGGCCGATCAGGTCGGCATGACCGACCACGTGGAGCATGCGACCCGCCAGCGGTCCGCTCCGCACGCAGGTCGACACGCGGCTCATCGTCGCGCGCGCGCGCGCCGACGGCTGGTAGGGATCGAACGGGAACGAGCCCTCGGAGGTGGGAATGTGGCACGCCTGGAGGACGTCGCCGGAGACGAGGACGTTCCACGCGGCCGCGTCCGCCGGAGACGCCGGCTGGGCGTTGGTGACGCCCGTGGGCTCGGAGCGCTGCGTGGGGGACTGAGCCGCGATCGAGCCGGATCGGGCGCAGCCCGACGCGAGCAGCGCTGCCACGACGACGCCGGCGCGCCACGCGGACGGGACGATGAAACCCATGGAGAACCTCCTCGATGCAGGGGTCGGACGCATCGCGCGTGCCCGGCGCGTCACCCCCCCAGCAGGGATTCGTCGTACCGCGCGAGCAGGTCGGCGGGGTCGTCGAAGATCTGCTCGGCGGCGCGGAGGTCCTCGTCGCTGGAGCCGCCGGCGCGGAGGGCGATGATGCGCACGCCAGCGCGGTGCGCCGCCTCGACGTCGTAGCGGGTGTCGCCGATCATGACGAGGGCCGAAGGCGGCAGCTTCGCCCGGGCGATGGCTGCCTCGACGATGTCGGGATCGGGCTTGGAGGCGCTCGCGTCGCTCGAGGTGGCCTCGACGTCGACGAGGTCGGCGATGTGCGCCGCGCGCAGGAGACCGTGGAGCTCGTCCGCAGCCGCGGAGGTCGCGACCGAGAGAGTCAGGTCGCGCTTCTTCAGCACGAGCAGGAGGTCGCGCGCGCCGCGGCAGGGCGCCAGCGTCGGCAGGTGGCGCCGGTCGAAGAGGTCCTTCTTCGCGCGCTCGACGTGCTGCGCGGCGGGCGAGGCCGGGTCGACGCCGATGGCGGGGAGGAGCTTGTCCGATCCCATGCCGATGAGGGGCCGGATGCGTGCGAAGGGCACCCGGAGCCCCTCGGCGGCGAGCGCCTCGACGTAAGCGGCCGCGTGGGCGTCGTTGCTGTCGAGGAACGTGCCGTCGATGTCGAGCAGGACGCCGCGCGGTCTCATGCGCTCCGGCGGAGCACCCGTCGTGCCGGAAGAGCTCAGCCGCGGTGCGCGCGACTCACTGCTTCGTGCACGTCCCGCTGGTCACCCCGGTGCCGGCGACCTGCACGTGCGAGCCGGCGTCGGTCGTCACGCTGCCCGAGAAGGTGAACGTGCGGTCGATGGTGTACGTCGTCGCGCTCGTGAGGGTGTTGACGCCGCTCGTGTAGCTGGCGGTGACGCCGTTCGAGCCGGGGCAGGTCTGGTTGGGCTCGAGGGTCGCGGTGTCCCCGGACACGGTGCTCTGGAGGCCGCAGCCGGCGCCGCCGTCGGCGGAGAGGACGGTCGCGGTCTGGGAGCCGTCGGCGTTGGCGACGACGACGACGCTGGTCGTGAAGGGATCGGTCTCCTGCTTGGCGCCCGCGGGCTGGGTGAACGTGAGGACGTCGCTGCCGGTGCACGTCCAGTCGCCGACGAAGGGATCGGTCGAGGCGTCGCCGCCTCCGGACGCGCTTCCGCTCGACGAGCCGGAGGAGCTCGCGGAGCCGGACGAAGAGGAGGCTCCCGACGACGAGCCCGAAGCGCCCGAGGAGGAGCCGCCCGAGGACGAACCTCCGTCGCCGCCGGTGGTGCCGCTGCCTCCGCTGCTGCTGCTGGAGCAATGAGCCCCCGCGGCGAGGAGCGCGACGACCGGAAGGAAGGAGAGGAGGGCACCGGCGGTACGATGGGAAGAGGGCATGGTCGCAGGATAGCGCAGGGGCGCCTCCGGCCACCCTCGTCACGGCCGCTCGTTCGCATAGGATGCGGCCCCGGGAGGTGGACATGAGCTCCAGCGTTCGCATCGGTGGCGTCGTCGCGTTCGTGGCGGGCGGGATCCTCTTCGGCGGGCAGGTGTCGCGCGCCGAGCCTCCGCCGCTCGCGGGATTCGGCGCGTTTGGTGAGCCGGCGTCCGGGTGCGGGTCCGATTCGGATTGCCAGGGCCACGGCAAGTGCAGCAGCGGGACGTGCAACCACTGCGGCTCCGACTCGGACTGCAAGACGGGGCACTGCTCGAGCGGCATGTGCGGCTCGTGCGGCTCGGACTCGGACTGCAAGGGCAACGGCAAGTGCAGCTCCGGCCAGTGCGGGAGCTGCGGGTCGGACTCCGAGTGCCCCAGCAAGTCGTGCTCGGGCGGCCACTGCAAGAACTACTACCCGTAGCCTCGCGTCCCGCGCAGGATTCGGCCTGGCGCCCCCTCACTTCGGCGTGAGCCTGCGCACGGCGCCGATGTCGTCGATCCAGTAGACGCTCGCCCCGTCGACGGCGACCTGGCCGTACCCGTGGCTGGCGGACGACGCGAGCGTCACGGGCGTCCCACCGCCCACCGGCACCTCGTAGAGGTGGCCCGAGACGCCCGCCTCGAACGTGGTCCAGTAGACGTTCGTCCCGTCGGTCGCGACGGCCACCGGGTTGTCCTGGCCGGCCGCGAGCGGGGCGGGCGTCGTGCCACCGACCGCGACCTTCATCACGGCGCCGTTGCTCGTCGTCGAGCCTTCGTCGACCCAGTAGACGCTGGTGCCGTCGGTCGCGATCGCGTTCGGGTGCGTCTGCCCGGTCGCGAGCGGCGTGGGCGACGCGGCGCCACCGACCGCGATCTGCATGACCGAGCCGTCGGCCGCGGTCCCCGAGCCGACGTCGACCCAGTAGACGTTCGTGCCGTCGGTCGCGACGGCGTGCGGGAAGCTCTGCCCGGAGGCGAGGGTCGTCGGAGCGCTCGCGCCGCCGATCGCGACCTTCATCACGCTCCCGGCCGTGTAGTCGGTGAAGTAGACGTTCGCCGCGTCGACCGCGACGCCGTCGGCCGTCACGAGCCCCGACGCGAGCGTGGTCGCCGCGCCGCCCGCGAGGGGGAGCTGGAGCACGACGCCCGCCGTGCCGCCCGCAGGCCCCGCGGCGAGGAACGCGTTCGCCCCGTGGACCGCGACGTTCGTCGGGAAGCTCAGGCTCGGCGCGATCGTGCTCGGGCTCCCGCCGCCGAGGGGCACCGCGTCGAGGACGCCCGTGGCGTTTCGCTCGGTCCAGTAGACGTCGCTCGTGTCGACCGCGAGCCCGAGGAAGTCGTTCGCGGACGGACCCTCTGCCAGGAGGACCAGGCACCCGTTCGCGACGCAGCTCGCCGTCGAGGGCGAGGCCGCCGTGCACGCGCAGGCGTCGACGCCGGTCTCGGTGCCGGCGCCGGAGTCCGTGCCGCTGTCGAGGCCAGTGTCCACTCCGGAGTCAGCCCCCGAATCGCCCCCGGCTTCCAGCGAGGCGTCGACTCCCGCTTCGAGGCTCGAATCGTGGGACGCGTCGGATGCGCCGCCGTCGCCCGCCGCGTCCGACGTCGCGTCCCTTCCCCCGCCGGCATCGCTCGCGCCCTTCGTGCTTCCTCCTCCGCAGGCAGCCAGCGCAAGCGCGACGAGGAGCAGAGACCGAGCAGCGGCAGCGCGCGTCATCTCGCGAGCATCCCGCGCCTCGAGGCGCGAGTCGAGCCGACGCGGGGGCTGCGCCTACGGCCCGACGACGGCCGAGTGCGCTGCTCCCCACGCGGTGAAGACCGGCTGGAAGCTCGTCCAGTTGCCCGCGCTGTCGTGCCACGCCCAGCCGATCGCCCCGGCGTAGCCCTGCTCGTAGATCGTGTTCAGCCACCACTCGGCCGACCACTGCGCGGTGTCGGTGAGGCCGAACGACACGTCGGCCGTGGCGAACTCCTCGACGACGCACGGCTTGTCGAGCCCGAGCGACGCGTACGACGGCGGCGGGGTCAGCCCGCCCGGCTGGTTCGGCCCGAGGTTGTAGTGCGCGCAGTAGAAGTCGAGGCCCTGCCCCATCCACGTCGTCGCGGCGGAGCCGACGGTGGCGAGGGCGCCGCCGCCGTACGTGTGGATGTAGCTCGCGCTGTTCTTCACGAGGCTCTGCATCTGGGCAACGGTCACGAAGTCGGCAGGCGGGCCCCAGCCGCCGGGCAGGAGCCGCTCGGGCTCGTTCATGATGTCGTACGCGAGGACGTAGTCCTTGTAGGGGCTCGCCGCGACGTGCTGGAGAAACGGCTTGAGCGCGTTGTCGAGGAACGACTGCTGCACGGTCGGGTCGGTCACGAGCGCGGCGTGACCGCCCTCGGCGACGCCGTTGACGGTCTGCGCGGGGTCGAGCAGCGACGTGTCGAACAGCGTGAGGTCGAGATAGATGTGGTTGTCGGCGGCGTACTCCAGCTGCGTATCGAGGTCGCTGAAGAAGAGCGAATCGAAGCCGGTCACCTTGCCGCTGGCGTCGAAGAGCGGGTCGTAGCGTCCGTCGACCCAGACCCACCAGCGGAGGACGTGGCCCCCGACGCCGGCGAACGTGGCCATGTCCGTCTTGACCTCATCGGGGTTCGCCAGGTGGCCGAAGCCGCCGTCGCCGAAGTCGGTCCCGTAGGAGAGCCACGGGTAGTTGACGCCGTAGAGGTAGTAGTTGCTGCCGTTCCAGGGGATGGTGCCGGTGCCGGCCTCGGTTCCAGTGCCGGTGCCGGTGTCGCCGTCGTGGGCGCTGCCGTCGCTGGACGCGCCGTCCGCGAGGGCGCCGTCGGCGTGCGAGGCGTCCTTGCCGCCATCCAGCGAGCCGCCGGACGCGTCCCCACCGGGCTCCGTCCCGTCGGCCCCTTGCCCGGCGTCCGAGGCTTCGCTCGCGCCGCTCGAGCATCCGACGGCGCAGGCGCCCACGGGCAGGAGCGCCCAGCCGAGCACGCACAGCATCCTCGTCGCGGTCATGGGGGTAGAGGCAGTCTACAACGTTGATGAAGAACGCAGAGACCTGGGGATACGCTCGGGCCGTGCCCCCTCGTCCTCGAACGGCCGTCCGGCCTCCCCTCCTCCTCTGTCTCCTCCTCTCCCCTCTCGCCGTCGCGTGCGTGCCGCCGCCCGCGCCGCCGCCACCCGCCCCGCCACCGCCCCCGCCGCTGAGCGACGTGCTCGCCGCCGCCACGGCCGTGATCAACCGCGGCGACGACGCCTTCAACCGGCACGACGCGGCGGCCATGATTGCGCTGCTCGACGACGACTACGTCGGGTCGGGTGTCCGCACGGGGTCGCTGACGGAGGGACGAGCGGCGGCCGAGGCGGCCCTCACCGCGGCCTACGCGCACGAGGCCGACGTCGAGGCCTTCGCGACGCGCAAGTCGCTCTCGATGCACGCCGACGCGGACGGCGACGCGGTCTGGTTCGTCGCGGAGTACGACCTCGAGCACCACGCCGACAAGGGCGGCCCGACGGCGCACGAGCCCCGGCGCGAGACCGGGGTGCTGCGGCGGCGCGGCAACGCGTACCGCTTCGCGATGCTCGACGCGTCGGCGCCGCGTCCCGGGCCCGAATCGCTGCCCGCCCCGCCGACGCTGCCCGAGAACACCGCGACGGAGCTCTTCGACTCGTTCGGCCGCCCGCACGACGGCGTCCGGCAAGGGTGGGGCTTCTCGACGATCCTGCGCCACGGCGGGCACACCATCCTCTTCGACGGGGGCGACAGCGCCGACGTCCTCGCGTCGAACGCGCGCGCCCTCGGCGTCGACCTGCGCGAGGTCGACATCGCCGTCCTTTCGCACGACCACACGGACCACAGCGCGGGCATCGACTACCTCCTCTCGGTGAACCCCGCGGTGAAGCTCTACGCGCCGGCGGAGCCGGGCCTCGGGGACGTGGGCCAGGCCGTCGCGGTGGACCCGCCGAGCGAGAAGCTGCCGCCCCTGCCGACCGAGCAGGTCTACGCGGACGGAAAGAAGGAGGTGCCGCGGCACTCGACGGGCCGCTACTGGCACGCGGACGTGACGTACGTCGACCAGACCAGGGCCATCGCGCCCGGCGTCGCGCTCGTCGCCACGGAGTCGCCGTTCCTCGGCACCTACTCGAAGTACCCGTCGCCGTCGCACAGGCCCTCGGAGCGCCCGCTCCGCGAGCTCTCGCTCGCGCTGGCCTCCGAGTCGGGGCTCATCGTCGTCGTCGGGTGCTCGCACAGCGGCGTGGAGTCGATCGTCAAGGAGGCGCGCGCCAAGACCGGCCGCGACGTCGCGCTGCTCCTCGGGGGCTTCCACCTCCTGCCGTACCCCGTCGAGGACATCCGCGCCCTCGCGAAGCGCCTGCACGATCAGCAGCACGTCGCCCGCGTCGCGCCGGCGCACTGCACCGGCAACCGAGGGTTCCAGGTGTTCCGCGAGGTCTACGGGGACGACTACGTGTTCGCCGGCCTCGGAGAGCGCATCGCCCTGCCGAAGTGAGCGTGGGAGCGTGGGAGCGTGTGACGGTGTGACCGTCTGACCGTGGGAGCACGCCGGAGACGCGCCCGCTACGGCTCGTCGGTCGACACGGCGCCCTGGAGCGCGCGAAGGCCCGAGAAGCCCGCGCCGCTGCCCGACCAGATCGAGGCGCCCGCCCAGAGCGACTCGCGGAAGGCTCCGTACGTGTGATCGACGCAGACCGTCCCCGACGACGACGTGAGCTCGATCACGTCGCCGGCGCGGACGTGCCCGCGGAAGAGGATGGGGGCGTCCGAGGACTCGCAGGGGCGCGTCGCGCCGTCGGCGACGACGAGCCGGATCGAGCCGTGGCCGACGACGGTCACCGAGACGGCCGTCTTCTGCGGCGCCTCGGCGGCCACGTCGCGCGCGACGAACGACGCGACGACGAGCAAGCCGGCGGCGAGTACCTCTCTCGGGCCCACGCGCGCACCCTACGCCGGCGGGGCGGCGAAGGCTCCTTTTCGACGAACCGCGGGAGCTTCGACGAACCGCGGGAGCCGGAGCCGCACGGTCGCGCTCACTCGCGCCGCCGCGCGTCGAACTCCAGCGGGGGCGCACGAAGGTTGCCGCACTGTGAGTGCTTGCGAGCCCGTCGCGTGCGCGGGATAAGGGCGCGCGCCGTGCGGGCCCCTCTCCGAGCTCGCGCCGCCCAGGAGAGCCTCCGATGAACTCGCGTTCGCCCCGGTCCCGCGCGCGTCGCCTCGCGCGCCGTGTTCTCTCGCTGTCGCCCGGCCTCCTGCTGGCGGCCGCCGCGCTCTACCAGCCCGCCGGCGCGGCCGCGGCCCCCCCCGCGCCGCCGGTGGTCGCGAGCGGGATGGTCACGCTGCCCGGCAGCGTGCACCCCTTCGTCCGCCGCAGCTCCGACCTCGGGCGCCTCGATCCGTCGCGTCACCTCACCGGCATGTCCGTGCTGCTCCGGCCGAGCGCCTCGCAGAAGCTCGCTCAGGCGCGCCTGCTCCGCGCCCTCGAGGACCCCACCTCGCCGAGCTACCACCAGTGGCTCGGACCCGACGACTACGCGGCGCGGTTCGGCGCCTCCGCGGCGGACGTCGCGCGCGTCTCGGCCTGGCTCGCCTCGAAGGGCCTGACGGTCGACGGCCCTTCGCGCACGTCCACGCGCGTCGGCTTCAGCGGCGACGTCGCCGCCATCGAGTCGGCGTTCGCCACCGAGCTCCACGCGATCGAGTTCCACGGCGTCGATCACTTCGCGATGACGGTGGCGCCGAGCATCCCGGCAGACCTCCAGGACCTCGTCCTCGGCCTCCACGCCGTCAACGACTTCCGGCCCGCGCCGCCCAGGCACCAGGCGCACAGCCCCCGGTACGGCTTTCCCGAGCCGACGCAGGACGGCGGCACGCAGAACCTCCCGACCCTCGCCCCGGCGGACTTCGCCGCGATCTACGACCTCGGCTCGCTCTACACCGCCGGCATCGACGGCACGGGGCAGCACATCGCGGTCGCCGAGCAGACCGAGTTCGTCGACGACGACATCACCGTATTCCGCACCATGTTCGGTCTGGCCGCGAACCCGCCCGTCCGCCACCTCGTGCCCAACACCGGCGCCGCCGCCTCGAGCCGCGGCGACGTGGGCGAGGCCATGCTCGACACGGAGTGGGCCGGCGCCGTCGCCCCCGCCGCGACCATCGACTACGTCTACACCGGCAGCGCCGACAACAACGGCGTCTTCGACGCGCTGCTCTACGCGGTGGAGCAGGACGTCGCGCCGCTCGTGAGCCTCAGCTACGGGGGATGCGAGTCCGGGCTCGCGCCGGCGGACGGCGTCTTCTACGAGGCCATGGGCGACTCCGCGGCCATCATGGGCATCACCGTCCTCGTGGCGTCCGGAGACTCGGGCGCGGCCGGCTGCGACTCCAGCGAGCCGGCGACGCAGGGCGAGTTCGTGGGCATCCCGGCGTCCATCCCCAGCCTCGTGGCGGTGGGCGGCACCGAGTTCGCGCTCACGCAGGCCAACCTCTCGACGTATCTCGACGGGAACTACAACGCGCTGGGCTACATCCCGGAGGTCGCCTGGGGCGACACCGAGGGCGACATCGACGCCGGCTTCCCCGATCTCAACGCCAGCACGGGCGGCGTGAGCATCATCTACCCGAAGCCCTACTGGCAGGTCCCTTACACGCCGAACGACAAGTTCCGCGACGTGCCGGACGTGGCGCTCAGCGCGTCGGACGAGGTGATGCCGTACATGACGGTGTTCACCACCACGCACCGCGACGGCGGCACCAGCCAGCGCACCGAGCCGGTGGGCGGCACCTCCGCCGCGGCGCCGTCGTTCGCGGGCATCCTCGCGCTGGTCAACCAGTCGCAGGCCAAGGCGCACCCCACGGGGAAGGTGGGCCTCGGCAACGCCAACCCCGTTCTCTACGCGCTCGCCAACAACCCCACGGGCGCCGCGGCCTTCCACGACATCACCCAGGGGGACAACATCTGCCCCTGCGCCGCGGGCTCGCCGAGCTGCCCCACCTCGCCGCCGCTGCAGTTCGGGTACACGTGCGGCGTCGGCTACGACCAGGTCACGGGCCTGGGGTCGGTCGACGGCGCCAAGCTGGTCGCCGCGTGGGCGGAGCTGACGCCGACCGCGACGGCGTTGACCGTCGGCGCGGGCTCCGCCGCGGAGGGCCAGACCCTCGAGCTCGACGCGACGGTCTCCTCGACGGCGACGGTCACCGCCCTCACCGGATCGGTCACCTTCTACGTCGAGACGTTCGACTCGCAGGGCAACCTCGATCTCGGCGCCACGCTCGGCTCCGTGGCCGTCACGCCGACGGCCTCGGGCAGCGAAGGCGGCACGGCGTCGCTGAAGGTCGCCATCCCCGGCGGCATGGGCAGCGGCAAGGTCGGCGCCTTCTACGGCGGCGACACGAGCTATCTCGCCTCGTGGTCCTCGCTCTCCGCGCTGACCACCACCTCCACGCTGAGCATCTGCCCCGGCGCGGTCACGCTGTACCCCGGCGAGACGGGCCTCACCTTCAAGACGTCGGGCGGCGTCGGCGCGACGACGCTCAACATCGTGTCGGACTCGACTTGCGCCGTCGTGGGACAGGTTCCGGTCTGCTCGAGCTTCGACGCGGCCGGCGTCGTGTTCACGGCGGGGCCTGCCGCCGGGACGGTCGTCATCGCGGCGACCGACGCCGACGACAGCGAGGTGCGCGCCACCGTGACCGTGGCCGGCAGCGCCGACAGCGGCGCACCGCTGCCCGACGCGGGCTGCGCGAGCGTGGAAGACGGAGGCGTCGCGGACGCGGGCGCCGGGGACGGAGCCATCACCGACGCCACCGCGGGTGCCGACGCGACCGGGCCGCACACGACGCCGGTCGAAGGCGGAGACGGCGACGCCGGCACGCTGCCCGGCGCGAGCAAGAAGAACGGGTGCAGCTGCTCCGCCGTCGGCGAAGGCAGCGATCTCGCCGGCGTGGGGTGGGGAGGCGCGCTCCTCGGCCTCGTGGCCTTCGGCTGGCGCCGGCGCAAGGCGCAGGACGGGGCCGCGGGCCGCTGAGCTACGGCGCGTCCGCGAGCACGACGAGCAACTCCTCCACCCCGTCCGCCGCGACGGTCGGCTCACCCGCGGGGCGGAAGCCGCACTTCGCGAGGACGCGGGAGGAGGCGACGTTGGAGACCGCGACGTACGCGTGGAGGGGCCGCGTCGTGTCGTGGAGCGCGACGAACTCGCGGAGCGCCGCGGTGGCGATGCCGCGCCCCCAGTGCGGAGCGCCCAGCCAGTAGCCGACGAGGCGCATCCCGTCGCGCTCCCAGCTGACGACGTGCCCGGCCACCTCGGCGTCGACGACGATCGTGCGCGCGCAGACGCCTGGCTGACCGAGGATCCTCGTTCGCCAGTGCTCGTCGAAGGCCTCCTGCCCGCGCGACGGGAACGCCGCCATGCGCGCGGCCTCGGGGTCGAACTGGTTCCGGAAGAAGACGGGGAGATCGCCCTCGGTCGATTCGCGAAGCATCGGACCCTCGCGCACTCTACTTCGTCTCCTCGTCCTTCGCCGTATCGCCGTCGACGTCGGCGGCCTCCTCTTCCCCCTCGTCGTCGCCCACCGCCACGAGGTGGCGCACGGCGCTCTCGTCGAAGCCCTCGGCGAGCGCCTGGGCGGCCTTCTCGGCGTCGCGCTCGTCGACGGTCACGCGCTCGTGCTGGCGGAGGTGCTCGGCCCAGGAGTCGATCGAGTAGACCTCGACGTAGGTGTCGGCGACGGCGGTGTCGCGGTAGAGGCGCCAGTCGAAGGCTCCCTCGCGGCGGCGGATGTGCTCGAGGTCGCGCATGGCGTCGGCGAAGGCGGTGAAGCGCGCAGGAGGCACGCGGTAGGTCATCGTGACGAGCACCGGGCCGGCGTCGACCTCGGGCTCGCACACGAGGAGGGGCTTGGGCCACGCGACGGGCGAGAAGTCGGGGGCGTCGCGCGCGAGCGGGAAGCGGAGGCGGGCGGCGACGCTGGCGACGGTGGCGGCCGCCCCGCACGCGAGGGCGATGCGCACGCTCGTGCGAGACGCGACGGCACCCCACGTCACGGCGCCCGCGACCAGGGCGCCCTGGAAGACGACCATGTAGACGGAGGACACGCGGGCGCGTGCCCACGAGGGCGTGGCGACCTGCACGGAGACGTTGAGGCTCGAGATGAGGGCCATCCAGGCGAAGCCGCCGGCGACCATCGCGGGGGCGGCCAGCGCGACGTGCGGCGCGAGGGCGAGCGCGGCGAGGGCCGCACCGAAGACGACGGTGCCGAGCGAGAGCGCGGCATCGGCCGAGAGCTTCCCCTCGAGCTGGGGGAGCACCGTGGCCGCGACGACGGCGCCCGCGCCCATGCAACCGAGCAAGCCGCCGAAGCCGAGCGAGCCGAGGCCGAGCGTTCCGCGCGCGAACGAGGGCAGGAGCGCGAGCAGGCAGATGCCGCCGAAGAGCGTCGCGCCGGTCCGCACGAACGCCGCGACGAGCTCCGGCGAGTTGCGCGTGTAGCGCAGGCCGCTCTGCATCGCGCCGAGCCAGCGTTCGGTGGGCGCGAGGGAGGCGGGGCGCACGCGCTTCCAGCGGAGGAGGACGACGATGACGACCGGGAACGTCGCGGCGTTGACGAGGAAGACGGCGGGCGGCCCGGCCGCGGCGATGAGGAGGCCGCCGATCGCGGGGGCGAACGCGCGGGCGAGGTTGACCGAGAGGCCGCCGAGCGTGACGGCGCGGGAGAGGTCCTTGCGCGGGACGAGCTCCGCGACGATCGTCTGCCAGAGCGGCGTGTCGAAGGCCGCGCCGACGCCCATGACGAAGGTGAGCCCGATGAGCGTCGCGGGCGTCATGCGGTGCGCGAGCGCGAGCCCGCCGATGGTGGCCGAGGCGACGAAGAGCCAGGCCTGCGCGAGGATGGCGAGCCGGCGGCGATCGACGACGTCGGCGAGCGCGCCCGCGGGGATCGCGATCGCGAAGATGGCCAGGCTGTCGGCGGCCTGGAGGAGGGCGACGCTCAGCGGCGACGGGCTGAGCGACGTCATGAGCCACCCTTCGCCGACCTCGTGCATCCATGCGCCGAAGTCCGACGCCAGCCCCGCGATCCAGAGCGCGCGGAACACCGGATGCGTCAGGGGCGCCCACAGCGAGGGGCGCGGCGTCGGGTCGCCCGGCACCAGGGCGAGGGTAGCATCCGCCCCGCCGCGCCCTCGGCTTCCGGGTAGCCGCGGGCGGGGTTCGGCGTGACGATGTGGACCATGCAGCATCGCGACTACATGCACCACCTGCTCGAACAGATCGCCGCGGCCGTGGCACGCGTCGGGGACTGCGTCGCGGCGGGCAAGCTGGACGAGGCCGAGGGAGTGCTCGACACGACGTGGTCGGCCGTGGGGATGCGGCGCGCCGACGCCGGTCGGCTCGACGTGGGGACGATGCGCGTCCTGCTCGGCCCGAAGAAGGTCCTCGCCACGCAGCTCCTGAAGGCGGAGGCGACCGTGGAGGAGGCACGTGGGCGCCACGCGCGGGCCGAAGCGCTGCGACGGACGGCCACGGAGCTCTGACGCCACCGCCAGCGCTCCTCCACGACGGACGGGCGACGAAGGACGGGCGACGGCGCCCCTGCGTGGCACACCTCGACCCCGGCGCCCGCGCGGGATGCAACACGAACAACCCTGCGTATGCGCTCGTCTTCCGCGCCGCGCAGCGCTGCGAGCGGGAGGTGCTCGGCCGTGGCGCGCGCGATGCGAAGGCGGCCCACCCCATGAAAGCTCGCTACGGACTCCTTTGCTTCACGTTGCCGTTCGCGCTGTACGCAGGAGGCTGCAGCAGCGCGGCCGGCGGCTCGAGCTGCCCGGTGGACCCGCAGTGCTACGTCGTCTCGGCCGGCGGCGAGTGCTCGGTGGACCCCTCGGCCGTCTGCTCGGCGGGAACCTGGGCATGCAGCGCGGAGGGCAAGCTCGGCAGCGGTTGCATGCCGGACGGCGGGATCGCTCCGCCGCCCGTCGACGCCGGCGCGTGCCCGCTCGCGAGCCTCGACCCGCCCCTCGCGTGCTCGTCGGACGCGACGTGCGCCCCCTACGGCGGCCATTGCGAGTACGACGCGTTCACCGGGGCGGGGTCGTGCGCATGCGGCGCCTCGCAGCAGGATGCCTGCGTGCTCGACTGCTACGGCGACGTGTGCCTCCTGCCCTCGTTCACGCTCACGTGCAGCGGTCCGAACGACACGACGTGCCAGCAGTACGACGCCCTCTGCGTCGCCGCGTCGGCCGGAGCACCGGGCTCGTACGTGTGCGAGTGCGTCGCGACCGACCCGCCGCACGGCGCGGGGATGGAGAACGGGGAGGCCCCCTGACCGGCGTCGTCGCGCGCAACGCGCCCGTCACGGCGCTACGATGGCAGCCATGCGCGCGCCCGCCGCCGTGATCCTGGCCGCATCGCTGCTCGGTGCCTGCAAGACGGATCGCCCGCCCGCGCCCGCCGCGCCACCCCTCGAGGGGCCGAGCGCGCCGACGTCGGCGGCCAGTCCTCCCACCGGCCTCTCCCTGTCCCCTCCCTCCTCGGGGTCCACGAACATGCCCACGCCGCCGCCTCCCGCCTCCTCCGGCGATCCGACCGCCCTCGCGAACGTCGCCCGCGGCGACCGCGACTTCGCCGCGCGCCTCTACGGCCGCGTGCGCGGGGCGGACGGCAATCTCTTCTTCTCGCCGACGAGCATCCGGCTGGCGCTCGGCATGACCTACGAGGGGGCCCGCGGCGAGACACGCGCGCAGATGGGCCGCGTGCTCGCGTTCGACGACACGGCGTCGTCGGGGTTCGCCGCCCTGCTCACGCAGTGGGCGGCGCGGGCCGCGCCTCCGCCCGCAGCCGCGACGACGGACTGGGAGCGAGCGGCCGCCGAACGCAAGCGCCTCGTCCTGCGCGTGGCCAACCGCCTCTGGGGGCAGCAGGGGAAGGCATTCGAGCCCGACTTCCTGGCGCGCCTTCGCGACGACTACGGCGCGCCGCTCGAGACGGTCGACTTCCACGGCGCGACCGAGCCGAGTCGGCTGCGGATCAACGCGTGGGTCGCCGACAGCACCGAGCAGAAGATCCGCGATCTCCTCGCCCCCGGGACGGTGACGCCCGACACGCGCCTCGTCGTCACGAATGCCGTCTACTTCAAGGCGAACTGGGCGAGCGAGTTCTGGGAGGCGGGCACGCGGCAGGAGAGCTTCACGACGGCGTCCGGCGCGGCGGTGAAGGCGCCGCTCATGCACAAGGTGGACTCCTTCCGCACGGCCAAGATCACGGCCGGCGACGTTCCATGCGCCGCGCTCGAGATGCCCTACGGCGCCCCCGGCGTCGCGATGATCGTGCTCCTCCCCGACGCCAGGGACGGCCTTCCGAAGCTCGAGGCGAAGCTCGACGGCGCGCTGCTCGACACGGCGATGGCGCGGTTGCAGCAGGCGCGCGTGGACCTCGCGTTCCCGCGTTTCCGGGCGACGAGCGCGTTGCAGCTCGGCGAGGTCCTCTCGGCGATGGGGATGCCGGCGGCGTTCGCGGCGGACCAGGCGGACTTCTCGGGGATGGACGGGACCCGCGAGATCTTCATCGGCGCGGTGGTGCACAAGGCGTTCGTCTCCGTCGACGAGAAGGGGACGGAGGCCGCCGCGGCGACGGCCGTGGCCATGGCGGGCGCGGGCATGCCCACCGAGCCGCCCGTGCCGTTCCACGCCGACCACCCGTTCGTCTACGTCATCGCCGACACGACGAACCATACGATCCTCTTCATGGGCCGCGTGGTCGACCCGACGCGCTGAGCCTGCGGGCTAGGCGCGTCCGTCGCCCTGCTCGCGTGCCGGCGCGAGATCGCCCCCGGGATCGTCGAGCAAGATGCGGAGCGCGTGCTCCAGCCCATAGCTCTCCGTGTCGCCGCCTCGCGACGCGGTCGCCTCGAGCCACGCCTGGAGGACCTCGATCTGCACGGCGAAGGCCTCGCGATGCGACGGGACGGCGTCGGCCTCGCCCGCGTCGACCTTTCGGCACGCCTCCACGTCGAACGAGTGGTACTGGCGGCACGAGAAGGGGCGCGCGTCGTACGCGACGCAGGTGCCGTCCGCCGCGAGCAGCGAGCACGCCCTGCGGGGAAGCACCGGATCGCTCGCGGTCCGCCCGGCGCTCGCTGCGAGCCGCCCGCGGACCTCGGCGAGGCGGTCGGCGGGGAACGCCCGCAGGGTCGCGGCGAGGCGGCGGGCCTCGTCCGCGCGGACGCTGACGAAGAGATGGCAGCAGTACGAGCACCCGGCCCGGCACGCGGGACTGCCCACCCGCGCGAACACGCGGGACGCACGCGCGTCGCCCTCGGCGTGGGCGTCGTCGACGACCCGCGACGGCGGTTCGCCCGCCTCGAGGGCGGCAGCGTACCGGAGACGGAGCGCCTGCCGGGAGGGGGTGTCGGGCACGAGCGGGAGGGCGCGCTTGCCGGCGCGGGCCTCGGCGCGCGCCTGCTCGCGACGCTCCTTTCGGGACGGCGACGTCACCGCCGGAGCGTATCCTTTCCGTCATGCGCGTCGATCGAGACCGGTTCCTCTGCGCGCTCGCCGCCGTGGGTGGCGTGCTCGCGCTCCCGTCGACTCCGAGCGCCGCGCAGACGGCCGCGCCCCGCCTGCCGCACACGGCCGGCGACGGCAGCGATGGGGCCCCCTCCCCCGCCGGTCCCGACGACGGCGCCGCGTGCCGCGGCAAGCACGTGACGCGGCCCGCGACCTGCGACGATCTGCACGGGAGCCCCGGCGACTGCCGCAAGGCGGACTGCCGGCGGCTGCCCTTCATCTGCGAGCACTGCGAGGACTACAAGCGCTTTCTCAAGCCGAAGATCGCCGAACGCGCCGTCGCCTGCATCGTCGCGCAGACGGGCCCGCAGCTCGGCGACGGGTGCCGCACCTACCAGTGCGGCGACGAGGCTCTCGCCGGGGCGTGCATCGATCCGATGGCCGACCCGGCGTGCCTCGTCGTCTCGAGGGCCTGCAACGTGACCATGGACGCGTGCCGCGGCCTGCTCTCCGGGATGAACGACGCGGGCCGCGCGAAGGTCGTCGGCTGCGCCGCGAGCGGCTGCCAGTTCGGGCTCTGGTCCTGCGTCGAAGGCCTCTGATCGCGCCGCTGCCGCGCGCGCGTCACTGGTTCTGCGGCGGCAGGTACGAAAGATACGCGGCGGTCTGGTTGGGAACGCCGAATGCCGCGACGCATCCCCCGAGCGAGAGGCCGTTCTCGACGAAACCGGCGGCGGCGCCCGCCGCGTTGGGCGCGTTGACGACCGCGAGGTACTGCTTGTCGACCCCGACGTAGTAGACCTTGCCGTCGGGCGCGAGCTTGGCGGCGGCGAGGCCGGTGCCGCCGAGCATCGTGTCGGTGCCGGTCGTGAGGTCGTACTGGTAGGCCACGCCCTCCCAGCCCTCGGAGCCGCGCACGTAGTAGAGCTTCGTGCCGTCCGCCGAGTACGAGGCGTGGTAGCCGAGGTCGCCGCTGACGATGGTCTTGATGCCGCTCAGCTGACCCGTCGAGCGGTCGATGGTGGCCGTTGCGATCTGGCCGTTCGCGCCGCCGAAGTTCATCGCCAGGACGACGTGGTCGTAGTCGTACGAGTGGTTGATCGCCGAGCGGAGCACGGTTCCGGCGATGCCCGTCGGCGAGACCACGGGCGTCGTGCTGACGCCCGTCGCGCTCACGAGGAACGCGTCGATGTCGTTGGGACCGTCGTAGGCGAGGACCCAGAAGTCGGTGCCGTTCGTGTGCGGGAGCATGTCGAGCGCCTCGCCGACGTTGCCGCTGAAGAGGTGCGTGTTCTTGGTGGTGACGGTCCCGTGCGGGCCCTGGGAGAGGTCGATGACGGAGTAGTAGATGTCGCCGGTGGCGCTGGTGTCGTCCACGTAGTCGACGCTGAAGACGTAGAACGCGCCGCCGTCGCCGCCGTACTTGGGCGTGATGAGCGCGGGCTCGGTCGCGCTGGGCTGTCCCATGAGCGCGTCGCCGTTGGCGAGCTCCATGTCGTCCGTGCCGTCGTAGACGGTGATGCCGTCGGTGAAGAAGAGGAGCTGCCCGGTGCCCGGGTCGGTGAAGACGGCCGTCCCTTCGTCGCCCGTCGCCGCGGGCACGGTGGGCCCGCACGTGACGACCGGTGGTCCGGGCTTGCGGAAGTCGACGAAGAAGTTCTTGTTCGCCCCGGACGGCTCGCCCGTGATGAACCACACCTGCTCGAGCGACAGGCTGCTCACCGGGCCTGCGCCCGCGTCCTTCGGCGCGAGGCCGTCGCCGAACGACACGACGTCCCCGTTCTGGAGGACGTCCTTCCCGGCCCCCGCATCCGACGGGCCGTCGCTCGCCCCCACGACGTCGGAGCCCGACGAGGCGTCGATGGGCCCCGCGCCCTCGGAGCCGCCCCCACCGCACGCGATCACGACGGCGGCTGCCGCGAACGTCGCCGTCGCAAGCGCGCCGCACGCGATCGCTTTCCTCCGCATTCCGGGCACCGCCATCGAATCGCTCCCCTTCCCCCACTCGAACTGTGACCCGAGCCTGGCTCATCGCGCAACCGCGATGCTCACCGCTTCGGTTCGCGAATGCCGAGCGCGTCGATCCGGCTCGACAGGGTCGTCCGCGCGATGCCCAGGTCCCGCGCGGCCTGCGCGACGACGCCGCCCGACTCGGACAGCGCTCGCTTGAGCACCGCCTGCTCCCGCTCGTCGAGCCGCTCGCGCTCGGCGAGGAGCCTCTGCCACGTGACCGACAGCGGCTCCGGGGCACTCACCCCCGCATCCCCCGCGACCACGGCCTGCGCGAGGGGCGCGTGATCGACGTCGCGTGCCTCGAGGTGCTCCGGCGTGAGCACGGTCGCCTCCGGGTCGCGCGCGACGGCCCGCTCCCGCGCGCGCTCGATCGCCCGCTCGAGCTGGCGCACGTTGCCCGACCACTCCAGCGCCGGCGACACGAGGAGGCGGCGCAGCGGCACGGAGAGGGTCCACTGCCGCGCGCGATCGACCCGGCGCAGCGTGCTCTCGGCGAGGGCGGGGATGTCCTCGCGGCGCTCGCGCAGGGCGGGCACCTCGAGGGTGAGCGCTGCGAGGCGGTAGTAGAGGTCCTCGCGGAACCGGCGTTCGCGCATCGCGGCGCGGAGGTCGCCGTTGGTCGCCGCGACCAGACGGACGCGGGCGTGCTTGGGCTCGGGGCGCGCGTAGCCGAGGGGGCGATAGGCGCCGAACTGGGTGAAGTCGAGCAGGAGCTGCTGGGCGTGCGGCGGCAGGTTGAGGATCTCGTCGAGGACGAGGACCCCGCCGTCGGCGAACTCGACGAGCCCCATGCGCTTCGCAGAGGCCCCCGAGAACGCGCCGCGCTCGTGGCCGAAGAGCTCCGACGTGATCGTGTTCATGTCGTCGCTCGAGCCGAGGACGGCGCGCACGATGGGGCGGCGACCGGTGGCCTCCGCGATGGCCTGCGCGAGGAGCGTCTTTCCGGTGCCCGACTCGCCCGTGATGAGGATCGGCGCGTCGCTGGAGAGCGCCGACTCGACCTCGCGCTGGATGGCGCGCATCGAGGGGAACGCCAGGAGGTCCGCGAGCGGCGGCGCCGCGCGGGCCTCGGTGAGGTGGCTCTGGGCCTCACGGAGCTGGGCGCGCACCGCCTGGCCGCGGTCGTGCTGTTCGAGGACGGCGCCCACGAGGAGCGCGGCGGACGCGAAGAACTCGACGTGCCGCTCGCTCACGAACTTGCGGAGCTCGCGGAAGTCGACGTAGAGAACGCCGCGCGCGCGGTCGCGCGAGCCCGTGCCGTGGAGGGGTGCGGCGAGCGCCGCGACGATGCCGAGCGTCGAGATGCTGCTCGAGACTCCCGCCGCGGCGGAGAGCGGGTCCCACGAGATGCAGCGCCCCTGTTCGAGCGCGTCGCGGATCACCGTGCGGCTCACCTCTTCGCGCTCGACGGCCGACAGCGCGCGCCCGCCACCCCGCGCGTTGACGACCCGCGCGCCGCCGTCGGAGCTCGTGAGCAGGAGCAGCCCGCGGTCGGCGCCGAGCAGCTCGACGACGACGTCGAGCGCCTCGTCCAGCACGTCGTCGCTGTCGACCACGCCGAAGAGGCCCTCGAGGAGCCGCCGCGTGGCGCGCCACATCGACTCGGCGTCGAGGTTCGCCTGGCGCGAGAGAGGCTCGGTCGACATTCGCCGAGGATACGGCAGAGTGCCGCGTCAGATCTGGGCGAAGCGCCCGCTGCGGAAGGCCGCTTCGAGGAGCTGATCGACCCGCTGGGCGAGCTCCTTCGCGCGGGCATCGGGCGAGGACGCGAGCACCGCCTTGATCTCGTTGAGGGACTTGAGCTGGCTGAAGAGCTGGACGTCGCTCAACCCCCCCCCGCCCGTGAGCACCTGGCGAACGCGGTCGATCTCCGCGGCCAGCGCCTCGATGCCCACCCCCGCAGCGCCGACGCGGCGGGCGTTGGGGTGCTCGCGGTAGTGTGCCTCGAGGACCGGCGTGATGATGGCCTCGAGGATCTGGGCCTGGTCCTCGCTGTTCCAGACGTGCTTGAGGACGAAGAGATCGCTCGCGTCGGGCTGTGCGCGGCCGTCGAGGTACGCGCTCGCGGCGAAGAGCTTGAGGATCTTCACGACGCGCCGATCGCTGAGGCTCAGGCCCTCGGCGCGTATCTGGAAGACGAGGCCCTTGTACTGCGAGAAGAACTCCTCGGTGAATCGCGTGCGCTGCAGGAGCCCGCGCTGGAGCTCCGCCAGCTCCCGCGCCGAGACGAGCGGCTCGACGGCGGCGTCCGTCATCTGCAGGACCTCGTGCTCGAGCCCCTTCTGGAGGAGGTCCTGGAAGTGGTACGCGTCGAGGTTGTCGTTGCGGATGCGCAGGATGAAGCGGTCGTAGATGGCTGTCAGCGTCTCGTCGCCGGGCACCTCGTTCGACGCACCGAACGCGCTCAGCAGAGGGCACCGGACGCTCGAGCCGCCGCTGGTGTAGCGCCGCTCGTTGAGGAGCGTGAGGAGCGCGTTGAGGATCGCCGAGTTCGACTTGAACACCTCGTCGAGGAAGACGATCTCCGCCTCCGGGAGCATCCCCTCGGTGCGCCGCTCGTACCGGCCGTCGCGAAAAGCGGCGATGTCGACGGGGCCGAAGATCTCGTTCGGCTCGGTGAAGCGCGTGAGGAGGTACTCGAAATAGTTCGCTCGCATGAGGCGCGCGAACGTTCGTATGAGGGCGGACTTCGCCGTGCCCGGCGGCCCGATGAGGACCGCGTGCTCGCCCGCGATCGCCGCGACGAGGAGCAACCGGATGACCTCGTCCTTGCCGAGAAAGCGGCCCTGGAGCGCCCGCGCGAGCTGCCCGAGACGTGTGGGGAGGTCTTCCTCCGGGACGCTCTGCGGCGCGACGGCCATCCGAGCCGAGGCTAGCACGCCGGGTCCGCTCGGAGAGACCGCCCCCGGCACGCCGCCCGCCTACCGCCTACCGCACCTCAGCGTGCGCCATCTCGAGGGTCGGCGCGACCGCGCCCGGGTCGCCGACCGCCGCGCGGTAGTAGCTGCCGCGCACGACGCCGAAGACGACGACGGCCTCGAGCGGGCCGGGCGCTCCATCCGGCACCGGGACGAACAGGGACTGTGCCTCGCCCGGCGGGATGCGCACGTCGAAGGGAACGCGCGCAGCCGAGGAGAGCTCGTGGTGAAGGAGGAGCCCGCCGTCGACCCCGGCGATGTCGATGCCGAGGCGAGCGGACGAGAGGGGAAGGCTTCCGGCGTCGTCGAGGCCTCCGTACGTCGCAAGCGTACCGCCGTCGACGCCTTGCTGGTGGATCTCGACCCAGGCCTGTTTGATGTCGGTCACCCCCGTCGGGAAACCGTGTCCCGCGCCCACGTTGCCCAGCGTGACCTCCACGCCGCCGGCGACGCGCACGGCGCTCACCGAGAGCACCTCCTGCACGTGCGCCGTCTGCTCCTGGACGAGCGTCGGGTCCCCGAAGAGCTGGCCCAGGTAGACGTTGCCGCCGGCCGCGTGATGATCCGCCACGCCGTCGACCTTCGGCATGTGGCAGTCCACGCAGAGCGTCTGTCCGGCGTACGGGCCGCGGTCGTACTCGCCGAGCGTGTCGATCGCGAGGAGGCCCGTCCCCGGCACGAACTGCTGGTGGCACCCCTCGCAGAAGGTCGGCTGCCGCAGCGTCGCGAGCGACGCCTCCGCCCACGCCTTGTGGTCCACCGACCAGTCGTGCGGCGTGGCCTGCAGGCCGCCGTTGCCGCCGGACTGGAGCGGCAAGGTCACGTCGTGGCAGCCGATGCACGTGACTCCGCGTTTCGCCTGGAGCGAGAAGTCCCCGGTGCGGGCGCCCACGGGATCGTGGCACCCGACGCAGAGCTTCCCGAAGGGCGGGCCGACGATGCCCTGCTCGTTGCCCGAGCAGTAGAGCATCATCGGGTCCTCGCCGGCGTGCGCGTGGACGCTCGTCTTCCAGGCGGCGTACTCGCTCGGGTGGCAGCTCCCGCAGTACTCGGCGTCCCACGCCGTGTTGGGCACGCCGCCGACCTCGCGCGTCCACGCCGGTTGCACGGCGAGATCGCGCGCGACGACCGCCGCGAGGCGTTGCGCCATCGTGATCGCGTCCGGCGTCGGCGCGCCCGGGTCCACGGGACCGCCGCCGTCGCTCGCCACGGGCACGAGGCCTCCCTGCTCCTCCACCGCGACGAGCAGGTCGTGCGGATCGAGCGACGCGCCGCCGGCGTCGTTGGTCGTCGAGAAGAAGTCCTTCAGCCCCGCGTGGCCGATCTGCGCGTCCGTCGCCGGATCGTGCGGCACGAGCGCCTCGAAGAGCCGGGCGTTGGTGGGGCCGAAGCCGTCGAGGTGACAGCCCGCGCAGGACATCCAGTCGTCGTTCGTGGTCGTGAGAGGCCCCTTGGAGGGGTTTGCGCTGAAGAAGAGCTCGAGCCCCGCGCGGAGCTGCGCGTCGACCGGGTCGTTCGCTGCCGTGGGGATTGGATCGCCGTAGATGCGCGTGTGCCCGATGAGCACCCCACCGTCGGTGTCGAACGTCGTCAGCGTGTGCGACTGATCCGAGAGCACGAAGACGCGCTGCCCCGTGTCGTCGAGGGCCAGGCCCACCGGGTGATCGCCGGGAATGTCGCGTACGGCGTCGATCGCGATCCCCTGCGTGACGTCGAAGACGAGGAGGTCCTCGCTCGCGCATGCGAGCGCCCACGCGACGAGGCCGTTCGGGTGCATCGCGACCGCGCAGGGCTGCGAAAATACGTCGGGCTGTCCGTCGGGGCCGATGACGTCGATGGCGTCGAAGAGGTTCTTGCGGCCGTCGATGTTCGCCGAGTTGGGGTCGGTCGGCTGCTCGACGAGCAGCTGCGTGTCGACGACGCTGATCGCGGGGAAGAGCGTCTGGTCGAAGACGAACGGGTGGACCGGCGCCAGGAGCTCGTGCGGGATCCACGCGTGGTGTCCGATGAAGGTGTACGCGGGAGCCTCGAACGCAAAGGGCTTGCCGTTCGGGGTCGTCGGGTCCGAGTACGGCTCGTCCGCGAGCGGGACGTCCGTCGTGACCACGCGCGCCGACGTGTCGATCACCGTGACGTCTCCGTCGATGCGGTGCGAGACGAGCAGCTGCGAAGCGGTCGCGGAGACCGCGAGCCCCGATGGCAAGCGCATGACGGGGATGGTGGCGGCGACGACTCCGAGGGTGCGGTCGACGATCGTGACGTTCGCGTCGTCCTCGACGGCGACGTAGAGCCAGCGGGGATCGGCCGCGTCCCACACGCAGGAGCGGGGGTGGTTGCCGACCGAGAGAGTCCGCCGGACGACCCGTGCGTCGGGGTCGACGAGCGAGACCGTCCCCCCGGCGCGATCGACCGCCGCGATCCAGGCACCGTCCGGGCTCAGCGCCACCGACGTTGCGTCCTGGCCCACGGCGACCTCGCCGACCAGGGTGCGGCCATTGGGATCGACGAAGGCAATCGTGCCCACGTCGCCGTTCGCCACCCAGACGCCGCTCCGCTCGACGTCCCAGATGACCCGCGACGACGAGGCGCTCACGCGCTGCGACGCCGGGATCTGCGCCGGCGGCGCGCTCTCGAGGGGGCTCGCGTCGGCCTCGACGGGACCCGCCTCGGCGGGCGGCGCGGCCTCGACGCCCGCCTCGTCGGGGAGCGCCGGGAAGTGCTCGCTGCACGCGGCGACGGCGGCCGAGAGGCCGAGGCACAGCGCTGCGATGCAAGCGAAGGCAATCCCGCGCACGCCCGGGGAATGTGCGCCGTGCGCGCGAGCAAGTCGAGAAGAACGCGCGCGAGTGGACCGAGAAAGCCAACGGCGTTGGCGCGCGCGCGGATCGGCGTCCAGGCTCGGCCGGGGTACCATCCTCCGGATGACGCGAAGCAGATGGTTCGGCGCCCTCGCCCTCCTGGCGGTGCCGCTCGGCGTGGCTGCCGTCGGAGCGAGCGGGTGCGCAGCGAACGATGCGGGAGGAGCCGCGCCGGCAGCGCCCGCGACGCAGGACTTCGAGAAGAGCAGAACCGCCGGGGAACCCGAGCCGGCCACGATCGAGGACGCGCAGGCGCAGCTCGAGCGTGCGCGCGCGGCCCTCGCGGGGTGGGCTCCCGGGGCCGGTCCGGCGGGAACCGCGACCGGAACGACGCAGGACCTGGAGCAGAAGAAGACCGAGGCGCCGGCGGGCGGCGAGCCGGCCGGGGCGCGCGAGGGGGACCGCTGCACGACGGCGTGCAGCGCCATGGCGTCCATGAAGCGCGCCGTGGACGCGATCTGCCGGATGGCCGGCGATGCGGACGCGCGGTGCACGAGCGCGCGCAAGACCGCCGACGAGAGCCAGGCGAAGGTGGTGGGCTGCGGCTGCTGAGCGGCTCAGCGTGCGGGCTCGACCGGCGTGGCCGGGTACCCCTCGTCGCTGGCGACCTCGCTCTCGATCGCGCGCATGACCGCGAGGACCTCGTGGTCGCGCCACGCGCGCCCGACCACCTGAACCCCGACCGGGAGGCCGGCGCTCGCCACGTCCACGCGCGCCGCCTGCTTCTCGAGCGCGTCTCGGCCGGGGGCGCGTGCGTCCTCGCCCTCGCGGACGCGGGTCACGGGCACGACGCCCGCCGGCATCTGCGCGGCGTTGAACACGATCGAGTAGCTCGACGCGAGGGTGAAGTTCTTCGACTCGCCGTGCGGCAGCGCAGGCGTCGCATACGGAGGACAGAGGAGCACGTCGACGCCGTCGCGAGCCATCGCGTCGACGAGCGCGGCGCGGAAGCCACGGAGGCGATCGGTGAGCTCCCACAGCTCCGCGGCGGACTTCGCGCCCATCGCGTCGAGCATGAGAGCAATGCTCCCCTGCCCGAAGGCGCGCGCGGCGCGCGCGACGAGGCGGCGCCCGGCGCCCGGCACGGAGGCCATGCGGCGGAGCGGCTCGAGCGAGGGATCCACCTCCCCCCCCGCGAGAGAGGCGACGATCGCTGCGCCTCCGTCCGCGCTGAGCGCCCCCAGGTACGCCTCGAGCGTGGCCCGCACGTTCGGCGGATCGAACGGCTTCACGACGCACCCCTTCGCACGCAGCGCGTCCGCTGCGCGGCGGACAGCCCGTTCGACCGCCTTCGAGGGCGCGAGGATGCCGTCCGTGACGTACATCCCCACGCGAAGGCCCTCGGCGAGGGATGGATCGAGGACGCGCGCGGTGACCGGAGGAACGCGCGGATCGAGCGCCGACAGTCGCGCAGGGTCGAGCGCCTCGAAGAGCATCGCGAGGTCGGCGACGGTGCGCGCGAGCGGGCCGGCCATCCCGCGCACGACCTCCTGTCCCGCGAGCACCGACCGGTAGCCGCGCATCGGGAACCGATCGAGGGACGGCTTGATGCCGGCGACCCCCGAGAAGTGGGCCGGGGTCCGGATGCTCCCGCCGATGTCGGTCCCGATGCCGAGCGGGGACATCCCTGCGGCGACCGCGGCCCCCTCGCCGCCGGAGGAGCCACCGGGCGTGTGCCGCGACGACCAGGGGTTCGCCGTCTGCCCGAAGAGCGGGTTTCGCGCCTCGACGTAGAGCATCGTCTGGGAGAGGTTCGTGCGGCCGACGACGACCGCACCGGCCTCACGAAGCGCCTGGACGAGCGCGGCGTCGCGATCGGCGACACGACCGCGCCAGGACGGGATGCCCAGGGTCGTCGCGCGCCCGGCGACGTCGAAGCACTCCTTGACGGACACGGGTAGGCCGTCGAGCGGCCCCTTCGCCTCGCCCCGCGCACGGCGCGCGTCGGAGGCCTCGGCCGCGGCGAGCGCGTCCTCGCGCAGGACCTCGGTGAAGGCGCGGACCTGGGGATCGACGTCGTCGATGCGCGCCAGGTGCGCGCGGAGGACCTCGACGGCGCCGACGTCGCGGCGGCCCAGCATCGCCGCGATCGTCGTGGCAGGAAGCTGCCAGAGCTTCATCCGCGCGCCGCGCTCACTTCGGCGACTCGGCCTTCACCAGGTCCCCGTACGCGTCGCGTACCTCGATCGCGCCGAAATCCGCCAGGCCGTGCTCGATCTTCGCCCGGTCGCCTGCGACGACGACGCGCATCGCCTCGGGCCGGAGCCACTTCTTCGCCACCCGCTGCACGTCCTCGACGGTGACGGCGTCGATGCGTGCGGCGCGCTGCGCGTACTCGTCGAGCGGCAGCCCGTAGACGGCGATCTCCTCGAGGGCGCCCGTGAGCTCGTCGACCGTCTCGAACCGCGCCGGCAGGGCGAGCTTCGCGTTCTCCTTCGCCTCCCCGAGCTCCTCGGACGTCACCGCCGACTTCCGGATGCGCTCGATCTGGTCCTTCAGAGCACGCACGGCGTCCGCCGTGTGGTCGGCGAAGATCGCGCCGCCAGCCGCGAAGGGGCCGCCCCCGTGCCGCAGCGAGAAGCGCGAGTGAGCGCCGTAGGTGTACGCCTTGGCCTCGCGGAGCTCGAGGTTGATGCGGCTCGAGAAGGAGCCTCCGAGGATCAGGTTCATCACGCCGAGCGCGACGCGGTCCTTCGTCTCGAACGGCGCGCCCTCCTCGGCGAGGTAGACCTGCGACTGCGCGGCGCCGGGCACGTCGACGAGGACGACGTGCTCCTTCCCCTGCGGCGGCGGGGGCGCGTGGGCGACGGGTACGTGAGGCGCGGCGCCGCCTTTCCACGCCCCGAAATGGGCCTCGAGCTGCGCCTTGAGCGAGTCGGGGGCGACGTCGCCCGCCACGACGATCGTCGTCGAGCGCGGCTGGAAGAGCCTGCGCCAGGTCTGCTCGATCTCGGCGCGCGTCAGCTTGTCGACCTCCGCGGCGGTCCCCCGCAGGCTGTGCCCGTAGGGGTGCCCGTGCCCGTAGATCGCCGCGGCGATGGCGTTCTGCTCCATCGCGCCGGGGCTGTTCTTCTCCTGCTGGATGGCGGCGAGCCAGCGCTTGCGGATGCGGTCGATCTCGGCGTCGGGGAACGTCGGGCGGAGCGCGACGTCGGCCAGCACGTCGAGCGCCGGCCCGAGCCGCGAGGTCAGGACCTTCACGCTGGCGACGCACTCGTCCCAGTCGCACCAGGCCGCGTGGTCGGCGCCCATCCCCTCGTAGTCGTCCGAGAGCGCGAGCGCGCTGCGCGTCCCCGCCCCCTGCTCGAGCATCGCGCCCGTGAAGGCGACTTCCCCCGGGCGAGCCCCAGGCAGGTCGCCGGCGCCGGCGGTGGAGACGACGCGCACGCTGACGATGGGCAGGTCGTGCCGCTCGACGAAGAGGACGCGAACGCCGTCCTTCATCGTCCAGGCGTCGACGCGGGGGGGGGTCCAGACGACGGCGGGCCCCGCAGCCGGCGGCTGATCGCGGAACGGTGCGTCGGGGGTCACGCGCGGCGGCTCGGGGGGAGGCGGCGGACTGGCCGACGCGACGGGCGGCGGCGGAGGGGGAGGAGGAGGCAGGGGGGGCTGGGCGCCGCACGCGACGACGCCGAGCATCGAGACGATCGCGGCGAGCGCCGCCGGATTGCGCGCGCTCACGGCGTCCTCTTGACGAGACGGCCCGCGAGCGGGGCGGTCTTCACGGCGCGGACCATCGCGACGACGCGCCGGTCGGGTGGGAGCCATTGCCGCGCGACGCCCTTCACGCTCGCGACCGTCGCGGCCTCGTAGCGGTCCACGTCCTTGGGCAGGTACCCGGGGTCGCCCGTGTAATGGACGAACGAGTCGAGCTTGTCGGCCTGCGCGCTGACGCTCTCGAGGCCGAACGCCTCGTGCGCCAGGAACGTCGTCCGCGCGCGATCGAGCTCCGCCGCGTCGACGTTGCCGTCGCGCACCTTCGCGAGCTCCTGGTCGATCGCCGCGAGGAGCTCCTCGGGAGTGTGGCCCGGCTTCGCCGTCGCCGTGATCTCGAAGACCGACGCGAGCTGCTGCGACTGCTGGTAGGCGGCGACGTCCTGCGCGATCTGGTCGTCGTAGACGAGGCGCTTGTAGAGGCGGCTCGTCTTGCCGCCGCTGAGGACGCCCGCCAGCATGTCGAGGTCGCTGTCCCCCGGGGCGAAGTACGGGGGAGTGACCCAGCGAACGACGAGGCGAGGAAGCTGGACGCCGGCCTCGATCTCGAGGCGCGTCTCGCCCGTGAGCTGCACGCTCGGCGGGTTGGGGCGCTGCGGCACGTTGCTGCGCGGGATGGGCCCGAAGTACTTGTCGACGAGCTTCAGGGTCGCGTCGGGGTCGATGTCGCCGGCGATCGCGATCGTGGCGTTGTTGGGCACGTACCACGTGCGGAAGAACTGCTTCACGTCCTCGAGGCTCGCGGCGTCGAGGTCCTCGGGCGAGCCGATGGCGAGGTGGTGGTACGGGTGGACCGGCGGGAACGTCGCCTCGTCGACGATCATGCGCACCATGCCGTACGGCTGGTTCTCGTAGTTCTGGCGGCGCTCGTTCTTCACGACCTCGCGCTGCCCGGCGAACGTCGCCTGGTCGACGTGGTCGAGCAGGAACCCCATGCGGTCGCTCTCGAGCCAGAGCGCGAGCTCGAGCCGGTTCTTGGGGAGCGTCTCGTGGTAGTTCGTGCGGTCCTGCGCCGTCGACCCGTTCACGTCGGAGGCCCCGGCGCGCTCGAGGAAGCGGAAGTAGGTGTCCTCGGGAACGTGCTTGCTCCCCTGGAACATCACGTGTTCGAAGAGGTGCGCGAAGCCGTGGCGGCCCTCGGCCTCGTCCTTCGAGCCGACGTGGTACCAGATGTCGACCGCGACGATGGGCGTCCGGTGGTCCTCGTGAAGGACGACCTGGAGGCCGTTCGCGAGGCGGGACGTACGCGCGGCGAGCGTGATCTTCGACGCGTCGGGGTCGGCCGCCTGCGCGCCGCGGGCCGGCACGAGGGCGGCCACGAACGGCAATGCGAAGAGCGCGAGATGGTGAAACTTTCTCATGGGGGGAGCTCGCGCGGTACTCTACACGACGATGGCGAAGGACGGGTCCACCCGGCTGGCGATCGTCGAGAAATCGCTGCTCGATACGATCGAGCGACTCAGCGAGATGCCCGCCGGGCCGCGCGTGCGTGAGCTGCGCAACAAGGCGGAGGGCTTCGAGCGGGCGCTGCGGGCCTGGTCGGTGCGGCCGCCGACCGAGGAGCAGCGGTCGGCACTCCTCAAGCTGGTCCTCGACCTGAACGTCGAGGTCATGGGGTTTGCCCGCGACGAGGCGAAGAAGACGTAGCCCCGTGGGCCGGCGAGCCCTGCGCCGCCTGGATCGCCGGACCCACAGGCTCCCACCCACGCGACGCACCCGCGCGGCGCAACTCGCCGGAATCGCGGCGCTCCCTGGGCGGCATGCAAGGTGCTCCCCCTCCGCGCGCCCCGCGGGAGGAGCCATGGACGAACGCCGCGCATACCTGAAGCAGCTCGCCGCCCGGTCGGCCCGCACGTGGAGCTCTACGCCGCTCCCCTCGTGCTTCGCGGGCGAGACGCGCATCGAGACACGCAACACCCTCTACGAGCTGCGCGACGGCGTCTGCTACGCGGTGAAGCGCCAGCAGGGCGCGGGGACCGGAAAGAGGCACCCGTCGGAGTTCATCGGGATGCGGGTGGTCGGCTGGCTCATGCGCGACGCGCCGATGCAGGGCATCACGCTCGAATGGCAGCCGGGCGCGTACGCGGTCCTCTGGCGGCCGCGCGAGGCGGGCGAGGAGCACTCGGCCGTCGCGCTCACGTCGACGACCCACGCCTTCCAGGGCGTGCTCCGTCCGTCCTTGCCGCCGGCTCCACTCCTCCCGACCACCGCCGGCGGCCGCGGTGGTGGGCGCGTCTCCACGCCTCCGCCCCTGCCTCTCGCCGTCCTGCGCAGCGCGCTCCTGCCTCGACCCGTCACTCCCTCGCCGTGGGTTCCAGCAGCGCCCGAGACCCCCACCCCGCCGCGTCGGTCCTCGGTTCCGCCGCCCTTGCCGCCGGCCGCCTTCGGCCTGTGTGCGCCCGCATCGCGTTTCGTCAACTGACGGGCGCCACGTAGACCATCCACGTCGGCGTCGCGCGGTCGCCGACGGCGCCCTGCTCGCGTCCGCGCAGCCGCCAGTACCACACGCCGGCCGGCCACTCTGCCGGAAGCCGCAGCTCCTCGCCCGGAACGTCGAGGTGCCTCGTGGTCGCGTCGGAGAAGTCGCTCGTGGGGCAGAGCTCGACACGAGCGCCATCCGTTCCCGCGGGGAGCCGCCACGACAGCGTCGGGCCGGAGCCGACCTCCGCGCCGTAGCGGGGCGAGACGGGAAGCGGCGGCGCGATCGTCTGCTCGATCGCGACGTGCTCGCGCGGCCCGCGTCGCAGCGCGGCCGTGTGCGAGGGCCCCGTGGCGGCGGCGTCACACCCGGAGCGAGCCTGGGCGCCGAGCACGATCCCCGCGGAGGCCACGACCAACGAAACGCCCAGCATCGCGTGAAAGACGAACCGCATGGGCGTCCGAAAGAGCAACGCGCGTTCCAGCGCAGGCTCCGCGGGTTTCGGCGCAAATGCCGCCACCTCGACGCACCGCTGACCCGCACGCCGCCAGCCGGCGCGACAACTCGACCCCCTTGACGGCGGGCACTCTCCCCGCGACGGTGTCCCCGCTGCGAAAGGATCCCCGATGAGACGCGCCTTCTCCGTGCTCGTGCTGGTCGCCTCCGCCGTCGCGTGCGGCGGCTCTGCCCAGGTCGCCGTCGCTCCGGCGCCGGGGCCGGTGGTGATGCCCGCCGACACGATCGCGGCGCCGCGGCCGCTTCCTCCGCCGCCGCGCGAGGACGGAAGGCTTCCCGCCACCGTCACTCCGCAGCGCTACTCCCTCGACCTGCGCATCGATCCGCGGCTGCCGCGCTTCAGCGGCAAGGCACTCGTCCAGGTCCAGGTGCCGGCCCCGACGACGTACGTCGTCATGAACGCCCGCGACATGCAGGTTGGTCGTGCCGTCGCACACGTCGGCGGCGCCGAGATCCCGGCGACCCCGACGATGCGCGTGGCCCACGGCGGGGCGACGCCCGAGGAGCTGGTCCTCACGTTCGCGCAGCCGCTGCCGACAGGCACGGCGCTGCTCGAGATCGAGTACGACGCCCCGTTCGCCGGCGATCTGGCCGGCCTCTATCGCGTCGAAGAGGGCGGCGCCTGGTACGCGTTCACGCAGTTCGAGTCGACCGACGCGCGGCGCGCATTCCCCTGCTTCGACGAGCCCGGCTTCAAGACGGCGTACGACGTGACCATCGCCTCGCCCGCGGGCCTGGTCGCGCTCTCGAACTCCCCCGAGACGGCGCACGAAGACGCGCCGGGCGGTCTCGTCGTGCACCACTTCGAGACGTCCCGGCCTCTTCCCAGCTACCTCGTCGCCTTCGCGGTCGGCGACTTCGACGTCGTGCAGGGGCAGACGTCCCCCTTCCCCATCCGCGCCATCACGACGAAGGGCAAGGGCGCGAACACCGCGCTCGCGCTCGAGGCGTCGGCGGCGCTGATCGCGAAGCTCGGCGACTACTTCGACGTCCGCTACCCGTACCCCAAGCTCGACATCGTCGCCGTGCCCGACTTCGCGGCGGGCGCCATGGAGAACCCCGGCCTCGTCACCTTCCGCGACGTTCTCCTCCTCGTCGACCCGAAGCACGCGACGACGCAGATGCGCCGCGAGATGGCCGAGGTCATCGCGCACGAGTTCGCCCACCAGTGGTTCGGCGACCTGGTGACGGCGCAGTGGTGGGACGACATCTGGCTGAACGAGGGCTTCGCGACGTGGGCCGAGGCCAAGATGGTGGACGCGTGGAAGCCGTCGTTCGGCGCGACCCTCGAGCAGATCTCCGGCGTGCAGCACGTGATGGACACCGACGCGCTGCTGAGCGCCCGCGCGGTGCGCGAGCCGGTGCACTCGGTCAGCGAGGCGATGGAGGCCTTCGACGGCCTCACCTACGACAAGGGGGCGGCCATCCTGCGCATGATCGAGGCGTGGCTCGGGCCCGACACCTTCCGCCGGGGCGTTCAGCGGTACGTGCAGGACAACGCGTGGAAGAACGCGCGGGCGAACGATCTCTTCAAGGCACTCGACTTCGTCTCCGCGCAGAAGGTGGGTGACCTCGCGAGCGGGTTCCTCGACAAGCCCGGCGTGCCGTCGGTCTCGCTCAGCTGGAAGTGCGGCGGCAAGGAGGGCAGCCGCGTCGAGCTCCGCGAGTCGGAGTGGAGGCCCCTCGGCGAGGGGAACGCCCCGGCGCGATCGTGGACGCTGCCCGTATGCATCGCGAGCGAGGGGCAGAAGGACAAGAGCTGCTTCACGCTGGGGACGGAGCCGATCGCGCGAAACCTCGGCGCCCGCTGCCCGGCGTGGCTCTACCCGAACGCGCAGGAGGCCGGCTACTACCGCTTCGTCCTCGACAAGCCGCAGCTCCTCGCGCTCGTGCACAACGAGCGCGCGCTCGACGTCGCGGACCGACTCGGTCTCGTGTCGAACGCGTGGGCCGCGGTGCGGCAGGGCGCGGTCGAGCCGACCACGCTGCTGGACGCGCTACCCACGTTCGACGGCGAGACCAACCGCCTCGTCGTCGAGCAGATCGCGTCGGCGCTGGCGGGTGTCGACGAGGCGCTGGTCGACGAGGCCGACCGCGCGCCGTTCCAGCGATATGCGACGGCGCGCATGATCGGCCGCAAGGCCGCCCTCGGATGGGAGCCGCGCGGAAAGGAAGACGACGAGCACGCGCTCGAGCGCCACACCGTGCTCCGGTTCATGGGCGAGATCGCAGGGGACGCAGCGACGCTCGCCGAGGCCGAGAAGATCACCCAGAGGTGGCTCCGGGACCCGACGAGCGTCTCGGCGGACGCGGCGTCCGTCGCGGTGCCGCTGGCCTCGATCAAGGCGGGAGCCGCGCGGCTCGAGGAGCTCCGCACCGCGCTCCGGACGCTCCGGTCGCCCGAGGACCGGACGATCGCCCTCCGCGCGATGGCGAACTTCGACGACCCGACCGTGCTGCGCAAGGCGTTCGACCTGGCGCTCACCGACGAGCTACGCCTCTCGGATCTCTCGTACCTCTTCGGCACGGCGATGGGCCATCGCCCCGCGCGCGCCCCTCTCTACGCATGGGAGAAGGACAACTGGCAGCGCCTCGTGGCGCGCGTCCCGACGGCCGAGCGCTGGATCCTCGTCGGCGTCGCGAGCACGATGTGCGACGCCCGCGCGCACGAGGACGCCAAGTCGTTCCTCGTCCCGGCGACCCACGACCTCGAAGGAACGAAGCGATCCCTCGACGAGGGGCTCGAAGAGGCCCAGCTCTGCGTGGCCCTGCGCGACCACGGCGCGGCCGAGGTGAGCAGGTATCTGCGGAGGAAGTAGTCTCGGGATCGCATGCGCCCGCGCGTCCTCGTCGTCGACGACCACCTCGAGATGGCAGAGACCCTCGCCGAGGGCCTCGCCGATCGGGGGTTCGACGCGACGGCGTGCGGATCGAGCACCGCGGCGGTCCGCCTGCTCGAGACCGAGCCGTTCGACGCGCTGGTCACCGACCTCCGGATGCCGGACGTGGACGGGATGGGGCTCCTCGCGCGATCCCGCGCCGCGGCGCCGGAGCGCCCCGTCGTCGTCATGACCGCCTACGGCGCCATCGACTCGGCGGTGAACGCGATCCGCGAGGGCGCGTACCACTACATGACCAAGCCGTTCGCGATCGCCGAGCTCGCGCTCTTCCTCGAGCGCGCGCTCGACGAGGCGCACGTCCGGCGCGAGGCTCGGTCGCTCCGCGCCGCGCTGAACGACCGCATCGGCCTGGGGAGCCTCGTCGCCGCCAGCCCGTCGATGCGCGAGGTGTTCGACCTGGCGCGGCGCGTGGCCGACGCGACCACGCCTGTCCTCCTCGCAGGCGAGACCGGCACCGGGAAGACGGCCCTCGCGCGCGCGATCCACGCGACGAGCCGGCGTTCGGCCGCACCGTTCGTCGCCGTCAACTGCGCGGCGCTGCCCGAGACGCTCCTCGAGAGCGAGCTTTTCGGCCACGTGAAGGGCGCCTTCACCGGCGCGACGAGCACGCGCGCGGGGCTCTTCGTGGAGGCCGACCGCGGGACCCTCCTCCTCGACGAGATCGGCGAGATGGCCCCCGCGCTCCAGGCGAAGCTCCTCCACGTCATCGAGAGCAGCACCGTGCGCGCCCTCGGCGCGAACAAGGAGCGCACGGTCGACGTGCGGATCGTCGCGGCCACGCACCGCGACCTCCGCGAGCGCGTCCGCGCCGGCGCCTTCCGCGAGGACCTCCTCTACCGGCTCGACGTCGTGACCATCGAGATCCCCGCGCTGCGTCACCGCCGCGAGGACATCCCCATCCTCGTCGAGCGCCTCCTCACGGAGGCGCGCGCCAAGCATCCGCGCTCGGCGGTCGAGCGCTTCGCGCCGGACGCGATGCAGGTCCTCCTCGACCACGCGTGGCCGGGCAACGTGCGCGAGCTCGCGCACGCCATCGAGCGTGTGGTGCTACTCGGCCGGGACGCCGAGGCGCACGCGTCGGACCTCCCGTCGACCGTCACCCACCCCGCCGCGGCGGACATGCCGCCCGCGCTCGAGGGCGGCGTCATGCCCATCCGCGAGGTGCAGCGCCGCTACGCGAGCTGGGCGCTCGAGCGATGCGGAGGGCACAAGACGCGGACCGCCGAGGCGCTCGGCGTGGATCTCAAGACGCTCGCGAAGTGGCTGGCGGCAGGGACGGAAGAGGACGCGGAGAAGGGGTGAGGGCGCGGGCGCGGGCAACGCGGTCGCGCGAAGGGGGTAGACTGAGGCTCTCGCGCGTACGAGCCGTTGCCCCGATGTCCGCACCCGGTCGCCCCTACCGCTCGTCCACCTCGGCACCGGCGGCCGCCGAGGCTCCGAAGGAGTTCGTCCACGCGCTCGGCCGTCCGGCCGACGAGAACGCCGACGTACGAGCGCTCTTGCCCGGGGTCCTCGTCGGAGGGGTCGCGTGCGCCATCCTCGCGCGCATGGATCGGCTCGACGTCGGGCTCGTGGTCCTGGTCATCCTCTGCGGGATGGCGTGGTGGCGGGCCCGGCGTCGTGCGAGCGGCGTCGTGCTGCGCGTGAGCGAGAGGCTCGTGCTCGTCTACCCGTGGCGCGGCGCGCGCAACGCGTCCGTAGTCTCGTTCGACGACCTGCACGACGTACGGCTCGACACGAAGGCCATCCACCGCGCGCAGCGCGAGACCCGCCCAGGCGTCTTCGCTCCCACCGGGTACTCGGGCTCACTCGAGGTCGACGTGGCCCGCATCGCCGCGGTATGCGCCCCGGACGTGGACCCCATCCAGCTCACGCGTGGCTACGCGTCGCACTCCGAGATGGTCGAGCGCATCGCCAAACTGAAGACGTTCCTGCGCGCCCGCGGCTGGGTGCCCAAGGACGAGCGGGACGCGGCGCGCGAGAGCGAAGACGCCGCTGCGACGGACACCCGCGCCCGTGGAGGGTCAACCTAGCGTTGGTGCGCGCATGGTCATATGCTCGTGACCATGAAACCCGTCCGATCGATCGCCGCGGGCGAGTTCAAGGCGAAGTGTCTCGAGGTGCTCGACCGCGTCGCCCGGGATGGAAGCACATACGTGGTGACCAAGCGCGGGCGGCCGGTCGCCCGTGTCGTCCCCGTGGAGGTCGAAAAACCGCGTTCGCTTCGGGGGAGCGTCCAGTATCACGCGGACATCGTCGAGGCCCTGGGCGACGACTGGCCGGTCGACGCGTGATCGTCCTCGACACGCACGCCTGGGTCTTCCTCGTGGACGACCCGAAGCGCATGGGCAAGGCGGCCCGACGTGCCATCGGAAAGGCCGACCGCCTCGGCGTCGCAGCGGTGAGTCTCTGGGAGATCGCGCTCCTCGTCGAGAAGCGGCGCCTCTCGCTGGACCGTGACCTGCTTCCGTGGATCCAGGATGCGCTGGGTGAGCCGAAGATCGAGCTTCTGCCCCTCACGCCTGCCGTCGTGTCGACGGCGCATCAACTGCGGGGAGCTCTCGACGGGGACCCGGGCGACCGGCTCATCGTCGCCACCGCGCTGGTCGAGGGCGCCGTGCTCGTCTCGAAGGACGCGCGCATCACGGACAGCGGCGTCGTGCCGGTCGTCTGGTAAGGCCTCGAGTCCTTCCGGCTGTACCCATGAGGCAATGGGTGCTCTCGCTGCCCGTTCGAGCTCCGCGTGCTCGCAGAGCCTTCCGGGCCGACGTGATCTCGACCCGCTCGCGCCCGACGGAGTGCCGCGCCACACGCCGCGAGCCTGTCGTGTGCGCGCCAAACGTTGTCGTCGTCGCGCCTCGTCGCCGTCAGTCTCCCGTCGGCGTGACCGTCGCAGCCTCGACCATCAGGACGACCGTCTTGGTGACCGCTCGCGTGCGGTGGACCACGCCCTTCGGGACGGTGTACCCGAGGTGGCGCCCGAGGCGCACGGTGTCCTTGCCCTCGATGTCGAGGAGGAGCTCGCCGTCGAGGACGATGAAGCACTCGTCCTCGTGGTCGTGCTTGTGCCAGTGGTATTCGCCTTGCAAAATGCCGAGGCGCACGACCGCGTCGTTGACCTTCGTGAGTGTCTGGTTGAACCAGGGCTCGTGCGCCGCGACCTCCGCGGGGATATCGATGACCTTCATCGCGCCGTATTTGTTGTCGAGGCGCGTGTCGTAGCGATCGTCGTTCGGCATGGCGGATCTCTCCGGCCCGGAGGCTACCTTCGCGGCATCGTGCGTCAAAGGTCCGCACACGCAATAGAGGTTCTCGCGGTGGTTGTGCTCGAAGATGTTCTGTCGGACGAACATCGACGCGGCGGACGTACCTCGCCGCCATCGGAGGCCGTGGATACCGGTGGGCTGGCGTGGCCGCACGACGCCAGGACGAGGATCCCGAGCAGCGCTCCCCTCCGTCGCATCGCTCTTCAGAGCTGGTAGCAGAACCCGCCCGTGGCGGAGCAGAAGATGTCGGGGTTGGTCGTGCACGACGAGCACGCCCCACCGTCGACCCCGCATGCGGTCTGGGCATCTCCAGGCTGGCAGTAATACTCGGTGTTACCGACGCCCAGGTATTTGGCGTAGCAGCAGCCCGTGTTGCAGCCCGTATACGTCCCCGTGTCGTTCTGTGAGCACGTCGTGCCGCAGGTGTGCGTCGCGGTGTCGCACGCCTCGTCGACGGGGCAATCCGTTGCCAGGTTGCACCCGCACTCGGCCACCCCGCTCGAGACGATGCACGCCGTGCCTGCTGCGTTGCCCGTGCAGGACGTCACGCTCCACGACGTGCACCCGTTCGAGCCCGGCACGCACGTTTCCGGGCTGCCAGACGCGCACTGCGACGCGTTCGCGGTGCACGCCACGCAGCTCGCGCAATTTCCGGTCGTGCAGGACAGACCGGTCCCGCAGCTCGTTCCGTTGGGCAGGTCGGAGCCGGTGTCGTTGCACACCGACGTGCCCGTCGTGCACGAGGTCGCCCCCGTATGGCAAGGGTTCGCAGGGGCGCACGTCACGTTCGAGGTGCACGTGACGCACTGGCCGCTGTTGCACACCTCGTTCGTGCCGCATGGCGTTCCGTCCGATGCCGCCGTGCCCGTGTCCGTACACGTGGCGACGCCGCTGGAGCACGACGTCGTGCCGAGGTGACATGCGTTCCCGGTCGGCGTGCAGCCGGTGCCCGGCGTGCACGGAGCGCATGCCCCCTGGCTGCAATAGAGGTCCGTCCCGCACGTCGTTCCGGCCGGCTCGGTGCCGGCGTCCTCGCACACCGGCGATCCGCTCGTGCAGCTGATCGCTTGCTTCCAGCAAGACCCCTGCGGCGTGCAATCGTTGCCCGCGGCGCACGCCACGCAGCCGCCGTCGTCGCAAACGAAGTTCGTTCCGCACGGGGTCCCGGTGGCGACGTTCTCGCACGGGTTCGGCGCACCGGTTTCGATCGTGCCGCTGTCCACGACTCCGGCCTCGGCGATTCCGGCATCGGCGTCCGCGTTGGCCTTGGCATCCGCGCCCGCGTCGTTGGTCTGGGTGTGGCCGTCCGCGCCCGCGTCGAAGGTCGCGTCGTCGGCGGTGGCATCAGCGCCGCCATCCCCGGCGAGCGAAGCCTCGTTGAAGTCCCCGAGCAGGGTGGTGCACCCCAGCATGGAGCTCCCCAGGAACAAGGCCGCCCCCACCCACGAGCTTGCGCGTCTCGGCATCATTCGGACTGCTGATCCTAGCAGGTGCCGCCGTGCAGGCCCGCCTTCGCGGTCGTTCTACTGCACGTCCACCACGTACCCCGCCCACCCGACGCCGCCGCGGTCGTCGCGCAGCACGACCCAGAGGTGCACCGTCGTCCCCTGGGCCGGCGCCGTCCACCCGTCGTCGCTCGTCGTCGCCGTGTCCGTCCCGTCCCTTCCCGTCCGGTCCAGATCGAAGCTTCCGCTCGTCGCAAACCACGACACGTGCATCCCCTCGCGCGCGTCGACCAGCGACTGGCTCCCCAGGTCGAAGTTCACGTAGCGCTCGGCGCCCGAGCAGCCCTGCGGCGTCGTGCAGTCGGCGGCGCACGACGTCACGCTCTCGTCGGGGCCACAGACGCCGTCACCGCAGGCGTCGGAGAGCGGGCACGCGGCCCACCCCACCTCCAGCGTCACCTTCTGCCCGGCCGCGAGCGTGTTCGTCGCGCCGTTCGCGTCGGGCTGGAGCGCGGTCCCCGACGCCGTCAGCGACCCGACCGCGGGGTTCACGTTCGCGTGATACCGCCCGAGGAAGTCGCTCACCTGCTCCGACGTCCCCTGCGCGAGGCCGCACGTGATGCGCGTGCCGTAGACCGACGTGACGGTCCCCGCCGACGTCGGGACGAAGACGCTGACGGGCTGGTAGTAGCCGCCCGTCGGATCGGGGTCGACGGGCCGCCCCGGCGTCTCGTTGCCGGTCACCTGCGGGACCTCGGGCCCGAAGTTGCGGCACGCGACGTCGGGGACCGCGCCCGTCGCCTGCGCTCCCGAGCCGATGGGCGCGAGGTTCGCGTCGCCCGGCTCGGAGCACTCCGGGCTCACGGGACCGAGGTTCGCGAGCGGATTGCGCGCGTTGCAGAAGTCCCACTGGATGGGCAGGCCCACGAGGTCGCCCGAGCCGTCGACGACGAGCGCCGTGTACGTCGTCGTCGCGCTCGGCGCCACCTCCGCCGGCGTCGCCTGCACCGCGAGGACCTGCGGCACGGCGACGAGCGACACCGTCTCGTCGAGGTTCGGCTTGCACGCGAAGAGCGACGCCAGCAGCGCCGCCCGCAGGACGTCCCGGCTCACCATGCGTACCTCGCTCCCACGACCGGAAGGATCGGAAACCCGGTGATGTACCCGCGCTGCGTGTACGTCGGGCTGTAGACGATCTCCTCCGGGTTCGCGTGGTTGGTCACGTTCTGGACGTCCAGGTAGACCTCGACGTCGCTCTTGGGGCCGAGCTTGAAGCGCTTGGCGAGGCGCGCGTCGAGCGACACGAACGGCGGGATGCGGATCGAGTTGTGCGCGCCGAAGATCGGCTCGTACGTCGCCGTGCCCGCGTCGTAGTAGGCGCCGACGACCGGCGTTCGGGGATAGCCCGTCGCGAAGCGAAAGCGCAGCCCCGACTCGAATCCGTGCCCGAGGTCGTACGAGCCGACGGCGGTGAAGACGTGGGACTGGTCGTAGTCGAAGAGGCGCCAGCCGAGATCGGGCGCGTCCTTCCGCTCGCTCCGCATGATGCTGTAGCTGATCCAGCCGAAGAACGGCCCGATCTGCTGCTGGCGGAGCAGGAACTGCGTCCCGTACGAGCGGCCGATCCCCTGCGGGAGGAGCGCCTGCGCGACGAGCGGGCTGTCCGACTCGCTGCGCGTCGCGAGGTTCTCCTGGTTTGCGTAGAAGCCGGTGGTCTCGATCGTGAGGAGCTCGGTGAGGTGGAAGACGGCGCCGGCCAGGTAGTGGCGCGCGGTCGCGAGGACGAGGAGCGGGTTGCCGAAGACCGACGAGAGGTCCTCGGGCTGCGGCGCCTGGTGGTAGATGCCGAAGGCGGCCTTCGCGGCCACGCGCGGCGTGAACGCGTAGGTGACCGAGAGGCGCGGCTCGACCACGGTGTTCTCCTGCGTCGCCCCGATGTTGGGGCTGCCGGGCGGCGGCGGGGTGAGCTTGTTCGTCGAGACGACGTACGGCTCGAGGCGCAGCCCGGGCACGACGTGCAGGCGGTCGTCGGCGAGCGAGAGATCGCCCTCGACGTACGGGGCCACGCTCGCGACCACCGTCTTCCAGTTGTCGTAGTTGATCTGCGACGGCGGCGGCTCGCCGAAGACGTAGACGTCGCCCTCGCGCGGGGGCGCGCCGATGGACCCCGCGCGGTGAAGCGACGAGACCTGCATCTCGCCGTCGATGCCGACCGACCCGCGCAGGTGCTTCTCGATCGGCCCCTGCCATCCGGCGCGCAGGCCGTAGACCCACGAGTCGTTCGTGAGCTCCGTCACGGTCGACCCGTAGGTATCCACCAGCGACGTCGAGTCCGTGCCCGCGTAGGGCGTGACGACGACGACCGCGCCGTCTCCGGTGTGCTTCTCGTAGCGCGCGTAGACCCGGTTGAAGTCCGTCCCCGACGTCGAGCTCGTCGAGAGCGACGGATCGGCCGCCGGGTTGTTGCGCGTGGTTCGGTCGGACGAGACGAGCACGCCCACCTCGATCGTCTCGTGCGCCGCGAGCTGATACACGACGCGCGCCTGCCCGTCCCAGTAGCGCGGCACGGGGACGTAGAGGCCGACGTTCTCGGACGTCACGTCCGAGAGGACCGTGTCGAGGTAGCTCTTGCGCGCCGCGACGGCGACGTGGAGCTTGTCGGTGACCTGCTCGCGCACCGACGCGGACGCGTCGATCGTGTCGGCAGCAACGCTCCCGTGAAAGCCCGGCTCGTCGAGCGGTCGCAGGCCCACGGTGACCAGACCCCCGAGCCCGCGCCCGTAGAGCGGCCCGTAGCCGCCGGGAATGAGCTCCACCGACTTCACGAAGTCCGAGCTCACGATCGAGCGGTATCCGCCGTCGTGGTAGAGGCGCGGCACGCGGACGCCCTCGACGTAGACGCGCGTGTCCGTCGGCGCAGACCCCCACACCACGAGCGCCCCCGAGCCGGCGGCCGCCCGGGCGACGCCCGGCAGGTTCTCCACGACCTTGAGGACGTCGCCCTGCGTTCCGGGTATGCGCGTCGCCTGCTCGGCCTGGACGACCGTCGAGACGATCTGCTTCTTGATGCGAGGCGCCGTGACGACGATCTCCTCCTCCTCGTCGGCGTTGCCGCTCTTCGCCCGCTTGGGGTCGACCTCGTAGACGGCGTCGATGCGCTTGGCGACCTCGAACGTCTCGGTGGTCCCCACCGTGGCGAGCGCCTCGCCCGAGAGCGTCACCGTGTGGTCGCCGGGCAGGACGTCGGGGATCGCGAACTTGCCCTGATCGTCGGTCAGCGCCTGCTGCCCCGCATCGAGAGCGACCCGCACGTTGGCGATGGGCTGCTTGGTGCGCCGGTCGCGGACGACGCCGGCGAAGTCGCCCGTCGTCCGCTTGACCATCTTCTCCTCGATCTTGAAGACGTAGCGGTAGGTGATCTTGACGGGGATCGGCTTGCCGTCGACGGTCGCCGGCTCGAACACGAACTGCCGCGCCGCAGCCACCGCCGCGGCGTCGAACGCGGCCCCGGCCGTCCCTTGCACGCCGACGTCGACGACGCGGCCGCCGGCGTCGATCGCGATCTGCAGCGTGACCGTGGCCCCCTTGCCGGCCTTCACCTCGGACGCGGGGAATTCGGCCTCGACGAACCTGGCGAGCTTCGGCGGGACGATGACGTGCTGCGGAGCGTCCGCAGCAGCCGGCTGGGCTGCGGCGGCGCTCGCCATCGTCGCGGCCGTCGCGAGCAGAGCGGCGACGAGGACGCCGCGGGGCGCGCGCCCCGGCGCGAAGCGAGCGCGCGCTCGAGACGTCAGCGTCCTCATATCTGCTCGAAGCGAAACGGCAGGATCGTCGTGCCGACGACGGGCTTGCCGCACTGGGTCGCGGGCTCGAAGGTCGTGGCCTTCGCGGCGGCGACCGCCGACTCGTCGAGGCCGTACCCGAGCCCACCCACGACGCGCGCCGCGATGACCCGCCCGGACTCGTCGACCGTCACCTGGACGCGGACCACGCCCTCGATCTCGGCCTGCCGCGCCTCCATCGTGTACTTGGGCGCGACGGGCACCTTGCGTTTCGGCTTCACCACGGGCTCGTTGCACGCCGCTGCGCCCTGCGACGGCGCCTCGAGCTGCGCCACCTTGTGCGTCGTCGCGGCAGGCCCCGCCCCTCCGCCCTTCGTCGCGACCGCCGCCGTCGCAGCCGGGGCCGGCACCGCGAGCCCGGTTCCGTCTCCGTTGCCGAGGGCCACCCCCAGGTCCGCGAACCCTGCGTTGTCGACGGGCACCGGCGGCGGCGCCTGGGTCTTCGTCTCCTGCACCGCTTTGGCCTGCTGCTGCGGTTGCGGCTGCGGGTGCGGCCTGGGCTTGTCCTGCGGCTTCGGGGGCGGAGGGGGCGGCGGCGCCGGCTTCGGCGGGTCCTTCTTCTTCTTCTCTTCGACGAGGGTGATCGCCGTCTTCTCCGACGTGTGCGGCTTCGGCATCGCCACGGTGACGAGCGCCAGCGCGGCGTGGAACACCAGGCTCCCGCCGTAGACCCAGTACGCGATGGACCGGCCGCGCTTACTCACTTGCGACGTTGATGGCGAACTTGGTGATGCCCTGGACCTTGGCGAGGTCGATGACGTGGACGACGCGCCCGTGCAGCGCCTGCGCGTCCGCGCTCACGACCAGGCTCGGATCCCCCGAGGACGTACGCGCCCTGCCGAAGAGCGAGGACAGCTCCGCGTCGCTCGCGACGAGCTCACCGCCGACGAACGTCCTGCCGTCCTTCGTCAGAGTCACCGTGATGGGCGCCTGGGCTGCCTCGTCCGAGGTCGCCGTTTTCGGGAGCTCCACCTTGAGCGCCCGCGACACGATGTAGATGGACGAGACCATCATGATGACGAGCAGCACCAGCATGACGTCGACCATCGGCGTGACGTTGATGCCGACGATCCCGCCGCGGCGTCTGCCGCGCGAAGCTCCGACGGATGCGCCCATCGCTCACTCCTCCGCGACCGGCGACCCGGGCGCGGCGACGCGGCGCTCGTTCTCGAGCGTCGCGAGATCGCGCACGCTGTTGCCGACCTGCTGGATCGGCGGCGGCAGCTCCGAGGGGCGCACCCAGTCCATCGCCTTGCCGACGGTGATGAACGCGCAGAGGCGCTTCGCGATCGAGGAGACGTTGTCCTCGACGTCGCCGATCTTCTTCTGGAAGACGTTGTAGGCGACGACGGCCGGGATGGCGACGAAGAGGCCGACCCCCGTGGCGATGAGCGCCTCGGCGATGCCGCCCATCACCTTGTCCATCTGCACCTTGTTCTGGCCGTCCGCGAGGTCGGCGAACGCCACGATGACGCCGATGACCGTCCCGAGCAGGCCGACGAACGGCGCGTTGTTCCCGAGGGTGCCGAGGAGCGTCATCCCGCGTTCGAGCTCGCGGCGGCGCTTGGTCATCTCGCCGTCGATGGCCGCCTCGAGCGCGGCCGGCCCGCCGTGCGCCCACCGGAGCGACGCGCGGAGCACCTCCGCCTCGACGGTGGGGCTCTCGTCGAGGAGCTTGCGCGCCTGCTCGCGCTCGCCGAGCTCGAGCAGCTCGCAGAGCGCGTCGCCGAGCTCCTCACCATGCCCGGAGCCGCGCTTCTTGAAGTACCACCAGCGCTCCACCATGGCGCCGATGGAGGCCACCGACAGCGCGAGGAGGAGGTACATGACCCACGAGCTTCCGAGCATCGCGATCTTGAGCAGGTACTTGACGATCACGGGGTGCTCCTTTCCTCAGTTGAAGACCTTCTCGGCGATGAACAGGCCCGTGGAGGACCCGCCCGTCGTGTCGTTCGCGGGCAGCTCGCCGCCCTGCGTGTACGTGGCCTGCAGGCTGCCGTCGCTCTGCGCCTCGTAGATGGTGAGCTCGAAGCGCACCGCCGTCTGGCCGCACGCCGCGAACGGGTCCGCGTAGACGTCGTAGGGGCCCGTCGCGGGGTACTGCGGGAAGACGAGGTCCTCCTGCCGCCAGCCGTCGGGCACGCACGCGCGCAGCGAGTCCCGGTCGATCTTCGGGTCCGTCGGCGGCGGCTGTCCGGAGTCGACGGCCTGGACGAGCGGGTTCGTCTTCGCGTTCACGTCGGTGCCGTCGGGCGTGATGACGTGAAGGTCGACGTCGAAGTCCACGTCCCAGCGCAGCGAGAAGACCACTGCTGGTACCGCAGCGCCCGGGTCGCACGCGTGGCCGTTGTCGGGGACACGCGACTCGAAGCAGAGCTCCGTGTCGAGCTGCGTGCCGCCGTTCCCCGCGCCGTCGATCGCGACCGCACGGAGCGAGTGCGTTCCCGGCGCGTCGCCCACGTCGAAGCTCGCCTTGAAGCCGAAGTCGAGCGTGTTCGGGACCAGCGCGTCGCGCTGCCCGGCGGGGAACACCCAGTAGCCCGTTCCCTGGTCGGCGATGCGCACGCCCACGGCGACCGCGTCGGTCGTCACGAGGCCGGTGAACGCCTTGCCCGCGGCTCCCGGGTACACCGTCGCGTTCTGGTAGCCGACCTGCACCACCGTGAGAGGCGGCTCCGCGCCGCCCTCGGGTGCGCCTCCGTCGACGGGCGCGCTGCCCGGGAGCTCGCCGCCGATGAACTCTGCGCCCGACACCACCATCGGCTCGGTCGCCCCCGCGTTGGCCGGCTCGCCGCCGGAGCAGGCCGCCGGGAGGAGCGACGCCACGACCGTGCACGCGAGCGGGACCAGCACGAGCGCGCGCGCCGCCTTCACAGCTGCACCTGGAGGCGGCAGGTGAAGACGTCGTCCTGGAGCTTCGTGGGGACGCCGACCGCGCTCCGCGCGAACGCGTTGTCGATGGCGTCGTATTGCAGGACGAGGCGCGCACGATCGGGCAGGACGAGGCCGACCATCGGCGACCACGTGGTGATCGCCTCGCTGAACGGCAGGAGCTTTCCGCCGCGCGAGTCGGACGCGTCCAGGTTCGGGTCGTAGACGTCGAAGCGCAGGCCGACGACCGCCCAGCGCGTCACCTCCTGGACGATCCCGGCGTAGTAGCCCATCTCGCGCTGGTCGACGTTCGTGACGATGGGGTCCGCCACGTAGAGGCCCCGATCGAGGTTCTGCGCGAGCACGAACTCGCCGTAGACCTTGGTGACGCCGAGCGCGGTGCGGAAGCTCACGCGCGCGTCCGCGCCGAACGCCCAGTGCGGGAAGTTCTGCGACGGGGTCGCCGACGCGCCGGGCACGCCGACGATCTCGTACGGTTGCACGAGCCCGTCCTCGTTCAAGTCGTTCCACTGGATCGACGCCGACGTCGCCGCAGTCCCCGGGTGGAACCCCATGCCGCGGAGGGACGAGACGTCGGCCGCGACCTGCAGGTCCCGCAGAGGCTGGGCGTCGAAGCCGAAGCGGAAGAGGACGTCCTTGGCCTTGATGGGATCCTGGAGCTGGAAGGTGCTGACGCCCATCGGGTTGCCGTTGGTCGTGGCGATGGTCCAGCGGAAGAAGCCGAGCGCACCCGCGAGGCGGAGGCCGACGTCCGGCTCCGCGGGGAAGAACGCGAGCGAGGCCTGCGATCGCTCCATGAAGAAGCGCGTCGACGGCGACTCGACGAGCTCGTAGCCGAACGGCGTGTCGAAGAGGCCCGCGGTCGCCATCACGATGGGGGGTTTGCGACGGTCGGGGCGGTACTGGAGCGAAGCCTCGGCCTTTCGCAGGTCGACCTGCGGCCCGTTCGTGGTGTTCGCGTCGAGCTCGAGCGAGACGGCGGCGTACTCCCACTCGCCGTTCAGGTTCACGCGCGCACGCCGGATCGAGAACCGGTCCTTGTTGAGGAGCGCTCCGTTCTGCGTCAGCTGGTCCTGCGAGTCCTGGTGAGACTCGTACTGCGACTGGAGGTACCCGCGGACGCTGAGGCCCTCAGGCGGGACGACCCACGGCCAGAACAGCTCGTAGCCGAGCGGCTTCGGTCCGGGGTGCGGAAGCCACTCCGGCGACTTCTCCTGCCTCGTGGCGTCCAGATCCGTTCGGAGCGTCCGGACCTCGTCGCGCAGCTCCGCCACATCCGCCGCCGTGGGAGGCGGCGCGACGTCGGGACCTTGCGCGGACGGGGTGGCGGGCGCAGAGGGCGCCGCGGTCTGGCCCGCCGCCGTGCCGGAAAGCAGCAGGGCGGCGGCCAGCGCGGGCCCCCCGAGCCGTAGCCTCGGGTGGGTCAACGTCTTGTGCCTGTCAGAGCTGGGGATGCGTCGGGACCGTCCCGGTGAAGGGGATGCAGTTCGCCGTCTCCGGCGCGCACGCGTTCAGCGGGTCCTGCTCGGCCTGTTGCGCCGTGTAGCAGGAGTTGCAGGCCGAGGCGTCCGACGTGCACGAGCCCGTGTCGATCACCGGCGCGTCGAATCCGCCGCCGGAATCGCTCGCGCCCGAGGACGAAGCCGACCCCGACGAAGAGGCCGACCCCGACGACGACGCGGAGCCCGACGAGCTGCTCGTGGCGTCGTTGCCGCCGTCGTGCGAGCTCGGCGCGGGGTTGCCGCCGTTGCTGCTGGAGCTGCAGCCGTAGGCCGAGACGGCGCCGCAGAGCGCGACGGACGCCAGGAGTGCGAGACGCTGGGAAATGTTCGTGAGGTTCATCACTGCGCCTCGCAGAAGCCGAAGTTGCACTTCGAGTAAGAGCTGGACTTGCAATCGGTGTCCGTGGAGCACGTCGCGCAGTACTTCGAGTACGGAGACCCGCCGTTCTTGAGGCTCTCGTAGTAGCAACCGCACCCCTTGGGCGGCTGGTACGAGGTGATGCCGCCGCCCGTGACGGGCGTGACCTCGGACGCGCGCTGGACCTGCATCGCGCACTGCGGGATGACGTGCGCGTTCGCATCGGCCTGGATGAGGGTCTGATAGTCGGTGTCCGAGAGGCCGTTCGCGGTGACGAAGTCGAGGATCGTCGCGGCGCCGGCGTTCGTGGGCTTGCCGCTCGAGTCGACCGCGGCAACGAGGTGAATCGGCCCCCAGATGTCGTAGCGGCCCTGGCGCACGTTGATCTTGTCGAAGTGCGTCGCGTCCGAGTCCGGCAGGTAGCCGCACGTCTGCGTCGCCGACTGGAAGGCGAGGACCTTGAGGCCGCCCGTCACGCCCCCGGCGTCGTTCGTGCCGGGCGCGCCGCGGTACGTGTCGCCGAAGTCCGCCGCGAGGATGCCGATGGCCGCGTTGGCGCTCGTGCCCGCGCCGGCCGCCTGGAGCGCCGCGAGGACCGCCCCGCTGCCGCTCTCACGCTGCGAGGTGCCGCCGTCCGGGACCTGCGATAGCCACTTGCTGGGCGCCAGACCGATGGCCGAGCCGATCATCGTCTCGGTGCCCGACGTCGACGAGCGGATGAAGATGTTCTGCCACTCCGTCCAGGGCGAGACGGGGTACGACGTGCCGCCCCAGCCGAAGACCGTGTACGCGGCGTCGGCGCTGATGGCGGTCGCCGTCGATGCGTACGGGACGGCCATCACCATCACCTGCACCGGGCCCTGGAAGTCGGCGTAGCCGCTCGCGGGCCAGGTGATCTGCGAACCGCAGCTCGCCGGGAAGACGTCCGACGCGCCGATCGTCACGGCGCCGGTCGTCCCGGTGCACGCGATTCCGTTCGCGCTGCCGTCCATGTAGACGGCGCTGGAGGTGTCGGCCACGTTGGTCGTCACCTCGCTGAGGCCGACGCACGACGACGGCCCCTGGTAGATGATGCTCACGCCGCTGAGGTGCGTCGCGAGCGCCGCCCAGATGGGCTTCGACGCCGACGAACCCGCGATGTACACGGGGTTCGAGTAGGTGTTGCAGTCCGCGGCCTGCGCACCGTGGGTCGACGCGAGAACGGCGCCTCCCGCGAGCGAAGCCACGGCGAGTACCATCGTCTTCTTCATCGGAAAGAGCCTCCTGCGCGTACCGGCGAACGGCGCTCATCGCGAAACCGTTCTCCGTTCCGTGCGGGCGCAACCCTTATTCGCCGGGCGGGCTCGTCGTAGCGAACAGTCTGTGACTTCTCGGCTTCCATCACGGTGACGAAGCGCAGCGGCGCGTGCGTGCAACGCGACGGTGAGAGCGCAACCGTCACGCGATGGACACTCGCTGTATGCGCCCTGACCCGACCCCACCCGTGAGCGAGGCGCACATCTGCGGGAGCAAGACGCCATCGCAGCGCAGTGAAGCACTCCACCGCACCAGGAACGCGCTCCGCTTCGTGAGCAAGGCGCACCGGGGAGCTACAGGAGCGCGTTCGCACCCGAGCAGCGCGCTCCGCGGCCGGAGCAGACCGCCTTCGTCGCGCTCCAGAGTGGACTTCTCTCGTTGCAACACGCTTCCCTCGGTCAGCAAAGCCCTTCCGTCCGTCAGAAGAGCGCTTCCGCCCGCGAGGAACGCCATTCCCTCCGTCAGCAGAGTCCTTCCGTCGGCGAGGAACGCGCTTTCCTCACGGAGAGGAGCGGTTTGCTCGCGGAGAGGAGCGCTCTTCTCGCGGATTGGAGCGCTCTTCTCACGGACTGGAACGGCTTTCTCGCGCAAAGGTTCGCTTCTGTCGGGCAGGGGTGCGGTCTTCTCCCCGAGAGGTTCGCATTGCTCGCATGGAGGAGCGCTCTTCTCACGACGAAGTTCGCGTTGCTCACGGACAAGTGCGTCTTGCTCACGAACAGGTGCCCGCTCCTCACCAAGGGGAGCCTGTTGTTCAGCGAGAAGTTCGCATTGCACGCGAAGAGGGCCGAGTTGCTCCAGTCTAGGAGCGGGTCCCTCGCGAAACCGGCCGCCCTGCTGACGGGAGAACCTCCTCGGCTCACGGAGCCAGGCGGCCCGCAGCTCCTGTTTCTCCTTTTGTCGAAGAATTGCCTTGCGCATATTCTTCGACATTCGTAGAACTATGGCGTGACCTCGAAGCTCGAACGCCACGCCGAACAGCTCGGCGCACTGGGGCATCCGATCCGCCTCTCGATCCTCCGCTACGTCGTGCAGGGGGGCGCCGACGGCACCGCGGCCGGCGAGATCCAGAGCAAGCTGGACATCCCGGCGTCGACGCTGAGCCACCACCTCGACCGCCTCGCCTCGGCGGGCCTCATCACGGCGCGTCGCGAGGGGACGTTCATCTACTACAGCGCGGAGTACGAGGTGCTGAAGGGCCTCACGGACTACCTCTGGGAGGATTGCTGCAAGCGGGGCAGCCCCGCGAAGGGTTGCTGCTAGAGAGTGCGAGCCAGGGGGGGCGCGAGCGAACGTGTATCTAATGATTCGATTTTACTAGAACATTCGCAACGGAGGACGACCATGGAGAAGACGCAGAAGGCCCAGGAGAAGAACGACGCCGCACCGTGCTGTGGCCCGACGTGCTGCACGCCGGAGGCGACGACGCGGGTCCGCGACGCGACACCCGACGTGCGCGAGACCGTGAAGGAGAAGTACGGAGCGGCCGTGAAGGCCGTGATGGGCGGGGCGAAGCCCTCGTGCTGCGGCGCCTCCGCGAAGGAGGTCCCGCTCGGGTTCACCGACCCGATCACGCGCAACCTCTATGCGGCGACCGACACGGAGTCGCTCCCGGAGAAGGCTCTCCTCGCGTCCTTCGGGTGCGGCAACCCCACGGCTCTCGCCGAGCTGCGCGCCGGAGAGGTCGTGCTCGACCTCGGCTCCGGAGGCGGCATCGACGTGCTTCTCTCCGCGAAGCGGGTCGGCCCGACGGGCAAGGCGTACGGGCTCGACATGACCGACGAGATGCTGGAGTTGGCCAACGAGAACAAGGCCAAGGCCGGCGCCACGAACGTCGAGTTCCTGCGCGGGACGATCGAGGACATCCCCCTCCCGAGCAAGACGGCCGACGTCGTCATTTCGAACTGCGTCATCAACCTCTCGGGCGACAAGGACAGGGTCCTGCGCGAGGCGTTCCGCGTCCTCAAGCCCGGTGGACGGCTCGCGGTGTCCGACATCGTCATCCGTCACGAGCTGCCGGCGCCCGTCCTGCAGTCGATGGAGCTCTGGACGGGCTGCGTCGCCGGGGCGCTCCTCGAGCGCGAGTATGTCGAGAAGCTCCGCGCCGCGGGCTTCACCGACATCCACGTCGAGCCCACGCGGGTCTACACGAAGGAGGACGCCGCGGAGATGGCGTCGTCCGCATGCTGCGAAGACGACGTGACGGCGGCCCTGTCGGAGCTCGACGGGGCCGTGATGAGCGCGTTCGTTCGAGCCACCAGGCCCGTCGTGTCGTGAACCAGCCCGCGACCGCAGGGATGAGCACCGTGACGAAGATCGGCATCAACGGGTTCGGGCGCATGGGTCGGCTCGCGCTGCGCGCCGCCTGGGGCTGGCCCGGAGTGCAGTTCGCCCACGTCAACGAGGTGAAGGGGGGGAGCGAGGCGGGCGCACACCTGCTCGTGTTCGACTCCATCCACGGGCGATGGGGCCACGAAGTCTCGGCCACGGACGCCGGCATCCGCATCGACGGCGCGGAGGTGCCGTTCACGGGCCACGCCTCGCCCGGCGACGTCGACTGGGCCGATCACGGCGTCGAGATCGTCCTCGAGTGCTCTGGCAAGTTCCGGACGGCGGCCCAGCTCGCGCCGTACTTCGACCGGGGCGTGAAGAAGGTGATCGTGGCGGCGCCGGTCAAGAACGGCGCGCTCAACGTCGTGATGGGGGTCAACGACCACCTCTATCGCCCGCAGGAGCACCACATCCTCACGGCAGCGTCCTGCACGACGAACTGCCTCGCGCCCGTCGTGAAGGTCGTCCACGAGGGCCTCGGCATCCGCCACGGCGTCATCACCACGATCCACGACGTCACGAACACCCAGACGGTGGTGGACGCTCCGCACAAGGATCTCCGTAGGGCTCGCGCGAGCAGCCTCTCGCTCATCCCCACCAGCACGGGCTCCGCCACCGCCATCGGCCTCATCTACCCGGAGCTCGAGGGACGTCTGAACGGCATCGCCGTGCGCGTGCCGCTCCTCAACGCGTCGCTCACCGACTGCGTCTTCGAGGTCGAACGTCCGACGACGGTCGACGAGGTGAACCGCCTCCTCGAGGCCGCCGCCCAGGGACCGCTGAGGGGCATCCTCGGCTACGAGCGACGGCCCCTCGTCTCGGTGGACTTCAAGGACGATCCGCGCTCGGCCGTCGTGGATGCTCCGTCCACGATGGTCGTCGACCGCACGAGCGTGAAGATACTTGCCTGGTACGACAACGAGATCGGCTACGTCCACCGCATGATGGATCTGGCAGTCAAGGTGGCCGCGGGCCTGCGCTGACGCGAAGGTCACGAGCGAGCGACGCCATGAGCGCGGTACGCAACTACATCCTCGTCACGGTCGCGTACTGGGCGTTCACGCTCACCGACGGCGCGCTGCGGATGCTGGTGCTCCTGCACTTCCACGCGCTCGGGTACACGCCCGTCGAGCTGGCGTTCCTGTTCCTCTTCTACGAGTTCTTCGGCGTCGTCACGAACCTCGTCGGCGGGTGGATGGCCGCACGACTCGGGCTTCGGGTCACGCTGCTCGGCGGGCTGGCGTTGCAGGTCGTGTCCCTCGTCGTGCTCGGCATGGTCAGCCCGTCGTGGGCGCGCGCCACGTCGGTCGCCTACGTGATGGGCGCGCAGTCGCTCTCGGGCGTCGCGAAGGACCTGACCAAGATGAGCGCCAAGAGCAGCATCAAGGTGCTCGTCCCGGAGAACCGGGAGTCGTCGCTCTTCCGGTGGGTGGCGCTGCTCACGGGATCGAAGAACGCCCTCAAGGGGGCGGGGTTCTTTCTCGGGGGGCTCTTGCTCTCGGTCTTCGGCTACCGCCACGGCCTCTGGGTGATGGCGTCGGGGCTCCTCGTCGTCCTCGCCGGCTCGGCGGCGTCGCTTCCGCGCGAGCTCGGGAAGTCGAAGGCCAGGGCGAAGTTCAAGGGCCTGCTCTCGAAGACGCGCGCGGTGAACGTCCTCTCGGCCGCGCGGTTCTTTCTGTTCGGGGCGCGGGACGTCTGGTTCGTCGTCGGCGTCCCCGTCTTTCTGTCCGTGAGCCTCGGGTGGAGCTTCACGGGGATAGGCAGCTTCCTGGCCCTGTGGGTGATCGGCTACGGCGTCATCCAGACGGTGGCGCCGGCCATCATCGCCCGGTGGACGGGAGGCAGGGCGCCGCAGGGCCGGACCGCCCAGATGCTCGCGTTCCTCCTCAGCGGCGTGACGGCGCTCGTCGCCCTCGCCCTCGACGCGGGATACGCGCCCTCCGCCGTCCTGGTCGGGGGCCTCGGTGTCTTCGGCGCCGTCTTCGCCGTCAACTCGTCGGTCCACTCGTACCTCATCCTCGCGTACTCCGAGGGGGACAAGGTCGCGATGAACGTCGGCTTCTATTACATGGCGAACGCCGCGGGGCGCCTCGTGGGCACGTTGCTGTCGGGCGTGATGTTCCAGGCGGCGGGAGTGAGCGGCTGCCTCTGGACGTCCGTGGCCTTCGCGGCGGCGGCGGGCGCGTTCGCCGTCGCCCTTCCCCGCAAGGAATCGACGATGCGAATGAGCGAGATGAAGACCGACGGCGGCGGCGACTGACCATGTTCGCAGGCAGACGCTCCGGGCACGCAGGAGCGGTGCAAATCGTTGCGCCGCGGCCGCTTGACCCTGCGCGATGGCACTTCCAGAATCGGCGTTGCGCTGGAGACGACATCCAACCGTCGTGATGAGGCGATCGCACGCAGCGTTTCTCGTAGTGGCCGCAGCCCTCGTGCTTCCACCATCCATCGCCACGGGCGAGCCGGCGGCGGGGCAATCCCCGCCTCCCTCGGGAACCACGCCCGTCGCGCCTCCCATCGGGGTAGGGCAGCACTTTTCACTCGATCCCGTCTCGGATGGCGTGCTCACGGCGGGCGGCTTCGGCTTCGCGTTCCTGCTCGGGGCGGTCCTCGGCACCGGCGAGATCGCCCCTCCGGCACCTGCCGTGGGCGCGAGCAGCCTGCTGCCCATCGACCGCGACGCGATCACGCAGAAGATCGACCCCAAGGCCTCGACCTACTCGAACATCGGCCTTTACACGGCCGTCGGGTTCGCCGTCCTGGATCCGGTGCTGTCCGCCTTCCGGGATGGCACCGACGCGATGCTGGTCGACGCCTTCATGTACGCCGAGTCGGCGTCGCTCGCCCTCACCCTCACCGACATCACCAAGATCGCCGTCCGGCGGCCCCGCCCGATCGACTACATCAACTGCCCGCCCGTCGAGAACTTCGCGGGGACCGGGACCGTTCCCAACACAGGCCCGGGCTGCAGCTCCACCGACCTCGGTCTGTCGTTCTTCTCGGGCCACGCGTCAGCCGTCGCGTCAATCGGGGCGACGGCAACCTACCTCGCCTTCGCACGCTCGCCGCACACTGCGCGCCCGTGGATCACTCTCGGCCTGGCGACGGCGATCACGGCGTTCGTCAGCTACGAGCGGGTGCGCGCCGGGGAACACTTTCCCACCGACGTCATCGCGGGGTCCATGGCAGGCGCCGCGATAGGGGTGCTCGTGCCGCACCTGCACCGCAAGAAGGAGGAGCCTGCCCCTGTCTGGGTCGGCATCTCCCCGGCCCCGGGCGGCGGGTCGCTGTCGCTGCAGGGACTGTTCTGAAGATCGGGATCCCGGTCGCCAACTTCGGCGCGCCGTTCAGTCGCCGCTGCGAACGCCGCGTCGACGCCGCAGCGGGTCACTGGTGCTTGCGGTAAACGCTCTCGGGGTCGGCCCAGTAGACGTACTCGCCGTCGAGCGCCACGTTGGTGCCGATCTCTCCGGCCGGGTCGAACGAGGACTGGTCGGCGAAGACCTCGGCGCTGCCGACGCAGCCGGTGACCGGGCAGCGGAAGACCTGGGCGATGAGGTCGTCGAGCCAGTAGACGTAGCTCCCGTCCGTCGCGAGCCCGAACGGCGAGTAGCTCGACCCGATGGTGTGCGGGAAGGCGCACGCGGAACCCGTGGGGCACGAGACGACGGAGTTGCCGCTGGTGAAGTACACGAAGCCGTCCTTGACGACGAGGTCGTCGCCGGCAGCGCCGGCGGTGACGGTCGCGATGACGGTCGGCGTCTGCGCGCAGCCGCTGGCGGCGCAGGCGCGCACCGCGCCCGACGAGACCCAGTAGACGACCGCCGTCTCGGCGCTCGTGGTCACGATCGTGGTGCTCTGGCTGCCGGCGAGGATCGTCGGCGACGTGCACCCCGGCGAGGTGCACGCCATCACGTTCCCCGTGGCCGCCCAGAAGAGGTTCGCGCCGTCGAACGAGAGCCCCTCGGCGTGCGGCTGGTTCGGCACGAGCACCGTCGGCGCGTTCGCGCACCCGCCGATCGCGCAGCGGACGATCTCGCCCGCGCTGAAGTCGTTCCAGTAGACGTACTGCGCGTCGCTTGCGATGCCGGTCGCGTACCCCGGACCGAGGAGCGTCGGCGCGGCACATCCCGTCTTCGGGCACTGGTAGACATCGCCCGTCGTCGTGCCCTGGTCCTCGACGTAGACGTTCGTCGAGTCGACGGCGAGCGTGCCGGCCTGGTCGAGGTTCGTGAGCACCGTCTCGATGCCGCAGGTCGACGAGTCGCACGGCGGAGGCCCGGAGTCCTTGCCGGGAGAGCCGGTGTCGACCGGCGCGGATGAATCGACGATGGGGCCGGCGTCGCCCGTGGGAGCCGAGTCGGTGCCGGGCAGCGCGTCCGCCGTCGACCCGGTGTCGCTCGAAGCGCCGGCGTCGCTCCCCCCGCCGGCGTCGCTTCCGCCATCCGTCCCGGGAACGCCCTGGCCCTTGAAGCCCGCGCACGCCGCCAGCATGCCGGTGAGCACGAGCACCAGGGCCGTGCCACCGCGGAGCGGGCGTGCGGTCACTCTCATTGCAGCACGCACTGGAGCGGCGCGAACTCCAGGTTCTGCGAGCCGGTACCGGTGTTGTCGGTCCAGACGACGTCGAACGTCATCGTGTTGCCCGCGATGACGGGCTGGGCGATCGCGCAGTCGACGATCGCCGTGTCGGCGTGGACCAGGTTCGAGGCACCCGTCAGCGAGTACGAGAGCGTCGCGGTCGCCACGTCGATGATCAGCAGGTCCATTCCTCCCGTCGTCGGCGCAAGAAAGACCAGCTTGCCGGGATACGAAGTCACGCACCACGTGTTGGAGGGCTGGTCCGGCAGGGCGACGATCTTGAGAGCCGATGCCGGATCGAAGCCGAAGAGCTGCGACTCGGGAACGATTCCCGTCCCGATCTCGACGCTGGCGGCATCCGCGGGAAAGAGGACCGCCGAGACGTCGACGTTCGCGCCGTCGGGCTGGAACGCGTAGGGGATCATCCCGTCGGAGTAGTAGAGTCGGCTCGAGCTCAGGGTGACGGAGTTCGCGGCGTACTCGTTCTGGTGCTGCGTCCCGTCGGCAGCCGTGTAGACGATGGATACCCGGTCGTCGCTGAGCCGGTAGGCGCGTGTTCCGTCATTCAAGCCGTTGCCCACGGTCGATATCTGGTTGGCCGCGGTGATCGAGGGAAGTGCGGGCGGCACCTCGAAGTCCACGTAGGACCCCGTGTTGTCGGGGAGGGCATAGAAGATCCCCTGCGAGGTCGCCACCATCTGCCCAGCACCCGGGCTCGACGACTGGGCCGCCGAAGCGGTTGGCGTCGAGGTGATGTTGCTGCCGTCGGCCCAGCTCCAGAGCAGGGTCTCGCTGGCGCTGTCGAAGCCTGCGACGTACGTGGCCGTGCCCGCGACCGAACGGGTCACGCCGAGAATGATCGCCGGGCTGGATGCCGCGCTCTGGAGCGGGAAGAAGGTCGGCGCGTCGCCCGGCCGGTCCGAGCGCATCTGGTAGGCCAGCGCCGGAGCCGAGGCCGTCCTGACCAGAGCGATCACGTTCGTCTGCGAGGCGCCGAAAACGGCGAGGCCATCGGCCGAGATCGTGGCGCCCGCGGCGTTCACCTGCCGCTGGTCGGCCCCGACGATCCCGCAGCTCAGCGTGGGCGCGGCCTCGGGTGCGGCTTCGGGTCCGGACTCGACGCCCGCCTCGGTGCCCGAATCCGTGGGACCGGTCTCGCTCGCGGTCGCGTCGCCGCTCGCCGAGTCGGCCGCGTCGGCGGCGGTCGCGTCGGACGCCGCGTCCTTCGCCGTGGCATCGGCAGCGGCGTCGGAGCCCGTCTCGAAGGAGACGGCGTCTGCGCCCGACTCGTCGCTCGCTTCGCTGCTCACGGTCCCGTCGCCTTTGCCAGCGCCGCCGTCTCCCGCGGGCCGGTCACCGAGCGACCCGGTGCCGAGAACCGCCTCACAGCCGCCGAGGGCGCTGCCAGCCGCGAGCAACGCCACGATCACGGGCGCCCAGGGAGCGCATGAGCGGCGCATCACCACGCTCCTCCGAGCAACGCTCCGCCGCCGCCGGCGATCGCGACTGGCGCCATTCGCACGGTCACCGCAGCCTCGGTGCGGCCACGCGGGGTGAAGAGCACCAGCGCGGCACCCGTCGCAAGAAGGACGCCGCCGGAGATCCAACCGATGTCGGAGACGAGCGCCGCACTCTTGATGCCGCTCGCCTTGCCGGGGTCGCAGAGATTGTCCGCGCAGTGCGCAGCGTTCTTGTCGCCGATCGCGACGAGCCCGAAGACGGTCCCCACGGCGAGGCCCGCCACGCCGACGCCGCCGACGACCCAGCCGACGGTCTTCCACGGGCTGGACGTCGCGCGCTCGGCCCCCGGGACGGTTTCCGGCAGACCCGCCGGGCCCGGAACCGCGGCCGGGATCGAGCCGAGGACCACGGACACCACCTGGTTCTTCTCCCCTTCCTTGATCATCACCTGCTGATCGACGCTCGTGCCGTCGGCCCCCTCGAAGTGGAACGTGTGGGGACCTGCGTTCATGGGCGCCCCCTCACCGTCGAGCTTCGAGGCGACGAGCTTGCCATCGACCGTCACCTTCACGTCGAAGAGATCGACCCCCGTGCCGCCCTTGGCCGCGAGGACCACGGTGGGCAGCGCCGCCTCGACCTCGTCGAGCCAGCGCGCGCAATCGGTCTGCACGACAGCGGGGCACTGCGCGGCGGCGCACGCCCGCATCTGCTCGCGGGCCTCCACCAGCTGGTGCGATCCGCGGAGCCGCTGGCCCTTGGCTGCCGCTTCGAGGCACGCAGCCTTGTCGTCCGCCATGGCGAGGCTCGGCACCAGCGCAGCGCCGAGCAAGAGACCGGGGAGCACACGCACTTTCATTGAGACCCCCTCGAGCGTCAGAGACACTCCGGCTTGTACTGGCGATACCCCGCGGAGTCGATGACGTACGGGGGGTTGCAGCTGGCCCGGGCGGCGGGCTTCGCCGACGGCGACGGGGGGACGCCGGCGGCCACGCCGTGAGGCGCGCTGGGGTGCGCTCCCGGGTGAGTGGCCACCGGCGCGCTCGCGGTCGGCACCGGCGGCGAAAGGGTCGTCGGCCCCGAGGCTGCGGCCCCGGGCCCTTCCGCGGGGGCCGGCGTGAGCGCCTGCGACGGCGTCTCCGCGCTCGGGGCCTCGGCGGACGCAGCTGCCGCCGGCGCCAGCGGACCGGCGGCCGGCGCGCTCGCCCCCGTGGGCGGGGAGAACGAGGGCGCGAGGCTGGCGGGCTTGCGAATCAGCGCAACCCCCACGACGGCGGCCGTTACCAACACACCAACCGCGATCGACGCCACGACGATCCCGGTGGCCGGCTTTCCGTTCGGGCGCGATGGGGCTCCGGTGTTGCCCCAGGAGGCCGAGGTGCCCGGCGACCCGATCCCCGCGGGCGAGAGGGCGGTCACGGGCGCAGGCAACGCTTGCCCCGCCATTCCGGCCTGACGGAGGGTCCCGAGGACGCGCTCCACCGACAGTCGCGAAGCGCTGGATCCGAACGGTTGCAGCGCCACGGCAAGGTCCGCGACCGTCTGGAATCGTCGTGCGCGGTCCTTCTCGAGGCAACCCGCAACCACCCGCTCGAGGCCGGGCGTGGCCGTCGGGGCGAGCAGGCGGAGGTCGGGCGTCGGCTGCGTCGCGATCTTGATGGCGAGCTCCGTCACCGCCTCTGCATCGAACGGCGGTCGCCCGGTCACGAGCTCGAAGAGGATGATCCCGAGCGACCAGATGTCGCTGCGGGCGTCGACGCCCTTGGACGTCTGCATCTGCTCGGGCGACATGTAGTACGGCGAGCCCATGAGCGCGCTCGTGCGCGTCAAGTCGTGGCCGCCGCCGGGCGTCGAGACCTTCGAAATCCCGAAGTCGAGCACCTTGATGGAGGCCTGCCCGTCGGACCGGCGGATGCAGAAGAGGTTCGCGGGCTTGAGGTCGCGGTGAACGATGCCGAGGACGTGTGCGTCTGCGAGCGCCTCGCACGCCTGGAGGATGAAATCGACCGCCTGTTCGACCTGCATCGCCCCGCGCTGCTTCAGCCACCCCGAGAGGTCACTCCCCTCGAGGTATTCCATCACCATGTAGGGCGCGCCGTTCTCGAGCTGTCCGACGTCGATCACACGAGCCACGTGCTCGTTCTTGATCTTCACGGCGGCGCGAGCCTCGCGCGCGAAACGGGTGACCGCCTCGCCGTTGGACAGCGCCTCGGGCAGGAGGAACTTGAGCGCGACCTTCTCGTCGAGCTGGATGTGGTGCGCCGCGACGACCACGCCCATTCCGCCCTGCCCGAGCACGCGCTCGACGCGGTACTTGCCCGCGAGGACATCGCCGGGCCGGGCACCCGCCGGTGGGGCGTGCGAGGGTGTCACCCGACGAGGGTAGCGCGGCCCGCCATGAGACGTCGCGGTCCATTCCTCGTGCTTGACCGCCCCCCCCGCGGCTCGTTCCATCGAGTCATGCCGCTCGAAGACGCCGCCGCCGAAGAGCGCCACGTTTGGATGGTGCGGGGGGCGGACGGCAGGGACGTCGGCCCCGTGTCCACGTCCCAGATCGCGCAGGCGCGCGCCGCCGGCAAGCTCGACGCCCGGGCCTCCGTTCGGCACATGACGGCCGGCGTGTGGGAAAACCTCGACGCCTTCATGGCGCGCGCCCGGTTGCCGCCGCAGGAGGGGTCGCTGCCGTCCTTCGAAGGGGTCGACGAGGTCACTCTCCAGGCGCCTTCGGCTCCGCTGCCCGCCCCGAAACCTCCCGGGGCGGAGGACACCGCTCGGCGCAGGGCGATCCAGAGGGCTCCCGTGCGGGCCCTGCTCGACTTCACGTTCACGTCGTTCCTGACGACGCGCATCGTCGGTGCCCTCTACGGGCTCGTCCTGCTGCTCGCCGCGGGGCTCCTGCTGGCGTCCGAGTGCCTCGGGTTCGCGGCCATCGTGGGCGCCGTCCGCTCGTCCCAGGAGGGCATGGATTCGCCGAGCGTCGCGCTGGGCTTCGGCCTCCTGCTCGTCCTGGGAGGCCCGGTGGCATCGGTCTTCGTCGTGGTCTCGGGGCGCGTCGCGCTCGAGTTCGTCGTCGTCACGTTCCGCATCGCGGACACGCTCGAAGACATCAAGACGAAGACGCGGTGAGCGGCGGCTGGCTAGCCCTTGCCCTCGTCCCACTCGTCGTCGCCCGGGCGCCGCGGCGCCGGAGCGGGCTTCGATGGGCGCGGGGGTACGAGCGACCCCGGACGCGGAGCCACGGGTCCGGGGCGCTGGGACTCGGTCGGGCGCGCGGGGGGCGCGACGGAGGCCGGAGGCGGTCGCGACGCAACCGCGGGGGCGGGGGCGGGGCCGGGTAGAGGTGCGGCCACGGATTCCTCGGCAGGCGCTCCGATAGCGGCCGGAGCCGGCTCGGGATTCGGCTGTACCGGTTCGGGCGCCGGTGGCTGCAGCGCGGGGGCCGGGGCCGGAGCGGGCGCCGGAACCGCCACGGGCTGCGGGGGTGCGAGGACCGCGGGCGGGGGCGCCGCGACGACGGCAGGCGGCGGCGCCGTGGCCACGAAAGGAGCCGGATCGGCGAGGCCCAGCGTGGTGAGGATCGCGCGCCCGCCGTCGGCCAGGCCGTCGAACTTCTGCGCGAGCTCGCGGCGTGCGAGGAAGATCTCCTCGCGGCGCCCGTTGTCGAGCAGGCGCTTGAGAACGAGCTCGGTCGGCGTCAGCGAGCGCTGCGCGATCTCCCGCACGACGGGCGCCATCTTGTCGACGAGCCTCTCGACCATCGCCCGCGGCGATGGATGGCCGGCGAGCGGCTGGCCACCGAGCGTGGCCTGGACGAGCGCGCGCCGCGCGTCGATGAGCTCCACGGCCGAGCCGACCAGCTTCTCCTCGAGGTCGACCATCCTCGTCTCGTCTTCGTCCGTCAGATCGAACGCGGGGAGCTCCGCGCCTTCGCCGACGCGCGTCAGGCTCACGCGGGGGCCCGCACGCCTCACGACGACGTCGTAGCCCGCGCCCAGACCGTCGACCGACGAGCGCAGCGCGATGCGCGTCTCGCTGCCGGTCACCGTGAGACCGGTGATGTACTCGCGGTCGAGGCGCTGCGGCTTGAGCTTCACCTCCTTGCGGAGCCAGCCGCTGATCTCCGGCGCGTGGACCTCGAGGCGCTCCACGAGCTTGTCCACCCGCAGCGGATGCGAGAACGCGTGGCCCTCCGCGACGTCGAGGTCGATCACCGCCTCGAGATCGTCGAGGGCCAGGACGTGGAGCTGCGCGGCGTGGCGGGAGCCCTCGCCGAGCGTGACGTGGATCTCGGTCGTCGCGTCGGGCAGGTCGTGGCGAAGGAGGAGCGTCCCGAGCGCCTGGACGGCTCCCCCGCGATCGCGCTCGACCTGCGCGGTGAGCCGCGCGACCTCGCCTTCCGCGTCCGCGCGCACGCGATCGATCGCCGCCCCCACGACCTCGGCCGAGGAGCGCATGACCGACTGCGCGCAGAGGGTCACCGCCGACTCGGCCGCGCCCGACGCCGACATGGCGGAGACCACCGCGCGCGAGACCGAGTCACCGAACGATTCGAGGCGAGCGACCTCGATCTCGGCGCCTCGCCGGAGCTCGTCGGCCCGGGCCGAGCCCCCGCGCTGCCTGTCGTCCGCGAGGAGGACGTGCGCCGCGAACTCGAGCGCGTCACGGAGGAAGTCGATGTAGTTTATCTCGAGCGTCGAAGGGGTCGAATCGCCGTAGAGATAGGGCATGTCGTCTCCGCGGAGGTGGCCCTCCACCCGCCATGGTACGCCGCCTGGGACGTCCGCGCCGAGCCCGATTCGCGAGGTCAGTGCGCCGACGCGTCGAGCGGCTTCGCGTCGCAGGCGTCGCCGACCCCGTCGCCGTCCACGTCGCTCTGCTGGTCGCCGTCCATCGATCGCGGCGGATTGAACACGTCCGGGCAGTCGTCGCTCGCGTCGGCCACGCCGTCGCCGTCCCTGTCGGTCGCCGACGTCCCGTTCGGGTAGCCGTCGCGGTAGGGCGTGCACGTCGGCTCGCCCGTCGGGATCTGGCCGCGGCAGAAGAAGAGGGGGTAGGTCGACGCCGACGCGCTCTGCATGGCCGCGAGGCTGATGCCGGGGCTGTCGATGCACACCGCCTTGCTCGTCCCGCACACGTCGATCGCGTCGCACCCGCTGCCGCCCGCCGCCTGAACGAGCGCCGCGTCGCCGTAGAGGGCCTTCCCCCCGCGGAGCACGAGCGCGACGTCCTCCGACGCGGCCTCGATCGGCGTACGCCACCCCTTGGTCCCGGTCGTCGCGAAGACGACGAGGTCCGCCGCCATCCCCTTCGTGATGGAGCCGATCTGGCTGCCGAACCCCATGGCCGTCGCGGCGTTCTGGGTGGCCATGGCGACGAGCGACGGATCGTCGAACGCCCCGCCGAAGTACTTCGTGTTGAGCGTGTCCGCGCACGCGAGCTCGCGCAGGATGTTCATCGACCCGGTGGGCAGCCAGTCGGTGCCGAGCGAGACGGGCACGCCCGCGTACTTCATCTCGGTGATGGGCATCGTGTCGCCGTACAGGCTGACGTTGGACCGCGGGGCCCAGACGACGTTCGCCTTGGCGGCGGCGATCGCGGCGACGTCCTTCGCGTCGACGCCGACCGCGTGGAGGATCGTCGTGTGGGACGTGACGAGGCCCAGCGCCGCGGAGCTCGCGCACACGAGCTCGTTCTCGGCGCCGGCGTTGATCCCCTCGGCGAAGTGCGGCGCGAAGACGCCGTACCCGCCGAACGCCTGCGCCGGCGTCGCGATGGCGGGGTACCCGCAGCCGCTCGACAGGATGGTGCCCTTCGAGTCACCGAGCGGGAACGTGTCGAAGTTCACCGTGCTGCCCGTGAGGCCCTCGGTCGTCCCGGTGGAATACGACGAGAGGGCCAGGTTCCGCGTGAGCCCTGCGATGCCGCCGGAGCCGACGAGCGTCGTCACGCCGCTCATCACGAAGCGGAGCTCGCCCGCGGCGAGGGTGGCCGGATCGTCGGTGTAGTCGGCGTAGGGCAGCGGCGTCGCGCCGTCGGCGCCCGTCCGCCACTCGTTCCGGTGCTGGTAGCGCACGGTCCCGTGAGCGTCCTTGGTGGGCGGCGTCCAGTCGTAGTCCGTGTGGTCGTGCGCGTTGACGAAGCCCGGCGAAACCACCGCGCTCGTGCACGCGATCTGCGTGGCCGCTCCGTAGCCGGGCGCGCTGGCGCAGCTCGCGCCGACGCAGGCGATCGCGCCCGTGCCGTCGACCAGCACCTCGCCGTCGAGCGGCCCTCCCGGCACGAGCAGCGTCGCTCGCAGCACGAGCCCCGAGGTGCCCTGCGAGACGAGACCGCAGCCTGCCGCACCCGCGAGCGGCGTGCCCACGACCGCGCCCTGTCCCCCGTCTTGCGTGGCGCTCTGCCCGCCGTCCGGGGCGCCGCCCTCGTCGTCGCCGTCGCCACCGGTGCCGCTGCCGGCGTTCTTCCCCCCACCGCACGCCACCAGGAGCACTGCCAGCGCGCAACCGAGGACTCCTCGCATCCGAGACCTCTAGTCCGAACCGCGATCGGCGGGGCGGGCTGTGCCGCAAACGTCACAGCGTCGCTGGACGGCTCCACTCTCGCGGCTGATCCGGGCGCCAAGCGCGGCGGATCGGAGGCGTAAACAGCTACCGACCGGTCCGGCTCCGGCGTTGACAAAGGGGAACGCGCGTGAATAGTACACCGCATGGTGAACTATCGAAGCGCCGACCTGGATCGCGTCTTCGCGACCCTGGCCGACCCGACACGACGCGCGATCCTCGATCGCCTCGAACGCGAAGAGAGCCTTTCGGTCGGGGAGCTCGCCGAGCCCTTCGCGATCAAGCTCCCCGCCGTGATGAAGCACCTCGACGTGCTCGACGCGGCCGGTCTCATCACGCGCGCGAAGCACGGGCGCACCGTGGACGTTCGTCTCACCTCGGCGCCGCTCCGCAAGGCTGCCGCCTGGCTTCACCGCTACGAGCGGTTCTGGGGGCCGCGCCTCGACCGCCTCGCGGCCCACGCCGAGCGCAAGGAAGCCGAAGCCCGTTCCACCGACACGCGTTCGAGGGGCAAATGAAGAGCGTCACGTTCGTACGCAGAATCGCCGCCCGGCCCTCCATCGTCTTCGACGCGCTGGCGACCGCCGACGGCGTCGCCGCGTGGTTCGGGCCCGACGAATTGCCGGTCCTCCATTCGGAGGTCGACGCCCGCGTCGGGGGCGCCTTCCGGGTGCGCTTCCGCACGCTCGACGGCCGCGAGCACGAGGCGCGCGGCGAATACCTCGAGGTGGTCCCGTCGCGCCGCCTCGTCATGAGCTGGCGCTGGGCGGACGGCGGGGAACCCGAGGAGCGCGGCCAGACCTCGCGCGTCGAGATCGACCTCACCCCCATCGCGAGCGGCACCGAGCTCGTATTCACGCACGGAGAGCTCCAGAACGAAGCGTCGCGGAAGAGCCACGAGGGGGGATGGACGGGGGCATTGCGCAAGCTCGTCCGTCACCTCGAGGGTGCGGGCGGGAGCGCGGATCTCGGCAAGGTCCTCGCCGCAGTCGCCATCGTGGCGACGGCCGCGCTCGGAGGGCTGGGCACGGCGTGCGCGCCGCCGGCCGTGTCGCCCGCATCTCCCGCGGCCGTCCAGGTGGCCGCCTCCCAGCCGCCCTCCCCGCCCGCGCCGTCCGCGTCCCCGTCCGCGACGCCCTATCCGAAGATGGCCCCGATCGAACGGTACCGGATGGCGAGCGACGCCGAGATCGCCCTGGCTCGGAGCGCCGCGCCGCCGTCCATCTCGAACGACGCGGAGGTTCGCGTGCTCGGCCCACGCGGGTACGAGACGGCAGCGAGCGGCAAGAATGGCTTCGTGTGCATCGTCGAGCGGTCGTGGGCCTGCGGCTTCGACAGCCCCGAGTTCTGGAACCCGAGGATGCGCGGACCGCAGTGCTACAACGCGGCGGCCGCGCGATCGGTGCTCCCCGCGTACTTCGAGCGAACCACCTGGGTGCTCGCGGGCGCCTCCGTCGCCGAGATGGGCGATCGCACGCGGGCCGCCGTGGCCTCCGGCCAGATCCGGCCGCCGGAGGTCGGGTCGATGAGCTACATGATGTCGAAGGACGGCTACCTCGGCGACGAGGCGGGCGGCCACTGGCACCCGCACGTGATGTTCTTCCTGCCCCGGAGCGAGCCGTCGGCGTGGGGCGCGAACGTCCACGGTTCGCCCGTCGTCGCTCCGCCCGGCAACGGCGTCGACCTGGTCACGGTCTTCATCGCCGTCGTACCGATGTGGTCCGACGGAACGCCCGGGCCGGCGCCGAGGTGACGGCTACTGGCACGCGGTCGTCGCCGCCTGCGCGCAGCTCGTCACGTCGGTGCACGAGGCGCAAGGGAACGTCTGCGAGCCCACCTCGTAGTAGCAGCTCGTCTCCGACCCTTCGACGCAGAATTCAAGCGTCTCGCCGGAGCTCGGACAGGTGGTGCTGGTCGAGCACGTGCCCGTCCCGGTGCCCCCCGAGCTCGACCCGCTGCTGCTGGCGCACCCGCCCGAGCTGCTACCCGCTCCGCTGCTCGACCCCGACTGTACGCAGGCGCTCTCGCAGCTCTGCGTCTCGCACGTGGCCACGGCCTGGGCGCTCGTCCCGCACACGCCGGTGATCTGCGGCTCGCAGGTGGTCGCGTTGCACGCGTCGTACGTGCCCCCGGGGCAGACGCAGTCCACGTACGCGGAGCAGTCGCTCTCGAACGTCCCGAGCTCGGAGCCGCACGAACCCTGGAGGCACGACCAGCAGGTGGGGTTCATCGCGGTGGCGAGGCACGAGCCTCCGCTGCTGCTCCCGACGCCGCTGCTGCTCCCGATCCCGCCGCTGCTGCTGCCGCCGCCCGAGCTCCCCGTGCACGCGTCGAGGCTGAAGCCGCTGCACTCGCTCGCGCACGCGTTGCACGAGGCGAAGCCCGAGGTGGCGGAGCTGCACGCGGGCGAGATCTGCGAGGCGCACGCCTGCGCGTTGCAGCCGTCGTACGACCCGCTCGAGCACATGCAGTCCACGAACGGCGCGCACGCGCTCTCGAAGGTGCTGAGCGACGACGCGCAGCTGTTCTGGACGCACGCGTAGCAGGTGCTTCCCGCGGCGTTCTGCAAGCACGCGTTGCCGTTCCCGCCGCCGGTGGTCGCTCCCGAGCAGGCGAGCACCCCCGCGGCCACGCCGGCGACGGCCACGAGACCGAGTGCCCCCCAGATCGATTTCCTCATGTGCGGGTTCCCTCTCGACGTAGTACGGGCGCGGGCGGGAGAAGCTTCCTCACCGTAGCGGGTACTTTGTCGCGGTAAGGCACCGAAGCGACGATTTCGTTCACACCGCGGGGAACCGGTGTCTGCCTCCCCAGAAGGGCCGAGAAGGCCAAGGAGGCACCCATGAACGCAGTCATTCGCCGTTGCCCGGTTCTCGTCGTCGCCACGTTCGTCTCGCTCGCGACCCTCGTGGGGTGCGCTCGCCCCGAGTCATCCCACGCGGCCGCGCATCCCATCGTCGACTACGCGGTCAGCCTCGATGCGACGCCCCGGCCGGCCTGGCAGCCGCGATACGAGGCCCACACCGCGGCGTTGCCGGTCCGCGCGTGGGGCGGGGCGCTCGCCAAGCGCTGACTCGGGCGAGGTACGATGCGGCACATGGACGACGCGGCGCGCGCCCGGCTGGAGGACGAGGTGCGCCGCCTGTGCGGCCAGGGGGAGATCACGCAGGCTGCGACGCGGACGGTCCAGGGGTACGGCCCTCAGATCTACAGCTTCCTCGTGGCGACCTGCCGTCACGAGACCGAGGCGAGCGACGCCTTCTCGGAGACCACCGAGAGGATCTGGAAGGGTCTCCCGACCTTCTCGTGGGACGCCTCGCTGCGAACGTGGGTCTACGTCGTCGCCCGCAACGTCACGCGCAATCGCGGGCGAAATGCAGCGCGCCAGGAGCGCAGGGCACCGCACGCGGGAGAGTCCGCGCTCGATCACGTGGCCCAGGCCGTTCGTACCGAGACGCACGCCTTCCTTCGGACCGAGACCAAGACGCGCTTGCAGGCGCTCCGGGATTCGCTGCCCGAGCAAGACCGCGCGCTGCTCATCCTGCGCGTCGACCGGCAGCTCGACTGGAAAGAGCTCGCGCGCGTGCTCGGGGGAGAGGGGGACGCGCTCTCGGACGCGGCGCTGGCGAAGGAGGCGGCTCGACTGCGGAAGCGCTACCAGCTCCTGAAGGAGCGGCTGCGCGAGCTTGCGAAGAAGGAGGGGCTCATCGAGTGAGGGGGCTCTTCGGTGCGCCGCAGTGAAGACGCTTCACCGCGTCTCGCGCGGCCTCGGCGCTGACGGAGCGCGGCTTGGCGTTGCCCCATTGCGTGACCACGCGACCGTACTCGGTACAGGCGCCGGGGGTGTCTCCCGTCTGCTCGAGGGCTCGCCCCAGGTCGAGGCGCGCATGGACATGCACGAATGGCTCCGCCAACACGAAGCAATTGTTCGCGGCCCGGCGGAGAAACGGCAGCGCGTCTGCCGGTCGTCCCGCAAGCAGCTCTGCGTGTCCCGTGCACCCGTCCGTGTCCCCGCCGCTGCGCCAGAGAGACTCGGTCCCTCGCGGAAGTGAGAGCCGCGGATCCTTGGCGAGCGCCTCGAAGGCTTCCCCTGCCTCCGCCGGTGTCCGCGCGGGCCTCGCCCACGAGGAGGCCCAGACGATTGCCCCTGGTGTGCCTTCCTGGAGAGCCTCGTCTCGCCACACCGCGCTTCGAGGGTCGCGGTGGTGTCCGGCCACAGCCAGGAACCACCAGGACTCGCTTGCTCCAGCAACGGAGGAGACTCGGGTCATTGTCTCGCGCCGGTCGAGAGATTCCTGGGCAACGGCACCGGCCCCAGAATCCTCGCCCGTCTCGAGCAAAAGGTCCGCCAGCTGGGCGGCGAGATCTTCGTTCGCGGCCAAATCCGAGCGGAGCTCGTCCATGCCGGCCACCGCACGCTTCGCTGCACCGAGCGCCGCGCGGGCGAGATCGAACCGTCCATGAGCGATCGCGAACGCTGCGTCGTACCAAGCCGCGAACGCCGGGTCAGGCTTCGCACCCCTTCCTCGAGCAAGGACGTCGCGGACCACGGCCTCCGGGCGATCGAGCGCAGCCAACGCGTTGGCCATGACCACGTTGCCGACGAGCAGATCGACGTCGGCGACGCGGCGGGACTCGCGTTCCACGTCGTCACAGCGCCCGAGCTGGCCGTCGAGCGTGGCCAGCCAGTTCACGCAATCGGACGATTCGGGAGAGATGGTGCCGCAAAGCTCCAGCGCCCGTCGTCCCCCCTCGACATCGCCGCCGAGCGCAAGACTGCGACCCAGCGTCTCGAGGTCCTGCGCGTTTCGTGGATCGAGTTCGAGGCCCCGGCGGGCCGTCGCGGCGGCTCGTGCCGGGTCGGACATTTGCTGCTGTGAGAGGAGCATGATGAACTCCTCGTCCATCGGGTACCGACCGCCCGCAACTTCGAGGCGTCGCAGGCATTCGGACTCGTCCGGCTCCGCACGCTCGAGCAACGGCTCGAGAGCGTCGAGAAGGGCGCGATCCCGTTCGCTGAACTGCGAGCGAAGGGCTCCGGCCTTCGTCATCTCGAGTCGAACGAACTCGTGGTCCATCGTCGACGAGCCGGCCTCCGCGGCTCGCAGATGGGCCAGCCCCATCGTTGGATCCAGCTCGATTGCCCGCTTGAAGTGGTTCACGGCGTTCCGCCACGAATCGTCGCGAAGGAGCTGGATCCCCGCGGCGTACTCGGTCACCGCTTCGTGTACTGCGCTCGTAGGCAACGGAAGGTCCGCCAGCGTGGTCGGCACCGATGGTGGTGCGGAAGGCGAGGCCGCAGGGAGCGATGGCGGGGGGAATCGTCTCGCGCCGAAGATCGCAACGACGACCGCGGCTCCCAGCGCAGCGAGCGAGACTCCAAGGACGACCCCTCTTCTCCAGGGACGAGGCCTTCGCGGCGCCGTCGACGGAGCCGGTGTCACGAGCGAGTCCGTGATGGGCTGCTGCACCGTGCTCGCCATCGAGACGCGCGAGGCCGCGGCTTCGACCTTGCGCAGCTCCTCGAGCAGGACCTGCGCGTCGGCGTACCGCTGCGCGGGTGCCTTCCGGAGACACCGGTCGACGATCGCATCGAACGCCGCCGGCACCAGGGGGTTCAGCGACGACGGGGCGGCCGGCGTGTCCTGCTCGATGGACCGAATGAGCTGCGGCAGGTTCTTGCCGGTGAAAGGACGCTGCCCCGTGAGCATCTCGTAGAAGAGGACCCCCAGCGCGAAAACGTCCGTCGCCGCCGTGACGGACTGACCTCGCGCCTGCTCCGGCGGCATGTATGCGGGCGTTCCCAGCAGCATCCCCTCGCCCGTACCCGTCAGGAGCATCTCGTCCCCGGCAGGCCGTTTCGCGAGGCCGAAGTCGAGCACCTTCACGTGCCCGTCCTCGCTCACCATGATGTTCTCGGGCTTCAGATCGCGGTGCACGATGCCCGCGGCATGGGCCCGTCCTATTCCGGCCGTGATCTGCAGCGCGAGGTCGAGCACCGTCCCGGCGGGGAGCGGATGGCCGTCCAGCACCGCGCGCAACGCCTTACCCTCCACCATCTCCATCGCGATAAAGACGCGGCCTCCGGACTCGCCCACCTCGTAGACGGTGGTCAGGTTCGGGTGCGTGACGGCCGCCGCCACGCGGGCCTCGCGCAGGAAGCGCTGCCGCCTCGCGTCGTCCGCCTCGAAGCCGGGAGGCAGGAGCTTGAGCGCGACGATGCGACCGAGCTTCTCGTCCCTCGCCCGGTAGACGACGCCCATCCCGCCCTCGCCGAGTCGATCGAGGACCGTGAAGTGGCCCAGCTTCGTCGGCTCGTCTCGGGCTCCTGCCTCCGGGGACGGCAGCGTCCGTTCAGGCGACGCCGCCAAGTCCTTCAGGAAATCCGGCGCGGAGCTCGACGCGGACGCGTCGTCATCGTCCCCTTTGCCGCCCGCCCCGCTCACGAGGGGTCGATTGTTCCTCCAATTCGAGGCGGGCGCGAGCAGAAACTGCGCATCATCAGCGCGCCCCCAGGCCACGCGCCGCGCACGTCGTACACTCGAGGAGAGGACACGATGAAGAAGGAGTACAGCCTCGGCGCGGGCCGCCCCAACCCTTATGCGGAAGCGCCTGGGCGCCGCGGGGCGCGCAGTGCTCATGCAGCGACTGCTCTGGGAGGAGCACCTCGTGCGTCTCGATGACGACGTCGCCGATGCGTTCGAAGACGAGGTCGCCGTCAACCAAGCGCTCCGCTTGGTGCTGCGAGCGAAGGCGCTCGCTACGCGGATACCCGCTGCAGCTCCAGCGCGTCGCCGGCGCAAGACGGCGTGAGGCACATTTTCATTCTCGAGCGAGAGGCGCGCACCACGCATCGTCGTCCGCGCGCGACGACCGGGCGTCGGCGTCGACCTCGAGAGGGTCGGAATCGCCGCTGATCGCCGTCACCCCCATCGCGGCAAAGCGCCGCGGAGGCAACGTCGGATCGTCGGGCACCTCGACGACGAGGAGGGCGAAGAAGATGCGGGCCATGCGGTCAGGCTCCTTCCGCGACGACGCGGGGCGCGAGGAGGGTGGAGCCCCCGGGCGCCAGCACGCCGAGCAGCAGCGTGAGTACGAGCACCACGGTCTGCGCGAGACGAACGGCGCGCTCGTAGCGGGCAGTCGGGGTGGAGACGTGGGACGGCGGAGTGAGCTTCATCGGATCTCGCGGTGAGGTGAGGTGTCGGGCGAAGAAGGGCGCCGCCCCGGCGCGCGCGGAGCGGGAAACGCGCGCGCACGGGGAGGCGAAGCGAAGGACCGTCAGTGCGCGGCCGGCGGAGCACCGCCGTTCGTCACCGGCGCGCCGTTGGTCGCCGTGGCAGGCGACGCCGAAGCGCCGTTGCTTCCCGCCGCAGGTGCCTGCGCGGGCGTCGCGCCGGGCTTGAGCAGGTCCACGTTCGCCAGCTTGCCGCCCGCGACCGTCGCGAGCGTCTTCTGGGCCTTGGTCGCCGCCCTCACCTGCGTCTGCGTCGGCTGGCCGACGGCCGGCTTGGTGGACGGGTGCCGGTAGGCGAGGAACTCCGTCACCGGCTCGAGCGCCGTCGCCAGCGTCCCGTCCGTCTTCGCGTAGCGCTGGAGGAGCGCGTAGTACGTCAGCGCCATGCCCCACGCCTGGCTCTGCGCCGCGAACATGATGTCGTTCACGAGCGCAACGAACGCCGCCAGGCGGTTCGCGAGGGGGGCGACCGCGTTCGCCCTCGCGAGCAGCGAGAGCATGAGCGCCACCGGTATGGCCGGCGACTCGAGCTGCTGCTGCTGGGCGAGATCGCCGATGGTGCTCACCATCGGCCCCGCGCCCTTCCGGAACTTCGCCGCGCGGATCTTGTCCTTCGGCGACAGCCCCGGGTCGGCCCCGAGCGCCGCCTCGATCGTGTCGATCGTCGCGACGGCCTGCTGCGCCGCGGCCGCGAGCGCGGCGTTGTCGTCCGCGGGCGCGGCGGTCGTCGCGCTGGTGGTGTCGGGCGAAGCAACGGAGGTGGTGGTGTTCGTGGTGGTGGGCATCGACGCTTCCTTGAACGCGGCGGCGCACTGCGCGCCGTCGACGCTCTGGAACATGCGCCCTATCGGGACCCCGGATCGTTTGCGCAAGCGTTTCGCGTGAGCCCTCGGGGGCACCGCGCGCGCAAACGATGTTGTGACGATGCGACCGCGCCTACGCCCTTTTCAGCACTCCCCGCCGCAAGCCGGAGCGAGCCCCGCGGCGACGAGCACCTCCGCGGCGCTCGCGCGGACGGAATCGGTGGGGTGGCGAAGCGCGGCGGCGCGCAGGATGGACTCGAAGCGGGGCGCATCCCACTTGCGGAGGATTTCCACGAGAACCTTCTGCAGCCAGGAGCCTGGAGCCTGCATCGCGATCCGCTCCAGCACCCCCTCGACTCCGGGGCACGCACGGCCCTCCATCGCGTCGAAGATCGCCCCGCATTCGACCGCCGCGTCCTGGCACGCCTCACCCTGCAGACCGGCGGCTGCTTCCTCGAGACACGCCACGAGGAACGCATCGTCTGTGCCGCCTAATCGCCGCAGGATCTCCGTCGCGCTGTCGCGTGCCGCTTCGGCAGCGAAGCTCGGCCCCGATGCCGGCCGGTCTCGAACCGCAGCACGCAGGGCCGCGAGGGCTTCCCGGGCGTCGGCAAAGGATGTTGCCATGGGCCCGTGTCTAGCATTCGCGTCGGCTCGTTTCCCGTGATGGTGGCCGAGACGTCGAGCGCGGGCATCGCCACAGCAAGACCCGCCTGACGGGGATCTCCGCCGACGCCATCGAGCTCCTCAAGGACAAGCCGATCGCGGAGGCCGCGCTGCGCCTGTTCAAGAAGGTCGCGCCCTACAGGCAGGTCGAGATGGCGGACATGATGCGGTCGGCCAACACGTACTCGGCGTCGTACGCGAAGGTGCTCCTCGCGGCGACGCCGCCCGACCAGCTGCTCGAGCCCAGCAGCCCGAGTCGAACTCGGAGCAGCTATCGAAGCTCCAGGTGGAGATGCACGTCGTCGAGCGCGACTTCGCCAACCTCGAGGAGACGTACAGGCGCGACATGCTCAACCTGCAGCTCGCGCGGGCGTACCTGAAGATGCTGCTCCAGAACAGGCGGATGTCGAAGTACCTGACGCAGAAGCACGGGGATCTGCGGTCGGAGCTCGAGAAGGTCGTGGAGGTGGCGGCGCTGTAGGCATGCGCGACGGCGGATGCCTGGCCGGCGCCCGCGTCCCCGGTCACGAGCGACTCCGTCGCCCAGGCACGGTACACGAGCGCGTCGTACTGAGCGGCGCGGTTGCCGTGAGCGCCGACCAGAACGGATGCGCTACCCGGCGTGCTTCGTGAGCCTGAGCTTCGCTGACACTTCGACCTCCAACTGAGCGAGCGATTTCCGCGTTCGCTGATTGTGCGCGTTCCACGCCGCCATCGCTGCCGGACCCCATGGCGGACCCTCGGGCACGCGACCATCCAGGATCTCCCAGGGCGAACGCAGGAACGGCGCCTGGATCGAGCCAGTTGCGTCCACCGCGGCGATGAACCTGTAGTCGGCGGTGAGAAGGATGACGCCTTCCGCGAGGTGCTCGAGGAGCGAGAGATCCTCCGCATCATTCGGGGTCGGCCGCTGCGGAGCGTTGAAGATCATCGTCGCCAGCTTGGCGATCATCGCGTCCAGGCGAAGAGCGCCGAACCTTCGAACGACTGGATGCTGGCGGTACAGCTTTGCAGCTTCGGAGCGGACCTTCTCGTACGTGACGCCCTCCTTCGAGATGCCATCGAAGGACGCAATCTCCCCTTGCACGAGGTCCGCGAAGCGGTCGATGGACTCTTTCATCCCCAGTGCAAGCCCCTGCCAGTTGGGCAACTCTTCGGTGGCTACGAGCCTCGCCCACGCCCGAGGAAGCTCCGCATTGTAGGCGTCGTTGGCTTGCCTCCTCTGCGGATCCGCATCGTGAATGCCGAGCCGGGCATAGAACGGTCCGCCTTGCGGCGCGATCGGTTGGTCCGGGTCGAGGTACGGCGCAAGGTTCCGAAGTCGCGTCCGAAGCGGCCCGATGTCGTCGGCCGCGGCTCGAGCGAGCCGCTCCTCCAAGCCGATGATGGACACACGGAGCGTGTAGTCTCGGTCGACGAGTTCCTGAAGCAACGCCCGCGGCGCGCCCAAGAGAAGGTTGGTGTCCAATACGAGAACGCGCTTCAATGTGAGCTTCCTTTGCGTGGCGGCATGGACAGCTACGGGGAGTCCGCCGCGCGGCCGACGGTGAGCGGCGGCTGGACGCCGCGCCGTCCGCCGCGGGTCAGCGGAAGAGTCGCGCGAACCAGCTGACGACCTTGTGAACGAGGGGCCCGACGTACCGTCGTAGGACTCCCGACAGCCACGCGACGATGGAGTCGGTGGCGAGGGCTTCGATGCGCTTCTGGGTCGCTTGCTGACGGGCGCGAGCCTCGTCCAGGCGCGACGCGGGGTTGCCGGTGGTCATGTGCTTGTCTCCGCGATGTCGGTCGGTATCAAGGCATTGAAGTCCGCGCACTTGGCGCGCACGTGAAGGACCCACCGGCGCCGCTCGTCGCATGCGAGCAGGAGCGCCTCGAGCAACAGCTCGAGGTTGAAGAGGCGAAGCGCCGAGTAGGCGACGATCTGGCGGTCCGGCACGCGGCGAACCGCGCTGCGGATCTTGGCGGCGACGTCGTCGCGTCGCGCCGCGATGGTCTCTTCCTGCTGAGCGGACGGCTGGTTGATCGTCCGGTCCCACTCGCCAGGTTGCAACAGGTCGACCTGGTTGAGGGCGACGACCAGGCGTCGGGGATCGAGGATCTTCTTGCGCGACAGACGACGCAGGGCCGTCTGGATGTGCGCGACGGCGCGGTTGTCGGCCTTGACGATCCACAAGATCACGTCGCACTGCGGCAGCACGCGTGCGTAGGTCCCCATATGCACCTTGTCGGCCTCGAGATCCTCGCCGAGTCCGGGCAGATCGACGACGCGGAGCCGGCGGCCGGCCTCGAGCTTGATCTCGATCTCGGTGTCGGTCCTCGTGCATGCGCCCGTGTGACTTATCGGCAGGTTCGCGCCAAAGACGGAGTTGACGGTGGACGACTTGCCGACACCAGACTCGCCGATCATGGCGATGCGGGGCGGTCGCGCCAGTTCGGCGTCGAGCTCGGCCTCGACGGCGGCCCGCGTCTCCATTGTCAGAATCGGTCCGCCTTGCTCGCTGCGCAGCATCCGGCGCAGGGTCTCGATGACGTTCATGGCTTGTTCTCGTCGAGGTAATGGGCCATGGTGGCCAGGCCCGTGATCGCCGCGATCCCCGCGAGCGCAACGGTCGCTCTGGCGGTGCTCTTGCTGGATTCGGCGATCTTCTTCAGCTCGCCGATGTGCGCCTGCAGTTGGCAAATGTCCGCGACGGCTTTCTGAAGCGCCTGCTGGTGCTGCTCGACATCCGTCTTGAGCCGATCGCGCTCTTGCTCCAGAGCGTTAGCGCGCACGCGCTCCGCATCGAGCTCCCGACGCAGATGCCCCACCTCGGCCCGGGCCGCGCCGCCCCGCGCGGCCTCCTGCAAGAGCTCCTGTTTCGCATCGCGAAGATGCGACAGAGCGTCGTTGGCCTTGCGCTCGAAGTCGAGCATGGTCGTGACCGCGTGCTGAAACTGCTCGCTATCAACGAACTCCGGACCAGAGCGCAGCCGCTCGGCGGCAGTGGTGCCCTCGACGAGGGCCTCGATCGTGACGCCGAGCGCGGGCGCCAGCACCTCCAGCGTCTCGCGTGCCGGCAGACGGCCGCGGAGCAACCGCGAGATGGTGGACGGCTCGAGACCCGAGACCTTCGCCAGCCAAGCCTGTCCGCCCTCGGGTTTTCGTTCGGCGAGTAGCGTTCCGAGGCGCTCGCTGAAATCCACCTCGTCTCCCATGCAGAGCAACCTAAGTTGCCCTGTGCACCGCGCAAGGGTGCGAGCATTGCCGCATGAGTTGCCACGGGCAACAGACCCGGCAACTCGGGAAGCGCAGCCGCTGCGCGTGCGTCACGTGGACACGTCCTGCTAGCGCTGCTCCTCAGATGCGCAAGGGCTTGTCTCAAGTGCATGAAATTATTCATCCGCTTGCCTCGACGGCCGAGCACATACTTCAACCTTATCGGCGGGTCCCGGCCACGCCGGATCGGGTCGGGGTCGTCATTCCCGATGGGTCGATTGAGCGGCGTACGACGCGACGCCCGGCGGTCGGCGGGTCGCCCTCTCCGGGGGCTACGATGGCGGCGAGAATGAAGCGCTACCGAGTGATTGGGATGCATTGGGACACCACGGCCAACCACCTCGGCATGCTGGACCTGAAGATGGAGGAGAAGGACTGGCCCCAGGCGACCAAGGACATGATGACCAGCAACCGCGACCGTCTGCTCTCCGGTCTCGTCGCACAGTACGGCCAGGAGCACTTCGACGCGAAAGTCGCCAATCTGAAGGACATCGGCATGCTGCCGATCTCCGTCATCGCCTTTCACAACGATTTCCTGGAACAAGCCCGACACGCTTTCGTGATGGGCTTCTACTATCCGTCGCTCGCCGCAACGTGCGCCCTCGGGGAGCGCGTCCTGAACCACCTGATGCTGAAGTTGCGTGACGACTTCAGCCATACGCCCGAATACAAGGACGTCCGACGGAAGAAGCAATTCGACGATTGGAACGTCTCGATCAAGACGCTCTCGGCCTGGAAGGTGCTCGTGTCGAAGGCTGCCCAAACATTCCAAAGGCTGAGGCTCCTCCGTCACCAAGCGCTGCACTTCACTGAGAGCACCGACACCGACACGAGAGGCCAAGCGCTCCAAGCCATCCGCCTGTTTCAGGAGATCGTCGTGGAGCAGTTCTCAACCCACGGCCTGCAGCCGTGGTACTTGCCCGAGAAGCCCGGTGCCGTCTCCTTCGTGCGCGAGGACCATCAGCATCATCCCTTCGTGAAGCGCGTCATCCTCCCGAACTGTCGGCTGGTGGGTCCGGACCACGAACTTCGTCTTGGCCTCCAAGGTTGGGACGTCATCGACCACTCGCCCGACGATGGCACCGACGGAACCGACGAGGAGTTTCTCCGCTTGTACGACGAGGCACAGGTGCGGCGAGCGGAGAGGGTGGGTGCGTCGCAGACGTCGCCGCCAGGCGTCGTTCAGGTCGCTACGCAGAGCCCCACCTCACCGTCTGCAACATGATTCCGAACACAGTGTCCCCCTCGCACGTGATCTTGATCGCTCTGCTGCCCAGCAGCATTCACTGGAGGCTGTCGGGCAACGGTCCGCCAGAAGTGGCAATCCCCGGTCGTCCCCGGTGGTTCCTGGTGACGCCAGTTGGTCGGGCGCAGATGGGACTCGAGGAGATGCATTCGGTCGGCACGCTGACGGGTCCCTTTGCGCTCAAAGATGGCGGAGTCCTCGCCTTCTCCCAGATGTTGATCCTCCGCTTCCCGGACAGTGAGGCCGGTTCGCTCGACGTCGTCGCGCGTGGCGCGGCGGTCACCGAGACGCTGCGGCGTCTTCGACAAGCTTCCGGGCAGGCGAGCATGCCCCTGGACGCGATGGCCACTGTCACCCCGCAACCCGCCCCGAACTACGACGCCTCGGTCCGTCTCGACGGGGCTACGATCCCCGGCGCCTCCTTCCGCACTGATCTTCTCGACACGGCAGTGACGCCGGCAAGCCTCGAGGTGTTCTCTGCGTGCAGCGCGGAACCGCGGATTCACGTCGACGTGATGCTCGACGCTGTCCACGCCTTGGTTGAAGGTGACATTCGGAAGGCGATTCTCTACTCTGCCATCGCCGTTGAATCGCTCGCTCGCGCTTCGGCGGCCGAAGGCTACGACAAGATCATCGCGTCTCCCGCCACGCCACGCCACCGCGTCGTGGACATACCAACTGCTGGGGGATCCGTGGTCCGGAAGGATCCCATCTTCGAAAATCTGGGGGACGACTTCGTGGACTATTTGCACGTGCGGCCGTTGTACCTGAGCGGCCGCTCTCTACAGCTTGAGGAACCCGAGACCTATCGACGAACAATGATGCTGAAGAACACGCGCAACGGGCTTGCCCATGTCGGAAATTCCGAGCCCGACTCGAGATGCCTGCCCCTCACCCGGGAGGGCGCGAACGACGCGCTCAGAACTGCGGCCGACGTCTTGCGATGGCTCGGAGACGACCATCGGTACGTCATCCCCGGGGGCGGGATGCGAGACGCGTAGCCCGCACGCCACACGCGTCGCCACGCGCAGTCGGTCAGGTTGACCCGCGTGGCACGACCTCACCGGAAGAGCTTCGCGATCGGAACGACGATGGAGGCGAGGTTCTTCAGCTTGACGAATAGAGACTCTTTGGGCTTGAATTTCACGAGCGCCCGGGTCTTTGCACCGGCCGCCGAGACCTTCACTTTCATCTCGCCTTCGACGATCAGGCCCCTGGCCTGAAGGTCGCCGAGGACTCTTTCGAGCTCAGGCACCTCCTCCTTCTCGGCGATGAGGTGGCCATGCTTGGGCGCGAGCGTGATGGTATCGACGAGCTTCTGCGGCGTGTCAAAGCCGTGCTCGACGAGGCCGAGAGTGAGTTCCGCTGAGTCGGGGAAGAAGTACCCCCAAACGCCCATCTGCAGCAAAAGCTCGCGTGCGGCATCAAGCGTCTGCGACGTCTTGATGTTTTCGAGCTGGTCCGCCGTGACCATGTAGACGGGCATCGTGCAGATTCCGAGCTGGTCTTCGATGTCCTTATCGCCTTCCGACGACAGAACAGTATCAAGAGTCACGTCCGATTCGTTCAGGTTGTCGATCGCGAGGCTGGACCAGTTCAACCTCGTGAACTGGTTGATCAGTTGCAGCACGAAGGCGCCGGCGCTGTGCGACTGCACCTTCGGATCGCCCATTAGATGTTGCAGGAACGTACCGAGAAACTGCTCGCTATTCTCCTTGCTGATCTGTTTGCTTTGGACCATTTGCATCAGGTCTTTCAACCTGAGCGATGACAAGCCGTTCTTGGTCACCATCTCCCGCATCGAGGAGTCGATGTCCACGAGCGACGTTCGGGTCACGATAACCTTCTGTTCCGGGTACCCTTGCTGCAGATCGGACTGGATGAAGGCGGCGACCATCGGGTCCGGAGCGTCGTTCAGCACCACGAGGCGCCGTCGCTCGGCGTCAATACCAACGTCGATGACGCGATGGTCAATGCCTGTCGCGCCCCTCAGCATCTGCGTGCCCGTGGGCCTCGTGCCAAGACCCAGGAGGAGGGGCCGCCAGAACGACGCATCCATCTTGACCTGCGTGACGGCAGCCACCGCCGGCGGCGCGGGCGTGCTTGGGGTCTTGGGCGGCGATGTGAGCCGAATGGGTGGCAACACCTTTCGCGCCGGGCGGCCTCGCCCACGTCGATTCTTTCGTCTGTTCAGCCTCGACATCGCCCTGGCCGACCTCCTTTTCTACGGCGCGAACCAACCGTCTCGCGCAGACACCCAGGAGATCGGGAGTCCCCTGGGCCGGAACTGGCAGTCTTGCGCAGCGACTTCCGAGCAATCCCTCCCAGGCCTACTTGGTCGGCTTGGGGGCCCCACTCGTCTGCGCCGTCACCGGCGGCCGCGGCACGCGGAAAACCGGTAGAGTAATCGGAGGAATGCCCAGGCGTCCGGTCACGTCCTGAACGATCTCCCGCAGATAGGGCCACGCATTGTACGTCCCATTGACCTCGGCAAAGCAGTCAAAGAGTGTGTCGCGCAACTCCTCCGGAGGCGGTGGAACCTTCAGATCGTATCCAAGCGAGTAGTCCACCTCGATCCTGAGCAATTCCGTGGAGGAGGCGGCCTTCGCGCGTTTCGCCACAGCGGGCTCCTGCCGCACCACCCGAACGTTGACGCCCACGACAACACGAATGCGCCCCGCCTTCTCGTCGAACACATAGCTGTAGGAGCGGGGATCGATTTCAAGGGTGCAATCGTTGCTCAGGATGCTGTCGACGCTCGCACTTGGCTCGACGACGAGTCGGTGCAGGGACACATCGGTTAGCTCCACGACCCGAGCAACCGTCGCGGCCGCCCCGACGCGATCGACTTCCTTCTGACCCTGGCTTTCGACTGCAGTGGTGGCCTCCTTGGCGGCGGCGGGCATGGCGTGTTTCCCCTTGGTCGGCTTTGTCATTCTTCGTGAGCTGGAAGTGGAGCGTACGGCTCCAGATCGGTGAACTCGTTCGCCCCGTCCTGGGACCACAGATGCGTTGGTGCGGGTAGCAGCGCCTTGATGGTCGGTACGGCCGACGGCCTCCGTCCCCGCCGCGGCGAGGACGAAGGCACGGTCCATTGTCGAAGCACTTGAACCTCCCGTGAGCAAGTCGCGTAGACCATGGTCTGCTTCGAGACCACCCTGATCGCGCTCCAATCAGGGCCGGACTCCGAATAGATCGGACCACCCTCCGCAACACGCTGATGCAGCTTGATGTGGAGCTCGTGGCCACAGGCCCCCGCCAGCTCCGCCATCGTCTTGATCGTGAGATTCTGTCCGTCCCGCATCACCTGCGTTACATAAGCACGAGTCTTCCCAAGGTTACGTGCAAGTTGGGCACGCGACATCCCGTTCGCGGCCAGCGCGTGAGCAAGTTGCTGACCGAACTCGAGCGTGGCTCGCTCCTTGTCGAACGCGAGCCGCACCCCGGGCTGGGTGAGCTGCTGCGTCACCCAACTCCCCCCCTGAGGCTGGTCTGCTCGCTTCATCGGGCCTTCCTCCCGCCGGACGTCCTTACGAGCGCGTTTCGTGCGCGCGCAAAGGCGGCTGGCTTTCTGGTTGCGTATTCATCTCGTGTGCGCTTGGCGCGCGCTATTTCGGTTTCGCTTAGCTGGTCCTCCTTTTTTCCGCCGAACCCATGCGAAAGCATGAGCGCGCCGGGAGATCCTTCCGTGAAATACAGGACGCGCGTTTGACTTTGGTTGTCCTTGAATTCGCCCAGGCCACGGCAGTCTTTGTGATTCTTCGAAGCGAGCGTGTGGCCGAACTTTCCTCCGACCTGCCCGTTCTCGCACATGTCCTTGAAGTGGAGGACGTACCGCGCGCGGACTTCCTCGGGCAGGGAACCAAGGAACTGGAGCGCAGGCGCTTGGCCGTCGACTCCGCGATACGCGTAGATCGTCCGGCAGCGGCCCTTGTGCACCAGCACCGCGAGTTCAGCGGGAGGATCCGCGACAGGTTGAGGCTGCCCCACAGAGTCATATTGTTAACACAAATATTAACGACGAAGCAACCAGGAACGCAAGCTGAACGGGCGATGACGCATGGCGGCGAGCGGGGCCCGTGGCGAGCTCTGCAAGTTGCCGCCGCGTCGGCTGCAACCCCTGCCCTGGGCACGTGGAAACGCACCAAACGCGGCCGGTTCGTGGCGACGCGTCGCGGCACGCGAGGCGGGGGGGGGTGCGTTGCGTGCGAGGGCGTTAGCTGCTGTGTCCCCGGAACGGAAGGACGAGCGTCGGGTCGGGCTTCTTTGCGTTCCGCAGGGCGACGATCTTTACGAAGGCCCCCTCGGTCTCGGGCGCCAGGACGTCGAAGCCCAGCTTGCCGAGTCGCGAGCAGAATTTGCCGACGTCCTCGAAGTGGCTCGCGGGCTCCCAGACGTGGAGCCGTCCGTCTAGGTGCAGACAGCGGCGGGCCTCGCGAATGTAGTCCGTGAAGTTCGCTCCCGTCAGGGACAGGCAGAAGATCGCGACGTCGAGTACGCCACTTTCGATGGGGACGTGCGCGACGTCACAGGCGACGACCTCATCCCGCACCTGCGACCGCGCCGACCGAGGAGAGGGCGATCACCGCGCAAAGCAGCTTCCTTCGCGAATCGTACCTATCGTAGGCCGCATCCACGGGCCAAACGGTAGCACTCGCCTCGCACGTCGCCCGTACCGCGCGCGGTAGTCAGCCCGTGACACCGTCGGGCCGGCGCGACACGGCTGGGGCTGCCCGACCGCCTCGCGGGCCAGGACCGACCTCCGACCTGTCGAGAAGCCTCGCCCCCCTACCGAAAAGTATCGACCTCCCAACCAGAAGTATCGAGCTCGAGACAAAAAGTGTCCCGCTCGAACCAGAAAGGCTCGACGGCGCAGCGAGAAGTATCGCCGGCGAGACAAGAAGTCTCGAGCTCCCACGAAAAAGGCTCGACCGCGCGACAAATAGGATCGAGCTCGCAACAAGAAGGCTCGCCGGCCCGACAAAAAGGATCGAGCTCCACACAAAAAGTGTCGCCCTCGACTCTTTTTCTCTCGAGCTCGATCCTTTTCTTCAGAAACGAGGCTCGCGGCCCCCGCCGCTCCCCGTCCCCACTCCCCTCGCCGGCTCCCCGCGTCACGTCACCACGGCCCTCACCGTCAGCCTCCAACCTTTTCGGCCCACGGCGCGCACGAGGCCCTCCTCCTTCACGTCCCGGGGGACCTCGCTTCCTGCGTCGGCGAAGCTGCTCTCGAGCCATCCGCGCATCTTGAAGGCAGTGTACCGGGTGGCTCCGGGCGTCTCGCGCGCGCCGCTGATCGCCTTGTCGGTCTCGCGCGTGGGCACCATGTCGGCGACGGCGTTCCTCTCGGCGAGGACGCGGAGCAGCTTGTAGCCGTTCTCGCTGAGCCTCACGAGCGGCACGCCATCGAGCAGCACGCGCTGGCGCTTCGTGTCCACGACGAGCCGCGCGTCGCCCGGCGCGAGCCGCTCCGGCTCCACCTTGTCCTCGATCCCCAGCGCGCGCACCGCATCGGCCACCTTGCCGCGCCAGCTCTCGGCCCCGAGCTGCTCCTTCACGGTGAGCTCGATCTCCACGAAGTCGCGCCCGAGCCTCCTCCCCTTGGGCACGAGCACCACGGCTCTCCCGAAGCCCGCGGCGCGCGTGATCGCGCGCCCGAGCGCGGCGCGGTCCTTGTCGTCGGTGGCGGCGCGCACGACGTAGACGAAGCGCACGACGCCGCCCTCGACGGGCATCTCGCCGATCCAGAGGACGCCGCGCGGGAGCCTGGGGCGCTCGCCGCGCCGGAGGCCCATCTCGCGGCGCGCCTTGCGGAGGAGCGCGCCGAGGCTGAGGCGCTGCATCACCATCTGCTTCTGCGGGACGGTCGCGGCGGGGAGCGCGGGATCGTCGGGGACGACGTAGTAGTCGGTCCGCTCGACGAGGTACTCGGTGACGTCGTGGATGGCGCGCACGAAGTTCCGGACGTGCTCGGGCAGATCGGGATCGACGACGGCGGTGCGGCCCTCCACGTACGCCGCGGCGGGCTTGAAGAGCGGGAACGCGACGGCGGCGCGGCCGAAGCGGCGGAAGGCCGGGGCGGCGGCGCGGCGCGTGGCCGAGGCCTCGACCTCCTCGAGGAGGCCCGCCTGGCACATGGCCGTCCAGCCGGCGTCGCCGACGAGCTCCTGCCATCGCCACTCGGGCTGCAGGAGGGGTCGCATCGTCGTGACGTCGTCGGCGAGCGTGCCCGGCGAGAGGAGGCCGAGACGCACGATGGCCTCGCGCGCGACGCGCGGGCCACGGGCTCCGCTGCCGGCGACGCCGCCCCAGCCCACGTCGACGCGATGCGGAGGCTGGAGGACGCAGTCGACGGCGCCGGCCTCGCCCGCGACGTGCACGCGTACGATGGCGCGCGTGAGGTGGCCGCCGTCGCGCAGGTGCGGGGCGATGCGCGCGAGCGCGTCGGGGCCGTGGGTCTCGATGCGGTGGCCGTCGCCCGCCTCGAGCCGGCACGCGAGGACGCGCACGCGCGGGACGTCGGAGACGAGCTTGCGGCGTTCGGTCGCAGCGGCGAGGCCCGCGGAGCCGAGCTCCTGGAGGGGCTTGAGGGTCACGGACGGCGTGTCGAGGAAGAAGGCCGCGTCGTCGTAGAGCGCGGCGCCCCACGCGGCGGCGTACGCCTCGAGCCACTGCGGCCGCGACGCGGTGACGGCGAGGCGACCCTCGGAGACGCGGAAGCGGAAGGCGTCGGCGCGCGGCGGCGTGCCCGGAGCCTCGTGCAGGACGACCGCGTGGACGTCGCCCGTCGCCTCCTCCTCGTACACCCACGCGTCGGCGGTCGGGCCTCCGCGCCGCGCCGGCCCCGCGCCCGGTCCGCGCACGTCGCGGAGCGCCGCTGCGAGCGCGTCGAGCCTCCCCGGCCGCGCGCTTCGCGACCGCGATGTGGCCGGTGGCGCCTCCGCAATGCGGCGCGCCCCCTTGCTGCGAAGCTCGTAGGTGGGCCGCTCGATCGGCAAGCGCGAGAGGCGCAGGTGCGCGCGCTGGAGGACCCCGTGCTCCTCGATGGAGCGGGCGAGCAGGTCCGCCGCGAGATCCGCCGGGCTCTCGTCGCTCCAGCCGGCGTGGTCGCGGCCCCGATCGCGCGCGGCCTCGACGAGCGCGTCGCGGCCGGCGGGCGTGGCGAGGCGCGCGAGCATCTCGAGCAGGTCCGCGAGGTGCGGGTGCACCTGCCGCGCCCAGAGCGCGCGCGCCGTCGCGCGGCGATCCGGCTTCACGAGCGGCGCGAGCTCGGGCGAGTACCCCGCGACGACGAGCACCCGCAGCCTCTCCGGATCCACCGCGACCGCCACCTCCGGCGACAGCAGCGTGAGGCGGGTGACGGGCGGCGGAGGGGTCATCGGGCGATCAGAGTCGACCACGCGCGCCGGCGAGAGCAAGACTGGATGCGACGACGGCTCGGACTGGCAGACGCCGCGAGAAGGACTAGCTTTCGAGCAGTGACCGCGAATCCCGTGCGCTGGTCGAGCAACTTCGCCGAGTACCTACACTTCGAGCGGGAGGCCGCCGAGAGGCATGAGCTCATCGACGGGGAGATCGTCGCGATGGCCGGCGCGACGCGGCGGCACAACGTGCTGTGCGGGCGGCTGCACGACGCGATCCGCGCGCCTCTGGGCGAGGGACCTTGCATCCTGGAGCGCTCGGACCAGCGACTCGGCGTGGATGCGACTGGCAAGGGTTGGGTCGGCTACTACCCGGACCTCGCCGTCTACTGCACCGATGAGGTTCACCCGCTCGATCCGGACACCCGCGTCGAGCCTCGCTTGCTCGTCGAGGTGACGAGCAAGAGCACGGAGAAGAAGGACCGGGGCGTAAAGCTCGAGGACTACCTCCAGATCGGTGGCCTCGAGGAGTACCTGGTCGTTTCTCACGAGCGGCGAGAGCTCGAACTGTGGACTCGGACGGCCGGGAGCTGGATCAAGCGGGTCGTCGTCGACGGGACCCTTCGGTTGAAGAGCGGCGCCGTCATCGACGTCGAGCGGCTGTACGAGAGCTTGCCCTGACCTGAGCGCGGGGCCCGGTGAGTTCAGCCCGGGCAGCCCGGGCCCGTGCAGGTGCAGGTGCAGATGGCCGGCTCCGCAGGTGCAGTTCGCCCCTGCAATCGCATCGGGTCAGCGTATCCCCCTTCGCACTGGCGCCGCTGTCCCGTGGGGTGCGAACGGCCGGCGACGGGGCGCGCGGGATCGTGGGGAGGCTCGCCCGGTGCGAAGGCACGGCCATTGCCACGATCGAAGGGATGCCCTTCCTCGTTGCAACACATCGCGCTTCGACCGCGCGCCGGACTCGCGGCGTGCGTCCCTTGCTTCGCACGTGCCTCGCGGCGGGTGTCCTCCCTGCCGCCCCGGCCCTGCTCGCCGGATGTTCGACCGACGTGTACCTGCCGCCGGCGCGCCTGTTCCCTCTCGAGTCGGCCGCGACGCTGCCGCGCGGCGACACGGGCGTGCAGGTCGAGGGCGGCGTTCACGGTGCCGGCTTCGGCGTGTCGGCGACGTCGGGAACGGTCCGCGTGCGGCACGGAATCGACGACGCGACCGACGCGTCGATGGAGGCGTCCGTGCTCCACATCGAGGGCGCCGGCCCGGGCGACAGCTACCCGAACGCCTTCACCACGCGCATCGGGGTCAAGCACCGGGTCACGCCGTGGCTGTCCGTCACGGCGGGCGTCGGTGGCGGCGCCTCCGCAGGCGGCGGGTTCGTCAGCCCCGACCTCGGGGTCATCGTCGCCTACGAGAACCGGTACTTCGTGCCGTTCCTCGAGGCGCGCGGGGGGTTCTCCGAGCCCTTCGACGCGCAGCCCGTCGTCGTCGGAACGCAGCCCGGCGTCGCCCCGCCGTTCACCTGGATCGCCGGCGGCGTCGCCGGGTTCCGCGTGCCCCTCCGCTGGTGCGACGGCGAAGGCCAGTGCGACAAACCGACGTCGCTGCTCGGCGGGCTCGGGGTGACCGACTTCGACTACCCGGGACCGGACTCGCCCCAGCTCGTCTTCAGCCTCGGCGGCGCCGTGGAGTTCACGTTCTAGGCAATCTCCGGATGACCGTCGCTGATCGAGGGCGCGTGGTACCTTCGAGGCATGCGCCTGAGGCGGGGCCGGGCTCTCGTTTCGTCGGTCATCGTGGCGACGGTGTGCGGAGCGGCGGGTTGCACCTCGCTGCTCGGAGACTTCTCCCGGACGACGGGTGAGGAAAGCGATTCGGGAGACGACACGACGAACGCCGGGCACGATGCCGGAGACGGCGCGACGACGAAGACGGACGGACAGGCCGTGGCGGAGGCGTCGGATGCCGGGAGGGACGGCGACGCGGCCGCGACCGACGCGGACGCTGCGGCCGACGCGCTGGGGCCGCCGATGCTCACCTGCAACGGCTTCGGCCTCACGAACGACCTGGTGATCGTGAGCCTCGAACCGGGGAGCGCCTCCACGTTCAACAGCCCCCTCTACGTCTTCCACACCTCCGCGGGCATCACCCAGGTCCTCGCGAGCCAGAACGGCGGGAGTGGCTACACGATCTACGCGTTCCAGGGGAACGACAGCCCGCCGAGCGTCGACTCGACGTCCATCGCCCCCACGGAGCCGAACAACCTGCTCGGAGCCACGCAGGTGAGCGGCGGCGTCCTCGCCTGGTCGCTCGAGGGGATCGGCACGGCGCCGGGAATGAGCGCGAACATCACCCTCATCCCGCCCAGCTTCGTCAGCGGCAACCTCGCGCCGGAGGTGCTCATCCCGTCGTCCGGCCTGCCCAGCGAGGAATACACGGACCTCACGCTCGACGTGACGCAGGTCGCGCCCGACGACTACTTCGAGCTGCTCTCTTTCGGCAACGCGTTCGTTTCGCCCCCCACGTTCACGGTCTTCACGGGCCGGACCACGAACGGCAACGGAGGGACGCCGGTGCCGTTCGCCCAGGGCTCCACGACCCAGCCGAGCTACTTGCCCAACCTCCTGAGCGACGGGACGAGCGCCTACGCGTTCTCGGGGACGGACCCCACGACGGCGGGCACGACGATCCAGAGCTTCCCGCTCGTCCCCGACGGCGGGGCGAGCACGCCTCGCTCGCTCGGCAGCTCGCCGGCCGCCGGCAACGTGCTCATCGCCGCGGCCGCGCCGAGCGCCGGCAGCGCGTCCGTCTTCGACATCGCGTCCGCCGTCCTCGACCTGACCACGACGACCGTCCAGTGGCGCGTCGGCCAGGTACCGGACGGCATGCTGGGGACGTTCACGGCGGCGAGCCTCACCGCCGCAGGGAGCCCGATCGGGGTCAACGACATCCCGTTCAACGGCGGTTCCGAGCAATGGGTCGGCGACAACGCGCTCTTCGTCGGCAAGGGCCCCGCGAACGGCACCCCGGGCTTCAACTTCTTCTGGTTCGACGCGCAGGGCAACCAGCGGGTGGCCGCCGTCGCCAACGCGGCCGGCACGGCCTACGGCATCCTCGCGGACCACACCGGCACCCGGCAAGCGGCGATCACCCTGAACCAGATCGTCGCCCCCGGCCTCGCCAAGTTCGACCTCGTGTGGACCGAGCAGTATCCCGACGGCGACGGCGGGGTCTACGAGGTCCTCAAGTACAACGTCCTCGTCTGCAACGACTGAACGGTGCGCAGGGAGGCCGCCGCGCGCGGACTTCCGTCAGGGCGGCGGCTCCACGTGGAGCCGCAGGGACGTCAGCTGGTCGCCCCACCAGAGGCCCATCCGCCGGAGGAACGGTCCCGCCTCCTCGCCGTGAAGGGCGGGGTGATCGGGCCGTAGCGCGCTCCAGCCGGAGTGGGTGACGGTGACGAGCGTGCCGGACGGGCTCTCCTCGAAGAGGACCTCGACGTACGTCTTCTCGCCGGCGGCGTAGTTGGGCGAGCGCCACTCGAAGGCGAAGCGCGACGGTGGGTCCCAGGCGGTGATCGTGCCGGTCCGGTGGACCTTCGGCCCCGTGCTCGTCTCGAACGACTCGAAGAGCCGGCCGCCGACGCCGCCTTCGAAGTGCACGATGCTGTGGTGCTTGCCGGCGACGCGGAACTTGCGGCCGCGCCGCCACCACTGGTCCACGTCCTCGGTGAAGGCGCGGAACGCGACCGCGGGCGGGACGCGAACGAGCATCGACACGCGCGCGCGATCGCCCGGGCTCACGGGCGCCTGGCTCCGGCGTACTTGCCCTCGACGTGCGCCTTGAAGGAGCCGAGCTGCTCGCCCCAGAACGCCTCGACCTCGTCGAGCCACGTGCGCATGCGCGCGAACGCGTGCGGCCGCAGGCGGTACTCCCGGCCGCGCGCGTCGTCCTCGGTCGTGACCTCCTCGACGAGGCCCGCCTTGCGGAGGACGCCGAGGTGACGGCTCGTCGTCGGCCGGGTGAGCGACAGCGCCGACGCGATGTCGCTCGAGCGCCGCGGCTTCTTGCGGAGCAGCCGGATGACCGCGAGGCGCGCCGGATCGCCGAGCGCGAGGAACGTCTCGTCGAGGCTAGGTTGCACGCGGCTTGCCGTCCCGCACGCGGTGCCAGAACCACCAGTGGTGCCCCTCGGGGTCCTCGGCGCGGTAGCTCCGGTCGGTCCAGTAGTCGTCGCCGTAGTCGTTGGTCGTCGGGGGCTCGATGATCTTCGCGCCCGCGGCGCGCGCGCGCTCGCAGTGCGCGTCGGCGTCGTCGACGATGACGCCGATGGTCTGCGTGTTCACGCCACCGACCGAGCGCGGGCTCCTGCCCGGCAGCGGCACCGTGCGGCTCGACTTGCCGCCCGACTGGGCGACCGAGACGAGCCCCTCGCCGAAGACGAGCTCCGAGTGCTCGATGCGCCCGCCCTCGCCCTCGATCTTGAGGCGGACCTCGAAGCCGAAGGCGCGGCAGAGGAAGTCGATGGCCGCGGGGGCGTCGTCGTAGAACACGGCGCTCGACATGCGGGGCCAGCCGTCCGGGGGCTTCTTCATGGGGTCGTCTCCTCTCGGTGTGGTTGCGTCCAGCGCGCGGCCGTGGGCGACCAGCGCTCGTCCGTGTGATTGCTCGCTTCGGACATGGTTTCCTATTTTCGAAACTACATGTCAAGCGGGGCCGGGCGCTACTTCCGGGCGAAGACAGTGTCCTGTTCGGGCGAAGGCCCCTTGAACGTCATCGTGCCGCCCTCGATCTCCACCTTGTACAGGCCCGTTGGGCCCGAAGCGTCGCTGGTGGTGAGCATCCCGTCCTTGATTGCCCACGTACCGCTCCAAGGCGGTCCGTCGGGCCCGGTCGTCGTGCAATGGCCGTCCGCGGAGAACGACCGCGTCCCGCTGGCCGCGTGGCCGTTCTGCCGCGCGAGCGTCCAGGTGCCCACGATCGCGCGCGACAGCGTGGCGTCACGGCCGCAACCGGCCAGCGTGACGAGCACAAACCCGCCGGCCAAGACCGCGGCGAGAAACACGCGGCGATTCGAGCTTCGCATGCCGGACGATGCTACCGCAGCGGAGAGCCGACACCTGCGACGGCGCGTTTCCGCGCGCTCTTGCAGCCGGGCGGCGCACGCGCCGGGCTGGCCCGCGAGAGGCGACGGAGGGCCCGTCCGCTTCGGGCCGAGCGCCCAGGGCATCTTCGTGCGCGATCCCGACGCGAACGTCATCGAGCTCCACCAGCGCGGCTGAAGACCGCGCCGACCGGCTCAGACGCACCTGGCGACCCAGTCCCCGCTCACCTGGCGGGTCGCCGCGTTGAGCCGGTTCCACATGTTGATCATCGCGATCGACAGGACGAGCGCGCCGAGCTGGGTCTCGTTGTAGTGGCGCGCGGCCTCGTCCCACACCTCGTCCGGCACGGGGTCGGAGCGGTCGCTCAGGCGTGTGGTCGCCTCCGTGAGCGCGAGCGCGGCGCGCTCCGCGTCGGAGTAGTACGGGGCCTCTCGCCAGGCGCCGACGGAGAAGATGCGCTCGTCCTTCTCGCCGAGCTTGCGCAGCCCGCGCCAGTGCATGTCGACGCAGACGCTGCAGCCGTTGATCTGGCTCGCGCGCAGGTTCATGAGCTCGAGGGTGACTCGAGGTACGTCCGCCGTCTCGACCGACTTGTGGAGGGCCTGGATGGCGTCGTAGGCGCCGGGAAGGCTGATCGCAGGGCTCTTGATTCGCGGGTTCATGGTGAAATCTCCTCTCGTGCGGGTCGAGGTGCTCCGCCGAGGGCGCCTCGTCCCTCCGTCGAATGGGCGCCCCGCAGATCGACAGCACGCCATTCGCTTTCACAGTTCGAGCCGAGAGGGCTCGACCGTTGCACGGCGGGCGAAACCGTACCTCGGCGCAGCCGACGGCCACCTCTTCCCTGCGGCGAGCGCATATTCTCCGGGCACATGAAGCCGGAGAAGGTCGTCGTACCGAAGCTGCTCGGCGACGCGGGGCGCGTTCGGTGGTCGAAAAGGCAGGGCGATGCGGTCACGGCCGACGAGACCATCCTCGAAGTCGATCTCGGGTACGGCACCGCACCGGTCCTGGCTCCGTTCGCCGGACGGCTCCAGCAGGTCCTCGTCCCGGACGGGGCGGAGGTCGCCGAGGGGACGGCAGTGGGGATCGTGGAACCGGACGCGGGAGGCGGAGGCGCTCCACCCGGCGTGTGCTCGTCGTGCGGCGTCGTCTGGATCGATCGCGCGGCGAGGTGCGAGCACTGCCACGCGCGTCATGCGGGCGAAGCCCTGCCGGCGCCTGGCGACGGACCGGCGGCGTGGGCGTGCGTCGAGTGCACGTTCCGGTGCCGCGCGTGCGGCTTCGTCGTGCCGCTCGACCACCTCGCCATGGGCGGCGCCGTGGAGTGCGGGCGGTGCGGCCTCGAGCAGGCGTTCGAGACGCGCAGCTGGCACGACGCGTTCGACCACGCACACGCGGTCGCCGACGGGATGATCGCCGGCATCGGAAGGCAACACACCTCGTCCCGGCAGATCATCCGGGCGTCGAACGCCTTCGAGATGACGGCAAGCCCCGGGCACCCCGTTTGCCGGTCGTGCCACGCGTTGCTCGGCGTCTCGTTCGCCGACGGGCACCGCGCGACCGCGACGTGCGCGAACTGCAAGACCAGCGACGCGTACGCGACCCCCGCCGCAGCCGTGCAGATGATGAACGGGGCGCTGACTGCGGTGCTCGCGACCGAGCACCGCGCCGACGGGCTGGCCGCGAAGGTCGAAAAGACGGCCGAAGCCATCGCGGTCCACTGCCCGTCCTGCAGCGCTCCACTCGACGCGAGTGACGGGACCCGATTCGTCCACTGCAAGTATTGCAACACGACGTGCCGCATCCCTGCCAGCGCGTGGCTGCGCCTCGGCGGCAAGGCCGCCAAGCCCGAGTCGATGTGGCTCGCGTTCGAGGGGCCGTCGCGCGCGCGACGCGATGCCGACAAGGGCAAGGCCCACCACGCGCGCGAGAAGCTCGTCGGTCGACTGCGCGAGGCGAAGAGCGAGGCGGCCTCCCGCCGGAGCGCGCAGGGGGCCCGCGACGAGCTGGCCGAGCGGCTCAGGGTGGCGAAGCGCGACGGAACCGCCCCGCAGGAGAGCATCGCGAAGGAGGCGGAGCCGCGGGTGTACGGCGCAGCGTGGCAGGAGCCGGCGGCGAAGGTGCCTTCCCCTCCTGCCGCCCCGCCCCCGCCCCCGCTGCCTTTGCCTTTACCGCCCGTGGTCGCGCCGACCCCTCCGGTCCCGGTCGCGCCGATCGAAACCGCCGGGCCTCCGGCGCGCCGCAGGCAGCCACGCGTCGCACTCGCCGCGGTCGTCCTGCTGCTGCTGCTCCTCGGCGCGGCCGTCGTGACGGTGGTGCTGGCCGCGTCGAGATGATCAGAAGATGAAGAAGCCCGAGAGCTGCGCGCGGTGGTTGATCGCGTGCTGGCCGTCGACGTACTGCGTGTTGAAGTTCGCGTACTCGACGCCGAGGCGCAGCGCCGGGACGGGGTCGACGAAGAGGTTCACGTCGAACCAGTCGTAGACGGACGTGAGCTTCGTGGCGGTGCCGTACTGCGCGATGTTGTCCGAGAACATGTGAGAGTAGTTCCCGGAGAGCCAGAGCTTCCCGTCGACGCCGGGGAAGTAGTACTGCGCGCCGATCATGTACGATTGCCAGTCGATCGAGTGAAGGACCCCGTTCGCGTCGTAGGTCACGATGCCGTTGTCGATGTCGGCCGCGAACGGCGTCGCCGCCGTGCCCGCCGGCGAGCCGGCCGGCGCGGGGACCGACGGGAAGCCGGCGCCGCCCGTCAGCGACGTGTACATGTCCGCGAAGCCGCTGCCGCGCGCGAACTCGCCGGTGAGCGAGAGGCTGTTGCCCTTCTTCTGCTTCGAGCCGGGGATGATGGGCACGAAGCCGTCGATCGCGAACGCGCCCATCGAGAGGCTGTTCGTGTACGTCGGCGCCGCCACCCAGTTGTCGACCGCGACGTGCCGGTAGAGGCCCGTCACCGCGACCGAGAGCGGCGCGATCTGCGTGCCGGTCGAGCCGACGGTCTGCATGCCGGTCCACGAGTCGATCGCGAGGCGGAGCCCCGCCTGTCCGTCCGGCGTTCCCGCGTCGCGCTGGAACGGCCGTGACGCCGCCACCGCGAGCTCGACGACGAGCGGCTCGGCCTTGAGCGTCTTGCTGATGCGGATCTGCGGCGTGCGCGCGTACACCTCGCCGGGCACGCCCTGGATCTCGACCGTGTTGACGTTGTAGGCGCTCTGCCAGCCGAAGAGCTGCCAGTACTGCCCCATCAGGATGTCGACGACGGGCGTCTCCACCTTGAGGTTCATGTGGCGGACGCGGAACGTCGGGTTCGTGAAGTACGCGCCCTCCGTCCCCTGGTAGCCCTGGCCGCTGTTGCCGACGGGCAGCTGCGTGCCGAGGAAGTCCATCTCCAGCATCGCGCTCGTGCGGATGCCGCTCGGGAGCTCCGGCGCCTTCACGCGGAAGCCGATGCGCGAGTTGCGGGCGCCCATCGTGAAGCGCGGATTCTGCCCGGCCTCGGTGTCGGCGCGCGCGACCTGCGCGTTGCCCGCCAGGTCGTTGAAGCTGCGCGTCGAGTCGTAGATGCTGTCGGCCTCGACGAAGCCGTAGAGCGTCGTCGCCCAGCGGCCGAAGACGACCGTGTTCTGCTCGGCGGCCTGCGCGCCGGTCGACTCGGTCAGGTCACGCAGCGCGCCCTCGTACTCCGCCTCGGAGAGGAGCCCCTTCTCCTTCATGAGACGGAGCGACATGAGCTCGACGCTCGACGGCCCGGGCGGCGCGGCGGGCTTGGGGCTGTCGGGCGGAGGGAGCGGCGGCGTGGTCACCGACACCGGGGGCAGCGGCGGCGGTGCAGGAGGAGGCGGAGGCACCGGAGGGAGGGGCGGGGCTGGAGGAGCCGGCGGGCTGGGTGGGGCGGGAGGGGCAGGAGCCGGAGGAGCGGCGGGGCCCGGTGGAGGCGCGGCGACGGGCTGCGCGAAGGCGCTGCCGGTCCAGAGGAGGGAGGCGACGACGGCGAGGTGAAGCGGGTTGGTTCGTTTCACGGGGGTGCCCTTTCGTGGGCGCGACCCTCGCCGACGTCGGTGTCGGTGGTGTGTCGTTTGCGAAAGGAAGAGTCGCTGCGAAACGGATCCGTGACCGGTTCGAAGCTACGTCCACACCGGAACGCGCTTCTGCCGCAAGCGTCACGCGATCGTCACACGAGGGGACGAGACTCTCGGCCCGAGAGGATCCCCGATGACCCGTACGCTCGGAATCGCACTCGCCGTGTGCCTGGCCGCCTGCACGCGCACGGAGGCTCCGTCGACCACCGGTGCCGACGGCGGAACGGTCACCCCCGACAAGACCTCGATCACCCTGAAGGGCTCCGACACGATGGTCATCCTCGGCCAGCGCTGGGCCGAGGACTACATGAAGAAGAATCCCGGCGTGACCATCCAGGTCACGGGCGGCGGATCCGGCACGGGCATCGCGGCGCTCATCAACGGCACGACGGACGTATGCGAGTCGAGCCGCCCGATGAAGGACGTCGAGAAGGCGGACGTGCAGTCGAAGCGCGGCGCGGTGGTGGTCGAGACGAAGGTCGCGCTCGACGCGCTGGCCATCTACGTGAACGAGAAGAGCCCCCTGCAGGAGATCTCGATCCCGGCCCTCCGCAAGATCTACCTCGGCGAGACCACGAACTGGAAGGACGTGGGTGGCCCGAGCCATGCGATCGTCCTCTACGGCCGCGAGAACAACTCCGGCACGTACGCGTACTTCAAGGAGCACGTCCTCGAGAACAAGGATTTCGCGGCGGCCACGCAGACGCTCGCGGGCACTTCCGCCGTCGTCAACGCCGTGAAGGGCGACGTCAACGGCATCGGCTACGGCGGCATCGCCTACCTCGAGGGCATCCGCGCGCTCAAGGTGAAGAAGGACGACGCGTCGCCGGCCGTTGCGCCGTCGCTGGTGACCGCGCAGGACGGCACCTACCCGATCAGCCGCTTCCTCTATTTCTACACGGCAGGCCAGCCCACGGGGACGTCGAAGAAGTTCATCGACTGGACGGTGAGCGCCGACGGTCAGAAGATCATCGGCGACGTCGGCTACTACCCGTTGCCCAAGACCTGATCCATGGCGAGCATCACGACGTCCGTGCCGGTCGTGGAACGCAAGCAGACCCGCTCGCTCCGGCGTACCACGCGCTGGGTCGAGCGCGTCGCCGAGGGCCTCGTCGTCGGCGTCTCGCTCGTCTCGATCGCATCGGTGCTCCTCATCCTGGTCTTCGTCGGCAAGGAGGCGCTGCCCATCCTCACGAGCGCGAAGGTCCACCAGGAGGTCACCTTCGGCGCGCTCTTCGGATCGTACGGCAGCGCGGGCTACGCGTGGCAGCCGGTCAGCGAGGTGCCCAAGTACAGCATCCTGCCGCTCTTCGTCGGCACGCTCAAGGTCACGTTCGTCGCGCTCGCCGTCTCCGTCCCGCTCAGCGTCGCCGCCGCGGTCTACGTCGCCGAGTTCGCGCCCCGGCGCCTCCGCGAGTACGTGAAGCCCGCCATCGAGCTCCTCGCCGGCATCCCGTCCGTCGTCGTGGGCTTCTTCGCGCTCATCGTCCTCGCGACGTGGGTCCAGCGCGTGTTCGGCACCGAGCACCGCCTGAACTCCCTCGTGGCGGGCTTCGGCCTCGCGTTCGCCGTCTGCCCCGTCGTCTTCTCCATCTCCGAGGACGCGCTCCGCTCCGTGCCCGACGCCTACCGCAGCGCCGCCCTCGCGCTCGGGTCCACGCGCTCGCAGACGCTCCTCCGCGTGCTCCTCCCCGCGGCGATGCCCGGCATCGCGGCCTCCATCGTCCTCGGCTTCGGGCGCGCCATCGGCGAGACGATGATCGTCCTCCTCGCGTCGGGCAACGCCGCGATCCTCGACGCCTCGCTCGAGCACTCGACGCGCACCGTCACGGCGACCATCGCCCAGGAGCTCGGCGAGGTCGTCGTCGGCAGCCCGCACTACCACGTGCTCTTCGCGCTCGGAGCCCTGCTCTTCCTCTGCACGCTGGGCGTCAACCTGGTGGGTGAACGGGTCGTCTTCGGGATGCGCAAGCGCCTGGGAGGACGGTGATGGCCGCCGCGACGACAATCCCGCCCGAGTCGAGCCGTCTCGCGCTCAAGCCGAACGCGGGCGATCGCGCGCTCGTCGGCGCGACGACGCTCGCGACGGTCATCATCCTCGCGATGCTCGTCATCGTCCTCGCCGACGTCGTCATCGGCGGGTCGCACGTCCTCTCGTGGGAGTTTCTGACGCAGGCGCCCACGGACGGCATGACGAAGGGCGGCATCTTCCCCGCGATCTTCGGCACGGTCGCGCTCACGTTCCTGATGACGATCGTCGCCGTCCCCGCCGGCGTCGCCACCGCGGTCTACCTGACCGAGTACGCCCCGCCCGACTCGCGCCTCGCACGCGCCATTCGCGTGTGCATCGCCAACCTCGCGGGGGTGCCGTCCATCGTCTTCGGCCTCTTCGGCCTCGGCTTCTTCATCGCGACCGTCGGCCGCGCCATCGACGTCGCTGCGTACGGCGGCCAGCCCACGTACGCCAAGCCGTCACTCATCTGGGCGGCCCTGACGCTGGCCATCCTGACGCTGCCCGTCGTCGTGGTCTCGACCGAGGAGGCCCTGCGCGCCGTGCCGCGCGAGCTCCGCGACGGGAGCCTCGCCCTCGGCGCCACGAAGTTCCAGACGGTGACGCGCGTCGTCCTCCCGCAGGCGCTCGGCGGAATCCTCACGGGCGGCATCCTCGCCGTGAGCCGCGGCGCCGGGGAGGTCGCGCCCATCATGTTCACCGGCGCTGCGTACTTCCTCCCGTACCTGCCGACGCACCTGAACGATCAGTTCATGAACCTCGGCTACCACGTGTACGTCCTCGCGACGCAGTCGCCCGACGTCGACAAGACCAAGCCGCTCCTCTACGGCACGGTCCTCGTCCTCCTCCTCCTCACGTTCGTCCTGAACCTCGCCGCGATCGCGGTCCGCGCCCGCTTCCGCAGGCGGCTGCTGCAGGCGTAGCTCAGGGCTGCGACTGCGGCGCCTCGGGGTCGGCGCGCTCGGAGAAGCGGTAGCCGACGCCACGCACGGTCTGGATGAACCGGCCCGCGGTACCGAGCTTGTCGCGCAGGCGCTTCACGTGGGTGTCGACGGTGCGCGACGAGACGCCCGGATCGAGCTCCCAGACGTCGCCGAGGAGCGTCGACCGCGTCTGCACGCGCTCGCGGCGCGAGATGAGCGTGTGGAGGAGCTTGAACTCGAGGGGCGTCATCGGGATCTCGCTGCCGCTGACCTCGACGCGGTGGGCGTCCCGGTCGATCCGGAGCTCGGCGACCTCGGCATACGAAGGCTCCTTCGCGTCGCCCCGCCGCAGCACGGCGTTCATCCGGAGCACGAGCTCGCGCACGCTGAACGGCTTCACGAGGTAGTCGTCGGCGCCGAGCTCGAGGCCCACGATGCGGTCCACCTCCTCGCCCTTGGCCGTCACGATGATGATCGGGATGCCCTGCGTGCGCGGCTCGCGCCTGAGCGCGGTGCAGACGGTGGTCCCGGGGCGGTCGGGGAGCATGAGATCGAGCAGCACGATGTCGGGCATCGTCTCGCGCACGAGCCGCAGGCCCGCCTCCGCCGTGGCCGCCGACTGCACGCGATGGCCGGCCTGCGTCAGGTTGTACTGGAGGATCTCGCGGAGATCGGGCTCGTCCTCGACGAGGACAACGCGTGCCATGGGTCCGACTCTTACTTGCGGACAGGGTCGCTGGCGGGAAGGCCGCGTGACGTTTCGGTCACGGGGCGACGAACCGGCGCTACACTTACAGCTGCGCGCGAGTTCACGTCTTCTTTCGTCGCATGTCTTCGGAACGCCACGTGGAGGATGCACTCTCGCCGGGCATGGGAGCCCGAGGGACCGCGCGCTGGGCGTCGATGGCGCTCGTCGCGGTCGCGGTCAGCTGCATCCCGCCGCCTGCGAGCCACGACATGCGTGGGCAAGCGCCCATCTCCGGGTCGCTCGCGCGGGGCGTCGCCCTCGCACCCGCCGGCACGGGCGCAGCGGTCACGACCCCGGCCGGCGCGGACTCCGCCGGGGCGGACGCGCAGGACGCGGTCGTCCTCGTCGTCCTCGACGGCGTGCGCTGGCAGGACGTCTTCGTCGGAGCCGATCCCGCGCTCGCCGCGGACGCGGGGGTGCAGCCGCTCCGCGCCGAGTCCCTCACGCCGAACCTCCACGCGCTCGTCGCCGATCGCGGTGCGGCCATCGGCGCCCCGGGCCAGGGCGCGCCGATGCAGGCGTCCGGACCGAACTACGTCTCGCTGCCGGGCTACAACGAGATCCTCTCGGGCCGCCGCGTCACTGCCTGCAAGGACAACGACTGCGACCCGACGCGCCTTCGCACGGTCATGGACGAGGCGCGCGCCGTCGCCCGACGGCCGAGCGACGTGGCCGTCATCGCGTCGTGGCCCAAGATCGAGCGTGCGTGCAGCGCGGATCCGGCGTCGATCGTCGTCTCGGCGGGACGCACGGAGATCGAGCACCGCGAGGTCTTCCGGAGCGATCCGATCGCGGCCGGGTGGCTCGCGTCCGGCGCGCAGGCCGACCCGTTCCCCGGCTACGGCGGATACCGGCCCGATCGCTACACCGCGGGCCTCGCGCTCCGGTACCTCGAGACGGAGCGACCCCGCATGCTCTTCCTCGGCCTGGGTGAGCCCGACGAGTACGCGCACCGCGACGACTACCGAGGCTACCTCGAGTCGCTGCGCGCCTCCGACGGAGTCATCGGCGATCTCTTCGCGACGCTCGCGCGCATGGGCGAGCGCGGCCGCAGGACGACCGTCTTCGTCACGGCCGACCACGGGCGCGGGCGCGACTACCGCGTTCACGGTCGCGACTTCCCCGAATCGAGCCGCGTCTGGCTCGTGGCCGCCGGCGCCGGCATCCACGCGCGCGGTCTCGTCCACGCGACCCGCGATCACCGCTTCGCCGACGTCGCGCCCACCATCCGCATGCTCCTCGACCTCCCCGCAGACGTCTCCCCCGAGGCGGGCGCGCCGCTCGACGAGCTCTTCGCCGCACCCCCGATGCAGTCGGCCGCGCTGCCATGAGCCGCACGAGGATCGGCCTCCAGATCCTCGCCGCCGCTCTCGCCGTCCTCGTCGTCGGGCGCATCGTCCTGCAGGCCGACGTCGCGACGACCCTACGCACGATCGGGGGAGCCGGTCCGCTCATTCTCCTCGGCCTCGTCCCGTTCGGGATCGGCATGACCTTCGACGCGTGGGGCGTGGTCCAGCTCCTGCGCGCCCTCGGCCATCGCACGTCGCTCGCGCAGATGCTCCCCGTTCGCCTGGCGAGCGAGGCCCTCCACATCACCCTCCCGGCGGGGTTCGTCGCCGCCGACGCGGCGACCGCCGTCCTGCTCGAGCGGCGCTGCCAGGTACCCGTCGCCGACGGCGTCGTCGCGTCGATCGCGCGCAAGTGGCTCGTCATGCGGTCGCACGCGCTCTACATCGCGGTCGGCGGCGTCGCCGGCTGGGGCGCGCTCACCGCCCTCGCAAACGCTCTGCACGTCCCGGCCTTGCCCGGCATCGTCGTCGGCTCGGCGCTCGTCCCCTTCGTGCTCTCGGCCGGCGTCGGCGCGGCCCTCCTCGGCCGCGGCACCTTCGCGCGCCTCCACCGCGTTCTCGCGCGCATCCCCTCGAAGCGCCTCGCACGCTGGCTCGCGTCACGCGGCCACGACGCCGTCGCGACGGATGCGCAGGTCGTCAAGCTGCGCGAGGCGCGCGGGGTCACCGCGTCCGCCACGCTCGCGTTCCTCGGAGCCTGGTGCCTCGAGGCCCTCGAGTCGGCGCTGCTTCTGCACCTCGTCGGCGCGCGCGTGGACCTCGCGTCGGTGTTCGCCGCCGAGGCGGGCCTCTCGATGGTGCGCTCGATCGTGGTCTTCGCGCCGTCGGGGCTCGGCGTCGTCGACCTGGGCTACGCCGCCGTCGTGCAAGCCTTCGGCGTCGACCCGGCCGCCGCGGCGGCGTTCGTCCTGCTCCGCCGTGCGAAGGAGGCCGTGTGGGTCCTCGCCGGCTATCTGACGCTCTCGCGCCAGGCCAGCGCAGGGCGCTCCGCGAGCGGGGTCGTCACGCCGCCGCGCTCGAACGCGCGCACGGTGACGTCCGCGTCGTGACCTTCGGTCGCGACGAAGATGCGCCGGTCGCTCACCTCGTAGCGATAGCCGCGCATGTACGGCAGGGCTGGGCCGTTGCCGGCGAGGCGCATGGTGACCCGGACGGTGTGCTCGCCGGGCGCGACCTTGCCACGGAAGGCGTGCATGCGGTGCATCGACCCCGCGTCCTCGGAGCGCTGGTAGACGAGCTGGTCGTCCACCCAGACGCTCACCCCGGTGACGACGAACGCGCTCGAGAAGTCGTTCGTCAGATCGATACGCGCCCCGACGGTCGCCGGCTCGGGCGCCTTCGGCCGAGCCGGGGCGACTTCGTGCTTCGCCGGCGGCGCACCCGCCACGACGACGTCCTGCGCCCATGCGGCCCCACTCCATGCCGTGGCGATGACCGCCACGACGACTCCACTCCACACGGTGTACTTCATGGTCCGCGGAAAGAGCAGGCGTCGTGCCCGCGGGCGTGGCCGGCCGCGTCAGATCCATTTCAGGTGCGCGCACGCCCGAGTCGGTGTGCGATCCCGGATCGATGCGCACACCCCGCACACTCCTCGTCGCTCCCCTGACCGTCCTCGTCCCGGCGGCTGCACTGCTGATCGCGCCTGCGTGCTCGTCGTCTGGAAGTGCGCACGGCGGCGGCGCTTCCGACGGCGGCGGCGATGGGACCGTGCGCGGAGACGGAGCTGCGACGCCCGACGGCGGCGGAACGGGCGAAGGGGGCGTGACGCACGGCGAGGGGGCCGCGAGCCCCGACGGGGAGGCCGACGGCGGCAGCGGCGCACCCGACGGGAGCCTCGACGCCCCGGGCAGTGAGGGGGCGCCCGCGCCCACGTGCGACGCAGGCGCTGTCGCGGCCGGCGACCGGATCCTCACCGTGACGAACGACTGCCCGGGCGAGACCGTCGTCCTCGGCGTCAACGGCGGCTTCGTCCAGGATTGCGCCGGCGGCACGTGCCCCCAGGGGATGACGTGCCTCACGACGCGAAACCCGCCGGGCTGCTTCTGGGACCTGCCCTCTCCCGCGTGCGGCAGCCCCGTCCTCGCGCCCGGCGCCGCCGCGACGTACGTGCTCACGGCGCCTGCGTCCGGCGGCACGAAGTGGAGCGGCAACCTCTACGCGAGCACCGGGTGCGCTGCGGACGGGAGCGGCTGCAAGACCGCGCAGTGCGCGACCTCGGTCGCGGGCAAGACCGTCGTGCAGGCGTGCCCCGACGGCACCGGCCCCGGCGGCCCGACGACGCTCGCCGAGTTCACGCTCTCGACGGCAGGCGCGGACTTCTACGACGTCTCCTCCATCAACGGCGTCAACGTCCCCGTCGCGATGGGCGCGGTCGGCGGCGCGCCGGACCCGGCGAACCCGTACACGTGCGCGACGGCCGGCGCCGTCACGCAGCCCGGCGGGCTCGTGGGCTGCTCGTGGAGCTTCGACCCGACGGTCACGCTCGGCGGCGCCGCCAGCGACGAGTCGACCTTGCTTCGCGCGGTGACCCCGGGTGGCGCGGCGTGCTCGTCGACCGCCGACTGCTCGGGCAGCGACGTCTGCGGGACGGCGGTCGCGTTCGGTGGCACCGCGGCGACGACGAGCTGCGGCGCGCAGGTCGGCTGGTGGACGGCCGACGAGCTGTGCGAGTACACGGGCAACGGCCTCGGCGCACCCATAGCGTGCAGCCTGCCGGTCGGCGGGCAGGGCACGAACGACGATCTCTACGGCTGCGCGGGGGCGAACGGCACCTCCTGCTACGACCAGAACGCGGGCGCGACCTGCTGCGGCTGCCCGCAGTGGGCCGCGGGCGGCGCGCCACTCGCGATCCCGCCGGGCTTCACGTGCCACGCGACGAACCCGTCGTGGACGTCCGCCGCCGAGCCCTGGGCCGCGTTCGTGAAGAACGCGTGCCCGACCGCGTACAGCTTCCCCTTCGACGACGCCACGAGCACCTTCACGTGCGCGTCGGCCGGCACGAGCGCGGCGAGCCCCAACACGATGGGCTACGCGATCACCTTTTGCCCGGGCGGCAAGACCGGGTTTTGACAGGGGCCACAGCGAGCCCACGGTCGACGCGCACACGGGCTCACCTGGAGGTTCCGCGCGCGACGGCTACGTTGCGCGATCCCCATGAAACGCGTTCTATCCTTCCTCGCGCTCGCCTCGGCCGGCTTCGCGCTCGGCTGCTCGTCCTCCTCTTCCAGCGGCTCGCACGGCGCTCCCCAGCCCGACGCGTCCACCGGCGGCGACGCCGCGACCACCGGTGCCGACGCGGCAGGTCCCTCCGACGCTGGCCCCACCGACGCTTCCTCCCTCGACGCGGCAGGCATCGTCGCCGCGCGCCCCTACCAGCTGCACGTCCCCTCGGGCTACGACCCGAGCCAGCCCGCGCCGCTCGTGTTCATGTTCCACGGCTACGGCGCCAGCGGCTCCCTCGAGGAGGCGTACATGCAGCTCACCGGCACCTCCGACGCGCACGGCTTCCTCTACGCGTACTCCGACGGCACGCTCGACCACCCGCCCGACGGCGCCGCCGGCAGTCGCTTCTGGAACGCCACCAACGCGTGCTGCGATCTCTTCGACGCGGGCGTCGACGACGTGCAGTACTTCGACGCGATGCTCGCCGACATCGAGAGCAAGTACAGCGTCGATCCGAAGCGCATCTTCGTCATCGGTCACTCGAACGGCGGTTTCATGAGCCACCGCCTCGCGTGCGACCGCGCCTCCGAGGTCGCGGCCATCTTCAGCCTCGCGGGCGCCCAGTGGTACGACCTCGGGCGCTGCACGCCGACGACCACCGTCTCGGTCGCCGAGATCCACGGCGACGCGGACCAGACGATCCTCTACGACGGCGGCGCGACCTCGGAGGGCACCTACCCCGGCGCGCCGACGACCGTCGCCGACTGGGCCTCGCGCAACGGCTGCACCGGCGACCTCGCCGACACGGGGCAGACCGTCGACGTCGTCGCAGACATCCCCGGCAGCGAGACGCACGTCTCGTCGTACCAGGGTTGCCCCGCCGGCATCGACGTCGAGCTCCTGACGATGGGCGGCGCGTCGCACATTCCCATCCTCAACCAGCCCGGCTGGGGAGAGCTCGTCTGGGGCTTCCTCTCCGCCCACGCGAAGCCCTGAGGGGCCGCGCACGGCACCGGCGCCGCGCGTTGCTCAGTTGACGAGCGGCGTCGCGAGGTGAAACCACGCCTCGCGACCCGTCCCGCAGCGAGGGCACACGAGGCGAACCACGCGCAGGCGACGACCGCCCACGGTGCGTGCCTCGTGGGCGTCGATGCGCATCTCCGCGTCGCAGCGAGTGCACGGCATCGCCCTCGCGTGCACCTCGACCTGGGACGCGGACTCGACGGCGATGGGCCGCTCCGGCGAGCCCCCCGGCTCGAGGATCGCGAGCTTCGCGCGGTCTCGCGCCAGCTTGTCGAGCGCTCGCTCCTGCGTACGGCGTTCGGTCCGGGCGCGCGGCTTCTTGGGCACGCCCGAACCTAGCGCGCAGCCCCCGTGGCCGCCTCTCGCGCGTGTCGCGAACGAAACGCGGCCGCTACTTGCCGTAGACCTGCGCGACCGCGACGCCGCCACCCTGGTCGACCCGCACGACGACGCGGGCCTGCGCGGGGAGGAAGTTCCACTTGAAGCAGTTGCCGCTGCCGGCGAGAGCGGCGGGCGTGCCGTTCCGGGTCTCGTGCGCGAGGACCGGCTGCAGCGGCACCGGGTTGGTCACGAGAATGAGGGACAGGTCCCACGACTGCACGGTGGGACCGGCGGCAACGACCGTGTAGCAGCGGCCCGTCTGGAGCGGGATGATCTGCTCCATCGTCTGCCCGGTCTGGAAGTTCGCGGCGATGGGCGCGCCCTCGCGGCTCATCCCCGGAGCGAGACTGCCGGCGAACCGGTCGAGCAGCGCACCGGCCGCCCCGGCGAGGGTCGGATCGATGGGCTGCGCGGTACCGTTCGCGGGCGCGATGCCGAGCGGCGACACGAGCGCGTTCGCGGGCGACGTGCCCACGATGCCGGGTGCCCCCTGAACACCCTGCGCGTTCGGCGCGCCGTAGGCCACGGGCGCGCCGGGAGCAGCCGCAGGATTTCCGGCGGTCGCGGGGGGCGGCGTCGGGGACGACGCCGTGCAGGCGGAAGCGGCGAGGGCGAGGAAAGCGACGAGGGCGGAGCGAGAGATGGTTTTCACGATAGGTCTCCTACCTTGCACGTCGGTGTGCATGCCAGGGGATGCACGAGCGGCGCCAGAGCGAGACAGGCCGTCCCGCAAGGGATTTAGGCAAGCCCGACCGGGACAGCGTGCCGCTGGGAGCGACGCCGGGCGGGACGCGGGTGTCGTGGTGGAAGCCGCACGCGTAGGGGCGTGCGCATGCGCGAGCCGGTGCGCGGGCGCGGGCTCAACCGGCGCGGAGGTTGAGGGCGATCGCCGCGAGGATGATGGTGAGGACGAGCGCTGCGACGGCGGCCATCCGCAGGTCGCGGCGGCGGGCGAAGTCGACGAGCATCACGCCGACGCGAAGGATGGGCAGCGCGATGAAGAGCCCGACGCCCGCCACGACGACGGGCGTGCCACGAGGAAGCGCCAGACCCACCGCGACGACGGCGCAGCCGATCCAGGTCCCCCACCAGAGGCCGGACGCCATCCACCGCTCGACGGCGCGAGTCGCCGCGTCGTCGGGGGGCGCACGTTCGCTCACGCGTGCCCTCCGAAGAGGTGCACGCCGAAGCCCTGGAGCGACATCTGCGCGGCGAGCAGCACGAGAACGACGACGAACGCGACGCGGATGCGCGCGCTCGAGACGGCGACGAGGATCCGCGCACCGAGGATCGCACCGACGACGGAGCCGAGGACGACCGGTCCCGCGATGGCCGGGACGATGTCGCCCCGCACGAAGTACGCGCCCGCACTCGCCGCAGCCGTCACGCCGATCATGAAGTTCGACGTCGCCGACGACACCTTGAGCGGCAGGCGCAGCGCGGTGTCCATCGCGGGGATCTTGAGGACGCCGCTCCCGATGCCGAGGAGGGCCGACACGAGGCCCGCGCCGTACATGAGCGTCATCGCGAGCGGCACCCGGTGGACGGTGTACGGGATCTCGACGCCCGTCGCGGGATCGGGGTAGCTCGCGTGCAGCCCGAACGTCGCGCCCCAGCCGCCCGCGTCCGCGCCGGCGTCTGCGTCTGCGCCCGCCACCGCGCCCGCATCCGACGGAGCTTTGCGGCGGGCCATCATCTGCTGCGCGGAGAGAAGGAGGATCCCGGCGAAGAGGACATAGAGGGCCGAGGTCGGCAGGCGGTCGGCGAGGAAGACGCCGCTGAGCGCGCCGAGCGTCGTGGCCAGCTCGAGGACGATGGCCAGGCGCGTGTTCGTGAGGCGCCGGCGGAGGAACGGCGAGGCGCTCCCGCACGAGCACGCGATGACCGAGACGATGCTCGCCCCGACCGCGGTGCGGATGCCCACACCCGACGCCGTCAGCATCGGCACGACGAAGATGCCCCCCGCCATCCCGAGGGTCCCGCCCATGGCGCTCGCGACGACCGACATCGCGAAGAGGTAGACGCCGAACTGGGGGGTCATCCGCCGGAGGGCTTAGCCCAGCGCCGCAGCGAAGTCCTCGATCAGATCCTCCGTCGCCTCGAGCCCGACCGCGATGCGCACGAGGCCGTCGCGGATGCCGATCGCCTCGCGCTCGGCGCGGGACAGACCCGCGTGCGACGAGCGCGCCGGGCACGTGAGGAGCGTCTCGACGCCGCCGAGGCTCGGCGCGTCCGCTGGGAGCTTCACGCCGCGGAAGAAGCGCTCCACCGCGGGGAGCCCGTCGCGCAGCTCGAACGAGAGGAGGCCGCCGCAGCCGGCGAACCACTCCTTCGCGCGGGCGTGGCGCGGGTGGCTCTCGAGGCCGGGGTAGTTGACGCGTGCGACCGCAGGGTGCGCCTCGAGGAAGCGCGCGATGCGGAGCGTGCTGTCGTTCTGGTGGCGAACGCGAAGGGCGAGCGTCTTGAGGCCGCGCTCGAGGAGGAAGCACGCGTGCGGGTCGAGCGAGCCGCCGAGGTGGTTGAGCTTGATTCGCGCTGCCTTCACGAGCGGCGCGCGGCCGGCGACGACGCCTGCGACGATGTCCGAGTGGCCGTTGAGATACTTCGTGGCGCTGTGAAGGACCAGGTCGAAGCCGTGCGTGACGGGGCGGTAGTTCACCGGCGTCGCGCACGTGTTGTCGACGACCGAGACGAGCCCGTGCTCGCGGCAGAACGCGGCAACGCGCGGCAGATCGACGACCTCGAGGAGAGGGTTCGTCATCGTCTCGACGTAGAAGGCGCGCGTCGTGGGGCGGACCGCGGCGGCCCACGTCGAGGGCTCGTCGGCGTCGACGAAGGTGTGCTCGACGCCCGCGGCGACGAGGTCCTTCGTGACGAGATCGTGGGTGCCGCCGTAGAGCGTGCGGTGCGCGACGAGGTGATCGCCGGCGCGAAGCACGGAGAGGAGGGCGGCCGAGATGGCGGCCATCCCGCTCGCCGTGACGAGCGCCGCCTCGACGGCCTCGAGGTGCGCGAGGCGCGCATGGAGGACCGCGTGGTTTGGCGTCGTGCTCAGGCGGATGTAGCGGACGGCGTCGTAGTCGCCGGCGGCCTCGGCGAGGTCGAACGTCGAGGACTGGAAGATGGGGTGGACGACGGCGCCGCCGATGCGGGGATGGGGGGCGCCGGCGTGGAGGAGAGCGGTCTCGAATCGCATCGCAGGCAGCACAGTACGGAGAACGGGGCGCGGGCGAGAGGCACAGTCGACGCAGGCCCGGTGGATCACAGCCGGGCACGGGCGCGGAGCGGGGGGTATGCACGGCTCATGAGGATCCCGATCTTCCAGGTCGACGCGTTCACCGATCGCCGGTTCCGCGGCAACCCCGCCGCGGTGATGGTGCTCCCGCAGTTCCTCGACGACGAGGTCCTCCGCGCGGTGGCGCGCGAGAACAACCTCGCCGAGACGGCGTTCCTCGTGCGCGAGCCGGCAGGCGACGCACGCCAGGGGCCACCGGCGGCCGAGACGGCGTGGCGCCTGCGCTGGTTCACGCCCGCGGTCGAAGTGCCGCTCTGTGGGCACGCGACGCTCGCGAGCGCGTGGGTCGTCACCGAGCGGCTCGCGCCGGGGAGCACGCGCGCCGCCTTCCACACGGCCAGCGGCGCCCTGACGGTGGAGCGACGCGGCGAGACGTTCGTGATGGACTTCCCCGCGCGGCGGACCACGCCCGTCGACCCGGCGCCCCCGGCGCTCGAACGCGCGCTCGGTTCGCGGCCCGTCGAGGTGCACCACGACGGGACCAACCTGCTCGCGCTCATGGACGGCGCAGCGACCGTGCGCGGGCTCGCGCCGGACATGAAGGCCGTAGCGGCGCTCGAGGGGACGATGGGCGTCATCGTCACCGCGGCGGGCGACGAGGGCTACGACTGCGTGAGCCGCTACTTCGCGCCCGCCAAGGGCATCGACGAGGACCCGGTGACCGGCTCCGCGCACTGCGGCCTCGCGCCGTTCTGGGGAGCGAAACTCGGCAAGAGCGCGATCCGCGCATACCAGGCGTCGGCGCGCGGAGGCGAGGTCGTCTGCCGCGTGAAGGGAGACCGCGTGGAGCTCGAGGGGCGCTGCGCGTTCTACATGGAGGGCGAGGCGGAGATCTGAGCGCGAGGACGAGGAGCCCGTCACCAGAGCAGGTGATGCGTGTGGTGGTGCTCGTCGGGGGCGAGCGCCGCGAGCACCGCCTTCGCGTCGCGGGAGTCGCCGGTGATGACCTCGACGACGACGTCGCCCTTGCGCGCGACGAGGTTCGACTTGCCGACGAGAGACACCATCGACCGGTAGATCGCCTGCGCGTCGGCCGGAGACGCCCCGTGGAGGTAGTTCACCCGCAGGCTTCGCCCCCCGTGCGCCAGGACCTCGTTCGAGACGGCGAGCAGCCGGGCGCCGAGCTTCTGCGCGAACTGCACGCACTGCTCCGGGCTCGCGTACGCGTACTGCTGCTCGGTCGCCCCCGCCGTGTGCACGATCGCGCTCCGTAGAGCTTCGATGGGCTGCGAGAAGCCGGCGGCGCCCTGTTCGGGTCCCGTCGCGGTCCCTGCCGGGTGCACGAGCTCCGCGCCGCAGAAGGTGCACGACGGCGCGCCCGCGTGAACCGGCGCGCCGCAGGAGGAGCACTTGATCACTGCTTCTTCGATCGCCATGCCCGCAGTGTACGCGGGGCGCGCTCGAGGCCAATGGCCGACGGCCGACCTGCACCTCTTCAGGGCGCACGTGCCGGCCTGGCACGAGAGGCATCTGATTGCAGGGGGCTCGCGACGGCGATGCGGGCGCTTCGCGTGCGAGGGCGCGGCGGCGCGCCTGCGAACGTGGTGCCCCACTCGGAGAGGCCGAAGTCCTCCGCGACGCGGAACCCTGCGCGCTCGAGCGCAGCGCGGAACGCACGCCGCGGGCGCGCTCCGATCTGGGGCTCGGACCACCAGGCGAGGAGGAGCCTTCGGACGACCGAGTATGCCGTGGTTGCGCTCCGCGCTTCGGAGTCGTGGTACTCGACGACGAGCGTGCTCCCTCCGGCGGAGCGCGCCGCGATCGCGTCGAGCAGCGCATGGAGCGGATCATCGTCGAGGTACAGCGTCACCCCTTCGCATATCCACGCGGTCGGCTCGTCGGCGCGATGACCGGCCGATTGAAGCCGCTCGCCGAGGAGGTGGCGCTCGAAGTCGCACGCGACGTAGGTGAGCGCGCGGCACGTGGACGCGAGGTGCGCGGCGCGGCGCCGCTTCTCTTCCTGGGTGGCGGGGTGATCGACCTCGAAGACGTGCGCGGCTTCGAGCGCTTCCAGCCGGTGCGCGCGGCTGTCGAATCCGGCGCCGAGGACGACCACTTGCCGGCAGCCTGCTCCGAGCGCGGCGACGAGCTTCGCATCGACCGCGAGGGCGCGATGGACGAGCAGATCGACGTGGGTGGTGATCCGCTCGCGTGCGCGCGGGGGCAGGGCGGCGACCTTCGGAGCGACCCAGGCGAGGGCCGCGGACCAGCGGGAAGGCAGGAGGGAGGACGCAAACGGGTCGCGGTAGCCGTGCGCGGAGGTGAAGCCGCGGTCGCCGAGAGCACGGAGGAACGCGACGTAGGCGGCCGTCTGGCTGGGGCGGGATGGGCGCATCGAGCGTGTTCAACGCGCGGAGCGGGGGCGGTGCATCCCTGTGGAGGTCAGCCCCAGAGCCTGGCGAGAGGGATCGTGAGGCCGTCGAAGCGTGCGGGCGCGAAGGTCTCGTCGTCTGCTCCATCGCGGCGTCGTTTCCCGCATTGTCTCTTCGCCTGCGAGCCGGCAGGAATGACGTTTTGATTGTCCCTGGCCCTCTGCCCTCACCGCCGCACGACGTGGATGTCCCCGCTGAAGGTCGCCAGCGAGAGCACTGCTCCGGCGGCCGCGCCCGCGTCGTCGCCGCCGTCGTCGACGTGGCCGCTGAAGGAGCGGGCCTGCACAGCGACGGGCGCGTTCTTCGGGAGGGTCACGCGCAGCGCGCCGCTGTGCGTGCGAAGGACGAACGGCCCGCTGCCCTGCGGGGTCGCATCGACGTCGAGGTCCCCGGAGACGCTGCGACCCTCGATCCGGGTCATGACTCCGCCGGCCACGCGCAGCGCGCCGCTGACGGCCTTGGCGAACACCGTCCCGCCGCCCGTGCAGCGCACCGAGAGGCGCCCGCTCACCGTCGTGGCGCGCACGTCCGCCTTGCCGAGGGCGAGCGTGACGTCGCCCGAGATGCTGCTCACCTCGACGTCGCCGGAGCCGCCCGTCACGTCGACGTTGCCCGTCGCGGTGGACACCTGCACCGGGCCGTCGACGCCCTGGACGGACACGCCCGCGCCGATGCTCCGGGCCTCGACGTGCGCGCCCTTCGGGACGTGCACCTCGAGTGTGGCGTCGCCCAGGCCTCCCTGGATCTGCACGCGCGCGCCGCCGTCGAGCGCCGTGAGCACGGGCGCCTGGCCGTCCGTGGACACGGTGACCTCGGGGCGGTTCCACCCGGTGACCTTGAGCGAGCCGCCCACCGTGGCGATCGTCACGAGGGCCGTCGCCGTCGCGGTGACGCGCGTCTCGACCGGCGCCGCGGCATGCGCGGCGCTCGTCGCGAGGACCACTACGAGGAGCGAGAGGCACGCGAGCAGGCGGGCGAACCGGGCCCTCATCGCATTCCTCCGGGCAGCTCGACGGCGTCGCGCAGGAGATCGAGCTTGTCCTCCCAGTCGCGATCGAGCTCGGCGCGGAGCTCCTCGTCCTGCGGGTGATCGGCGAGGGCGGCACGCGTCGCGGCGATGGCGTCGTCGACGATGCGAACGTTGCGATCGATGACCGCCGCCTCGCCCGCGGGCATCGCGTCGCGATGCGCGGTGAGCTCGTCGTCGAGCGCGCGTTCGGCCGCGGCGTACTCGCGCTCCCCGGGGAACGCCGCCGTGGCGAACGGCGCCGGGGCGGGCGTCGAGGCGACCACGCCGGACGGCGGCTCGACGGCGTGGCGGCCGCGGAGGGCGAGGACGAGGGACGCGGCCGCAGCGAAGGCGAGCGCGGCTCCGCCGGCCAGGGCGAAGCGAGCACGCGCACGCCGCGCGGGGCTCGATCGTGCGACGCGGCGGGCGACGTCGGGCCAGAGATCGCGCGCCGGAGGGAGCTCGCGCGGGAGCCGGTCGACGCGGTCGCGCAGGGAGTCGTCGGGCGCCGAGTCTCCCGCGCGCCCGACGAGCCCTGTGTCGTCGCGCTTGCGACCCGAGTCGCGATTACGCTCCGTCATGGAGCACCTCCCGGAGCAGCGCGCGGGCGCGGTGGAGCTGCGCCTTGCTCGTGTTCTCGGCGATGCCGAGCTCGCGCGCGATCTCGGCGTGCGAGAAGCCCTCGACGTCGAAGAGGACGAAGACCATGCGCGCGCCCGCCGGCAGGCCCGCGATGGCGCGCTCGAGATCCATCGCCGCCTCGGGGGCGCGGCGCGGCGTCGACGGAGGATCGAGTCGCTCGAGATCCTCGACGGACTCGACGCGGCGGAGGCGCCGGATGGCGGCGCGGCGGCTCGAGACGACGACGTTGACGGTGACGTGGTGGAGCCACGTGGCGAAGCTGCTCTCGCCGCGGAAGCGGTCGAGGCGCTCCCACGCCCGGACGAACGCCTCCTGCGCCAGCGACTCCGCCTCGCGCGGGTCGCCGGTCATGCGCACGCAGAGGGCGTGCACGCGGCCCACGTGCTCGCGGTAGAGCGCTTCGAACGCGGCGACGTCGCCGTCACGCGCCGCCTGCACGCGCGCGCTGACGCCGGCGGGCGCGCGCGCTTCGAGCGTGGACGGGGGCGCCATGGGGAGCGTCGCCAGGAGGGTGGTCACGGCGGTCGTAGGCATGGACGCCGGTGGGCGGCACTTCGTTTAAACGCCGGGAGCGCGGCCGGCGTCCAGAGGGAGACCTCGAAAGGAACGCCCATGATGGTCTCGCTGCTCTCGCCGCCCGAACTTCGCCGTCTCGCCTGGCTGCTGGTGCCCCTCGTCCTCGGCTGTGGAGGCGGCCGCTCGGCGGGAGGAACGCCCCCTGCCCCCAGGTCGCCGCCGCCCGCGTCCTCGGTGCAGATCCTCCGGGGAGAGCCCTCGCGGTGGTCGGGCCACATCGCAGCCGGCAAGACGCTCGACATCCGCGCGCTCCGCGGGAGCATCCACGCGACCGCGGCGACGGGCGACGTGGCGACGGTGGAGGGGCGCCCAGCCGAGGGGCACGCGGCAGACGGCGGCCCGGGTGCTGCGGGTGCGGCAGGAGCGGCGACCGCGGCGCCGGGGATGCGCGTCGTCGAGACGGAGGAGGGCGTCGAGGTCCGTCCGGAGCGTCCCTTCGAGGACGGAGAGGGGGCCTGCGAGCGGGCCGGCTCCGCGGCGCGTCTCGACCTCGACTTCGTCGTGAGCGTCCCGGCCGGCGTGCGCCTCCGCGGACGCACCGTGGAGGGCGCTGTGGTCGTCGAGTCGCTGGCCTCCCCGATCGACGTCCGCACGGTGAACGGATCGATCGATCTGCGGCGCGTCGCGCAGGCCGAGGCGCGCACGGTGAACGGCACCATCACGGCGTCGTTCACGGGGACGAGCTGGAGCGAGGACGTGGAGCTCGCGACGGTTCAGGGCGCGCTCGAGGTCACCCTGCCGGCGGCCGCCGACGCGGAGCTCCGCGCGAGCACCGTGAACGGCGCCATCCGCTTCGACTTCCCCGCGCAGGGCCCGGTCGGGCCCCACCGCGCGAGCGCCACCCTCGGCCGCGGCGGCAAGGAGCTTCGCCTCCGCACGGTGAACGGCGGCATCCACGTCGGGAAAGCGTGAGCGCTCGGTCCGAGCCGCGCGTCAGAGCATCCAGAAATGGTCGGGCACCTTCCGGGCGACGAGCTCGATGCCGAAGGACCCGATCCAGAAGGACCGCAGCGCGCCGCCCGCGTCTCGCAGGGAATAGAACGGGACGTCGGCCCGCACCTTGAGCCGCAGCCCGAGCTTGGCGTCGGCGCGGAGGACCTCCTCACCGAGCTCGAAGGCCGCTCCCTGCCCGGAGGTTGCCTGGTACCCAGACGGCGCGTTGGACGGGATCGCGGCGAGCCACGGGACGAAGCCCGCGCTCAGGAACGGGCTCGCATGCGCGTCGAAGAGGTAGTAGCGCCCGAGGATCTCGGCTTCTCCGAAGAGCCAGTCCCCGATCCCGAACCGGCCCGCCACCCACGCGCCGAAGTGCCCTCCGGAGACGCCGAAGGAGAGCGCCTGGTCGTACAGGGGCGACGTGGACGCGCCGGAGTGCGCGAGCCCTGCGACGCCGAAGTCGAGACCGAGGCCGAAGAGGACGGGCGCGCCAGGCTTCGTGCAGTCGTCGGCGCTCGCGTCCGTGCAATCGGCGCGAGCGAGCGAGGGCAGGAGCGCGGCGAGGACCCCGAGCGCCGCACCCGCCAGGTGCGACGGCCGTGCGCCGCTGCTCTCCCGCGCGCCGTGCACGATCAGGTTCGCAGCGCGTACGCGACGAGGAGCTCGGCGATGCTGAGCGCGACGAAGACACCGAAGACGGCGAGAGGGATCCAGCGAGGCCAGGGTCGGTAGGCAGGAATGGCGGCGCGGGAGGGAGCGCGGGAGGGGCGGTGGGCGGGCGCGGGCGCGAGCGCGGGCGCGGGGGCGGGCGCGGGCGCGGGCGCGGGCCGGAGCGCGAGGGGGTGCACGGGCGCGGACTCGGGCTCCAGCTCGACGGCGGGTTCGTCGTTCGCGACGGAGGTGGGGAAGCCGATGAGCGTCCGCGCGTTCGCGGTGCGCGGCGCGACGACCTCGAGCTCCGACGGGGCGCTCGGCGAACGACGGACGAGGACCAGCGTGGGCGCGGGCTCCGACTCGGGCGGCTGCGGCGCCGGGGCTTTCGGCGCGGGCGGGGCAGACGGCGCCGACGGGCCGATCGCCGCGGCGAGGCCGGCGATCGAGAACCCGGGCGGCGGCGCCATCACCATCGTGTCGGTCGGCGAGAGCGGCGGCACCGAGGGCGAGCGCTGGAGGACGACGGGCTTGATGTCCGAGAAGGACTGGACGCGGCGGCGCGGCGGCGGGACGGACATGAGCGTGTCCTCAGACGAGCCGGGAGAGGACCGCGGTCCATGCCAGGAGGAGAAGGCCGGGCACGGCGCCGGCGGCGACGAGGTACGTGAGGTCGGCCATGCGGCGGTTCTCGTCCTCGTGGAAGCGCGCCATCAGCACGCTGAAGCCGACGTTCGCGGCGCACGCGACGTAGGTGCCCGCCATGAACGCGTCGAACCGCGTGAAGCCCTCGTGCGCGGGGAGCGCCGCGGCCTGCGCGGCGTGCACCATCACGACCGACACGAGACCGCCCGTCGCGACGGTCAGACGGCCGCTCGCGCTGCGCGGGCGCAGCACGAGGCTGAAGCCGGTGACCGTGAGCAACAGGAGGACCGGCACGTACGCCGCGAAGGGGGCCATCGTCACCGCTCGTTCGCTCCCACCCGGTCGTACGTTCCCATCGGACGAATCTCCCCTGCCGGCAAGCAAGATGCAAGTTACGGAGGCGAACGCAGCCGCGCCTTCGCCGCGTCGCCGGTGACCGAGCGCGGGCGGGCGCTGCCCCATCGATCGACGACGCTCTGGTAGACGGGGCGCGCGGCGGCGGCGCCGTCCGTGTGCTCGAGGGCGGTCGCGAGGTCGAAGCGCGCCAGGATGGCCTCGCGCGGCCACTGGAGGGCGTTGCACGCGCTCGTCGCGGTGCGGAGCGGCGCGACGGCGTCGGCCCATCGCCCCGCGAGGACGTAGGCGTGCCCGAGGTGCGCGAGGGCCGCGGGTACGAGGCTCGCCCCGCGCGGCACGGGCCCGAGCTTCGCCAGGAGCTCGAGCGCCTCCTGAGCGTCCTTCGCGTCGAGCGCGGTGGCGGCGTACCCGGCCTCCCAGTCCCAGAATGGCTCGCGCTTCGAGCCGTCGCGGTCGCGCGCGGCCTGCCGGGCCTTCATGAAGGCCTCTCGGCGCGCGCGGAGGTCGTCGCGCGTCGCGAGCCCGGCGAGCACCTCGTAGCGCGTGACGTCGACGCCCGCGGCCGCGCCGGCGCCTCCCTCCCACGCGCCGATCCGCCCGCGCACCGACGGAACGAGCGCCCGGAGCGCCGCCTTGTCGCCCGTCTCGGAGAGGATGCCGAGGCGCTCGACGAGGATGTCCACCGGGTTGCGGTCCGGGTGGCCGGTGGTCGTGGCCTCGGCGTCGGCGCTGTCGCGCAACGCCGCGGCGAGGTCGCCGTAATAGACGTCGACCTCGACGCGCCGCTGGGCGGTGTTGTAGTCCCGATCCTCGGTCTCGGTGTCGTTCGCGCGCTGGAGCATCTCGATGACAGTGGCCCGTGGGTCGCCGAGCGCGGCCATCGCGTCGGCCTCGAGCTCGAGCACGCCCGCCGACGCGGCCTCGCGGGCGACGATCGCGCGCGCCTCCTTGACCATCGCGTCGCACCGCCCCAACGCGCTGTCGAGCTCCAGGCGCTCCCCGCGGCAGTCGATTGTCGTCGGGCAGGCCTCCTCGCAGCGATCCACGAGCCCCTCTGCCTTCGCGACGTCGCCCTCGGACCGCGCGATGAAGATGCGGTTCACGTACCCGAACGCGAAGTGCGGGTCGACCTCGAGGGCGCGGTCGAATGCGACGCCCGCGTCCTCGTAACGGTAGAGAGCGAGGTGCGCGAGGCCGAGCATGTACTGGACGGTCGCATCGCGCGGGTAGCGCGCGCCGAGCTTCTCCATGCGGGCGAGGCGCTCGCCGCGAGCGGGCGGATCGCGAAAGCGCGGCTCGAGGGCGTCGAGGAGCGCGGCGTCGACCTCGCCGAGCGTGGCGCGGTGCTGCTGCGCCTTCGCGAAGTAGCCGCGCGCGCGCGGGTCGTCTTCGCCGAGCCAGATGTGGCCGAGCCAGAGGTACGCGGCGCCGAAGGACGGATCGGCCGCGACGACCGCCTCGAGGTTGCGACGCCACTCGTCGGACTGTCCGTCGCGGAAGGACTGGAGGGCGGCCGAGTAGGCGGCGCGGGCGGCGCGTCCCTCGGGGAGGGGGCCGGGCGTCAGCGTGAGCGCGGGCGCGGACGCAAGCGCGGACGCGGACGCAGACGCGGAGGCCGGCGCCGACCCGGGCGCGGGCGCGGACCACGGGTGCGCGAGCAAGAGCGCGGCCCCCGCGATGACGGCTACCCCCAGCCCGACCAGCGGCCACCTCGGGGACGATGCGCGCACGGGAGGCTCGACCGTGCCGCTCGCGGCCAGCTCCGTCTTCGCGAGCGGCTCGGAGGTCGCCCCGCTGCCGCTGCTCACGATGCTCACCCGGCTCGCGGGCGAAGACGGGACGACGACGGGGCCCGAGCCGCCAGTGACGAACGCGACGAGGTCGTCCATCGTCGGGAAGCGCTCGTCGCGCGCGGGGCGGAGGGCCCTCTCGACGGCCGCGGCGACCAGCGGGTCGACCGCCGGCGCGACCTCCCGGAGAGGCGTCACCTTCGCCTCGAGGATCTCGGCGACGAGCTGCGGGCCGCCGGTGAACCGCCACGGGACCTTGCCGGCCAGGAGCTCGTAGGCCATCGCTCCCCACGCGAACTGGTCGCACCGCCCGTCGATCATGGCGCCGCGAACCTGCTCGGGCGCCATGTACGGCAGCGTCCCCACGATGACGCCCTCCGCGGTGACGACGGGGAGGTTGGCGGCGGACGTGCGCGCGATCGGATCGACGGCGTCGCCGTCCGCGCGGCGTGCGATGCCGAAGTCGAGGATCTTCGCCGCGCCTTCGCGATCGATCATCACGTTCTCTGGCTTCACGTCGCGGTGGACGAGCCCCGCGCGGTGCGCCGCCGCCAGACCGCGCGCGACGTCGAGCAGCCACGCCACGCGCTGCTCGAGGGGGACGGCGGGATCGCCGACGAACGCGCGCAGCAGCGTCCCCTCGACGAGCTCCATCGCGATGTACGGCCAGCCGTCGATCTCACCTACGTCGTAGACGGCGACGACGCTCCGGTGGTTGAAGGCGGCCGCCGCGCGCGCCTCGCGCACCATCCGCGAGGCGGCGTCGGGGTTCGGCGCGGCGCCCTGCCCGGGCGCGTGCAGGATCTTGAGCGCGACGCGCCGGCCGAGCTTGGCGTCGTGCGCCCGGAATACGCGGCCCATGCCGCCCTCGCCGAGGAGCGCCTCGAGGTGGTAGCGGTCGATCGTGCTCCCGACCTCGAAGGGCATGCCGGACGCATCGTAGCCGGCCGCGCGGGCCGCCGCGGCGGCAAGTGATACGATGCGGAGACGTTTCTTGCGCCGACGAGCGCTAGGCTTTTTGCCGTGAGGTGGCAGCGATGGCGGCAGTGATCGGTGTGCGCGCGCGGCTCGTCGTGTCCTTCGTGTCCCTCGGCGCGGCAGTGCTCTGGGCGGGATGCGGCTCGGGCTCGAAGGGCACTTCGTTCGCGCCGCCCGACGGCGGCACGACCGGCGCCGACGGCAGCAGCTCCGGGGGAGGCGGCAGCGACGCGGCCCAGAGCGGCGACGCGCATGCGCTCTTCGGTGACGGGGCGACGGGCGACGCGGCGCCCGGCTGCACGACGTGCTCGTCGGACCTCCACCAGATCCTCGACTGCGCCACGCCGCCGCACGTCGTCTCGACGTGCCCCGACGACCAGGGCTGCGGCACGAACGGGCAGTGCGTCGCGCCGTGCGACGCCGCGGTCGCGAACAAGAGCTCGATCGGCTGCGACTACTACAGCATCCCCGCCGACGGCTGGAGCAACATCCCCATCAACCCGGAGGTCGCCCTCGAGGGCGCGAGCGACGGCAGCTGCTTCGCGGCGTTCGTGACGAACACCTGGGGCACGCCGATGACGGTGAGCCTCGAGTTCGCCGGCACGACGATCGACGCCGCGCCCCACGCGTACATCCCGCAGGGCAGCGGCGCGAGCCTCACGTACGCGCCCGTCCCGTCGACGGGCATCCCCGCGGGCAAGATGGCCATCGTGTTCCTCTCGCAGTACGGCACGACGGCCGGCGCCTTCAAGGTGCTCTGCCCGGCGAGCGTCACGCCCGCGTTCACGACGTCGGACGTCGGCCTGCACGGCACGGGGGTGGGCAACGCCGTTCACATCATCACGAGCGCGCCCTCGGTCGTCTACGACATCTACCCGTACGGCGGCGCCAAGTCGTACATCTCGAGCGCGACGCTCCTCCTGCCGACGAACGTCTGGGACACGAACTACGTCGCGATCGCGGCGGCCGTGCCCGAGCCGACGACGGCCGGGGCCACGACGGGCTTGCCGATGGACGTCGAGGTCGTGGGCATGCAGGACGGCACGAAGGTGACCATCCTGCCGACGGCGGCCATCGCCGCGGGCGGCACGGTCCCCGCGAGCGCCGCGAACACGCAGGCGACCTTCACGCTGAACAAGGGTCAGCTCCTCCAGTTCGCGCAGCTCGGGGACCTCAGCGGGAGCCCCATCCAGGCGAGCGCGCCGGTCGGCGTCTGGGGAGGCCACTACTGCATGAACCTCCCGACGCAGACGACGTCGGCGTGCGACGCCGCGCACCAGCAGATCCCCCCCGTGAAGGCCGCCGGCAACGAGTACGTCGCCGTGCGCTACCGCTCGCGGACCGGCTCGGACGAGAGCGTGCCCTGGCGCATCATGGGCTTCGTCGCCGGCACGACGCTGACGTACGACCCGCCGCAGACGGGGGCGCCCCCGACGCTCGGCGTGGGGCAGGTCGTCGAGTTCGAGGCGCCGGGCCCGTTCGACGTGAAGTCGCAGGACGCGCAGCACCCCTTCTACCTCGCGGCGCACATGACCGGCGGCGAGCTCGCGGGCGGTCTCGGCGATCCCGAGACGGTGAACGTCACGCCGCCGGCGCAGTACCTCGCGAAGTACGTCTTCTTCACCGATCCGACGTACTCGGACACGAACCTCGTTCTCGTCCAGGGCAAGGACGCGACGGGCGCGTACCCGCCTGTGATGCTCGAGTGCCTCCCCTCCGCGCTCACCGGGTGGCAGCCCGTCGGCGCGTCGGGCTACCAGTACACGCGCATCGACGTGCAGCTCTCGGGCGCGCCCGTCGGCGGCTGCGACAACGGCCTGCACACGATCACGAGCACCGCGCCCTTCGGCATCACCGTCTGGGGCTTCGATCAGTACGTCAGCTACGCGTACCCGGCGGGCGCGAGCGTGCGGCCGATCAACAACGTCGTCGTGCCGCCGAACCCGCAATAGCCGGGAGGCCCGTCCGCAGCCGGCGCCGGCCGCCGGCAGGCTCCTTGCTCCTGGGACCCTCGTCAGGAGGGCAAGGAGTCCCATGCTTCACGAGCTCGTCAACGGTTCGCCCCTGGTCGCTGCCGGCTGGGCGCTGGTCTACCTGGTGTTCGGCGGCGGTCTGATCGGCGCGGCCGTCATCTTCTACGCGCTCGGGACGGGCGACACCCCGCAGCGCTGAGGTGCCGGACGACGCGGCCCTTTTCGGGTCGCGTCGGCGCGTGCAGCCTCGGCGTCACGAGCGGCGACGGCTCTTTCCCTTCTCGTCGGCCTTCCGGAGCTCCTCGCCCTCGGCTCCTTCGAGGGCCTTCTTGGCCTCGTCGGCGAGCTCCTCGACGTGGTGCACGTCGTTGGCGGCCGCCGTGGCCGCCGCGTCGTAGCGCCGCGCGCCGATGCGGCTGCCTTCCCCCTCCATCCGGTTCACCGACTCCCCTCGCGTGGCTTGCGGGGCCTGTGTCCCTTGCACGCCGTGCGTGTCCGCCGGCGTGCCTCGGTCGTGGCCGCGGTGCGCGGCCGAGCCGTGGGCGCGGGAGTGGGGCGATTGGTGCGCGGTGTGGCGATGGTTCATGAGGAGAAACTCCCTTCCAGTGGCTGCTGACGAGCATGTCGCATGCCGATCGCGACGGCAGAGCCGCCCGGCGCGCGGGGGGCACGTGCGATGCACCGACACGGGGCCCCACGGGGGACCACCAAGGGAAAGGAACGCCAACCCATGAGCTCATTCGGCAAGAACATCGGGTACGCCCGCTCGAACATGATCGACCTCGGCACGCAGGTGCTCCGCCTCGTCAACAACGTGCGCGACGCCCAGATGCGCGGCGTCGACTCGATGTTCGGGCGCCTCGGCTACCGGCGCCAGAGCATGGCGCGTCCGCTCCTCTGGTTCGCGGCCGGCGCGGTCGTGGCCGGCGGCGTGGCGCTCTTCCTCGCGCCGATGACCGGCGACGAGATGGTGCAGAAGGCGAGCAACCTGCTCGGCCGCGCCGCCGACGACGTCCAGCACAGGGCGATGAACGCCGTCGACAAGGTCCGCGAGGTCGCCAAGCACGAGGCGAACGAGGCCACGAAGAGCGACACCTCGGCCAAGCAGCGCGTGGCCAACGGCATCCCGAGCTCGGGCGCAGTCTGAGCCGGCAGAGCCGCTGACGCGTGGGGGACGCACGGGCCACGTCGGGGCATTCCTGCCCGGGCGTGGCCCGCACGCCCGCGGCGGGGCCTGCGCTGGTGGCCCCTCCGAGGTTCGAACTCGGACGCCCGGTGAAGGGCCGCGGGTTTTAAGCCCGCTGCGTCTGCCATTCCGCCAAGGGGCCGCGAGGGCCAGGATACCCGGACTACTCCTGGAACCACGGGCACGTCGTGTCCGCGAGGCACTCGTGGGTCGATGGGTGGCTCAGGTAGTAGAGGTCCTCTCCGCCGCTCGTGAAGAACCGGTTGAGGAGGTTATCCATGTACGTCGTCCCGTCCCACGTCTGGCACGGGTCACCCACCGACCAGTCGTGCTGGCCCTGCGGGTCGAGGTACGCGGTCACCGACGCGACGAGCGGCTGGCTCGCGGCCCATGCGCCGTCCGGCGAGAAGGGCGCGCCCTGGATACGCGGCGCCCACGCCTGATCGAGCGAAGCGGCGCTCGACACCAGCACGTTCGCGAGGCGCGCGAGGCGGAGCGGCGCGGTGGGATGCTGCTGGCCCCAGTTGTCCTGCTGCTGGCCCAGCCAGTCGGCGTCGTAGAGCGTCGTGCCGCACGTGCTCGCCGACGTCGTCGGCGGCGAGGTGCACGTCGCGGTCGCCGTGTAGTCGTTGCCGCACGTCGAGCCCGGAGTGCGACCGAGGCGCGAGACGCCCTCCATCTGCCAGTTCTGGATGAGGACGTCGTTCGGCGACATGCCACCCCACGCGTCCCAGAGGCTTTGCGGCGTCGCCCAGTCGGCGTAGTCGGGCATCGTGGTCACGGCCTGGGGCGGCAGGAACGGCAGCGCACCCGCCGCGCGCGCGAACGCGAGGCCGCTCGCGGTCGTGACCTCGTTGTCGCCCGCGGTGGTCGCGACGAGGAGCGGCCGCGGGGCCTGCGGCGTGCCGTCGACCCCGGTCAGCTGCTTCAGCATGTAGTACTTCGCGAAGTTGAACGGGTCGGCCGGGTCGACCGCGACCTGCGACAGCGACACGAGCTGGCGGAAGTCGGGCGTCTGGCGCCGCAGGCCGACGCCCTCCTGCGGGGCGACGAGCTCTGAACCGACCGGGTAGAACGTCGCGCGGAACTGCGCGCACCCCGCGTCGGCCGTGCATGTGTCGCTCGAGTCGGCGACCGACCCGTACGCCGTGGCCTGCTGCTCCCAGGTCGTGATCGCGCGGCCGATGGGCGCGCCAGGCGTCATGTTGCACGTCTTGTACGAGTCGACCGCGTCAGGCGCGTCGACGACCTGGATGGCGATGACGTCGCCGATCGAGACCGGGATGGGGATGCGGAACGTCCCGCCGTCGCCCGTGCGGGCGCAGCGAATCTGGCCGCTCGTGTCGTCGCGCACGAGCACCGTCATCGCGGCGTCGAGCTCGGACGCATCGAGGCACGCGATCTCGATCTCGACGGAGTTGAACAGATCGTTGACGACCCAGCGCACCGAGCGCTGGTCCGCCGTGCACGCCGAGTCCGAGCGCGTGGACGCGGGCACCGCGACGACGAGCGGCCCGAGGACCTGCTCGAGCACCGGGACGGGGGTGACGATCCCGCGCATCCCGGTGTCCATGAGGCCCGCCGTACCCGACACGGGCGCGGCGGCGACGATCTTCGGGTCGATGACGCCCTGGATCATCGACACGATGCCGCCGAGCGAGCCGCCCGACGCGTAGTACTTCGCGTTCGGACCGCCCACGTCGACCTGCCCGTCGCCGTCGAAGTCACCCGCCAGATCGTTCAGCACACCGTCGCCGTTGAGGTCCTGCGACGAGAGCGCGGTCCCGTCGAAGGACGAGAGGACACGCGTCATCTGCATCGCGTCGACCACGGCCTGGCGCACGTTGTCGCGCGTGCGGAGCAGGTGCGCCGACCAGATGAGCCCCCCGGAGTCGGGGACGCCGTCGCCATTCAGGTCGATCGCGCGACCCGAGTCGATGCCGTTCGTGAAGGGCTCGAGACACGAGCCCGAGAGGAGCGCGCGCAGGAAGAACTGCTGGCCCTCGTCGATGACCATGCCGTGGCCGGGAGCGTCGATGCTGACGAGCGCGAGGCCGTTCTTCGCGTACCGGCCCGCGTGGATGAACATCTCGGTGTCGAAGAGCGTCGTGCCGTGGTGCCAGTAGGCGACGTCGAAGGGCGGGCCGTGGGCCGCCGTCTTCTTCGGCACGCTGAGCCAGAAGTGCCCCGTGTCGGCGTGCACGTCGGCTTCGCCCGTCATGAAGTTCGCGTGGAAGTGGTCCCACGGGTCGGTCGAGGCCGGATCGCCGATGAGGTACGGCGTCTGGTAGGTGCCGATGACGAAGTAGTCGACCGCCTGCAGCGAATCGAGGAGCCCCTGCTGCTGCGAGGCGCTCAGCGGAAAGAGCTCCGGCATGAGCGTCGTGATGGCCTGCTGCGCGTCGACCCAGTGCGCGACGAAGGGGGTCTTGGATGGGTTCACGCACTCGGCGAGGGACTGCCAGCCCTCCGGTTCGTCGGAGTCCTCGAGGGCCTTGCCGGCTGCCTGAAAGACGGTCGCCGCGGGCGGGAACTGCGTGGCGAGGCGCGCGAAGGGCCCCTTCCCGTAGAGGCCGTCCCGCAGGAGGGTCATGTCCTCCACGGTCGGCTGCGTCGTGAACGTCCACGCGAAGGCGACGTGCGCGAGCTCGGTCCCCGCGATGTCCCCGTAGTAGTTCGCGCGCGACGGATCGGAGAGGATCGCCTGGAGCACCTGCACGCTGGCGCGCTGCGAGGGGTGGTAGACCTGCGGGAACGGAGAGCGCACGGGCTGGCCGTCGGGCCCGTGAAGGCGGTCGGTCAGGACGACCGCGTACTCGGTCTTCTCGTCGAGCGGGAGCAGGGGCCGGAGGACGAGCGTGTCGGTCTCGCGCTCGTACCAGGTCATGACGTCGTCGACGCCGGGGATCGCGCCCGGCCGCGAGGCGAGCGAGGCCAGCGTGTCGGGGTGGTCGAGGACCCCGTCGAAGTCGGTGTCGAGCGAGGGCGTGTAGGCGCTCTGCGGGATGCCGGCCCCCTCCTCCACGGTCTCGAAGTAGAGGTTCTGCGAGCCCTCGCGCGGGTCGTTCGGGTAGTACTGCGTCGGGTCGAGAACGGTCGTCGGGAAGTCCCCGTGCCCGAGCTCGAGGAGCGCCGGGACGCCGGTGCGGAGGTTGACGACGTAGACGGAGTCGTTCGTCGTGTCGTGGCCGTCCGCCTCCATGCGCCGGTAGACGTCGTCGAGATCGATGGCGGCGGCCAGCGGGTCGGCCCCGGCTTCGGGCGCGAAGTGGACGGCCAGCGGCGCGGTGGTCCCCCACCCTTCCATCTCGTCGAACTCCTCGCGCGCCTGCTGCTCCATGTTCGTGGGCGCGACGAGGCTCGCGTCGATGCGGCGGCCGGTGCGGCTCGTCGGGTCGGCGAAGGTGGCGATGTCGTTCGGCTGGGGGATGTCCGGGAGCGGCGTGTGAAAGAGGTCGAAGACGACGGCCGGGCCGGAGCCGGCCGGGGTCGCCTGGAGGGCGGAAGGAAGGGTGTCGCCCGAGCAGGCGGCGACGGCCATCACGCACGCGCAGGCGAGCAAGGCCAGCGGCGACGGCGACGGCAGCGGCAACGGGAACGGGACCAGGAAGAAAGGCGAGCGAGCCCGCACGGGGGGACATGGTGACACAAGACCGGCCAGCATGGCGCCGTTCGCGCGCAGTGGTCTACGGCGCGCCAAACGACTAGGCTTGTCCCTCGATGTCGAACGTGGCGGCAGGGAGCTCGTGGTCGCAGCTGTTCGCGGCGATGAAGGAAGTGAAGGCTTCCTGGCCGTCGCGCGGCTGGAGCTGGGACAACCGGCTCACGTGCGTGAGCTCGTCGTTCGCGACGGAGCTCGAGGCCAAGGCGCGGCTGGCGGCGAAGCTCGCGTTGCCGGGCGAGTGGACGTCGTCGACCATCGGCAAGGCCACCCCGGGGGTGCGAGCGCTCGCCGAGCGCACGGGCGGGCTGCGGGCCGGGCAGATGATCCTGACGAGCGTGAACCCGGGGTCCACGTTCGCCTACGGCCTGTGGTGGCCCTGGGGCGACGGGATGACGACGTCCGTGCGCATCGGCATCGAGGGCGTCGACTCGTCGAACGACGTGTTCCAGCGCCTGCGCGACGCCTTCCACGTCGAGCTCTGAAGGGATCAGCGCGTCGCGGACGGCGGGGGCGGGGTGGCGCCCGCGGGCCGCTTCTTCTTCCACGCGGCGTCGAGCGACGAGAAGAAGAAGTCGCCCCCGTTGAGGGGCGCGACCTCCACCTTGATGGTCTGCCCGCCGTCGCCCTGCGCCTCGATCACGTCGCCGGTGATGGGCTCCGTGTGGTGCCGCACGTCCACGACGTCGGCGAGCGCCAGCGCCGTCACGCGCGCGCCGTTGATCGAGACGAGGCGCTCGGTCGTCACCATCGCCACCTCGGTGCCGTCCCCGCCGAGCGTCCCGTCGTAGTAGGCGACGATGCTCTCGCCGGGCAGGAGCACGCGCTGCTTCTCGAGCCGCGCGATGGCCGACGCGGGCACCTCGTTCGACGCGCGCACGCCGCTCGCGTCCGACGCCCGCGCGCAGTAGCGCAGGCCCGAGACCATCGCGAAGACGCAGAACACCACGAGCACCCCGAGCAGAGGCCCGAGCCAGATCCACATCGAGCGCCCGCCGGACGGCGGCGGCTGCGGCGGTGCCCACTGCGAGGGCTGCGGCGGATACCCGGGCGGCGGGTACGCCGGAGGCGCAGGCGGAGCCGGAGGCCCGGGCGGCTCGGGGTTCACCCGGGTCGTCGTATCACCTCGCCAGGGAGCGGTCTGCGCTCAGCGATGGTCTCGAGCTCCTCCTCGGGGCAGTCGAGCTCCACGGACGCACGACGAAGGGCGGGGCCTTCCACCATCGACGCGCAGTACACGGAGGATGCCACGCCGCAATCCCGCGAATTCTCTGTCGGCCCGCGAGCGGGGGCGGGACCGAGCGCCCCGCGAGGCTCCTTGACCTGACGCGGAGCGGCGGCTACAAGCTCTCCCCTCACCGATTCCGGCTTAGCTCAGTCGGTAGAGCAGGCGGCTGTTAACCGCCGGGTCGCAGGTTCGAGTCCTGCAGCCGGAGCCCCACTCGCTCCAACGCGGAAACGATGGCGGCCTTTTCCCGGGCTTCGGGCGCGTCTGAGGGGCGCCCGAGGGCCCCGGGAGGGGGCGTCTGCAGACCCTTTGGGGCAGACGCGGGTCTGTGCGGTTGGCAGTCGCGGCGCCGTCCCCCTTCGGTTAACCGCCCGGTCGCGCCCGCGGACCCGGCGGTTACCGGCCAGGACCCGGCGGTTACCAGTGAGCACTCCCCCGACGACCAGCGTGGACGCCGCACGGCTCGCCGCGACAGCGTAGGCGCGAGTGGCTCCCTTCGCGAGCGTCTGCGCGGAGGGGGCGGCGAGCCGAGCATGGTGGGCGCGGGACCCGGCGGTTACGGTAAAAAAACGGCGGTTACCAGTGGGACCGCGGTCAACGGGTGCCTCCAGGCGAGTGTTTTCAAGCAGTTGCGCGATGGGCTCGTCCGGACGGCACAGCGTGCGCGTGCGTTGATGCTACCCTCCGAACTCCTACCGGACCAATCCCGATGCCTCGCGAACCCTTCCTCCTCCGATTCGCCGAGCCGGTGCAAGAGCTGCCGCGGGCTCCGCTTGAGTACGACCCTGTCGCGCGGCGAAACCGGCTCGGCGGTTCCGAGGTAGGTGCCGTTCTGCCTGACATGGTCTCGGCTGGGACCTGGTTGACGGAAACCCGCGAGCAGAAGGATCTCGGCGAACACGCCCCCGTGGTCGCTGACGGCACCACCGTAACCATGACGAGCGAGTCGCGAGATCATGTAGAGGACGACCGAGTCCTCGACGTGGCTGGCACTCGTAGCCCCGCGTCGGACACACTGGGGTGGATGGTCGGCACGAAGAAGACGGACTCTCGCGAGCAATCGGACCCTGCGGACGGGGATCGATGCTGTGACGTGGTGCCACCCAACGCTCGGCCCGAGTGCCTGCTGGGTATGCTCGGGACGGAGAAGACAGGGACCCGAGAACACTCCGACGCTACGGAAGGGGACACGGGCGAGTGTGCTGGGGCGAGCGCTCCAGGGACCACCGACCCGTTGCTCGCCCTCCTGGGCACGGAGAAGACGGGCTACCCTCATGGCGAGCACTCAGATCACTAACGATGATTCTCGTCGTGACGCAGCAGAGCGACGTCTCCGCTGACCTCGTCGTCCACCGCTTGCAAGAGATGGGATGCCCCTTTGTGCGTCTCAACTGCGAGCGGCTACTTAGCGACGTCCAGCTCTCGATTCGCGAGCCTGAGGGCGCTGCGTGCTTCGTCGACGAAGCAGGCGAAAGAGCCGACCTTCGCACTACGCGGGCCATCTGGTACAGGAGTCCTCAATTGCCGGCGGCCAGCGCGGAGCTGAGCGTCCCGAACGCTCGTTTTGCTCAGCGCGAGGCATGGGCCCATGTTCTGGGCCTGCTCATGTCCATCGATGCGTGGTGGATGAGCAACCCGGCCGCCATCTGGCGCGCGAATCAGAAGGTCTTCCAGCTTGCGGCTGCTCGTCGCGCCGGCCTCCGCATTCCACGGACGTGCATCACCCGCTCGCCGGAGGAGGCTTGGTCCTTCATCCGCTCCCTCGGAGCATTCGTCATCGCGAAGCCGGTGACTTACGGAAACGTCGAGGGGACGACCCCCGAGCAGGCGATCTACACCACTCGCGTCCCCGCCGACATCCGGCGTGCGGAGGTCGAAGAGATCGTCCTTGCCCCGGTGATCCTTCAGGAGGAGATCGCGAAGCGCAGAGACGTCCGCGTCACTGTGATCGGGCGCGAACTGTTCGCCGTTGGCATCGAATCTCAGGCGCACTTGGAGACAACCACGGATTGGCGGCGGCCACTAGCCGCGCCTCTTGAGCATGTTAACATGGACCTGCCGGCCGACCTTCGCGCCGCGTTGTGCGAGTTCGTTCACGAGCTCGGCCTGGACTTCGGAGCAATTGACCTCGTCGAGACACCAGCGGGTGAGTTCTATTTCCTAGAGATCAACCCGAATGGGCAATGGGGTTGGCTCCAGTTGCGCACGGGCCTCGACCTGGCGGGCGTCATCGCGGCCCGACTAGCGGAGCGCTCACGCCGATGACGCCCAATAAGATAGTCCGACGCGGGCTGAGCGAAACGTTCGTGGCCGCCGTCGCCCACGTCCGCCCAGAACGATTGTGGCGTGCCCTGCTGGGTGGTGATTTTCAGAGGAAATTCGATGCCGCCGAATTCTCCTCGTACGCCGTCGAGGAGACTCTACCGTTTCCCCGCGCGCGTGGTACCCTGGATGCCCCCAAGCCTGAAGCACTCTTTGAGCAGTTGGTGCCCCTTTTTGATGCCGAACGCGCACGGGGTGCTGAGACCCGGCGACGAAGCGAGCAGGCGTTCACCCGCCTCCTCGCGCTCGCAGCGCTTGTGGCAGCCGTGACCGGCTGGTCATTCGCGAACGCCGACAGCCCCGGCATGAAGGCGGCTGCCTGGCTTGGCGCCGCCGCGACGGCACTCCTTGCCATCGCCGTCATCGCGATCTTGAACAACCTTGGAAAGGAGCGGTGGTATGCGCCGATTTCTCTCGACGATTTTCTCCGCCAAGGCGCCACGCTGAAGGCATTGAGCAGGAAGCATCTACTGCCCGAGTACTTGCAGGCAATCGCCGTAGCGGAACTCAGGAACGACGATGCCGTCGACCGGCTTCATACTGCCCATACGCTGACCTTCGCGGGGGCATTTGTCTGTGTAGTGTCTGCTTTGACGATTGCGGCCTTTCGGGGCCCGCGCCCATCGGCGCCGGCTGATCCACATGGCTGCACCTGCGTTTGCGCAGGCAGCTCGCCATCCGCCCCAACCGAGTCAGGGCCCTTGCCATCGTTGCCCAAGGCGGCGCCCCTATTGCTGCCGCCTACCTCACCGCTATCGAGCGCACCACTGCCGGTTCCTCCGACCAGCTCGACACCCGGGCCAGCTCTCGGGACGTCGGCTCGGCCCCGGTTAGCACCAGCTCCGCAGGGTGGCATTCACCCCGCAGGTGGCACGAGGTGAAGAATGGTTGCGGGCGTTGACACAATCGCGCACGTGAGGGAGTTCAAGATTCTTTGCGATGGCCTCTTGCGGGCCGAGATGGGGTCGCTCGTGCAAACGTTTGCCAGCGACGGGACCGATGGCGGTATTGATGCACAATACCGCGGCACTCTCGACGGTATTTTGGGGCGGTGGGTATTCCAGTACAAGTTCCGATCGCCGGACACGTCCACGAGAGCAGCGCGGGTGTGGCTCAAATCTAGGTACGTCCGCGACGATAAAAGCGAGTTCGACAAGGATGGGGTTCGCGGTGCCAACGGCTACATCCTCCTAACAAACATCTCAGTGACGGTGTCACTCGTGGAGAAACTGGCCCAGGCGTGGAAACAACGAGAGCCCGCGGGGGCTTTCTGCGTCTGGGACCCGTCCCGGCTGAACGTCCTCCTGAAGGACAACGAGCACCTCGCGCGGTCATGGTCTGGCGCGAAGGAGGCACACTGCTGGCGGGCGATCGTCTCGCCGCTCTGGCAGTGGCTACATGACCACGTGCCCATCCACGCCGCGTGGATCCGCGATCCAATGTGGCCATGGCTCGTGAGGTCCCACCAGCAGAGCCGCTCACTGGGCACCTTTCGTTTGAGCGTCGAGCCGACTTTCGTGTTCGACCTTCTGCGGCACGATCAGATCTTGGACGCCGTCCGTGCCGATCCCCAGTTCCCCTACGCATCGACCATCGTCTACCCACGGGCGATGGGTTCCTTCAGGCTCGTTCGTCGCGCCGTGAATTCTCTTGCCGAGGCCGTTGCGACGGAGATCCAACAGCTCCGCGATGAACTGCTTGGGCATCTTCCGCAATTGGCCGAGATTGCGGATGAGGCACGGCGCGCCGAGGTTGCCCGCCTACTAAGCTTTTGCGTGCTAGAAGGGCGATGGGGTTTTCCTGCGCGTGGGTTGCATGACATTCGCGACGGGATCCTGTGGGTCAACGGCGTGGAGTCTCTTCCGAACGTGAACCTGGAGGGCGCACTGCCCTTCCTCAACGAGCTCGTCGGATCGTGGCAGCCCCACGGTGCAGTGCCGCCGCGGGTTCGTGCCGCGCGCAACGCGGTCGTGAAAGCGTTGAGGCGTTGGAGGGAGAGTCTTTGGTTCGCCTTCGAGCTCGGGATCGACGCCGAAGAGACGGCCATTGCCGTTGCGCGGCGAGCGCGTGCGGATGCACGTTGACCCGCGTATTGCCACCACCGCGGTGACGGGGAGGGCCGATAACACGATTTGCATGTTTGCCTCGAGAACTGACCCGTTCACCGAGCCGCCATGGCCGCGAAGCTCCGGCCCGACGGCCCAGCGCTCGAGAGCATCGCCCACGTCCCTTTACCGCTCCACGTCCACGTCGACGATGTATCCTCCACACCGTCGAACCCGCCGAACTGGACGAGTAGGCCCGCCGTGGGGCTCATGCTCGCTCCCTCGACGTTGGGCCCAGCTGCTTGCTCCTGGGTCCAGCTGGTACCGTTCCACACCCACGTCTGCCCGCGACAGGAAAGAACGATCTCTGCGCCAAGCGCGCCAGCGACGCAGTCGAGCAGCGCGGTCGGATCAGCGAGCTGCTCGCCCGGGCCCGCAACCTGCTGCTGCGTCCACTGCGATCCATCCCAGGTCCACGTGTCGTCTGGGAATGTCAGGCCGCCGTTGTTCCACCCGCCGTAAAGAACGACGCGCCCCTGTAGCGTCGCCGCGACAGCTGCGTTGCGTGGCGACGGGCCACCGCTCGAGGAGCGCTGGGTCCAACTCGCCCCGTCCCACGTCCATGTGTCGCCCAGGACTCCTTGGTCGCCAGCCCCACCAAAGAGGACGACCGTAGCCCCGAGTGTTGCGACCGCGGCGCCAGCTCTCGAGGATGGTCCCGTTCCATTCTGCTGGGTCCAGCTTGAGCCGTCCCATGTCCAGGTATCCGCCAGCGCGCCCTGTGCATTCGCACCGCCAAAGAGGACCGTCGTGTTGCCCAGCGTGGCTGCGGAGGCGGCGCTCCGCGCGGGAGGCCCCTGGACGTCGACCTTCAGCCAGGTCTGGCCATCCCACGTCCAGGTATCGGACAGGTACGTGATACTGGTCGGATCCGGGTGGGTCTCACCACCGAAGAGCAGCATGGTGGCCGCGCCCGACGGGGCGTCCTGACCAGTGGGGCTGCCGTCAGCGGGCGACGTACCGCCATCACTGAGCTCGCCGAGGGCATTCTCGAGACCGGTCCGGCCCCCGCACGCGACAATGGCCGCGAGCGACATGCCGCACACAAGTGCTCCTCGGCGTCCGAACACCGGGCCGTACGGTGCCATGCGCTCCGTGAAAGGCAACGGGTTACGAGGCTTCGTTCTCGGCGAACACTTGAGCTGACGCCTCGGCAGCACCCTGCTGCCCGACCACGGCATGCGGTCCGTTCACTCCGAAAGGCCAGGTCACGTTTGTCGTGAACCCACCGCTTGAGTCAGCCGTGGCGGTGCCCAGGCTCGCTCCCGAGGGCGAGTCAACGAAGAGGTTGACCGGCCCGGGGCTGTAGTTCGTCCCGCGGAGCGGAAGGCTCTCCGTGTCGACGGCGATGGCCGCGCCTGTGAATGGGATACCTGTATCGCTCAGGATCTGCAGCGTTGGCTGCAGAGCGGTGTTCGCGGCGACGACTGTGAACGACGCCTGCGCCATCTGTTGTCCGCCGAGCAAGGCCCACAGGATGTAGGTGCCCGCCGGGATGTTCGCGGGCGCGATCACGGTGGTCGCGAAGGTCCCGTCGGACTGCAGAGTTGCGAAACCGACGACGGTGGTCTGGTAGTCGAGCACCAGCTGCACCTGATCGGACGCGGCTGTCTGGAAGTACTTCCACGCACTGCGCTCGCTGGCGATGAGATCAAACCCCGGGACGTCGAAGTCGCGGACCTGGAACGCGTACCAAGAGCTCGGGCTGAGATTCTTGGCAGCGTAGGTGTTGGCACTGTCGTACTCGCCGTGGCGCGTGATCTCGACCACAGTCGGGTTGTTCGGCGGCACATTCTGCGTTGCTGTCGGCCCCCAGCTGAGCTCGGACTTGATGACGGTGCCGAGGGTCGTGTCCGTCCAGCTGATGACGAGCTGCGTGGACTGGGCGGGTGGGAAGAAGCTTCCCATGACGCCGAGCTGGTCGCCCGCGTGCAGCTGCAGCGGCGTCACGCCGATCTGCGCCTGGAAGAGCGATGGGCCGGCCCCGGTTAGCGCGTTCGAGATGACGGGTCCCAGGGCCACCGGGTGCGTCAGGTCGACCTCGATGGTGTTGCCTGGTGTCGCCCCTGGCAGCGCCGTGGGCGTCACGACCGGTCCAAGCAGCTGGAACCCGTAGCCGAAGGCTTGTTGCAGAGGCGGCCCGATCTGGAGCAGGCCCTGGAGCAGGGGCGCCAACGGCCCGTTCACGTTCTGACTCTGGTCGCCCATAGGCTGGTTCGGACCGGGTTGGGACGAGAGGAAGTCCCAGACGGTGTCCCAGAATCCGGTCCACCCGGCAAAGAAGTTGGACGCGCTGCCTTGGAGGTTGTGCGCCCAGAACGTTCCCGCGAGGACCGGCGGGATGCGAGGATCCTGGGCGATGGCGATGGAGATCTCGATCTCGCCATCGAAGGTCAGCTGGTATTCGGGATCGGCCCACTTGCCCCAAATGCCGGCTGTCGTCGTGCTGAAGTTCGCGGTGAAGCCGGGGACCTGGAAGCTCAGCGTCAGCTGCACGGCGGGCACGCCGGGTGGCAGCGCTCCGAGCAGCCCCGGCGACACGTTGCCAGTCTGAGCGCGGAGCGTTCCCGATTGGGGAACCGAGACCACAATGTTGTAGGCGTTGGACTTCGCGCTCACGACCGCCGCCTGCACGGCGCTCTGCACCTGGCTCTGCGTGTTCGGATCGCTCCAGAACGTACCGAAGAGCTGATCGATTGGCGTCACGAGCGTTTGCAACGCGGCGACGACTTGCGACGAGATGAGGCCGCCCAGGAGGTTTCCGAGCGTGGTGAGGCTACCGTTCCCGATAAGGGCGTGATCGAGCAGCACGGCCCCGGAATCTTCGGCGTAGCGAAGGTTGATCTGAAGTGGTGTTCCTTGGATGTTCAAGTAGCTCATGGTCCGCCCCTCTCTGAGCTGAGTTCGGGCAGGCTATCGTCGTGCTCGTGCCCCCACAAGCCTGCGGGCTCGCGCCGAGGGGTGCAACGCAGAGCGGGCTCTACGCTCCTCCCTGCGCGGCGCGGTGCGCGGGATCTGGCAGGATTGGAGGCATGGCGAGCCGACGACACACGCCGCGGCGCCGCGTACGATGGACGTGGGTCCGCGTCGTGGGCATGGGCATCGGAGCCGCCGCGCTGGCCGCGTGCTCCGGCCAGCTCGCCACCCCGGCCGCCACGGACGCGTCCCTCGAGCCCGGCGACTGCGATGCGGGCCCTCCCGCGTCGGCGCTCCGCCAGGTTTCGCTCGCCATGACGCAGGTGACCTTCGGCGACGATCCGGACGCCTCGGCCTGGCAAGCGATCGGGTTCGATCTCGGCGCCGCGTGTTCTGCTTCGACGGTCCGCGACGCGTGCGTCCCCGTTCCCGGAGCGCCCCAAGACATCCAGCAGCGCGGGGCAGTCGGCATCGACAACAGCTTCGGCCGCAACGTGTGCGCGATCTTGGACGCGGTCGCGGGCCAAGGCGCATGCTCCACGGCGATCACCCAGGCGTACCTCGTCACCGATGCAACGGGGGCTGGCACGCTCGCCTTCCACCTGCCTCCGTACTGGTTCGAGATCCCGATCGCGCAGGCATTCGTCAGTCTCCGCGACGGCACGGGGGTCGTCGGCGCTGTGACGGGGTCCATGGGGCTGGTCACGGCGGTTGAAAATACGAGCGCCGCGGCGAGCCCGGGAGTCTCGCCAACGTGCGCATGCGGTGGCTGCGACTTCAACTCGATCGCCCAGCAGCTCCTGCAAGCCGCGGATGTGCTCCTGGGCGGCTCGAACGCGCCCGGGAGTAGATGCAACGCGATCTCGATCGGCATGCAGTTCTCGGGGGCGACGCAGTTCGCGGGGTCCCTACCCGATGTGCCCGACGCCTGTGGGCCGTAGAGCCCCTCATCGCGCAGGGCCGCACCGAGGTGAGGTCCGATAACGCCCATGTATGTGACCTCCCTCCAGCAACCGTTTCCCGTGATCCTTCCCGTGCTTACGCCCTTCGCCCACGGGCTTCCTGCGCGAGCGCGCATCCTGCGCCTGTGTGTCGCCGGCAGGCCGCCGAAGGACCCCGCCGCCCCGGGAAGCGCGCCGTCCGGCGGGCCCCTCTGGCACCGCTCCTCGAAGGTCCCTACCCTGACGGTGAAATCCGTGTCCAGCGTCTCCGTCGACTTGAACCGCGCCGCGGAAGCGCTCGCGCTCGAGGAACGCATCCGGCGGATCCCCTCGACCGCGAAGGTGCGCGGCGTCTTCTTTCATCTCATGGACGGCCAGCTTCGCAAGCGGGGCCTCGCCGCCAGCCCGGAGTGGCGCCTGGCCGCGGAGGCCTCGCGCCGCATGCACGCGCTCTACCCCGCGGCCGACTTCCTTCGCGCCATGACCGTGGCGGGGGCCTTGGTCGATCCCGATCCCCGCCAGGGCGTGCGGCTCATCTTCTCCGAGGGAGCCCCCTTCGCCGCGAACACCTGGATCGGTCGCGCGTTTCGCGCCGCACTCTCGCCCGATCCGCTGCAGGCGCTGCGCTGGCTCGAGCGCTCGCACGACTACGTGTGCAACTACGGCCGGTGGCGCCTCGAGGAGCGGGCGCCGGGGCGGGCGACGCTGCACATGTTCGACGAGTACTGCTGGATCGACAGCCTGCACCTGGGCGGTTGCGAGGGCCTTCTTCGTGCGTGCGGCGTGACGGGCAGCGTGCACGCGACGATGGATGGGATGTTCAGCGGGCGTCTGGAGATCTTCTGGCGGCTCCGAAATTGAGCTGGACGCCGGTCGGCCTGCAGGCTCCAGATCAGGAGGCGGGGCGATCGTCTTTGCGCAGCGCGACGCTGAGGGCAGGATCCTTCACGACGCCGTCGAGCTTCGATGCGGGCAAGAGGAGCCTGTAGCGGGTCGACTTGCCATCCGTGTCGGTCAGCAACTCGCCGCCGGCCTCGATGGCGCGGCGTCGCACGCCGGCAAGACCGAGCGATCCCCGCGACGGTAGATCCAGCAGGTCGGCGGCCATCAGCTCGAGCCCGTCGTGCTCGATCTCGACGTCGACGACATCGTCGTGCTCGGCGGTGCGGATCCGAACGCGAGGTCGTACGCGGTCCGGGCGCTCGGCCATCGTGACGGCCTGCGACAGGAGAGCGCCGAGCAAGCACACCAGCGTCGGGCGCGCGAGCGCCACGGGGCGCGAGTCCGCAACCTCCACGACGAACTCGACCCGCTCGGAAAGGTGGTCGCGAAGGAACGTCTCGATCTCGCGAAGCAGGGTCCCAACGTGCACGCCCTCGCCGGTACCGCCGCGTGCGAAGGACCGGAGATCCTCCGCGAGCCCGGTGATGCGGCGGAGCGAGGCATGTATGTCGTCGACCACGGACCGGATCTCCTCGAAGCTCATCGCCTCGGCGCGCTTGCTCGCGAGCTTGCGCATCTCGTCGAGCGGCATGGCCAGGGCTGCCCACTCGCTCAGCTCCGAGTAGGACTGCAGGAGCGCGGCGATCTCCGTCCGGAGCACCTCCGTGTTGGCCGTCGCGGTCATCAGCGGCGTGGCCAGGTGGTGGCCCAGGCCGCCAACGAGCAGAGAGAACGTTGCCCACGCGTCGTCTCGCTGCAGCGCCCCTTCGTGCACCCTGCGCTCGCGCGCATGGCCTCGGATCGTCGCGCGCGCGATGGCTCCCGCGAGCGTCACGCGCCGCGCCTGCTCGACGCGCACCACCTCGTCGGCGCCGAAGCCCAGGGCGCGCGACGCGTGCTGATCGCTGCCGACCAGCACGACGACGGCTCCGCGGGCCTGAGCGCCGACGATTTCCGACAGCAGACCCTCCTCGGTCACGTGCTGCACCTCGGCGTTGCGGTCGGCAGCGACCTCCTGAACGATCGCCAGCGTGGTCGGATCACTCGCGGCTGCCGTGCACAGGAGGGTGATGACCACTGCCCGTGTGAGATTACTCGACTCGGGCCGGTCCTCAACCTCCGGTGCCTTCTTTTTTAAGAGGACGATTTGCGCTCTTTTCTCAGGACCCCCACCGCACCAAGGCGACGTAGCGCGTCATCCCCGCGCCATGGGCGTAGAGAACGACGGGCGAACGGTCTCGCAGAAGGCCCCGCGTCCGCGCTTCGAGGAGGTTCGCAACGACGCCACAAGCTCCGATGTGCGCAAAGCGAGCGTACGTCGACGGGACTCGATCGGGGGAGACCCCGAGACCTTCGGCCACCGCTGCCTGGTACCAGACCGAAGGCTGGAACATGGCGATGGCGCCGAGTGCATCGATGGGAATCCCTTCGATGTCGCAGACGTTGCGAACGGCTTCGATGGGCAACCTCAGCAAGTTCTCGCCAATGTAGCGAGTGGCTGCGAGGTCTTCGGTGCCCGGATGCACGGGCCCCGCGGCGTCGCGGTACCAGCGCGCGCCGGGGGTCTGCTTGTAAGCAAACGTGATGCCGCCGGCGAGCGAGCCGTCGCCATCGCGCTGGACGCGAACGAGTCCACGCCCCTCCGGGACCGATCCGACGACGAAGGCGCTCGAGGCGTCGCCGAAGAGAGGCGAGAACGGGATGGACAAGTCGTTCGCGCGAGCCAGGTGATGGGACTGAACGCAGAGGACGAAGCGCGCACGGCCTGCCTCCACCATCGCGCTCGCGAGCTCGAGTTGCGCGAGCGCTGACGAGCAGACGGCCTCGACGCCGATCCCCGCCGCGCTCTTGCAGCCGACCAGGTGCTGGATGGCCGGGCCGTTGCTGGGCGTGAGGCGGTCAGGCACGAGAGCGCTCGAAACGACCAGACCCACATCCCTTGGATCGACGCGGGCGTCCTCCAGGGCGAGCGCAGCGGCGCGCGCGTCGCACTCCGACGTCGGCATGTGATCGCTCGACACCCTTCGCTCGGTGGCTCCCTTGAAGGGGTCGCCTTCGTGAGGCAGGGCGTGCTTGAAGAAGAGGTCGTCAAAGGGTCGGCTTTCGCTGTGCGCCGCGAAGGCCGTGAAGTCGCGCGCCGCGCGAGCCGCTTGCGACTGCTGGAACGCCTCGATGAAAGAGGGAGGCCACGCGTCGTTGCGACGCACCTCAGGCGGGGCCCACACTGCCATGCCCACGATTCCCGCGCGGCTCACAGTGCACCTCCAAACGCAGCCTGCTTGAGTGAGGTGCTGCGCGTGCTCGCACTCAGGGTCACGTCGGCGTCGAAACGGACGTCCAGAAGCACTGGGCGTCCGGCCCTTGCGAGCGCACGCAGGACCGCCGGTTCGAGATCACGCGGCGTCTCCACTCGGACGCCGGTCGCCCCGAAGCTCGTTGCGGTCTGGGCCAGATCGGCCATGTACGCGGGTAGCGCGCTTGGCGAGCGGCCGAAGACCGTGCGGAAGCCGTGGTGAATCATGTTGTAGCGGCCGTCGTTGAAGACCGCGAACACGATGCCCATGCCGTTCTCCGCGCAGGTGAGGAGCTCGCCTGCATGCATGGCAAGCCCTCCGTCGCCACAGATGCAGACTACGGTCCGGTCCGGATACGCGCGCTTCATCCCGATGGCGGCGCCGATGCCGCTGCCCATCGAGCCCAGCCCCAGCATGGCGCGAAACGCGTCCGGCTCGTCGATCGTCATGTAGTGCAACGCGAACGCGGTGTGCTCCCCCTGGTCCACCGTGAAGATGGCATCGGGGAAGGCAGCCTGCAGTAAGGCAAGAACGCGGGCCGGGTGCATCGCCCCGCGGCCGTCCACGCTCTCGGGCCGAAGGCGGCGAGGGCGCAGCGGGCGCAGCGGCATTGTGGCGTCCACCGGGATCGCCGCATGAATCGCTCGCAACGCCGTCGCCGCATCGCACACCATGCCGAGCGTCACGCAGAGATTCTGCCCGACGGCGAGCGGCTCGCGGTCGATCTGGAACGTGCTCTCGCTGCCCTCGATGCGCTGGGTCCACCCGTTCGTGGTCGTGTCGCCGAGCCGAGAGCCGACGACGCAGACGACGTCGGGCCCCCCCCGCAAGTAGTCGTCTACAGACGGGTGTCCTCCAAAGCCGATGCCCCCGAGGTGAAGTGGATGCGAATCGGGGAACACGCCCTTGGCGTGCGGCGTCGTGACGACGGGGATCGCCAGACGCTCGGCCAAAGCGCGGAGTTCCCGAGCGGCGAACCGCGCCCCGTTGCCAGCGACAAGCAAGGGCCGTCGCGCACCGGCCAGCGCCTCGGCGATCTGACTCGTGGCTGCGACGTCCGGGTCCTCGGCGTGTGCGGTTGGCAGGGCCATGGCGAGTGGGCGCGCCAGGGCGCTGCCAACGTCGAGGGGCAGCGACAGGAAGACGGGGCCAGGTCGCGGTCCCGTTGCCAGGCGGTACGCCTGCTCCGCTGCGCTCGCGGCGCTGGCGGCGTTCTCTACGCGCGCCGACCATCGCGTCACCGTCCGCAGCATGGCCACGGCATCGATGGCGTTGGTCGAAGAGTCCTGGATCGAAGCGCGCCCGCGCCCGGAGGAGGGCACGTCGCCAGCGAGCACGATGAGGGGCAGTTCTTCCGCATGCGCGGCAGCGAGACCAGTTACGACGTTCGTGATGCCTGGGCCTGACGTCGTCAGAACAACCGCGGGTCGTCCCGTCGCGGCGGCGTAGCCCATCGCCGCGAACGCGGCGATGTTCTCGTGGCGGGTCACGGTGAGGTCAACGGCCGGAACGTCCGCGATGGCGTCGAACACCGTGCTGATGAGGCCTCCGGGAATGCCGAACACATGGCGGACGCCTCGGTGGGCGAGCGTTTCGAGCAGCGCGCGTGCGGCGCTCAGCTCGCGTCGAGGCGAGGGACGGATCTCAGAGATCGGGCTTGCTTGCTCCATGGACAACTACCTCCGCCGCACCTGACTGGTGGCGCGGCGGCGGAGTCGTAGCAGTTTCATGCATTCGCAACACTTGCACGCCCAGTCGGCCTGCGGGGGAACGCCGTGGGACTACGTCTGGGTGCCCTCTGGTTCCGCGTGCCCCGAAGCCTTCGCCCATGGACGCAGAGTGTAGATGCCGGCCTCGCGGCAAGCTGCGCCCACGGTCTGTTCGGGCGCGACCGGGGTGCCCCGCAGCGTCACGAGTCCAAAGCTCTCGGCGTCGCCTTCGTAGCCGAGTTCGCGCGCGACCACGATCGTCAGCGCACCGACCAAGACCGAGGCGCCGACGTTGTAGTCGCGAGCACCGCCAGTCTCCTCGTCTATGATCGTGACCCGCACCGCTGCTGTCTGTCAGGATAGCGCGCCAGTCCGATGTGCCGGACGTCACCCCTTCGGAAGCATCGCGGTCCGGTTGTGCCGTCCTGCCGGCACCCAGCACACCCGCTCGTCGCCCGGGTACCGAATGGAACGGATGCGAGCTTGCGTTGCCGGAGAAAGGAGATGAGCTTGCAGGGCCGTGGCCCCCTCGGCGTTGACGCCCGCTACCTTGCTGGGCTTCACCACGACGGACACGAGGAGGCGCTGCAGAAGCGGGTCAGCGAGGACCAGCGGCTCGAGCGCCAAGGACTTCTCCCGATGCAGGCGCAAGAACGGCGTGAGCCCCCAAAACGAATACGCGCCCATGTCCGAGGCCCGCTCGATCGCGCCGTCCTTGCGGTGGCCCTCATCGAGCAGCCAACCGGAGCGCTCGGGTTGTCCCGCCGCGTGCCAGAGAACCTCGGTCAGGTAGCGCACGCCGTCGATGTCGTTCAGAACGAACTTGCTCTTCGACGCGGCGATGCGTCGGAACGCTTCGCCCGCGTCGTCCAGCCCTCGCACGTGCGCCGGATCGCCCGGGGGACCCACCAGCGCCATCTGGTTGGAGAAGATGGTGCGCGGCCACTCGCCCAGCCCGTCGAGTACGAAGTCCTCGGCCTCGCGGTGCCCGTAGTGTGAGACCACGAGGTCGGCCTTGCCCTCGCGCGCCCAGGTGTAGACGGACTCGCCGGGCGTCAACTCGATGCGGTAGGTCGAGCGCTTCTCGAAGTCGGCGATGACCTCCGGCAGCACGTTGCCTTCGACGGCGGTCTTCACGCTCGCCACGCGCACCACGCCGACACGGATCGGCGCTAGCGGGACCGCACCGGCATCGATGGCTGCGCTCAGCGGCTCCTTCTTCGAGCACCCCGCGGTACCGAGCCCCAGCGCGGCTGCGGCAACACCGCCGGTCGTGATTGCGAGGAAGCCTCGCCGGTCGTACGGGCTACGGGTCGGGTCATCGGGCATGTCCCTTCACCGTAGCGCTCGGGACAACTCGGCGCCGCCGTGCATCGACGATGGACCGCGCGCGATCCACCCCGGCGCGCCCAACCCTCAGACGTTGCGCGCGAACCCGCCGTCGAGCATCTGCCGCAGGAACGACTCCGCGAGTCTCGTCGTCGGTCTCGCGGTCAGCCCCCGGTTCTGACCTAGCCAATTCCAGTTGGCGGCGGGGCCTCAACATCGCGCGCGGGTTCGGCATCCACTTCAAGCTGTGGCGGGGTGGAAGCGGCCCAGGTCACGGCGCGCAAACGCAAAGAAGCGGAGAAGGAGGGAGTCGTATGGCCTACGGCGAGGACCGGGCAAGTTCCAAGCTCCTCACAAGTTCCCGTCCGGCTTCTTCCACGGAGAGGCCGGCGATATCCTCGAACGCCATCGTGTTGTCCCTGACGCTGGCATCGGCCTTCAAGCGCCCGTAGAGTTCGCGAAGTACACCGCGACCGCGTCCCCGGTCGATCCATTGGACGAATGCACCAGCGATCGCATAGCTAACGAGGTCGGTCTTGGCGCGAAAAACCGCCGTGTCGAGCAGGTCGGCTGGAGTGAGCCAGGCCCCTGACTGGACGACCTCTCTGGCCGCGTCGGAGATCGGCTTGCCCTGCCATTGGCCGCTGAAGTAGACGCCGACGCCCTCACCAAGGAGCGCTGGCGGCGAACCCCAACGCGCCGCGAAAACATGCGCGAGCTCATGCGGCTCGGCGGGCCAGATCGTATGAATTTCGCCGCGAATCACGATGCCGTTGTCGGCGACGCCCGTGTACTCCTCCAGCGCGGCTCGGTTGGGGTACTTCCAGTAGAGGACTGGCGGCGCCGGTGACCAACCAAAAAACATCGCGGCTCGCTCCCAGGACTCCTCGTTCGCGCGCACAAGCGCGGGCGGGATCGCATCCCCTGGCAAATGCTCGAAGCGGAAGTGCGGCGATACCTGTTCGGTGAACTCGTCCTCGATCGATTCCACCCTGAGGTCGTCAAACCAGGCGCGCCCCGGCATCGACAGAAACATGCCGATGTCCATCTCCCGCGAACCCGGTGGGACGCGCACTACTCGTCGAACCAGGGTCCACGCCGTTGCCGCGATGAAGACGGGAGTCACAGCCGTGGGCGGGCCCTTGTTGAAGCGGACGAACGCGTCGCAATTGGCGAACCGTGCGCCGACCGGGGACACGTCCTCGGTTCGCACTCGGACGCTCACACGAACGAGATGGGCGCCAGCGACGTCCACGGTTCGAGTCGGTGAAAGAAACCGCCGGGTTGTCCTGTCCGCTGACAGAAGCAGCGCTCCGTCTTCGACCCGGGCGTCACTCGTGGGGCCGCTTCCGGTGCTTGCGCCGACGTCGAGTCTCCAGCCGCGCAGGCTAAGGTCGTCGAAGCGCTCGTCAAGTAGCGCTCCGACAGCGGATTTTTGCGCGGAAACCCCCGCGGGCGGCGGCGATGCAGTACATGCCGCGATGACGCTCGCGAAGGCGAACACGAGCCGGAAGCGAGTGGTCACGGTAGCGCAATAGCTCATGGGGGAGCGGCTCTCCAACCTCAGATCCGTCGCGCGTGTCCGCCCGCGAGCATCTGTTGCAGAAATGACTCCGCGAGCTCGTCGTCGGTCTCGCCGGTCAGCTTGAAGTGGATGCCGAACCCGCGCGCGATGTTGGCGACGTTGCCCTCGATGTACTCGCGCATGGTCATGTTCTCGGCGCCGAACGCGAGGCTCTTCATCTGCATGAGGATCTGCCTCGGCGTCCCTTGGAACACGTGACCGTCGCCTACGACCTCGATACGCATTGGAAATCCCTCCAGTCGCCGCTCGCGATGAGCGGGTAGCGCCGGGCGCGGGGACGCGCCAGGACGTAGCCCTCGACCGACTCGCCGCAGAGCAGCTGGACGCGCTCGCGCCGGTAGAGGGTCGGCACCCCCTCGAAGCGGTCCAACTGGCTGAGCAGCTCGTCGTCGACCTCGTAGACCTCGCCGACCACGGACGTCGTCCCGTCTTCGAGCAATGCCGGGAACCGGCCCAGACTGACGAGTGTGTAACGAGGCTCCGTGCGCCGAACGTACAGGCGGCGCGCGCCGCGGAGCTGCCGATGGTTGCCCTCGCCCGAGAGCAGCGTGCCGTAGACGAAGACCCTCATGGCCGGCCCTCGACCCCTGCGGCGCGCAGGAGCCCCTCGACGTCGAAGCCGAGCGCGACGTACGCGCGCAAGAGCGCCGTGAGGTAGGCCATCGCGGGCTCGCCCAGCGCTCGCTCGGGGGTCATGACGTAGAGGTGTGCGCGCCGGTCCCTTCGGCGACCATCCGTCACGGTCGTGCGCACGCGGCGGTAGTAGTGCGGATGCCCCTCCCACAGGTCAAGGGTCTCCAGGTCGGCGGCGGTGAGCTCGTAGAGGACGCCGCGCACGCGCCCCTTGGGGTCGGGCGCCAGCGTGGCCACCGCGCCGCCCCAAAGGCCCGAGTATCCAGCGAAGGCGAGCCGGTACCCCCGAAGCGCCGCGCGCCCCGCGGGGCGCGCGCCCGGGCAACGTGCGCGCATCTGCGCCTCGCTCAGGTTCGAGCCATACGCGAAATAGAGCGTGCGCTTCATGCGATCACCCTCCGGAGCAGCGCCATGCCGCGCCCCGCTTCGGCGTCCGTACCGTCGACGAGTTCGAGCCACACTCGGCCCGATTCGTAGTTGCCGTCCTCGAGCTGCACACACCAGGTGTCGCTTCGCTCTGTGCGGGCCTCGACCTCGGCGGCCAGCGCGTGCAGCGCGGCGCTCCGTGCGCGGTAACCGACCTCGGTGGGGAACCGGACCTCGATGCACGGCTCCGGCGTCCCGTACTGGCTCTTGGCCAGCACCACCATCGAGGTCGCGCCCTTCAACAACCTTTTCGTCATCGTCTCCATGGCTCATCTCCGTTGCGTGAAGTGGTCCCGCCGGCCCTGCGCCCCTACGCCGTCAGCGCCGCAGGCCGCTCCTCCGGGTTGCGCGGCGCGCGGCGGTCGCGGCGCTCGCCCTTCCAGGCGGCCGATCCGCCGAGGCCCGAAAGTAGGTGCAGGCGCGCCGTCTTGAATTCCTCGCCGATGAGGCCGAGCGAGAGGAGAAAGACGCGGAAGTCGTACTTCGCCGTCGCGGCGTTGTACTCACGCCTGCGGCTCGAGGCGCTCTTGGCGCCGAGGGCCTTCGCCGCGAGGGCCAGGCAGAACTGCACGTACGCCTTGACCTTGCCCGCGTGCGTCGTCCCCTCGAAGTACCGGAACTCGATCGTCTTCCGGTAGAAGTACGAGTTCAGGTTGACGCCGTGGTATCGGCTCTGGTCGTAGCGCGCGGGGGCGTGGACCTGGCGGCCGTACCAGGCCGCGTTGACCTCGGCGACGGTGCGCGGCGGGCGGGCCTCCAGGCGCTCGATGAAGGCGCTATCGAGCGGTCGGCAGTAGCGCTGGAGGCGATGGGCCTGGATGCCGAGGGCCGCCTCGATGAGGCGCTCCTGCTTGTGGACGATCTTGGCGAGGCTCGTCAGCTCCTTGGCGTCGAAGCGGCTGCCGTCGATGTGGATGTGGATCCCGCAGGTCGCGTCCGCGCGGGCGCCCGCCGTGTGGAGGGCGCGAACGATCTCCTGCAGCGTCTCGATGTCCGCGTAGCTCAGGATCGGGCTGACGATCTCCGCGTTGTGGTAGCCGCCGAGGCTCCCGTCGGGGACCGCGCGCCAGACCCGACCGTCGGTGGCGACCGCGTCCCAGCCGCTGCCCGAGGGGCGCGCCGTGCCGCCCAGCACCGAGGCGATGGCCCGCGCCGCGCCTTCCTTGCTCAGGCCCACCGTCTCGATCTCGATCCCGAAGCGCAGCGTCTTCATCGCCCTGTCCCTTCGCCGTTGGTGCGGAGGGTGAATGCGTGACGTGTGCCTGCTGCGCTTACGCCAGAAACTCGGGTGTCTCGATAGACGGGTATGATTCGCGAATCAGGGTCCAAGCCCCGATTCGCGAATCACCCGGACAATTCGCTATGATTCGTGAATCCCGATCGTCACATTAGTGCTGAGGGCTCGATCCCTCTTCGAGCGCGGCGAATCACGATCGCCCCGCCCGCGGTACCCGCCAAGCTCTCGCCCTCCCGCAGGCGCACGCTGCCCCCCGGCGCGGGCTCGGGACGGTCCGGCGGGGGCACGTCCGGGCTCTCGCCGGGCGCGTCGTGCGGCGCCGTGGGGGCGCTGTCGGGTACCTCTGCGGGCTCCCCCGCGAGGAGCCGCTCCGGATCGGTGATCTCGGCCTGGACCGGGGGTTCGGGGGCTTGCATGGCGGCGGCTGCCGCCCGCGGGCGTCTCGCGACGGGCGCCGGCACGCGCTTCCCTCCCTTGGGCGCCGGCTGCCGCCTGGCCGATCTCGAGTTCGTGCGCGCGGGTGCCCGGCGCGTCGGCGGCGACGGTGCGGGCGGCGCCCCTGGGCTGAACAGCTCCCGCAGGTCGTCGAGGGTCGCCCCGCGCACGGCACGGAGGACATCCTCGACGAGCCGCGCGACGAGCGTCTCCAGGTCAAGCCTGCCGCGGCGATCGCTGCGCTTCACGACCGGCCTCCTTGCGAGCTCCGCGCGCCCCGCGGGGGTGAGCCGGCACACGTCTACCTCGACGAAGATGGACCTGTCCTGGAAGCCGACGGTGACCTCGCGAAGGAGCCCCGCCGCGATCAACGAATTGATCGCGGCGGGGCTGTGATAGCGCACCAGGACGCCGTCCTCCGCGAGCCGGAGGAGCCGTCCGCGCGTCTTCGTCATCCTCACGCCGACGCCTCCTCGAAACGCTGCGCCGCGTCCGTCTCGCCGAGCCGGGCCAGCTCGCGCCCGAGGGCGCGAAGGACCAGATCGTTGCGGCTGCGCAGCCCGTGCTTGCGCCAGGCCGCGTCGAGCAGCGGCACCGCCTCCTCGTCGACGCGGACCGAGAGCACCAGCTGTGGGCCCTTGATCTCGCGCGCCCGGGCGGGCCCGACGCGGATGCGGCCCTTCTTGGCCTCGCGGATCTTCCACATCAGGTACGCCTTGTTGTCGCTGCCGGTCTCGCGGCCGACGACCTCCTTGTACATCGCCTGAAGCTCCTCGACCGAGAGCTTGCCGAGGCGCAGCTTGCCTCCCTCGGCCGGCGCTCCGGCCGTCTCGGGCTCGGCGCCCGTGACACGGATGGTCCGCGCCTTGCGAGCCTTCGCGGGCTTGGTGGCGGCGGTCTTCTTCTTCGTCTTCTTGGCAGCCATGATGGTCACTCCTTCGTGATGTTGGTGGTGTCGGTGTTGCTGCTGCCGGCTGCGCACCGCGCGCAGTCGGGATCGTCGCAGTAGTCTCCGCAGTCGTGGCATCGCTCGGGTACCCCCGGTCCCAGTTGCACCTCCTCGGCGGGGATGCGGCAGCGGCACTTGCTGCACCACTTGCCTTGGGCGGCGCTCACTTGCCGTTCCTCTTGGGCGCGCCGTAGCCGAAGGTCCGGTACGCCTCCTCGTTGATCCAACCCTCGCGCTCGGGGTGGACGCGGACGAGGCGGCGGATGCCCTCGGCGACCGCCTCGTCCTTGTCCGTGTAGACCGTGTGCTGCTCGCCGGCCCAGGCTCCGGTCGGGCAGCCGAGCACGTAGTGGTCGAGCCGGCGGACGTTCGCCTGGAAGACGACGTCCGCCAGCTCGCTCAGCGCGCTCGGATCGCGGACGATCCAGAGAACCTCGAGCTTCATCGGCTCTCGGCCTCCCCGGCTTCGACGACGCGCCGGACCAGCTCGCGCGTTACGCGCGCCGCGTGCAGCAGGGCGCAGAGCCGGTCGACGTCGGCGCCGAGGCACTGCACCTCGCCCAGCTCGTTGACGCTCGCGTCGACGCCCTCCCTGCCGAGGCGCTCCGCCAGGCGCGTCATCCGCTCGGCGAGGTAGGTGGCCTTGTCGACGAGCTCCGCGTGAAGCCGGGCGACGGGGCGCACGGCATCGTCCATCATCAGGTCGGTGCGGTTCATGGTCATGCTCCTTTCTTGGGAGGGAGCCATTGCGTGACGCGTGCCACCGGGGTCGGGATCGCGAATCCGTGCGAATGTCCGTAGTTCCGCGTGCGCGACCCTGATTCGCTGGTCATAGGCAGATCGCGAATTCACCAATTGATGGCTGGTGTCGGCGACATGGCTCCGTGATTCGCGAATCAGTCATTGCACAAGAGTGCTGAGGGGCCGTGCCCTCTCCGGAGCCGTGGAGCGCGCGCATCTCCGCGAACACGCGCACGTCTCCGCGCCATCGCCGACCGCGTGCCCGCAGGCACGCTTCACGCAACACCGCTGCCCCAAGGAAGGAGGCCGAGACCGTGAAAGTGCATGAGTCAATCGCAATTCTCCAGAGCTTCGACGGCGAGGCGAGCGTCTACGTCATGAGCCAGCCGCACTACCCGTTCGAATACGATGTGGCCGGGGTAGCCGTGCGTGAGGACATCGCAGACGAGGACGAAGACGAGGGGGGGGTGCCCGCCTCGGACCTCCCCGGGAGCGACGTGTTCATTCTGGAGGGGAGCCAGCTGCGCTACGGCGACAAGGGGGCGTGGCAGGCCGCTCGGAGGCGGTAGACGCGGGGCGAGCGCGTGAGGGCCGCCCGGTCGCGGCCCCCGCGCGCCCGCCCGCCCACGGATGGTCGCGGGTGCCGCTGCCGCCGTGCCGGACCAGGGCGCGCCAGCGGCGCCGCTGCTCGCTCCAGGCGGGCGCCCGCACGATGTAGCGGACGGCGCGCTCGGGCACCGGATCGCGACCCGGCGCGGTCTCGCGGAACGCGATCTCCTCCTGGATGTCCGGGGCCAGCAGCGTGAGGTCGAGGATCTGCGACAGGCGGGCGGTCGTCATCCGCAGCGCGGCAGCCAGCTCGGCGCGGCTCGGTCCGTCGGCGCGCGCGAGCAGGGCAGAGAGCGTGTGTGCGACGGCCAGCATCCGAGCCAGGCGCAGGGGCCGCGCGTCCGGGGACGGACCCCGCGCCTCCACGAAGCTCACGGCCCCTCGGGGGCCGCGGACGCGGTGGAACTTCATGCCGCCTCCGCGAGCGACGCGATCTTGAGGTCGATCTCCCCCGCCGCCTCGTGGACTTCGATGCGCTCGACCAGCGCGGTGACCAGGCGCTGCCGGTTGACGGGCGTCATCAGCTCCCAGAGCGTGTCGAAGTCGGACAGCGCTTCGCGCACCCACTGGGCGTCCGCGCGCGCACCTGCGAGCGCGGCGAGTTTGTGCTCGACGACGCCGAGTTGGGTCTGCGACTCCTCGACGGCAGCACCCAGGGTCTGCAGACGCTGCTCGGCGAGCGATCGGGCCTTCCCCGCGAGCTTGGTGAGGGAGGCGAGCAGCGCGTCCGCCTCGGCCGAGAGCTTCGCGATCCGGGCCGGTAGCGGCGCCCGCTCGTCGGCCAGCGCCCGCGCGTCGGTCTCGAAGCGAACACGCAGGCGCTCGGCTAGCTCGGTGACGTGCCCGTCGTCAGCCGCCAGCGTGCGCAGGCGTTCGACCACGAACTCCTCGATCGCCTCGGCCGACATCGGCTTGCACGGGCACGCGCGCACTCCCAACTTGTCGCGTGTGGTGCAGCGGTAGTAGCGATAGCCCCGAGTACCGCCCGAGGTCATCGCGGCGCCACACGCCCTACAGCGGAGGAGGCCTGAGAGCAGGTAGGCGGGGTTACGCCCGGCGCTGCCAGCAGCACGCGGGGGTCGCGCGAGCAGCTGCTGCACGCGGTCGAACCGAGCACGCTCGACCAGCGCCTCGTGGTCAGCCTCGTACACCTCGCTGCCGGCCCTGATGAGCCCCGCGTAGAGCGGGTTCTTGAGCACGCGCAGGACCGCGTCTTTCGTCCAAATCCCGCCCTTGCGCTTGCGTCCCCGGGCGCCCATCTCGTGGACCACGTCGAGCACCGACTGGTGACGCTCGTAGAGCTCGAAGACCTCGCACACGAGGGTCGCCTCGGGCGCGTTCTTCACGAGCTTGCCCTCGACCGCGTAGTAGCCGATGGGCACCGCGCCCCCCGTCCACTTCCCCTTCCGACGCGCGGCGGCGATCTTGTCCCGCGTGCGCTCGGCGATCATCTCGCGCTCGAACTCCGCGAAGCTCATGAGCATGTTGAGCGTCAGGCGCCCGATGGCGTCGGCCGTCGAGAAGTTCTGCGTGACGCTGACGAACGCGGCGCCCGAGGCAGCGAACCGGTCCATCACGCGCGCGAAGTCGAGCAGCGAACGGGAGAGCCGGTCGACCTTGTACACGACGACGACGTCGACCTTGCCGGCGTCGACGTCAGCGAGAAGGCGCTGGAACGCGGGGCGCTCGACGTTCGCGCCCGAGAAGCCCCCGTCGTCGTAGCTGCCGACGACCGTCCATCCCTGGCTCTTCGCGTATGCCTCGCAGGCGTCGCGCTGCGCGTCGAGCGAGTTGTACTCCTGCTCGAGCCCGGCGGAGGTCGACTTGCGGGTGTAGATCGCCACGCGCTTGCAGGCGCGGGGCGGAGCGGCGACCTTGCGGCTCATGGCTTGCGCAGCTCCTTTCGCGCCCGCTGCGCGATGAGCGCCTCGATGGCCTCGGCGAGGCGCGTCATCTGCTGGATCAGCTCGGGCAGCGTGTGCTCGAAGAAGCGCCGGCCCATCGGCGTCTGCCAGAATTCGGGTCCCATCACGCAGCCTCCTTGCGCTTGCGGGTCGTCAGGCCGAAGAAGAGCCGCCCGTTCCAGGTGGTTCCCGTGATGACCTTCGCGATCGTCGAGAGGCTCTTGTACGGCTTGCCCCGGTAGAGGAAGCCGACCTCGCGAACGGTCACCTCGTGGGCGGCTCCCTGATGGGTGCGGCGAAGCACCGTGCCCGCGGGCGGCAGCGACGGGTCGCGAACGGCCGCCGTCGCGGCTGACGCGACCTGCGCCGGCTCCGTCGCCGCGACCGGAGGCCGTTCCCGCGCGGGCGCGGTGCGCGCGAGTTCTTCGAGGCGCGCGACGGTCCGCTCGCTCAGGCCCCCCTCGGCCAACTCTTGGATACGCCAGGCGAGCTTCTTTCGCAGGTAGGCCGCGTTGTGCGAGGTGGTCTCTTCTCCGAAGGCTTTCCGGTACTTGGCGCGCAGGGCCGCCATGTTCATCCTCCCGAGTTCCCGCAGCTCGCGTGCGACGTTGCAGATGCGCTGATCCACCGGGTCTCCGTTTCCGCCGCCGTCTGCGGCGGGGCGGATGACCGCTCTCTCTGCCCCCGAAGGGCAAGACGATTCGCTTCCCATGCGGTTAACAAAGGCCACCGGCCCCCGCAGGATTCGAGCACGACACGACACTTCCTCTCAGGTCACGAGGAGAGCGGAGACCTCTCTTCCTCCTCGCCCTCGTCGTCGCTCTGCTCGTCGTCTTCCGCCACCACGTCGAACCGCGGCGCGCTGGGCATGCGCTGCGTGCTCGGCATCTTCTCCGCTACGAGCGTGTCGATGTCGGTCGTCCCCTCGACGAGGGGGCAGTTGGCCACGCGGTACCTCACCTGCGCCAGACGAAACGCGAACACGCGTGCGCTGGGAATGCGCGCGTCCGGCAAGGGGCTGAGGGCGTCGCACACCAGCTCGATGAGGTCGTCGTTCGCCTCGATGTACTTGGACAGGGGCGGGGGCGGGCCCCGGCGCGTGCTGATCGGCAGCCTGCCGTAGGGGTGGTGGGCAGTGAGCATCTCGTAGAGCGTCACGCCTGTGGCGTAGACGTCGCTCTTCTCGCTGGCCTCCGCGCCATCCATCAGCTCGGGCGCGACGTAGTTAATGGTGCCCAGGAGCTGGTCGCTCGATGGCTGGTGGTTCCACTTCGCGCACCCGAAGTCGAGCAGCTTCGTCTCGTACCAGGGCGACTCCGGCGCTCGCTGGAGGAAGATGTTGTCCGGCTTGACGTCGCGGTGCAGGATGCCGCGCGCGTGGGCCGCCCCGAGGCCTTTCAGGATGTCGGCCGCGATGCTGAGGGCGCGCTCGACGGGGAACCTGCCCCCGCGGAGCCACCGACGCAGGTCCAGCCCCTCGAGCTTCTCCATGACGTAGTAGGGGAGCTGGCGGTCGTCCGTCGTTCTTCCCGCGAAGACGACCCGGACGATGTTCGGGTGGTCGAAGCCTGCGAGCATCTCGCGCTCGCGGAGCATGCGCCGGTCATGCGACGCCGAGCAGCCCGGCTCGAGCATTTTGAGCACGCGCCGCACGTTGAGGACCGTGTCCTTCACGTCGTAGATGACGGAGGCGGCTCCGATCGTGACGACACCAACGACTTGGTACACCGAGCCTGGAATCGTCGTTCCCGGCGGATACAAAGCATGCATCGATGGCTTTCAAATGTCCGACAGCTCGCGATTCCGTCGCGATGCAGTCCGCAAAGGCTCGGGATGCGCACGAAATTCACTTGAGACGGTTTCGTTGCTTGTATCCAGGTGCAAGGGGTTCGTTGCCATGTCCAGAACGAATGCGAGCTGCGCCCCGAGACGACCTGCGCGCTTGGAAAGAACATCCATTGATGGTGCTCCTACCTGCGCACGAGTGCACGTTCCGGACCCTTCGCAGAGACCGCGTAGTAGATGCCATTGATCGGAGAGCTGTGCGGTTCGGACCCGCGTGAGTCCGAGTTCGCCAGCGGTTAACCGAATCGGCTCGAAATCGCGGACGCGGATGCCGACGACGTCGGCGTCCACGTACTCGATCGCGATCTCCCGCCACGTCGTTCCGGCCGGCGTGCGCACGCGTGCCACGGTGCGCTCCACCTGACGCGGCTGCCATGGTACGCGTGCCGGGGCGTTCACTTCCTGACGTCGCACGATGCGCCCGCTGTCGATGGTAAGAACCCGATCGAGATGCACGATCGACACGGGGCGGCCGGCGCCGTAGCGCTCGAAGGTCTCCTGGTGGAGCGTCTCGCCCGTCGGCACGAGAACCAGGGCACGCGCCGCGCGCCGCTCCTGCTCGTGCATCCAAAGAGAGAAGCGCGACTCCTGCGGATGGATCCATAGCCAGACCAGCGCGCCCGCTTCGGAGAAGCTCCGCCCGAGCAGCAGCACGTCGCGCTCACGGAAGATGGCGCTCGTGCCCGCGTCGAATAGTTGCTGCAGGAGCGCCGCGAACGCGAGCTCCACGAAGCCGTGCGCGGCGATGCCGCGCGCGTCGAGGACGAGCGCCTCGCATTCGGGCGTACTTCGCCCACAGCGAGTCGTCAGCGTTTTGTCGGAGCACGAGACCGACTGGCGGCAGCCGGGACGGCCATGGCGGCAGGGAAACCAGGTGGGTGGCCCCACGGGCGCCAAGACACCCGAGGCGGTGAGCGCGTCGGCGGCGGCGGCCCCGCCGACCCCGTCGGCCAAGCACGGCGTCGCGTAACCAAAGTCGTGTCCTCTCTCCAGCAGGGAGAGAAAGCGATGGAGCGGCATAGGGCTTCCATGACAAACGGGCCGCCCTCCGCGGCCTCGACTGGTGCAACGCGTTATCACGCGCCGACCGATCGGTGCAAGACCGTGACGGCGCGTCGACAAGTCGTGGCGGTGCTTTTCAGAAATCCGCGTGGTCATGCCGTTTTTTTCGACTGGAAACGGCCGACGGTTCACCGCGCTGTAACAGGCAAACAGGCTCTACGGGTGACATGTCGCGCCTATAGGGGGCAGGCCACGTGCGGATTCGCCCGACCCCCGTGAGGTCGGCCTGCCCTCCCGGGATCCTGAACGAGGACCCATGCATTTCTTCCGTCTGCGCGATCAACTTGTCCGCGATCTCCCACGACATTGCGCTGCGCTCGTCGCGGCCCGGTCGCGCGATCCCGCCCTCGCCTTTGACACGCCGGGTGCGCTTCGCATCGCGCTCTGCGATCGCGATCCCGCCACGTTCCCGCAGCGCGACGTGCTCGTTCGCTCGGTCCTCGCCGAGCATCGCCGGCAGTCGCATCCTCTGTGGCCGGCCCTGCTCATCGTCGCCTTCTCTCCGCTGCTCATGGGGCTGCGCCGACGCATCGCGACCAGCGCGCCGACGGAACTGGACCAGGCGCTGCTCGTCGCCTTCCTCGAGTCCGTCGAGCGCGTGCCGCTACGCAAGAACATTGCAGCGCGCCTGCGTTGCGCGACGGAGCGGGCAATCTTCCGCGCCCTGGGGCGCGAGCAACGTAGGCAGGCACGCACGACATCCCTGGACGCAGAGGTCGAGGTCTCGGTTCGGTTGCCCCGAGCCCTCGTCGACGATGCAGAGGACGCGACGAGCATCAGCATCACAGAGGTCCGTCGGCGCGCGCCGCCGGACCAGCCGAACGCGGCTGCCCAGCGGGAGGTCGCGTGACGGCGCGGGAACACGCGTCGCGGCGGGAGCGCTTGCTGGCGGCGCTGACCGACGGCCTCGTGCGGCTCTGGCTCGCTCGCGCGCAGCCCACTTTCAGCCGGGCAGACCGCGGGAAGGGGGTCTTTGTCCATGGTGGGGAACAGGCGGGCCGTGTCCGCTGCCCCAGAACGGAGACCGCTGGATGAGTAGCGCCTGGAACACCGCCAAGGAACTCGCCGAGAAGCACGTGAGCGCCGGAGGCATCTTCGTGCGGCTGCAGAACGACGGAGACAAGATCGTCGGCGTCTTCTGCGGCGAGCCCCACGCCCGCGAGGTCTACTGGGACGGCGAGAAGTACGCCGACTCGCCGCCCGAGGGATCGGCCCCGAAGCCCACCCTTCGCGTCGCCCTGAACTTCTTCGTGCCCGCCGACGGCGCGATGAAGATCATCGAGGGCGGCACGGCCTGGTTCAAAGACCTGCTCGAGGTGCGCGACAAGTACGGCCTCGACAAGTGGAACTTCGAGGTCAAGCGCCGGGGCAAGAAGGGCGACACCAAGACCCGCTACACGATCCTCCCCGACGCCCCGGTCGATGACCCCCTGCGTACGCGGATCGCGGCGGCCGGGATGCACGACCTCCGAAGCGTGGGCGACGCGGCCGACGACGATGCAGACGACGGCGGCGACGCCAAGCTCATCGACATCGACACCGCCAAGCAACTCGTCGATCGACTCCGGCCGCTCCCGCGCGAAGTGGCGCACGCGTTCCTCGCCGAGATGAAGATCGAGAAGATCCGCGACCTGCCGTCGGCCGAGTTGCCGCGCGCCATGCGGTTCATCGAGGGGCACGAGAAGAAACCGGCGGACCGCGATCCCTTCGCGGTGTGACCCCTTCGTCGAACGCGCTGCACGAGCAAGCCGAAGCACTTGTGCGAACGCTCGTGCAGCGCTTCGGCCCCCGCCTGCCCGCTGATGCGCAGACGATCATCCGCTACTACCTCAGCTGCCGCGCGGGCGCCGACCGCGCCGCCCGCGACGTCCTCGCCCTCACCCGACTGGCAAGAGAAGGCTGACGCCGCCCTCGCCGCGTACGTCGAGGCGCGCGTCCGCGCGGCAGGCTGGGACGACGAGGCCGTCGCTCTCACGCTCGCGTGGCTCCCGCGCCGGGCGCGCGACACGCCGTTTGTGATCTCCGAGAGCCGCATCGAGCTGCAACTCGCTGGCGAGGTGCGGCTCGTCCTTCGTCGCTTCGCCTGCCCCGACTACGTCGCCCCCTCAGGGACCATCCGCTGCCGCTTGTACGTGGACGGGGGCGGCTGCGCGCTGCCCGGCCGCGGCGCGTGCGTCGAGTGGCAGCGGGTCAACGCCTCCCCGTCACCACCGGAGACTCGTGCACCTTCGCCCCTACCAAGAAGAGGCAGTCCGTGAGATCGAGTTGAGGATCGTCGCGGGCAAGCGGCGGGTCCTCGTCGTCGCCCCCACGGGCGCCGGCAAGACGGTCGTCTTCGCGCGGGTCATCGCCGACGCGGTCCTGCGCGGCCAGCGGACGCTGGTGATCGCGCACCGCCGCGAGCTCGTCCACCAGACTTGCGCGAAGCTCCTCGAGGCCGGGCTTGCCGAGGATCAGATCGGGATCCTGATGGCGAGCGACCGCCGTCATCGGTCGAGCGCGCCCGTCCAGGTCGCGAGCATCGACACCCTGCGCCGCCGAACGAAGCCTGACGCGGACCTCGTCATTCGCGACGAGGCGCACAGGGCTCTCGCCCGAACGGACCTCGCCGTCGCGGCGCTCTACCCCGACGCGGTCCACCTCGGGTTCACCGCGACCCCGTTCCGGGCGGACCGCCGGAGCCTCGGCGAGTTCTACGACGACCTGCTCGTCGTGAGCACGATCCGGAACCTCATCGCGCAGGGGTACTTGGTTGAGCCGCGTGTGTTCACGGTTCCCTCGGACCGGCTGCCCGACCTGTCGGGCGTGCGCGTGCGCGGGGGCGACTATGCACAGGACCAGCTCGACGAAGCCGTCGACCAGGGCCAGCTCGTCGGCAACATCATCGAGCACTGGGCCGAGCACGCGCGCGGCGTCCGCACCGTGGCGTTCGCCGTCAGCGTGAAGCACTCGGAGCACATCGTGGAGCGCTTCCGCGCGGAGGGGGTCGCTGCGGAGCATGTCGACGCCACGACGCCGGCGACGGAGCGCGACGGCGCCGTGGCGCGGCTGCTGTCGGGCGTCACACTCCTTCTCTCCAACGTCGGAGTCTTCTGCGAGGGCACGGACCTCCCGCCAGTGAAGTGCGCGGTCCTCGCACGCCCGACCAAGTCCACGGGGCTCTACCTGCAGCAGGCGGGCCGCATCCTCCGGCCGTGGGAGGGCGCCCGCGCCATCATTCTCGACCACGCGGGCTGCGCGCGCGAGCACGGCTTGCCGCAGGACGACCGCGAGTTCTCGCTCGAGCCGAGGCCGAAGCGCGACGCGAGCGCGGCTTCCGAGATCTCCATCCGTGCGTGTCCCGGTTGCTACGCGGTGCTGCCGGGCCACACGCGCGTGTGCCCCGAGTGCGGCACGACTCTCGTGGAGTCCCGTGAGCAGCTCCCCGAGACCTCGGGCCGGCTCGTCGAGGTCGACGCGACCGAGCAGCTCGCGCTCCAGATCGAGATGGGAGCGCACCGGCGCATCGGCTGGAGCGACACGCGAAAGCGTGTCGCGTTCGAGCAGCTTCGAGCCCTGGCGCGCGCACGTCAGCGCGGCGCGGACTGGGTCCGTGAGCGCTTCGAGGAGCGCTTCGGCGGGCCGCCACATCCCGAGTGGGCCGACCGCCCATGGGCGATTCCGTGACGGAGGGCGAGTTCCTGAAGCGCCTGATGCTCGCGCTGGGCCGCCGCCCGGACATGCGCATCTGGCGGCAGAACGTTGGGTCGATCCCCGTGCGCGACGAGCAAGGCCGCGTCGTTCGCGTGTTCCACACGGGCGTCCCCATGGGCGCCGCGGACATCTCCGGCTACGTCCGCCCCGAAGGCTGGCGCTTGGAGATCGAGGTCAAGGGGCCAGGCGGAACGACCAGCCGCGAGCAGGAGGCCTTCGGCCGCCTCGTCGCGCAGGGCGGGTGCGTCTACGCCCTTGTCGCCTACGACACCGCGCGGGCGCTCGCCGACAACCTCGCAGCTGGGGTCCGCACAGTGGAGCGCGCCATCGCCGCGCGGCGGGCACGATGACTCGGCCGATCGACATCGCGCTCGCGCTCATCGCGCAAGGCGTCGCGCCGGTCCCTGTCGCCTTCATGGGGAAGGCGCCGACGGACCCGAGTACAGGGCGACCCCTCTCGAAGTGGCAGCACCTTCGCATCACCGCCGCCGACGCCGCTCGCTACTTCCCCGGTTCGCCCCAGAACATCGGCGTCCTGCTGGGTGAGCCCTCCGGCGGGCTCACCGACGTCGACCTCGACTGCCCAGAGGCGCTCCGCGCCGCGCCGCACATCCTGCCCCCGACGCGCCGGCAAGGGCGTCAGGGCGCGCCCGACTCGCACTGGTTCTACACGGCGCCGGGCGCCATCAGCCGGCCGCTTCACGACCCGCTCGCGAAGGTGAAGAAGCGCTCGACGCTCGTCGAGATCCGCTCGACGGGCGCGCAGACCGTCGTGGCTGGTTCGGTCCACGAGTCGGGCGAAGCCATCACCTGGACGAACCCCGACGCCGACGTGGCGCCGGTCGCTCGCGAGGAGCTTGAGCGGTGCGTCCACGAACTCGCGGCGGCGGCCCTTCTCGGTCGCTACTGGGCAGCGGAGAACTGGCGGGGGGAGGCAGCGAGCGCGCTCTACGGCGCTCTGCGAAACGCTGGATGGGCCGACGATCGCGTCTCGCCCTTCGTGAGCGCCGTCCTGGCCGCGGCTCAGTGCGAGGATGTTGAGGTCGACGTCGAGGCCACCGGTGAGGACGCCACATGGGAGAGGCTCTTGGCTGTCCTCCCCGCGGAGAACGTGCGGGCCGTGCAGGTCGCGCGCGCGTGGCTCGGACTCGCCCCCGAGGACCCGCGGGTCACGTTGCCTGCGCGCAGCGTCTTCGCTCCGCCCGCCGGAGAGCCCGAGCTCGAGCGCGTTCCGCCGCGTCTTCGCCGACGGCGCGCCGAACAGTGGCTCGCCAGCGTGCCGCGCGAAGCTCACGGTGACGGCTCGAAGCAGCTCATTCGCGTTGCGGCGACGCTCGCGCGGGGATTCGCGCTCGGCGAGGGCGTGGCCTACGAGTTGCTCCGGAAGTCACCGCTCGCCGAGGGCTGGAACGACTCGGCGCTGCACCGACGGTGTGCCGACGCGATGCGCGGTCCGCGGAGCGGCGAGGCCATGGCGTGGGGGTGCAAGCTCCAGGTCGAGGCCTCGGTGGGGGCGCCACCGGTTGGGGACGTTGGCGGGGGCGAGAGTCGCACCGCGGAGCGAACCGACGTCGCGAACGCCGAGCGCCTCGTCGCTCACTTCGGCCAGGACCTCCGATTCGTCGGCGCCTGGGGCAAGGGCCTCGTATGGGACGGCGCGCGGTGGACGATCGACGACGGCATGCGCTGGCAGCACTGCGCCGTAGAGACCGTCCGCGCCATGTACGGCCGCGCGCGCGAACTCCTGGACGAGGCCGTCGCGGCGGGCGACCGGGGCAAGATCGAGGAGGCGCGGGTCGAGCTCGACTGGGCCATCACATCACACGGGGCTGCGCGCGTCGCCGCGATGGGGACGCTCGCGCGGTCACTGCCCACCGTCGCCATCAGCCACGACGAACTCGACTCGGACCCGTGGCTCCTCAACGTCCGCAACGGCACGATCGATCTCCGCACGGGGGACCTTCGGGCGCATCAGCGCCAGGACCTGAACACCAAGCTCGCCCCCGTCGAGTACATCGCGAACGCGCGTGCACCGACTTGGGAGTCCTTCCTCAACCACGTGATGAACGGCGACCGCGAGCTCGTCGCGTACCTCCAGCGCCTCGTCGGCTACGCGCTCACCGGCTCGGTGCGGGAGCACGTCCTCGTCTTCTTCTATGGCGGGGGTGCTAACGGCAAGTCGACGTTCCTGTCGACGATCCACGCGCTCCTCGGCGACTACGCCACACCGGCCCCACGAGGCTTGCTCTTCCGCAGCCGTGGCGAACGACACCCGACCGAGCGAGCGACGCTCTTCGGCCGGCGTTTCGTGACGTGCTCGGAGATCGAGGAGGGGCACATCTTCGACGAGGCGCTCACCAAGGATCTGACCGGCGGCGACCCCCTCGAGTGCCGGCGCATGCGCGAGGACTTCTGGAGCTACCAGCCGACCCACAAGCTCTTCCTCGCCGGCAACCACAAGCCGATGGTGCGCGGCAACGACGAGGGTATCTGGCGCCGGATGCGCCTCGTGCCCTGGCTCGTGACCATCCCCGAGGCCGAGCGCGACGCGGCGCTACCGGCCAAGCTCGCCGCCGAACTCGCGGGGATCCTCCGCTGGGCCGTCGAGGGGTGCCTGACGTGGCAGCGGACGGGGCTCGCGGCGCCGACGGCCGTCCGCAGCGCCACCGACGACTACCGCCAGGAGAATGACACCCTGGGGGAGTTCTTCCGGCTGCACTTGGTCTTCGAGCCCGGGGCGGCCATCGTCCGCAAGGAACTGCGCGAGGCGTACGAGGCGTGGTGCACCGAGAACGGACACCCGCCGTTCGCCGCGCGCCGGTTCGGGGCGCGTCTCCGCGAGCACGGGGTCGTCGACGGGTGTGTGCGCCGAGGCACCAAGGTGCTCGACGGCTGGAAGAACATCCGTCTGATGACCGATATCGAAAAGGAGCGGAGGGTGGTGGCACAGGCGACCACCGCGTTGCCCGACTCCCGAGAGACACGCTCGTTCGCCGACGACATCGCCGAACTGGGTGTCGGGACCGCGTAGCGGGCAGAGCAATCGCTTTCGCCCATCCCGCCAGAACGCGGCTACCGTAGCCCGAGCCTCGAGGAGGGGGTGTGCAATGGCAGCCAAGAAGAAGAAGATGGCAACAAAGGCGAAGGCCGCAAAGAAGAAGGGCGCGACGAAGAAGAGGAAGAAGGCGCCCGCGCGGAGGGTGTCGCTCGCGGCCAAGCTGAAGACGTTCGTTCTCCCGCAGCGTCTCCGTGCCAAGTTTCCTCCTCAGGAGGAGATCGGCAGTTGCGAGATCCGAATCACGGACGACGGCAAGCTGTGGTGCGACAAGATCGCCAAGGGCCAGTGCGACAAGGACGGCGGCAACTGCGGGCTGTTCTCCGTGCCGAAGAAGAACCCGGAAGAGAAACCACGCGAGGAGGATCAGCCGGCAACCCCAAAGGGGAGCCGATACTACTTCTGCAAGTGCATGCCGCAGTTGTAGATGCCCCGCGGCGTCAGGCGCGACGGTTCGTGAGCGCCGCGAGCCGTCGCGCGCTGGTGTAGCTCGCTTTGGCTTCGGAGAGCATCCGCTCGGCTTTGGCTCGGACCACCCCGAACGCTTCCCGGGCCTCCGGCGCCGTCGCCGCGGCCAGCCATCGAACCGTGGCCTCGATGGGCTCGTGCATACCGCGGGCGGCACGGGAGCGATTCCGGTGCTGCGCCGCCTCGGTCATCGTCGCGACCCCCGCGAGCCGACCGAGCGCGTGCTCCGACTCCTCGCTCCCGTAGTACGCGTCGAGGACATCGCGCTCGGCCGCTGTGAGACGCGCGAGAGTCTCGCAAACGCGCCGGAAGCGCCTGCGGGCGTCGAGGTACGCGACCATTCCCGCCTCGCCGTCGAAGTTGACGGCCGACGACGCCGCAGTGCAGTCGAGGATCTCCGTCCAGGGCGTCCCCACGGCGGGCTTCTCGCGGGAGCGTGGGTTGCGCGCCCGTCCGAGCCGCGTGCACATCGAGTCGAAGTTCGACCTCGCCCCTGGGGGCGGCGGCACGTAGGTCGCGAAGTAAGCCCGAAGGTCGGCCTCGTCTCGCGCCGACAACTCGGCGCCGCCCTCATCCCGCTGCTCGGTCATGAGCACGCACTTCCGGTCGACACCGCATCCGGTCCGCTCGGCGGCGGCCAGAATGCGGCGAGCACCCCGATGACGACCCCGAGCCAGACCTGGGCTACCAGCGCCGGCACGCAGGCGCCGGGCAGGCCTGCCTCGACCACTGCGGTGGCGATGATGGCCGCGCTGGTCCACAGCCAGAACGCGCGCTCGCTCACGAGCACACCAGCCATCGGCACGCGAGGTAGACGAGACCGTCCTCGATCTCCCCACGCGGTCCCATGCCGACGCGCGCCCGCTCGAGCGCGTCGTCTGGCCGTCGCAGGAGAAAAAGCCGCGCGGCGACACGGACGAGGACGCGGACCTCGTCCTGGTCGAGCGTGTCTAGGATGGCCTCCAACTCGTCCCGTGGAGCGATGCAAGCCCACGACGCGGGGCAGCGGATCAAGCCGACACCCGCTTGGACGAAAACCGCGGCGCGAATGTCCTCTCGGCCCGTGCCTCGAGCTCGGCGCGAAGCATCGTCGCGCGTGCCCGCGGCAGCCGCTTGCTCACCTCGCGGAGCAGGTTCGACAGCGCGTCCTTGTCGACGGTGGCGAGCTTCGCCAGCAGCGTCGCGCGCGGCAGCCCTGTCGCCTCCTCGAGGACGCGGAGCGTCGGCTCGAGCGGGTAGTCGAGGCTGCACGTCGAGAGCACCTCGTACCGAACGCCCCCGAGGTCGAGCTTGTCGCGGCCCTGCAACTGCGCCCGCAGGACGGCCTCGAGCTCGCCCTTGCGCGCGTAGGCGACCTTGGCGATTCGCGCGACCTCCTCGCGCTCGCGGCCGACGGCCTCGAGGTCGCTCAGATCCGCGGCCACCTCCGACCGCTCGCCGGCGAGCAACGCCGCGAACGCGTCGCACTGCGTGCGGTGGTCGCAGTAGACGCAGTTGGGGTTCGGGCGTGGTGCGAAGGCGGTGTCGGCCTCCGTGCGCTCGCCGATGACCTGGATGTACTGCCGCGCGGCGTCCAGTTCGGCCTCGGTCCGCGACGTCCGCTGCCTCGCGTTGTGCCGGAGCATGTCGTACTGGAGCTCGATCGTGTCGGCCCAAGGCCACAGCTCACGCGCGGCGATGGCGTACAGCGAGAGTTGCAGGCTCTCGGCGACCTCGCCGGTCGTGAAGAGCTGGCGGTTCGTCTTGTAGTCGCGGACGCGGATGGCCGTCGGCCCGATGCGGTCGACGCGGTCGATGGCTCCGACCACCGTGAAACGGCCTATGGTCAGCTCGAACGGCTGCTCGACCGCCAGGATGCTGCGCGGGTCGAGGGCTCCCTCGCCCAGCACGAACGACTCGAGGAGGTGGAGTCCCTCGTAGAACGCGGCCAGCCCGATCAGCCCGTCGCGCACCCAGGTGCGCTGCCAGAGCCGCTCGGCGTGCGCCATCGACAACGGCGCCGGCTCCGATTCGAGGGAGTGCTCTGCGACCAGCTGCTCCAGCACCACGTGCATCGCCTTGCCGAAGACCAGCTCCGGGCCGGGGCGGGCCTCGAGCCTGTCGACGTAGTGGAAGCGGAAGCTCCGCGGGCACTGCTCGTAGCGCTGGATGCGCGAGAAGCTCAGGTGGGCGTTCTTGAACGGGGGCGTGAACGGGGGCATGCACAAGACAAAGGCCAGCGACCCGAAGTGAGGGTCGATTCCCGGCGCGATTTTCTCCAAGCCGCCCGTTGGGGGCGAGACCCGCGCGGGCCGCGGCTGCTGGTCAGCCGCCTTGACGCGCTACTTCTTCGTAAACTTCGAGAACGGTGCCTTGTACGCGCCGCCACCCACATCCGTGAGGACCTCGTCGAACACCCACGTGTCACCCTGGGCGAGTGGCGCGCAGTTCCCGACCACGCGCGTGATGACGATCGTAATCGTCATCGCCTGCGTGGGATCGAAGCCAGCGAGCGCGCCAAGCGTTAAGCGCCCGTTTAGCAGGCCGCCCTTCGTCGAAGCCAGGTGCGAGCCCTGCGTCACCGTGACGTCGAAGTTGATCGCGGTGCAACCGGCGGGGAAATCCCCCTCGATGTACGAATCCTGGATCTGGCCGGCCGGCGTGGGCGGCTTTACGACCGCGCCGCCGCCCGGGCATCCCATAAGCGCGATCGCGACGAGCAACAACGAAACGAACAAGCGCATGGCCTCCCCCTTCTCCCAGGGACGAGAGCCTATCCACGTGCCTGAGCGGGCACAAGGGCAGGAGGTTTCGGCCGCACCACCACACGAGCGGAGGCTTCGGAAACCTCGTCCGGCTACCCTCGGCCGCGATAGAGTTGGGCCGCATGCCGAACGGAGCCCTGAAGTCGAAGCTCAACGCCCTCGCCCAGTCGTTCGCGGACTCGGTCCTCGATGCCATCCGCACCGCGTCTCTGGACGAACTCGTTGACCGAGATTCCGGGACGGCGCGACCCCGTCGAACGGGCCGCGCGACGGCTGGCCCGACTCCGACTGCCGACGGACGGCTCGCCCGGCGGACGGCCGAGGACATCGCCACGCTCCTCGGTCGCGTCGTGGCAGCGCTGAAGGCCGGCCCGATGCGCGCGGAGCAGATCAGGGACCTGCTCAAGCTCGACAAGCGCGAGTTGCCCCGCGTCCTCCACGAGGGCCTCCAGACGAAGAAGCTCAAGAGGCGCGGTCAGAAGCGGGCGACGATGTACAGCGTTCGGTGAGGGCCGCGTTCATCCCGAAACCTTGGGATCCATAGCGGTACGTTCCGCATACTCGTGTGCGAGTTTGGTTCTGGCTGCTTCCATCCTGCGCACCCGCCACGCATCACGCGCCGAGATCAGGAGGATGAACGCGCTGAACAACTCGATCGCGATGGCGGTCCCTCGTTCCTCCGACCAGGACCTCCCCAGCGTCACCTTGTGCGCAACGAGGATGACGTTGAACAGAGCGGAGAATCCGATGGCGCTAGCCATGTCGCGGAACCATGCCCTCAGACCCCCGGCGCCCGCCTCGCTCGTCCTCTCGTGACGAACGACGCCGCCCAACGTGAGCTCGGCGATGTCGTCGGCGAGCGCGTTTCTGATCGCGGTGAGGGACGACTCGTCCAAGACCTGAAGCTCCTTGGCCTGCCGCAAGATCTCGAGCTTGGTCTTGAGGCGGAAGCCCGGAGCCTCCTTCCAGACGTTGAAGACGAGGGTGAGAACCGCAACGAGCAGGGTCGGGCTCCAGCCTTCGTTCATCGATCCCTCCCATGAGCCAGGAAAGCCCCTGCCAGCGCCCAACGGATGCTCCAGGGTAGCCCAGGCGCCACGAGTCGTTCCGTCGATCTCTTGGACCGATCTCATCCACTCCGACGTTGAGAACGGGCACGTGCGCGACGGCTCCACCGGCCACCGCTCGGTGACGCCTCGGGCGGTCGGGTGTTCGTGCTGTGGACAATCTCGAACACCCTCGACAGGGGAAACGGTCGCCCGCGCCGGTTCCTCACGCCCATCTCCTTGAGTCGCTTCACGATATCCCGCATCGGGACACGCCCGACGAAGTACATGTGGCGGATCACGGAGATGACCCGCTGCTCCTCGCGATCCTCGACCAACCGGGACCTGTCCTTCGAGAGCCGCCAGCCGAACGGCGTCTGCCCGTAAAGGATGTCCTTCGCGCCACGCGGCGCCACGACGCGGTGCATCGCCACCCGGTCAGGGTAACGGGCGCGCAACCGTCCGACAACCGAACGACAGGCGAACGTTTCCCTTGACGAGCATGACAGTCAGTCGTTCCATCGCGCACAGACCACATTGGCAAGTGGTCGGCATGGAGAGCGGCGGCGACGCGGTCACGAACGGGGGGACAATGCTTGTCGAGTCTCGCGGAGGGAGCACCGCTGCCAAGGATCGGGCGACGGGTGCGCGTCGATGATGATGAGAAGGCTTCAGGTCCTGGCGCTCGTAGTGGCGGCCCCGCCTGCGTTCGCCCTGTCTTGGAGCGGTGGCATTGGTCTGCAGCAGCTCGGAGGAGCCCAGCCGGCGCAGAGTACAGCACCCACGTCGACGCCGACGCCACCTCCGACCCCGACCCCCACGCCAACGCCGACGCCAACCCCGACCCCCGCACCGCCGGCCCCCTGTACGGCATTCGCAACCCTAGCCACTGCGCTGGGAACGGCTCGCACATTTGCGATTTCCGTGTCGTTTCCGATCGTGAAAGGCCGAGATCCTGGTGGTGTTCCGGTCGAGGGGAACGGCGGGACGATCTCCTTCACCACGACGCTCAGAAGTCCGGACAAGGACAACATCATCTTCGAGCAGAGTGTCAACGACCCCGGCTGCAGGCAGAACAGCACCTACGCTCTTCATCCGGCCATCCGACGAACTGACTTCATGCACGCGAGCGTGACGGCGGTCGACTGGCGCCAGTACGATGGGTTTGCTCAATTCCGCGGTCGCTCGTCGTCGCCACCGCGGGTCGATGGCATCTTCATCGACGACGCTTCATTCGACGTGAGCATCACCGACACACAAGTCCCACAAGGCGCATCAAAGACTTCCAACTGTCCGCCGAGCAATCCGGCCACCGCGAGCCAGCTGACCATCCCCGTCGCCAATGCAAACGAGCAATCGGTCAAAGAGGTCGTAGAAGCCTTCAAAACATTTGTCGCTCAAGCGGCGGACTGCCGCGCCAAGGGTGCCTCCGCAGGGAATGAAGTGGGCCCATGACCACGCGCCTCTTGTCCGGTAGCCTACTTCTCTGCGCTCTCGCGCTGGAGACCACAGCATCCTGGGCACAGCCGAGCTCCACAACTCCCACCTTCACACCGAATGGCGTCCAATGTAGCCCCGACCGCAGCTATGACGCCACCCAACTCGGAGCGTCGATGGTCACCGCAAACGCGGCCCGCCTACGGCGGCTGAGCGAGCTGCGTTTTCGAGAGCAGCGCATTCTCCCCGGTCCGATGCTCCCAGGATGGGCTGGCGTTCAGCGGTGGAACCAGTTGCGCAAGAAGCCGTGGCCGCAGCCACAACCCGCCAGCGGCAATGGCTACGAGATTGGCCTCGCGTTCAAACGCGCGCACAGAGCCAGCCTCGACAACGCCATGGATTCGGAATCAGCCCGCGCGATGGCGCATCAAGCCTGCCTCGGGTTCATTGCGGGCGCTCCTGGATTTCCACAGCACGTCGCCGAGTGCGCCAAACTTGTCGCTGCCGAGTCTGAGGCGGACGTTGCCCTCAAGACGCAACTCGACATTCGTGCCACCAGCAAACTCGCGCAGGTGGAGGCCACGAAGGCTCTCGCTCCTAGTGCCGGTGGCGTTGGACAATCGCCGACGACCGACTTGCTGGCGACGACTGGAGCCACGCTCGTCTTCTACAAGTGCCTGGATCAAGTCTTGTACCACCCTGCGACTCTCGAGCCGCTGTGCGTCGCCGGTGACATGATTCACGCGAGTAACACGGCCGCCGATCTCAAGACGGTTCTAAAGGCCCGCTCCGCGGTACTCGCGCCAACTGGTGCCGCCCTGACTGCGCTGCAAGACAAGCAGCGGAAGGATGAAGCGGAACTCGCCAACTTCTTGGGCCAACACGTTTGGCCGACGGCGACGGTGGCGATCGTATCCGCATCGCATGCCGTTCCATTCCCCAATGCGTCGAACGCTGACCAGTTTCCGGCCCCGGTCGCGCCGTTGAGCTATGACGACATCGAAGAAGACGCGTTAGTGAACAACCCGTCGGATTGCGAATCCTCCGACTTCTACGTGGGCCCCACCCATGAGCTCAAGCGCCGCTGGCTCGACGGCGTCGCACGGACGCGGAGCCCTGATCACCCGGACGGGTCCTTCACCATTTGCGTAGACACCTCCGGCTTTGCCTTCGACGAGCCGATCGAACTCACGCTTTCCACACCATCCAACAGCTCAGTTCTGTGGCTGTGGCCGGGAGAGCGATCGTCATTCGCGCTCGTGCCAGCCGCGAGCAACGCCGCTCAGATTGCCCACCTCACGATCGGCGGCTATCCGAGGCGCGAGATCCTTCGAGCTGTCGCACGCAACAGCGGCGGGCCTCTGGCGGCGACCGACATATTCACATTTATCGAGCAGGCAAAGCAGCGAGCGCTGGTGGCTCAGACGACTAACACGGCCGCGCCGCTCGGGTCCTTCTCCAAACAGCTCGCGAAGAACGACGCTGTCATCAAGGCGATATCAAAGCTCAACGATCAGATTTCTCGACAGCAATACCCAGCTGTTGCGGGTCCAGACACAGAGCACTTACGATCGCTCGCACTCACGGCCCTCGACGGGGTTACGAAGGAGGAGCGTTCGCTTCCGAGCGACCAGAAGAAGGCTGTCGACGCACTGCTTCCGGCACCGGAGCAGGTCAAAGAGGCACCGACGACCTCACTGCTCCTGCCGTACGCGACTGCGATAGCGCAGATCGTGACGACTCTTGGATCTGGTGCGCAGGGCGCGTCAGCGACGCCTGCGTCGTCCGCCACTTCGGCGCAAGCGGACGGTGACTTGGCCGCAGCATACCTGTGTCAGATTACGTCGGAGATTGTGCCTCTGGTAAGCGAGGACGTCCTGTTTCCGGGACAATCCGGCACTGCCGATCCCCCAATTCATGTGCTGGAATACGACTTTGCCGGCGGATTCTTGCTCACCTCTCCTTCTGCGCCTGTCAAGGATGGGGAGGATATATTCGCCATAGTTCGCAACGTGACGCCGGGCTGGTCGGTTGGCGCCGCCATTAACAACCGGACGGTCGTGCAACGCGACCTCACGCTCGTTGGCTTGTCACAAATGGCGGCGCCCAGCTACTCGGTGAACGAAGGAACGAGTGCTTCAAGGCCGGGCTTCGATAGTACGAACCCGATCGCGAGAGAGATGCAGCCGCCCAGCACTCAGATCTTGCATCTCGGCAGCCTCGGCGGAGGTGCGCGGTACGACATTCGTGTTTGCGCATCGAATTCGGCCACGGACGACTGTACTGTTGCGTTGCCTGCGCCTACCACCGCGGCGCCCTCTGCGTCGAGTCCCCCGGCCTCGTTGCCCGCAACCTCAGCGCCGGCGGGAGGGAGCGGCACGCAGGGCGCCCAGAGCAGTGCGCCGGGCGGTTCTGGAGCGCCCTCGGGATCGGCCGGCGCAGCGAGCTCTGCGAATGCGCCCGCAACGGCGTCCACAGCGACGCCCCCCGCGGGGGCGGGTCCGGCGGCAACGCCGCCGAGCCTTTCGCACCGAACGATCGCACTCAACAGCGTAACGGTGCACTCTTACAGGCGTCTTGGGGTCCGGGCTGGGATTGGTGTCGCCGAGTCCTACAGTATCATGAACAACGGTTCCTTCAGCGAACAGGATCTCGTTCCAATCCCTGGTAGTTCGGCGAGTGGTGTTCGTCTTCGCAACAACAGGACCGAGTTTGGCGTGCCCCTGCTGCTGGCTTGGTACTTGGGGCACGGTCGGGATCCGACGGAGTTTCCGCAGGGCCTGCAGGTTGCGCTAGCCGGCGGAGTGGACGTACTCCAAGTGTTCACCAGTCCAAGGGCGTACCTCGGGCTAGTATTCGATGTCTACGGGTTTGGAATTACGGCTGCGGGATCATTCGAGAGTGTACCGACCGTGAACAACGCAGTGGGCTCCGTGGTCGCACCCGGTACGGCGCTTAACGGCACGGCGTGGTTGCCGGGTGGCTTCGTTGGATTGACGACCGATTTCGACGTATTCGAGACCGTATTCGGGAAGTATTTCAATCAACCGCCATACCCCAGTGTGGCCCCGCCCTCGAACTAACGATGAGGAGCGCATGCGTACCATTTGGCTAGGTTCTACTGCCGCCGCTGTCGTCATTGTGACAGTGGTGTTCGCGTGCTCGTACCCAAGTCCAGCTAGCTTCGACTCCTCGGTGTGCGGGTACATCGATCTCGGCGGCGCACAATTCGCCGGACAGACCACGAACGACGCGGGGACTTGTCCATCCGACGCCTCAGCCGCAGCTGCGCCGCCAATCCTCAAAGTTGGCGCTTCTGACGTGCAATTCGTTGTCTTCGTGCGAGCGCCCGCTGGCCCTTGGACGGTCTCCGTCACGGCAAGCGGCGCGCTTTCCACTGTGGTTGGGGAGGCCGGCGGGAGCGAGTCGGCAACGTTCACGGCGGACGGCACCTCGCAGACGGAGTTGCTATTTCCGTTGTTGACGGTTGCACCGGGCGGTGCTGCGACAGTGCAGGTGGACGTTGGGAGTACCTCCGAGACGTTTGCTTTTGAGGTCAACGCTGCCGCGCCTCCGGGCTCGCCGAGCTGCATCGACTTGGAGGCTGGGACCGAAGCAACGGCGCTTGCGTGGGCCGTTGTTCCTCCCCCACCACCCACTGTCGCGGACGGCGTCGAGGGCGGGTCTACTGCCGAGGCGGGGACGGCAGTGGGCACCCTTATCGTTGACGTCGAAGCTACGCTGGTGGATTGCTCCGGGGATGCTGGACTGCCCGCGTACAGTTTCGGGACGGTGTCGGTCCAGGGGACGGGCGGGCTGTCACCGGCCTCGCCGACGTCGACGGCGGACTCCCGGGGTAACGTGGTGTTTCAATTGAGTGGTCCTGCGGTACCTGCCTTGTCGGACTCCATTGCGGCTGTTCTGACGACCGCTGGTGGGGGACTGAGGGTTGTCCAGGTCACGAAGCTGGCCGGGAGCCCGTAGGTTAATAGGTTGGCGCGGACGCGACTGTTCAGAGCGAAAGGGCATGACCGTGGGCAAGCGAAGTCCGCCTCCTCCGTGTCAGCCCCTTTCGCCGACCGGGGAGACCCCGGTAGAGGCGCCTTTGGTGAGCTGAGGCTGTAGGGAGGTAGGGACTTCGTAGGTCGAGTTCCGGTTAATCTCCAAGCACCCGCGAGAAATCTGGCGCTAACCGGAAATCGCGCTTTCACATCCCTACGTCCCTACGGAGGGGCTCGGGGCTGCTGCAGGTGCCCACCGACGCGACAAAAAAAGGCGAGCACTTGTGATGCGTTGTGATTCGCAGGCCGCTCGAGGGAGGGGCCGTGCTCGGCTTCACCGGCGCGCCAGCAAGCGTCACGTGCAGGGGCGGCGTGTGCGGGGCTCGGCGGTGGCGGCGGCGACTCCCGGCGGCGAAGCGCCCGCGCCGGACGGGCCGGAGGGGCGGCTCCAGTCCGGGCGGGCACCCCAGGATACGGTCCCGCGCGCCTGTGGCGCAGGCGCGACGACGTCTCGGCGCGGGCTGACGGCCGTCACTTCGTCGGCGGCGCGTTGCCTCTCCCTCCGCCGGAGGGGTTGGGTGTCGTGCTCGGCCAGTTGCCGCCGTTGCCCTGGCCAGCGCCACGACCGCCGTTGCCGCCGCCACCGCCGCCCTTCCCGGCGCCGCTTCCGCTGCTCCCCTTGCCGCCGCCCTTGCCACCGCCACCGCCACCGCCGCTGCCCTTGCCCATGATCGCCTCCGTTGGCTTGTCCGCCCCACGTGGGCGGGCAGAAGCGGGAACGCTCGGCGGGCACCGGCCCATTCCCGCATGGGACCGGCTGGTGCGTGTGGCGCACCAGAAGGGAGGGGTTTCGGTGCGCCCTGCGGGCCCGCCTGGGACCCGGTGATTCAGGCCGGTTCATCGGCCGCCGGAAGAGACCCTTTCGGTGCGCCGGCCAGGGCCCGGCGAAGGGTGCCGTAGCCGATGCCGAGCTGTTTCGCGACGGCGCGCTCCGAGCCGCCCGCGGCCAGCAGGGCGCGCGCCTGGTCGAGGTCGAAGCGGGCCCGGGGCCGGCCGATCCGGCGCCCCCGGCGCCGGGCCGCCGCCATGCCGGCCACCGTGCGCTCGACGAGCACGTCGCGCTCGAACTGGCCGAAGGCGGCGCAGAGGTGCAGCAGGAGCTGCCCGGTGGGCGTCGAGGTGTCGAACGGCTCGGTGCAGCTCACGAAGTTCACGCCCAGGGCGCCGAGTTCGGCGAGGGTCGTGACCATGTGGTGGACCGAGCGAAAGAGCCGGTCGGCGCGCCACACGACGATCGCGTCGAAGCGGCGGCGTCGCGCCGCGGCGAGCATGGCGTCGAGGCCGGGGCGCCGGGCGCGCGTCCCGCTGACACCCGCGTCCTCGTAGGTCTGGACCAACTCCCAGCCGCGGGAGGCGATGAGTCGTGTGGCTTCGTCGCGCTGTAGGTTCGTCGATTGGTCGTTCGTGCTGACGCGCAGGTAGAGCGCGACGCGCAGGGGTCTCCGGTTGTTGGGCATGGGGGCATGTGTTGGCTCCCGTGCGCGCCGCAGCAAGTCGAATTCAGGCCGGCTACGCCGCGGCAGTGGCCTTTGCGTTGTTGGCGGCGGTTTGTTCCACGCGCCAGGAGGCCGGTTCGATGAGGCTCGTTGGCTACACGCGGGTAAGCACCGAAGAGCAGTCCTTCCACGGCCTGAGCCTCGACGCGCAACGCGCACGGATCGCCGAGCACTGCGGCAGGTACGGACACGAGCTGGTCGACCTCGTGGAGGAGCCGGAAGCCAGCGGCTCCGTCGCACTGGCCGTCCGACCTGGGGGCCGACGGCTCGTGGAGTTGGTCCGTCGACGCCGCGTCGCGGGTATCGTGGCGTGCAGGCTTGACCGGCTGTTTCGCAACTGCGCGGATTGCCTCGCCAACGTAGACGTGTGGAACCGAAGGCGAATCGCACTGCACCTGCTCGACCTCGGGGGCTCGGCGATCGACACGTCGAGCGCGATGGGCAAATTCTTCCTGACCGTGATGGCAGGGGCCGCGGAGCTGGAGCGAAACCAGATCAGCGAGCGGACGTCGGCGGTGCTCCAGCACAAGGCCGAGCGCGGCGAGTACACCGGCGGCGAGCCGCCGTTCGGGTTTCGGCTCGCCGAGGACGGCGTGCGGCTCGTCGAGGACTCGGCCGAGCAGCGAGTCCTGGCGCGCGCCCGCGAGCTGCGCGGCCATGGGACCTCCCTGCGCCGGATCGCCGCGCAGCTGGCCGCCGAGGGGCTCACGAGCCGCTCCGGTGGGGGCTTCGCGGTCGTGCAGGTACAGCGGCTCTTGGGCGCTTGAGGGTGAAGGCCAGGAACGGGTCGTGGTCGGGGGTCTTTGTCTTCGACAAGAAACACCAAGCAGCGGTGTCCGTCGGAGGCAGAGATCATGGTCGAACCGGTCAAGAAGCCGTTCATGAGCGCGGTCGCTGGCGGAGCCGTGGACGAAGGTCGCGAAGTCCTCTACTCGCCCGACATCGCAAAGCTTCGGGGGATCTCCGAACGGGCCGCGCGGGCTTGGCTCGCGTCGTTGGAGGGGCAGCCCAGCAGCCCCGTGCGTCGCGTCGGCAACAAGCTGTGCATCTCGCGTGAGGCCCTGGACGGGCAGATGCCGGGAGCAGCAGGAACGTCGCCCCTCTCGACGGCCGAGCAGTTCAAGCGGGTCGACCGTCGGTTGCAGGCGGTCGGGCGGACGGTGATGGAGCTTCGCGAGCTGGTCGACGACTCCGCGGAGGGCGTGCACACCGCGCGCGCCGCCATCCACGAACTCCGCGAGGCGATCCGCGGGCTGAACGAAAAAATCGACACGCTTCAATCGTCCGCGAAGTCGAGCGCTTAGCGCGTCCGCGCCATCGCGAGCGGAAGCCAGACCGGCAGAACCTCGTCACCGTCCGCACAGAGGGTAGGAGGGCAAGATCGTCGGAGACCGCCGCCTGCGGGCCGCGTCCCGGACTTGCTCTCCGCCCTCTTCGAGCGAAACGCGCGATGCGTTGCAACGCACTCGCGCTCCCAGAACCCGCTGAGGATCCATGGCCCGGTCGAAACGTCAGCAGGCCGCCGGTGTAGCGCGGACATCGCGTCGCGGAGAGACGCGCGAGCACGAACTCGCGCGGCTCGTTCGCGAGCAGCGAGAGGACCAGCGCCAGGAGAAGACGGGTCTGCGCCGGACCGTTCTGGGGGACGTTCTCCGGGGCATCGGCGTGTGTCTGGACGACGACGGTCCGCCGCGCCGACCGAGCCGCCACGGCGTGGACGGCGCCGACGACGAATGAACCGCTGCGAACCGGCCCACCGTCCAGCCGGCGTGCGCTGGCTCCCGAGGGCCCAGTTCGAGTCGCTCGTTGAGCGCGCGCGGACGAATCCCCGCGTCCTCGACCCCTACCCCTTCGAACCGCTCGCCACGCTTCGTGATCCGAAGGCGCACGCGCAGTTCGTCGTGACGATACGCGCGCGCGCCCACGCGCCGGACGCCTGACGGGCGGCGGCGGCGAATTGGCGCCCAGCGGGCCGACGTTGGGCCACGCCGCGCGCCGCCAGGCCGCCCGCGCCTACCCCGCATCCGTCCGCCTGCGCCCGCACGTGGGGCGTACGTGCCCCGCCGTCGCCCTTTCCAGTCCCAACGAATGCCCAAGGCCAAGAAAGCCCCCGCGCCCGCCGCTGCGCCGACTGAGCCCGCCGCCGAATGGGTCGCGACCGGCGCCCTGCGCCCCTGGGGCAACAACCCACGCAAGAACGACGATGCCGTCGCCACGGTGACCGAGAGCATCCGCCGGTTCGGGTTCGGCGCGCCGATCCTCGCACGCCGCGCCAACGGGGAGATCATCGCCGGCCACACCCGGTGGAAGGCCGCGCAGCACCTCGGCTTGGACCGTGTGCCGGTTCGCTTCCTCGACCTCGATCCGGTCGACGCGCACCTGCTCGCGCTCGCCGACAACCGCCTCGCCGAAGAGGCGAGCTGGGACGACGAAATGCTGGCGGCGGTCTTGGCCGACCTTCGGGCCCACGACGCGGACCTCGCCGCGACGGGCTTCAGCGACGAAGAACTCGCGAAGCTCCTCGCGGAAGCGGACGCGGGCGCCGAGGGGCCCGAGGTGCCGGAACCCGAACTCTCGCGCGCCGACGAGCTGCAGGCCAAGTGGGCAACCGAATCCGGTCAGCTCTGGACGATCCAGAGCCGCACGGCGCCCGCCAAGGCGCATCGGCTGTTCTGCGGCGACAGCACGCGCGCCGCGGACGTCGAGCGCTTGATGGGGCCGGATCGCGCCGAGTGCATGTGGACCGATCCCCCGTACGGTGTGGCGTACGTCGGCCGCCAGGCTTCGAAGCTCACGATCGCGAACGACACGCTGAGCGGCAAGCGCCTACTCGAGTTCCTGTCGGCGAGCTTCGTGGCCGCCGATGCCCACGCCCTGCAGAAGGGTGCTGCCGTCTACGTCGCGCACGCGGCCGGTGCGGCATCGCTCCAGTTCCTGCTCGCGTTCGAGCACGCCGGCTGGCGCGTTCACCAGACGCTGGTCTGGGTGAAGGACAAGATGGTCCTCGGCCATTCGGACTATCACTACATCCACGAGCCGATCCTGCTCGGCTACACGCCGGCCAGCGCCGGCCGCCGCGGACGCGGCGGCGATGGCTGGTACGGGGACAACGCGCAGACGAGCGTCTTCGAGGTGCCTCGTCCGAAGTCTTCCGACGAGCACCCGACCATGAAACCGCCCGAGCTCGTGGCGGCCATGGTGCGAAACAGCTCTCCGCCCGGGGGCCTGGTCTACGAAGCGTTCAGCGGCTCAGGGTCGACCATGGCGGCGTGCGAGACGACGGGCCGCGCCTGCGCGGCGATCGAGATCGACCCGAAGTACGTGGCCGTTGCCCTGGAGCGCCTGGCCGGGATGGGGCTCTCCCCGGTGCTCTCGACCTAGTCGGATTGTCGCGGGGGCCGGCCCCGCTGGAGGGCTGGCAAGCGCGCCGGCCGTAGGAGCTGGCCGGGGGCCACGCCGAAGGCGTCGGCGACCCCCAGCAGCTTGTCCATGCTCAGGTTCGTCTCCGCGCGCTCGATCCGCTGCAGGTAGCTCAGGTCCATGCCTGCCCGCTCGGCGAGCTGCTCCTGAGTCAGTTTCCGCGCCCGCCGCAACGCGCGTACATTGGCCGCGATCGACCGCAGGAGCTTGTCGAGCCGCGCCTCGCGCATTGCAACGGGGCGGTACCCCGAACGGGTGAGATGAATAAGCGCGTATCGTCCTCATTTCGGCTCGACGGCGTCGCCTGGGCGGGATACTGAGGGCCGTGTGGAGCCGGGCACGACCAGCGAGCGGCATCGCAATCTGGCGCGGTCGCTCGTCAGCCACTTCGTGAACAACGCGGTGGCAGTGGTCGTGGGAAGCCTCGGCCACGTCGAAGGGGCGCTCGGCGACAAGCCCCGGCCTCTCGCCCTCGAAGCCTCGACGCTCCAATCTCTCGACGACGCCAAGCTCGGCCTCGAGCGCCTGCTGACGGTCACCAGCGCGCTACTGGCGGGCCTGCCCTCGGGCGAAGGCCACGCGAGCCTCGGAGCCGCGGGGCGGGTGCTGGTGGTTTCCGACGATAGCGCGGCGTCCGCTGCGGTCTGCGCCGCGCTCCACGGCGACAGCGTCACGGTGTGCGACACGATCCCGCAGGCCCTGCGGATCATCGAGCGCGCCGAGCCCTTCGAGGTGATCTTCTGCGACGCGGCCGTGGCCGCAGCGTGGCTGCTGGTGCGCGTTGCGTGGCAGGAGCCCCCGCCGCGCATGGTGTTCATGGCCACGCGGAGCAGCGATCCCGGGGTGGCCGAGTTCCTCTCGCGGCAGGCGCCCCTGCTCGACGCGCCGCGGTCTCCCCAGTCCTTCGGGCAGATCCGCGAACTCGCCGCCGAAGCACACTAGCGGCGAGCGGCCCAAGACCGTCCCTTCGCGACGCGCGAGACCCGCGCGGCGCGGTCACGCACGCTTGGCTTGGAGCAGGACACCTACAGCATCTGGATCGGCGACCTCGCCGAGCTGCGCGGGCACGTCCCCCGCCAGGCCACGGCTCGATCGCCGCACGCGCCGCTCTTTGCGGGCGACGCGCACCCGCGCCAGAACTTCCACCAGCCGAAACGCAGCGACTGGGACGAGTTCTGCCGGGTCGTCGGCCTTCACGATATCTTCTTCGCCCCTGGCGACGGCCTCCTCGCCGAGCGCCCCGGGAACGTCCGGCTCACGCGCGACCACGCGCGGGCCGTCCACGAGGCGCTCGTTCGATTCGTCGACGCGGAGCGCGACACGCATCCTTGCTTCGCCAGCGGACGCCCCGGGGATTGTCACCTCGCGCGGCTGATGTGGCTCGACTGGTGGATCCACTGGGCTCTGAAGCGCTTCGACGAGCCCGGGCTTCACGTCCGGTAGCGCCAACTCCCCGCGCATGCCCAAGGTCACGGCAACGAAGCTCAGTCCCGAGTTGCAGGAGAAGATCCTGCTCCACCTGCGGGTGGGCGCGTACGTCGAGACGGCCGCTGCATGCGCCGGCATCCACAAGGACACCTTCTACGAGTGGATGAAGAAGGGGGCGCGTGGTCAGCAGCCGTACGTCGCCTTCGCCCAGGCTGTCACCAGAGCCGTCGCCGAGAGCGAGTCCCGCGATCTGGCGACGATCCTCAAGGCCGCCACGACGCAGTGGCAGGCCGCCGCGTGGCGGCTCGAGCGCCGCTTCCCCGAGAAGTACGGCCGTCACGATCGCGTGAAGGTCGACGCGAAGATCGAGCACGACGGCGCGTCGCTGCTCACGAAGCTGGCGCGCCTAATCGACGGCGATGCCGAACCGAAGAAGCGCGGGCGTCCTCCCAAGGAACCGACGGAATGACCTCCGAGCGCTCTCTGGCCGAGCGGTTTGCCGTTCTGCCCGAGGCGCGCCGAAAGAAGATCCTCGGGGCCTTGAGCACGCGCGAACGCGCGATGCTCGAGTACACCTGGGAGTTCTGGGCGCGGCCGAAGCAGCTCGAACCGCACGGCGAATGGCGCGTGTGGATGCTGTGCGCTGGGCGAGGCTACGGAAAGACGCGCTGCGGCGCGGAGTGGGTCCGGAGCCTGGTCGAGGCCGGCCGCGCCGGACGCATCGCGCTCGTCGCGGCGACCGCCGCGGACGCGCGCGACGTCGTCGTCGAGGGCGAGAGCGGCCTCGTCGCCATTTGCCCGCCGTGGAACCGGCCCCTCTACGAGCCGAGCAAGCGCAGGCTCACCTGGCCGAACGGCGCCATCGCGTCGCTGTATTCGGCGGACGAGCCGGACCGGCTACGCGGTCCCCAGCACGACGCGGCGTGGACCGACGAACTCGCGGCGTGGCGGTACCCGGAGGCATGGGACCAGCTGATGTTCGGCCTGCGCCTCGGCGCCGATCCGCGCGTGGTCGTCACGACGACGCCCCGGCCCACGCCGCTCATTCGCCAGCTCATCGAGCTACCGACGACGGCGGTCACGCGGGGCACGACGTACGAGAATCGCGCGCACCTCGCGACGGCCTTCTACGAGAGCATCGTCAAGCAGTACGAGGGCACCCGCCTCGGGCAGCAGGAGCTTCTCGCCGAGCTGCTCGACGACAACCCGGGCGCGCTCTTCCGGCGGGACGATATCGAGAAGGCGCGGGTCCGCGAGCTCCCGCCGCTCATCCGGATCGTCGTCGCGATCGACCCCGCCATCTCCAGCGGGGAGTCGTCGAACGAGACCGGCATCGTCGTCGTCGGCCTCGGCATCGACGGGCACGCCTACGTGCTCGCCGACCTGTCCGGGCGCTTCTCACCCTACGAGTGGGCACGCAAGGCCGTCGACGCCTACCACGCGCACCAGGCCGACCGGATCGTCGCCGAACGCAATCAGGGCGGCGCGCTCGTCGAGAGCAACTTGCGCACCGTCGACCCGCGTATCCCCTACAAGGGCGTCACGGCGACGCGCGGTAAGACGACGCGCGCCGAGCCCGTCGCCGCGCTCTACGAGCAGGGGCGCGTGCACCATGTCGGGTGCTTCCCGAAGCTCGAGGACCAGATGTGCGCGTGGGACCCGAGCGCGCAGGTGCTCCGCAGTCGCCGCGAAAGCGTCCTGGCCAGCATGGCGCGCAGCACGAGCCCCGATCGCATGGATGCCCTCGTGTGGGGGCTCACCGAACTGCTCCTCGAAGAGCAGCCCGTCGTTCGCGACTTCGACAACCTCCCCCCCGCCTGATCCCAACCCCATGGCTGACGCTCTCGTCCTCGCCGGCGCCGTCGCGAAAGGTGGCTTCACGGCAGGGGCCCTCTCCGTCCTGTCCATGCCGGGAGTGAGGGCGCGCCTCGGGCTCGACGTACAACGGGTCGTCGGCGCGAGCTCCGGCGCGCTCAACGCGCTCTACTACGCGGCGGCGATCCGCGGCGGGCTCGAAGTGTTCGCGGGCGCGCGCCTGGTGCGCATCTGGATCGAAGAGGGCACGGCGTGCCGCGTCTTCGACATCAGCCTCCGCAACATGCTCACGGGTCGGGGCATCTCGAGCCACCGGGGCCTCCTCGGGCTGCTGCGCAAGCACCTCCGGCCACGAGCCGGGCACCGGTCCGTCGACCTCCGGCTCGTCCTCACCAACCTCGACGGCGACCTCACGGAGGTCGGCGGCGCGCTTGCGACGAGCCACGAGCACGTGGCTCGCTTCACGGGCACGGACCTGGACTCGGCTGAGGGCCTCGAGCGAGCTTCGCGCATCGCCGCGGCCTCGGCCGCTCTACCCGGGCTCTTCGCGCCCGCAGCACTCCGCATCGGGTGTCGGGCGGCGGAGGCGGTCGACGGCGGCGTGACGGACAACGCGCCCGTCGGCCAGGCCCTGGCGGGCGCGTTCGACGTGACGCGCGTGTTCGTCATCGCGGCGGTGCCACGGGTGTTGCCGAAGCCCGGCCGGCTACGCGGCCTCTCCCTCGCGTCGCACTTGCTCGATGTGATGGTGCAGGAGCGCCTGGTGCGCGAGCTGCGTGCGATCGAGCAGGGCAACGCCCGGCTGCGCGCGATCGACGAAGCGATCCCCGACGACGGGCAGCGCGCCGTCGTCCTCGACGCCCTCGGGTGGAGGGGGCTTCGGCCCGTGCAGATCGTGGAAATTCGTCCCGACGCGCCGCTACCGGGCAACGCCCTCTCCGGCTTCTTCTCGCGCGCGCTGCGCGAGCGGTACGTGGAAGCCGGCGCCGAGGCTGCGCGACGAGCCGTTCGCGATCTCGTGATCGCGGGCCCCCCCGGAGCGGTCCGCCAGTTGCCCCTGTTCGAGCGCGCGTAGCCCGTGAAGTACGGGACCCTCCGGCAACGGAACCCCGCCTACAGGCCCGAGCGCTGGGAGGAACTCGGGGACTTGTACGTCGGCGGTTACGCGCTCGTCGAGAAGGCGAGCCGGTACATGCCCAAGTTCGTCGGCGAGAGCCGCGAGCGGTACCGAGAGCGCCTGAGCGCGGCGTCCTACATCGCGTACATGGGGCAAATCGCCGACTACTTCGTCGCGAACCTCTTCAGCCAGGAGCTGACGCTCACGCAGGCTGCGGACGCGAAGGACACTACGACCACGGGGGCGGCCCCCGCGGGGGACGGCTTCTGGGAGCAGTTCGCGCACGACGCCGACCTGCGCGGCACGCCGCTCGTGAAGCTCCTTCGCGAGGTGCTGACCACCGCGCTCATCAAGGGCAAGGGGCTCGTCGTCGTCGACCTCCCCGCCAAGGGTGACGATGCGCCGACCAACCTCGCCGACGAGGAGGAGAGCGGCGAGGCGCGCGGCTACGCGTTCGAGTCCGCGCCCGAGGAACTCGTCGACTGGGAGCCGGATGACCGCGGCGGGTTCGCGTGGGCGATCCTTCATCGGACGACCATTCGCCGCGCAACCCCCGCCGACTCGCGCGACCGCGTCGTCGAGGAGTTCAAGGTCTGGACTCACGAGGGCGAGTTCGCGAGCTGGGAGCTGTTTCGTACGGCGCCGTACAAGCCCGGCCAGCCCCCGAAGGACGAAGACGACGTGCCGCGGGCTGGCGGCGGCACGACCACGTTCCGGCAGATCCCAGTCCTCGTGTTGGAGGTCCCGCCGGGGCTTTGGGTCGGCAACAAGATCGGCGTACTCGCACGGGAGCATTTCACACGGCGGAGCGCGCTCAACGCCGCGGAGAACAAGAGCCTCTTTGCCGTCCCCTACGTGAAGCTCGGTCCCGAGGTGTCGGCGCCGGGATCGGCGCTCCCCTCGGAGGTGCAGCAGAACCCGAACCGCGGGCGCGACCCGCGGGGCGAATTCAATCGCAAGGGTTACGTCGTCCTCGGCAAGGAGGACGCGATCGGCTTCGCCGAGCCCGCGGGCGCCGCGTACGAGCTGGTCGACAAGCAACTCGAGAAGCTCGTCGACGAGATGTTCCGCGTCGTCCACCAGATGGCGTCGAGCGTCTCGGCGACCAAGCAAGCGCTCGCGCGCGCGGCGGCGAGCAAGGCCGAGGATCGGCGCGCGACCGAGATCGTGCTCGCCGCCTACGGCGCGCTCGTCCGGGACTTCGCCAAGCGCATCTACGAATGCCTGGCGGCGGCGCGCGGTGAGGACGTCGTCTGGACGGTGCACGGCCTCGACAAGTTCGAGCTCGAGGACCGCGACGGCATCTTGAAGGAGGCGCTGTCGCTGGATGCCATCGCCATCCCGAGCGCCACGTTCCGCAAGACCTACAAGACGCGCATCGCGCTGGCGCTGGTCGGCAATGTGCCGCCGGAGACCCAGGACGTCATCCGTGAGGAGATCGAGCGCGGCGTCGAGCAGGAGGGCGAGCTCGACCAGGCCGCTCATGGCGAGGGCGAGGAGCCCGACGAGGACGATGAACGAACCGGACAAGAGGACGAGCGGGCGAATCGCGGAGGCCGCGGCGGCGATGGTCCTGCACCGTGAGCGACGGACGCTCCGCGCCCTAGTTCGTGCAGAGCGCCGCAATCAGGCCGTCGCCGCAGCGGCGGTCGCCGGTCCCGTCGAGCGGGCCTCGGCGTCGATCGCCCACACGGTCGGCGCCGACCAGGAGCGCGTGGCCCTGGCGGCGATCCGGCGGACGACGCCCCTCGTGCAGAAGGCGCTCGAAGGGGCGCTGCTCGACGGGCGTGGCTTCGCTCGGGCCGCCGGGCGGCGCCTGCTCGAACACGAGCTCGCGGTCGCGTCCCCCGCCCCGCTCTCGGGGCGGGAGGAGCACGACGCTGCGTCGGCGCACGCAGCGGCGTCGTCCTGGGCAGCCTCCTGGGCGACGACGGCGACTGCGCTCGTCATGTCCGACACCGAGCCCGCGCGCGCACCCGCTGCCGCCGCGCGAGCGCGGGCGCCGCGCCTCGACGTCATCGCCGCGACCGAGACATCGAGTGCCTTCAACGACGAGCGAAGGCGCGCGTTCGACGACCTCTCGCGTTCGCCGCTCGCACCCGAGCTCTACAAGGTGTGGAGCGCGGTCCTCGACCGAAAGACCTGTGCCCTCTGCTTCGCCAAAGACGGCCAGGTGCGCGGGCTGCACGAGTCGTTCGGTGCCACGCCGCCGGTTCACCCCAACTGCCGGTGCATCGTGGAACTGGGCCGCGTCACTCGACCCGAGCGCCTCGAGGACGTCGCGATCGACTACGACGCGCTGAAGCTCGAGATCCGGGACCGCATCCGCGAGCGCCGCCAGGAGAGCGGTCGCCACGCCAGCGCGTTCCTCGCGGAGTCCATGGGCGAGCGCCGCCGCTCGCCGCTCGTTCTGACCGGCCGCTTCGCCCGCATGGGCCACTAGCCAAGAGGAGATGATCGATGGAGCCCGTGCAACCGCCCGGCGAGTCGGCCGGGGCGACGACCGCCGATCCGCCCAAGCCGGCGGATCCCCCGCCCGCCTACGTCACCGAGGAGCAACTGCAGACGGCGCTCTCGACGCGCTTCCGCACGTTCGAGCAGAAGATCGACCGGGCGCTGTCGGACGGACTGGGCACGCTCACCACCAAGCTCAAAGGGGAGCTGGCCGACCTCCTGCCGAAGCCCGAGCCCAAGCCCGAGGGCGAGGGGGGCAAGGCCCCTGCGCGCAAGGAGGCGGCCGAGCCGACCACCGAGCTGCGCAAGCTCCAAGAGCAGATCGGGGTGCTGACACGCCAGGCGGACGAGGCGCGCTCGGAGCGCGATGCCGAGCGAGCGCGGGGGCGCGACTCGGTCTTGCGGCAGCGCCTCGGCGAGGCGCTGTCTGCGGCGGGGATCGAGGGCGTACGCGCCCGACACGCCGTCGGGCTCCTCGTCGATGCCGAGCGGCGCGTGCGCTGGTCGGACGACGATGCGACCCTGCTCTTCCGCACCGACGGTCAGGACGATCTCGAGCTAGCTGCGGGCGTGCGCGAGTGGCTCAAGACCGACGACGCGAAGCTCTACCTGCCGGCGCGCGGCGCGCAGGGCTCGGGCGATCGGCCCGGCGCGCAGCCGCCGCCGCGCGCTCCTGCGGGTCCGATCGATCGCGCCACCGTCGCCGATGGGCTCCGTCGAGTCCTTCTCGGCCAGCTCTGAAAGGAAACGAGTAGCCGATGGCACTGGAGACCCTCGCCCAAGTCAGCGCTGCGCTCAGTCAGACGTTCGACGAGCAGTTCACGCGGCAGTACAACCGCCTCGCGGTCGCCGCTGCCCTCATCCCCGCCGAACGCGGGCGCGGCAAGAACGCGGCGTGGGACGTTGAGTTCTCGGGCGCGCAGGCCGACGCCGTCCTCGAAGGCTCCGACGTCGACGAGCCCGAGTTCACGACCGACGAACCGGTGCCCGCCGTCCTCGGGTGGTCCATCTACCGGCAGTCCTTCAAGCTCTCCGAGACCGAGGTGGAGGCGGCGGCCAGCTCCGTCGGCACCCCCGAGGTGCTCCTCGACATGTTCGGCGAGCGCGTCATGAACGCGCACCACAAGCTCTGCTCGCGGATCAACGTCGACATCTACGCGGGCACGGGGACCAACCAGAAGGGCGTGCCGACGCTCGTGGGCCTGTACGGCGGGCCGCTCGAGCCGACGGGCCTCTACGCCACCATCGACCGCGCGCAGTTCCCCGAGTGGGCGGGCAACGTCCTGGCGAACGGCGGCGTTGGGCGCCCGCTGACGCTGGACCTGATGGCCCAGCTCGAGCAGAACATCTTCACAGCCTGCGGCGAGCCGCCGAACGTGATCCTCGCTTCGGCGGGCGTTCTCCGGAAGTACGAGAACTTCTTCGAGAGCATCCGGCGCGTCGTCTCCGACGGGCGCGGCCCGATGGACTTCGGCGCGGGCGCCGCGAACCTCTTCTACAAGGGGATGCCTGTCATCCGCGACCGCAACGGCCCGCCCGGGCGGCTCGCGATGCTCAACCTCAACTACCTGCGGATGAAGTTCCTGCCGCACATCAATCCGGGCGACGCGCTCGGCCACGCGGACACGCGCCTCGTCTCGAGCTCCGGGGGCGCCGTCCAGATGGCTACCGACATCCCGGCCAGGATCGTCCTGCTGGCCAAGACCGGGGACAACGTGAAGGCGAGCGTCAAGACGACCATCCAGCTCGCCCTCAAGCGCCCCAACTCGTGCGGCTACATCGCCGACATCCTGGAGGTGTGAGAACCCATGCCCCTCACCGTTCGACGCGGCTCGGGCGCGGTCGAGTACGCGCTCGCGAGCCAGCTCGACGCACTCCGCCGCGTCGTCGCCCAGGGGGCCGGGCAGTTCCACCTCGAGGTGTCGAGCGTCGGCGCGGGGGACTTCACCAACCCCACGGCCGTGCCGCTCACGCTCGCCTCGGGACCCGCGAGCGATCTCCCGTCGCTCCTCTCGCTCTGCCAGGAGCTCGCGGGCCGGCACGCCGCGCACACGCACGACCGCTTCGCGCACCTCAAACCCGACACGGCCGACGACCTCGCGAAGGGCCCGCCCGCCACGCTCGCCGACGCCGTCGCGTTCTTGAACGACGCGAAGGCGAAATTCAACGCGCACCTCTCGCAGGCCGGGGTCCACGTCGTCAACGACCCGAACAAGATCACCGCGCCCGACGCCGCCGACCAGCAGACGGCGTGCGATCTCGCGAACACCTACCGCGCCCTCTACAACGCGCACATCCAGGCGGCGCCGCCCGGATTCTCCGTCGACCTCATCGGACCCTGACGCCCGGAGCCGTCCATGCACCAGAACCAGCCGCAGGAGCACCGCCTGACCACGTGGCGCAACCCCACGCGCCAGGAGATGCGCGTCGACGTTCACGACTCGCCCGGTCGCTTCAAGCGGTTCACGTTCCCACCGGGCAAGGAGGTGCAGGTGCCGAGCGAGTTCGATCGCGCCATCCACGACATCCGCGACGGCGTGATCGTCGGCGGCCTCGCGCCGCTCCTCGAGCGCGCCATCGGTGACGAGACGCTGCACCCGGCGCTCGACCCGGAGGTCGCCGCGACGAAGGCCGCCGAGGAAGAGGCCGAGCGCGCCGTCCTCGCGAAGAAGGCGGCCGACGAGGTGCTCGCGCAGACGCGAGCTCCGAGGCGGCCGGGGGGATGAGCCGCGCGCACTGGACGATCGCCCTGCTGACCGTCCTCGCTCTCGTGTCGCTCGTCGCCTGCCTGAATCCGCAGCCGCTTCCGCCCGGACATCGCGTCGAGGGGATGGCGCCGCCAGCGCTTCGGCCGGTCTGTGACGTCGTCCGCGAACCGCGCGATGCAGGCGCGCACGACGCCTCCCGGAGCCGCTGACCCGGTAGGCTACTGGCTGGGAGGTCGGCTGCCAGGCGCGCGCCGCCGGACGACCTCCTCGGCGATGTCAGCGGCGTAGCCCTCGACGATGAGTTCCTCGATGCCGTCGCGCACGAGGTGCAGCTCGGTCGCTGTCGCTAGCCACTCGCGCCCGTGTCGATCCAGGAACCGCATCCTCTCGCCTCGCAGCAGTCGAACGGCCACGCCGAAGACGTTCACGGAGTTGGTCCGAGGCAGCATGGGGGCGAGTGCCTCGACATACCGGCGTCTGGCGACCTCGCAAGCACGCGCCCGATGTGACCTCGGTGGAACAAACGGACCATGGCGTGGACGGAAGCTGATCGCGCGACGATTCGTTCGTACCTGGGCTTCCCGGCGCTGTTCCTCCAGGCCGACCCTCGGCTCGAAGCGGCGATGACGGCGGTGCTGGCCATCGCCGACAACGGAACGCGCCCCGACAACTCCACCGAGCTTCAGATCCGGGGCTGGCTCGCGCAGCTCGCGAGCATCGAGACACGCCTCGAGTCGTTGTGGGACGAGGCCGAGGCGCTGAAGGTGGACGAACTCGGCGTCGACCCGATGCGCGCCATGGTCATGCTCCGCGCCGAAGGCCGACGCATCGTCGGCCGCGTCGCCCGCGCGCTCGGGACCTCGCCCCGGCACGACGTGTTCACCGGCGCCGAGCCCAAGCCGCACGGCTCCCCCTATCCGGACATCGACGATGGCGAACTCCCGTGGTGAGAAGACGAGCGGTGCGAGCGATCCGTGCGTCGGGTGCAAGGTGCCGACTGGAGACGCGCCGAAGCGTGCCCCCGTGCATGTGAACGACGACGCCGGGGGCCACGAGCTCTGGTGCCCCTGCTGCTTCGTCGGGACGCGCGCGCCGATGGAGCCGCGCCGCTTTGCGCCCTGGCTCTACGCGGCCGTCCGATGCTCTCTCTGCGGGTGGGACAGCGTCGACTTCGGTCAGCGCCGCTGCGCGCAGTGCGGATCGCGCTTCATCACGGTCCTTCCGCCGACGCGCGGACTGGTACGGGCCGCGCCCCTCCTTAAATAGAGGGAGCGGTCTGCCCCCCTTTGGCACTGAACACGCGGACACTTCGAAAGGCGATGCCCGCCTCCCCTGGCGGGGAGGCGGGGCGTCGGACCACGGTCACCGCGGGCGGTGATCCACGGCCTGCTGCGGCAGCACCGCCGCCAAGGTGTGCGGCGGAGTGATCATCGTGCCGAGTCGGATCAACAGGACGACCGCGACCTCGATGACGATGCGCCATACGAGGGGCAACGTCTTGGGTCGCCGTGTCGGAGGGACGCGGACGCCGGGACGGCGCTTGGAGGTGGTGTTCTTGGGCTTGTGACGGGCCATGAGAGCCTCGTTGTGCACGCTCTGCGTGCTGTCGGATCGCGCATTAGAAAACTCACCTTTCTGTGGGTGAACGGCGCGGCTCCAGGCAGCGGCGCATTCCGCTGGGCTCCCGGTTCCTGCCGGTCGACTTTCGCCGACACGACTTTCGACGCACCAGCCGCCGCGATGTTCCCCGCGTAGCGTTCACCCGAACGGGTGATGGGGGCGCCACGCACATCGCGCACCGCAGAGAACGGATTCGATGAGCCTGCGCACACGCATGCTGCCGGTCTTCGATCGGCTTCGTGGCCTCACGGGACCGAGCCGCTTCGACATCCGGCCAACGAGCCTGGGCGTCGTCACGCGCCGGTGGACCAGCGGCGCGGTGGGGGTCGAGCCGGACGACGGGACGCAGCCTGCCTACGCGGACACGCGCCTCGACCTGCCGGCTGTCTACAAGGTGCGGCAGGTTTCGACGCGAGAGATCGCCTCGAGCGGCGGTCGGTACGAGACCGGGGACGTGAAGGTGGGGCCCATCACGCCGAGCTACACGAACGCCGACGGCTCGCTTGGTGGAGTCTCCGAGGCGCAGCTCAAGCCCGCCGTGGCCGACGCTGCGACGGAGATCCTCTACGAGCTCGTCGGCGCGCACGCGGGGGACTACTCGCTGCTCGGCCTCATCACGACGAGCCCATTTGGCTGGTGGGTGGTGCTGGGTAGGCGTCAGACGACGCCGTAGCGGACTCGTGAATTGAAGCCGTCGAGTGCGCCCGCTGGGGGTGTCCAGTACACTCGAAGCAGGGTGGGCTCGCGCGACCGCATCACGATTCCGGTCGACATGCGCCAGGATGCGCGCGACAGCGACCGCAGATTTGAGGCGGCCGACAGCGACGTTCGCCTCGCGGTGCCGCTTCACTCGGTGCCGTGGCTCGTGATGACCCACGACGAGTTGAGGACGTTGCCGCTCGACAATCGCGGGGGCCACGTCCTGTCGCTCGTCGATGGCCGATGCACCGTCGAGATGATCCTCGACATTTCGGCGCTGCCCGAGGACGAGGCGTTCGACTTGCTTCGCGAACTCGCCGACCTCGGCGCCATCGAGTTTCGAGACCGCTAGCGTACAGGGCTACCGCGGCGCGACGGCGGCGTGCGCAAGACGACGATGGCCTCCTCGGTCGTGACCGAGCCGTGAAGCCAGCACTCGAGCGCCACGCTCAGGCGCGCGGCGAGCTCGGGGCGCTGGCCCAACGAGGGCTCCGTGGTCGGCTTGACCACCTCGTCGACGACTTCGAGCAGTTCACGGGGAAGCTTCACGGCGGGTTCCGATCCTAGCGTCGCGATGAAGACCTACCAAGTTGGGAGCCTCCGCGACCTTGGCGCGCTGCTCGGCCGACACCAGGCCGAGCGGGAGCGGCGCCTTCGCGCCGCCGCGCTGGTTGCGGCCCGGCAGGGCGTCAGCGTCGTCAAACGGCGCGTGCCCGTTGCTCACGGCGAGCTGCGTGAAGCGGTTCACGCTGAGGACCGCCCGCAGGGGGCTGCCGTTGTCGTCGACGCGCCGCACGCGGCTCCGGTGGAGACCGGGTCGCGCCCGCACATGCCGCCGCTCGCCCCCCTCGTTGCATGGGTGAAGCTCCGCGGCGCGCAGGGCCTCCTGTCAGGGCGTCAGATCGGCCGTCTGCCCGGCACGACGACCGCATCGCACGCGCGCTCGGTTGCCTCGGCGCTCGGCGCGATGGAGAAGAGCGGCGCCCTCGACGTCGACGCGCCGATCCGTATCGCGCGAGCCATCCAGCAGGCCATCGCGAGGCGCGGCACCAAGCCACACTGGTACGCGCGCAGCGCGCTGCCGGACCTGCGCCGGATCCTCGCCGCGGCCATCCGTGACGCCCTCGCCAAGGCACCGTGAAGGTCACCGTCGAGCAGGCCGCGGTCAACGCCCTTGGCCGGTGGCTGACGAGCGCTCTGGGCGAGGGAATCACCGTCTCGACGAGCTGGCCGGAGCCCTCGAAGAACGTCCCCGCCCGCGCCGTGACGATCCTGCGTGCCGGAGCGCCCGAAGAGGAGCCGCTCGATCCCATCGCGGTCGACCGCGTCGACACCGGACCCCACACCTCGCTCTTCACCTGGCGGCTGCGCGCCCTCCGTCAGCCCTTGCAGCTCGACGTGTGGGCCAAGCACGCGCCCGCACGCGACGACCTGCTCGCCCGCCTCGACGAGGCGCTCAACGCCGGCATGGGCGCGACGATCGGCGCCGTGAACGCCGATCCCTTCCGCCACGGGGTCGTACTCCCGCTCGCCGACGGCTGGCCCGGGACGGCCGACTGCTACTTCGACCGCCCCGAGGTCAGCGACACGCCCGACGCCGCGACGCGGTCCGAGTACCGCGCGACGCTCCGCGGCTGGGCCGAGGTCGACCTCACCCTGACCGCGCCGACCGCGCGCATCGCAGTCATCCGATTCGTCGGTCTCACCGACCCGCCCGCCACGACCTGAGCGCGCCCACCCCATGCCCGTCTGGATCTCCAGTACATCGGCCGCCCGCCGGCACGCCGCGTACGCCATCGAGCGCACGCCCAACGCCATGGTGCAGGCCATCGGCACAGGCGTCGCCGCGATGGTCGCGCAGCTCCCCTGGGGCCCCGACAGCACGAAGGTGACGACGCCCGCAGGGCCGAAGGACATGATCTACACTTTCGCGCCGCCCGGGATGGACCATACAGGGTCCGGCTACCTCGGGATGATCGGCAAGGGCTGGCCGACGCTGAAGGTCGTGCGGGCCCTGGGCGGCGCCGCGCAGCAGGCGTCCGCCCCGCTCGGGAATGTGGTGACCGTCGTCGGCAAGTACAACGGCGCCGCCGGCAACTCGCTGGTCGCCACCGTCTCGAACGCGGGCGACGGCAACCCGAACCACTTCTGCCTGACGGTGCAGATCGTCGGCACGAGCGGGTCGTCGAGCGAGGTCTACGACAACCTCGACTACTCGGGGACCGCGACCAATTCGACGCCCAACTTCACTTCCACCTACCTCGTCGGCGGCATCCACGTCGGCACCCTCGGTCGCCCGCAGAACGGGACATACACGTTCGCGGGGGGCGCGGACGGCGCGCCGAACGCCCTCGCGTACACGGGCACGGCGGGCACGGGGAACAGCGGGATCGCTGCGCTGGAGGGCGACCAGAGCATCCGGCACGTCTTCGTCGATGATCCGGGGGCCACCATCCGCCAACCCGTGAACGCGGCGCTCCTGCAGCACGTGCAGGCGATGGGCGACCGCGTCGCCTACATCAACGGCAGCACCGGCCAATCGCTCCAGCAGGTGGCGACGGACGTCGCAAACTACCGCTCTGCGCGCGTCGTCTACGTCGACCCCTGGGTGTACGTGTTCGACGACGCGGCCGGGGCGCTGCACCTCGTGCCCGGGGCCTCCTTCGCGGCGTCGGCCGCCGCCCAGCTCTCGCCGTCGACCTCGATCGCCTGGAAGGACCCCGAGGTGATCGCGATGCTCTCGGGCATCCAGGATCTGGAGTTCGACCGAGGCAACGGCGCCGCGGACAACACGGACCAGGGCGTCGCCACGATCATCCGCGAGCAGAACGGTGGGTTCACGATCGAGGCCGGCGTGCTCACGGTCGCGCCGCTCGATCCCACGCGGCGAAACCACACCCGCACGCGCATGGGCGACTACGCGGCCGTGTCGATGGTGCGTTCCTCGCGCAGCTTCATCGACGCGCCGAACGTCCCCTCCAACCAGCAGGCCGTCGTCCACATGGTGCAGGCGTTCATGGACGGGCTCGAGGCGGCGCAGAACAGCGATCCGAACCACACCCCGCACTGCCTCGCCTACGACATCCCGCCGCTCGCGACGTTCAACGCCCAGAACGATCTCGACAACGGGATGCTGACGATCCCTGTCGACATGAAGACCTCCAGCGGCATCGAGAAGCTCTTCTTCTCCATGCTCTTCGGCGAGAGCGTGCAGGTGAAGACGTCGTAGCCGCTACACGACGATTCGGAGGAATCGTGCACGCAGTTCCTCATGCCACGCCAACTTGCAGACTGCTGCGTCGAAGGGCTTACAGCGCCGAGCCGGGATACCCGTCGCGTCGATGATTTCCTGCTGGAAGTCGTCCATGCGACGCAGGCGATCGAGGTGAGGCCAGCGATTCCTCTCTGACCGCAGCAAGACGAGTAGGACGAGCATCACCCTGCAGCTGTCGTTGAGCCGCAGCTTGCGCAGGTCGGCACAGACCCGGCGACGGTTCTCCATGCCACGTCCGCGTAGGTTGTAGAGCACCTTCAGCTCCATCCGCGCCACGACGCTCTCGTCGTCATCGCCCCACATCAGCGGAAGGTCCGTTCGCTTGTCGCGCTCGGGCCACACCCAGTACCCCGCGGGCGCCCCGGGCGCGTACGCCCCCTCGCTCATCGCCGCCGCGAGTTCCGTCCGCACCCAGTTCTCGCACGAGTGCGTGTCGATCGCGAAGGCGAGACGACGACAGAAGTCCCGGCGGGCCGACAGCGAACGGATGCTCGCGTCGACGTGCCTGATGTGCGCGGCGAATCGCATCCCCCGGAGCCTACGCGACCATGCCCCGATCCACCTTCCTGTCCGGCAAGGACGCCGTCATGCGGTACTTCCAGGACGGCAAGGAACTCGTCGCGCTCAACGCCAAGACTTGGGACTTCGGTCCGAGCGTCACGAAGTTCCGCGACGGCGTGAACGGTGAGAAGCGCAACCGGACGGGCAGCCAGACCGATCACTACGAGCTGAACCTCGAGCTCTGGATCGACAACCTGAGCCAGGTCGACACCTTCCTGACGGACCGCGACAACGAGGACGCCGAGGCGACCCCGCTCGACAAGAGCGCGCTCGTGCAACTCTTCCCCCGTGACGGGAGCAACAAGGCGTACGCGTTCACGGACCTGGTGCTCGAGGACTGGCGCGTGAAGCAGGGCGGGCGCACCGAGCGGATGCTGCTCACGGTGAGCATGAGCGCCGGGGACCTCAAGAAGATGGCGAGCCTCTGAGGCTCATGCCGAGCCTCTGACGCTCATGCGGCAGAGGGCCTCGGCCGCGAGCCGAAGCATCCCGGCGCGCACGTCGGCCTCGATGTTTCGAAGGCAGTCCTGGTCCACCTCGGCGAGGTTCGAGGCCCACTCGCTGCGGACCAACTGCACGGCCTGGAGCACCGGGCGCCAGTCATTGGAGCCCTCTCGCACAGGCACCCAGCCTCGCTCGAGCGCTGTGGCGGCCTCGGTATGACCGATGCGAAAAAGACGATCGATGAGCGCGCCTATCACGAGAGGCAGCTCGAACTCAAAGTGCTCGTGGTCCTCGTCCATACGTACCGGCGCACTCAAGCATCCCAGAACCCTCGGAGCAATCTCCCATGAGCGAGCTGATCGAGCTGTGTCTGCCGAACAAAGCGCCCCAGCACTCCGGGCGCGGCGTGCGTTTCGAGCTGCTCTCGCCGACCGATCGCGACGCGGCGCTCGTATCCGCCGCAATGATCGCGGGGGACGACAAGATCAAGCTCGCGCTCCTGCGCCAGCGCGAGGGCGTGAAGCGCATGGTGCGCGCGGTCACCAAGAAGAAGGGCCTCACCGACGCCGACCTGCTCGACCCGAAGACCGAGTGGATGGGCGTGACGCACGCGCTTCTGGAGAGCGACTACGACAAGCTCTTCACCTGCCGTGACGACGAGGTGCTCGCCTGGTTCTACCGCGAGTACCACGAGCCGAGCGCCAAGGACGTCGAGGCGATCGCAAAAAAAGCGCGGACGGTGTCCTCGGGCTGACGGGCGCCTACTGGGAGGCGGTCTGGGAGTCGTGGCTCGAGGTAGCGTTCATCTGCCGCTACGGCCACCAGGACGTGCACCGGCTCCTCGGACGTTCGGGCACCCTGACGCCCCTCGACCGCGCACTCTTCGCACGGGCGCTGCAAGAGCACTGGGAGGCGGAGGTGCAGCCGCGCGCGGTCGCGCGCGAGCTCGGCATCCCCGTCGGCGATGACTGACGCCCCCATCGTTCCGCGCCCCGACCAGGCCGTCTCGGTGGGGATCGAGAACCTCGCGGCGCTGCGCCCGCGCGCGCTGCCGTTCGCGACCGCGGGGCGCTACGGGGACGTCTTCTACGGGTGGCGCGCGCAGCTCGCGCGGATCATCGAGCGGCTCGTCAGCGAGATCGAGGCGTCGCGCCTGGAGACGGCAACGAGCGAGGCGCTGCGGGACCTCTGCGCCAGCGAGTTCGACACGGTCCTGCCGACGGCGCCGCTCACGGCGGTCGGCGACGTGACGCTGACGCGTGAGGTCGACGGTGGTCCCGGTGTGATTCCGAAAGGCACCCGGTTCAACCGCGCGGCCAAGAGCGACCCGCTCCTCCCGCGCACGGCGGCCAGCTACGTGAGCACGATGGACGTTGTCGTGCCGCAGGGCCTCTTCCAGGTCCCGGTGCCGATCGTCGCGACGCGCGCCGGGAGCTTCGCGAACACGCCGACGGGACTGACCCCGCAGCTCGTGCCCTACGGCACGGCGGACCTCCAACTCGCAGACTCCCTCTTCGATAAGGGCTTCAGCGTGCAGTCGGCGGCCACGGCCGGGGGTACCGATGGCCTCGGTGACGCCATCCTGCGCGCGGCGGCCCGCGCGTACGCGGTCGGGCGGTACGCACCGACGGTCGGTGCGCTCCTGGCCCAGGCGCTTCTCAGCGGGGCGGCCTACGCGGCCGTCGTCGAGGACTCGACGCTGGGGCAGGCCGACGTCCTGGCATTCGATGTCTCCTGGGCGACGTGCCCGTCTTGGCAGGCAGCCATCCAGACCGCGGTGCAGGGGCAGGGGTTCGGCCTACGCGGCGTGGTCTTTGGCGGCGGGAACGTCTTCGTGCGCGTCCGCGCGAACGTCACACTGCGGAAGGAAGCGGCCATCACCGATCCGAGTCCTGTGAGCGCCGCGCTGACGTCAGCCGCGACGGCGTACTTCAACACGCGGCCCGACTGGTACACATGGCGCACGGCCTCCCTCAAGGCGGCGCTCACGAGGGCGCACCCGGCGATCCGCTCGTGCTCCTCGGCCACGGTGATCGACGCCGCGCCGACGAGCGACCCGGTCCCTGAGCCGGCCGCGACGCCGACCTTCCAGACTGGCGCCATCCACTGGGCGCTCGCGCCGGGCGCCGTGCAGGTCACCTACTCCACGTCCTGATCCCGCCCATCGATGGCCGACGTCACCTACCGAGTCGCCATCGAGCTGGCGACCCACGGCAACCTCGCGTCCGAGGTCGGCCGGTCCGTCTCGAAGCTCGACGGCTTGAGCGGCACGCTCGGCCGGGTCGGTCATGAAGCCTCCACCCTCGCCGGATCGCTGGCCGGGGCCTTCGAGGGCGCGGTCGAGGGGGCCGCCAGCCTCGCCGCGACACTCGGGGAGGTCGGCGCCGCGGCGGCGGTCGGCGCAGTGACCTACGGGACGCTCCTCCTCAACAAGGAGCTCGAGAGCACGCAGATCGCCCTCGCTGCGATCTTCGGGGCCAATGGCATCACGTCGTCAATGCCCGAGGGGATGAGCGTCGCGGGCGACGTCATGGCGCAGATGCGCAAGGACGCCGCGGCGCTCCCGGGGGAGTTCAAGGATCTGATCGGCATCTTCAAGACGATCAGCGTGCCCGGTTTCCAGGCCGGCGCGAACATCGACCAGCTCCGCGCGCTCTCGGCGCAGGCCATGGCCGTCAGCCAGGTCATGGGATTGCCCATGGAGCAGGCGTCGCGCGAGTTCGCGATGCTCCTCGAAGGCCGCGCGGGCGCACACAACGTGCTCGGCATGCGCCTGGCGGGCCTGGGCGGCGAGAAGGCCGAGGCGTTCAACAAGCTGCCGGCCGCGGAGCGGCTGGAGCGTGTCCGCGCGGAGCTCGAGAAGTTCGCGCCGGCCATCGAGGCGTTCAGCCACTCGTTCGAGGGCTTGTCGTCGACGCTCGTCGACAACGCGAAGCGGTTCCTGTCGCTCGCCACGTCGCCGCTCTTCGAGCGCATCAAGGCGGCGCTCGGCGAGGCGAACAGCTGGTTCGACAGCAACGAGGAGAAGGTCAACCTCTGGGCGAGTCTCATCGGCGACCGGCTCGGCGAGGCGTTCGACGTCGGGCGCGAGAAGCTCCGCGCATGGTGGCCCGACATCGAGGCCTTCGCCGAGCATGCCTACGAACGCATCGCGCGCATCTGGGACCGGGTCGGGCCGCTCGTCGAGCACCTGGCCGACCGGGCGGCGAAGGCGCTGGGCGACGACAAAACGTTCGACCGGCTCGAGCAAGTGGGCCTGCTCTACGCGGGGCTGAAGGGCGGTGGCCTGCTCGCGGGCCTCATGCCCTCGCTCGGGGGCATTGGAGATATGGACCGGCTCACGAAGTCGAGCGGCATCGCCGGCAAGATCGCCCCCGAGGGCTCCGCCTTCGACGCGATGGCGGGCCGCTTCCGGGACATGTTCTCGGGCCAGTTTGTCGCGGGCGAGGCCGGTGGACTCTTCGAGCTGCTTGCTGATCCCGTCACGCTCGGGGCAGCCGCCGCGGCGGCGCTTCTCCTCGTCGAGGGGCTCGTCGCCGCGGCCGGTGCGATTCACGCGCTCACCGACGAGACGTCGAGCTTCCACTACTTCGCCGTGGCGATCTGGGCGGACATTGAGGAGCGCTCGGGCGACACGCTCGACACGCTGAGCCAAGCTTGGCGCGAGCTCGAGCCATGGATCCTCCGGGCCGCGGACTCCGCGGGCGTGGACCTGCTCGAGGCGATCCGGGGCCTCGCCGCGGGCGCCGAGGCAGCGGCACACATCGTCGAGGGGGCCGCCAGCATCTTCGCGCACGCGATGGACTGGCTCGGCATCGAGGGGGAGCAGACGGGTCACGCTCGCCGCAGGCAGGGACCGCCGACGCGCCGTGCAGCGGACAGCGCCCTGCACGAAGCGCTCTCTACCGTGCGCCTGGGCGGCGGTGGAGGGGGCGGCGGCGTGCACGTCGACCGGGTGGAGATCACCGTCACGAGCAACCAGGACCCCAATCGCGTCGCGCGCGTCATCGCCGGCCACCTCTCGGACCTGGCGCGGTACCGCAAGTCGAGCCCCTACGTCCCGAACTTCTCCGCCGCACGATGAGCGCCCCTACGGCCGGCGCCTGGCGCTTCGAGCAGCTCGGGGGCGACAAGAAGACCCTCACGCTCGGCGGCTACAGCGCGCCCTTCGGCCGCCCTCGACAAAAGCCCGTCGTTCGCGACAAGGTCTCGATCCGCGAGAAGACCATCCGCTACCCGGGCAGCAGCGGGCCGCCTACGCGCCACATCTTCGGCGACGACTACGAGCCGTGGGAGCTCTCAGGGCGGTTCATGGACCGGGAGGGCGGCGCCGGCTACGCGCTGCAGAAGACTCAGGAGGTCATCGCGTTCGTCCGCGACAAGCAGGCGGTGCGAATCACCTGGGGCGACATCCTCCAGTACACGGGCTTCATCAAGAGCTTCGACCCGGGCCGCGAGGGGCCCGGCGACGTCGAGTGGAAGATGGTCGTCCTCGTCGACGACGACACGCAGTCGGCGCCGCAGGGGCCGAGCCCTTCGCGCCCGTCGCCCGCCGACTCGCTCGCGGCCATCCAGGCGGCGCTCGCGACGACGCTGTCGGCGCCGACGATGCCGAACCTGAACCCGAACATCCTCGACGCGCTGTCGAGTCTCGTCGGTGCAGTCAGCGGCGCGATCGGCGCCATCGCCAACGTCGCCAACCAGATGCAGAGCTTCGAGACGGCGCTCGCGGGCGACATCCAGCGGCTACGCGCGGGCATCGGGCAGCTTCGGACGGCGCTCCTAACGCTCCAGGGAGTCGTACTGTCGGCGCGCAACGACGCGATCGGGATCGGCCGCTCGTTCGGCACGGACGCGTCGAGCGGCGGGCTCTTCGCCAGCATCGACGTCGAGACGTCGAGCGCGCTGGCCGCCGCCGCGTCGATGGACAACCAGGCCGCCATCGCCCAGCGCGGGCAGGCGGCCACGCGCGTCACCGCCAAGGGCGGCGACACGTGGGAGAGCCTGTCGATCCGTGCGTACGGCGCGCCGGACAAGGCCGACACGCTTCGCCAGGCCAACGGCGTCCGGCTCGCCGCCCCGCCGGTGGCGGGGACGAGCTATGTGGTGCCGAAGTCGTAGGGGGCCGAGTCACTCGCCCTCGTAGCTGCACGGCTTGACGACGGCCCCGCGCAGCGTCCCCTGGACGGCCACGCGCTGGCCGACACGGAGCGACGAGGACGGATCGGCGTCGACTCCGCACACGACGACCTCGCTGTCCTGTCCCGGCGTGGAAACGAGGTTGATCCACCACTTCGATCCGGACTGCCCGATCGTGCGGAGGTAGCCCTCCACGCGAATCGCCTGGCCTTGCAGGCTGCGGTCCGCAAGCACGGCGCCGAAGGACACGGTCCGTGGTGTGGGATCGGGGCCGCTCGGAGTCGATGCCGCGGACCGGTCGCCGTGCCGTCGCCCGCCCGGCCGCACCAGGAGCGCCATCAAGCCAACGAGCAGGACGGCGGCGACGAAGCAGCCGACGACGATCGCCGTGACGGACCAGGCGGACACTCCGGATTGCGGGGTGGGCTGCATCGGCGCAGCAGCCTAGCCCCCAGTTCCCACGACGCCCAAGCCACGTGCCGATCTACCGTCCTCGAATGGCTGCGGTCCTGAGGGTGCCCCAGATGGGCTCGCCCTCGGATCGCGCGACGCAGGCGAGCGACGACAGCCTCATCGCGTTCCCGATCCGGATCCGGCGCGCGTTCTGGGAGAGCAACGACCACCAGCACGCCGACGTCCTCAAGCTCACCGCCGAGTGGCGTGACGCGGGCGCTGATCCGCGCCTCCTCTCGTCTGCGACGGTGCAGTTCTACTTGGGCAACGCCGACGACAAGGGCCAGTGGACCCCGGACACGAGCACGCTCCGGTTCATCGGCACGCTCGTCCGTCCGCGCCGCATCGCCAAGGAGAGCGAGGGGTTCGTCGTCGAGCTCGAGTTTCAGGACTACACGGCGTTCTTCCTGCGCGCGAAGCTCCCGCCCGCGGGCGTGCCCGACTACTCGCAGTCGCTCTCGGACGCCTGGGCGCGTATCTGCGACAACACTGGCTATCTCGACCCCAGCGGCTCTGGCTCCATCATCTCGACGGTCAGCGCGCTTCGCGATCGGCTCACGCCCGTCGGGCAGCTCGCGACCGCTGGCCTGCCGGGCCTCGGCTCGGCAGCCGCCCCGCGGTTCGCGCGCCTCGGGGCGCGCGTGCCGGCCAAGCCCGGCGCGGACGCGTGGGCCGTCTGGCAGCAGTGCGTCGGGATGTGCGGGCTCATCTCCTTCATCCGTCGGGACCAGTGCATCGTCACCCTCGCGCAGGACTACTACTCGGACTCCGATCCGCCCCGCCTCATCTGGGGCCACAACATCCTCGAGCTGAGCGAAGCGCGGAGCGCCGACCTCGCGGGCAAGGGCGTCGGCGTCACGAGCTTCGATCCGCTGACCGGCAGGACCCTCGAGGCCTTCTACCCGGCGCTCGGCACCTCGCCGTCCAAGCGCGCCCTATCGACGGGCGGCAAGGTCAGCGACCACTACGAGATGTTCCCCTACACGGGGGTGACCGATCAGGCGGCGCTCGACGCGCTCGCGCGTCGCATCTGGGAGGAGCGCTCGCGGCAGGAGCTCGAGGGGCAGCTCTCCACGGCCGAGATGTTCGCGCACACGTTGAGCGGCGCGCAGTTCGACCTGCTGACGATGGGCCCCGGGGACGCCGTGCGGGTCGAGTTCGAGGAGAAAGACAAGGAGGCGCTGCGACACATCCCGACCGTCGAGGGCCGCATCGGCTACCTCACCCGGCGCGGCTACTCCGACGGGATCGCGCAGCTCATCGCTGAGGACGCTGACGCGTTCGGGGCCGCCAGCCCCGAGTTTTGCGCCAAGCGCGTGACCGTCGACCTACAGACAAGCGAGGACGGCGGCGCGTTCGAGGTGCAGGTGAACTACTGCAACCGCATCCAGGTCTCGTGAAGGAGGCGCCTCGCCCATGCCCCGCTTCTGGTGGACGGTTCACAACCTCATCGCTCACCCGCTGCTCGTCTGCTGGCCCACGGCGGGCCGCTGGCTGCACACCTGGTCCGCCGAGCGGATGGGGGCACAATCGTGACCCTCGACGCCGCGTTCGCCGAACTCCCGAACGACGCCGACGTCCTCGGCGGCCACGGGGACCTCCTCCTATTCGAGCCCGGCACCGTCGGCTGGGATGGCGTGAGCCCCCACTACGACACGGAGGACGGCGTTACCCTCGTACGCGTGACGCTCGTGCGCGGGCGCCACCCCGCGACGCCCCTTCAGCCGGACGTCGCTCAGGGCTACCAAGTGCTCGCGCGGATTGGCGGGGGCCTCTTCCGCATCCCCGCGCAGGGGACCTCGGTCATGGTGGGCTTCCCCACCGCGTTCGCGGACCATCCGGGGGCGGGCGTCATCGTCTGCACCACGGAGAGCTCGCCGGACATCCAGTTCAGCCCGACGAAGGCAAAGTTCGACGTCGGCGCCGACACGGACTTCGTCATCAAGGCCAAGAGCGTCACGATCTCCGACTACGCCAACCGGTTCCTCCACGTCGGACCGGACGGCGTGATGCTCCAGGACGAAAAGGGCAACGGCGTCGTCATGAGCGGCGGCGCCATCATGATCTACGTCGCCGACAGCGGCGACGCGAAGACCGTCGTCCAGATGACGAGCAAGGAGCTGTCCCTCGTCCAGAAGGACACGGGGATGGTGAAGCTCACCGGTGGCAACGCCACGGTGGTCGCCAGCGGCTCGGCGGCGATCGTCGCCGGCAGCGTCAGCATCGGCGCCAAGGCGACCGCCGCGACGCCCGCGATCATCGGACCCACGCCGCCGGGCGCGCCATCGACCAGCGTGTTCATCAGCCCCTGAGGTCCCCGTGAGCCTGTGCTCCTTCCCGACATTCTCGTTCTCCTTCTCTATCCCGCTGCCCACCATCACCCTGCCGACCATCGACCTCGGCTTCACGCTGGCGATCCCCCTGCCCATCGCGTGTCCACTCGACTGAGCGGTCCGTGGTCGCGCTGCTGACGGCCGTCGCTCGGCACGAGCGGCGCGTACGCCTCGTCTTCGATGGGGCTCTCGCGCTGGCGGCGTTCACGACGCTGAGCTTGTACTCGCTCTCCGGAGGCGACGGCACGACGGTACCGGTGGCGGGGCTGGTCGGCCTGGTGGGCATGCCCAACCAGCTCGACCTCGCGCTTGGAGCAGACCTACAGGTCGGGGTCGTCTACACCGTCGCCGCGTCGGGCGCCCCTGGCGCGGACGGCACGACAACGCCCGAGGGCACGACGGCGTCCGTCCGGCTGGCCGCGGCGCCCGCGACGCCTGTCGACGCGGAGGTCACGCCCGAGGACATCACCGACCTCCTCTACGGCGTGGACCTGGTGTGGAGCGGGACCGACTACGTCGAGTCCTCGGCCGGGGACCTCGCCACGGTCAGCGGATCGGACAACGTACAGGCTGCGCTCACGCGGCGCATAGCGTCGGAGGGTCTGCCCTGGGACGACACCTACGGCGCGAAGCCTCGTAGGTACGTCGACGGTACGCCCGGAGCGCTACCCGCGCTGCGCGGCACCCTCGTCGCCCAGGCGCTCGCTGACGACCGGGTCAAGACCGCAGGGGCCTCGCTCGACGCGACCGATCCGACCACGAGTCAATTCGACGTCACCGTCACGCTCATCGGCGACGACCAGCCGCTGAGCGTCCCAGGCCCCACGACGTCCTGATCCCCTCAGCATGCCCGCCTCCGATCCGCTACCGAGCATCCGCGACCTGCTCACCGCGTCGTCGAACGCGATCGTGGGCACGCGCCAGTCGGTCGCAGACACCCGGCGCGGCTCCATCTACGACCACTTCGCGGGGTCCGGCGCCATCCTCGTCACGCGCGAGGCCGCGCGCGATCGGGACCTGTTCCGCGCGGTCTACCTCGACACCGCCGAGGGCGACGACCTCGCGCGCCTGGTCAAACTGCGCTACGGCATCGACCGGATCGTCCCGGGCTACGGGACGGGCACGGCGCTGCTCACTCGACCGGGTGTGGCCGCGGGCGGCGGCACGGTCTGGGAGGGCACGCGGATCCTGGTCTTCGCCAGCGCCGCGTCGCCCACGGCCCGCAGCTATGCCGCTGCCACCGACGTCGCGGTCCCGGCTGGAGCCACGGCGGTCACGGTTCCGATCCGCGCCACCGACATCGGTCCCGGGAGCGCCGTCACGCTCTCGGGCCCCGCCATCGCGCGCGTCGACGATCCGCTCTGGGACCCGAGCTGGCAGGTGGCAGCCATCACCTGCTCGGACGGCACGGCGCTCGAATCGGCCCCGGACGTGCGGGCTCGAGCTCGGGCGACGCAACTCGCCGCTCGAAACGGGTACCCTGACGCCATCATCGCGGCGTGCGTGGCCCAGGGGGCCGCCTACGTAGCGCTCTTCGATTCGGACTACACTCCGTCCGACAACGGCCTCTGCCACTGCTACGTGGCCGACGCCGGCTACGCGACGACGCCTCGTCTCGTTCGCGCGTGCACCCTCGCTCTCGAAGGCGTGCGGGTGTGCGGTGCGGACCTGCAAGTGCTCGGCATGCAGGTCGCGACGGTTCCGGTCTCCGCGGTCGTCACACTCCGAGACGATCCAGGGCGCCTGCCAAGCCCCGACGTCGCGCTGCGCGACGCCCTGGCCGCCGCCTTCGTCATCACCCGCTACGACTACGACCTCGACGAGCTCGCGGGCGTGCTCTCGGGCGCGAGCGGGGACGTGCAGGCCGTGAGCTTCCTCACGCCGACGTCGCCCGCCACGATCCTCGTCAACGGCCAGATGCCGCACGTGCTCACCCGCTACGAGCTCGGCCTCGTCACGCTGCAGTACGCGGGGCCGTCGTGACGGCGAGCGTCACGTCGGCCGACGTGCTCGCGGTCCTACCGGCCTTCGTCCGGCAGAGTGACACGGCTCCCGTGCGCGACGCCCTCGCCGCGGCGCTCGCCTGCATCCTCGTCCGCTACCGCGCGCTCAGCTCCTACTCCGCCCGGCAGTGCGACATCACGCGCGCGACGGGGATCTACCTCGAGAGCCTCTGCAACGAGCACGGGGTCTACAAGCAGGACGGCGAGAGCGACGACGCGCTCCGCGCCCGGGCGCTCACGACTCCCAGCCTCGTCACCCCGCAGGCCATCCTCGCCGCAGCCAACGCGATTCTCGGCCTCTACACGAACGTGCAGGCGCGGTACGCCGAGAGCGTGCTCGATCGCTGGTTCCTGAGCGACGGCACCGCGGGCTGGCATTCGTTCATCGGTTCGCAGCCCCAGTACCTCGCGCGCCTCTACCCCGCCGACGCCGCGGCCAATGGCGGCTTCGTCCGCCCGAACTCCGAGCTCGGAGGTGCCTGGGCGTTCGGCGACCAGGTCGGGCGCTTCTTCATCCTCCGCGTCCCGGTGCTGACTGGGCTCATCGACACGCACGCGTTCGTCGCGGCGGACCTGCTCGCGCCGCGGGACGCGCGAAGCTTCGTCGGCGACGGCTCGAACGCCTCCGGCTCCGAGACGAGCGGCGTCATCGGGATGTTCGTCTACCAGGACCCGTCGACGGCGCTCGCCGTCTACCAGGCAATCGTCAACGCCATCACGCGGATCAAGGGGCAGAGCGTGCGCTGGGCGCTGCTCGCGGATCCGAAGCTCGGGAGCTGACGCATGTCGGTCGAACGCTTCACCCTCACGCAGAACGGCCAGGAGGTCGAGCAGAGCGACATCAACGCGATCTCCGACGCCGGCGGCCTCGCCGACGACCACGTGCTCGCCGAGCTGCTGCGCCTAGCGCCCTTCTCGGGGAGCGGCGCTGCCAAGGCGATCCTCCCGTTCGGCACTGCCGCGACCGTTGCCCCTGCCGGCGCCACGGGAAGCGTCACCGTGAGCCCGTTCCGCGCCGTAGTCGGCTCGCGCGACACCGCCGCCAACATCGGCACGCTCAAGAACTGGAACGACCTGCGGAGCGCCATCTTCACCGGCCCCAACGCGCTCGCGCTCTCGCAGCAGCTGCAGGCGAACACTACGGCGCAGCCGCGATGGGACCTGCTCTACGCGCAGCTCCAGGTCGAGCAGCCGGGCGCGCAGGTGAGCCGGTACCGCAAGGACCCAGCGACCGAGCAAGTCACCGTCGTCCAGGTCGCCAAGTCGCTCGTGCAGGCGATCTCCGTCAGCGTCGTGCAGGGTACCTCGGGGGGCCCGAAGCCGACGCTCCCGCCCGACGGCGGTGGGACGTTCTTCTTCCCCTTGGCCAACGTCCGCGTGCCCGCGAACTTCGGCCCGCTGAGCACCGTCGCGTCGACGGACATCGAGGATCTCGCGCCCTACGTGCCGCTATCGCTCACGACCGGCGCCTCGATCCTCGTGCCGGCCAACCACCAGTACAAGGAGGGCGGCAGCGTGCTGTCGAGCGCCGCTTTCGCCTGGGGCAGCGGCGGGCCGCGACCGGGCCCGGTGATCCCGCCGACCATGAGCGGCTGCGAGGGCCGGCTCATCGCCATCGACGTGCAGAACGCGGCCTCGGCGAACTGGAGCCATCAGTCGGGGTCCGTCGTCGACGACTCGCGCGACTGGCGCAACCGCGTCTTCCGCTGGCATGCCATCGTTAACCCCAGCGCCCAGGCGATCTTTCCCTGGGACCACAGCGGCACCCCTCCGTCGCGCGCGGTCGCAGCGACCGGCGCGGGCGCGACGAACCCGTATCAGGCCTTTGGGTTCGGCCAGTCGTTCGCACCCGATGGTGCGACCGTCTGCGTCCCGCCGCTGAGCGTCAGCGCGCCTGTCGCCGCGCAGGTCACACCGGCCAACGCGACACTGCCCGCCAACACCTACGTCGTACTCGCGGTCGACCCGGGCTCGGGCGCGCTCAAGGTCTACGTCAACGGCGTCCCAGGTGTGCGCGTGTTCTTCTGGCTCGAGGCGAGCGGCCAGTACCCGAACGCGTGACGCCGTGGGCGTTGGCGCGCTCGGGGCTCACGCGGCGAAGGGCTGACGTGCTTCCCAGCGCGCGGCCGAGCACGTCCCGCCGCGTGAAGCCCGGCGCGACCGAGATGGTGGCGCCGCGAGACTGCTGCTGTCCAGCTCCCACCACCAAGCTCAAGGACGAAATCAGGATGACCGAACCCAGGCACGTCGATTGGCACGGCGCTGTTCTCGACATCGTCGTCGTCTCGTCACTCACCGTCCTCACCGCGCTGCACATCGCGACACTCACGGTCTTCCTCGCCGTCGTGGGCCCCATCGTCGGCGCGCGCCTCGCTGCCGCTCGAGCGCTCCGCGGCGGCAACGGGGCACCCCCCGCTGGGGGCGCACTCGCCGTGATCCTCGGCCTCCTCTTCTTCCTGCGCCGCCCCGGCGCGTGACACCCGCCCAAGCACAAGGACCCCACCCATGGCGAACACCCGTCCGCACGCGGTCGATCCGTCCACTGCCACCGCCCGCGCCATCTTCGTCTACAAGACGACCGACTACGACAGCCCCTCGCACGTCGGGCTTGGCGTCATCGCCGCGTCGACCGCCAAGACCCTGCGCGCCAACGGCCTCTGGGCCGAGGCGTGGGGCTGCACCGACTCGGGCAACCTGCGCGCTCGGCTCGAGCGCGCGTGTGCGGTCGCGCTCCAACGCGGGCAGCTCCAGCCGACGCACGTCGTCATCCACGCGCCGTGGGTGTCGACCGAGCACCTTGGCGAGATGGCGCGCGACTTCCCGGACATCGTCTTCGCGGTCGTGAGCCACTCGAACTTCGGGTTCCTCGCGGCCGACCCGCACGCCGTGCAGCTGCTGCGAGAGGCCGTAGAGCTCCAGCACTCGCTGCACAACGTCGTCGTCGCCGGCAACTCGGAGAAGTTCGTCCGCGCCGCGAGCGTCATCTGGAACACCAACGTCGCGTTCCTCCCGAACCTCTACGATCTGTCCGAGCCCATGCCGCCCGCGCGCCCCGCCTGGAGCGGCGACAGCCTGCGCCTCGGCCTCTTCGGTGCTTGCCGTCTCCTCAAGAACGGCCTGACGGCGGCGGCCGCTGCGGCGTCGCTCGCGGCGACGCTGCGCGTACCGACACAGCTCTACGTCTCCGAGAAAAACCAGGCGATGGCGGAGCTCTGCGAGGACACCCCGAGCCTGTCGCTCCTCGTGACGGGCTGGATGCCTTGGGCGAAGTTCAGGCAGCTCGTCGGCAGCATGCACCTGCTCTTGCAACCGTCGTTCACCGAGAGCTTCAACGTGGTGACCGCCGACGGCGTGCACCAGGGGGTGCCGTCGGTCGTGAGCGACGCCATCGACTGGGCTCCGGTGCGATGGCGCGCGAACCCGGACGACGCCGAGGATCTGGTGCGAGTCGCGCAGTACCTACTCAAGACCCCGCAGGCCCTGGACGACGGCCGGTCGGCGCTCACCAGCTACGTGACGCGCGGCATCCAGACGTGGCGGGCCTTTCTCGCGCCGGCCCAATCGTAGCGACCTTGGGGGTCGCTGCCGGACTCCGAGAGGCGAGGACGTGTTGCGTCGTTCCGCATGGACGACTACGGGTGCCAAGGACGGACCGGCACCTCCTTAATATGTAGGCAGGGCGCGCGGGACGGTGCGCTCCCCATGCTCCTTGGCTCCTGCGCGCATCTCCCACACCGGCGTGTGGTCCTTCGGCCTGGCTCCCCTGACGGGGGGCTGGGCCGTTCGCGCGTTTTGTCGCAAGCTCTGAAATCTCCATCGCAAGTCGCCCTCGGGGAGACATCCTTGACGGGGACGGAGTACCCTGCGGGCGCGCTCCTTGCACTGGCACGCGCGTCGCGAGAACGGTAGGAGAGGAGGGGACCGCCGGTGCCGAAAAACGACCCAAAGCCGTCACACCACCCCGTGCCTTACGAGCTGGCGGTGGGGGACCACCTGCCTGGCCATGAGTCCTACACGAACGAGGGGCTCCTCGGTCGGGGCGGCATGGGTTCCGTCTACAAGATGGTGCGCGGGGAGCTCCGTTTTTTTATCGCGGTCAAGATCATGCACCGCGATCTCGCCGCGCGGCCGGAGTTCGTGAAGCTCTTTCTCGAGGAGGCACGGATCCTCAAACAAGTCGGCCACCACGAAAATCTCGTCCCCATCCACGACTACGCGACGCTCTCCGACGGCGTTCCCTTCATCGTGATGGAGCTGCTCGAGGGCCGATCGCTGGGCTCAGCCCTGAGAGCGCAAGGGATCGCGCACAAGCCGTTGGATCGCGGCGCGGCGCTTAAAATCGTCCACGAGATCTGCGCCGCGGTGTTCGAACTGCACTCGCAGGGCATCGTTCATCGCGATCTGAAGCCAGACAATGTCTTTCTTCTGGCGAACGGGGCCGTCAAGGTCCTCGACTGTGGGTTGGCCTACAAGCGCATCATCGATCCCCGGGTGCCGGACGCCGAGCAGGCATCGACCTACGAGAAAGGACAAGGCACCCCAAAATACATGGCGCCAGAACAGGTCCGGGGAGACGAGGTGTCTCCCCAGACGGACCAGTACGCGATCGCTCTCATCCTGTGCGAGATCCTCCTCGGTCGCCTGCCGTTCAACCTGCCGCCCGGAGCGAGCGTGCAGCAGCTCATGGACGCTCACGTGTGGCTCTCGCCCCTTCCTCTCTCTCAATTCCTGGACTGGGTCAGCCCCGCCCTGAGCGCCGCCGTCCTCGCGTCGCTCGACAAGGATCCTGCCAAGCGCCTGCGGAGCGTCTTCGAGCTGCAGACCCGCATTTACGCGGAGGCGGAGCGGTTGCGCTTAGGGCTGCCCCCGGAGCTCGGGACGGCCAGCGACGCGAACATCACGACGCCCACGCCGATGACATTCGAAGAGCTCGGGCTGCACGCCGACGCGCCACACGCCGATCCTGTCAACCGCACCCAACCCTTGCTGCGCAAGGAGACCATGCGCATGGAGACGGCGCCGACACACCCCGCCAGAGGTGGCATGCTCTGGCAGGCATCGGCCAACGCCGCGGAACTCCGGCCCGAAGCTCCCGTCGCGCCCCTCGCCGTTGCGCCGGTTTCGCCAGCGCCAGCGGCCGTCCACCGGACACCCGATCCTCGGCCCTGGCCGTCGCAACACCCTGTGATGGGGGGCCCCGTGCCGCAGCCCGTCGTGGCTGTACGACGCGAGGCGGCGGCGCAGCCCACCACGGAGGGACAGCCTTTCGACGCCCGATCCAGTCAGCCCAAGATGCCCAGGATCCCGTCGAACCCGGATACCAGCACGGCGAAATCGCTGTCGTACGAGCCGGCGCAGGCTGACACCGATTCCCACGCCATGGGCCGCACCCTTCGACGCCGGGTCATCATCCGCGCCGCGGTCGGTGTGGCGGGGCTCGCGCTGGGCGGACTTCTGATCGTCGCGGCATTCCATTTTGGGTCCAGTCCCGCGCGCTCCGCGGCGGCACCGGCGATCACCAGCAGCGCCGTCCAACCAGTGGCGCCCACGGCCCCGGCCATCGTGCCGAGCGCTGCGACTCCCCCCGCGCCAGCCGCTGCTGCGCGCTCGTCGACCGCCCCGGTGGTCCCGATGCCTCCGGCGGTGATTGGCTCCGCCCCGCCGCCCGTCGCCGACTCGCCCGGCGCCGTGCCGCTGCCCGCTCCCGCTGCGCCGCCTGCTTCCTCGACGGCGAGGGCCGCTGCGCAGCGTCCGACGCCCGTCAAGGCCAAGCCGAAGCCTGCAGCCAGCGATGGTAGCGATGACCTATTCCGTCCGTGGTCGGGGGGGCACTGATCAGGTCGACCGATGACGAAGCGCAATCGAGCCAATGACACGCTGCCGATGTTGGGCCGGCCCGTTCCTCCGGCCGATGCGACCGGTCCGCTCGGCGACGCCACTCAGCCAGTCGCGACGGTTCCGCTCGATGTGACCGACCCGATCGACGTCAGCGATCCGACCGATCCCGGGCCGCCCCCGACCTTCGCATCGCACTCTTCGCACGAGTCCGACACGCCCCTGCCGAGCCCCGAAGACGCACGTGAGGCGAAGGCCCTGCTCGACGGGTTCAAGAATCGCCGTCTCCGTCCACCGGCTCCGAGGCCCAAGCACCAGCCCCAGTCCGACGGCGGGGATTTCGTGGCGTACGACGCCGTCGGTCGACCTGCGCCACGGACCCCCGAGGAGGCCAAGCAGCAGGCCCTCGTCGAGATCGCACGCATCGCCACGTTGCCCGATCCGTCTACGCCGGCTGTCGCCCGACGCGACGTTCCCACCGTCATCGGGATCTCGAGGCGTCGCCATTGGAGCGGGGTTCAAGTGGCGGCCTGGGTTGGTGCGATCGCCGCTGCGGGAATCGTGCTGGTCGCGTTCGTGACACGCGGACCTCGGTCCGTGTCGGCGCCGCCGATGGCCAGTTCGCCCCCAGTCGCGAGCGCGCCGGCTCCCCCCGCGGCGGTGGTCCCGCCGCTTTCCGCCGCCCCGGCCGTCTCGGTGCCACCCCCAGAGACATCGACGTCTCCAACGTCCGCCACGTCCCCGGAGGTGCTCACCGCAAGGCCCGCGAGCGCAGCCCCAATGCGCCCGCCGAAGGCGCGCGCATTGCCGAAAGAAATCGTGAACTGGTGATGGAGAGATGATGAGAAACCGTTGGCTTTTCGTAGCTCTTTGCAGCGGCGTGCTGCTGTCCCTTGCGCCTCCCGCTCTGGCGGTGAGCCCCGACGCAACGAGCCTCAAGCAGGCGCAGGAGCGGTTCCAGGAGGGTAACCGGAAATTCGCTGCCGGCGACTACGAGGCTGCTCGTGTCGCGTACCAGCAGTCGCTCGTCCTGGCCCCCCGCGCCTCGACGTACATGAACCTCGGCGCCGCAGAATTGAAGCTGGGCGATCCGGTCGCCGCCCTCAAGCACCTCCGGATTGCGATGGCGGCGCCGGATTTGACCGCCGACAAGAAGCCGGTCGCCGAGCGCCATTTCGGTGATGCTTACGGAGCGACCGGGCACATCGCGGTCCTCACGAGCCCAGGAGCAACCGTCACTGTGGATGGGCACGAAGTTGAGGGAAGGGCGCCGTTTGCAGAGCAGATCGACGTGACGGCCGGCCGGCACACCCTCGAAGCCCACCTTGGCGAACGGTCTTCGAAGTTCGAGGTGGAGGCGAAGCCGGGACAGGTTTCCAGCATCGACTTGGCTATCGCGACCGCACCAAGCCCGCCCCCTGCGACCCCGGAGCCATCGCCCGCCGTTGCTCCTTCGACCAGTCCGATTCCGTCGTCCGGCACTCCGGTCGGAGCTGAAAGCGACATCCCGCAGCCCTCGTCGTTCTGGAACACGCGTCGCGAGGTGGGACTGGCGGTCGCCGGGGCGGGCGTGCTCGCGATAGGAGCTGCCGTCATCTTCTCGGTCGAGGGGTCCAACGAAGGGAATCACGCGCGTTCGCTGGCTTCTGGGTTGCCTTCCAATGGAGCGTGCGCGGGCGGGGCTCCGCCGACCGGGTGCGGCGCGCTGCAAGACGCGCGCAGCTCGCAGAAAACGGACAGCACGATGAGCGGCGTCTTTCTCGGGGTGGGGGGCGCCGCGTTCGTGGCGGGTGCCGCGATGTTCTTGTGGCCCTCTCCAGCAAAGGGTGGTCAAACAGCGATCATTCCGTATTTCTCGCCGCAGGGCGGCGGTCTTCAAATCCAAGGGGAGCTCTGAGACACCATGCGTATTCGCCTTGTTGCAATGTCTGTTGCTTGCTGCTCCATTGCGTCGATCGGGGTAACCGCAATCGGCTGCGGTGGCCCCGATTCCTCGTGTTCGGGTCCGTATGGGGCGCTCTACGCCTACTGCGCGGGGGACGGTGGGATCGATGCCTCGGATGGCTCCGTGCTGGCCGACGGCGGAGCGGATGCGCTCGCGGATGGGTCCCTACACGATGGCCCCTCGCAGGCTGATGGGGGCGATGGAGGCGATGCCGGGGGATGCTCTGCGCCCACGTCGCTCGACTGCAACGGTACGTGTGTGGATCCGACGCTCCCCGCGCACTGTGGAACCTGCTCCAACGCGTGCCCTGGGCCGGAGGGCGGCGCGGGTGCGGCCACGTGCACTGCGGGCACGTGCGGCCTGGGGTGCAGTGGTACGACCTCGCTCAATTGTACCGGATCGTGCGTCGACCCGACCGAGCCCACTCACTGCGGCTCCTGTACCAACGTGTGCCCGGGCGCGACCGCGGGCACCGGGACCCCTGTCTGCACGCTCGGCTCCGATGGGGGCGGCGAGTGCAGCGTGACGTGCACGGGCACGACGACGCAGGTATGCCCTGCGACCGGAGGGTTCGCCTGCTACGCGGCGACGGATCCGAACCATTGCGGCAGCTGCAGCAACGCCTGTCCTGCACCCCCGTCGGGGAACGGCCAGGCGACGTGCACCGCCCCGTCGACGTGCGGCGTGACGTGCGCGACCGGCTACCACGAGTGCAGCGTGAGCTCGGTGATGGACTGCCCCTCCAACAGCGACGAGCCATCCGACACGTCGGACCCGTGCATCATCAACGAGGCTTTCGGGATCTTCGTGTCGCCAGGCGGGAGCGATTCGGCCGCCGGTACCCAACTCGCTCCGGTCGCCACGATCGGGCACGCGATGGACCTCGCGAAGGCGGCCGGCAAGCGCGTGTACGCATGCGGGAGCGCCGGCAACTATTCCGAGAACCTCGTCATCGGTACGTCGCGCGACGGCGTCAAAGCGTATGGTGCGCTCGATTGCACGACGACGCCGTCACAGTGGGTCTACAACGCAGCCAAGCTTGCGACCATCGCGCCTGCCAGCGGGTACGCGGCGCAGATCTCCGCGGTGACTACTGGAGTGACGTTCGAAGACTTCGGGTTCACGGCGGCGAGCGCACCGGCTACGCCACCTGCATCGGGCCCGGGTGCGTCGAGCATTGCGGTGTTTGTCAGTGGCGCCACGGGGGTCACGCTGGAGCGTTGCGACCTTCAGGCGGGCGCCGCCCAACCTGGCCAGAGCCCTACACCCGCGGTCCAGGCCTCGCCTGCGCCCGGTGGGAATCCAGGTGGCTCATCCAAGGCCGCAGGTGGGAGCGGAGCAGGCGGACCCGAGCAGCCCAATTCGTCCTGTCCATCCAGCATCGGCGGAGCCGGGGGGTCCGCGATCACCGGCGAGCTAGACGGGCAATCTGGTCAGGTTGGGCCGACGAACGCCGGCACATCGACTGGCTGCAACGCGATCCCGGCGCAGGGAGGCGGTTCCGGTGCGTCGGCGACCACCGCCGGGACACCTGGCTTCGGAGCCACTGACTGGGCGACTCTCTCAGCCGCCGGGTGGAGTCCCATTGGCGGTGGGGCTGGCGGATCCGGGGCCGCAGGGCAAGGGGGAGGAGGCGGGGGCGTTCAAGCGGCTATCAGCTCCGCGGGCGGGGGTGGGGGCGGCGGAGCTGGGGGATGCGGGGGGAACGGGGGCGCCGGTGGCACGGGTGGAGGCTCCAGTATCGCGCTCCTCGCCTACAGCTCCTCGGTGACGATCCAGACCAGTACGCTGGTAGCTGCTGCTGCAGGAGGCGGTGGTAACGGCGCACAGGGGCAGCCCGGCCAGGCTGGCGGACCTGGCGGAGGGGGCAACGACATCGTCGACTGCTCCGGCGGTTCGGGTGGAGCAGGGAGCGCGGGGGGGACAGGTGGGGGTGGGGCTGGAGGAATCTCAGCGGGGATCGTATGGACCGGCACTAATCCCACCGTCACGGGTGGGAGCCAAACGCCAGGGGCGGCGGGAGCGGCTGGCAAGAACGGCGACGGCACGACGACGGCGAAGGCCGGTACGGCGGGCGGCGTCGTACAGTTCCAATGAACTTGCGGAGAGATGGCTGCGCGATGCGGGGCCGCGTGTCGCCATCTCGTCCCCCCTGGCACGGACCTCGCTCACGGCCCGAGCCAACCATGCTGACGCCTTCTCGAATCCACCTTGCGCGCGCACTCGCAGGAGTCATCTTCGCGATGGCCTTTACGTTCAGTCCGCGAAGCTTCGCTGGCGACGCTGCGGTCGATGCCTTGGTCAATACCGGCATCGACCGATACAAGCGGCACGACTACGAGGGGGCGCGAGCGATGTTCTCGCGCGCCTACGACGCGGACCCATCCCAGGTGGAGATCGTGTTCAACCTCGCGCTTGCAGAGCTCCAGTCGGGCCACCCGGTCGACGCTGCGCGCCATCTCCGGGCGTACGTCGCGTCGCCGCAGGCGCAGCCCGAGCGGGTCGCGTCTGCGCGATCGAAGTGGCTGCCCGACGCCGAGGCGGAGGTCGGCCGTCTGAGCATCGAGGCCCCAGCAGGCACCCAAGTCTCGGTCGACGGCGCGACGCTCGGCACGGCCCCCTTCGTCGACCCGGTCTACGTCGCGCCGGGCGAGCATGATCTAAGGGCGCAAACCGGCTCCGAAGAACGCACGATGCACATCAGCGCGGTCGCCGGAGAGACGATCTCGGTACGGTTTCTGATGAAGGACGCGCCGCCGACGCCGCCTCCCGCGAGCCCTCCGCCGGCTTCTGCCGGGTCAATCGAGAACCCCGCCGCCGTTGACGAAGCCCCGCCGCCGCCCCGCGGGCCGCAGCCCGCGAAGGTCGCCACGGTGCTCGGCCTCGGTGTCGCCGCCGTAGCCGCCGCAGGCGTCGCGCTCGGGTTCGGGGTCGGATCGCAGACCGCCGAGAATCACGCGGACGACCTGCGCTCGAGCCTCAAGTCCACGAGCGCGTGCTATCCGGGCCTGCCATCGATCCCCGCGGCGTGCACGCAGCTTCAGTCCGCGATTAGCGCGCAGGGTCGCGACTACAAGCTGCAGCTCGGCTTCTACACCGGGGCCGGCGTGCTCGCCGTCGCGGCGGTGGCGACGTGGTTTCTCTGGCCACGTCGGACGGCGCAGACCTCTTGGTCGGTCCAGCCCGCCTTCGATGCGCGCTCGGCGAGCGCGCAGATCGTGGGAGCCTTCTGATGGACTCCACGATCCGAAGCGAGGAGGTCATCGAGGTCACGGGCGGTACGCTGGCTGTGCTCTCGCCGGCGACCGGAGCGCCGATCGGGACTCCAGTGATCGTGGGGGTCGAACCGGTGATCGTTGGGCGAGGTGAGCATTGTCAGCTCGTGCTCGACGATCTGCAGGTGAGCGACTCGCATTGCTCGTTCACGGCGACGCCAAAGGGCGTCCTCATGCGGGACCTCGGCTCCAAGAACGGCACGTACTTGCACCCCTTGCTGATCGCGGACAAGGCCTTTGTCTACGTGACGGAGGGCGTCCGCGTGAAGTTCGGGAAGACGTGGACCGAGCTTCGCGTGACCCGCGAACAGGTTCCGATCTCGACCTCTGGCTCGTTCGGACCGCTCGTGGGTCGGTCCGAGGCCATGAGGGCGATATACAAGCAGCTCGAGGCGCTCGCGCCGACCAAGCTGAACGTCCTCATCACCGGCGAGACGGGCACGGGCAAGGAGCTCGTTGCGAGGGCGCTTCACAACGCGAGTCCTCGCAGCCGCGCCTCCTTCGTCACCATCGACTGCGGTTCCATCCCGCCGCACCTGGCAGAGAGCGTTCTGTTTGGACACGAGAAGGGTGCATTCACCGGTGCGGATCGTCGCTCGGCAGGTCTCTTTGAAAACGCGAACGGCGGCACGTTGTTCCTCGATGAGATCGGCGAACTGTCCCTCGACATTCAACCCAAGCTCCTTCGCGCACTGCAGGCCCGGGAAATCCGGAGCGTCGGCGGCAAGGAGTACAGGCCGATCGACGTGCGCGTGATCGCCGCCACCCTGCGCGACTTGCACACGGAGGTGAATGACGGCCGGTTCCGCCCCGATCTCTTTCATCGACTCAACACGGTCGAGGTGCGCATGCCGTCCCTGCGTGATCGCCTGGAGGACATCCCCGACATGGTCGCGAGGTTTCTCGTAGAGTTTGGCGATCCGGGAGCCGTCACGCACATCGACGAGGTTTCCAGGGGCCGGTTGCTTCGCTACGACTGGCCCGGCAACGTCCGCGAGCTGCACAACGTCATCGAGGCCGCCTTCGAACTTTCCCACGGGGGCCCGATCGAGATCCCCGAGCTTGGTTCTCGTCGCAGCCGGGCGGCGGGCAGCGAGGCGCCCCTGCGGCCTTCGCTGTCTCGCCCGTACGAGGTGCAGCGGAAAGAGCACACGGACGCCTTCGATCGGGCATACTTCTCAGCCCTCCTGCGCCAGACAGCCGGCAACGTGAGCGAGATGGCCCGAGTGGTTGACATGGAGCGCTCGACGGTGCGGGACTACTTGAAGCGCCTGGGTCTTCGCGGCGGAAAGTAGGGGGGTGGCGATGGATTGACCAATTTTGGTCAATCCATCGCCAGTCTCGATGTGCCAGTGACTGCTATGAAATCGCGGAAAACGCCTGCTCGAGTGGCGGCCCACTGACCAGACGCTTCCGCAAGGGCTGCCCCGCCGGACCCCGGAGTGCGCCGAAGTTTCGGCGGGAACCGACCGGCCGCGCGCGTGGCGCGAAGCGTGCGTTGAGAGCCCGACCATGGCGATCTTCGGCCCCCAGTACCCGTTTCGTTTGCAGCAGGTCATCGACCATGCGGAGCGCTTCGTCGCGCTCCTAACGAGCATGCGAGTTCGTGGCGAGCCCTCGGGCGACGTCGCGCGCGCATGGCTCACGGGTCGCGTCGAGGAGATCGAGTCGGTCCTGGGAACGCTCGTCGCGGATTGGCGCGGCGGGAGGCTATCCGAGAGTTCCGCCGTCGCGGCGGTCTCTTCGTATCTCGGGGCGATGCATGCTGCGGCGGAGCGCCAGCTCGGCACGGAGGCGGAGGCCGAGTGCTGCCGGAGCGACGTCGCGAACACGATCCCGCTGACCGCGTACGGCGATGACGGAGCGACGGCGGACACGCTGCCGGGTTCCCCCGCGGCGCTCGCGGACTCCGAACGGCCGGAGCGCTGATGCGCGTCCAGTCGAGGCCCCCCGGCACGGCTCTCGCACTCCGAGGGAACATGAGCACGGGGGAACGCGAGGCGCGCTGCGGGGACGTCATTCGGGCATCGACACCGCCGCCCCCGCCCGGGGGAGACGAGCGGTCGGCGATCGTCGGCCGAGCGCTCGACATCCTTGCCGGGGTGAGCCGCCTGCTCGAGGCGCTGTCGCCCGCGGACGTCGAGGCCATGGCGGCCCGGGTGCATCTGGGTGTCGAGCGCCAGGATGATCGGCATGCGGTCTTCTGGAAGGTCTACGCGGCGCGGCACCGCGTACTCGTCGACGTGTTCTTGACGCAGCACGCCGAGTTCGCGGAGCGGGCACGTCCCTACGTCGAGCTTCGCCCGGAGAGGACAGAGGAAGGAAGCAAGTCGTGAGCACGACGAGTCAGAGAGCGCCGTGGACGTGGACCGAGGCGGGCGTCGTGCTCGACCGCGAGTCCGACGACAGCCTGGAACAGGTCTGGATAGCCCCGGAGCTGCCGCCCGAGAGCGAGCGGCGCTGGCACCGCCTCGGCGTGGAGGTGTTCTGCTTTTGCGCGGATCTCGCCCGGCTGGACGACACCCTGGCGGCGCTCTGGCGGGCGTTCGGCGGAGACTCGGTGCTCGTCGCGATGCGGCGCCGGGACGATTCGGTCCGCGTGCTCCTGTACACGACGGCTCAGGAGGAGATGGTGCACCGGCGGTACCTGGCCGTGCGGGGGGTTCTCCGTCCGACGGCGATGGGCCTGCGCCTCGTCCCCGAGCCGACGTGGGACACTCTCGGCGAGCTCCTCGCCTCACTCGAGCCGAAGCCCGAGGCCGCACCTGCGGCGCCGGAGGACGGCGCGCGTCCAGGAGCGGCGCGATGAGCAGCGAGTTCTGGAAGACGGAGATCGGTCAGCGCATGCTGGATACCACGCTGCCCGCGTTGGTCGAGCAGTTGAAACGCATCGCGGAGGCGCTCGAAGCCCTCATCCTGATGCTGGCCAAGCAAAATCTCGAAGGCTGACCCGCGGGAGGGGGCGAGAGCGCGATCATGGGGATCTTCGGCCCGTACTACCCGCCGCTTCTGCAGCCGGCGATCAGTCACGCGGAGCGGTTCGCGGTGCTGCTGTCGTGCTTCGAAGCTTGCCGGCGCCCGCTGGCGGAGGCGGCGCGGGCGTGGCTCACAGGTCGAACCGAGGAAGTCGAGATGGTGATCGGGTGCCTCGTGGAAGACTGGAAGGCGAAGCGGCTCAGCGAGGAGGCGACCGAGGGGGCGGTGTCCTCGTACCTGCGAGCCGTGCATGCGGGCGCCCGGCAGCACCTCGGCCTCGACGAAGTCCCCGAGTGCTGCCTCGGGGATGTGGCTGCGACAGTGACGCTGAGCCCGGTCGACGAGGAGCCGGCGACCGTGGCCGTCGTACGCGCCCCGGACCTACCGACGGGCGACACGCTGGTCGATCCTGCCGCGGTTCTGGCGGACATGGTAGGCAAGCACTCACGCTGACGGTGGGGGGAACGCGGGGAGAACGAGGCACGACGCTCGCAGGAGTGGGTGGAGAGCACATGGACCCGATGGACGACGACGACATCGCACGGCCTGCCGGACGCCTTCGCATCGTGTGCAAGCCGTCGGGCGACGAGGCGGAGATCGAGCTGCCGCTGCGGATGCTGTTCGTGGGCGACTTCATGGGGCGCGATGATCGTCCGGTCGAGGACCGCGTGCCCGTCCGCGTCGACCGCGACTCGCTCGGGAAGGTGCTGGCGGCGCACGCGCCGCGTCTCGACCTCACCGTGACGAGCGCCGAGGGACGCGCGGTGCGTGCGCCGCTTGTCTTTCGGAGCCTCGCCGACTTCGGACCCGACGCCATCGCGGAGCAGATCCCCGAGACGGCGCGCCTTCTCGCCGTGCGCGATGCGCTGACGAGACTCAAGGAGGGCGGCGACGTCGCGGCATTCCGCAAGACCCTGGACGAGCTTCTGGAAGATCCCGCCGCGCGGGCGCGGCTCCTTTCCTCTCTCGGGCTCGCCGACGCATGAACCTCCGCGACCGCTACGAGGTCGAGGCCGAGGCGCTCTGGGCGGAGCTCGGGCGCCAGGCCCGCGAGGCTCCTCGGCTCGAGGGCCTCTACGCGCGCGATGCCGATCCGCGCGTCGCGCGCCTCGTCCAGTCCGCGGCGCTGGCGTTTGCGGTCGCGGAGAATCGCCTGGACGACGACGGCCAGGCGCTCGTCCGGCCGCTGGTCGCGCGCGCCTTGCCCGAGAGTCTGCGGCCCCGGCCCGCCTCGACCATCGTCGAGCTGTCGGGCCTCGGCGGGCGGCCCGGCAGCGCGCAGGGCGGTCGTCTCACGGCGCGGGCGGGCGCCGCGTCGCTGCCGTTTCAGATCGTCTGGCCCGCCATGGCGGCGCCGATCGCGCTCGAGAGCGTCGTGCTCGATCGGCTCGACGCTAGCCGGCAGGTTCTTCGCTTCGTCATCCGGGCCGAGGCAGGAGTCTCGCTCGGCACGCATCTGCCCCCGACCGTACGGCTCTTTCTCCACTTCGAGCCGCGCTCGGTCGCGCTCGATCTCCTGCACGCGCTCCGCCACGGAGCGCCGGGCCGTGCGACCTGGCTCGACGCCAAGGGCCACCGCGTGGCCGACGGCGAGATCAGGGACGCCGTCCGGTGGGTGCGCGTCGACACGGAGGAGGCGCCTCTCGTCTCGGCGCGCGCGGACCGCTTCGCGTCGGGCACGCTGCTGCGCGATCTCTACGCGTTCCCAGAGAGCTTCTGCTTCTTCGATTTCCAGCTCCGCGCGAGTTCACTGCCGGGGGCCGAGCGCATCGAGCGCGTGGAGGTCGTGCTGCCGCTCGCCCACGTCATCGACGGCGCGTCGCACCTGTCGTCTGACCATCTGCGGCTCTTCTGCGCACCGGCCACCAACCAGTTCGTCGGCGCCATCGACCGGATCCCGGACACGCCTCGAGAGGTGTCGCTGCGCGTCGCGGGGAGGCCTCACGCGGAGATCCTGGAGGTCCGGTCGCTCGTGGCGATGTCGCCGAGGAGCGCAGAGCAGCGCGTCCCGCTGCGGTCGTGGGAGACGCCGACGACGGCCCACACCTTCGAGAGCGGGCAGACGTATTTCACGCTGGAGCAGCGCCTGGGCGTCGAGGAGCGCACCGAGCTCCGGGCCACCTTCGGGCGCCTGGACGCGTTCCCGGCGGCGCCCGGGGGCATCGTCGAGGGGGAGGTGCTCGCGAGCGACGGCGCGCTCTCTGCGGGCCTCGGCCTCGGCGACGTCGGAGGGCCGCGGGAGGGCGGCACCAACATCACGCGCGTCACGCCTTCGCGCCGGGCGCTCCTCGGCCAGAACCACGCCTGGCGCCTGAGCGCCTACGCCCGTATGCCGGCTGGCCGCCTGGGGCAGCGCGCGCATCTCGCCGAGCTCTTGCGCTTGCACGATCCCTTCGGGGCCCCGGACGAGGCGGTCCGAATTGCGCGGCCGAGGATCCTTCACGCCGCCCAGACGAGGGAGCACGAGCTCGTGGACGGGGCGCTCGCGTGGGGAGACCTCTTCACCGTGGACGTCGACCCCGCGGGCTGCACCGACGGCGCCTTGTGGCTCGCGGGGGAGCTTCTCCACCGCGCCCTGGCCGAACGCAGCGAGGCGCTTCGATACGCGCGGCTCGCGCTCCGCAAGAGTGGCGCGCCCTTTGCTGAGTACGGCGCGCGCCAGGGCATTCGACTCCCGTTCCCGCTTGGCTGAAAGGCACCCCCTCCCGTGACGATGAACGACCGCGCGATGGCGTACATGAAGGCCAAGGGCTCCTCGCAGGGCGCCTTTGCCGACGACAGCTCACGCGCCGGCAAGGGCCGGTCGCTGTGCCTGTCGGTGGGGTTCAAGGGGGAGGTCCCGCACGACGTCCGCGGCGGCAAGCACGCGACGACGCGCCACGACCCCATCTCGATCGTCCACGCGTGGAGCCCCGCGACGGTGCAGTTTCTGACCGCGCTCTGGGCCAACGAGACGCTCGACGAGGTCGACATCGCGTTCATCCGGCCGGACGGCACGGGCAAGGAAGAGGAGTACGCGACCTTGACGTTGACCAAGGCCACCGTGGCGTACGTCGACCTCCGATCGGGCGAGACGGCCAAGCTCGCCGAGGGCGAGTACCGGGCCCTCTGCGATGTGGGTCTCCACGCAGAGAAAATCGAGTTCAAGCTCAAGGGCGACAGCGGACCGCTCGTCGCCACCTACGATCGGGCCAAGCAGTCGTGACGCTCTTCTCCGAAGTGGCCGGTCGACCCGCCGAGCGCGCGACGCTGCGCGACGACGTCGCGCGCAGCCTCGAACGCATCTGCGCCACACGGCGCAAGGCGCTCCTTCTCGCGCCCGAGTACGGCGTCGGGGACGTGACGTCGCTCTTTCATTCGTTTCCGATGATCGACGCGTGGGCCGCGCGTCTCGAGCGCACGATCGTCCGGTACGAGCCGCGCCTCGGCCAGGTGCAGGTCGTCCCCATCGTGAGCGATGCCGCCGAGCTGACGCTGCGGGCGGAGATCCGCGGCGTGCTCCTCCTCGGCGGCAAGCCCTCGCCGGCTCGGTTCTCGGCCACGCTCGACTCGCAGTGCCGGATGAGCGTGAGGTAGCCATGGCGCGCCAGCCCTACACCGACGTGGCCGACCTCACGGGAACGGCCGACAGGTTCGCGGCGGCGCTGCCCGCGCTCGCCGGAGCGCTCGCGCAGCCGACGACGGACGCGCCGCTCGAGCGGGTGCGCGAGGGTCTCTTCTACCTCGGCGCGGCGTGCATCGATCGCGTGCGCGAGCTCGAGGCCGAAGGGCAGCGCGCGCTCGCCGACGTCGTCGCGCCGGACCTCCTCCGCCCGTTCCCGTCGGCCACCATCCTGGAGCTGTCGGTCGAAAAGGTGGGCCGCCGCGTTCCGGCCGGCGCGGAGGTCACGACGAAGGGCCCGCGCCCCTGCCGGTTCCGCACGGTGAGTGAGCTGCGCGTCGGCCCCTGGGGTGTCGAGCAGGCTCGCATCGAGGGGCCGCACACCTTGCGGTTCGATCTCGTGGCCGAGGGAAGCTCGCTCGCCGACGCCGTGGGCGGCATTCGCCCCCGCTTCTTCATCGACGGGGCGGAAGGGGCGCGGCGCCTTCTCGCGCACGTGCTCGCGCACACCAAGAGCGCGGAGCTCTTCCTCGAAGGGGGCGGGGCCGCGCTTCCCCTCGGCGCCGTGATGCCCTACGGGACGCGCGCCGACCAGACCCTGACGTCGGAGCCCGACGAGCCGCGCACGGGCCTCGCGCTCCTGCGCGAGTACTTTCTCCTGCCCGAGAAGTTCTGCTTCTTTGCCCTCGGCGGCCTCACGGCGGCGCTTCGCGGCACTTCTGCCCGTCGTGCGACGGTCACGCTCACGTTCCGCGAGCCGCTGCCGGTGCAAGCGACCGCCACGCCAACGATTCGCGCGCATTGTGTCCCCGCGACCAATCTCTTTCCCGCCTCGGCGGAGCCCTGGGTCTTCGAGGCGGGCCGAACGAGCGCGCCGGTGCGCGTGGCGGGACTCTCGCGCGACGAGGCGGGGGCCTACGCGGTCCTCGGCGCCTCGGCGATGGCGCGCGACCCGCTCGAGGGACGCGACGACGCCGCCCCCACCGAGCTCCGGCCGGTGCGGCGGTTCGCGGCGCAGGAGAGCCCGCCCGAGTTCCCGTACGCGTTCTCGGCGAAGCTCGTGGCCCCGCCCGGGCGCGCCGAGCCGGAGATCGTCGTGTGTCTCACGAGCCCCCGCGGTCGGCCCCCCGTCCTCACCCCTCACATCGTCTCGCTCGACCTTCTCGCGACCAATCGCCAGCGTGCCAGTCGCCTGCGGCCAGGCGAGCTGACCGAGCCGGGCGCGCGCATGCCGCCCGGCGTCCGCATCCGCAACATCGTCCCCTGCTCGGCCTACGTTCCGCCGCCCACGGGACCGGAGCTGGCGCTCCAGGTGGCGGTGCGTGCGGCCGTGCCCGACGGCGATGCCCTCTTCGCCCTCCAGTCGCGCCTTCTCGCGCTCGTCCCGCGCCAGGGGGTGGACCCTGCCGCCGTGCGCGCGAACGTCGTGCGCGTCGCGGCCATCCAGCACCTCGAAGTCGCCGCGGTCATCGACCGGGCCGCGGCGAGCCGGGGCTACGAGGTCCGCCTCGCCATCGACGAGACCCCCTTCGAAGGGCTGGGTGACGTGGCGCTTTTCGTCCGCGTGCTCTGCGCCGCCTTCGACGCGCAAGCGAGCATCGGCCGCTTCTACCGCTGCGTCGCCACGGCCACGAAGAGCGGCACGCGCATCGTGTGGCCTCCGGAGGCGCCATGAAGCCGGGCCTCATGGACGATCTTCTGCGGGAGCCTGGACGCTTCGAGTTCGTCGAGCTCGTGCGCCTGCTGGAGCACGCGCTCCAGACGGAGGTGGGCGCGCCCTCCCGCGAGCCGCATAGCTCGGCGCGCATCGCGTTCTCGCATTCGTCCGATCTCGCCTTCCCCGTCGCGGACGTCGCCTCGCTCGAGGCGGACGGCGGCGGGGGCGCGCGGGTGGGCGCGACCTTCCTGGGCCTTCTCGGCACCGCCTCGCCCCTCACTCCCGAGTGGACGGAAGAGGTCCTCTACGGCGACGACGACGGCGCGCTCGGCGCCTTCTACGACACCTTTCATCATCGCGCCCTCTCGCTCCTCTTCTCGGCCTGGAAGGTCCACGCGCTCGAGGGTGGGTTCGACCTCTCCGGGAGCGACGGCCTGAGCAAGCGTCTCCGATCGCTCGCCGGCGTCGACGGTTGGACCGACGCCGAGGATGAAGCCCTCGCTCCGATGGCGGCCGTGGGGCTCGCCGACTACCAGCGGGGGCAGCCCCAGGCCATCGACCTCGAGAGCGCCGAGGGCCTCTTGCGACGCCTCTACCCCGCCTGGGACGTGCGCCTCAGGGGAGGCATCCCTCGGTTCGAGCCGTTCACCGCGCGCGAACGCGCGCGTCTCGGCCAGTCCAGAAACCGCCTCGGCGACACGCTCGTCTACGGCGACGGAAGCGTCGAAGCGCAGACTCTCCTCCGCATCCGGATCGGCCCCGTCGACGGCAAGACGTACGAGAGCCTGATGCCCGGCGGCAAGGACTACGGGGACATGGAGCGGCTGACCCGGCGCATCTTCGCCGGGACGCTCGACGTGGAGATCGACGTGCATGTGGCCCCTGAGGACGCGCCGGTCTGCAAGCTCGGGGGCGCGCGCGGCGCACGCCTCGGCGTCGACGCGCGGTACGCGGCCGATCGCACGGTGCCGGTGCGCGCGCGGGTACGGCTTCTGCAAGACCCGTCCGCCGCACGCCGCGTGTTCGTCTGAGAGGAATATCCCTGATGCTCACCAAGCCCCACTGGACCCACGGACTCGATCTGGGCCATCCCCACTTCGAGCTCCTCGATCGCTACCACGAGGAGCTTGTCGACCACCGCCTGGCGGCCCTCTTCGAGCACGCCTGGGGCATCCACGAGATCCGCTGGGACACGCGCGCCATCGGCGCAGGCCAGGTGGCGCTGCGAAAGCTCGACGCGATCCTCCCGGACGGGACTCCGGTCGCGTGCGATGCGGCTCAGGGCATCCCGGGTCCCGCCATCGCGATCGGGGACCTTGCCCCGGGAGCCGCCATCCAGGTGCACCTCGGGGTGCGTCAGGTGCGTGCCGGATCGAACGTCGACACCGAAGGCTCCAAGGACCCTCGGCGCTACCGGCGAGAGACCGTGCTCATGCCCGATCTGACCGGCGGCTCGGAGCCTTCCCACGTCGAGGGCCTGCGCCCGAACCTCCACCTTCTCCTCGACGGAGAACCGCGGCAAGACTTCGTCACGCTCCCGTGCGCCCGCGTCATCCGCACCGCCGCCGGCCAACTCGCCTACGACGAGACCTTCGTCCCGCCGGTCCTGTCGGTCAACGCGTCGCCGTACCTTCGCGGCGAGCTGCGGCGTGCGCTCGACGCGCTCATGGCGCGTCAGGGGATCGCCTCGCGGCCCTCGGCCCAGGATGCGACCGACGTCGTCCGGCGCTGGCTCGGGAGCATCATCGGATCCTTCGTGCCGCGCGTCGGCGATCTCACCCACCAGCGCTTCGTGCACCCGCACACGGCGTACACGGTGCTCGCGGAGCTCGTCGGGGCGCTGGCGCCGTTCACGAGCGCGGGCACGATCCAGATCCCGGCCTTCGCCTTCGATCGACTCGGGCCCGTCTTCGCGCGGCTCTTTTCCGACCTCGCCATCGCTCTCGACGCCGTCGGCGCGGAGAACTACCGCCGTCTGCAGCTCGTCCGCCGCGATCCGACCACGCTCTTCGTCGACCTGAAGGAGCCGGCGATCTTCCGGCAGGACTTCCTCCTGAGCGTGTCCGGGACCGACGTCGACGATCTACGCATCCGCGTGCCGCAGCTGTGCAAGCTCGGCGCGTGGCCGCAGATGCCGGAGATCTTGAAGAGCGCGACGACGGGCGTCCCGCTCAGACACGAGCCCCGTCCGCCCGGCGCGCTGCCCGGGGGCACCGGCACGCTCTACTTCCGGCTGCAGAAGAGCGACGCGTTCGAGCTGGTCGTCAAGCACGGCCAGATGGGGATCTTTCACGGATCGGGTCTGCCCATCACCGACATGGCCCTCTTCGCCGTCGATCCGGGAGCGGCCTGATGTCACCCGGCGTCGCCACCGAGCGCATCGACCGCGCCATCGCGGCCATCGACCACGAGCTCGCCGGCATCGTGGACGCCGTGCTTCACGAGCCGCAGCTGCAGAGGCTCGAGGCCGCCTGGCGCGGTCTCGCCTACGTCGTCGAGCGTGTCGACGCGACCGAGAACATCGAGATCGCGTTCTGGAGCTACACCAAGGAGGACGCCGCCGAGGACTTCGAGGGCGAGCCGGACGTCACGCGCACCCGCTTCTTTCGGTGGGTCTACACCGCCGAGTACGGCCAGCACGGAGGCAGGCCTTTCAGCGCAATCTTCGCGAACTGGGAGGCGTCCCCGGCGCCCGCGGACGTGGATCTGCTGAGCCGGCTCGCGTCGGTGGCGGCGATGGCCCACGCGCCCCTGCTCCTCGGGGCATCGCCCGCGCTGCTCCGGGTCCGTAGCTTCGCCGAGCTTCAGTCGATGAGTCACCCCGAGGGCGCCTTCGACGGGCCGGGGTCCGAACGATGGGCGAGCTTTCGGGCGACCGAGGACAGCCGGTACGTCGGCGTCCTCCTGCCGCGCGTGCTCCTGCGCCTTCCCCATCGGGAGATGAGCGGGAGCGCGAGCCGCTTCGTCTACGACGAGCGCGCGCTCCGCGCGGGCGACTTTCTCTGGGGGAGCCCGGTCTTCGCCTTCGCCGTTCGCATCGCGGACAGCTTCGCGCGATACCGCTCCTTCGCCGGCATCCTCGGCGCGGACGACGAGGCGCCGCCGCTCTTCGACAGCCACCCGGCCCTGGGGACCTGGCACGTCAAGCCCCCCGTCGAGGTCATGCTCTCGCGGCGCCTCGAGCAGAGCCTGAGCGATCTCGGGCTCATCCCCCTCACCTGGGATCCCGTGCGAACGACGCTGCGGTTCACGAGCGCGAGCAGCGTGCAGCTGCCGAAGTCGTTCGGCTCGGGCGAGGGCGGCCCCGCGGCGACCCTCGGTCACTTGCTCGGCACGCGCCTGCCGCATCTCCTCCTCGTCAGCCGCTTCGCCCACTACTTGAAGGTGCTCGAGCGCGAGAGGCTCGGGTCCGCCCGCGAGAGCGGGGAGATCGAGCGCGACTTGAATACCTGGATCTCCCAGTACGTCGTTGTCATGGACGGCGCGCCGGCGGCCACACGCCTCAAGTACCCGCTCCGCAACGCGCGCGTGACGGTCTCGGAGGTCGATGGCTCGCCCGGCATCCACCGGATGGAGGTCAAGCTCCAGCCGCACCTCCGGTACATGCGCCAGGCGTTCACGCTCTCGGTCGACGGGAGGCTCGAAGCCCGATGATGAAACCCTACTGGCCCCGGATGCTCCAGCTCCAGCCCGCGCACCTCCATGCGCGGGACGCCTACGTCGAGGAGCTCTTGACGGCGCGGACGAGCCGGTGTGTTCCGCACGCTTACGGGATCCTCGAGCTCGAGGTCGACACGGCGGCAGGCGCCGAGGGCGACGTCGTCGTGCGGCGCCTCGACGCGATCTTCCCGAGCGGCGCCGTGGCGCGTGTCGCCATGCCGGCGCCGCTCCGGCGCAAGGTGGCGGGGGCCGGGGACGCGTCGCTCGACGTCTTCCTCGGGCTGCCGCGGGCGCTTCTGCGAGCTCCGAACGTTTCCCTGGAGGGCGGGCCCGTCCGCTCGACGCGGTTCGTGGCGCCCGCCCGCAAGGATTCGTCGGACCTTCCCGGCATGCGCGCCAACCCGGAGATCCTCTTCGAGGGCGAGAGCCTGGAGGGGTTCGAGGTGCTCCGGCTCGGGCGCGTCGCGCGCTTCGGCAAGAGCGTGCGCTTCGAACCCGGGGCGCTCCCCACGGTCCTCCGTGTGGCCGCCTCGGCGGGCCTTCGCGAGGGTCTCCGGGAGGTCGTCCAGGCGTGCGAGCGACGCCGCGAGGAGCTCGTGCGCTACCGGGCCGATCACCCGCTGAAGCTCGGCGCCGTCGTCCCCATGGAGCTACCCGCCCTCCAGCTCTCGGTCATCCTGCAGCGCTACCTGCCCCTGCTCAGCGACTGCGCGGCCCGACGCTCTGCCCATCCCCATGCGCTCTACGGGACGCTCGTCGCGATGCACGGGGCGCTGTCGGCGTTCGGGTCGCCGGAGATCGCTCCCCCCTACGAGCACGACGACCAGGGACGCGTCCCCTGGCTTTTCGAGCGCATCGCGCGCCTCGCCCACGAGGCCGCGCGCGACGCGACGACGGTCCTGCCGTTCCAGCGGACGGGCGAGACGACGTTTCGGCTGGCGTTCAAGCGCGGCGACCTCGCGGGCAAGAGACCGATGCTCGTTCTGCGCGGCGCCGATGAAGCGTTCCTGCGCGACCGCGTGCCGAGCCTTCTCAAGATGGCCAGCCCGGCGGCGATCAAGTCCATCCTTCACTCGGCCCTGCGCGGCGCCGCGGTGGCGGTGGAGTTCGATCCGCCGCCCGTCATCCCTCGGCAAGAGGACGTGGTCGCCTACCGGATCGACCTCCGCGATCGGCACTGGCTCGACATCGAGGACCGGATGGAGGTCCAGCTCCAGATGGCCGGCGCGCCGCCCACGCTGGAGGCCTTCCTCTACGGCGTCGAGCGCCTGGTCTAGCGCGTGCACTGTCGGATGAGGGACGGACGAGGATCGCCATGAACGTGAACGTGAACCTGGATGCCAGTGTCAGTGAGGCGGCGAGCCTGGCCACCTCGATGATCACGGGCCTCTTCCCCGGCCCCCCGGGCGCGGGCCGAGCGCACCCGTTCGAGCTCCGCGCGGGGCCTTGGCTTGCGGGCGAGCTGCAGGTCATCTCGCTCCGCGGTCGCGAGCGCGTCAACGACATGTACCGCTACGATGTCGTCTTCGCGACCAGCCAGCCGCCCGAGCTCGTCACGAGCGCCCTCTTCGAAATGCCCGCGTGCTTGACCATCAAGTCGCCCGGACACGATCCGCGGGTCATCCAGGGGATCGCGGTGGCCATCGAGGCTCTCGGCGGTGTCGCGGGCGAGCAGGGGAGCAAGCGCCGACGGTACTCGCTCAGCATCGTGCCGAGGCTCTGGCTGCTCGACGAGCGGCGCCGTAACCGCATCTTCCAGAACAAGACCGTGCCGGAGATCGTCAAGGCCGTCCTCGCGGGCGCCGAGATCCAGGACTCGGACTGCCGCTGGCGCGCGAATAGGCCCGCGTACCCGAAGCTCCCCTTCGTCTACCAGAGGGGGGAGACCGACTGGGACTTCCTCCGGCGGATCCTGGCGAGCGCAGGGATCTTCTTCTTCTACGAGCACGCGAGTGGATTCCTGGACTCGCTCTTCGGCCCCGCCGCGAGCGCCGTCGCCGGGGCGGTCGGCGCCGCCGCGGGGATGCTCGGGGGCGCCATCGGCTCGGCGGTCAGCACCGTGGAGTCCGCGACGGGGATGGTCCCGGTGCTCAACTTCAGCGACGAGGCGGGGCACACCGCAGCCGTCGCGAGCGCCCTCGGGGGCGTCGCCGCGGACGCGGTCCAGGCGGGCCTCGGCGCCCTCGGCGGGGCCATCGGCGGCGCCGTGGGAGCCGCCGTCAGCGCCGTGGCGGGCGCCATCGAAGAGCCGAGCGACACGATCGCGTTCGACGACGACATGGGGGCGGACGCCGACGTCGACCGCGTCTACGAGTTCGGGTTGAAGAAGACGCTGCGCACCAAGGAGCTGCGCATGCTTGACCGCGACGTCGAGACCGCGACGAGCTGGGTCGGCGTGACGTCGGTCGGGGGCGTCGGCGCGTCGCTCAACGTGTCGGCCGGGGTGTCAGTCTCGGCGGGGCTCTCGCTGAGCGGCAGCCTCTCCGCCGGGGGAGCGGTGGGGGCGCTGACGGGGGGGCTCTCGGCCGCCGCCGGTCTCGGTGCGAGCTTGGATCCCATCCCCCCATCGATGCTCCGCCAGGAGATCTATCAGGAAGACTTCGCCGTCTGGCAGGACGGGATCGGCCCCGATGCCGAGCCGGCGGTGGCCCTGTCCGCGAGCCTTACCGCCGCGGGGGTGACAGTCGCCGCGACCGCGCAGACGGCCGGCGACGCGCTGGCGAGCGCGTTCAAGCTGGAGTCCGCCAAGGCCCGCCGCCTCCAGATGGAGCTCGAGCGAATACGCAGGAAGCACCAGGAGGCCCGCGGGCGAAGCGACTGCCGCCGCATGGGCGCCGGCTACCGCTTCACCCTCGGCGCTCACCCCATCAAGATGGTCAACGGCGAGTACACCATCACGCAGCTCGACGTCGTCGGCGTGCACCCGGACTTCCTCGCCGACGGTCAGGCCGTCTACCGGAACCGCTTCCGCTGCATCCCCTCGCACGTGGCGCCTCGCCCCAAGAGGCCCACGCACCGACCCAAGCCCGGCATGGAGGTCGCCCGCGTCGTCGGCTTCATCGGCAACGACCAGGTCCCGGGGCTCGAAGCCAATCCCGCGGGGTACGTCCGCGTGCGGTTCCGGTGGGACATCGTCGATGACGACTACGCGACCCCCAGAGGCGAACTGCAGATCGGAGCCACCGACACCGACGACGTCTACAGCGTGTGGCTGCCCGTCGTGCAGCCGTGGGCCGGCGCCGGGTACGGGGCGCAGTTCATTCCGCGCGAGGGGATGGAGGTGCTCGTCGGGTTCATGGAGAACCAGAGTGAGCGGCCGGTCATCTTGGGCTGCCTCTATAGCAACGAGAACCAGCCACCCTGGCCGGAGTACATCGACCACCAGAAGATCGGGATCAAGTCACGAAGCCGGCCTGCGGACGGAGGCTGGAGCGAGATCTCGATCGACGACCGGCGCGAAAGTGAGCTCGTCCACGTTCGCGCACAGCGGGACCTGGACGTCACGGTCGTTCGCGAGTCTCGAACCTTCATCGGAGCGAACGACACCAAGACGGTCCGGGGCGGGCGTAGCGCACATATCTTCGGCGATCGGACCGACCGGGTCGACGGCTCGACGACATGGACCGTCGGCGGCCGCGAGCGGGTCCACATCGCCACCGATCGCACCACGGAAATCGGCGGAACCAGCACCCATCGCGTGCGTCAAAGCGAAACGATCTCGGTCGACGGTTCTCGCAACGTCGTCGTGAAGGCGGGCTCCCGTCACGAGACCGCGGGCAATCGGACCACCTCGGTCGGCGGCGACGACATCGCCACCATCGGACACCGGCACGTGGTCACGATCGGTGCCGCTGGAACGCAGGAAGCACGGAGCAACACCTACGTCTGGGGCGAGTGCCGTCTCGGTTCGAAGGACCGGCTCATCCTGGATTCGGAGACCGAGATCGTCCTGCGCTGCGGCAAGAGCGAGCTCCATCTCAAGCCGGACGGGATCACCCTGGCCGGCAAGAGCGTCCAAGTGAGCGCGTCCCAGCAGGTCGCGCTCTCCGGAAACGGGCCTTCGCTCAGCTTGAGCGACAGCGCCCAGCTCACGTCGAAGCAGATCACGCTGGTGAGTACGGCCGCGCGCCTGAGTCTTTCGGACTCGGCTGTGTTGACGTCCGCTTCCGTGACCCTCGGAAAGCCCACCCAGGACGTCCCGCCGTCCACGAAGTCCACCGACCCCGACCCGGATACCTTCCGCCTAACCGTCGTGGGCCCCGATCACACGCCGCTCGCCAACTGCAACTACCTGCTCGAGCTCGGCGGCACGACGACGGAGGGAACGACCGACGGGGCGGGAACGGTCACCGGCAAGACTCCGAAGGACGTCAAGGCAGGGCGATGCACCGTCTGGACGGCGGACTATCCCACCGGCCCCCGTCTCACGTTCGACCTCAACTTCGAGAAACTTGAGCCGGCCACGGACCTGGCCGGCGCACAGAAGCGACTGCGAAACCTCGGGTACTACAACGGAGAAGCCACCACCGAGATGAACCACCACATGCGCGACGCTATCCTCGTCTTCCAGCACACGCACGGCCTGCCGCGCACCGGCCTGATCGACGACACGACGAGCGCCAAGCTCGCCGAGATCCATCCATGACGACGGTCCTTTTTCTCCCTCACCGCTTGCCCTAGCCCATGCCCAACCCCTTCCTGCCGCAGCAATCCGCCTCGGTCGCGCCCGGTCAGACCTCCGTGTGTCGCGTGGATGGAGAGACGTTCCGCGGTCCCGGCGTCACGCCCGATCCCACTCGACGCCTCCCGGTCGATGCGACCGGGCTGTACCTGCTGCACAGCGACTCGAACGACACCAATCCGCCTCTGTCGCTGCATCTGAATCAGGCGGGGTGGGCGCTCGTGGGCTGGATCGCTCCTACAGCGCACTTCGTCCCCTCGAAGGCCTCGCTGCCCGAAGGGAGCGTCGAATCCGCCGTGCTCGTCGCGGACCTCGATCCGGGCGCCACCGAGCCCTTGCCGAACGCCGATGGCACGACCGGCCCGAAGACCGGATCCAGGCTGGTATGCAAGGACGTCGACGTGATCGACAATCACGACCCGAGCGACGTCCTCGATCCCGCGCAGCCGTTCCTCCGGAAGGTGCCTCTGACCGCGACGTTCGGCAGCGATATGGCCAACGGATGGATCTCGTTCGAGCAGATCGCCGCCGCCGGATCCGATCATTGGCAGGAAATCGTCCCCAAGCTCCGCGCGACCGTGGCTCTGACCCGACGAGTCGGAGCCGAGACGACGATCCAGACGCTCGTGTTCGACATGGCCGACCCGGAGGCGCGCGTTTCGGAGCGCACGATCGGGGACCAGGAACCCGTACTCAAGAAGTACCTGAGCGCCTACAACCGCGACATCATCCCTCCGTCCTTCTTCGACACGAGCTCGCCGAGCGGCGCGACATGGAAGGCGGCGGTTGACCTCTTCGCGTCCGGCGGGCCACTCGAGCTGGCGATCCAGGAATACTGGAAGAACGTCGACCAGCCCGCGGCCGTTCGCCAACCGATCGTCGTCAAGATCGCCAAGCTGGTGAGTGACGCCGTCAGCGCGTGGCAGTCCGAGGACCCCGACGACGCGCGGCACGTGATTCTGAACGCGAAGCTACTCCGGCAAGCGGACCGCACCTTGGCCGTGACCGATTTCGGCAACTCGACGTGGGCGACGCGTCTCCTCTCTAAGATCGGCAAGCAGATGCTGATCTCGCAATGGCTATCCGCCATCTCGGCCGCCGAGAAGTCGCAGGTCGACACGGACTCGTCCCCGAACTCGGCGCCCGCGCCCGGCGCCGTGCCCTCGCTGCAGGTCGTTCCGAAGGAGCTGATGTGGCTCAACAACAGCCAGAGCTTCGAGACATATCGGTACACCTTCAAGTTCGCGCCGCTCAGCCCGTCGGACCTCGCCGCGCTGAAGAAGTACATCGAGTCGTTGCCGAAGGAGCTCCAGAAGCTCATTCCGAGCGTTCCGAATGCCTCCAAGGCGCCCGCCAAGTGGGCCTTGCTGGCGATGGGCGTGTTCAAGATCACCATATCCGCCGAGACCTCCTCCCAGCTCGGCGTGGGCCCCATGGCGAGCACGAGTTTCGCGCCGCTGTGGGGCGAACGAACACTGTTCGGCGTGTTCGGCGAGGTGGGCGTCGGATTGAACGACCTCCCCGGCCTGCCGGACAAGATGCAGATCGTTTCTCCGTTCAAGGTCAACGCGGATGCCTTCGAGAATGCGCTGTTCGAGATAAAGGGCGCAGGGGCGTCGGCGGGCGTGAACGTGCCGTTCGTGCAAGGCACCGATGTCGGCGTCACGGTCAGGAGAATGAGCTTCACCCTCGCCGATGGCACCCTCCTCGAAGGGGACTTGCCTGAAGGCAAATTCATTCCGGACCCGGTCGTCGGCCTGAGCGCCTCGGATCCGAAGAAGATCAAGGAGCTGGCGAAGGCGCGGAGCCGGAAGGACCTCGCCAACGACCTATGGAGCGCCGGGATCGGCGCCACGTACTGCATGGGCAAGCTCGTGGTCGGCAGGCCGTCGCCCGAGCACTGGATCTCTCCGCCCAAGGAGAGGACGGCGACGGGGGGTGACAATCGAACGGTCGCGTCGTTCTTCAAGGTCGATTCGGGGGACATCAACACGGACCTGAACGGGTGGAGCAGGCGGTTCCTGCTCGAATCCGTCCTGGCCATCGACCTCTACCTCTTCAACGGAGCGCCAGGCATCAGCGTGATCGGACACGCATCGCCGGAGGGGACTCCTCGCCACAACCTCATCCTGTCTCGCCTGAGAGCCGACGTCGTGACGCAGGCGATCCTGGACGCGATCGTCATCGACTCGGCCTTCATCATCCCCGCCGGAGCGGGCGACGAGCTGGCTCGGCGAACGCCCGTGGACCCGGCGCTCGACCCGAACGATCCCAAGAGCAAGGGCGCCAAGACGTTCGACGAGCCCGATCCCGACGGCAACACGACGAAGAGGGATGAGTTCGCAAAGGCACACACGGAGCAATCGAGCCGGTGGCCCGAGTTCCGGAAGGTCGTGATCGAGTGGTGGGGCCAGTTCTTCATCAAGGTGGAGACCACGGGCGAGAAGAGTGATCAGGACGCGCCCGAGCAGCAGCCGGACGCGACGCCTCCGCAGGACTCCGCGCCTCCGCAGGGCCCGCCATCCCAGCAACCCCCGCCGGGCCAGCCCACGCCCGCGCCTGCGCCGACGGACATTGCATGAGCGGCGCGTGGCGTTCGAATTGTGTGCCGTGGATGGCGGCCAGCCTCGTGATTGTCGGCTGCACGCGTCCGAGTACGAAGACGCAGATCGCGCCACGGGCTCTCGATGTGTGTGCGGGGGACGGGCCGACATCGAAGCTCGAGGACTGGCCCGGCGGAACGGAGCTCGCCGATCCGCTGGTGGTGACTCCCGGAGCATCGGCACCTGGGCGCGTCCGCTGGTCGCAGCCCCTTGCCAGGACCGACGCGATGCGAATCGACGACGTGGCGGTCCTCGGTCACGGGCTCGTCGCCGTCGGGACGGTGACCGGGCCGGTCACGGTCGACGAGGTGAAGCTCGTCCCGCGTGCTTCGACGACGCCGTTCCTGCTGCGTCTGGACGAGCAGGGGCATGTTGCCGGAGGGGCCGTTCTCGACGGGCTGCCGCACGGTGACGCGTGGCTCTTGGTGGCGACAGGCCCGGCTGACAATGTTGTCATCGCTGGGCCCGCGACCATTGCGCCAGGGTGGGAGGGGGATCACGCTCCCGAGGGAACGCCCTTCTTGGCCAGCATCGGCCTTGACGGCACCGTTAACTGGCAGCGCCCATTGCCCGTGCAGAGAGTCGCCGCGCTGGTCGTGGGGAGAGACGGTTCCATCGCGTTCACCGGAACATTCAAGGAGCCCGTGGGAACGATCACGTCGATCGTGGCGCGCTGGTCCCACGACGGCACGGCGGTGTGGCAGAAGACACTGGGTGATCCGGTCAGCGCGGATCATCATTGGCCGGCCGTCGTCCGGAGCCTGGCGCTCGATGGCGAGGGGGCTGTCATCGTGGCCGGGACGGTGTATTCATTGTGGCCCGGACACCTCGACCTCGGGCAGGGAGCCGTCAATCCGCGTGGCGAAGGCGGATTCATCGCGAGGTTCCGGGCGGATGGCAACGTGCTCTGGAGTCGGGGCATAGCCTATGGCGAGCCCTACGCCCTCGCCACAGCGGGCGACACGATCGCCATCGGGGGCGAGGTCCGATGTGGCTCGGAGGCCGAGCATGCCTTCGTGCTCGCGATGGACAATCAAACGGGCGCAGCTCGCTGGGCTCGCCGATTCCCGCAGCCGCGAAGACTCATCGGTCGTGTCGCAGTGGCTGCGGACGGAGGTGTCGCCTTCACCGAGTGGGGTCATGAGGTCGAGGAAAAGGTCGTGGTGGGAAGCGTCAGCCGAGTGGGGGAGCCGTCATGGACACGGCAGATCTTCGCGCCCGTGAACGGACCGCGACTGCCGCCAAGGCTCGTGGAAGCGCCTGCCGGCCCCGTGCTCCTCACTGCCCGAAATAGTCCACTGAGAGATGTCGGACGCCTCGTCGCGTTCGTGAAGTAGGGAGGTTCGACGCACATGCCCAAGCTCGTCGTTCACGGCGCTACGCTCATTTGCTCGATGGGGTCGACCCCGTCCTCGTTCACCGTGCTTCCCGCGCGCGGGACGTCCTTCGGACGGACGACGCCTGCGGCCACCGTGCAGGACACCTTCCCAATCACGAACATCGCGTCGTTCGGGATGTGCAAGTCCCCGCTAAACCCGCAGGTCGCCGCAGCGACCGCCGCGGCGGCCGGAGTGCTCACGCCGCAGCCCTGCGTACCGGCGACGTCGGCACCGTGGACGCCGGGGTCCACGAGCGTGGTCATCGCGGGGCCTGGTGTACCGCCGACTCCGTTGCCGCCCAATGCGCCGCCGCAGCCCGCTCCGGGGCCACCGTCGTTTCCGGCTGTGACGGACGCCTGCAAGTGCATCTGCCAGTGGGGCGGGACCATCAAGGTGCAGGACGCGGGGCAGACGGGGATCGACGTCGATTGACACTGTGGGGGGGCCTGCGCTCGGGCAGTGCAGGCAAACGATGAACGACTCAAGGTGCAATGGGCGAAACCCGAGCCGCGGAGGCGATGAGCATGAGCCTTGCTGAGACCTTGCGGAGGAGCACCATGCGCAGCTTGTTCGCCGCCGCGAGCATGTACATCCTGGCGTGCGGCCGGCCGGACAGCGTCCGGAAGCCGGCCGTTTTGGCCTTGCCCGTCGTCTGCCCATCCGGGGCGGTGCTCGAAGGCGACCGCTGTGCGACGGTCTCGGACGCAAGCGGCCCGGCCGAGGCACGGTCGGTCACGGGTGAATCTTGCGTCCAGCAAGGCGTCGCGTCTCGCACAGGGAGTTGCCCGGCGGGGATGGCGCCGGTACCGGGGGGCACTCTCACAACGTACACCGCCAGCATGCGGTTCGAATCGGTCGACGTGCAACCCTTCTGCATGGACCTCACTGAGGTCACGGTGGCCGCCTATGCATCCTGTGTTCGCTGCGGTCCGTGCTCGCCCGCATGGACCACCGCGGATTGGATGAGCATGGCAGACGACATCCGGGCCAAGGAAAGTGCGTCCTGCAACAGCCGTTACGCGGACCGATGGGACCACCCCATCAACTGCGTGGATTGGGAACAGTCCACGACCTACTGCCGCTCACAAGGCAAGCGGCTGCCAACGGACGAGGAGTGGGAGTGGGCGGCGCACGGCGAGAGTCAGGGACGAACCTATCCATGGGGCAACGCGCCGCCAGACTCACAAGTCTGCTGGTCGGGAAGAGAAAGGAGAGAGAGCACGTGCGCGGTGGGCATCTTCCCGGAGGGCGACGCTCTCGGAGGCATACACGACCTTGCGGGGAACGTAAGCGAGTGGACAACGGGCTACGGCCAGGCCGGAGCCCGTGGAGGCCATGCCCATCGCGGTGGCAGCTGGAACAATCCCGGCGATACGTTCTTGCGCGCGGACTTCCGCGAGCCGCTCCCCATCACGTACCGGGATGGATATGTCGGCTTCCGCTGCGTCCAGTAGACCAACAACAACCGTTGGCGTATGGGCGCCGAGTTCGATGAGCGTAGTCATCGCCAGGCCGACGCGGCCAGGCGGTGCTGTCGGAGTCTGCGCATCGTCGCCGAGGCGCCGCAGCCCGTGCTGGCTCCGCCGACCTTCGTTCCCGCGGGACCTTCTACGAAGCCGCGCTCCTACGGCGAGCAGTTCGACGCCGACACCGGTTAGATGTTCGGCGAGGCGGTCCTGCGGTTCCTCGCGTCGGCCCTCGACGACGATCGGAGGTACGACGGCGATGGTTCTGTGGGCGGTTCTTAAGAGCGCCGTCCCTCGGGGCTCTTAAGAGCAGTGGCCCGCTTCCGGACGCGGGCGGGTGGCCGGCTGGCCACCGCCCACGGAGGAGCCCGCCATGGCCGTTCGCGCAGACGCTCGTAGAGGGAGCCCTGTTTGGCGAAGGCCTGCACGTCGTCTGCAGGCCTCTGTCATTTCGAGTCCTGCAGGGGCGGGCGCTCGTCACCCAGCCGTCCGTGTGCCGATGCCCGCCGCCGATGAGTCGGCGCGCTACCCTTCGTGTGGTGAAGCGCCGGCGGCGGTCTGACGGTGGGAGCTCGGCGCGCGCGTCGGTCGCGTGCCCCTTCTGCGGCGAGGGCGAGGAGATCTACGTGGACCCCGGCGGCGGCGATCACCAGACGTACACGGAGGACTGCCCCGTGTGCTGCCGCCCGCGTGTCGTGCACGTGGAGCCGGGGGACGTGCCCGGCGAGCCGACGGTCTGGCTCGAGCGCGGAGAGTGAACGGGCGGGACGCTCGCGACGAACACGCGGGCGCCAAGAACGCGGCGGCCGTGTGGGCGACACGCCTGCCTCAGGGGTGCGCAGCCCGCCGTTCGTCCGTCTCCGGGGTCGCGCTCCGCTCGTGGTTCGCGCTGCCCGCGCGGGGTTGCCCGTCCTCGGGCGGGCCCGTGTACGCGGTCTCCCAGTCCCACGTCGAAGCACCCGGCTGAGATTGACCGACGTGCACGTCGTGGCGCTCCGGGTCCGCAGGTCGAGGTGTCAGCTCGTGTCTTTCCATGCGCTCCTTCGCAGCATCCGCCGTGCCGATCGACGGCCAGCGCAGCCATCGAGTTTGCGCTGCGGCGGAATGCGCGCTACATAGGGCGCACTTCACGCGCTCCCGCGGGCCTCGGTGCTCGCGCGGTCCTCTCGAGGGCGAAGGGTGCGTGACGACGGGCCGCCGCGAATCGAAGCGTGCGTCGCCCGTCGCACCCTTCCGATCGCGCGGCAGCGCGGCTGGGTTTCCGTCGCGGCCCGCGTTTGCGCGGGCGCTGCCGCGAGAGAGTCCTTTCGTTCACGTGCAATCGTTTCGTCCCAGGCGCCGTCGGCGCAATCCGCAAGCATCGTCCTCCCAGAGCCCGCGTCCCCATGCGCAGGCGCCCGCAGCGCCCCTCGCCGCGCAACCGCCCGTGCAGGCCTTCGCGGTCACCATCGCGCTCGATGCACCCGAGATCGAGTCCTCCCCCTTCCGTGCGCTGGGCCTCTCGCGGCCCGTCGTGCGCGCCCTCCTCGGCGAGGGGTACACCGTGCCGACGCCCATCCAGGCGGAGGTGATCCGCCCGGCCCTCGCCGGGCGCGACGTCCTCGGGTGCGCCCCCACCGGGACCGGCAAGACGGCCGCGTTCGTCCTGCCCCTGCTCGAGGCGCTCGCCGCGAAGCCGAGCGGCGGACGCATCCGGGCGCTCATCGTCACGCCGACCCGCGAGCTCGCGGCGCAGATCGCCGAGCGCATCTCCGTGTACGGCCGCCACCAGGGCGCCCGGTACGCGGTCATCTACGGCGGCGTCGGCCAGCGCGGCCAGGAGATCGCGCTGGGCAGGTCCCCGGAGATCCTCGTCGCCACGCCCGGCCGCCTCCTCGACCTGATGCAGCAGGGCTTCGTGCGGCTCGACGGCGTGGAGCACCTCGTGCTCGACGAGGCGGACCGCATGCTCGACATGGGCTTCGTCCGCGACGTGCGCCGCATCTGCGCCGCCATCCCGGCGAAGCGCCAGACGCTCCTCTTCTCCGCCACGATCCCGGCCGACATCCAGGAGCTCGCGAGCCGCATGCTCGTAAACCCCGTCCGCGTCACCGTCGCCCCCGAGGTGAGGACGGCCGAGAAGGTGGAGCAGTCGGTGGTCTTCGTCGCGCGCAACGACAAGCGCGGCGTGCTCGAACGCATGCTGCGTACGGAAGGGGTCGAGCGTGCGCTCGTCTTCACGCGCACCAAGCACGGCGCCAACCGGCTGTGCGATCACCTCGAGCGCGCGGGCATCGGGTCCGCCGCCATCCACGGCAACAAGAGCCAGAGCGCGCGCGAGCGAGCGCTCGAGAACTTCAAGCGCGGGGTCACGCGCGTCCTGGTCGCCACGGACGTCGCGGCCCGCGGCATCGACGTCGAGGGCGTCTCGCACGTCTTCAACTTCGACCTGCCGAACGACGCGGAGAGCTACGTGCACCGCATCGGTCGCACGGGGCGCGCCGGCGCGGCCGGAAGCGCCGTCTCGCTCTGCGACCCGATCGACGAAAAGGGTCTGCTGCGAGACATCGAGCGGCTGATCCGCCAGCGTCTGCCCGTCGTCGACGAAGGCGGACGGCTGGCGGAGCTGGCACCGGTGGGCGAGCCTGCGCGCAACGCGCGGCGGCTCAGTCCCAGCGATGCGCGTCGAGCTTGATGCGACCCACCTCGGCGTCGAGCCCGATGGCCGCTTCGGCCTTCGCCTCGGCGCCGCTGTCGACGCGCTTGCGGTAGGCGACGAACGCGGCGTCGAGCTGCTGGACGGCCTCACGGATGGCGGCGCTCGTCGCCACGACGGCGGGCGCCCCGACGAACCGGCCCGCGGCGAGGCGATTGGCCGAGCCCAGGCGATCCTGAAGGCTCGCGGCGCTGCGGCGCAGCGGCTCGGGGATCTCCTCTCCTCCGGTCTCCCACCGCGCGACGCGTACGGTCGCGTCGAGAGACTCGAGGAGCAACTCGAGCGCGCTACGGAACGTGACGATGCGAGGGTCCTTGCCGGGACCTCGGTTCGCGGAGCCGTTCACGGGCACCCCCGCTCGCGGATGGAGAACGAGACGTTGCCCGCGTAGAGTCGGTTGCGCGCTGCGTGCATTTGCCGGTCGGTTCCTTTCGGGGCGCTTCGTGCCCCAGTCGTCACAGCCGGACGAGGAGGACCCGAACGAGTCGAGAAAACCGCGCGAGACCGGTGAGCGGTGGGGTTTAGCGCGTGCGCACGTGCAGAGCAAGCAACGGAATGGAGCCGAGGCGCGCGGCTGCGTGGGCGGCCGCGTGAGCGTGTGAGCGCGAGCACGTGCGCGTAGGATGGCGTCCCGGCACGATGCCTGCCCTGCGAATCGCCGTCGTCGGTCACGTGGAGCACGTCACGCTCGGGCGGGTGGAAGGCGCCATCGCGCCGGGCGACGTCGTCCACCTGGTCGAGCCACGCTTCGTCCCGGCCGGAGGCGGCGGAATCGCGTTCGCGCAACTCTGCCGGAGCGACGCGGAGGTTCTCCTCTTCACGGCGGTCGGGCGCGACGACGCGGGCCGCGCGGTCGCCGAGCGCATCGCGGCGTCGCCGGCGCTCGTCCACGTTCACGCGGCCGTGCGCGACATCGACCACCCCCGCGTCGTCGTGGTGATCGACGGCGCCGGCCGACGCACGATCGTCGTGACGGGCGATCCCCTTCAGCCCCGGGCCGACGACGCCCTCCCCTGGCGGGAGATTGCGTCGTGCGACGCCGCGTACTTCACCGGCAACGATCCCGGCAGCCTCCGCCTCGCGCGCGCAGCGGCGCGGCTCGTCGTCGCCGCGCGCCGCGAGGCGGCCATCCGTGCGTCCTCGGTGGTCGCCGACGTCGTGGTCGGGAGCGTCGCCGACCCGCGCGAGAACCGCCCCTTCGATGCCTACGAGCCCGCCCCCGGCGCTCTCGTCCTGACGGACGGCCCACGCCCCGTGCGCATCGTGCGCCCGGGCGGCGTCACCTTCGTCGACGCCCCGCCCTCGCCCGATCGGGTCGCCGGCGACTACGGCGCGGGCGACAGCTTCGCCGCGGCGCTCACGTACTTCGTCGCGCACGGACTGCCGCTCGAAGAGGCGTGCCGCCGCGCGGGGCCGTTCGGTACGGCCGTTCTCCACGGCATCGATCCGCTCGAGACGCAAGCGACGCTCCGCCCGCCGGCCGCCTAGCGCGCGCGACGGCGACGCCCGATTGCGAGCCCCGCGGCGGCGACGGCGAGCCACGCGCCGCCGCCGGGGCCGCTCGAACCGACGACGTCGCACCCGCACGTCGCGCGCGGAGGCGGAGCGGGCGGGAACGCCAGCGGGTGGCGGGGATCGACGGGGACCCCGGGAGGCGGCCCGGCATCGGCCGGCGAAGCGCTCGGGGCGACGCTCGGCGCGGGCACCGCGGCGCTTGCGGCGAGGGGCGGGAGACCACCGGGCTTCCAGAAGTTGCCGCTCAGCATGAGCAGGTAGAGCGTGCGGAGCGATGACCCGTAGTACGAGCCGTTGTCGTCGGCGATGTGCGCGAAGTCGCCGGCGAAGGCGTCGACGGACGCCTGGCTCTTCGTCATGGCACCGCACGTCCAGCCGCCGACCCACACGTTGAGCTGGCGGTATTTCGCGTTGGAGGTGGGCTTGCCGTCCGTCTCGTAGCCGTCGACGAGGTTCCCGATGCCGACCGACGTCGCCCAGTCGGTCATCCGGTCGTCGAGGTCCTTCGCGCCCGCCGTCCCGTACCAGAGGTAGTCCAGCGCGGCGCGCCACGGGATGCGGCATCCGTTGTAGTCGACGTGCCCCTTGCCCTTCACGGTGACGCCGTGCCCGTCGACCTCGTCGGCGACCAGACCCGTCTTCGCGTTGCGGTTCGACAGCCAGAGCGCGATGGCGTCGTCGGCCGCCTTGCTCCAGTAGTCGTCCTTCGTCAGCTCGGCGAAGACCCGGTAGTACCCGGGCATCCAGTACGACGTGTTGCTGTGGTCGCAGCCCCCGCCCCAGTTGCCCATCTTGGCGACGTTGCGCCGCGTGTCCGGGCACGTCGTGAAGTCCACGCGCTTCAGCGTCGCGAGGTAGTCGAGCGCCGTCTGGCGGTAGGCGTCGCCCCACTGATCGATGGCCGCGACCAGCGCGAACCCGATGTCGGCGTCGCCGTCGGTCGCCGATCCCGCGCCGCCCACGGACTCGTCGAACCCCTTGCAGGTGACCTTCCACCCCATGAGGCCGTCCTTGTCGAGGTTCTTCTGCACGAACTTCCAGAGGCCGTCGAAGACGTCGCGCTCGCCCATGTACGCGGCGATGACCATCCCGTAGCCCATGCCCTCCGAGACCGTGGACCCGTGCGGGCTGTCGAAGTCGACGCGGTAGGTCCCCTCCCCGCAGTCGTTCATCAGGTACCGGTTCTTCCAGTTCCGGTACGAGGACTGGACCATCTCGTTCGTGATGCCGGCGGGGACGAAGCCGTGCGCGTAGCCGGGGTGCTGAGGAAAGGGGCGCCGCTGCGCGCGCGCGGGGCCGGCGACCGAGACGCCGGCGAGGACGGCGCAGGCGGACAGGAGCGCACGGGCGAGAGTCCGAGCCATGCGGGCGATCCTTACGCGCCGATCGGCGGAAGTCGACCCGTGTGCCTGGTCGAGCCCGTCACGCGCCGAGTTCGACGTCGACCTTCTCGACCAGCGCCTGGACGTCGTCGTCCGCCACGCCGGCGCCGAGCGCGATCGCGCGAAGCGCCGCGAGCTCGCCGAGCGACATCCCCTCGCTGACGAGCGCGACCGCCGCCCCCGCGAGGATGCCCTCCTTCGCGACGCCGTGCTTCGCGAGCGACTCGCCGACGGCCCGCGCGTCGGCCGCGAACCCGGAGGACGCGGCCATCTGCGTGACCGTGTCCTCGAGGTCGCCGGCCTCGATCCCGAGCTTGTCGGCGATGATCTCGAGCGCGTCGCGCTCGGCGTCGTGGAGCGACGCGTCGGCCGCGGAGAGGATGCACCCCGCCTGCAGGATCGCCCTGGCCGCCTGCGCGTCGCCGCGCTTCTTCACCGCATCGAGCGCGCCCAGCACCTGCGCGAGGTTCCGCGGGGCGCGCCCCATCTGGTAGCCCCCCTGCTCGAGGTCGGCCTTGTCCTCGGCCATGGCCTTCTTCAGGCCCTGCAGCGCCCCGAGGCGGTAGAGCGGCCCGAGGAGCTTGCGGCCGACCGTGGCAGGCGCCTCGGCGGTGATCTTCACCTCCGTGCCGCTGTTCGAGCCGACGAACTCGTGGCGCATCACCATTCCGGCGTTGGCCCCTTCGACGAACCGGATGACGAACGTTCCGTCGCGCCGATCCTCGAGGAACGACACGTCGGACTGCGGGACGCCCATGACCGAGAACGTGCGGCGCACCTTGCGCTCGCCCGGACCCGCCGGCTCCCACTGGTAGGTCACGTCCGGGTGGACGTTTGCCCGAATGTGGTGATCGATGTCGCGGTACTGCGCGCGCACGACGTCGACCGGCGCCTTGATCCGGATCGACGCGGAAATGGAGATGGTGTCCGCCACGGGCCCCTCCTCGGAGTCCCCGAGGAATACCCCGAACCGCACCCGTTGGCACGCGTGCCGAGCGCGTCTCAGGTGGATCGGCGACTTCGCAGCAGGAGCGTCGCCGCGACCACGAGGATCGCCACGGCGAGGGCGACCTCGGTCGAAAACCACTCTCCCCGCAGACCGGCCACCACGCAGCGGACGACCGCGAGAAGCACGACCACCCCCGTCGCGACTGCGATCTCGCGGTTGCGCCTCCTGCGCGGGGCGGAGACCTCGGCGCGGGACTCTCGGTACGGGTGGCGCATCGTCGCGGCTCGCCCGCCTAGAGATCGATCTGCATGCCGAGCTCCACGACGCGGCCGGGAGGGAGCCCGAAGTACGCGGTCGCCGGGACGGCGTTGCGGGAGATGAAGGCGAAGAGCGCCTTGCGCCAGCGCGACATGCGCGACGAGCCGGTCGTGAGGAGCGTCTCGCGGCCGAGGAAGTAGCTGGTGCTGCCCGGGTCGACCTTGAGGCCGAAGCGCGCGCAGTCCTGGAGGGCCGCGGGGACGTTCGGGTCTTCCATGAAGCCGAACGACATGGTCACGCGGAAGAAGCCGTGCGAGAGCGGCTCGGCCATCACGCGGTCGTCCGGCGCGACCGCCGGTACGTGCTGCGACGCCACCCGCAGGAGGACGACCTGCTCGTGGAGCGCCTGGTTGTGCTTGAAGTGGTGCAGGAGCACCGGGGGCACGCCGTCCGTGTTGGCCGTCATGAAGACGGCCGTCCCCTTCACGCGCGGCGGCTTGCGCGCGCCGAGGTCGGCGAGGAACGCGTCGAGCGGGAACATCGCCTCGGCCATCCGCATCCCGAGGTAGCGGCGGCCCGTGTTCCACGTCGTCATCACGGTGTAGATGACGCCGCCGAGCAGGAGCGGGAACCAGCCGCCGTCGACGATCTTCGCCGCGCACGCGGTGAAATAGGCGAGGTCGATCGCGAGGAAGGCCCCGGCGAGCGGGAGGATCTTCCAGAGGGGCCACTGCCACCGGCGGCGCGCGACGACGGCGTACGTGATGCTCGTGATGGCCATCGTCCCGGTGACCGCGATGCCGTATGCGGCGCCGAGAGCGCTCGAGCTCTTGAATCCGAGGACCAGGCCGACGCACGCGACCGCGAGCATCCAGTTGATCTCGGGGACGTAGATCTGCCCCTCGGTGTCCTTCGACGTGTGGACGATCGTCACGCGCGGGAAGAACCCGAGCTGCACCGCCTGCTGCGTCAGCGAGTAGGCCCCGGAGATGAGCGCCTGGGACGCGACGACCGTCGCCGCCGTGGAGACGACGACGGACGGGTAGAGCGCCCAGCCGGGGACGATCGCGTAGAACGGGTTCGCGGCGAGCTCCTGGTGCCCGAGGAGCGCAGCGCCCTGGCCGAAGTAGTTGAGCAGGAGCGCGGGGAAGACGAGGACCACCCACGAGCGCCGGATGGGGCCCGCGCCGAAGTGGCCCATGTCGGCGTAGAGGGCCTCCGCGCCGGTGATCGCGAGGACGACCCCGCCGAGCACGAGGAAGCCGTGCCCGCCGTTGCGGACGAAGAACTCGACGGCGTAGCGCGGGTCGAGCGCGCGGAGGATGCCGGGGCTGCGGACCACCTTCGCCGCGCCGAGACCCGCGATGGCGACGAACCAGACGAGCATCACCGGACCGAAGACGCGACCGACGCGCTCGGTGCCGCGCTTCTGCACGAAGAAGAGCGCGAGGAGCGTCGCCACGGTGAGCGGGACGATCGCGGGATCGAGCGCGCGCGTGGCGACGCCGAGGCCCTCGACGGCCGAGAGGACGGAGATGGCGGGCGTGATGACGCCGTCGCCGTAGAGGAGGGCGGCGCCGAAGAGGACGAGCAGCACGAGGAACCCGGGGCCCGCGCGGCTGGCGGGCGTGCCGGGCGCGGCCACCTTGCGCGGGACGAGCGCGAGCAGCGCGAGGATGCCGCCCTCGCCGCGGTTGTCCGCCTGGAGGATGAAGGTGAGGTACTTGATCGCGACGACCGAGGTGAGCGTCCAGACGATGAGCGACAGGATGCCGAGGACGTTCACGGGGGTCGGCGCCACGTGGTGGTCGCCCGTGAAGCACTCCTTCATCGCGTAGAGCGGGCTCGTGCCGATGTCGCCGTAGACGACCCCGAGCGCAGGAATGGCGAGCTTCCACGCGGCCGCGCGGTCCCGCTCCTCGGTGGGCAGCCCCGGGAGGGAGGCTGCCGCGGCGCGTTGCGCCCGGGTCAGCGGCGCGGTCATCGCCGGGAAGGCTAGCGCATTAAGAAAACATTAGGACAGGCTCTCGACGCACAACCGCGCGAGCTTCCGCGTCTTTCCGCGTGCTCTGCCACGCCGCTCAGGCGCACCCGTCGGGCCCGCAGACGGCCGCCTCGTCCGCTGCGCCGGGTGCATCGGCCTTCTCCGGTACGGAGGACCATGCTTGCTCGAGCGCCTGGCCGAGGACCTCGGCCGGCTGCGCGCCCGATACGGCGAGCCGCCCGCCGAACACGAAGAACGGCACGCCCGAGATGCCGATCCTGCGCGCCGCCTCCTCGTCCTCGCGAACCTCGTCGGCGTAGCGGTCGCTCGCGAGCACCTCCCGCGCCTCGGCGGCGTCGAGCCCGACCTCGCCTGCCAGGCGCGCGAGGACCTCGCGATCGCCGATCGGCTCCCCCTCCGTCATGTAGGCCCGGAACAGCCGGTCCTTCATCGCGTCGTGCACGCCGCGCTCGGCCGCGAAGTGCATGAGGCGATGCCCGTCGAACGTGTTGCCGCTCCGCGCCCGGAAGAGCTGCAGGTCCAGCCCGTCCTTCGCCGCCACGTCGATGACGCGCTGGATCATCGCCCGTGCCTCGCCGACGGACCGACCGTACTTGCGCGCGAGGTGCTCGACCTGATCCCCTTCGCGCGCGGCCGGCGCCGACCCGTCGAGCTCGAACGCGTGCCACACGACCTCGACGTCGTCGCGATGCGCGAAGGCGCCGAGCGCGACCTGGAGGCGCCGATCGCCGATGGCGCACCACGGGCATACGATGTCGGACCACACGTCGACGGTCAGCTTCTTCGCCATGCGCAGAACCTAGGCACGCTTCGGACGCGGCGCCAACCGGCTGCGGCGCCCCGGCTGGAGAAGTAGACTGCTCGGCCGATGCCCCTCGGTCGCACGCTCGTTCTCGCCGCAGCTCCGGTCCTCCTCCTCGCCGCCGTCGCGTGCTCGCGCAGCAAGCCGGCCCCCGCACTCCTCTACGTCAGCGACGAGGCGGGTGGCGCGGTCGTCGGCATCGACCCGGCCAACGGTGCCATCGTGACGCGCATCCCCGTCGGCAAGCGGCCCCGCGGGCTCCACGTCTCGCGCGACGGCAAGAAGCTCTACGTCGCGCTCTCGGGCTCGCCCCGCGGCGGGCCCGGCGTCGACGAGTCGAAGCTCCCGCCGGCCGACCGCAGCGCCGACGGGATCGGCGTCGTGGACCTGGTGGCGCGCAAGCTCCTGAACACCTTCCCGAGCGGCCAGGATCCCGAAGCGTTCGATCTCTCGCCCGACGGCCAGACGCTCTACGTCTCGAACGAGGAGACCGCGGAGATGAGCGTCCTCGACGTCGTCTCCGGCACGGTGCGGAAGCGCGTTCCCGTGGGCCGCGAGCCCGAGGGCGTGACCGTGCGGCCCGACGGCAAGGTCGTCTTCGTGACCTCCGAGCTCGACGACGAGGTGACCGCGATCGACACCGGGTCGCTCGCCGTGCTCGGGCAGATCCACACGGGGAAGCGACCGCGCTCCGTCGTCTTCGCGAGGGACGGCCGCACGGCGTTCGTGCCCGACGAGATGGGCGCGCGCATCACCGTCATCGACGGCGTCGCGCTCCAGCCTCTCGGGGACATCGACATCCACCTCGACTCGCCGATGCCGAGCGGTCCCCGCCCGATGGGGGGCGCGCTCTCGCCCGACGGAAAGACCGTCTACGTCTCGACCGGGCGCGGCGGCTCGATCGCCGTCATCGACGTCGCGTCGCGCAAGCAGGTGCGGTCGCTCGACGGCGTCGGCGATCGCCCCTGGGGCATCGCCGTCAGCCCCGACGGGGCCCGCCTCTACTCGGCGAACGGCACGTCCGGGGACGTCTCGTTCGTCAACCTCGCGACGGGGAACGTCGACCGCCGCGTGGCGACCGGCGGCCTGCCGTGGGGCGCCGTCCTCGCGCCATGAGACCTGGCGCCACGGGCGACGGCTCGCTCAGGTGCCGCCCGGCGACCACGAGCAGAGGTGCCCGAGCGCCGCGACGACGATGCGGTTCTTCACGGCGATGGGGAAGCTCATGCTCGGAACGCTCGCGCACGGCGTGCCCGTCGTCGCCGCGACGCTCTTGCCCGTGTCGCCGTCGACCGCGCTGAGCTGAGTGCCGTTCATGAACCATACGAGCGCGTCGGCGCTCGCGCCGTCGGTCGTCGTCGAGATCGGCGGGTAGTTCGTGTGCCCGCCGCCCGCGTTCGGAGCGCACCAGACCTCCTTCGCGATGGGCGCCTGGCCGGGCTGGAGGAGGAGCGAGACGATCATCTCGCTGCTGGTGGGCGTGCCTGCCGGGCAGTTCGCGGGGTTCTGCCCGACGTTGATCGTCGCGTGCAGGCCCGACGCCGACGAGTACACGGTCGGGGCGGTGTAGACCGATTCGCCCGTGGTGTTCGCGACCACGAGGTCCGCGAGCTCGCCGCCGGGCGTCGGATACGAGCCCGCGCTCAGATCGTTGCCGGTCAGCACGTAGACGCGCCCCGCCTTCGCCGGAGCGACGAGGAGCGCCGGCGGGTTCGACCCGGCCGGGAGCGGCACGTAGGACGGCGTCGACGCGCCGAAGTCGAGGTCCCCCGCAGGGCGGTCCCACCCCTGCCACTCCGTCGGGACGTAGACGCTCGCCTCGTCGCGGCTGAATGCGGCCATGCCCTTCACCCGGAGCACCTCCTCCGAGTCCGACGTCGCGCGCGGCAGGTTCGTCGTGTCGCCCGTCACGCCGAAGACGTACGTGCCGTCCGACGCGAGCCCGCCGGAGCCCCAGATGCCCGAGCGCGCGCTCTGCGTCGCCCAGCCGGCGACCTTCGTCGGATCCGTCGTGTCGACGGCGACGATCCACCCGAGGTACGTGCCGCCGTCGCCGTACTGCCCGCCGAACGGGATGTAGAGGATGCCGTTCAGGAGGAGGAGCGCGCCGTGCTGGTTCTGCGAGCCCGAGTTGAAGCCGGTGTTGGCGTACGTGAGCGTGGTGCTCGAGAGCGTCACCGGCCACCCGCCCGTCGCGACCTCCGTCCCGTCGTCCACCGAGACGGCGTGCACGAGGTGCGGGTTGCCTCCCGTGACGACGTAGAGGCGCCGCGCCGCGGGATCGACCACCGGCGTACCGCGCACGCCGTCGCCGCCCGTCGTGAGGTGGGCGGTCCATACCGGGAGGCCGCTCGTCTCGTCGAACGCGACGACGTTCGGGTTCGACCCGAGCGCGGGGAACGCGAAGAAGAGCCCCGCGCCCGCCGTGCGTGCCTTCGCCGTGCAGCCGGTGGCAGCCGCCGGGCAGCCCGCGGCGGTGGGCCCCTCCTCGAGATAGAGGACCGACGCCGTGCCCTGGTTCGAGAGGTTCCCGTTCGCGGGGAAGGTCGCGTTCGTGTCGAACGTCGTGTCGGGCGCCATCGTCGCGGCCGCCGCGGTGGTGAGCCCCGGTTCGACGTACGTCGCGCGCCGGTAGAGATCGTTGCCGCGCTGGAGGACCGACTGCGAGAGCGTGTTGCCGCCGCCGTCGCCGCCCGAGCCCGAGGAGCTCCCGGTGCCGCTGGAGCTCGCCGTCCCGCTGCTGCTCCCCGCGCCGCTGCTGCCGGTTCCGCTGCTGCTCGCGGCGCCGCTGCTTCCCGTTCCACTGCTGCTCCCGGCGCCGCCGCTGCTCGTCGCGCCGCTGCTTCCCGCGCCGCTGCTTCCGCCGCTTCCGCTGCTGCCGTTGCTCCCGCTGCTGCTCCCCGCGCCGCCGTTCCCTCCGCCGCTGCTTCCGTTGCCGCAGGCGACGGCGAGCGCGACGGACAGCGGCAGCAGCCAGATCGTGTGCACGCGCATACGAGCCTCCGGATTCGGCGGTGGTGCGACGCACTCATCCTGACGAATCGAGCAGGCTCCGTCGAGCCTCACACTGTGTGCGCGAACCCGACCCGCTCAGCGGGCAGGGCGCTCGCGGACGACGAGGACCGAGCACGGCGCGTGGTTCACGACCTTCGCCGCCGTCGTGCCGAGGAGGTGATCGAGCCCCGCGTACCCGTGCGAGCCGACGACGACGAGATCGCAGTCGTCCCTCTTCGCCGTCTCGCAGATCGCCTGCCACGCCACGCCGATCACGACCTCGGTGCGATCGAGGACCGCGGGGGGCACCGTCTTCGCCTGCTCGGCGACGTACGTCTCGGCGGCGTGACGCAGCGACTCGAGGAGCGACTCGTCGGTCATCTTCCAGAAGTCCTGCGGGACGTCCGGCGGCAGACCCACCGACCGAAAGAGGACGAGCCTGCCCCCGTGCGCCTCCGCCAGGCGCGTCGCCGCGGCGAGCACGGCAGGACCGCGCGGGGAACCGTCGATGCAGACCAGGATGCGCTTCATCGTGTGTCGTCTCCCGCGTGCATCCTAGCCCGAGTGCCACGCGCGATCCCGTGCGCCCGTGACACCGTCTCCCGCGCGGAGTGCTACAGGTCGAGCCATGAACCCGATCGAGACGATCCTCGTCGCCACCGACTTCTCGGAGCAGAGCCGCGCCGCGGTGGACTGGGCCGTCGACCTGGCGAAGCCGCTCGGCGCGAAGGTCGTCGTCGTGCACGCGTACGCCCTGCCCATCGTCGGGATCCTCGACGCGTCGTTGATGGTCGATGCCACGACCGCCACCCGCATGTCGACCGAGGCGCAGGCCGCGCTCGACGCCGAAGTGAAGCGCGCATCGGGCCGCGGCGCCGGCGGCGGAGTCGCAATCGAGGGCTCCCTCCGCGAAGGCGACGCGCGCGAGGTCCTGCCGCAGGCCGCCACCGACACGAAGGCGGGCCTGCTCGTCGTCGGGTCGCACGGCAGGCGTGGCCTCCAGCGCGCGCTCCTCGGCAGCGTCGCCGAGAACGTGGCGCGGAGCTCTCCCGTGCCCGTCGTCGTGGTGCACCCGAAGAGGTGAACGTGGCGCGCCCCTTTCGCCTGCGATGCACGGGTGGCTGCTCAGGTGAAGCGTTGCCATGCCCCGCGAAGTGGCCCACGATAGGCAAGCTCGAGCTCGACGCGGGCACTTGACCCACCACGTGAGGGGAGAATCGCATGGCGCGTGCGTCGCAGGTCGTGGTGCTTCTTTCGGCCTTCTCGCTGGTGGCGTGCACGTCGCTCCTCGGGGACTTCAAGAGCGGCGCCGGCGGCGACGGCGGTGAGGTCGACGGCGCGGTGGGCGATGCGACCACGGGCGACGGCGGGAGCAGCAGCAGCGGCGGCACGGGGGACGGTAGCGTCAAGGGCGAAGGCGGCGGCTCGACGGACGGGAGCCTCGACGGACCGGGCGTGGACGGCTCGGTGTGCGCCGCGGGGCAGGCGCGGTGCGTGGGCAACGACGTCGAGACGTGCACGGGCGGGCAATGGGGCGCCTCGGTGGCCTGCCCCACGGCGGACCCGTACTGCAGCGGGGCGGGCGTGTGCGGCGCGTGCAGCGGCGTGTGCCAGGGCGCGTGCACTCCCGGCTCGACGACGTGCTCGACGGGCGGACCGCAGACGTGCGGCTCGAACGGGGCGTGGAACACGCCGACGGCTTGCGGCACGCACCAGACGTGCACGGGCGGCGGCAGCGCGGGGCCGGCCACGTGCACCTGCGCGGTCGACCCGACGTGCAGCGCGGCGGGCCTCGCGTGCCAGGACGCCTCGACGCTCGCGACGTGCGGGCAGGACTCGATGGGGTGCTGGTATGCCTCGTCCACGGCGCCCTGCGCGAACGGAGCGTGCTTCGGCACGCCGCCCAACGCGCAGTGCTGCACCGACGCGTGCACGCTCGGCGCGATGCAGTGCGGGGGCGTGGGCGTCCAGCAATGCGTGACGCAGGGCAACGGCTGCACCGCGTGGAACGCAGGCACGGCGTGCCAGACGAACGCGACGTGCACGAGCGGCGCGTGCCAGTGCTCGAGCGGCTTCACGCCGTGCGGGAGCGCCTGCGTCGACATCAACACCGACAGCAACAACTGCGGCGGCTGCAACAAGGCCTGCCCGGTGCTGGCCTCGCCGAGCTTCGGCGCGACGTGCGGTCTCATCACCGCCGGCGAGTGCGCGGGCTACGTCGGCGGCTACGTCTCGGCCGGCGGGAGCCCGCTCCTCAGCAACCCCGACGGCGAGACCGTCGTCGCCGTGAAGGCCACGATGCCCGCAGTGGCCGGGACGTTCGTGGGGGTGGGGGCGCTCGTCGGGTCGACCGACACGAGCGGCAGCACGCAGATGGTCTTCGGCCTCTACGACGACAGCGGCGGGAAGCCGAACCTGAACCTCTTCTACACCTCGGTCCCCGACACGACCCTCGAGTTCAACGATCCCTCGGGGCTCATCCGGCTCAAGTCGGACGGCGGCTCGTACCTGAACGGGTTCAACAACGCGCTCGCCGCCAGCACCACCTACTGGGCGTACATGAAGGGCGGGACGAACGGCTCGAGCAAGAACACCGCAGGCACGAGCACGAGCCCCTGCTCCGCGGCTGACTGGATCAACGTGCAGCCGCCGGGGACGTTCGCCGCCGGGTCGGCCTCGTGCGGGGGCGACTACAACCTCTACCTGATCGTCAGCTTCCCCTGACGAGCGCGCGCCTTCAGGGCCCCGCGTCGTCCTCCGGCGCTCCGTCGCCGAGCGTGAAATGGAAGCAGGCGCCCTCGCCCACCTTCCCTTCGCCCCAGATCCGGCCGCCGTGCCGCTGCACGATCCGCTTCACGGTCGCCAGACCGACGCCGGTTCCTTCGAACTCCGACGACGGGTGCAGGCGCTGGAACACGCCGAAGAGCTTCGACGCGTACGCCATGTCGAAACCCGCGCCGTTGTCCCGGACGAAGTACACGGTCTCGCCGTCCTGCTCCGCCGCGCCGAACTCGATGCGGGGGTCCGGCCGGTCGCGCGTGAACTTCCACGCGTTTCCCAGCAGGTTCTCGAGCGCCGCGCCGAGCAGCGCCCGGTCGCCCGGCCTCGCGAGCCCGTCCTCCACCACGAACTCCACGACCCGGTCGGGCTGGGCTTCGCGCAGCCGCCCGATCGCCGCGCGCGCGAGTTCGCCGAGATCGACCGGAGCGCGACGGAGGTCCGCGCGGGAGAGGCGCCCGAGCGCGAGCAGGCCGTCGATGAGCCTCGTCATGTGCCGGGCCGCCTCGCGGACTCGGTCCAGGTGCAGGCGCGCGTCCGCGGCGAGCGCGCCGCCGTGATCCTCGAGCAAGGCGGCGCTGAAGCCGTCGATGGCGCGCAGCGGTGCGCGAAGATCGTGGGCGACGGAGTAGTTGAACGCCTCGAGGTCCCGGTTCGCCGCCTCGGCGGCGTCGCGAGCCGCGTGGGCCTCGGCCTCGGCGCGCTTCCGGTCGGAGATGTCGCGTGCGACCACCGACGCTCCGGCGAGACCGCCCTGCGCATCGTAGACCGGCGAGATGGCGATCGAGACGTCCACGAGCTCTCCGTCCTTGCGCCGCCGGGGCACCTCGAACGCCCGCGCGGGCTCGCCCCTCGCCAGGTCTGCCAGGACCGCGGATTCCTCTCCCTGGCGACCGGGCGGCAAGAGGAAGGACAGCGGCCGACCGATGGCCTCGTCGGCTGCGTAGCCGAAGAGCTTCTCGGCTCCCCGGTTCCAGCTCCTGACCACGCCCTCCAGGCTGCTCGCCACGATCGCGTCGGCGGACGACTCGACGATCGCGGCCAGCTCGGTGCGGACGCGCGCCGCCTGCTGCGTCGCGTCCTGGGCCGCGGCCCGGCTCCGCTTGGTGATGTTCGCGAGCAAGAGGATGGTCGCCAGGCCCGGCACGTAGATGCCGTGGGTGAGCTGTCCTTCGACTGCGGCCCCGTAGGTCACGCACGCGAGCGAGAACGCCGAGAAGATGGCGACCTCGCGCGGAGACTGGAGGCACATGCTCGCGGCGGCGAACGTGACGAACGCCCCGACCCACCACGCCGGGTCTCCGTGGTTGCCCACGAGGAGGTAGGTGTAGTGGGCCACGAGCAGGCAGACCCACGCCGTGAAGAGGCCGGACAGGTGCCGGGCTACGGCCGGGCTCCAGAAGCTCGCGGCGAGGAGCGCGACGTCCGCGCCGACGACGACCAGGCGTCCCGGGAGGGGATTGAACGACCCGGGCAACGTGACCTCGACCGTGAACCACCAGAGCAGGTACACCGCGCCCGCGATCCCCACGACGAGCCGAAGACGGTTCGGCACCGCCACGCGCTCCGCTGGGTTCGTCGCGGGCATGCGTGCGCCGCTCGGTGGCCGCGCCGTCACTTGGGCAGGCTGTACACCGAGAGCCCCTGCACGTAGTAGACGCGCGTACCGCCCGCGGCGACGTCGACGTCGATCGGGTCGGCCGTCGGCAGGTTGTTGGCGAGGACGCGCGGCGCCGAGCTGCACCCGGCCTTCGCGCACTCGACCAGGCCCGTCGTGCCGGTCCAGTAGACGTTGGTCGCGTCGTAGACGAGCTGGGTCACCGCGCCCTGCCCCGTGGCGAGCGTCTGGCAACCCGTCCCCGCGGCCGCGCAGGCGTGCACGCCGTTGTCGTCGGCGAAGTAGAAGTGCGCGCCGTCGCTGTCGGCCACGAGCACCGTCTCGTTCGAGACGCCCGAAGCCACCTGGGTCTTGCTCGTGCAGAACGTGCTCGAGAGGTTGTCGGCGTAGCGGAAGACCTGCTCCGAGGTGCTGTCGACGGCGAAGATCACCCCTTCCGCGGCGTCCCAGTCGCCGAGGGTGTTCAGGCTGTTGATGCACGTACGCTCTTCCGCCGCACCCGCGTCGGTGAGGACCTCCGGGACGATCTCGTCGAGCTGGGCCGGGGTGGCAGGGTCCGGATAGAAGACGTGGCCGCTCGAGAAGTCCGTCGTCCAGGTGAGGTTGTCGATGCTCGTGAGCAGCGTCGTGTTCCCGCTGACGTAGCGGAAGATGCCCCCCGAGCCCATCTCGGTCGGGATGGTGCCGAGCTCGTAGTCGAAGCTGCCCTTCCCGTTCGGCCAGAGCCCCTCGCTCGGGTGCTTTCCGCCGCCGGTGACCACGGTGGGCGTGGCGCCTGCCTGGTCGGTCGGGCACGAGAGGACGTCCCACGTGCAGGTGCCCAGGCAGCTCGTGCCCGAGAAGTAGTCCCAGTAAAGGACGCTGCCGCCGGGCCGCTGGACGGCGATGTTCAGGTTCCCGCCGGTGCCGGGCTGCGTGCACACCGTGACCGGCGAGCACGTCCCGCCGCTGCACGTCGAGCCGGTTCCGCACGCGTGCCCGCACCAGCCGCAGTTGCTCGCGTCGGTCTGGAGGTCCGCACACGAGCTCCCGCACGTCGTGAACGTGGCGTCGCACGTGAAGGTGCACGTCGTCCCGCTGCACGTGGGCGTGGCGTTCGCGGGCGTCGTGCACGCGGCGCAGACGCCGCCGCAGATCATCGACGGCGCCAGGCACTGGGACGCGTCGCTCGCGTCGCCTCCCTCCGCGGACGGACCGCCCTCCGCGTCGGCGCCGGTCTCCGCGTCGAGCCCCTCCGCGTCGAGTCCCCCCTCGGCGCCGCCGCCCTCCTCCGCGTCGAGGCCTCCCTCGGTGGCGGGGCCCGTCTCGGACACGTCGAACGGGGCGTCGCCCGGAGGTGCGCCCTCGGCCGTGGACCCCTCGTGGGCGTCGGCGGGGGTCGACCCCTCCGACCCGTCGTGGCCGTTCGTCACGTCGTTCGTGGAGCTCTCGGCGACGGACCCGTCGCCGCAGCTGCCGCCCTCGCAGTCGACCTCCGTGTAGTCCTTGTCGAGGCCCGTGATCGCGTTGCAGCCGGCGAACAAGAACGCCAGCGTGACCGGCAAACAGCGCTTCGCCTTCGTCATCGACGCCATCCTACATGGGGCGAGGAAACGAACACCCTCGCCAGCCCGGGCTCATTGTAGCCGGGCCCGCAGGGCCGCGCGTACTCCGAATGGACGACGACGCGTCGTTGCTCTCCTTCTTCGGCCGTGGAAAGCTCGTCGAAACGGCATGTACCTCCAGCCGGGCGTCGCCGTCACCGCGAACATCCGCCTCGTGCGCTCCCTCGGGGCGGGCGGGATGGGGAGCGTGTGGATCGCCGATCACCTGGCGCTCCACACGCAGGTGGTCGTGAAGTTCATGTCGCTGCAGCTCGGGGGGAACGCGGAGGCCGTGGAGCGCTTCTCGCGCGAGGCCGCCGCCGCCGCGCAGGTGAAGAGCCCGCACGTCGTGCAGATGCTCGACCACGGCGTGACGCCGGACGGCATCCCGTTCATCGTGATGGAGCTCCTCGAGGGCAAGGACCTCGCGGGGCACCTCGCGCAGCGCGGGCGCCTGACGCTCGGCGAGACGGCGGACATCGTGGCGCAGGTGGCGAAGGCGCTCGGCCGCGCGCACGAGCGCGGCATCGTCCACCGCGACATCAAGCCGGACAACATCTTCCTCTGCGACATGGGCGGGGAGCTCTTCGTGAAGATCCTCGACTTCGGCATCGCGAAGTCGGGCTCGGGCAACGCGCTGTCGGGTGGGACGAAGACGGGCGCGACGCTCGGGACGCCCTACTACATGAGCCCCGAGCAGGTCGTCGGCGCGAAGAACATCGACGCGAGGAGCGATCTCTGGTCGCTCGGCGTCGTCGTCTACCAGTGCATCGTCGGCTCCCGCCCGTTCGACGCGGAGACGTTCGGCGCGCTCGCGCTCATGATCCACAACGCGCCGCTGCCGCTGCCCACCGCGGCGGATCCCAGCATTCCTCCGGCGTTCGACGCGTGGTTTCAGCGCGCGTGCGCGCGCGAGCCGGCGGCGCGCTTCTCGACCGCACGCGAGCTCGCCGATGCGCTCACGGCGGTCGCGCGTTCGCAGCCGTGGACGCCCGCCGCAACGCAGCCCGTGTCCGCGCAGGCGCTCACGCCACCCGGGTTCGGGTCGCCCGGCCTGGGAGCATCGGGCCCCGGCGGTTCGGGTCCGTACGGCGCGCCTCCGCATGTGTCGACGCACGCGGGGCTCGGCATCGGCTCCGGCGCGCAGCCGCCTCCGCCATCGCGCGGCGGCGCCGTGTGGTTCGCCGCCATCGGGCTGGTCGCCGTCATCGCGATCGGCGGAGGTGCGTGGTTCGTCGCGAAGGGACATCGAGCGTCGACGGGCGCGCCGGGGTCTGGTTCGTCGACCGCAGCCTCGCCCACCGCGCCCACCATTGTTCCTGCCGCGTCGACCGCTGCGACCGGCGTCCCTCCCGCGCCGCCCACGCCGGCGCCTCCCGCGTCCTCCGGGGAGGTCACCCTCGCGCCCGCCGCGAGCGGCTCGACCGGGCCGACGGCGGCTGCCGCTCCCTCGGCGGCCGTGAAGCGCCCGGCCGCCTTTGGCCCCGTACCTCCCTCGAAGAAGCCGGCCGTTCCCCCTTCCGCCACGACCAAGAGAGATGAACGCGACATTTTCTAGAAGCACCTTCGCCATCGGCCTGGCCGCCGCGCTCGCGTGCACGGCGCCGCTGCGGCTCGCCCACGCGCAGCCGGCACACTCCGCGGCCGACGTCGCCCAGGCGCGCGAGCTCTTCAACCAGGCGATGGACCTCCGCGAGAAGGGCGACGCGGCGGGCGCGCTCGACAAGTTCCGCGCGGCGCACTCCCTCGCGGCCACGCCCATCACCGGCCTGGAGCTCGGTCGCACGTGCGTGTCGCTGGGCAAGCTGGTCGAGGCGCGCGAGGTGTTCCTCTCGGTCGGCCGCATCCCCTCGCAGCCGCAGGAGACGGCGCGGTCGAAGGCCGCCCGCAAGGAGAGCGCCGACCTCGCAGAGCAGGTGCGCCCCCGCATCCCCAGCGTGACGGTCCACGTGACGGGCGCTGCGCCCGACGCGGTCACCGTCACGGTGGACGGCGCGACCGTTCCCGCCGACGCGCTGGTCGCCCCTCGCCTGGTCGATCCGGGCTCGCACACGATCGCCGCCACCACCGCGGGCGGCGGCAAGGCCGAGGCGAGCGTCGTCGTGAAGGAGGGGGAAGCGCAGACGGTGGAGCTCAAGATCGCCAGCGACGCGGCGATCGTCCCCCCGGCGGGGGCTCCGGCCGCGCCCGAGCCGCCCGTCCCGTCTCCTGCCCCGGAGCCGCCCTCGTCGTCCGGCTTCGGCCCGCTCGTCTATGCCGGGTTCGGCGTGGCAGCCGCCGGCCTGGTCACCGGAACGGTGACGGGCATCCTCGCGTTCTCGAAGGCGTCGTCCGTCAAGAACGCGTGCGACGGCCTGACCTGCCCTCCGAGCGTCGACGGGGACCTGCACACCGGGCGGACGATGGGCACCGTCTCGACCATCGCGTTCGTCGTCGCCGGCGCCGGGGCGGCGGCGGGAGTGATCGGTCTCCTGATCGCCCCCCACCACGCCGAGAGCGCGACGCCGGCGCCCACGGCGTCCTTCACGCCGTGGATCGGGCCGGGCAGCGCGGGCGTCAGCGGTCGGTTCTGAGCGGTCAGAAGCGCAGGCGCTCGTCGGGGCCGGCCCAGCCGAGCGACACGCTGAGCAGCGGGGACTGCTCGCTCGCGAGCTGGCTGAGGCTCACGTTGATCGCGACGGGGCGCGCGCGCTGGTTCCGGTTCTCACGATGGACCATGTCGCGGACCATCTTGCGCTGCTCGTCGTTCATCGAGTCGGACTCGAACTGGTCCTCGGTCGGGCCGGTGTCGTCGGGCTCGTTCGAAGGAGGCAGGAACGCCGTCGCCATGACGGTCGCCATCTGGCCGCCTCCGGGCTTCGACGCGAGCGCGAACCGCACGTAGCCGCAGCCCGTCTCGGAGGAGCCGCCGCTCGGCATCTGCGCCACGAGGCGCGTCGCGGTGCTCTGGAGCTGCTTCATCTGCGCGGTGCGATCCTCCTCCGACCCGGGCTGGGGGAGCTCGGGGTTCGTGACGAGGAAGATCGACTGCCCCTTGTCGTCACGCGCCGCGAAGATGCCGATGTCGTTGGGACCGCCCGCGACGCGGACCAGGCGCATGCTCGCCTTGGAGATGGTGCGCGTCCCGAGCGTCTGGAGGTCGATGAACGCGTCCTCGGTCTCCACCGTGACCGCGTCCTTCGTGGAGGCGAGCCGCTCGAGGTGCACCGTCTCGATGGTGTCCTTCGGCGGCGTCTTGTCGGCCGCCTGCGGCTTGGGCGGCCAGCGCCCGATGCGCTTGAGCCACGCGATCTCCGTGGCCGTGGGCTTGGGCGGAACGTAGGGCTTCACGCGCGTGTAGAGGGTGAGCCGCTTCGAGAGCGACCCGCCCATCGTCAGGCAGGTGCGCGGGCCGGTGCCGTCGTCGGGCGTGTTGTTCACCGAGCCGTCGGCGACGAGATCCTGCGCCTCCTTCTCCGTCGAGAACACGTTGACGTAGTGGTAGCCCTGCTCCTCCTGCTGCTTTCGCTGCGCGAAGGGCGGGAGCGCCGCGTAGATGCCCTCGGCGTGCTCGGTGGCGGCGATCTTCTCGGGAGCGGCGGGCGTCTCCGCCTTCGCCGGCACGGCGATGACCGGCAGGCTGCTGAAGGCGATGGTGTCGGCCGAAGCGGTCTGCGGCGCCGAGACGACGACGCCGAGGAGGGCGGCGCCGGCCAGCGACGTGGCTACGAACGTTCTCATAGGGTCCTCAGGTACGCCTCGAGCGCCTCGAGGTCGTCGTTGTTGAGCTGCGCGGTGTGGCCCATCTTGCGATCGGCGTCGGTCAGGAGCTGGCGGAGCGTCTTGTAGCGGCCGTCGTGGAAGTACGGCCCGCTGCCGCCGACGTTCTTGAGCGAGGGCGTGTTGAACGACCCGCTGCGATCGTTGACGGTCTTGCTCTGCACGTCGTGCCGCTCGTTGTCCGTCTCGTAGTTGCCGGCGTGGCAGCTCGAGCAGCCGGCCGCCTGCGAGTGGAAGATCTCGCTGCCGCGCGCGACCTTCGCGGCCAGATCCGCCTTCGGCATCATGGCCGGAGGCGGGGTGAGCGACGACACGTAGTCCGCCAGGGCGTCGAGCTCCATCGAGCGGAGATCGCCGGTGCCCTTCAGGCGGTTGAACGTGATGCCCATGTGCTCCTTGAGCGTCTGCTCGGTGCCGCTCCACGAGAAGGGCGCCGTGTCGGCGACGCGGCCCGCGAGCATGATGCTGCGGCGCGGCCCGTTCGGCGTCGCCCAGGTGAGCGAGTCGTCGCGCCCGTCGGGGTGGCAGCTCGCGCACGCGCGGCCGTCGTGCGAGATGCGCTCGTCGCCCACCATGTGGAAGAGGACGCGCCCGAGCGCCAGCGAGACGTTGACGGGCTGCGTGGGCGCACTCATCGCGATGTGCGCGACGACCGGCTTGCCGGCCCCGTGGTCGTCGACGAGCTGCGCGCCGCCGAGGGGGATGACGTTGAGCACGCGCTCGAACTGGGACCACACGACGGCGCGGTCCTTGTCGCCGTCGACCGCGATGCCGCTCGGGCCCGCCGCGACGTCCCAGCGGCGCACGGGCGCGCGCGCCGGGCTGACCGCCAGCGCGTCGAAGGCGACGACGTCGTCGATGCCGTAGCAGCCGACGAGGAGCGTCTTGTGCTTGGCGTCGTACGCGGCCGACCGCGGCAGGATGCACTCCTGGTGGTCGTGGCCCTGCGACGAGTTCTGGAGCTGGCGGCTGAGCGCCGACGGCGTCGTCAGGAGCGAGGGCATCATCACCTCGCCGTTGCCCTCGTCGAGGACGGCGACGTCGCCGACCTCGGTCTGGTCCTGGCGCGGACTGCCGTAGCCGGTGGGGCGCTCGTTCGGATCGCCCGGATCGACGAGCGCCTGCGGGATGAGGACGCGGCCCGCGGGACTCTCCGTCTTGGCGAGCGCGAAGCCCTGGCAGCTCGAGCCCTTGCCGTCGCCGCCGAACGTGTTGAAGCGCATCACCGAGATGCTGTCGCCCAGCGTGCCGGACTTCGCGGCCGCCTTGAGGTTCTCGTCGGTGAAGTGCGTGGCGGTCGGGATGACCTGCTTGACCTTGAGGTCGACCACGCTCACCTGGCCGCCGACGGCCTGCGCGACGAACGCCTTCGTCCCGTCGTCGGACACGACGACCGAGCGCGGCTCGCGCGGGAGCGCGACCTCCCAGGAGCGCGACATCGACGGGCTCTTCGCGTCGTAGCTCGTGAGCGCCTTGCCCCACGCCGACGTCACGAGGAGCGCCGAGTCGTCGGGCGTGACCGCGACGCCGTAGGGCTCCGCGCCGGTGTCGAGCGAGCAGCGCGCGTCCATCGGCTGCGTCGCGTCGGCGCCCGGCTCGAGCACCTCGACCTGCGCCTTGTCGCGGATGGCGACGACGAGGCGACCGTCGGCGAGGAACATGAGCTGCGAGGGCTTGCCGGGGAGCGGCGTCTTCGACACGTCCTTCGACGCGTCCACGTCGACGACGTGGATGGCCGCGTCGTCCTCGTCCGCCACGTAGGCGAACGTCTTGCCGCCGAGGCGCGCGAGGGCGACGGTGGAACCCGCGCGGGGGAGCGACACGGGGACGGGCGCACGCGCAGCGTCGAGCACGCGGCCGCACCCGGTGTGGACGGGCGCGCGCGCCACGGGCGCGACGGGAGCGGGGGTGGCCCCACCGCACGCTGCGAGACACGCAGCGGCGAGGGACGCGGAGAGGGCGAGGACGGCGCTGTGGGGTCGAAGGGTTCGCATGGTTGGGCTCGCGTTGGACGGAGGAGCGAACCTGACGATTCGATTCTCCCCCTCCGAATCGAGAGTACGGAGGGTACGTAAAAAGCTTCCCGGAACTCAAGAGACCGCTTTCGCGAGAGAAGTCGCGGGCTCGCACGGTTCCGGGCCCGCCGCGGGTCAGTTCCCGGGGGGCGGGACGTCCTCGACCTCGCCCGCGACGTCGACGACGGCGCCGGGCGGGATGCGGATGTCGGCGGTGACGACCGCGGTCTTCGGGGGGGTACGGCCCGGGAGGACCTCGTCCTGGCCGTAGCAGAGGAGGTGCAGGACGCCGCGCGACGGCCGCGTGACCTCGCCGTACTCGCCGTGCGCCGACTGGTACGAGAAGACGGCGGAGAGGAGCTTCGGGTCGGGGGGACTCGGCGAGAAGCCGGAAGCGAAGCTGCGCCGGCCGCACGAGACGTGCGCGGGTGTCCCACCGTCGGCGAAGAGCTCGAGGACGACGCTGCCCTGGGGCGACCCGTTGCGATCGGTGTGCTCGCGCAGGCCGCTCGTGCGCCAGTGGAGCCTCACGTGCCCGTCGTCGGCCGCGGCGGCGGGGGCGGGGGCGCCCGGGACGACGAGGACGACGAGAGGAAGGAGGAAGAGGAGGACGCGCGCGAACCGCACTTCCTCGATGGTACGCGCCACGAGCCGCGACCGATTCCCGGCCGCTCTGGCCGGAGCACGCCTCCCGACGACGCCTCGCCCCCGCGGGCGACGGCGGGAGACGCTCGCGGGATCGACCCTCACGGCACCGACGTCTTCCTCCCCGCGTCACCGAACGGCCCGTCGCGCTCGAGGACGGCCTGCTTGAAGCCCGCCTCCATCGCGCGCTGCTGGAAGGCGTAGCCCTCCTTCGTGTGGCGCGCGACGCCGTCGAGCAGCGTCCCGAGCACCTGCGCCGCGGGGAGCCCCTGCGCGAGGATGGTCTGGTTCAGCTGGAGCTTCATCATGACGAGCTGATTCACGGGGACGCGCGCGATGCGCTCGACGAGCGCCTCGGTCACCTCGTCGAGCTGCGCGCGCGGCGGCGCCTCGGCGGCGAGACCCCACTCGACGGCCTGGGTGCCCGAGATGCTGTCGCCCGTGAAGAGGAGGCGCTTCGCCCGCGCGACCCCGACGCGGTACGTCCAGAGCGCGGTCGTCGGAACGCCCCACACGCGCGCCGGCGGGTAGCCGATCTTCGCTACGTCCTCGACGACGAGGAGGTCCGAGCAGAGCGCCATGTCGGTGCCGCCCGCGACGCAGAAGCCGTGCACCTTGCAGACGACCGGCTTGTTCGCGAAGAAGAGCGACATGAAGCCGCGCACGTTGCGGCTCATCATCGCGTAGTCGACCGTGGGGTCCCACGTCTCGCCGGGGGTGTGGTTCTTCGCCTGGACGAGCGGGTCCATGGGCGAACCGTGCCAGAACGCGGGCGCGGGCGCGGGCGCGTCTCCGGATACGCTTCGCATGTTCTGCTCGGCGCTCGCGACGAGGTCGTACCCGCCGCAGAAGCCCGCACCGTTGCCCGCGAGCACGATCACGTGGACGGCGGGATCGAGATCGGCCCGCTCGACGCAGTCGGCGAGCTCGCGCGGCATCGCGAAGGTGATGCCGTTGCCGCGCGCGGGGCGGTTCAGCGTGATGCGCGCGACGCGCCCCGTGACCTCGTAGGTCATCGTCTCGAGCGTGAGCATGGGAGCCTCCAGGACCGGAGCTAAGCCCGACGCCGCGAGCCGTGTCGAGTACCATCGGCTCCCCATGCGCCTCCACGTCGTCGACGGAACGTACGAGCTATTCCGGGCGCACTTCTCGAAGCGCCCCGACCGCGAGAACAAGGCGACCGTCGGCCTCGCCGCGAACATGCTCGCGCTCCTCCACGACGAGCACGAGGCCGTCACGCACGTCGCGATCGCGTTCGACAACCCGATCCGTTCGGTGCGAAACGACTGGTACGACGGCTACAAGACCGACGAGGGCGTCGACCCCGTGCTCCTCGCGCAGTTCGACCTGGCCGAGGAGGCCGTACGCGCGATCGGGATGACGGTGTGGTCGATGAAGGAGTACGAGGCGGACGACGCCCTCGCGACGGCGGCGGCGCGGTGGCAGGCCGAGGTCGAGCAGGTGCGCATCCTCACGCCGGACAAGGACCTCGGGCAGAGCGTGCGCGGGACGCGCGTCGTCCAGGTGGACCGCGTCCGCAACGCGCTCATCGACGAGGACGAGGTGATGAAGCGCCGCGGCGTCCGGCCCGCGAGCATCCCCGACTGGCTCGCGCTCGTCGGCGACACCGCCGACGGCATCCCGGGCATCCCCGGCTACGGCGAGCGGACGGCCGCCGCGGTGCTCCGCGCGTTCGACCACGTCGAGAAGATCCCGCTCGACGCCGCCCACTGGCCGCCCGACGTCCGCGGCGCCCCGCGCCTCGTCGCCGCGCTGAAGGACCAGATGGAGGACGCGCTCCTCTACCGCAAGCTCGCGACGCTCATCGACGACGTCCCCCTGCAAGAGTCCCTGAACGACCTCGCCTGGCGCGGAGTCCCCCGCGCGATGTTCGCCCGCTGGTGCGACGCCATGAAGGTGAACGACCTGCGCGACCGCCCCACCCGCTGGGGGTGAACGCGCGGCGTCGCGAGGCTACGTCCCCTTCGGCGCGCCGCCAGCCCCGCTCGTGGTCCCCTCCCCTTTCGGTGCCGTCGCCGGCCGGGGCGCGAGCGCTCTCTCCGCGTCTTCCACCGAGAGACCCACCTCCCTCGCCCGCTTGAAGACCGCGTGAAGCCACGGGCGCACGGCGCCCGGTGCGCTCGCCGTGGCCTCCACCGCCGCGAGGACCACGACGTCGACGAGATCCGCGGGGCGGAGGAGCGGAGGGGGCGGAGGAGGAGGCGGTGGTGGAGGCGGCGGCGGCGGGGGCGGATGCTCGATTCCGAGCGAGAGGAGCGTCTGCCCCGCATGATTGGCCGCCTCCTCCGCGAGGTCCCTCGACACGGGATGGAGCAACCGCGCGAGCACCTCGAGCTGATGCACCGAGGGTTGCGCGCGCCCTGCGTCCCATCGAGCGGCAGACCGGTGCGAGCTGCCGATGGCGGGTCCGAACTCGCGCTGGGTCATCGAAAGCGCGCTCCGGGCCTCCCCGAGGATGACCCGGAGGGGCCGCACGTTCCTGGTGACGAACATGAGGCCGAGACTGGCAAACGGAATCGCGCGGCGCAAGCCATTCACGGGCCCGATGGCACACCAAGCGTGCCTTCCGCGCGATTTCAAGTCGATGATGGCTCATTGCGCTTCGATGATGGCTCCTCGGGGACCGCGCGTGCCGCCAGGTGAAGAGCCTACTGGCAAGAGAACCGTGGTACGCGGCATCCCCATCGAGGACCGCGGAGCCGCCAACGTCCGCCAGGAGGCCACCTTTCGCTCGTCATTCGCCTGGGTCGACGCCATTGGCTCACGCTGCGGGTCTCGGTTCGCCACGCTCGTCGTCCGACATGCCAGTTGCACCCGTTCCTCGTGACCAGCCGTCCCAGGCCACGCCACCGCCGTTCCTTCGGGCGATTCGATCGAGCATCGATCCGCCAGGAGCGAAGGGTGAACCGCCAGGATCGACGATGAATCGCGATTGCGCTTTGATCGACGCGCCACCACCGAGCGGCGGAGCGCCTGCCTCCTCCTACCCGGCGAGGGTCGCCAGCATGCGGTGGAAGTGGTGCACGCCGGTCTCGCGTGTCGGCGAGTACCGGCCGGACCGGTAGCGCCTCGAGCGCACGCCCCGCTGGACGGCCTCGACGATGGCCTCGTCCTCCATCTCGACGGCGTGGAGGTCGGCGCCCGCGCCGACGGCGAGGCGCGAAGGATCGCGGACGTACGTGAGGAAGGAGATGCGCGTGCGGTCGACGGCCAGCGGACGCACGGCGTTGACCGAGATGCCCCACGGGTAGAAGTTGAGCATCGTCGCGGGGAAGAGGAACGCGTAGTACGCGGCGACGCCGCCCTCGAATGCGTCCTCGCCCGGCTTCGCGCGGCCGACCTGGAGGGTGCCCCACGGGTGGAGCTCCGTCTCGTACGAGCCGTAGTCGACGACGGACGCGAGGCCGGCGTGGACGAACGGGATGTGGAAGCCCTCGGAGTAGTTGTCGACGTAGAGCATCCAGTTCGCGGCGAGCTCGTAGTCGCGCGACCGCTCGGGGGCGAACGTCGTCGGGCCGAGCGCCGCGGCGGGGAGGCGCGCGCGGAGCGGGGCGACGAGGTCGTCGAAGGGCATCGCCGGATTGACCGCCGTGAAGAGGAAGCGCTCGAGGCGGCCGAGCGGGACGCGCGCGAGATCGTCGGCCGCGGACGGGAACCCCTCGACGCCGTCGAACTCGGGCATCGAAAGGAACCGCCCGTCGAGCGCGAAGCGGCGCCCGTGATAGCGGCACCGCAGGCCCTGGCGTGCTCCCTGCCCGCCCTGGAGCTGGCCGGGCTCGGTCACGACGAGGTTCCCCCGGTGCGTGCACACGTTCGCGAGCGCGTGAAGTCCGGTGGTGTCGCGCGTGAGGACGACGGGCTCGTCGAGGCACCGGTCGAGCAGCGTGCAGGGGCGCACGTCGCCGGCGTTCGCGAGGTCCTCGGCGTCGCCGACGAGGTGCCAGGTGCGCGCGAGGACGCGGTCGCGGATGCGCTCGAACCAGGCGGGGCTCGTGTACGCCTCCCCGGGCAGCGAGCACGCGCGTCGGATGTCCGGATCGATCGAGAAGGAGGTCACGGGCAGGTCGAAGCTCGTCTCGGATGCCAGTGGGATGCCCCGAAGGTACCCTTGCTCGAGGCGGATTGGCGGTGGTGATCGATCCCGGCACGGGCTCACTCGCTCTCGCGGCCGGGCGCATCGACGCCGCGACGAGCCGCGCCGACTTGCGAGCGATGCCCGTGGCTGCGGGCGCCCGGTGGGACGACATGCACACGGGGTGGGTGCACGTGGAGCTCGCCGACGCGACCGGCACCGCCACCTTCGCCGTGCGCCTGCTCTTCGAAGGCGAGCGGCTCGACGGATACAGAATGTGGATGCTCGATCCGCGCTTCGGCACCTCGTGGGACGACTGGTCCGAAGAGAAGCAGCGCGCGCAGCAGGATGCGCACGACGCGTGGCTGATCGGGCTCCTGGGCCCGGGCACGCGCAGGCCCACCCCCGGCGGCCCCGAGCTCGCGTACTCGCTCCCCTGGGGGGAGGTGTGGTCCGCCTACGACCCGCGATCGGGAAGCTCGACGATCGGCGTTCGCTTCCGCTGACACCAACGTTTTCCTCGGCACCGTCGAGCAACGCCCGCCGCCCCACGTCCGCCGGGCGCGTAGCTCACCCGAGAGTGACGAAACCCGTTGACGCGAGGCCGGCCGCGGACCAGGCTCCGCGCGATCATGGTCCGGCATCTCTCGATCTCGTCGACCGTCGTGACCCTGGCAGCGCTGGCCGCGGGATGCTCGTCGTCGCAGGGCGCAAGCGCGCACGCGGACGCAGGCGCGGACGCAGGCGCAGGCGCAGGCGCGGGCGCAGGCGCAGGCGCAGGCGCAGGCGCAGGCGCGGGCGCGGGCGCGGGCGCGGGCGCGGGCGCGGGCGCGGGCGAAGGAGGTCTCACTCCCGACGCCGGGTCAACCCCCGACGCCCCTTCCGGCCCTCCCACGACGACCATCCGGGTCCACTACCCCGCCGGCTCGCACACGCTGGCCCTCCGCGGCTCGGCTGCGCCGTGGAGCTGGAACGCAGGCGCCGCCATGACCGACGCGGGCAGCGGCGTCTTCACGCTCACGACGACGGCCGTCACGGGCCCGTTCCAGTTCAAGCCCCTGCTCGACGACGCGACCTGGTCGCTGGGCCCCAACTACAACGGCGCGGCCGGCGCGACGCTCGACGTCTACCCGCGCTTCACCCAGCAGAACGGCAGCTACTCGCTCGCGTTCCAGTTCACCTCCACGATCCTCGGCAACACGCGCGGCATCTGGATCTACCTGCCGCCCACGTACATCGAGAACACCCTCGCGCCGATGCCCGTCCTCTACATGCACGACGGGCAGAACCTCTTCGACCCGTCGGCGGCGTTCGGCGGCAACACGTGGCAGGCCGACACGGCGATGGACGACGGCGCGAACGACGGGTCGATCGCCGAGGCGATCATCGTCGGCGTCGAGAACACGGCGAACCGCATCCCGGAGTACACACCCGTTGCCGACCCCACGCAGACCCCGAGCGGCGGCGACGGCGAGGCGTACGTGCAGATGCTCGTCACCGAGCTCAAGCCGCAGATCGACGCGACGATGCGCACGCTGCCCGACCGCGCGCACACCTTCATGATGGGCTCCTCGCTCGGGGGCCTCATCACGGCGTACGTCGGCGTGAAGCACGCGGACGTCTTCGGCCTCGTCGGCGTGATGTCGCCGTCGACGTGGTGGGACAACAACTGGATCCTCGGCGAGGTCGGCACGACCCCCGCGAGCCCCCGCCCCATCCGCGTCTACCTCGACAGCGGCGACTCCGGGACGGACGACGACGACGTGACGCTCACCGCGCAGCTCGCCGCGGCGTACCAGGCACTCGGCTACACGACGGGCACGACGTTCGACTACGTGGTCCAGGCCGGCGGGCAGCACAGCGAGATCTACTGGGCAGAGCGCCTCCCCGCCGCGCTCGCCTTTCTCCTCGGCCCGGGGCGATGATGGCGGGGATGCGTCCCTCGACCCTCGTCCCCGCGCTCGCCTTCCCTGCCCTCCTCGCGCTCGCGTCGTTCACCGCCGGGTGCGGCTCGGCCACGCCCGCCCCCGCGACCGCGCCCACCGATCCCGCGTCGGCGCCCGCGCCCGATCCGGCGGCTGCGGCCGCGTCGGCGCCCGCACCGGCCGCCGAGGAGGCCCCCGCGAAGCATTACCGCGCGCTCGACCTCACGAGCGCGTGCGGCCACGAGCTGCACCTCCACTACGGCGCGCACCCGGGCGACGGCACGGGCGAGAACCTGACCGTCGCGACCGGCGCGACCATCCCCGTCCCCCGTCAGCCGGACGGCACGAACGTCGTCTGGGTGACCGACGAGCAGGGCAACGGCCTCGCGCACGTGACCATCACGAAGAACATGCGCCACATCCGCATCAGCGCGGACTGCTCGAAGATCGACGCCGACTCGGAGCGGTGACCGCTCGGACCCGCACCCGCGGCTGCGAGGAGGACCCCCCCGCTGGGAGCTGGCCGAAGGCTACTCGTCGGCCGCGAGCTGGCAGGCCTTCGGCTCGCCGCCGTCGCACGCCTTGCGGAAGAAGGCGACGGCCGTGTCGCCCTCCTTCTCCTCCGCGTGCTGCTCGTAGAGGAGCTCGCCGGCCAGAAGGCAGTTGCTCGCGTCGCCCCGGATGCACGCCAGCTTCGCCGCGTCGAACGCCGCCATGAAGAGGAGCATCGCGTGCGGCTGGTCCTGCGGGACGCCGTTGCCGCGGAGGTAGAGCCACGCGAGGTTGTTGCACCCGGCGGCGTAGCTGTCCTCGCAGGAGCGCGTGTAGAAGCCCGATGCGAGCGCCGGGTCACTCGAGTCGCCACCGTCGAACTCGAACATCACGCCCGCGGCGTTGCACGCCTGCGCGTCGTGCGCCTCGCACTTCGCGACGCAGCGGCCGACGTCCCCGTAGCGGCACGGGTGCTCGGCGACGTCCGTCGGATCGGGCGCGGCGTGCACGTCACGCGGAAGCGACGAGACGTGCGGCGTCCCGAGCTCGCCGCAACCCGAAGCAACCGCCATCGTGACCAGCCCCAAACCGAGCAACCACCCGCCGCGCATGCCCGGAGTGTACCGCGGATCTCAGCGAAGGGCCCCCACGCGCGCCTCGGCCGAGCGGACGAGGGACCCATCGGAGACCATCGCGGCGACCGAGGCGATGTCGACGTAGAGCGGCCGGTCCTCCGTCAGCGGCTTCACCTTCGAACGCACCGCGGCATGCGCGGCGGCGACCCCCTTGCTCGGCGCCAGCGGCGCCCGCTGATCGAGCCCGGCCGCGGCCGTCATGATCTCGATCGCCAGCGATTGCAGCACGTTGTCGACCACCTGCCGGAGCTTGCGGGCGCTCACGCTCCCCATGCTCACGTGGTCCTCCTTGCCGGCGCTCGACGGGATCGAGTCGACGCTGGCGGGGTGGCAGAGGATCTTGTTCTCGCTGACCAGCGAGGCGCTCGCGACCTGGGCGATCATGAACCCCGAGTGGAGGCCGCTCCCGGGCGCCAGGAACGGCGTGAGGCCGGTCGAGAGCGCGGGGTTCACGAGCTGCTCGACGCGCCGCTCGCTGATGTTCGCCAGCTCGGCCGTCGCCATGGCCGCGAGGTCGAGGGCGAGCGCGAGCGGCTGGCCGTGGAAGTTCCCGCCGCTGATGATGTCGGCGCCGCCGCCCTCCGTGAGAAAGACGCTCGGGTTGTCCGTGATGGAGTTGACCTCGCGCTCGAGCACCCCGCGGACCCACGCGAGCGCGTCGCGCGAGGCGCCGTGCACCTGCGGCATGCACCGCAGGCTGTAGGCGTCCTGCACCTTCCCGCAGTGCTTGTGGCTCTCCATGATGTCGCTCTCGGCGAGGAGCGCGCGGAGGTTCGCGGCGACGACCGCCTGCCCCGGGTGCGGGCGCGCCGCCTGCAGCCGCTCGTCGAACGGACGCGACGAGCCCTTGAGCGCCTCGAGGCTCATCGCCCCGGCGACGTCCGCCGTCGCGCAGAGGTGCTCCGCGTCGAGCAGCGCGAGCGTCCCGAGCGCCGCCATGAGCTGCGTGCCGTTGATGAGCGCGAGCCCCTCCTTCGCTTCGAGCGCGATCGGCGTCACGCCCGCGCGCTTCATCGCCTCGGCGCTCGGCATCGGCGGCCCGTCGTCGAGGCGCGCCTCGCCCTCACCGATCATCGCGAGCGCCAGGTGCGCGAGCGGCGCGAGATCGCCCGACGCGCCCACCGACCCCTGCGCCGGGATGCGCGGGTGGACGCGCTTGTCGAGCATCGCGAGGAGCACGTCGACGAGCTCTGGCCGCACGCCGCTGCAGCCGAGCGCGAGCACCTGGGCGCGCAGGAGCATCATCCCGCGCACCTCGGGCACGGGGAGGTCGGGCCCGATGCCCGTCGAGTGGGAGCGCACGAGGTTCTTCTGGAGCTGCCGGACGTCGCTCGCCGAGATGCGCGTCTCGCTCAGCGCGCCGAACCCCGTGTTGACGCCGTAGACGCGCGGCCCGTCGTCGCCGGCCAGGGCGATGGCGTCGATGGCCATGCGCGAACGCACGACCTTCGCCCGCGCCTCGGGGTCGAAGGCGACGGCGCGACCGCGGCGGGCGACGTCTGCGAGGGCTTCGAGCGTGAGGGGGCGACCGACGAGGACGGGCTGCGTGTGCGACGGCATGGGCGAGGGGCTTTCCGTACCGCGGCGGGCCCCCACCGGTAAAGCGTCGTTGACCCGGGGGGGCCGGCGAGGCGAGCCTGTCGTTCTCGCTTTGCGTCAACGAGCCCTTCTCGCGTCCCTGGCGGTCCCCCTCGCCCTGCTCGCCAGCTCGACCGCGGCTCGCGCCGACGACGTCCCGCTCGACTTCCCCCGCCTGGTGCTCGACACCGGCCGCGTCGAGGTGCCCGCCCCCGAGGCCGACGTCATCCGCCTCCAGGTCCACGGCGAGGAGCAGATCCGTTACGAGCACCTGCGGAGCTTCCCGCTCGACGTGAGCGCCACGCGCATGCAGCAGTTCCCCGGCGCCGTGAGCGACTCGCTCGGGCAGAACGACTTCGTCCACCACTGGTTTCGCATCACGCCGACGTTCCAGCTCGGCGACAAGATTCGGCTCGTCGCGCAGGCCGACCTCACGGGCGTCCTCCTCGGCGATCTCGCGCACGACGCGAGCGCCGACCAGACGCCGCGCGATTCGTACGACGGCTACTCGAACGTGCAGCCGCGCTGGCTCTACCTCGAGTGGCTCACGCCCGTCGGCCTCGCGCGCGTCGGGCAGCAGCCGTCGCACTGGGGCATGGGCCTCGTCGCGAACGACGGCGACCACCCGTCGCTCTTCGGCGACTACCGCTACGGCAACATCGTCGAGCAGGTGCTCTTCGCGACCAAGCCGCTCGGCGAGAAGAGCCCGTTCGTCGTCGCGCTCGCGGGCAACATCGTCTACCGCGACAACGTCGCGATCTTCACCAACGGCGATCGCGCGCTGCAGGCGATCCTCGCCGCCTTCTACGAGAAGGGGCAGGACATGCTCGGCGTCTACGGCGTCTTCCGGAGCCAGACGCGCGACCAGAACAGCGAGCCGCAGTACTTCCCTTACGAGGACGCCATCCACGTCGGCGTCATCGACCTCGCGGGCCACTTCGCGCGCCCCATCGCCGTGCCGAACGAGACGGCGTACGTGTTCGGCGGCTTCGAGGCCGCGACCGAGCTCGGGTCCACGAACGAGGAGCGCACGGTCTACAACGGCTGGACGCGGATCCAGGCGTACGGCGGCTCGGCGAACATCGGCGTCGCGTTCGCCGGGCGAGAGGGCAGCGCGGGCGCGGGCGCGGGCGCGGAGAAGATGAAGCGGCCGGATCTCTGGGGCAAGGTCGTCGCGCAGGTCGAGGTCGGATATGCGTCCGGCGACGCCAACCCCGACGACAACGTCGAGAAGCGCTTCGTCTTCGACCCGAACCACAAGGTGGGGCTCGTCCTCTTCGACGAGGTGATGCGCTGGCAGACCGCGCGCGCCGCGACCGCCGCGCAGGACCCGAACCTCTCGAACGGCAACCGCCCGCCGCCCGGGACGGACCTGCTCCCGACCAACGGCGGCATCTACGGCGCGCAGTACATCTACCCGACGGGCGTCTACCGCCCGCGCCCGTGGCTCGACCTCAAGGCGGGCGCGGTCATCGCGCAGACGACGTCCGACTTCGTCGACCCGTACCGCCTCGCGGCCTACGGCGCGTACACGAACTACTCCGGCGGCGACCCGCGACGGCACGATCTCGGCGTGGAGCTCGACGGCGGCTTCGAGGCGCGCGTACCGCTAGGCCCGATATTGCGCCTCCAGCTCGGCGCGCAGGCCGGCGTGCTCTTTCCGGGAGGAGCGCTCGCGGACGCGTCGGGGAACGCGATGAAGGCGCCGTGGATCGCGGTGGGAAGAGTGGGACTGCAGTACTAGGGCGCGGGCGCGGGCGCGGGCGCGGGCGCGGGCGCGGAAGAAGATGGGATGTGCGATCGGCAGATGCAAGGCGGGACCGGGGAGCGCCCCCCATTCCGAGGGCGCTCCCCGCTTCCCCTACTCTTGCTGCTTCACTGCGCGCTAGCTACGCGATTGCGGGCGCTAGCTCCTCGTGGTGCCGCGCGCCTCCCGCGAGCGCGCGCGACGCGCCAAGAAGCTGCGCCACCTCCTCCCCGAGCCGCGACCCTCGCCGCCCTCACCCACGACATGCCGATTCGAGCCCGAAACGCGGGGTGGAAAGCGACGGCGCGTCGTCGAATGGTGGGAGATGGTGAGGGCGCGGTGCCGCGTCTACGCTGCGACGCATGGGAGCCGCGCGCCGGCCTCGCCGACCTCCTCGCCCCCGGGGCATGCCCCGGCCGAGCAAGCACACCACGGCGCGCGGCTTCGAGAGCGAAGCGCGCGTGCTCGAGGCGTGTCAGCTGCCCACGAGGCCGACGTGGATGCACCGGTCGCGTCGCGCGACGCACGTCGAGGACCACTCGGGCATCGACATCGTCGTCGAGTCGGACGTCGGGCGGCTGCTCGTGCAAGTGAAGAGCTCCGCGCTCGGCAAGGAGCACTTCCGTCCGCGCGCCTTCCTCGGCATCGCGGTCGTCGTCGCCGCGCGCGGCGAGACGGCGGAGGTGCTGCTGGCGAAGGTCGTCCGTGAGCTCGAGCCGCTGCGCGCCGAGAGGCAGAAGGTGATCGAGGCGGTGCGGGCGCGGAGCGGAAAGAAGAAGAGAGGCTGACGGTCCGGGACGCATCGTGCCAGAGCCCGCGGGCGTTGTGCTCGATCGGGCGGCGGGATGGGGGGCGACCGGGGTCTATCCCGCGCAAGTCTTCGCGAAGCGAAGCGCCGCGCGGGGAGACCCTTCGGTGGGGCCCCGTCCCGCCGCCCGATCGAGCACGACGACCGCGGGCGTGAGCCGTCCCATTGCCGCGGCCGTCTCAGCTCACGGGGTCGGCGCCCGCGGTGCCGTCTCCTTCTCGACGAACTCCACGATGCGACGCGCGACCGCCTCGGGCGCGTCGACGTGCGGGCAGTGCCCGAAGCCCTCGGGCCTCTCCACCACCGCGTGCTTCGGCAGGTGCGCGCGGAAGTACGCGAGGTGCGTGTCCGGCAAGAGGCGCTCCGACCGCCCCCACACGAGCAGGATCGGCATCGTGAGCCCCGCCAGCGCCTCCGGCGTCGCCGCGTGGTCGTTGTTGGCCGACGCGAGCAGCTCGCGCACGGCGCGCCGCGCGACCGACCGCGGGACCTCGTGCGCCACGACCCGCGCGAGCCACGGCGTCCGGTGGTAGACGCGCCCGAGGAACTCGATCGCGTCGGCGCGGGTCCGCAGGTCGAAGGCCTTCCGGAGCGCGTGCCACTCCTCGTCCGTCGCGCGGGCACCGGCCGGCGAGAGGAGGACCAGCGCCCGCACCCGCGCGGGCCGCACGGACGCGTAGTGGAGCGCGATGCCGCCGCCGAGCGAGTTGCCGACCAGCACCGCGGGCTCGTCGAGCGTCTCGTCGAGCACCTGCGTCATCGCCTCGAGCAGCGCGTCCGGATGCATCGGCTTCACGGGCGGCGGGGAGAAACCGTGGCCGGGGTAGTCGGGCGCGACGACGCGCCGGACGCGCCTGCGCAGCCGCGCGAGCAGCGGCCCGAAGGGCGTCGCGCTCGAGCCGACGCCGTGGAGGAGGACCGTCGTCGGCAGCGTGCCGTGGCCGGGCGCGTCGTAGACGTGGACGCGGCCGAGCGGCGTCTTCTCCCAGCGCGTGCGCACGCCTCGCTTGCGGAGGGCGCGGCGGCCGAGTCGCTCGGCGAGCGGGATGAGCACGGGTCGCATGGGGGCGGAGCCTCCTAGTCGCCGAAGCGAACGCCCTGCGCCAGCGGCAGCTCGCTCCCGTGGTTGATCGTCACAGTCTGCCTCCTCATGTACGCCTTCCACGCGTCCGAGCCGCTCTCGCGGCCGCCGCCCGTGTCCTTCTCGCCGCCGAAGGCTCCGCCGATCTCGGCGCCGCTCGTGCCGAGGTTCACGTTCGCGATGCCGCAGTCGGAGCCGCCCGCGGTGAGGAACGCCTCGGACGCGGCGAGGCCGCGCGTGAAGATCGCCGACGAGAGACCCTGCCGGACGTCGTTCTGCGCGGCGATGGCCTCGTCGAGCGAGGCCACCTCCTGCACGTAGAGGATGGGCGCGAAGGTCTCCTCCTTCACGATCGCCATGCCGGCACGCGCGCGCACGATGGCGGGCGTGACGAAGAAGCCCGGCCGGTCGAGCCGCGTGCCGCCGCAGAGGACCTCGCCGCCCTGCCGGCGCGCCTCGGCGAGCGCCCTCTCCATCGCCTCGACCGCGTGCGCGTCGACGAGGGGGCCCATGAGCGTCGACGGCTCCAGCGGATCGCCGATGGTGACCTTGCCGTACGCGTCGACGAGGCGCCGCACCATCTCGCCGGCGACGCCGTGCTGGACGAGGAGGCGCCGCGTCGTCGTGCACCGCTGGCCCGCGGTGCCGACGGCGCCGAAGAGGACCGCGCGCACGGCGAGGTCGAGGTCCGCGTCGTCGAGGACGATGACGGCGTTGTTGCCGCCGAGCTCGAGGAGCGACCGCCCGAGCCGTCGCGCGACCGCCTCGGCCACGGCCCGGCCCATCCGGCAGCTCCCGGTCGCCGACACGAGCGGGAGGCGCGCGTCCTCGGCCATGCGCGCGCCGACGTCCGCGCCGCCCACCGCGAGCGAGAACACGGGCGGCACGCCGACCGCGCGGCACGCTTCGGCCGCCAAGCGCGTCACCGCGATCGCCGTGAGGGGCGTCTTCTCGGACGGCTTCCAGACGACCGTGTCGCCGCAGACCGCGGCGATGAGGGCGTTCCAGGCCCAGACGGCGACCGGGAAGTTGAAGGCCGTGATGACGCCGACCGGCCCGAGGGGGTGCCACTGCTCGAACATGCGGTGGCGCGCCCGCTCCGAGTGCATCGCCTTGCCGTAGAGCTGGCGCGAGAGGCCGACCGCGAAGTCCGCGACGTCGATCATCTCCTGCACCTCGCCCTCGCCCTCGGAGAGGATCTTGCCGCTCTCGCGGCTGACGAGCGCCCCGAGCGCGGCCTTCTTCGCGCGGAGGGCCTCGGCGATGGCGCGCACGAGGTCTCCGCGGCGCGGCGCCGGGACCGCCCGCCACGCCTCGAACGCGCGCACCGCGCTCGCGACGGCCGCGTCGTACTCCGCCGGCCCGGCGCAGAGGACCCGCCCGAGCGGTGCCCCCGTCGCCGGGTCGACCGACGCGAGCGTGCCGCCCGTGGGCGCCGCCACCCAATCGCCCGCGAGGACCCCCGAGATCGGGCCCGCATCGCGATCGCGAGCGGAACCGAGACCACACGCCGAGAGGACGTCGTTCATGCCGGATGACCCGAACCTATCTCGCGTGGGACGCTCGCGCCCATGACTCCCCCTTAGTACAGTCCGACTATCTTGCGCCTCCGCCTCCCGCTCGTGCTCCCGCTCGCATCGCTGGCGTTCCTCCTCGCCGATGCTCCCCGCGCGCTCGGCAACGCTCCCGCGTCTGCCGCGCCGCCCGCATCGGCCACATCGGCCGCGACGGCGGCGACGGCCTCGACCGCCGCCTCCCTCCGCCGCACGGACGCCACGCCCGACGCGATGATCGACGACGCGCTCGCTCGCGCCGTCGCGCCCGGCGCCGACGAGCACGCGCAGGCCGCCTCGCTCGTCGTGATGGCGGCGCTCGCCGACCGCGGGGCCGAAGGGCACGGGCAGGACGCCATCGCCCGCGTCGCCTCGAACGCGAGCACCGCGCCGGACCTGAAGACGGAGGCTTCGCTCCTCGCGCGGATGCTCGCCGCGGACGAGGGGACCGAGGCGGGCGCGCGCGCCGATCACGCGCTCGGCCTCGTCGAGGCGGTGTCCGTGCTGGGTCCCTTCCGCGACACGGGCGGCGGCTTCGAGGCGCACGACGGGCCCGAGGGCGACGCTGCGCCGTTCGACACGAGCGCGCGCTACTCGTGGGGCAGCTACGACGTCGCGTGGCGCGAGGTCCCGCGGGCGTTCGCGCAGGCGACGGGCGTGCCGCTCGACGTGTTCGTGTTCCCCCGCAAGGAGAGCTGCTCGTGGGTCGCGACGGCCCTCGAATCGGCGAAGGCGCAGCCCGTCGTCCTGCGGGCGGCGTCCGCGGGGCAGGTGCGCCTCGTGCTCGACGGGCACGAGATCGCGCGCGACGACGCGGTGAACGCGTCGCTGCGCCTCGACCGGCTCGCGGTGAAGGTCGATCTCTCGGCGGGCCGCCACCTCTTCGCGGCGAAGGTCTGCACGGGCGCCCTCGACGACGACGGCGAGGTGCGCCTTCGCGTCACGAACGACGCGGGCGCGTGGCCCGAGGGCGTGACGGAGACGGCGTGGTCGGGTCCAGGCCTCCACGGCGCGAAGAAGCCCGCGGCGCACCCGCCGACGCACGCGCTCACGACGGTGCTCGCGCGATCGATCGCGAAGCCCGAGGGGGACGTCGACCGCCGGCTCGACGCGGCGGTCCTTCGCACGCTCGGCGGCGCGGACGATCTTCGCAGCCCGCGTGCCCCCGGCCTGCTCGCCGCCCTGGGAGACAGCGGTCTCCCGCCCGACGGCCTCGCGCTCGCAGGCTGGATCGCGCCCATCGGCTCGAACCGCACCGCGTGGCTGAACCGCGCCCGCGCGCAGGGCGACGCCGGGACGCGCGCGTTCGCCGAGCGGAGGCTCGTCGAGCGGCACGTCCGCGCGTCGATGGGCGACTGGGCGATGGCGACCCTCCGCGGCGCGAAGATCGACCAGGCCAAGGACGCCGAGGCGGCCTTGCTCACCGCGCAGGTCGAGCTCGCGCTCGGGACCGACGCGCTCCGCGCCGGCGCTCTCCACCGCCTCGAGGCCACCGTGCGAGCCACCGGCGACCGGACGCCCGACGCCGTGATCGCGCAGCTCGCCCACTCGGCCGAAGGGGTCGCGCCGGACGTCGCGCTCGCGATGCGCGAGGCGCTGACGAAGCGGGGCGACTGGGGCGCCGATCGCGTGCGGATGGTCGCCGCCGTGCAGGGGCGCGCGGCGGCCGTCGCGGCGGCGAAGCGCGCGTTCGCCGGCGGGTTCACCGACGCGAGCGACGCGCTGACCGTCGCGCAGACGGTCGCGCGCACGGGCGCCCACGCCGAGGCGCGCGCCCTCTACGAGCAGCTCTCGCGGTGGGCGCCGAACCGCGCGCCCGTCTGGGCGGGTCTCGCCGAGGAGCTCGGGGCGACGCCGTCGGACGCGACCGGGGGCGCGGCGATCGCCGCGGCGCTCCGGCGCGCGCGCGAGCTCGATCCCGGCGAGGCGCGCTACCGCGCGGAGCTCGCCCTGCGGACGAAGCCCTCGTCGCCGCAGGCCGAGACCCACGACGACGAGAAGTACATCGTGCCGTCCGAGGTCATCCTCGCGCGCCGCGTGGGCGTCTCCGGCAAGGACGCCCCGGACGTCGCGGATCGGCAGCTCCACTGGGTGCGCGCGGTCGTGATGCACCCGGACCGCCGCGTCTCGGAGATGGTCCACTACGCGCGCGAGATCGTCATCGCGCCGCGCACCGAGGACGAGCTCTACGAGGACGTGCCCGCCGAGGGCGAGCTCACCGAGATCCTCCGCGCGCGCGTCCACCGCAAGAACGGCGTCGAGGCGTTCCCCGTCGAGGAGGCGAACGACAACGCGCGCCCGCGCATCCGCTGGCCCGAGCTCGCGCCCGGCGACGTCGTCGAGGTCGCGTTCCGGTCGTGGTCCGCGGGCCCCGTCGGAGGGCGCGGCGATCCGCCCTTCTACCGGCTCGACTACGCCGCGGCGCTGTCGACGCACCCCCTCCTCTACAACGAGGACGTCATCGAGTCGCCGCCCGATCACCCCATCTACGCCGACGTCGTCGGCGGCAAGGCCGACCGGGTCGAGCAGCACGACGAGAACGGGCGGCACGTCGTCCGGTACGTCTGGGATCACCCGCACAACGTCCCCGACGAGCCGCTCGCGCCGCCGATGAGCGAGACGGTGCCCGTCCTCGTCATGTCGACGTTCAAGGACTGGAACGCCTTCCGCGGCTGGTACGCCGACGCCGTCCACGGCTTCACCGAGCCCGACGCGCAGGTGCGCGAGCTCGCGGCGCGCCTCACGAAGGGCAAGACGACCCGCGACGAGAAGCTCCGCGCGCTCTTCGACTTCGTCGCGGACGACATCCGCTACGTGAACTACGTGAGCGGAGAGTGGTGGCTTCCGAACCGCCCGCAGCAGCTCCTCGCGCGGCGCGAGGGCGACTGCGACGACAAGGCGCTCCTGCTCATCACGCTCCTCAAGTCCGTCGGCATCGAGGCGCAGGAGGTGATGGTCCAGACGCGCCTGACGAACGAGCCGTCGATCGTCCGCGCCAAGGGGGCGGCCATCCCGCTCTTCGACCACGGCATCGCGTTCCTCCCGGGTCCCGGCGGCGGGACGTACCTCGACGCGACGAGCCCGCAGTCGCGCCTCGGGCCGCTCCCGTCGATGGACGCGCGCGCCGTGGCCATCCGCATGGAGGGGCCGGCGGAGGTCGTGACGTTGCCGGCGGGCAACCCCGACGCGCACGGCGTCGACGCGTCCTGGACGGTGAAGCTCGCGCCGAACGGGAGCGCGGAGCTCGAGGGCGACGAGCACGCGATGGGCGACGAGGCCTTCTGGATGCGCACGAACCTCACCGAGGCGGACGCGCGTTCCCAGTGGGTGGAGACGCACCTGGTCGGGCCCTGGTTCCCGACGGTGGAGGTGGACAAGAAGGTCGACTTCCAGGGCGACGTCGGCCACGGGACGGCGACCGTGAAGTGGCGCGCGCGGAGCGACGGCCTCGCCCGGCACGAGGGGACGGAGCTCGTCCTGCCGCTCTCGCCTTCGCAGACGCTCGCGTCCCAGATCGCGCCGCTCCTCCAGCGCACGGTCCCCGTGTGGCTCCCCTCGAACATGGCGCCGCGGAAGGAGGCGCGCACCATCCGCGTCGTCGCCCCGAGCGGCTGGCGCTTCGAGCCGCTGCCCCTCGGCGGCGACGAGAACGGGGGCTCCTTCGGGCGGGCGCACCTCGAGATCGCCCGCGACCCGCGCGATCCGCAGGCCGTCCTCGTGAAGCGCTCGATGGTCTTCGACCAGAGCGTCATCCCCGTCGACGAGTACCCGCGATGGCGCGCCTGGGTGCAGCGCGTGGACGCGCTCATGCACAAGACCGTGCGCCTCGAGCCGGCGGGAGGTGCGCGATGAAGGCGCGCCTCGTGGTGCTCGGGGCCGCTGCGCTGGGGCTCCTCGCCTGCGGAGGGCCCGGCGCGAAGGCGCCCGTGGCGCGGACCGGGGATCTGCCCGGCGCGTTCGCCGGGGCCTTCCGGGTCGAGGCGACGGGGGATCCCCGCGCGGCGACGGCGGCCTACCTCGACGTCGTCCGTGCGGCCGCGTCGCTCGACGCCGATCGATGGCAGGTTCCCGCGCTCGAGGCGTCGCTCGACGCGCTCGCGACGCGGCCCATGCCGGAGCTCGGCGAGGCGTCCTCGGACGCCGCGCTGGCGTGGCGCACGGGCGAAGCGGGCGCGATCGTGCAAGCGCTCTCGCAGGTGGAGGCGCGCGGCGTCTTCGCGCGGGGCCTGATCGCGCGCACCCTGCAGGCGATGGCCGAGCGGCGCGGCGACGCCGCCGATGCAGAGCACCGGCGCGCGGCGACGGGGTGCGTGCGCGAGGCGGTGGTCCTCGGGCCGACGACGTGGGCGCCGATCACGGGCGTCGAGGAGGCCGGGCCGCTCGATCACGCCGACGCGAAGCTCGCCGCGGCGTACCCGCGCGGCGACGCGTTCGGGACCGCGGCGCATCCGCTGCCCGTGCACGGCGACGGGTGCGATCTCCCGCTCGCGGCCGAGAACACGCGATCGGGCGTGCGCGAGGTCGTCGTCGACGTCGACGTACCGAGCGGGGGAGTCGTGGGGCTCGTCCTGCGCGCGCACGGGGCGGCGGTGCTTCACGCCGGGGGGGTCGTCGTGCTCCGCCGGCCGTTCGAGCTCGGGACGGGCACCGCCGCGCGGTTCGCGCGCGTCACGGCGGCGCCGGGGACGCTGCGCGTCGTCGCGCGCGTGGGCTCGGCGAGCGACGACGACACCGTGGAGCTCGACGTGGTCGGCGAGGACGGCGCGCCGCTCCGGACGCACGTCCCGGCGGTGGGGTCGGTCGCGACGAGCCGCGTCCTGTCGGTTGCCCCGGTGGACCCACCGGCGCCGCACGGGACCGCGGAGGCGCTCCTCGCCTCCGCATCCGCGATGGCGGCCGGCGATCCGCGCGAGGCCGAGCGGATGCTCTGGACCGTGGCGACCCCTCCCGGGGCACCGCCGGAGCTCGCGCTCGTCTACGCACGCGCCGTCGACAGCGCGCGCGATCTCTCGCTGGCGACGCGCGCGGAGCGCGAGCGAAGCGCGTACGAGCGCGTCCTCGAGGCGTGGCCTTCGAGCTGGGAGGGAGCGATCGCGCACGCGGTGCTCGCCGGCGTGCGGCGTGGACGCGAGGAGGCCGGCGTCGAGGTCCTGCGCGACCTCGACCTGCAGCGCGCCAAGGCCTCGCCGGGCGCGCAGGCCCCCGTCGTCGACGCGTTCGAGGCGGTCGTCGCCGGACGGGATCACCTCTTCGACCGGGCGCACGCTGCGCTCGACCGCATCCGTGGTCCGCTCGCGGGCACCTCGCTGCTCGCGGACGCCGTGGACGTGGCCTCCCCCCGGACCGGCGCCGAGCGCGCCGCCGCCGCGTGCGATCCGGCCCGGCTGGGCGAGCACGACTCGTCGGCGTGCTTCGACGCGCTCCGTGCGACGGGCGACGCTCCGCGCGCGGCGCAGGAGCTCGCGCGGCTCCGGGCGCTTCTCGGCGCGCCCGATCACCTCGTCGCGTCCGAGCTCCGGGATGCGCTCATGCGCGGCGACGACGCCACCGCCAACCGCGCGTTCGGCGCGATGCTCCCTGCGCAGCGCACCCTCGCCGCGCTGGACGCCCTCGATCGCTCTCCCGACGTCCGCGCGCACCTGCTCCGTGCGGCGACCGACGCCCACGACGCGCCGAGCGCGCTCTTCCCCCTCCTGCGCACGCTCGGCGACGACCCGGGACGCGAGCTCGACGCCGAGGCCGAGCGCATCGCGACGCAGGACCGCGGCGCGCTGCCCGACGCCGCCACGGCGGTGCTCGCGCACACCGAGCGCTACGATCTCCAGCCCTCGGGCCTCCTCCACTGGCTGCTCTTCGACGTGCGCCGCGTCAGCGGCACGACGGACGTCGAGGAGAACGCGCAGGCCTCGGCCCCCGACGTCTGGGGCCACGCCGCGGCCCGCGCGCTCCGCCGCCGCATCCTCAAGCGCGACGGTCGCATCCTCGAGCCCGACCCCACGCCGCGCGCTTCCCAGTCGCACGCGGACCTGTCGCAGCTCGAGCAAGGCGACGTCGTCGAGGCCGTCTACGAGGGGTGGGCGCTCCCGGGCGACACCGGCGACGTCGGCATCGACACGCCCGACCTGCTCCCGCAGCGCACGGCCGTGCACCAGGCGACCATCGAGCTCCGCGTCCCGGTCGGCCTGCGCTCGTCGCTCTGGAACCACCCGCTCCTCGGCCGCGTCGACGAGCGCGTCGAGGGCGGGCAGCGCGTGCTCACCTGGCGGATCAAGGACCACGCCGAGCGGCGCATCGAGGACGGCGTGCCGATGATGGACCGCAGCGCGCGCGTGAGCTTCACGACGGCCGAGTGGTCCGGCGTCGCGCGGGCCCTCCGCGAGACGATCGCCTCGCTCGACGACCACGACCCCGAGCTCGCGGCGTGGGCTCGCGAGGCCGGCGGGCCCGAGGCGGCGCACCCGAGCCGGGCGACGGTGGATGCGGTGGTCGCGGCCGCGGGCAAGGCGCTCCGCGAGGCCGACGCGGGCGCGCTCAGCGACTACGCGGGCGGCGTCTCGCAGGTCCAGACGACGACCGCGCGCTCGTCGCTCACCTCGCACGACGGCAGCCGCTCGTGGCTCGTGGCGCGGGCGCTGCGCGAGCTCGGCATTCCGAGCGACGTCGTCGTCTCCGAGGCCACGCCCTTCAGCGCCGACCCGGCGTTCCCGCCCCACTTCGGGCGCTTCGTCCACCCGCTCGTCGTGGCGCACGTCGAGGGGAAGGACGTCTGGATCGACGCCGACGTCGACGGCCCGCCCCTCCCCGCGGGGCGCATCTCGCCCGAGCTCCGGGGGCGATTCGCCCTGGCCACCGACGGGACGATCGCGCCCCTTCCTCCGTCCAGCGATGCGGGCATCGGCGACGAGATCGACGTGCGCCTCGCCCTGTCGCCCAGGGGGGACGCGCGCGGCACCTTCGCGATCGTCCTGCGGGGGCGCGAGGCGCAGGGGCTCGCGGAGAGCCTGGTGAAGTCCGTCGGCGCCGAGCGCCAGCGCATCCTTCGCGACGTCGTCCTCGCGTGGCTCCCCTGGGCCAACGTCGACGACGTGCAGCTCGCGTCGAGCGAGGGCAGCTGGCAGGTGAGCCTCCGCGCCGACGTCACGGTGAACGGCTATGCGCAGCTCGACGGCGACAAGACGTGGCTCCTCCCCGGCCTCGACACGCTCCACGCGTCGTCGCCGCGCGCCCGCGTCTCGAGCCTGGGCGCCACCTTCGCGACGCGGGCCGGCCGCGAGAGCGCGCTCGCGCTCAACCACGCCGTCCAGTACCACGTCCACCGCCGCATCGAGCTCCCGTCCGGCGCGGCCATCGCCCGCATGCCCGGCCCGCTCGAGGTGAAGGCGAAGCTCGTCGAGGCGTCCCGGCGGATCTCCGTCGGCCAGGGCGCTTCCGGCGGGAGCGCGCCGACCACGGGCCCCGTGCTCGAGGACGACTTCGTCCTCGGCATCGCGACGGGCACCATCCCCGCCAAGGACTACGGCGCCTTCGTCGACGTCGCCCACGCAGCAGACGACGGCTTCCTCGCGAGCACGCGCATCACGCTCAAGTAGCGCTCGCCTGGCGCGCCGCGCGACGGCCGCTAGCCTCGCGCTTCATGTCGCGACCCAAGCTGACCTATTTCGATGCTCCCGTGAGCCGCGGCGAGGAGTGCCGCCTCGCCCTCCACGTCGCCGGTGTCGACTTCGAGGACAACCGCCTCGACCGCGCCGCGTGGGCGGCCCTCAAGCCGTCGACGCCGTTCGGGAGCCTGCCCCTCTTCGACGTCCCCGGCCACCCGACGCTCGCGCAGTCGAACGCCGTCCTCGTGTACATCGGCCGGCGCTGGGGGCTGCACCCGAAGGAGGACTTCGAGGCCGCGCGCCACGAGGCGATGATGCAGCACGTGGAGGACCTGCGGGCCGTCGTCGGCCCGACGATGCGGCTGACCGACGAGGCGCAGAAGAAGGCCGCGCGCGAGGCGCTTGTCGCGACCACGATCCCCACCTGGGCGGCGCACGCCGAGAAGCAGATCGCCGAGCGCGGGCCGTTCTTCGGCGGCGAGGCCGTCCACGTCGTCGACTTCAAGATCCACATGCTCGTGCGCTGGTTCCTCGGCGGGAAGCTCGACCACATCCCGGCCAGCGTCCTCGCGTCGTTCCCCAGGCTCAATCGCGTGCACGACGCCGTCCGCGACGACCCGCGCGTGAAGGCCTGGAACGCGAAGCACTGACGGGCGCCGCCCGCCCAGGCTCCTGCGCTGCTCCGCGACGACGAGCAACCCATGGGTTGCATTTCATCCCGGGACGCGTTACGTCCTATGCAACCTGGAGGTTGCCCATGACGACGGTCCCCGATCGCATCGAGAAGAAGGTCACGTTGAAGGCGCCGATCGAGCGCGTCTGGCGCGCCGTCAGCGACGCGACCGAGTTCGGCCGCTGGTTCGGCGTGCGCTTCGAAGGCTCCTTCCGCGCCGGCGTGCACATGAAGGGCGTGATCGCTCCCACCCAGGTCGACCCGGAGGTCGCCCGCACGCAGGAGGCGTACGCCGGCGCCACCTTCGAGATCACCGTCGACCGCGTCGAGCCGATGAAGGTCTTCTCGTTCCGGTGGCACCCCTTCGCGGTCGACCCGAAGGTCGACTACTCGGCGGAGCCGACGACGCTCGTCGTCTTCGAGCTCGAGACGGTCCCCGGCGGCACGCGCCTGACGATCACCGAGTCCGGCTTCGACGGCATCCCGCTCGCCCGCCGCGCCAAGGCCTTCGAGATGAACGAGGGGGGCTGGGCTGCCCAGGCGAAGCTCGTCGAGGCGTACGTGACGGCCCATGCGGCCTAGCGGCGCCGCACGCTCCATCCGGGCGAGCGCGCCCGTCTTCGCGGCCCTCGGCGACGAGACGCGCCTGCAGCTCGTCGCCCGCCTCTGCACCGGCGGCCCGCAGTCGATCGCGCGCCTCACCGAGGGCGCCGACGTCACGCGGCAGGCCGTCTCGAAGCACCTGCGCGTCCTCGAGGGCGTGGGGCTCGTCCGCGCCGGCCGCGAAGGGCGGGACGGGCGCGAGACGCTGTGGGAGATCGAGCCGCGCCGCCTCGACGACGCGCGCCGCGCGCTCGACCTCATCGGCGCCCAGTGGGACGCGGCGATGGGCCGCCTGCGCGCCTTCGTCGAGGAGTGAGCGCGCTTCGTTCAGTTCAGTTGGGGGCGAAGGCGACGCCGCGGAACACCGTGTTGGCGGGCGCGTCGGCCAGCTTCGTGGCGGAGATCGTCGCGAGGCCGGCCGGCGTGTCGACGAACGCGAGGAGGTGGTTGCCGGTCGTCTCCGTCGTCGTCACGACGACGGTCACGTCCGTGCCGTCGAACGAGGCGGAGAGCCCGCGGCAGCCGCTCGTCATCGAGTCGTTCAGCGTGGCCGAGAGGGCCCAGGTGCCGGACGCGAGCTTCCAGCGCTCGATGCCCCCGCCGTTGCCGCTCGAGCGGTCGTCGCAGAGGTAGATGGTGTCGGCGTCCGCTCCGCCCAGCGCGAGCGCGACGAACGCGTACGGCGACGGGCCCGGCGTCGTCGGGAACCCCGCGAGAACCGCGCCCGTCTCGGCGGCCATGGGCAGCGGATCGGGCATCGTGAAGACGCCGCGAACCGACCCGGTCGCGGATGCGCCGTAGACGCGCCCGCCGAAGATGCTGCCGACGCGGACCGTTGGGACGCCCGTCGAGACGAACACCGCCACGCCGCCGCTCGCCGCCTGGTACGAGATGCCGTCGCTCGAACCGGAGCCGTCGCCGAACATCCAGTACGCCGTCCCGTCGACCGTCGCTGCCCCGCGGACGTTCTGGCCCGAGTAGGCCGTCGTCGTGAAGCTCGTGTCGATCGTCCCCGCGGCGTCGACTCGCCCGAGCACACGCAGCACCGCGCCCGCGCCCGTGGTCGGCGCATCCTTGACGGGCGACAGCGCGCCGTCGGCCAGCACGTCCCCTGCGCCGGGCGCGGCCGCGTATCCGGCGAGGACGACGTACCTGCCGTCGGAGCTCCGCGTGAGCGCGCCCTCGGACGTCGCCGAGCCCGAGAGCGTCAGCGGCTGGTTCGATCCCGCGGCCGCCGTCGGAAGCGCGATCGTGCCGAGCGACGTCCCGTCGGCCGCGAAGCGATCGAGGAACGCCGCCGTCGCGAGGCCCGTCGGTGCGCTTCCCGCGCCCACCGCGCCGACGCGAAGGACCCAGATCCCCCCCGGGGAACCGCCGTCTCCCCCCGTCGCGCCGTCGCTCGCGGGGCCGCCTTCGCCCGCGCCGGTTCCGCCGTCGTTCCCCGCGTCGCCCTTCGTTCCCGCCTCGCCGTCTCCTCCACTGGCCGCGTCCCCGACGTGCCCGTCCGCGACGCCGCCCTCGGCTCCGTCGATGCTGGCGTCGCCCGCGCCCGACGACGACGTCGAAGCATCGTTGCCCGCGCCGGAGGACGAGACATGCGAGCTGTCGGGGCCGCCGTCCTGGTAGGGCAGCTCCACGTTCGCGGCGCTGCTGCACGCGACGGCGAAGCCGGAGCTGACGAGAAGGAGAGAGGAGAGGACGAGGATCGAGCGAGACCGCATTGGGCGCCGCGCGATGTACGTGCAGGTGGGCGCGGAGTCAAGCCACGCGGTCGTATTTCACTCCGCCCGGAACACCTTCGATCGCGGGACGAGGGCGCGCACGACGGCGACGACCTCGTCGGGGTCACACGGCTTCGCGACGATTGCGGCCGCGAGGACGCGCACCTCCTTGGGCACGGCGTCCGGCGTGGCTGTGGCAATCACGACGGGGATGTGGCGCGTCGCCCTGCACCGCGCGAGGAGGCGCAGCGCTTCGCCGCCGTCCATCCCGGGCATCTGGAAGTCGAGGACGACCACATCGGGCCGGGAGACGGTGACCTTTCCGACGGCGCTGGTCCCATCGCACGCCTCGTCGAAATCGAAGCCTTCGGCGCCGAAGACGCCCCGGTAGAGGGCGCGCGTGCTGGGGCAGTCGTCGGCGCAGAGAACGCGGGGCCTGCGCGCCGAGGTGCCGCCGCGGTGTTGCTGCTGTCGCTGCTGCTGCTCAATGCTCCGGGCAAGCATGTCTGCCGCGGGTTCAAGTCTCGTGCCCTCTCCGCGGAGGGGCCCTTGCCCGATGCGCTGCCGTCGATTACGGTTCGCGCCCCCCCCATGAGCGGCCATTCCAAGTGGGCGACGATCAAGCACAAGAAGGGCGCCCTCGACGCCAAGCGCGGGAAGCTCTTCACCAAGCTTATCAAGGAGATCACCGTCGCAGCGCGCATGGGCGGCGGTGACCCGAACGGCAACGCGCGCCTGCGCAAGGCGGTCAGCGACGCCAAGAGCCAGGCGATGCCCGGCGACACGATCAAGCGCGCGGTGCAGCGCGGCACCGGCGAGCTCGAGGGCGCCGCGTACGAAGAGATCGTCTACGAGGGCACGGGCCCCGGCGGGACGCTCTTCCTCGTCGAGTCGATGACCGACAACCGCAACCGCACCGTCGCCGAGATCCGCAAGATCTTCGAGAAGGGCAACGGCGTGCTCGGCGCGGCAGGCACGGCCGCGTGGGCGTTCGAGCGCAAGGGGCTCGTCGCGCTCGAGAAGGGCGCCGCGACCGAGGACCAGCTGATGGAGGTCGCGGTCGGCGCGGGCGCCGAGGACTACACCGACGCGGGCGAGGAGTGGCACCTGTCGACGCCGCCCGAGGCGCTCAACATCGTGCTCGAGGCGCTCGAGAAGGCCGGCATCAAGGTCAAGTCGAGCAGCCTCGGGTCGGTCCCCAAGAACAAGAAGCCGCTGGCCGGCCGGGACGCGCAGGTCGCGCTCAACCTCGTCGAGGCGCTCGACGACCACGACGACGTGCAGAACGTGTACGCCGACTTCGACATCTCGGACGAGGAGCTCGCGGCGCTCGAAGGCGCGGGGTGACCTCCCCGGGCGGCGTCTCGCCCGCGGGTGTCGTCGCGCTCGGGCTCGACCCGGGCACGCGCCACTTCGGGTGGGGCGTCGTCGAGCGCAGAGGTACGCGGCTCCTCCACCGGGGGCACGGCATCGTCCACACCGACGAGAAGGCGCCCATCGCGGTCCGCCTCGTGACGATCGAGCGCGAGCTCGTCGAGGTCGTCCGCGTCCACGTGCCGGACGTCGCGAGCGTCGAGGCGATCTTCTTCGCCAAGGATGCCCAGGCCGCGGCGAAGCTCGGCCACGCGCGGGGCGTCGCGCTCCTCGTCTGCGCGCGCGCGGGGCTCGAGGTCGCCGAGTACCCGCCCGCGCGGGTGAAGCGAACCGTCGCCGGCAGCGGCCGCGCCGAGAAGGCCCAGGTCGCCCAGATGATCCGGGTCGTCCTGGGGCTCGCCGCCCCGCCCGAGGCCGACGCCGCGGACGCGCTCGCGGTGGCCGTCACCCACCTGCAGCACGCCGCCTTCACCGCGGCGGGAATGAAAGCGGTTCCGCGCGGTTGACGATGGATGCGGGGGGTGGAGCGCGCCGGCCCTCCGTGCAATAAGCCTGGCGTACCGTACGTCCAACGGGCATACGGTTCGCAACGCGGCCGTAGCACGGTGCAGACACCGAAAGCCCCTCCGATGAAGCGTCTCCTCCTCCCCGTCCTCGCCGCGCTGCTCGTGACCTCCGGTTCCACGGCCTTCGCGGCCGACCCGCCGCCTGCGGCCGCCGCCGCGACGCCCGGCGCCTCGGGCTGCCTCCCCGCGAGCCCCACGGCCGACCAGGCCGTCGCCTGCGTGCAGAAGGTCTACGACGCCTCGCAGACGTTCACGAGCGACTTCAGCCAGAAGTTCTGGGTCAAGGCGTACAACCAGGAGAAGAGCAGCCACGGGCACGTGACGTTCGCGAAGCCCGGCAAGATGCACTGGACCTACGACGACCCCCAGTCGAGCGGCAACCGCGTCGTCAGCGACGGCTCGGTCATCAAGGTCTACGAGGCCAGCAACAAGCAGATGTACGAGCAGCCGGTCGACAAGTCGCAGTACCCGGCGGCGCTCTCGTTCCTCACCGGCACCGGCAAGCTCTCCGACTCGTTCACCTTCGAGGTGAAGACGGGCGAGGAGATGAAGTTCCCCGGTGGCCTCGTCCTCCTCGGCACGCCCAAGGCGGCGACGCCCGCGTACTCCAAGGTGCTCTTCTACGTCGACAGCGGGACCTCGCAGGTCCGCCGCGTCATGATCATCGACGGCCAGGGCAACCGGAACCGCTTCGACTTCGACGCGCCGAAGGTCAACGTCCCCACGCCGGCCGACATGTTCCAGTTCACGCCGCCGCCCGGGACGTCCATCATCCATCCGTGACGCTCCCGAGCACGGGCGACCTCGCCCCCTGCCCGCACTGCGGCGCGAAGTCGCGCGCGGAGCAGAGCCCCGCCCTGCGCTGGCGGTGCGGCGTGTGCGGTCATCCCCTCGTGCCCTCCCCTCCGGGCGTCGCGCGCTCGAACGGCGAGCTCCCCGCGCTCGTGCGCACCCACCGCCTTCGCGCGATGGCGCTCGGGTGGACGGCGGCCGCATTCGTCCTCGGCGCGATCGCGATGATGGGCGCGGGGGTCGCGCTCCTCGTGTGGCTCGCATCGCACCTGGCGGGCATCGTCCTCGCCGCCCTCGCGGCAGCGTCGCTCGCGGGGACGGGCGCGAGCGTGCGCCGCGCGCGGCGAAGGAGAGGCGAGGCGCGCACGGCGCTCGACGAAGCGTGGGACGCGGTCGCGGGCGAGGTGCTCGCGGCGCGGACCGGAGAGACAGGCGAGACCGGTGAGACGACCGCGCCCGACCTGGCGAAGGCGATGCAGACCGACGAGGCGCACGCCGAGGGGATGCTCGCGCGTCTGTCGGCGCTCGGGCGCGTGCGGGTCGACGTGCGCGACGACGCGGAGCTGGCCTACCGTGCGAGCGAGGCGGCGCCGGGCGAGGACGAGCCGGAGGCCGGCGCGGGGCCACGGATGCGAGCACGATGAGCACGGGCAGGCAGCGCCGATCGCTGACCCACGTCGGTGGCGAGGCCGAGACGTGGGGCCAGAAGGACGTCGCGCGCGCGCTCGCCGGCGCGCTCCACGTGGAACCAGCGGGCGCGGGCGCGGGCGCGGGCGCGGGCGCGGGCGCGGGCGCGGGCGCGGAAGGAGTCGACGACGAGGGACGCGCGCACGTCCACGGATTTCACACGTATCCCGCGCGCATGCACCCGCAGACGGCCGCGGGCCTCGTTCGCGCGCTCTCACCCGAGAAGGGCACCCTCCTCGATCCCTTCGCGGGCTCCGGCACCGTCCTCGTCGAGGCGATGATCGCGGGCCGCCGCGCCGTCGGCACCGACCTCAACCCGCTCGCCGTCCGCCTCGCGACGCTCAAGACCAACCCGCACGACTCTCCCTGGCGCGACGCGCTCGTGACCGCCGCCCAGGTCGTCTCCGCCGGCGCCGACGAACGACGCAAGCGCCGCGCGGGCGCCACGCGACGCTACCCCTCCGACGACGTCGACGCGTTCGACCCCCACGTCCTCCTCGAGCTCGACTCGATCCGCGCCGGCGTGGCCGCCACGGTGGACCCCACGCACCGCGCCGCGCTGGAGCTCGTCCTCAGCGCCATCCTCGTGAAGGTCAGCCGGCGCGCGTCCGACACCTCCGCCGCGTCGTCCCCTCGTCGCATCGCCGCCGGCTTCCCGGCGCGGCTCTTTCTCCGCAAGACCGAGGAGCTCGCGCGCCGCCTCGCCGACCTCGCCGCGCTCCTTCCGCCCGGCGCCTCCGCCGCCACGGTCGCGCTCGACGACGCCACCCGCCTGCGTACCGTTCCTGCCAGCACCGTGGACGCCGTCGTCACCTCGCCCCCCTACGTCGCGACCTACGACTACCTCGCGCACCACGCGATGCGCCTGCGCTGGCTCGGCCTCGACGCCCACGCCTTCGCCGCCGGCGAGATGGGCGCCCGCCGCCGCTACGCGACCCTCGACGCGCGCGACGCACGCGCCGCGTGGACCCGTGAGCTCGCGTCCGTCCTGCGTGCGCTCTCGCGCGTCGTCCGCAAGGGCGGCCGCGTGGGGCTCGTCGTCGCCGACTCGGCCGTCCACGGCGAGGCCCTCCGCGCCGACGCGATGGTCGCCTCCGTCGCCGAGGACGCCGGCTTCGACCTCCTCGCGCGCGCGTCGCAGCGGCGACCCCACTTCCACGGCCCCACCGCGCGCGTCTTCGAGACGTCGCCCCGCGCCGAGCACGCCATCGCGCTGGAGAAGCGGTGATGCCGGTCGTCGTCTTCGAGGCCGCGGTCCCCGGCGTCCCGACCGTCGAGGTGGACGCGCCCTCCGGCGCCCGGCTGGTCGACCTCTGTGACGACCGCAACGCGCCCGTTCCGTTCTCGTGCCGGAGCGCCACCTGCGGAACGTGCCGCATCGACGTCCTCGAGGGGGCCGACCAGCTCGAACCCCCGCGCTACGAAGAGCTCGACGTTCTCGCCCTTTTCGGCGACGACCCGGGCCGGACGCGGCTCTGCTGCCAGGCCCGGGCGCGCCCCGGTCCCGGGCGAATCCGTGTCCGTCCGGCCCGCAGTTGAGCGCCTCAGTCCAGCCCGGCCGGAAAAATCGAGTGTACGAAGTCGCAACCATTCCCACGTGGGAGTTGGTAAGAGCCCTCGCGTCCGACTGGGAGTCCTCTTTTCGAGGCCGCATCCGCAAACGAAAGGCGTAGGTCGCGATGAACATCCGTACTCTGACTTTGGTCCTCGGCTCTGCGCTGACGGTCGCCGCGGGCGGCATCGGTGCGACGGCGTGCAGCAGCAGCAGCAGCGGCGGCAACGGCGGCAGCAGCAGCGGCGGGTCGCACAACGACGGCGGCGGCAGCGACGGCACCGCGAGCAGCAGCGGGTCGACCAGCAGCAGCGGATCGAGCAGCGGCAGCACGAGCAGCAGCGGCGGCGGCGACGACGGCGGCGGGAGCAGCAGCGGCAGCTGCAAGTCCCCCAGCCTCCACCCCCCGGTCGACGGCGGCGGTCTCTACTGCCCCTTCAGCTTCAACGACGCAACCGACTCCGGCGTCGTGTACTGCACGCAGCCCGGCCAGATGTGCTGCGTCTCGCCGTCGACGGAGGCGGGCATCTCGGACTGCGAGAACGTCGGGGCCAACTGCACGACCAACGGTTACACGCCGTGGCAGTGCTCGGCACCCTCGGATTGCAACGGTATCACCCCCATCACGATCGACGGCGGCGCCTCGAGCGGCCCGGTCGTCTGCTGCCTCACGGCGGGCGCCCTCGTCGCGGACACCTCGTCGGGCATCTGCGCCAACGTCCAGAAGACCAAGGGCAACGCCGGCAACGTGTGCATGTACGCAGCGGACTGTGTCCCGGGTACCACCGTCACAGAGGGCACCTTCACCGATACGCGCATGGTTGCCTGCGAGTCGGACCCCGACTGCGCCAACATCACGGGCAATACGCACTGCACCGCCGTCTACACGATCGGCACGCAGATCGGCGTCTGCTCGCAGTGACCGTGTGACCTCGGGCAAAGCAGCCCGGGGCCGACATCCCAAAGAGCACCACGAGCCCGCGACGGCCCCGACTCAGTCGGCCCGTACGCGGGCTCGTGTCATTTTGAAGGCGCGAACAGGCACGCCGAAAGACACCGTCGTTACTTGCGGCCCGTTGCCTGCTCTGCGGCGAACTCGCGCTGCGAGGCGGCCTACCTCCGACTCTTCTCAGGGCAGCGTGGGTGCTGGGCCGCGCGGGCCAAGCGACGACGGACAGCGCCGTGGCGCGACCGCGGCGCGGACCACTGGCTGCGTCGCGGGTTTGGGGAAGAGAGGGGCGCGAAGATGTCGTTCGAAGCGCCCTCTCTCGTCCTCTCTGCTACCGACATGACCGCCCCGGGCGCATCCCTCTGGCGCCTCACTCCCGGGAGGGCCGGGTCACCTGGCCGTTGCCTGCGCTCTCGCGCAAGACTGAGCCGCGTCGCGGCAACGCTTGGGATCTGACCCCTACGCCTGCTTCTCGGCCCTCTTTCGGCGCGAGGCTCCGAACAGGCCGAGGATGCCCAAACCGGCAAACAGCAGCGTGCCACGACCGACGCCGACCCCGCCCGTGATGGGGTCGCGGCCGTTCTGGAGGGCATCCAGGCGCTCCTCAAGTTTCTTGATCCGCGTCAGATCCTCGTCGTGCTGGGTCTTCAGCTCGCGGATGCTCTCGACTTCGAGAGCCGTCACCTGGTTCGGCTGGATCATCAACGTCTTGTAGCCATCCTTGTTTACGTCCACCCAGTTCGGGAAGACGCCTTCGACGTCCTGCGCGATGAAACCCGTCTGTCGTTCCTCGGCGTGTCTTCCCTGCGCCTCCGGCTTGATCCAGTCGTACGTCACCCCTTTGAGCCGCAGCAATGCTTCCAAGGCGCCGCTAATGGGCTTGATGTCCTTCTTCAGGCGGCGATCCGACGAGCAGCCAAACTCATTCGTTCCGTTGTACTGTATGCATCCCGTCGTGTTCGTTCTGCCGTTAAAGTAACCCGCATACCCGCTCGCACCGTTATTGTATCCATAGATCGCATAGCCGTTACTGGCGGTCGCATCCCCGTACACGCCGATCCCCCCGCTGGCATCGCTCTCGCCGTAGATGCCCGTCCCTTTGTCGCTTAGCCCGTACATCGCGGTGCCGCCTCCAGAGGTACCCTGATCTATCGCGTACACGCCATACCCATCGTACGTGCGCGCATACACTCCGGTGCCAGTTCCAGCAACCACAGCCGCAACCGCATTTGCGTCCGACCCGGTGCTCGTCGCGTCGAAGTATCCGGCTGCTTCACCGGCCGTGTTTTCGGCGCTCGTCGCGTACACACCGTATTCATTTCCCGTGGCGTAGACGCCCGCGACACCGCTGCTTCCGCTATCGGCGTACACGCCGTCGTGCCCGGAGCCCGTGCTGACGAAGTGTCCGGCGTCATTCGCCGCCGTTGCGTAAATGCCATATCCCGAGCCACCTCCGGTAGCGTAGACGCCAGTATTGTAGTAGGAATTTGCGCTAATAGCGTATCCGGAGGCGGATTCGTACCCAGCCGCAACGGCGCTTACGGCATTGCCGGTACCATTTGACGTGAAGACACCGCCAACGCCGTTGCCGTGGCCGTTGTCCGTGCCGACTATGGCAAAAGCGTCTGATGTTTGAGCGCTAAGCCCGTTCCCGCTGCTTGAATTGTTTGCCGATACACAGGGCTGCCCGGCACCGACGGAACAGTTGCCGCTGCAGCCGGTAGCGCCACATCCGAGGTTTGTTTGTGCGAATGCCTCGACCGAGACTGTCGCGGACATGACCATTCCGAGGGTCGCACAGCAAATCTTCAGTACCTCTCGCTCTTTATCATTCATCTGGACTTCCTCCTATGCGTCAGCGCGATCATGGCGTACTTCGCACGACCTCAGAGATGGTGTTGAGCATGCTCAAGCCGTAACTCCCGCCCCGCGTAGGAATGAAGCCCCCGCGCGATGGTGTTTCGGCCCACCCGGCCCGGTCGAATCCCCACCCGCCGAGAAGTCGCACCGCTCGGTGCCCTAGTCAACCGTCGTTGTTCAGGTGGACGAACTGTTGGCGTCCAAGCGCAGCACATTCTCGTCGCCGCCTGCTGACGCTCGTCCGAACGGTGGGCGGTCGATGGTCGGTTCGCCGAGTCGAATGATCTCTGCCGAAACGCACTGTTGTACGCGGAGCGCTCTGAGCAGCCTGTCCCACGAGAATTCGCCCGGTTCGCGACCTCATCCTAGCGCGTCCTTTCTACGTCTCGTCGTAAAGTGCTCCGCCGGCAAAGTTTCAGTCCGATCCGGACACCCTTGGCCGCTCTCACGAGGCTGAGATCCGACCCGCAGCCCCTTGAGCCCTGGCAACTGCCCGCGTTCAAGCGTCGCCGGGAGCACTCGCGGCCTCGCTCACGTCACGCCGCATCACTCGGACCGCTTCCCTCCTCGTTGGCGTGGCGTGCGTCGTCGGTGATGAAGACCGACGCGCTAGTCCGCGAGCTGGAGGCGAGGGGCGGGAGGCCCGTCGCGAGCGCCGTCGCAGGCAGGTGTGCCCCCGGTACACCTCGGAGGGCAGGCGGATGCGGTCTCCCCCCCGCTGAGTTCGATCACGCGCTTGGTCGCCGCATCCGCTCCTGCCGGGTACTCATTGCTCTCGACCGCGAAGTCCCTCACCGCAGCGGCGGCTTCGCCATCAGGAGCCCGCCCCTAGGCGGTGCCTCCTCGCCCGTGAGCTCGCGCATCGCCTCGAGGCGCATGCGCTCCTCGTCCTCGGTATCCGGACGAAGAGCGATCGCCCGCGCGGCGTCGAGATCCTGCAAACACGCCTCCCAGTGCACGTCCCTGCACATGTCCGCGGCGCGCGATCGGAGGGCGGCTGCGTCGTGGGGGCGGGGAGCCACCTCGTGACGGATCGTCGCGAGCTCGCTCGTGTGCTGCCGGCCCGGCTGAAACGGTACCCGCGTCCAGCCGGAGATGTCGCCGAACACGAGAACGAGGATGCCGAGGCCGACGAGGCCGAGCTTCCCGCAGTGGTCCTTCATGAACGCGCGGATGTCCGAGCGCTCCTTGCGGACGTGGCCCTCCGAGACGCCGCGCGTCCGGCCTTCGTCCACGGCGGAGCTGCCCTGCACCGCCGCGTCGACGAACGCGTCGGCGCGGTTGGGGAAACGCTTGCGCGCGGTCTCGAGGAGCTGGTCGACCCCGTCGCGAAGCGCGGGATCGTGCGCGGCATTCGCGGCCGGGGTCGGCCCGACCTTCTCCTGGTCGGGCCGATCCTCCTCGTACGGATCGCCCTACGGCTGCCCCATCCAGGTGCACGCCACCCGGAAGGCGATCCGGCTGATGAACTTGTCGGCCTCCGCCTCGTTCTCCGGAACGCGCGCCTTCCACGCGAAGGCCACCGTCTGCTGCACGATGTCGGCGCGGTCCTGGTACCGAACCCCGCGGCTCAGCGCGACGCGACGGATCGCTTTCACGGTTCTCTTTTGCGTCAGGAGCACCGCTTCGCCTCGGGAGCCATGAGTGGACGGGGCTTCGACTCATCTCTCCTGGGGGCCATGGGGACCTCTCGTGCGTGCGGTTGGCTCAGGACTCGGGCGGAACGCTCGCCGCCGGCTCGGTGGCCTCCGTGGGAGCGGGGGAGACCTGCGCGTCGCTCTCGTGCGCCGTGCTGCGTGACTCATCGAGGTGCGCTCGTGCGACGCGTGTGGCGTTGCGCCCGACGCCACGACGGATCGGCACGACGTTGGACGGCACGTCGCGCGGCGCGGCGGCTTGCCGCGCGAGATGGGCGCGGGCCTTCTCGGCCCGACGCTCGGCGCATCGCTTGCGCCACAGGTGGCGGGCGAGGTCGATGATGCCGCGATCGTCCGCCGCGTCGGCGGCGGTGAGGACGACCTCGTCCCAGATCATGGCCGGAAGGTGCTGGTAGCAAGCGAGCCAGCCGGCCTTGCGCGCCGACCCCATCGGACGGCCGACGAGCGATCGGAACGCCCGCCGCGTGACCTCGTCGGCGAGGAACGGATCGCCGCCGAGGAGGTAACACGCGAGGTCGCGGGCTTCGTGGGCATCACACAGTCGATACATCTGCGTGAAGGTCAGCTTCACCTTACGCTCGCAGGCGCGCCCGGAACGATCGACGGGCCTCATCGCGCACCTCGGCGGCGGCGCACGACCGGCCTGGGGGACCGGATGCGGGGAAAGCGCGGCGCGGGATGTCGCGCCGGTGGAACCGTGGAATGCGCGGACGCCGACTGCGTCTCGAGAAGCCGAAGGAGAGCAAGTCCGTATCCGCGCCGGCAAACCGGAGGCGGACGAAGCGAACGACGCGGACGCGGAACACGACGACATGATTGGCAGGCATTGGAAACTCCTCGTGAAAGGGCAGGCCATACGACGCCCGTAGAGCCGCGGGTCTCGCCCGGCTCGTCCACGCCTCTCCCCCTGTACATGCGAAAAACGACCCGAACCGCGGCGTAGAAAATGAGGGCGGTCGTACGAATTTTTTCGCGCGACGCCGAAGGCCCCTCCGGGCCCCTCTTCAAAGACCCCCTCCCTGAGGTCGTCGAAAGGCCTGCGGCGCCCTGACGGTCCACATTGGAGGGCGCGGAATTGATCTCGAGGAACCGAGCGATCGATCTGCCCGGTGCGCAGAGTCCTGCGCGCGGGAGCGCGCGCGTCGATCGCAGCGCGCGCTCGGTGCAGCGCGAGCGCGCGTCCAATCTACCGAGAGGGGGCTAGCGGTTCGACGCGTCGTCGCGCGGAACTTTGCGTGCTCCCGCGACCGCTGGACGTCGCGCGCGAGATCAGATCATCGCGTCGGTGGGACGATCTCGTCGTCCCGATGAGTCGACGTCATCGCGCGGGCGAATGGACTTCGTCGCGTGCTCGAAGCGACATCATCGCGCCGACCAGACGAGGCGATCGCGAGGGTGCGGTGGATTGGGAGGAGCGACGCGATGGAATGGACGCGGCCGCACGGCGGATTCAGCGCGCCGTCGGATCGAGGTTGCATCACGGGGCTCATCACCTCGTCGCGACCTCGAACCGAGTTCATGCCGCGGGCGCGACCCATTCGCCGCCGCACCGCGCACGCCTCGACGCGCCGCCGCGCTCAGACGAACGAGAGGCTCCGTCCACTACAGAACGGGCCCGCGCCGAACTCGGATCGGCGGCACGCCCAGGTGGCACGGCCGGCGATGCGGATTCTGTGGCGTCCCTGGTCGGGTCGTCGCAGTAGGGAGATCGATTCAGCGCGGTCGCGATCGGGAAAACCGCCGTGTGGCGCTCCTTGGCTGGGATGTACCACGACGCACGGACGGACGGCGCGTTTGCTACCGCCGGTCCACGTTGCGCCGGAGCCACTCGTCCTGCTGGTCAACGAGTAGCTGCAGGGCCGCGGTGAACCGATCCCACTCGTCGGCGTCACGGGACTGCTGGTCGTCCGGTTGGCCGTCCCCATCATTGTCTTCCAGGTGGCTGCGCAAGTGGAAGTGGCGGTGCCTCCTTCCAGGCGGCTGATGCTGGTCCCCTTGCGGTGCGACGTTCTGCCCATCGTCCGCGTCGCTCTCCTGGGTCTGGTACGTCACCGTTTGAACGCCACTCCCACCGTCGCTACCCACGACCTGCCTTCCATGCTGGCCCCACCTACCGACGACAATCTGCTTGATGGCGTCGATCAGGGACGCGATCGATTTGTCAGTCTCTGAACCCTGGAACCCGAACTCGAGATGCACGGGCATGATATCCAGCATTTGCGGTCGCCCATCGTCGAAGTCCTCTAGGTCGAGGCGAGGTGTGCTCGCCGGGACCGCCCATGGCGCCAGGTTGAGTACAAGGTCTTGTTGATGCACCGGCACTGCAGTCGCCGGCTGACCGACGACGATGGTGCTGCCTAGAACGCCGACTGTAACGAGACGATGCATCATCGTTTCCTCCCCCTACTTTGGGTCGCTGACAACGCGGACGTGAACGACCATTGTGTTGAAGATGTTCTCGGAGTTGGACACGACCACCGACCACGAACCAGCGGGTAGCTCGCCCGTGTGCGAGAACGATCGAACCTTCAACCCTTCGAACTCGGTCACGGCCCTGAATCTCCCCGACTTGAAGTCTTCCCATTCGCTCGACGGCATCACGTAGACCATGAAGCCCTTGTCGGCGTGAGTACGGCCTTGCACCTCGACGAACACAGGGGAGTCCTCCGACAATGTAAAGCCTCTCATCTGGGCTCCGCCCTCGGCGGTGATCGCCACTTCCTCATCGACGACGACTCGCGCCTGTCGGGTGACGTTGCCGATCAGACTTGGGAGACCGCCGACGCCAGGACCCTGCGGCGTGACGCCGCCGCCGCCGGGTGCAGACTGACTGCTCGCCTCCGTGTCCGCGCTGCGTCCGAAGAGGAAGTAGGCGGTGACTCCGCCCGCGACGACGAAGACCAGCACCAGCACCATAACGATCGCCGGGACGCTGCTACCGCCTGTATTCACAATCGGCGCCGGGTGCCTCGCCATCGGATGGCCACAGCGCGGACACTGGGCCGCGGCCGGGGAAACGGGGTTCCCGCACGCCTGGCAGGGGACCGTCTGAGGGTAGCCTACCTGTTGGGGGTACCCTTGCTGCGGTTGCTGAGGGTACGGCTGCGAAGGCACCCCGTATCCTCGTGGCGGCCCACCATAGTTCCCCATGCTCTCAAACCCCCTCCGGCGCTTGGGCGCAGATCTCGAAGAGTAGCCTAGGCCGCGTCTCCCCGTAAACGGCCTGCCGTGGGCCACTCGGCCAACGCTGAGAAACGGTACCGCGGCCCCGGGGTCGGCCTCAATGCGGCGCACGCGCGGTCACCTGAGCGTTCACAGCGAACGTCCCCCGCTGTCTCGCACGGGGAGGCGGCCCGCGGGCGCATCTTCGGCGGAGCAAGCCATGTCAAAACCTCGCGCACCTCCCTCACCTTGCCGACGCGGACGGCGTCCAGCAGCCGTGTCCTCGGGCTCATGTCGAGACCAACCAAGTCCCTCCGGTTCGAAATTGTGCCCGTCGAGCGCGGGCGATGTCGCTCCGCTCGCGCGGGCAGGTCGAGCGTGTGCGCCGCGGACATGTTGGACGGGGGATCGTCCGCGCGAGGGCGCACGTCGGAGCGCTCCCCCCTCGTATCCCACACTCGCCCACCAAACGACGCGCGGCCCAATTCTCCTCCTCACATTTGACCTCGAAAACCGCGTGTATCCAGTGAGGGTCGCGCAGTAGACGGCGGCCCTCGGGACAACCAACCGCACCCCGCCCGCGGCATTTCCGCGGCAGCCGGTGCCCTTCCCGGAGACCGCGATGGACTTCCTCCGCGGCGACGAGTGCGCTCGTCCGCCTTCCACCCTCCCTTTGCCCGCCGCTGCTGCGTCCACGACGGCAGCACCGACGACCCGCGCGTGGCGATGCCGCGCGTGCGCCTCCGTCCTCGGGTTGCTCCGCGGCGGGGAGCTTCACCTTCGGCGCGGCGACGTCGAGCTCTGGGTCACCGGCTCCTGCCGCCGGCGGTGCCGCCGCTGCGGGACGACGAACGCGATCGAGATCGCTGCCACGGGAGGCGCGCGATGACGCTCTTCCTCCTCGCCCGGTACACCCCTCGGCTCCTCGGGCGGCGCCTTCGCCGCGCGTGGGCCGCGCTGCGCGAGTTCCAGGTGCTGCTCTGAGCGGCGATCTTCCCGCTGATCTCTTCGCCGCCCTCCTCACCGTCACGCCTTGCACTCGCTTCACCCACGAGAGGCGCTCGCACGCCCTTTTGCGATCGACAGGTGTCCCCATGGTTGCCACGAAAGATGCTCCCAACACTCACGCCGCATTCCGCTTCGGAGACGCGGCCCCCACCCTCGCCGCGCACGAGGAGCTCTGGTGGTTCTTCAACGACGCGGGCGCGGACCTCGTGTCGGCCGCTCCTCCCACGGCATGGTTCTTCGACCTGGAGATCGCGCTCCTCGTGGCCGAGGAACGCTGCGCCGAGGCGGCGCTCGCCACCCAGATCGTCGGCCAGCGAATCGACGCCCTCGACAAGATCGACAAGGCGGTGCTCGAAGGCGTCTACACGCTGCATCCGCGGTCGGTGCAGGTCGAGCGCGCGCTCGGCGTCCTGGCCGGGGCCGTCGAAGCGTTGCCCGTCGTTTGCGCCGAGCACCTCGCCGCCCGGATGTGGGGCCTGACCCGGGCGAAGACACCCGCGGAATGGCTCGAAGAGCGCGTGCGCAACGGCGGCGCGGCGGCGGTCACGATGTGGGCTGCCCCGGCGGAGGCGGCATGCGCCGCCGCGGTGCGCGTCTACGACCACGTGCGCGGCCACGGCCCGAAGGTCGTGCCGGGTCGCCTCGATGAGGAGGTCCTCGGACGGTGGACCCGGTCGCTGCGCTGACGCCGGCGCCGGCCACCCCTTCGTCTCACCCCCACTTCCTCCGCTTCACCAACGAGAGGCGCTCGAACGCCCTTCCGCGATCGGCAGGTGTGCCCATGGTTGCCACGATAGAAGAAGGGAACGACCCCACGGCGTTCCAGTTCGGAAACGTTCGCCCGAGCCCCGCGGCGCATGCGGAGCTCTGGTGGCACTTCAACGAGGCGGAGGAGGCGACGAGCGCGTCGTCGAACTTTGCCACCTCCCTCTTCGGCGCGCGAACGACGACAGTCGACGAGACCGAGCGGCGCGTCGAGGCGGGGCTCGCGAAGGCGAAGATCGAGAAGCGCCTCGGTGCAGTGCGGCCCGAGGACGCGTACATGCTGATGTCGCTGTACACCGAGCGGGCGTGGCCCGCGCCGGTGGAGCAGGTGCTCGGCGTGCTGACCGGCGTGGTCGTGGTGCTGCCTATCGTATGCGCGGAGCACTTCGGTGCGGCGACGCGCTCGAGGACGGGAGCCAGGACCTTGACCGCGTGGCTCGAGGAGCGGATCGCGCGGGGCGGGGCGGAGGCGGTGGCAGTCTATGCCCGCGAAGCCCAGATGGCGTGCGCGAGGGCGGTGCGCGCGTACGACCGCGTTCGCGGCAAGGGGCCGAGTGTCGTGCCCCCCGCGGACGGGGACGAGGGCTAAATGCGCCCCCTCGGTGGCCACGGCGGGGCGCGGATGGAGATCCGCGCTCTCTACTCGGTTGCGATGCTCGCGCGCTATGCGCGCGTGAGCCGGCAGAAACTCCACCGACTGCTCCGTCGCTGCGGCGTCGTCCTGCTGCGCGACGGTCGATCGGTGTCGGTCCCGCTCTCCGAGATCCGGCGGAAGATCCCGCCGCTCTGGGAGAGCATCTGCGACGCGCAGGACGCACACGACGAGGCCAAAACACGCCGCAAAAGTGCCTCGACTCATCCGTCTGGTCCGTCTCGTCCGTCTCGTCCGCGATCACCCTAAGGGTAGGAGGCACGAAGCGATGAGGGTGAGCAGGCAGGTCGGTCGAACGGGGAGCTCTGCGGGCAGAACGCACCGCGAGGCCGACCGGCTTGCCCTCTCGGACGAGAGAAAGGCGCGCTCTGTCGGCAGAACGCGACGCGTGATCTCCAGCGCTCCGCTCTCGGTCGACAGAATGGTGCTCCATGTCGACAGGGAGCGGCGCTGGGATGGCAGAAAGTCGCATTCGCTCGACAGAACTCCTCACTGGAAGGGTAGGGGCAGCCGCTCTGTTCGCAGAACGTCGCTCGGGCTCGACCGGAAGACACACCAGGAGGGACGAACGATCCGCTCGATCGTCAGGAAGACGCGGACTATCGACAGGGCCGTCGTCTCGGAAGTCCGAACCGCGCTCTCGGACGGCAGTCCGACTCTCGGGGAGCTCCCGCCGTCGCTCTCGGAGCTCCTACCGATCATCTCGGAACTCCCACTGTTCCTCTCGGAGTCCCGGAAGAGTCCCTCTTCCTTCCGAACGTCTCTCTCGGTCGACCGACCGTCGCTGTCTGCGAACCGAATGGCGCGTGTGCATGTCAGAGCGCCTCGTTCGGACGAATCGTCGCGCAGTTTTTCCTTCCTGCTTCGCCGTTCTGAAGAGCGAATGACGCGGCTCTCGTTCCTCGAGAGGAGTTCTGCTCCGAGAGCGGCGCGCCCGGAAGGCATCGCGCGCCATCGGGCACTCCTGAAGCGACTTCCTGAAAGCTTCGCGCCTCGCCCGGAGAAGCGAGTGACTGCCCCTACGGTCCCCGTGAAGATTTCGGGCTTCCTGGCGAGCCGCTCTGCCCTTCGCACGAGCCTTTCTGTCGTCCCGACGAGTCTTTCTGTCTTCCCCGCGAGCCTTTCTGTCCTCCGAACGAGGACCTCTGTCCTCAGAGCCACGAAGGAGGTGGGCCTAGCGCCACAGTCGACAATCCCCGCGATGCATTCGTGAAACCTGGAGGCGCGCTCTCTCGAACGGGAGCGCATTTCCATAAACCTGGAGACGCATTCCGATGACCACACCGTCGAAAACGGTGCGGAGATCGATCGCCATCCTGAACCTGCCCCAGAGCAAGGTCCCGATGCTGATCAATTTCGCGCAGCAGGTGCTCAAGTCGATCACCGGCAACCCGAGCTTTCCCACCCCGACACCCACCGTGGCGGATCTCACGCAGGCCATCACCGACCTGCAGAACGCCGAAAACGCCGCTCTCGCCCGCACCAAGGGCGCCACGGCGACGCGCAACGAGAAGCGGACGGCCCTCATCATGAAGCTCGAGCAGCTGAAGGCCTACATCCAGTCGGTTGCCGACGCGAACGTCGACAACAGCGGGTCGATCATCCAGAGCGCGGGCCTCACGGTCCGCAAGGTG
>DASXDU010000002.1:0-54508 GCA_036490515.1 Polyangiaceae bacterium
CCAGAGGAAGGCACGCCGGTCGAGGCCCTGCTGGCGGATGCTCGTCTCGTCGGCGTGGACATCGGGCGAGGCGGGGACGAGCGCGAGGGCCGCGTTGTAGATCGGGCGGAGCTCGTCGGCGGCGCGGTGAAAGAGGTCGCACATCGTGCTGCGCGAGATGGGAATGCCGATTTGCCGGTAGGCCTTCTCGAGTCGGTACTGCGGGATGGAGTCGTTGCACTTGGTCACGACCAGGTGCGCGACGAAGGTCGGTGCGTAGCGGGTCTTTTCGCCGACGCGGTCTGGCGCGGGCGCCGTCACGATATGCCCGCATCGACACGCGAGGGTTTCACGCTGGAAGATGCGCCGACGGAAGTGGGGCCTCACGTACTCGATGACGGTCGAGGGCTTTCCTTCCCCGACACGCCGGAGCTTGGCGTTGCCGCACGCCGAGCAGGTGCGCTGCGCGTCGGGCACGGCGACGGGGGTGACTTCGACCTCGAGCTTCGCGTTTCGCAATTCGGCTGCAGCGGCTCGCTTCGCGGTGACGTCATCCTGGTTGGCTCGACGCGCTGGCAGAGGGGCCGGCATCTTCGAGGGCTTTCGCTTCTCGGTCTTGTGTCCCGCGAGGCGCAGCTCGAGCGCCTCCAGCTTCGCCATCATGTCGGCGAGCTTCTTGTCCTGGGCCTTGGCGTACGCCTTCCAGCCGCAGTCGTGATCGTCGTCGTCGGGCGGGACCAACGACCAGTTTTGATCATGGTCCGGGGGAAATGTCGATCCCCTGCGTGGGCTCGTCGTGCAAGCGATCGAGATTGCTGTGCTTCAGGCGACGCTCCGCCGGCGGCTGCGAGGCTCCCACGCCTCGGAGCGCCGTGCGCCGACGAGATCGAAACCGCCGAGCAGCATCGCGAGCTCCGTGCCATCGAGCACGACGTGGTCGGCGCCGGCGTCGATCCGGGGCATGCGGAAGCGTCCGCGAGCGAGACGCTTGTAGTAGAGGACGAATCCGCCGCGGTCCCAGAAGAGAACCTTCACGCGATCGACGCGTCGGCCGACGAAGACGAAGAGGTGTCCGTCGAGCGGATCCATTCCGAAGCAGGTGCGCACCAGCGCACAGAGACCATCGTGGCCGCGCCGCAGATCCACGGGCTCGGATGCGAGAAATACCTTGGAACCGATAGCGACGCTGAGCATCAGGTGCGCAGCGCGACGACCAATGCGGCGACATACTCGACATCGGTGCCGCTGCCGAACCGCATGTCCACATCACGGATGCGCAGCTCGATGGCTCCGCTCTCGACGTGCGGCTCGCGGCGGGAGACCACGATGGGCAGGAACCTTCCGTCGACGGCACTGTCCGACCGCAGCTTCCAACGCCACCAGCTCAGCGTCCCCGGCTGCACGCGGTGGCGCCGAGCCACGTCGACGATCCGCTCGCCGCGATCGACCTCGCCCACCAGCCGCTTCCAGAATTCCCGGCCTCGCCGCACACCGCGAGCCTCTACCCGCCGCTCGACCCGAGCGAGGCGTCCATTCCCGTACGGTTACCTGGAGACCGACGCGCGGCGGGCTGTTCGCAGCCGAACGCCTCGTGCTCGCGCCCGAACGCCTCGCGATCGAGCAGGTCGACGACCCGCTCGCGCCCCCATCGGCGTCGCATGACGCTGCGGAGGGGGGCCGGCACCGTCCACAGCGCTGGCTTCCTCTTGCCCGCTCGGTCTCCGGTGCCGAGCACCGAGCGCCCCGCACCTTACGCGGCGCGTTCGTCACCGGACGTCGCGCATTCGGTCGCGATCACGAGCCGTTGGGTAGCCCAGCCCCAGCGTTCGTGTCCGAATGCCGCGCATTCGCATGCGAACGCGAGCCGTTGGCCAACGAAGACGTCGCGTTCGTGTCCGAGTGCCGCGCATTCGCATGCGAAGGGGAGCCGTTGGCTACCGAAGGCCTCGCCTTCGTGTCCGAATGCCGCGCATTCGCATGCGAAGGGGAGCCGTTGGCCACCGAAGACCTCGCGTTCGTGTCCGAACACCTCGCCTTCGCACGCGAATGCGAGCCGTTGGCTACCGAAGACCTCGCGTTGGTGTCCGAATGCCGCGCCTTCGCATGCGAACGCGAGCCGTTGGCTACCGAAGGCCTCGCGTTCGTGCCCGAATGCCTCGCCTTCGCATGCGAATGCGAGCCGTTGGCTACCGAAGACCGCGCGTTCGTGTCCGAACGCCTCGCCTTCGCACGCGAATGCGAGCCGTTGGCCAGCGAGGACCACTCGTGCGTGTCCGTACGCCCAGCATTCACTCGCCCGCACCACCCGTTCACCCGCCCGCGTCGACCGACCCGCACGCGGCCTGGCAGCTCTGCGCCTGGCAGGCGCCGAGCGTGCTCCGGCGCTGCGTGCACGCGGAAGGGATCTGCGCATTGCACGCGGCCTGACACGCGTTGTCGTTGCCGAGGCCACTGTCGTTCGCCTGCGGTCCGCCGGGCGCGCACGCGCAGTAGCAGGCAAAGTACGACTGGCAGTCGGTGGTCTCGCAACCGGTCGAGCAGCTCTTCTGCGAGCACTGCCAGCACGCGTCGCTGTAGAACGTGTTGCTCGTCGTGCAGGACGGCCCCAGATAAGGAAACGACGACGAGGCACCCCCGCCGCTGGTGCCGCAGGCGAGAAAGACGAGCAGGCCCTGGAGAGCGGCGAGCGGCAGGGCCATGCGCAAGGAAAGCGAACGACGTTCCATCCTTGCAGTGTACGCCGCCGGAGCAGGGCGCAGCCGGCGGGCGGCCCGAGGGAGAAGGTGCCGGAGACGATCTGGCAGGAGCGCCGAGCAGGACGGCGGCTGATCGGTCCACTGGCGGGAATGACTTCGGGATCATGCTCAGGAGCCGCCGGCGGTCGGCCTGGCCGTCCGAGTGCCGCGAAACGACGGCGACTCCCCCGCGGGTACACCCATTGCGCCGGCCACACCTGCGCCCATGCCACGCGCGGCGGCAGCACGTCTCGCGCTCTTCGTCTTCGCCGCGGCGGCGTGCGATCCGGCGTTCTCCATCACGGTCACCGTGCAGGACTACGCGACGGGCCGCGCTCTCGAAGGCATCCACGTGGAGCTGTTCTTCCAGCCGAACTCGCCCATGGAGGGCTCGCAGGGCGATACCGACTCCAGCGGCACCTTTACCGGCGGAGACGTCGGGCTCACCTCGCCTCCCGACCCGTACTACGTGCAGCTCACGCCGCCCGGGGGCCCACCCCAGATGATCGAGGTCCGCGGCGGCCCGTCGACGGTCAGGCTCTGCATCGATGACGCGCCCACGGCGGCGGACGCCGGCACGGCGGATTGAGGGAGGCTCCGGGCGGCTACCCGCTGCTTCCCGGCCTGCGGCGCGACCGGCACTCGTTACCCGGGGACTTCGCGTCTGGCCCGGTCCGCCATTGAGCCAGTCGGCCTCTCATGGGTGAGCGGCTCAAGGCCTGTGCATCCGCCACAAGCTCGGCAGGTGACGACCCGCTGAGATGAGGAACTCTTCGGCCTCTTCTCGATCAGAGAAGTCGTAGCGGGGCATCGTGTGCGAGGCGTCGTTGCGACGCTGCCGGAGCTGGTCGGCGAAATCGTACGCCGCTATCACTGCGAAGCGCTCCTCGACCTCCTGGGGGGTTGTACCGGTCAGGACCGACTGGACGGCCGCCTTCACGAGCGCGACACGTTTGGCGGCCTTCTCCTTCATTGCCTTCGCCGGAAGGGTGCCCCTCGCAATCATCGCATCGATGACGTGCTCGATCGCAGCTTCATAGGCCACTCCCATCAGCTGGACGGCGGGACGCATGAGGACGTGATCCAGGCACGATCGAGCGTCCACCAGGAGGGCGGTCACCGCGTCCGGAAGCTGAGGACAACGCGCGACGAGACGATCGAGATACCCAGGGAGCAACGGATGGTCCTTGCTTCCTTGGAGGAATCGTCGTCCCGCGCGGGTCAGGACCACAAACGAGGGGATGCCTCCGCGCCCGTCCGGTCTGGGGACGGCAAACCCAACGCGGCAGAACCACTCGATGAACTCGAGGAAGCCAAGCATCCACGGTTCCTCGAGGAGGTCCGTGAAGACCATGGCTTGGTGAGGAGCGTAGCCAGAAGAAGGCTCCCCCTTGCGCTCCCAGAGCTTTGGAAGCAGATGCACGGCCACGTTGCTCAGCGATACGCCACCATCGGAGGAGCGGCCGGCCCATTCCCGGAAGGCTTCGATGGCGAACTCGCGGATGTCAGTGTCCGAGAGGCCCTCAAGAAGCCTCTTTACGGCAGCGGAAGCTTCGGGCGGAACCGGCACCTCGTGATACTACGCCGGGCGACGATGGACCGAGCGCGAGGCGCGAGAGGCCGAACGGAACTCGGTCGTGGCGCTCTGCTTGCTCAAGTGCGTCGGCTATTTTGCGCCAAGAGCCGTTCGTAGTCCCCGTGCAGCGTCCCTAGCTCTCGAAGATTCTGCTCCAGGAATGCTCTCGTGTTGAGGTGCTTCTTGGCGACCGCTGGGTCGGTCGTGCTCCCGAAGGTCCGATCGATGGCCATGGCAACGGCCGCCCCGTCGGCAACCGTAGGCTGCCATCGAAAAGGGGAGGCCACGAATGTGTCGACCCCCGCTCCTCCTTTCAACGGGACCACGTACCTCGCCAGCGGGGTACATGGCCCACCGAAGCTTGTCTTGCTGCTCTCGAACGCCGATTTCGCGCTAGGCGCCAGCCATACGAAGGCTCCGTCTGCCGAGTTCATGTTCGATGCCGCTTCGTCGACTGCCGCGCCGACCATGAAGCGGTCATCCAGGTAGAAGTCGCCGTATGCGATGGCCCCCCGGTACGCCCAGGCCGGTTCCACCGTCAGGCCGTAGCGATACACGTACCCGGATAGCGTGGCGGCGTACGCGACCGCGCCCCCGGCCAAGTCATCCTCGCTCGTACATGCGCGCATTCCTTCGTGCAGCTCATCGGGGGTCTTGGGCACGACGGCGATAGCGACGGTGTCGGACAGGAACGTGGTCCTGATTGCACGGATTGTGTTCGCCGAGTCGTTCAGCTTCGGGTGCCCTGGACCCCCGAAATTAGCCTGAAGCATTCCATCGATGGCGCGCTGCATTGCACGAAGCTTCTCGACCACCCGCTCGGGGCGGGTGACCTTCTGCCAGATCCCCTTGAAGCCCAGGGCATCGAACAATGCGAGGGCTCCCCGTTGCATGGTCACAACGTAGGACCTGCCACCAGAAAGGAAACAGCGGAGCCGATGAAATGCGCGAGCTGACACGCGCTCCGTCGATCGTGCCACGCGACGCGGCCATGTGCGTCGGTTGCCCGCAGCGGTCGCCTAGAGCACCCGCGGGCACTTCGGACACCACACACCGGTCCTCACGACGCTGACGAGCTGCTCGAAGCGGTGTCCCTTCGCGCACTGCCAGCGCACCGGGATGCGCCGGTCGTCGTGCTCCGTGGTGAGGCAGCGGCCGCCGAGCGATCGCGCCCATGCCTGCATTCCGCCGAGGGTGCCGCGGAAGCGTGTCGCGCAGCGCGGACACCACGCGCCCAGGCTGCGGATGTCGCTCGGGCGAGTGCTCCACCGGTGACCGCGTGCGCACTCCCACCGCATCGGCGTGAGGGAGTTCGCGTAGCGGGTGGAGAGGCAGCGGCCGCCGCGCGCCAGCGCCATGCGTTGCATCTCCTCGAGGCCGAGCGGCTCCGGTTTTCCCCCTCCGCGCTTGCACCCGGGGCACCAGCGGCCGTTGATGATCACGTTGGGCCTCGCCCGCCACTCGTGGCCCTCGCGGCATCTCCACAGCAGGTGCTCCCGGACGCCTCGATACTCCGTCGAAAGGCACTGGCCGCCCCGCCGGCGCGCGATGCCACGCATCCTCTCGATGTCGCCCAGCGGTAGCCCGTGACAGCGCTCGCACCAGTCGCCCTTCGTGATGCCGTTGGGCTTTGCCCACCACCGGTGACCCTCGACGCATTCCCAGCGCAGCCGGACCGCACTGCCCCCGTACCGCGTGGACAGGCACCGGCCGCCTCGTGCGGCCGCCATCCCACGGAGGCGCCCCAGGAAGATTGCGCCGTGGCGCTCCCGTTTGCACGTCGGGCACCAGCGCCGCGGGGTGACGTCGCACGCACCAGCCATCCACTCGTGACCCTCGGCGCAGCGCCAGCGCATCTCGGTGGACAGGTTGACGTACGCGCGGGTGAGGCACCGGCCACCGTGGTCCTTCGCGATGCGCTGCACGGCGACGAACGTCTCGAGCTTCAGGCGCCACCGTGGCCCTCGGCGTTTTTCCACGGCGCAGCGCCGACACCACCGCCCTTGCTTCACGTAGAACGCGGTCGTCCGCCAACGGTGACCCTTCGCGCAGCGGAAGGCCATCGGGCGCCTGCCGGCGACGTAGCGCTCGGACAAGCACTCGCCTCCGCGCGATCGAGCCAGGCTGCGAAGGGCGAGCAGCGTCTTCGCCGCGAGGGTTTCGCGCCGGCAGTGACGACACCAGAAGCCGCCGCGCACCTGGGCGGACGTCGCCGTGAAGGCGTGTCCCTCCGCACATCGCCAGCGGAGCCGCGCGACCCCGGCGAAGCGCGCGGAGATGCAGCGGCCGCCGTGCGCCTCGGCGTCGGCGCGGCAGCGGTCGAGCGCCTGGCGCTGGCGGGAGGTCATGCCGAACGAGGGGCGCATGAACGCGTCGCGGAGTGTACTCCGCCGGAGGCGGGCAGAAGCTCGCGCTGCCCGCCCGGATGATCCTTCATGTCGTCATCACGGCCGGTCGCGCCATCTCCCTGCACGATTGCGCCTCGACGCGCGGCGTCTGACCTCGAGGGACCGGGCATCATCGTCGAGCCGCGCGCGCAGCGCCACCGCGTCTCGGGCCTCGGGCCCGTGCTGGTCACGCGCCGCGTGACCACCGACGAATCCAAGCGAAGCCACTCTCTTCGCGGTTCAGGTCACCCCCGCCGCGATCGGTACCTTTGCTGCCACGCCCGCGTCGCGTCGACCGCCGATGGCGGTGAGGCGGGGGAGCACCATCCGCTCCACGGCCCGATAGAACGCTTCGACGCGCGCATCGGGGGCGAGGACGCCGAGCGCCGCCCACGCCGGGTCGAAAGGCCGCTTCTCCTCGAGCCAGCGCATCGCCGGAACGGCGATGGTCCGCTCGCTCGCTGCGAGGCCGCGGGCCGCCTCGCGCTCGAGGCTCGCCTCGACCGAGACCGGGAGCAGCGGCCCGACCGCCACGAGGGCGGACCAGCCGAGCCGCTGGTGGCGCGCCTCGTCGCGAGCGATCGCGCCGAGCACCGCGCGGGTCCGGGGCTCGGTCGCCGCTCGCGAGCCTTCCCAGCCCATGGTCGCCATGGAAGCATGATCCGTCTCGGTTCGACCGGCCAGCCTTTCCCGGGGATCCGCGTAGGCCCTCCCGGTCATGGCCTCGGCCGCCCGCCGAGGAGACGTGGTCTGCACTTCGGACTTCGACGGTCTCGCGCGGTTGCAGCGTCACTTCCGCAGTGTTCGCGTGCTCGCCGTGTGACGCAGGTCCACCGGCCGCTGTGGGCCGTGCGGTGGCCCACGTGGACGGAGCCGCGCTCGCGGAGCTGCCTGCGGGCCTCACCGCGCTACGCTCGCCTGAGGGTGCCTTTTCGCGTCTCCTCCCTTGCTCCCGTTGCCGTCGCCGCGGGCGTCGTCGGGGCGGCCGTGACGTCTTGCTCCGGCAAGCTCGCGATCGGAACGACCGCCGACGCGGGCCCCGTCGCCGATTCCGGCCCAGGCGGCCCCCCTCCGACGTCCGCTCTGCGCGAGGTCTCGCTGCAGATGACACGCGTGAACTTCGGCGATCCGCCCGACGCGGGCGCGTGGAGGCCCATCGGCTTCAACGTCGACGGGAAGACCACGACCGCGACCTCCACGGACGTGTGTGGCCTCGTTCAGGGCGCTGGGCCGGCCACTCGAGAGGATGGCCAGGACGGGATCGACAACAGCTTCGGGGCGAACGTCTGCCCGATCCTCGACGACACGATGGGCCCGACGGCGTGCTCGTCCGGCATCCCCGAGACGTACCTGGTCACCGACGCGTCGGGCTCCGGCGTGATGACGATTCAGCTCCGGCCGACGATCTGGCTGGAGCTCCCCATCACGGATGCCTACGTGGTCGTCGGCGACGATGGCTCGGGGATGCTGGGCGCGGTGGCACCGATCCAGGGGGTGCTCGTCGCCGTCGACGAATCCGCCGCCCAGGCCAGCTGCGGGAGCATGAGCGGAGGCCAGCCCGATTCGATCCTCCAGCAGCTCGAGCAAGCGTGCGACATCCTCGCCGACGGCTCGAACGCGGCGGGGCAGCCCTGCGATGCGATCTCCATCGGCATGCAGTTCTGGGGCGCGAGCGCGTTCGACGGCGTCCTTCCCGCGGCGGACGCCTGCGCGACCGACTGACGGTCTTTGCGGTTCCGGTCAGGCCCGCCGCGATGGGTACCTTCGCCCGCCTACTCGCACTCGAGGTAGAAGGACGAGCTCGGGTCCATGTTGCACACAGAGCAGCAGTCCGTGCTGGAGCTGCACGAGGTTCCGCTCGCGCCGCAGGTCGAGCCGCTGCTGCTGGCGCCGCCGATCGTCGTCGGTGCGGTGCCGGTGCGCGTCCCGTCCCACTCGTAGGTGCCGGGGCCGCCGGCGTAGTCCCAGGTGCCGGTGAAGGACGAGTCGTCGTCCGCGAAGGTGAACGCGATCGGCCCCGACGCGCCGCCCTGCGTCCAGCTGCCGGTGAGGACGTGCCCGTCGAGCGTGCCGTCGAGCGTCCCGGCCGCGTCGTGCGTCGGCTGGTACTGCCCGGTGACGTGGTCGCCGTCCTGCGTGAGGCTCATCTCACGCGAGTACGTGTTCCCGTCGCTGCCCGTCTCCTGCGTCGCGTACGTGCCCGTGACGCTGGACGCCGAGGAACCGCCGCCGCCTCCACCACCGCTCCCGCCGCTGCACGCCGCGAGGAGCACCGCCACCGCCATCGCCGCAGCCGAACCGATCGCCGTCGCCTTCATCGAGTCCTCCCTCGTCCCCGCGTCGGGGTCTCCGCGCTCCGACGGTTCACTCTGCGCACGGCGGAGGGCGCTCTCCATGGTCATTCGTTGCGCGCCGGATGGAGCGCTCCTCGGGCTCGAGCGCCGGCGGCAGCGCATCCGGCGCGTCTTCGCGAGTCGTGCGGGACGACATGCGCCTGACCGTCACCGTGCTCGCCGTCTGACGAAGCCCGGCGTGCTCACGCCGCGAGCGGCTTCTCGGCGACGAACCACGCGAACGAGCCGAGGAGCTCGCGGCGCGCGGTGACGCGGAGGCCCGCCTGCTCGAGGCCGCGCGCGAAGCCGGCGGCGTCGAAGCGGTCGTCCGTGGGGTGGTCGAGCACGCGACGCCAGAGCGGGTGGTGGATGAACCGGGCCAGCACCTCCTCGGCGTAGAAGCGGCCACCCGGTTTCAGCACGCGATGCACCTCGCGCAGGGCCGCGCGCCAGTCCGGGATGTGATGGACGATGGCGAAGTCGAAGACGGCGTCGTAGGTCGCGTCCGGCGCGTCGATGCGCTCGGCGTCGCCGACGCTCACGCGGGCGGGCCGGCCGGCGAGCCGCTGCCGGGCGAGGGCCACCATGTCCGGGTCGAGATCGAAGGCGTCGACGCGGGCCGCGCCGAAGACGTCGAGCACCACCTCGGTGCCGACCCCGCGCCCGCACCCCATCTCGAGCGCGGTTCCCCCCGTGACGCGCCCGCCCATCGCGAGGAGCCGCCGCGCCTCGAACCGCCGCTGGAGCGCGGCCCGCGCGGGGTTGTTCATCATGGCCTTCTCGATCGCGTTGAGCAGCATGGCGATGAGCATGTGAGCGATGGCTCGCGTTTGCCACTCGCATCCTGGGAAGGCGCGCCGGGCGTGAATCGCGCGGAGATCGGCGCCTCGTGGCCCGAGAGCGCTCGCGTCGAGGCCCGCCGGATCTCAAGTGACCGCGGCGCCGACCCGGTGACCGACGGGCGAGCGACGCCGAGGAACTCCCGACGGCGTCGCTTCAGGAGCACCCGAGGTACGCGAGCGCCTCGGCCTCGTCGCCGAAGGCGTGCGGCACGGCGCCGCGCTCATGGGCGAGGCGAGCGGTCTGGAGCTTCCCCACGGCCGTTCTCACCAGCGTGGCGTGCCTGGCGAAGCGCGCGGTGAACGCGTCGAGGACGCCGTTGACCTTCGCCTCGAACGCGGCGTCGTTCCGCGGAGGCGCCTGCCGGACGTCGATGAGCAGCTTGAGGCCCGGCGCCATGCGTTCGACCACCTCCTGCACCTTCGCGTACGACCCCTCGAGGTCCGCCATCGACCCGTACGGCACGGCCGAGCGCCGGTAGCGCACGAGGCCCTGCGCGGCGGTGAACGTCATCGTCACCCACTGGTCCTCGTAGAGCACCCGCGCCGCCATCTCGTCTCCAGCTTACCTCGCGCCCACGGAGGGCCGCAGGAACGCGCGATCGCCGCCTTCGCTCCTTACTAGCTCGCCGGGCCGCCCGCCTTGCACCAGGCGCCAAACGTTTTCACGCGTGCGCCAGGCGGGCACCTCGCGGGGAACGGCGGGGTATGAGCCCTCGCGCCGATTCCGACAGGAGGCAACCGTGAGTCAGCTTCGGTACCTGGTTCGCGCCACACGGCCAGCCGTTTCGGCATGGCTTCAGTCACCATCGAGTCCACACGCCTTCGAGGCAGCTGACTCCATCGTCGACGAAGAGGAGCTGGGCACGCTCGTGCAGGCAGTTCTCGGGCTTCGGGCACCCGCGCCGGCTCGCCGAGCTTCCGGAAGCCGCGCTCTCCGATGCGGCCGCGTACCTGCTCGATGTCGAGGAATCCGACCTCCCGCCACAGGCGCGCTCGGGACCGCCCACTCGCCAGAGTCGTGTGTCGTGGTGGCACGCCGAGGTGCTCTCGTGGGTGTGTCCCTTCGCGCGTGAAGCCCGTTCTCATGGCGAGAGCTTGTTCCTGGTCGTCTCGCTCTGACGAGAGGCGCCGGTGGCACCTCGTCGGGCGCCTCCTCCGACGGCGCTGAGGAGCAGCGCCAGGGTGAAAGCGATTGGCGCGTCGACGAAAGAGGCTTTCGCGAGCGCGCCGAGGCGTTGCACGGTTGCTACCGTGGTAGTAATTTGCGGACGAGATGGCGCGCGCGCAAAAGGTGAGCATCTCGGTCGACGCGAAGGAGCTCAAGTGGCTCCGCCTCCGGGCAAAGCGCGTCGGTGGCAATCTGTCCGCGGTCTTCGCGGAGGCGACGCGCCTGCTGCGTCAACGGGAGGCTCGGGAGCGCGTGCTTCTCCGCTTCGGAAAGGATGCCGAGGTGTCCGCGGCCGAGGCCGAGGCGATCCGGCGGGAATGGCAGGCCTGACGTTCGACACCGGAGCGCTCATCGGGCTCGAGCGCCGGCGGCACCGCATCCGGCGCGTCTTCGTCTACACCTCGGACTTCGACGATCTCGCGCGGTTGCAGCGTCACTTCCGCAGTGTTCGCGTGCTCGCCGTGTGACGAGCCACTCGTGCTCACGCCGCGAGCGGCTTCTCGGTGCCGACCCCGCGCCCGCACCCCATCTCGAGCGCGCATCCGCCCGTGACGGCCCCGCCCATCGCGAGGAGCCGCCGGGGCGTGAATCGCGCGCAGATCGGCAGCTGGTCGGCCCGAGAGCGCTCGCATCGAAGTAGCGACGCTCGGGCCTGGCCGTCGCGGCTGTCGCTCCCGACGACGCCCGTCTCGCCCGCGTACGCGGCGACGACCCCTTTCCACGTGAGTCCGCGGGGATGGGCGATGGCGCGAGCGATGCAACTCCGGGGTGCATCATGAAAAAGACATTCCTCGGGTGCATCCTCGCTGGCCTCCTCTCGATCGTGGGCGCCACGGGCTGCGCCGCGGGTGCCGGCGGAGGGGACTACGTGGCGCCCGACACGAGCTGGGTCGCCGACCAGCAGCAACAGTTCGCCCAGCAGCAGCAAGCGCAGCAGCAGCAGCAGCAGGCGATCGATCAGATGAACGCGAACAACGCCGCGATGGCGCAGCAGCAGGTCGACATCGCCAACCAGGTCACGCAACAGGCGCTGCAGGCGGCCGCGAACGCCCAGCAGGCGGCGCAGATGCCGTGAGGTGGGAGGTCTGGCAGCCGGGCACCGTACGGTGGGGGTGGTACACCCTCGTCTGGGCCGCACGAGGGTACGGCGTGAAAGCTCGCGTACTGGGGATGGCGTCAGGGCGGCGCGGCCTCCGAGCGCGCGCCATGCGTGGCCGCCGTCACCAGCGTGGCGTGCCTGGCGACCCATGGAGCACCCGCCCACCGACGACGGTGGACCCCACCGTGAGCGCGACGAAGGACACGCGCACGAGGGCCTCGAACGCCACTGCGCGTAGCTTGAGACGCAGGGCGGCGGCCTCCGCGTCGTCCTCGCCGGCGACGGCCGGCCCGGGGTCGGCAGCGCGGTACGGGGCCGCGGCTGCGGCGCGGGCCGCGCGGAGCGACGCGATGCGTGCGCGGGTCGCGCGGAGCTCGTGGAGGACGGGCCAGGCGCGGACGGCGAGGCACACGGCGGCGATCGCCCCGAGCACGTAGCCCGGCGCGGTCGCGTCGGGGGCTCCGATCGCTCCGGCGATCGCGAGCGGGTAGCCGAGGCGGCCCAGGACGAGGACCCACCGGCGCCGCGGGCGGTCGGGGTCGAGGATGCGCGTCCAGTCGATCGCGCCGTGCGCGACGACGTCGTGGGCTTCGAGCGCGTCGAGGAGCGGCTTCACGTCCCCGGTCCGCCGGCGGCGCACGATCGGCGCGCCCTTCGGCGTGTCGTCCCAGGCCGTGATCGACGCGCCGCTCTCGGCGTCGACGATCTGCACCGCGTTGCGCGTGACGGAGCCGTTGCGCAGCGGCTGTTCCCAGGCGAAGTGCGCGGCGCGCGCGCGCCGCCACGGGATGACGCCGCGCCTCCAGGGGCCGTCGCGCTCCACGATCGCCTCCTCGTCCCACGTGATCGACGCGCCCCTCGGCTGCCGGGCGCGCAGGGTGAGGACGGCGACGACCGACGGGAGCGAGAGCAGCACCAGCGCCGCCGCGATGCCGAGGCCCATGGCCACCGGCGAGTCACCGCCCGTCGAGGAGGCCGGGCCCGCGGGGAACAGCGGGAGCGCGACGATCGACCAGCCGGGGACGGGCAAGATCCCGAGCAGGCCCGCGGCGATCAGCCCGAGAGGCTGCCCGCCGAACCCCAGGGCCACGTGGCCGCTCGCGGGGCGATGGGTGGACCTCACCCGCGCCGCGCGTCGTGCCCGAGCGCCTGGCGTATGGCCTCCGCGTCGGCCTGATCCTTCAGCCTGCCGTGCTGCTTCATCCGCAGGAGGCCCTCGAGAGAGACGACGTGGATGCCCTCGATGCGGGTCCGGTACGGCAGGAGATCCTGCCAGGTGAGACCGGAGGCCGAGTTCATGACGTCGACCGTGAACTCGTCGTTGATGCGGATCGCGTACGGTTCGGTGTGCAGCGTCGGATCACCGGCGAGCTCCTTCGCGGCGCCGTCGGGGAGCTTGGACAGCGCGCTGACCCACCGCCGCGCGTTCTCCGGCGTCGGCTCCACGAGGATGTCGACGTCCTCGGTCAGGCGCACGATGCCCTGCAGAGCCAGGGCATACCCCCCGATCAGCGCGTACTCGGCGTGCTCTTCGTCGAGGAGCTCGGCGACCCGTCGGACATCCCGGTACGTCGCTGCACGCGTTCGCTCGTCCATCGCTCCCGGTCCCGGTTCGCCTCGGCCTCGTTCCGGTAGCGGAACACGCCTTTGGGGGCCCCGCCACCAAACTGGAGGACCAGGGAGTCGAGGCCGTCCCGATCCCCCTCGCCGTGCTTGCGCTTGCCGACGACGCGCATCGTCCTGCGAAACATAGCGCACCCGGGGCGACCTGCGTTACGCCGTCCCCATGACCCAGCCCGCACCGCAGGACGCCTACCGCTTCGGCGTCGAGCGCACCGTCCGGATCCTCGTGACGACCGGCAACGAGATCGCCGGGTACCGCATCACGCACTACCTCGGCGTGGTCCGCGGGATCGTCGTGCGCTCGCCGAGCATCGGTCAGGGGTTCGTCGGGGCGTTCAAGTCCATCGGTGGCGGCAACATCAAGGAGTACGCCGACGTCTGCGAGGCCGCTCGTCACGATGCGTACGTGCAGATGGTGCAGCACGCCGAGCAGCTCGGCGCGCACGCGATCATCGGGATGCGCTACGACGCCACGGAGTTCATGCAGAGCGTGACCGAGGTGCTGGCGTACGGGACGGCGGTGCAGCTGCAGACCGCGTAGTCGTCAGGATCAGGTGCGCGGCCCGTACTTGCGTCGGCGCGCCAAACGTTTTCGTCGATGCGCCATCGAGGGATCTCGCACGATCCGTCTCGTACGAAGGTCGGACACAGACACTCCCCATCAGGAGAATCCATGATCCGGTCCCTCGCTCTCCGGCCCGCTCCGCTTCTCGCGCTGGCGGGTCTGCTCGCGGCGGCCTTCCTCGGAGGCTGCTCGGGTAGTTCAGGCGCGGAAGACGGCGGCTCCCCGCTGGTCCCTTCGTCGGGAGGAAGCTCGCCGTCCGCCCCGGTAGGCTCGGGACACGCGTCCGGCGCCCAGGACGGCGGGCACGTGGCGAGCCCCTGGGACGCCGGCGCGTCGTCGAACACGGATGCCGCGCCACAGCAGGAGGCGGGTGCGACCCATGCCCCGACCGACGAGCGCCTCCTCTACATCTCGATGTCCACCGGCGGCATCGTCTCCGCGTTCACCGACGGGACCGACCCCCAGCCAATCAGTCCCTCCGGATGGAACTGCACCGACATGGCATGGTCACCCGACGGCAAGCAGATCGTCTTCGTCTCGAACGGCGGCACCGACGCCGTGCTCAGCGTCATTGACGCCGACGGCTCCGGTCTGGACACGCTCGCCACCACCTCCGCCATCCTCGACGAGGTCTCGTCGCCTACCTGGGCGCCCGACGGCACCATCCTCTTCGTTTCGACCGCCGTGTTCACGTACGAGGGGACGTCGACCACGACCTTCACGCCGTACCAGATCAGCGTCGCGCACCCGTTCGCCGAGCCGGCCGCCCTCGACGGCGACGCCGCCGTCGTCGCCTTCTCGCCCGACGGGACGGAGGTCGCATACACCACGGCGGACGACGGCCTCGCCGACGCGTACCTGGCTTCTCCTCCGCCGACAGGCAGCTCCGAGGCCCTGGCAATTCCGGGTCAGTTCTCGTGGCTCTCCCCCGCGTGGGTCCCCGGGGGCAAGACGCTGGTCTTCGCTGCAACTCCCTGGGACGAGTACGCCGCTCCCGGCCTCTGGCAGGTGTCCGCCGACCCGAGCTCCACCGCCTCGCTCGTGACGACGCTCCCGGGTCGCACCGGACAGCCCTCGGTCGCGCGCGACGGCGTGACGGCCGCGGTCGAGGTCTGGAACGACTACGACGCAGACATCATGACCGTCTCGCTCGATGCGAAGACGGTGGCGACCCTCGTTCCGCACGCGGTGGCGCCGCGGTACCAGCCCTAGAGATCTTCCCCGCCGACATCGGGTGCCGAGCGTGAGGGGCTGCGGGGGGACGAACACGGAGCCCCCCGGAGCCCGGCCGCAGGGAAGATTCCGCCTGGCGCTCGCCGTACGAGACGCCATGACCGCGCGCGCCTTCCTCACCCCGTCGCTGGCCGGCCTTTTTCTCGTCGTGGTCGCCTGCAGCGGCTCCTCGGGCGGCATCGGCAGCCCGCCCGGCATCTACTGCAGCGCCTCCAGCGCAGGCGTCTCGGTCTGTTACGGCTACGCCAACCTGACGGGCGACCAGGAGGACGCCGTCAAGCAGACGTGCACCGAGGCCCTTCAGGGCACCATCACGAGCCAGTGCCCGACGACCAACGAGATCGGCTGCTGCACCCAGCCCACGGACGGCTACTCCACGACCGAGTGCTACTACGCCGGCCAGGCGTCGAGCTACTCGGCCGCCTGCAAGGCCGCGGGCGGCACCTGGAGCGGGGGCGGAGGCTCGGGCGACGGCGGGACGGGCAGCAGCGGCGGCTCGAGCAGCGGCGGCTCCAGCAGCGGCGGCTCCACGAGCGGCGGCAGCTCGAGCGGCGGCAACGGCGGTTCGAGCAGCGGCGCGGCGAGCAGCAGCGGCTCCGGCTCGGGGAGCGGCGGGGGGTGCTCCGCGCCGGACGTCGCATGCCCCGGCGGCTGCGCCGACCTGCAGACCGACCTCGCGAACTGCGGGAGCTGCGAGGTCGCGTGCCCGCAGGGCCCCTCGGGCACCACCCCCGCGTGCAAGGGCGGCACCTGCGTCGACGAGTGCACGACGGCCGGCACGACCCTCTGCGACGACAAGTACTGCGACGACCTGCAGACGAGCGTCTATTCGTGCGGCGCGTGCGACCACGCGTGCAAGGCCGACGCTCCCGCGGGCGCCACCTCCTCGTGCGTCGACGCGCAGTGCAAGTACTCCTGCGCGTCGGGGCAGGCCGTGTGCAACGACGCATGCATCGACGTCCTGTCCGACGACTCGAACTGCGGGAGCTGCGGCCACCAGTGCGGCACGAACACGGTCTGCAGCGGGGGCAGCTGCGTCGCAGGCTGCACCAACGGCTGGACGCTCTGCAACGGCACGTGCGTCAACACGGGCATGGACGCGCAGAACTGCGGCGGGTGCGGCATCCAGTGCCCCATCACCGCCGCGAGCTGCGAGAACAGCGCGTGCACCTGCGAGGTCTACTGCGTCACCCAGTTCGATAGTCCGTACTGCTGTCCGGCTGGCCAGAACTGCTTCGAGAACGGCTGCCAGTGATGCGCGCCACCGCCGGTCTCACGGTCGCGGTCGTCGTCGTCGCCCTCGCCGCGTGCGTCTCCGCGTGCAGCGGGGCGTCGGCCGGCGGCGGCTCGCTGGGAGACGGGGCGAGCTCGTCGTCGGGGTCCTCGGGCGGCGCGTCGTCGGGAGGCTCCTCCGGCGCATCGGGGTCGTCGTCGGGCTCGTCGGGATCTTCGTCCGGCGGCGCGTCGTCGAGCAGCGGGGGCAGCGGGGACTCGTGCTCGGCGAGCTTGCCGTCGGGCTTCGCGGCCACGCCCGCGTCGTTCGCCGTCCCGGCGCCCCGCTGCGCGGACGACTTCGACGCCCCCGCCGGCAACGGCGCCGTCGGCTACACGACGATGGACGTGACCGGCGACGGCCACGCGGACCTCGTCGTGTACGAGGACGCGTGCGACGCGACCGTCGGCAAGACGCACTGGGACGTCTACGCGTGGAGCAGCGCCGGCTTCGACGCCACGCCCGCCCCCTTCACCGTGCCGGCGCCGCGCTGCAAGGACGCCTTCGACGCCCCCGCCGGCAACGACGCCGTCGGCTACACGACGATGGACCTCACCGGCGACGGTCACCCCGACCTCGTCGTGTACGACGACACGTGCGACGCGACGGTCGGCCAGACGCACTGGGACGTGTACGCGGGGGGTGCCTCCGGCTTCGCGGCCACCCCCGCGCCGTTCGCCGTGCCGGCGCCGCGTTGCCAGGACGCCTTCGACGCCCTCGCGGGCGACGACGCGGTCGGCTACGCGCTCCTCGATCTCACCGGCGACGGCCGCTCGGACCTCGTGGTGTATCAGGACTCCTGCGACGCGACGGTCGGCCAGACGCACTGGGACGTGTACGCCTCGGCGGCGTCGGGCTTCGCCGCCACGCCCACCCCGTTCGACGTCCCCGCGGCTCGCTGCAAGGACGCCTTCGATGCTCCCTCCGGCGACGACGCCGTCGAGTACACGATGATGGACCTCACGGGCGACGGCCGCCTCGACCTCGTCGTCACCCAGGACACGTGCGACGCGACCGTCGGGCAGACGCACTGGGACGTCTACGCGGGCGCCGCTTCCGGCTTCGCGAGCACGCCGGCGCCCTTCACCGTCCCCGCGGCTCGCTGCAAGGATGCCTTCGACGCCCCCGCCGGCAACGACGCCGTCGACTACGCGATGATGGACCTCACGGGCGACGGCCGCCTCGGTCTCGTCGTCACCGAGGACACGTGCGACGCGACCGTCGGGCAGACACACTGGGACGTCTACGCGTGGAGCGCCTCCGGCTTCGCGGCCACGCCGTCGCCCTTCACCGTCCCGGCGCCGCGCTGCAAGGACGCCTTCGACGCCCCCGCCGGCAACGACGCCGTCGACTACACGATGAGGATCGTCACGGGCGCGTGCACGCCGGACCTCGTCGTCACCCAGGATTCGTGCGACGCGACCGTCGGGCAGACGCACTGGGACGTGTACACGGCGAAGTGAGATCACTCGCTCGTGCCTGGTGCCTGGCGAGGCCCGTGTCCTCCGGCTGACCCACGGGGGAGGCATCTGCGTCGGCGGCGGATGCGATCCAGGCTGCGCCGCCTCAGTGGCACGCGGGGTACACCAGCGCGCACACCCCGCCGGTGCACTGCGCGAACGCGTCGCACGTCGTCGTCGCGTCCGTGATGTCGCAGGGCTGCCCATCCGGGATGACGCGGTACCCTCGGTAAACCGTACTCTGGGCACGGGTGCCGGTGAACGCGTTCCGCCGCTATGCTCGCGCCGTGCCCGCCGTGAGCCTGCGCACGCTCGCGCTCTGCGGAGCCGCCGCCCTCTGCGGGTGCGCGCGCCAGCCTCCCGCGGAGCCCAGGCCCGGCCCCTCCGCGTCCGACGCCGCGCCGATCGCGTCGGTCGCGCCGGCCGCTGCGACGCCGGCGCCCGCGCTCGTCGACGTCCAGGTGCTCGCGATCAACGACTTCCACGGCCACCTCGAGCCGCCGCTTGGCGAGAACGGCGTCGTGGTCGCGCCGGCGGGGGATCCCGTCGCGTCGCTGCCCGGGGCGACGACCACCGACGCGGGCGTCGTGCTCGTCCCCGCCGGAGGCGTGGCGGTGCTCGCGGCCCACGTCGCCCGGCTGCGCGCGGAGAACCCGAACACGGTCGTGGTGTCCGCCGGAGACCTGACGGGCGCGAGCCCGCTCGTGTCGAGCCTCTTCCACGACGAGCCCACCGTGCTCGCGATGAACCGCCTCGGGCTCGACTTCGAGGGCGTCGGCAACCACGACTTCGATCGCGGCATCGACGAGCTCCGGCGCCTGCAGACGGGCGGCTGCTTCCAGGGCAACTGCGACGGGGGGACCTTCCGCGGCGCCACCTTCGAGTACCTCGCCGCCAACGTCCGCGACGCGACCGGCAAGACCGTCTTTCCTCCGTACGCGATGCGGGACTTCGCCGGCGCGCGCGTCGCCTTCATCGGCGAGACGCTCGCGCAGACGCCGAGCGTCACGTCGGCGCGCGCCATCGAGGGCCTGACGTTCGCCGACGAGGCGGAGACCGCGAACGCGCTCGTGCCGGAGCTCCGGCGTCAGGGCGCCGCGGCGATCGTCCTGCTCCTCCACCAGGGCGGCATGCAGCACGGCCGGGGGACGTACGACTCCTGCGAGCACCTCGGCGGCGACCTGCTCGACGTCCTGCCGCGCCTCGATCCCGCCATCCGCGTCGTCGTCAGCGCGCACACGCACCAGGCCTACGACTGCGTCGTGGACGGCCGCGTCGTGACGAGCGCGGGCAGCTACGGGCGCTTGATCACCAAGATCGACCTGACCATCGACCCCGCGGCGCACGCGCTGGTCCACGTGAAGGCGCGCAACGTCCCCGTGACGCGCGACGTGGCGCCCGACGCCGCGACGGCGCGCCTGCTCGCACCGTACGAGGAGAAGGCGCGCTCGATCGTCGAGCGCGTCGTCGGCTACGTCGAGCGTGACCTCACGGGCAGCGCGCGGCGCGCGGGCTCGGTGTCGTGCGAGACGTCTCTCGGGGACGTGATCGCCGACGCGATGCAGGCGTCGACCGGCGCCGACGTCGCCTTCATGAACCCGGGCGGAATCCGGGCCGACCTCGTGGCGAGCCACCCCGGACGCGCGCCCCACGCCGTCACGTACGGCGACGCCTTCGACGTCCAGCCCTTCCAGAACACGCTCGTCACGATGACCCTGCGCGGGGCCGAGATCCTCGCGCTCCTCGAGCGCCAGTTCGGCACCCGCGACGAGCCGCGCATCCTGCAGGTCTCGAAGGGGTTCGGCTACCGGTACCACTACGACCGCGCCGCGCGCACCGCGCGGATCTCCGACGTGCGCATCGCCGGCAAGCCGCTCGACCCCGCGCGCGACTACCGCGTCACCGTGCCGTCGTTCCTCGCCGGCGGCGGCGACTCCTTCGCCTCGCTCGCCCGCGGGCGCGACCGTCGCGAGGGCGCCGTCGACGTGGACGCGCTCGTCGCCTACCTCGGCAAGAACGGCCCGCCGGCCGCGCCGCTCGACGCCCCGAAGGGCGCACGCATCACGGGCGACGGTTGCCGCTGAGGTGCCGGCGGGGTGAACACCCGCGAGGAGAGCGTGAGCCCCCGCGCAGCGCATTCACGTCGGATGGTCTCGACGCTCACGAGGACGAGGCGCGCCTGCCATGTCGAGCCGCAGAGGACGCGGCAGAAGTTCGAGTTCTGGCGGTACCCCGAGAGGATCGCGACGACCTCGCCGCCCCGCTCGATGGGAGCACCCGAGTGGCCCCGCTGGGCGACCCCCGGAGGAACGCCCGCCCAGGAGAACGAGTGCTCGTGCGACTGGAGGAACCAATTGCCGTACGCGTCGCGAAAGGCCCCGTCGTGATAGGCGACGAGGGTCACGGGTGTGCCCGGCGCGAGGGCGGTCTCGGGGTCCGACGAGAAGAGCGGCACGACCGGCATTGCCGCCGGGGAGTCGACGGCGAGGATCGCCCAGTCGTCGTCCCATTCGATGGTCGCACCGGTGACGACGGGGGCCCATGCGAACTTTGCTGAATGCGTGGACGCGACGACTCGCCTCGCTTCGAGCACGGGAACCCCCACGAGGGAGAGCGCGCCCGCTCCGAGTGGCAGGTGGGCATCGCCACGGCGCGGCGCCGCAATGCCCCACCGCGCGGGGTGGTCATCGTCGTCCACGCAGTGCTTTGCCGTCAGCACATAGGCGCGAAACCGCTCGCCAGCCGGATCGCTGCGGACGACCGTTCCCGTGCAGATGGCCATGCCCCGCGCGCGATCGACCACGATCACGATCCCTGGCGCCGATTCGCGCCACGCGAACGCTGCCGGCTCCCACGCCGAGGCCGGCCTCGCGCAGCACCCCTCGCCAAACGCCACCGTCAGCGCGAGCAGGAGCGCGCCTGCGACACGCCTCAGCGCGCTGCCCACGCTCGTTCCAGAACGCACGGGACGAAGCCGGCGATGATGGTCCCGCGCACGTCCATCACGGGCAGCACACGCCCAGCCTTCGGCCCAAGGCCCGCGGTTTGCATTTTCGCAGCGACCGAGTCCCGAGCGGCGCGGTCCTCTTCGACGTCCTTCTCGACGAACGGGATACCTAGCCTCGCCATGTACTCCGCCGCGGCATGGCACGCGCTGCACCACGACGCTCCGTAGAGGATGACCGGTGTCCCGGGCGGGTCGGCCGGACCACGGACGCCGAAGTAGTCGCTGGGCGCGAGGGGCGCGTCCCCGTCCTTCGCGAGCCGGGCCTGGCAGCTCAGGTGAATGTCGTCCATCTGCTTCGGGGAGAGCGCCGCGTGGCATGCGAGCAGGGGAAGGAGCAACGCGAACGAGGCCCATCGCAGAGAGGTTCGTGCGAGGAACGCCCGCGCCATGGGTGCGACCGGTTCGAGCGTCATCTGCGATGCTCGCTACCGGCGGGCAAGGGAGGGACTGCAGCCACGATGGTAGTCAGGTACGCAAGGCGGGACGTCACCCTCCCCGCCGGCGCTGTCGTCTTCGCGCCAACCGTCGTCGCGTTCGCGCCACGGTGGTCAGGCGCCCCCCGTGACCCGCGACCCCGAGAATCCTCGCGTTCACTTCGGTGCGGCCGGCGGGGGCGGCGGCGAGAGCCATTCTGCTTCGCACGCGAGGTGGCTCGCCTGCGCCGCGTCGCGCAGCGCGGCCACGGGCGCCTCGTGGCGCTGGCCGCCCTCGTAGAGCTCGTGGAGCCATCGTCGCCACCGGGGCGACGTCACCGACTCGCTCGCGACCTCGGCCCGAACGTGCGCGCGCTGTACCGGATCGAATGCGTCGGGCGGGAAAGGCTGCCCCGTCTCCGGGTTCTTCAGCGACGCGAACGGCGCGCAGAGCATCGCGAGATCCGCGGCCTCGTCGTGCTGCCTGTAGCGCCCCGCGTGGATCTCCACGCGCGCGTCCGTCGCCGCCGCCTCGAGCCACGACACCTCCCCGCCGAGCGTGCACACCGAGCCGAGCACCATCTCGATGAGCTGGCGATCGTCGTTGGCTGCGCACGGGTGCGACTCCTTCAACGCGCCCTTGGCGTCGCGGACCTCGATGGTGCACGTGGGCTTCATCTGCGCGACGATGGTCCCGACGTCCTCCACCGGCGCCGCGGGACGATGCTGGAGGGGCCTCTCGCGGAGCTCGAGCGGGAGACAGGCCGCGGGGCCGGCCGGAGCCGCGGGGGAAGGCGTCGTCGCGAAGGATGAAGGGGCCGCGGTGGGAGGGGGTGCAGCCGGGGGCGACGGCGGAGGGCCGCAGGCTGCGAGCAGGACGAGCGAGACGCCGGCGAGGGGGAGAGCGCGCATGGGAGGACTGTAGCGTCCGCGCGCCCGCCGCCCCTACACCCGCCCGTAGTGTTTCTTGTACCGGTTGATGAGCGCGTTGGTCGACCCGTCGTGGGTCGTGATCGCGCCCTTGGTCTCGAGCTCGGGCTCGATCTTCTTCGCGAGCTGCTTGCCGAGCTCCACGCCCCACTGGTCGAACGAGAAGATGTTCCACACGATGCCCTGCGTGAAGATCTTGTGCTCGTACATGGCGATGAGCATCCCGAGCGTCTTCGGCGTCAGCTTCGTGAAGAGGACGGACGTCGTCGGGCGGTTGCCGGGGAACGTCTTGTGCGGCACGAGCTCCTTCACCCGCTCGGGCGAGAGCTTCTGCGCTTCGAGCTCGGCCTTCGCCTCCTCGGGCGTCTTGCCGCGCATGAGCGCCTCGGTCTGCGCGAAGTAGTTCGCGAGGAGCACCTCGTGGTGCTTGCCCAGCGGGTTCTGCGTCTCGAGCGGCGCGAGGAAGTCGCACGGGATGACGCGCGTCCCCTGGTGAATGAGCTGGTAGAACGCGTGCTGCCCGTTGGTCCCGGGCTCGCCCCACACGATGGGCCCCGTCGTGTAATCGTCGATGAAGCGGCCGTCGCGGTCGACGCGCTTGCCGTTGCTCTCCATGTCGCCCTGCTGGAAGTACGCTGCGAAGCGCGCCATGTACTGGTCGTAGGGGAGGATGGCGTGCGTCTGCGCGCCGAAGAAGTTCGAGTACCAGACGCCGAGCATGCCGAGGACGACGGGCACGTTCTTCTCGAGCGGCGCGGTCCGGAAGTGCTCGTCCATCGCGTGGCCGCCCGCGAGGAGCTCCTCGAAGCGGTCGGCCCCGATCATGAGCTCGATGGGCAGGCCGATGGCGCTCCAGAGCGAGTAGCGGCCGCCGACCCAGTCCCAGAACGCGAACATGTTGTTCACGTCGATGCCGAACTTCTTCACCTCCTCGGTGGCCGTCGAGACGGCGACGAAGTGCTTCGGCACCGCCGCGTCCGTCCCGAGCTTCTCGACGAGCCAGGCGCGGGCGCTCCTGGCGTTCATGAGCGTCTCCTGCGTCGTGAACGTCTTGCTCTCGACGACGAAGAGGGTCTGCTCGGCGTTCACGCGCTTCAGCGTCTCCGCCATGTGCGTGCCGTCGACGTTCGACACGAAGTGCGCGCGCATCTCCGGGTGCCAGTACGGCTGGAGCGCGAGGCTCGCCATCACCGGCCCGAGGTCGCTTCCGCCGATGCCGATGTTGACGACGTCGGTGATGCGTTTCCCCGTGTGACCCTTCCAGGCGCCGCTGCGAACGCGCTCGGTGAACTCGCGCATCTTGCCGAGGACCGCGTTCACCTCCGGCATCACGTCCTTGCCGTCGACCACGATGGGACGGTTCGACCGGTTGCGCAGGGCCACGTGGAGGACGGCGCGGTCTTCCGTTCGGTTGATCTTCTCGCCGGCGAACATCCGGTCCCGCCACTCGGTGACCTTGGCCTGGCGCGCCAGGTCGAGGAGGAGCCGCACCGTCTCGGACGTCACGCGGTGCTTCGAGAAGTCGACCAGGATGTCGTCGACCTCCAGGTGGAGGGCTTCGAACCGGTTCGCGTCCTTCGCGAAGAGGTCGCGCACATGGGTGCCCTGCGTCGACGCGTGGTGCTGGGCCAGTGCTTTCCAGGCCGGCGAATCGGTGAGCGCGCTCATCGTGGTCCTTCCGTTGGGGGCGAGAGGATAGGCGGCCCCCGCCGCGGTGAACATCCAGAGAAAAAGCCGGCCACAAACGAGCGGACGGGTCCGCTCGATGGTAGGTTCTTCCGGCGGATGGCGCAGCGCAGACTCCTCGTCGGACGCGTGCTCGTCGTCGCCTGGCGCTCGCCCGAGCACGAGGACCTCGTCTCGGTCATCGACGACCTGCGCCGCGAGAAGGATCGTCTCGGGAAACGGCTGCTCTACCTCTCGGTCATCGGCCCCAAGTCGCTCCCGCAAGGGAACGTCCGCGACGAGCTCGTCGGCTTCTACAAGGACATCCTCTCCGCGTGCGACTCGATGCACATCGTGCTCGAGGGCAACGAGTTCGAGATGAGCATCAAGCGGAGCGTCATCGCGAACGTGCTGCTCGTCGTGCAGGGGCGCGGGCGCATCTTCATCGAGAACACGCTCGATCGCGTCCGCGCGGCCTCTCCGCTCGCCGTCCGGCACGAGCTCGAGGACGCCGCGCGCGTCGCCGGGGACCAGAAGCTCTTCGACTTCGCCCGCAGCGAGCCGCCGCAGCCGCTGATCTGAGCGGTTATTTCGCCCTCTTCGTCGGCGCGTTCTACCGTTCGCCGGACGATGTCGTGGGTTCGCTGGCTCGCGCCGCTCCTCCTGGCGCTCGGTGTCGCGTGGCTCGTCGCCGGCGGGGGTGCGTGCGGGGTCGCCGCCTCGCCGCAGCTCGTGCAGGTGCTCGACGTCGCGCCGCGGCAGGTCGAGGTCGGCGAGCGCGTCGCCATCCTCGGCGCGGGGTTTCCGCCCGGCAAACCGGCGCGTATCACGTTCCGCGGGACGCTCCACCGGCCGGGTCAGCGGGCGGAGACCGACGCCGCGATCGTGACGACCGGGACGGTGGTCGGACCCGACCACGTCGAGCTGCTCGTCGGCGAGGCGACGCAGGCGCTCTTCTGCGGCGCGGGTGAACGGGCCCTGCACACGACGTTCGAGGGCGACGTGGAGGTCGCGTTCGCGGCGGCTGCGCCGGGCGCGCCTCCGGTGGCGGGCGAGCTGCGGCACCTCGTGTTCGACGTGCGTCCGGGGGCCACCGCGGCCGACGCGGAGCGCGCGGAGGAGGGTCGCAGGCTGCTCGCGTGGATGGGGCTGCGCGTCGAGGCCGGCGGGTCGGGCCTGGCGGTGCAGGAGGTGACGCCCGGATCGCGCGCCGAGGTCGCGGGGCTCGCGGCGGGCGACGTGATTGCGGCGTTCGACGGCGTGCGCGTGGAGACGGTCGCGGACGCGGTGCCGGCGTCGGGCGCGCGCGACGCGACGCTCGCGGTGCGCAGGGGCGGGGCCCCGCTGGAGGTGACGCGCACGGTGCCGGTGGACGGGTTCCGGCGCGCGCCGCCGACGGAGCTCCTCGGGGCCGGGCTCCTCGTGCTGGCCGCGCTCGTCGTGGTACTGCTCTTCGGCGGGCCTGCCTGGGGAGCGGGATGGATCGCGGCGCTCGCAAGCCGGCTCCGCGCCCGGGCCGAAGGCGGCGGGACGGCGAAGGGCACGGGCTGGCAGCGGCTGGGGCGGTCCCTCGCGGCGGCTGCGCGCGACGCGCTTCCCCCCCTCGGACCGACGGCGGTCGTCGACGCGGGCGTCTGCGCGCTCCTCGCCGCGATGCCTTTCGGTCAGTACCTCGTCGCGGCGCAGCTCGACGTCGGTCTCCTCTTCGTGGCCGCGTCGACGGCCCTCGCCACCGCGGCGCTCCTGTCGAGCCCCTCGCCCCTGCGCGGCGTGCGCGCCGCGCTGCACGTCGCGTGGCAGCACGTTCCGGCGGCGTGCGCCGTCACCAGCCTGGTGCTCGTGACCGGCTCGCTCCGGGTGCAGGAGCTCGAGCACGCGCAGGGAGGCTGGCCGACCGACTGGCTCGCGTTCCGCAGCCCGGTCGCCCTCGCGAGCCTCTTGCTTCTCCTCGGGGTAGGCCTCGTCGAGCCGGATGCGCCGCATGCGCTGGCGGGCCTCGCCGCGCACGTCGGCGACCCCACGTCCGGCGCGCGCCCGCGGCGCGGCGCGTGGTTCCAGGCAGCGTGCCGGGCGCACCGGCTCGTCGTCGCGGGCCTGGCGAGCGCGCTCTTCCTCGGCGGATGGGTGCTCCCGGGATCGTCCCCCGCCGCCCAGGACGCGCGGCCGCTGCTCGAGGTCGCGGGCGCCGCCTGGCTGCTCGTGAAGACGTGGGGCCTCGTGGCGCTCCTCGCGTGGACCGCGTCCGTCCTCCCGTGCCGGACGCTCGCCGAGCGTTCGCGGCGAACGGCGCTCGTGCTGGTGCCCTTCGCGCTCGGCGTCCTCGCCGTTGCCGCCGTCTGGACGAGCTTCAACCTCGCGGGGGCAGGTCAGGCGCTCGTCGAGGGCACGCTCGTCGCGGCCGTCGTCCTCGGCGGCGCGGCCGTTGCCCAGCGCGTGCGTCACGGCCTCGACGCCGCGCGGAGCGAGGGTCACCTATCGCCGTTCCTCTGAGCGCTCCGCGCGCGCGTCGGCGTGCTACCTCGACGCCGGCGTAGCGGGGTAGCCTGGAGGCGGACTCCCGCCGATGCCCGAACCCGCAGGCACGCTCCAGCGTCTCGCGCTCTCCCGGACGCTGTGGCTCGTGGTCGCCTGGCCGCTGGTGGGGCTCCTCTGGCAGGCGCTCTGGGTCCGGCCGCGGGTCGCGCGCTCGCGCGGCGCCGACGACGTCTTGCGGCAACTCGCGTCCGCGCGCGTCGCGGGCGTCGGCTGCATCGCGCTCGCGACCACGGCGCTGCTCGGGCACGCCGTCCTGCTCGCCCGCCTGCCCGCGAACGGACGCGCCCTCTTCGAGGCGCTCGGCCGGGGCGCGCGGACGGGGGCCTTCGACGCGCCGGTGGAGCTCCTCCTCGACACGCGCGCGGCGATGGCGGCGGCCCTCGCCTGCGCTGTCGCACTCGCGGCAGCCGTCGTGCTCGCGCGGCGCCCTGCGCCGGACCGCGGGTGGCGTCCGTGGGCGTGGCTGCAGCTCGCGCTCGCCGGTGCGCTCGTCTCGTTCCTCGCCGACGGCTTCGTGCCGCTCGCCGGTGGCTGGGGGCTCGTCGCGGCTGCCGGCGCCTGCCTCGCGGGCTGGCACGACGCGCGCGCCGGGGTCGTCGTCGCCACGCGCGGCGCCGTGGGGCTCGCCGTCATGCTCCTCGGAGGCGCGCTCCTCGCGTGGGGTCTCGGCGGATCGTGGGACGAGGACGGCTACGACGCCGACGGCGTCGCACGCGTGGTCGCGGCGGTCACCGGCGCGGGCGCGGCCGCGTCGACCGTGACGATGACGACCTCCGCCGGGAGCACCGTCTTCGTCGACGAGGAGCGCACCGCGTCGCTGCGGTCGCCCTTCGTCCGTGTGCCGCTCGCCCCGGGTGCGCACACCTTTCGCGTACACGACGGGGACGAGGACCGGCGCACGCCGCGCGTCGACGTCTCCCCCGGCGAAGAGATCGCCCTCGTGCCGGTCGGCCCGACGCTCTCGTTTCACGCCCTCGCGGAGCAGCTCGCGCTGCGCGACGCGTCCGGCTCCTTCTTCGTGCGCCGCACCGCCGAGGGCCACGTCGGCCCGGGCGGCGTCGCCGTCGTCGCCGGCGCGCTCCTGCTCTTGCTCGCTGCGGCCGGTGCGATGAGCGCATGGTCTCCACCCCTGGCCTCGCCGCGCGTCCTCGCCGCGGTCGCCGCGGGCGCGACGACGTCGGCGGTCGGGCCGTTCCTCCTCGTTCGCCTCGCGCTCCTCTTCCCGTCGGCGCCGCACACGGGGACGGTCGTCGCGTCGGTCGGCGCGGCCGTGCTCCTCGGGGCCGTCTGGCAGGCGCTCGCCTTCGCGGGGCAGCGCCGGTGGCTCGCGTTCGCGGGCGGCGCGCCGTCCGGTCTCGTGCTCCTCGCGCTGGGCCTCGGGGGCGTGGTCCCGGCGATGGAGGTGCTCGTCGTCGCCGGCGGCGCAGCCGCGGTGGTCTACCTCGTCGCCGCGCGCTCGGGCGAGGACGAGGACGCGATCGACGAGGCGTCGCGCGTCCGCCAGGACGAGGCGCTCCTCGTCCGCGTTCCCGAGCGGCTGGGGCTCCTGCTGGCGAGCATGGAGCGCTGGGTCGTCGGAGCGGTGGCGTCGGCCATCGGCGGGCTCGCACGGGTGGCCGCGTGGATGGTGGCGGCGGCGGACGAGCAGCTCGTCGCGCTGCCGGGCGACCTCGCCGCGACGGGCGTAGAGAGAGCGACGGCGCGCGTCGTTCCGTGGATCGGCGTCTCGCCGGCGACCGTCGCGTGGGTCCTCATGGGGCTCGTTGCGCTGGCCGCGTTCCTGCACGCCGTCTGGTGGGGGGGCTGAGCACGACGCATGCGCGCCCGGTCGATTGCCCGTATTCCCGTCGTCGTCCGCGCAGCTCTCTCTGCGCTGTTCGCGCTCGCCCTGGCCGTGCTCCTCGCCCTCGGTGCGGCGCCGGCGCGGGCCGCGACCGGCGCGCGCGCGACCGGGCGCATCTCGCTGTCCTTGCCGGGCGGCGCGCCTGGGCCGCTGGTGCTCACGCCGGGGCAGGGCGGTTGGGTCGGGCACCTCACCGTGGCGAACCTCGGCGCCGAGCCGCTCATCGTGTCGCGCGTGGCCATCCGCGGCGACGAGGACGACGTGCGGTCCCCCGCGCGCGTGGGCGTGCGCTTCGCGGACGGCGCGGCGAGCAGCGCGACCCTCCCGCCAGGTGCTTCGAAGGACGTCATCGTGTCGTGGATGCCCGACCGCGATCCGCGTGTGCGGCAGGCGTTCGGCCATGTCGTCGTCACGTCGACGGACGAGGAGTCCGGCGAGGTCGCCATGGGCTTCCGCGCAGAGGTCCCCACCGGCATCGGATGGGTCGGCGAGCACGCCCTCTCCCTCGTCGTCCTTCTGCCCTTTCTCGTGGTCCTCGCCGCCGGGATTGCGCGCCTCGTGCGGCGCCGCGACGAGCCCGCCGTCCGCCACGTCGCCATCGGCGTCTCCGCCGTCCAGCTCGCGCTGGCCCTCTGGGCATGGGCGCGTTTCGTCCCTGAGATCGGCCGCGCCGACGGCAACGACGGGTTCCAGCTCGTGGAACGCTTCGTCTGGATCCGCTCGGTGGGCGCGGAGTGGTACCTCGGCGTCGACGGCGTGAGCATCGCGCTCGTCGTCCTCGCGGCGGCGCTCGGGCTCGTGTCGCTCGTCGCCGTCCGCCCCCCGTCGCTCCGCGCCGACGCCTACCACGCCACGCACGCGCTCCTCGTCGCCGGCATCCTCGGCGCGCTCGTCGCGCTCGACCTCGTCGTCCTCTTCGCCGCTCTCGCGATCGTCTTCGTCGCCGCCGTCATGCTCGTCGGCGGGTGGGGCGGCCCGCGCGCCGAGCACGCGGCGTCGAAGCTCGGCGTCTACGGCGCCATCGGGTCCGCGGCGATGCTCGCCGCGTTCGTCGCGCTCTCGCGCGCGTCGGAGCCCACCTTCCTCGTCGACGGCATGCGCGCGCTGCACACGCTCTCGGTCCCGGAGCTCGCGCGGACGTCCTTCGCGTCGAAGGGGCCCATCCTCGGCGTGCCCTTCGTCGAGGCCGTGTGGGTGCTCCTCTTCGTCGCCGTCGCCGTGTTGACTCCGATCGTGCCCCTTCACGGCTGGTTCCCCGAGGCGCTCGAGGAGGCGCCGCCGGGCGCGGCCATCCTCCTCGGCGGGGCGGTCGTTGCCTTGGGGCCCTACGTGCTCGTGCGCGTCGGCCTTGCCGGCGCACCCGAGGGGGCCCGCTGGGCAGGCGCGTCGATGGCGGCGCTCGGGGTCCTGTCGGTCGCGTACGGGGGGCTCTGCGCCATGGCACAGCGGGATCTCCGCCGGTTCGTCGGCTACGCGACGATCGCGGGGAGCGGCGCGGCGATCTTCGGCCTGGGTGCCTTCTCGCCCCAGGCGATCGCGGGGGCCGTGGCGGGGCTCTTCGCGCACGGGCTCGCGGCCGCGCTCCTGCTCGGGGTCGCGGGTGCGCTCGAGGACCGCGTGCGTACGACCGCCCTCGCGCGCGTCGGCGGCCTGGGCGAAGAGGCGCCGCGGCTGGCGCTCCTCGCGGGGGTGGGCCTCGCGGTCTCGCTCGGCGTGCCGCTCTTCGTCGGCTTCTGGGGGCAGCTCCTCGTGCTCCTCGGCGCGTTCGCGCGCCACCCCGTCCTCGCCGCCGTCGCGGCGCTGGCCGTCGTCCTCGTCGCAGCGGCGCACCTGCGCGTGGGGCGCATCTTGCTCCTTGGTCGCTTCGATCCCGCCCGCCGCAAGACGTCGATGCTCGAGCCCTTCGGCGGCAGGCTCCCCGACGCGACGGGCGCCGAGCTCGGGGCGCTCCTGCCGCTCGTTCTCCTCGCGCTGCTCCTCGGCGTGTGGCCGACTCCGCTCCTGTCGTCGCTTGCCGTAGGTGTGCGCGACGTGAGCGTCGCGATCGATCCGTCGCTCTCCGACGCGATGCCTTAACGAAGCGACCGAACGCGCCGCAGCAAGGATCGCGGGACGACCCCGCGAGGAGCGCGGCGATGTCGAAGGTGCGAGCGTGCTGGATGGTGGTTGCGGCGATGCTGGTGCCGGCGAGCGCGCAGGCGTACGAGCTCAAGCACACTGCGTCCGGGCAGCCCGTGCGCTGGCCCTCGGCGCAGGTCTCGTTCGTCGTCGACCCGGCCCTCGAGGCCGCCATCCCGGGCGCCAGCATGGCGGTCGCAGGTGCGATGGCCTCCTGGAGCGGCGCCGAGGGCGCTCCGGTTCTGTCGTACTCCGTGGGTACCGCCCCCGGCGTGGTCGCCGTCGACGGCGTGAACACCGTGACCTACGCCCCGGAGGGCTACCCGGCGGCGGGCGACGCGCTCGCCGTCACGCTGGTGAGCTACTCCGACGAGACCGGCGAGATCATCGACACCGACATCGTCATCAACGGCGTACACGGCTTCGCCGTCCTCGCCGCGGGCGCGCAGGCCTCGGGTCCCGCCGTCGCCCTCGACGCGCAGGGGGCCACCGGCGCGCCGGACGGTCCGTTCGACGTCGAGCACGTCGTGGCGCACGAAATGGGTCACGCGCTGGGACTCGCGGACGTGGAGGGTGACGGCGCGGTGATGTTTGCCTACACCGCCCCCGGCGACCCGTCGCACCGCGGGCCGCAGGCCGACGACCTCGCCGGCATCGGCGCGCTCTACGGGACGACGAGCAAGGCGGGATGCTCTCTGGCGGGCGCGCCCCCCGGCGGTGGCGGTGCCGGGGGAGGCCTGGCGGGCGCGGCGTGCTTCGGGCTCCTCGCCGCTGCCGGCGCATCGCGCCGCCTGCGTGCAGCGGGCGCCAAAGCGTCACGGACGGCCTAAAGGTTCGCGCCGGTCGACCGTTAGGAAACAGGAGGAGCCATGCTGGTGAGCATCCAACCGAAGCCCTGCCCCACGGCGATCCGCCCGGGCACCGTTCACGGCGTGCGAGACGTCTCGAGCCAGCTTGCGCACGACCTGCGCACGCCGCTCGCCGCCATCGCCATGAACCTCGACTTCGCCACGAGTGAGCTCGGGCCCGACCTGCCCGAGACGCTGCGCGACGCGCTCGCGGACTGCCGCGAGGCCAACCAGCGCGCCGTGAGCCTCGTCGCCGACGTCGCGGACGCCCTGCGTCTCGCCTCGGGCGTGCTGCGCCCGCGCATCGCTGCCGTCGACGTGTCGGCGCGGGTGGGCGCGGCCGTGCGGCGCATGGCCCTCGAGGTGGCCCGCCGCTCCGTTCGCATGATGTGGGCGCCGGACGTCGCCATCGTGCAGGCCGACGGTGACCTGCTCGAGCGGGTGCTCGACAAGCTCCTCGAGCAGGCGCTCCGCCATGCGCACGCCGGCGATTCCATCGACGTGTCCCTGCGCGGTGACGCCGTCGTGGTGCGTGTCTCGTTCGGTCATGCCGGTACGGCGCCGTCCGTCGAGGTAGCCCGGCAGTCCCTCGCGATGCACTTCGCGGACGTGGCGATGCGCGCCCAGGGTGGCGCCGTCTGGACCGAGGCCGAGGCGGGCGCGCTCCTGCTCGTGATCGCGCTGCCCGCGTAGGCGGCCTGCGGTCAGTCCTTGAGCGCCTCGGCGCCGCCGATGATCTCCATCAGCTCCTTCGTGATCGCCGCCTGGCGGGCGCGGTTGTACGAGAGCGTGAGGCGCGCGATCATCTCCTTCGCGTTGCGCGTGGCGGCGTCCATCGCCGTCATCTGCGCCCCGAAGAAGCTCGCCTGGCTCTCGAGGAGCGCCCGGTAGATGCTGATCTCCACGTACATCGGCACGAGGCGCTCGAGGAGCGCGCGCTGGTTCGGCTCGTAGAGGAACTCGCTCGGGCCGACCGCGGACCCGGATGCAGCCGCAGCCGCGTGCGCGTCGGCCGGCGCGTCTGCGAGCGGCAGGAGGCGGTCGACGACCACTCGCTGCGTGATGGCGCTCTTGAACTCGCTGAAGACGATGTAGACGGCGTCGCACTGCCCCTTCTCGAACCGGGGGACGAGCCACCGCGCCACCTGGCGCGCCTTGTCGAGGTCGAGCCCGTCGTAGACGCGCGGCACGTCGTGGACGATCGTCGCGCCGCGGCGGGTGAGGTACTCCTTGCCCTTCCTGCCGAGCGTCGCGAACACGACCTCGACGTGGTCGTGCTCCTTCTCGCGCCAGGCGCGCTCGGTCGCCTTGTTCACGTTCGTGTTGAGCGCCCCGCACAGGCCGCGGTCCGACGAGAGCACGATGTAGAGCGCGTGCTTCTCGGGACGCCGGGACAAGAGCGGGTGCAGCCCCTCGTCGGCTCCGTCGGCCGACGCGGTCATCGTCTTCGACACGGCCTGGAGCACCTCGGCGGTCTTCACGGCGTAGGGCCGCATCGCGACGATGCGCTGCTGGGCGCGCGTCAGCCGCGCGCCGGCCACCATCTTCATGGCGCGCGTGATCTTCTGCGTCGCCTTGGTGCTGGCGATGCGCTTGCGGATCGCCTTGAGCGAGGGCATGGCGCCGGCCTCTCAGTTCTTGCTGCCGAACGCGCTCGCGAACTCGTCGAGCGCCTTCTTGAGGTCTTCCTCGGTGGCCGCGTCGAGCTGCTTCTTCGCGCGCAGCGTCTCGTAGACCTGCGGGTACTTCTTCTCGACGAAGTCCTGCAGGCCCTTCTCGTAGGCGGCGATCTGGCCGATCTCGAGCCGGTCGACGTAGCCCTTCGTCGCCGCGTAGATGACGACGATCTGCTTCTCGACCGACTGCGGGACGTACTGGCCCTGCTTGAGGATCTCGACGAGGCGGGCGCCGCGCTCGAGCTGATCGCGCGTGACCTTGTCGAGGTCGGACGCGAACTGCGCGAAGGCCGCCATCTCGCGGTACTGCGCGAGCTCGAGCTTGATGCGCCCGGCGACCGCCTTCATCGCCTTGATCTGGGCGCTGCCGCCGACGCGCGAAACGCTGATGCCGACGTTGATGGCCGGACGGACGCCCGAGTAGAAGAGGTCCGTCTCGAGGAAGATCTGCCCGTCGGTGATCGAGATGACGTTCGTCGGGATGTACGCGCTGACGTCGCCCGCCTGCGTCTCGATGATGGGGAGCGCCGTGAGCGACCCGCCCGAGCGCGGGTTGCGGAGCATCTGGAACTCGGCGCCCTTCTCCTTCAGCTCGTCCTCGGCGTGGTGCTTGCCGAGCTCGCCCTTGTGGATCTTCGCCTCGCCGCGCTTGTCCCACTCGGTGACGTCCTTCTTCACGACGACGAACTCGTCGGCCATCTTCGCCGCGCGCTCGAGCAGGCGCGAGTGGATGTAGAAGACGTCGCCCGGGTACGCCTCGCGCCCCGGCGGGCGGCGGAGGAGCAGCGAGAGCTGGCGGTAGGCGACGGCCTGCTTCGAGAGGTCGTCGTAGACGCAGAGCGCGTGGCGCCCGCTGTCGCGGAAGTACTCCGCCATCGTCACGCCGGTGTAGGGCGCGATGAACTGGAGCGGCGCCATCTCGCTCGCGCCGGCCGTGACGACCGTCGTGTACTCCATGGCCCCGAACTGCGTGAGCTTGTCGACGACGCTCGCGACGGTCGACTGCTTCTGGCCGATGGCGATGTAGAAGCAGAAGACGCCCTGGCCCTTCTGGTTGATGATCGTGTCGAGCGCGACGGCCGTCTTGCCCGTCTGCCGGTCGCCGATGATGAGCTCGCGCTGGCCGCGGCCGATGGGGACCATCGCGTCGATGGCCTTGATGCCCGTCTGCATCGGCTCCTTGACCGGCTGGCGCGCGAGGATGCCCGGCGCCTTGAGCTCGACGCGGCGGCGGTGCGGCGTGTCGATCGGGCCCTTGCCGTCGACCGGCTGCCCGAGCGCGTTGACCACGCGGCCGACGAGCGCCTCGCCCACCGGCACGTCGAGGATGCGCGAGGTGCGCTTGACGACGGAGCCCTCCTTGACGTTCGTCACGTCGCCGAAGCACGCCGCGCCGACGTTGTCCGTCTCGAGGTTGAGCACCAGGCCCATGAGGTTGCCCGGGAACTCGAGCAGCTCGCCCGCCATCGCCCCCTCGAGGCCGTAGATGCGCGCGATGCCGTCGCCCACGCTGAGGACCGTGCCCGTCTCCGTCGTGAGGGCGGCCTTCTCGTAGTTCTGGATCTGCTTCTTGATGATCGAGGAGATCTCTTCGGCGCGAAGCTGCATGGTCGGTCTTTCTCGTCAGGCGGTCGGCATCAAGGAGTCTTTGAGGGACTGGAGGCGCGTGCGCAGGGAGCCGTCGAGGATGCGGTCGCCGATGCGCGTGACGACGCCCGCGATGAGCGAGCCGTCCGTCTTGCGATCGACCACCACCTTCTTGCCGGTCATCTTCTCGAGCTGCACCTGCAGGCGCGCGTAGTAGGCGTCGCTCAGCGGCGCGGCGGTCGTCACCTCCGCGCGGAGGATGCCCTTGCGCGCGTCGCCGAGCTCGCGCAGGTACTGCGCGACGTAGGGGAGGGCCGTCGTGCGGCGGCGGTCGACGAGCAGGAGGAGCGCGTGCTTGGTCGTCACCGTCGCGCCGATCTGGTCCGCCAGCTCCGTCATGACGGCCTTCTTCGCGTCGTGCGCGACCAGCGGATTCTCGAGCGCGTTGCGCAGCTCGGGGCTCGCCTCCCACGCCGTCGCCACCGTCGACATCTCGTCGACGAGGCGGTCGAGCGTGCCCGTCTCGGCGCCCAGCTCGAGGAGCGCCTGCGCGTAGCGACGCGCGACGATCGAGACGCTCACGACGCGCTCTCCTGGGGCGGCGCCGGCGGCGGCGGAGCGATCGACGCCCCGCGCTTGCCGCCGAGGTCCGCGAGGTAGTCCTCGGCGATGCGCTCCTGGTCGGCCGGCGTCACGCGCTTCTTCAGAAGGTCCTCGGCCGCCGCGACCGCGACCTCCACGGTGTCCCTCCACAGGTCCTGGCGGACCTGCTTCATCTCCTGCTCGACGAGGAACTGCGCGTCCTTGCGCATGCGCTCGGCCTTCGCCTCGGCGTCGGCCACGATGCGATCGCGCTCGGCCTCGCCCGCGCGGACGAGGGACTCGCGTGCGTTCTTCATCTCGTCCTCGAGGCTGGCCAGCTTCGCCTGGTAGGTGGCCGCGCGCGCCTCGGCCTCGCGGCGCATCTTCTGCGCCTCCTCGATGTCCTTCGCGATCCCGTCGCGGCGGCTCTTCAGGCCGGCCGCGATGGGCTTGCGCCCGAGCAGGTAGTAGCCCGCCGCCAGGATGCCGAAGTTGATGAGCATCGCCAGGAACGGCGGCGTCTTGCTGCCCCAGTCGCTGAAGTTGAAGGGCGCGGGGCCCTCGTGCTCGCCGTTCTCGCCTCGCTCTTCGCCGGTGCGGCTCGGCGGCGCGGGCGGGGGCGGCGGATGCGCACCGCGCAGCGGGAAGGGGGTTGCCGCGCGAGGCGCCGGGGTGGTGCCGACGCCCGGCGGAGGAGCGGGGGGCATCGGACGGCCACGACGGGTCTGGGCGAAGGCCCACACCGACCAGGCGGTCACGAGCACCATGACCGCCAGGACGATGCGGCCCCTCACGAAGCGGCTCACGACTGCACCTCGCGCCCGAGCACCCGGCTCGCGAGCTCGCGGGCCATCGCCCCCGCCTCGCTCCGCAGCGCCGTGCGGGCGCGGTCGGCCTCCTGGTGGACGGCGCGCTTGCCGTCGTCGAGCACCTTCTGGGCCGAGGTGCGGACGGCCGCCAGGATCTCCTGTTCCCGCTTCACGGCCTCGGCGCGGATCTTCTCGCGGTCGGCGCTCGCCGCGGCCCGGGCCTTGGCCATCTCGCCCTCGTATTTCGACAACGCATTCGCGGACTTCTCGTCCATCTTGCGGGCCTCGAGCTTGGCGCCGTCGATGCGTTTCTCGCGCTCGGCGAAGAGCTTGAGCATCGGGTCGAAAAGGACCGGCTTGAGGATGAGGGTCAGCACCACGAACAGGACGAGCTGCACGAGGAACGTCGAATCGACGTCCACGGTGATCGCCTGCGGGGCGGCGGAAGCCAGGAGGAGCATGGGGGGGCGCTGGAGCGTCGATAGGGGGGGAAAGACGCCGGGGCCAGTAGCATTGTGGGCAGCCAGTGTCCATGGGCTCAGGGCGGTCGGGGCCGGAAGCAGGGCAGGGAGAGAGGCGGGAAGGGGAGGGCGCGGTAGAGGGAGAGTGAGGAGACCGAGTACGGAGGGCCGAGTAGGTGCACGGGCACGTGACACGAGGACGAGCACGTCCTGTCGAGTACGTGGACGTGGACGAATACGTGGACTGGGCACGTTCTCGTTCTCGTGCCCGTGCTCGGCCGGACGTGCTCGTCCTCTCTCGTCCTCGTGTCACGTGCACGTACCTCGGCCCCCCGTGCTCGATCTCCTCCCCCTCCCGTCGAAATCCCGTCCCCTTCGTGTAACTTCTGCTCCCCGCAGGCCACAGTAGAGTCGTGGCCGTCCTTCCGCGTGTCATGACTCTTTCCCTCGACGAGGGGAGCGGCGACCCGGCGGCGCCCGCGTTCTTCGACGAGCGGGAGGACGTCCCGTGCGGGCGGTCGGCGCTGGAGGGGATGTACCCGGTCCTGGCGCCACGGGTGCATCGCTTCCAGTGCGACCTCCTCGGCGACGCAGCGCTCGCCTCGGACGCCACGCAGGAGACCTTCGTCCGCGCCTTCCGCCGCGTGGGCGAGCTGCCGACCGGCACGCGCCTCGCGCCGTGGGTCTTCGGCATCGCGCGCCACGTCTCGCTCGAGCTCCGGCGTGCGCGCGGGCGCATCCGCCGGGTCCTCGTCCCCACCGACGACGGCTCCCACGCCGACGTCCCCGACCGCACCGCCCGCAGCCCCGAGGCGCAGCTGCTCGACCGCGAGGCCGTCGACGTCGTCGCCCGCGCGCTCGACGCCCTCTCGGAGGACCGGCGCGCGGTCCTGCTCCTGCGCCTCGATCACGGCCTGTCGTACGACGACATCGCGGGGCTCATGGCGTGGACCCTGGCCAAGACGAAGGTGGAGATCTTCCGCGCGCGCGAGGTCCTGCGCGCGACGCTCGAGGAGTACCGAGGAGGTGGTTCGTGAATCGCTGGAGCACGCAGGCGATCGACGAGGGGGCGGAGCGGGCGCTCTTCGAGCGCAGGGCGCAGGCTCTCCGGGCGCCGGAGGTGCCGCCCCTCGCCTCGGTGCTCGCCGCCGCGGACGCACGCGGTGACGCGGGCACGCACGCGAGCGCGCGGGCAGCCCGGGCGCGCGTGATGGTCGCGCTGACGCTGGCGGCGGCGTGCCTCGCGGGCGTGTTCGTCCGCGTCCCACGGCCCGGGGGCCCTTCGAGCATCGTCGCCGACGTCGACGCAGGGAGCCCGCGCAGGGGGACGCAGGCGGCCGCCTCGCCGCTCGCGCCCGTCGCGCAGGCCGAGACGTGCACGCTGAGCGATCCAGGCAACGCGAGCGAGACGTCCGCCTGCTTCACGCCGGCGGCGCCCGTGGCGCAGGCCTCGCTGTTCACGCCGTTCACCCCCGCGGCGGGGGTGCCGCGCGTGGCGGCCGTCCCGCCGGCGGCCCCGGTGCGGGACGTGGCCCCGCCGTCGCCCGCAACGCCGGTCTCCTACGACCATCCCGGCGACGACGACTCCGCGTGCGAGCTCCGCACCACGTGCGAGGCGTGCGGCTCGTGCGAGGGCGACACGCCGTAGGAAGCCCCGTCGCCAGCTCGACGAGCCCACCGGCCCGACCGCTCCATTCGCCCGGCGGCCACTCGGCCCCTCCGCATCTCCGCCGGCTCTCCACATCACCTCGCGCAGTACACGCGCGGGCCACGACGGCCCGCACGAAAGGGAGACCTCCATGAACAAGCCCATCTCGATCGTCTTCGCCTCGCTCCTCGCCTTCACGCCGGAGGCCTGCTCCCACGCCGTGGGATCGGGCAACGGCCCCGATCCCGCGCCCGGTCTGGCCCTGCAGGACGCCCCGCCGAGCGCAGGCGCGCCGGTCGCGCCCCTCGCGGGTGGCGCTGCGGCCGGGCCGAAGGTGTACCGCGTCCCGGTCGACGGCTTGCCCGCGATGGGGAGCCCCGAAGCGCCCGTCACGATCGTCGAGTTCACCGACTACCAGTGCCCGTATTGCCAGCGTGCCGAGCACACGATCGTGCGCCTTCGCGCCACGTACGGCGACGCGATTCGCGTCGTCATCGCCGAGCGCCCGCTCCCCTTCCACGACCACGCGCGCCCCGCGGCCCTCGCGGCGCTGGCGGCCAACGCGCAGGGCAAGTTCGAGCCGATGCACGAGCGGCTCTTCGCGCTCGGCAAGCAGCTCGACGACGACGCGGTCGCCTCCGCCGCCGCCGACGCGGGCGTCGACCTGTCGCGCGCGTACGACGACGGGACGCTCGCGCGCTCGGAGAAGCTCGCCGACGCGCTCGGCGTGACCGGGACTCCTACCTTCTTCGTCGACGGGCGCGTCGTGAAGGGCGCGCAGCCCTACGAGACCTTCCACGACGTCGTCGAGGAGCGGCTCGCGGCGGCGCGCGCGCTCGTGGCGTCGGGCACGCGGCCGCGCGACGTGTACGCGACCCTCGTCGCGAACGGCAGCGCGCACGTCGACCCGGACGCGGTCGACGCTCCCGAGAACTGCGGCGCGAACTGCGACGACCCGTCAGGCGCGCCCGGCGTGGTGGGTGCCGCCGGCGGGGCGGGTGCGGCCGGTGGCGCTGCGCCCTGCGACGACGCCCCCGGCGCGGCCGGTGCGCACGCTGGCCCCCCCGCGCCCGCGTTCGGCGAGGCGGTCGAGACGGTGCCGACCGACGGCGCACCGGCCCTCGGCCCCGCCCGCGCCGCCACGACCATCGTCGCCTTCAGCGACTTCGAGTGCCCGTTCTGCGCGCGCGCGGCAGGCACCCTCCACGCCCTCGAGGCAGCCCATCCCGGCGCCGTTCGCGTCGTCTTCAAGAATCGCCCCCTGCCGATGCATGCGCACGCGCGCGACGCCGCCATCGCCTCGCTCGCGGCGGACCGTCAAGGGCACTTCTGGGACTTCCACGACCGCGTCTTCGCGCGCACGGGCGTCACGCTCGACCGCGCAGGCCTCGTGAAGCTCGCCGGCGACCTCGGGCTCGACGTCGGCCGGTTCACGCGCGACCTCGACGACGCCGCGCTGGCCGCCCGCGTCGACGCCGACGGCAAGGACGCCGACTCGCTCGACGTGAAGGGCACGCCGACCTTCTTCGTGAACGGTCACCGCATCGTCGGCGCCCAGCCGCAGGCGACCTTCGAGGCCGCGATGGCGCAGGCGCGATGAGCCGGCGCTGACCCGGCGAGGAGCTCACTCCCCCCCGGCCTCGTGAAGTACGCGAAAACGCACGGGAACGGAGCGAGAGCGGCGACGATTGAAAGGAGCGCGGCGTTGGTCGAAGGTTGCGCCGCCCCGCTCGAAAGGCGCGCCGCCGGGATCGAAAGAAGCGCCGCTGTGATTGAAGAACGCGCCGCTGTGATTGCGATCACGGCGGCGCATCTTCTCGATCGCGCCGCTGTGAACGCAGCCCGTGCCTACGCGATTCGAATCACCGCCGACGCGATCGAAACATGCGCCGCGCGCTTTCCCCTTCGCGCCTGCGCAACTCCAATCGGGTTGACGCTCGTCGAGGGCCGGTCGACGCGCGTTTCAATCGTGTAGCCGCTCGTTCCGGGGAGCGCCTACCGAAGAGTGAACAGGCAGCCTCGAGTTCCTGAACGGTGGACGCGAGCTCCGCGCAGCAAGCTCGAAGGAGACGAGCCAGCGCGGATCAGGGGCAGGGTGTGTGCGGCGCGAAGCCGACGCGCTTGTTCTTGACGTCGAAGATGACGACGTTCGAGCGCATCACGGGAGCCCCGAGGATCGACGGGAATGGATCGTTCGGGCTGGGATCCTGCCCGGCGACCATCGTGCACCACTCGGTCTGGATCTTCATGAGATACGACTCGGTGGCCAGCGCCTGGACCGCGATGGCGCTGGAGCCGGAGCCGAAGTTGAGCGTCACGGGCGGGAGCGCCGCGTCGATCTGGTCCTTCGTCAGTGTGGTGTTGACGCAGGAGAAGGGCTGCGCGAAGGGGTTCGCCGTGGTGCCGAACACCGACGCATAGCCGGAGCTGGCCTTCACGGCCGTCTCGAGCGCCGTCACCGCGGCGGTCGGCATGAGCCACAGGTTCGTCCCCGTGTCGGTGATCGAGTAGGGGTACTGCGTCGAGCCGACGTTCGTCGTCGTCCCGCCAACCGTGATCGACGCGAAGTTGATGAGGTAGTAGTACGCGGCGATGGCTCCCGTGCCGAACGGCGTGTACTGCGGCGCCGCGGTCGTCGCCGCCGGGTCGTATCCGCCGAACCAGAGCGTCCCGCCCGTGTCGCACAGCTCCGTTGCAAACACGTTGGGGACGGCCTGGTCCTTCACGAGCACGCTCTCGTAGCCGTCGGTGTACTGGACGGCCGACGCCTCGGGCCCGAGGCCGAGGATGCCCTGGTAGCCCTTCGTCGGCGAGTTGCACGTCGACGTCTCGAAGAACTGCGTCTGCGAGCTGATGTCGGCGAACGGGAACGACATCGCCGGCTCGGAGCCCACGGCCGTCTGGTCGGTGTAACCCTCGCCCTTCCAGCTACCGGTCCCGTAGTCGGAGTCGACTGCCTGCTTGAGGTCAGTCGCCGTCGCCCCGGGCGTGTACTTCGGCGTGACGCTGCAGGTCGTGCACGTCGAGCCCGCGACGCCGAGCGTCGTCGACCCGGTGTCGATCACCATGTCGAAGTTCTGCGAGCCGAGCGTCACCGGCGCCGTGTACTGCGCCGGGATGCAGAGCGAGAGCGGCACCGCCGTCCACGTCTGCGGGCCCGTCGACGTGTCCTCGGCCGGCGCGTCGGTGCCTCCGCCGCCCGTGTCGCTCGCCGTCCCGCCGTCGTTGCCGCCGCCGCCGCCCTCGAGGACGTTGCCGCCATCCGCGCCTCCGCCGCCACCGGCGTCGTCGCCGCTACCGGGATTGCCGCCGCCGCTGCTGGTGGAGCCACCGCAGCCTGCGAAGAGCGCGGCGGCAGCGAGGAGGGGAAGGACGATCGGGCTACGAAGAAGGTGTTTCATGGGGGGGACCGTGCGGCAGAAGACGTCAGGGGTGACCCCGGCGTCAAGCACCGGAGCAATGGAGATTGATTCGGGACTCGGGCTGCGTCGAGCGACGGCGGACGATTAGGCGCGGCCGGCCTTCTTGGGGAGCATGCCCCGGCCCGCCGGTATCGCCATACGCTGCGCCGCCTCTTTGGTTTCGCCCGGGGGCAGGACGTTCACCTTCTGCAAACGTACGCCGAGGGTGGACGGCAAGCTGCTCCACGTCGGGCGCGGGGGCGGGACCCACGGGTCGCGAAGCGTGTCGGCGGCGTCGGTGTCGAAGAGCGGGAATCGCGGGGTCTTGCGCTCGCCCGACTGGTGCAGCGGGATGGTGAGGCACTGGTCGTCGGTGTCGGGCGCATCCTGCGTGTGGTCCCACTCGACGGGGATGTCGTCGTCGGCGGGTGTGAGGGTCTCGAACTTGAGGAGGCGACCGGTCCGAACGACGGCGATGCGGCCGTCCTCCCCCGTGTAGGCAAAGAGCATGGGCATGCCGACGCGCGGCATCGGCACGAGGGCGCCGTCGACGCGGACGTCGATGGAGGCCACGTACTGCGCGCCGATGCAGCGGCGGGCGGCCTGGCCGCGCGTCCTGCCGCCGAGCGTCGTGTCTTTCGCGCTGCGTCGTTCGTGCTTCAGGACGACGCGCAGGCAGACGCCGTCCTCGTCGAGGAGGAACGTGCACCCGTCTGTGGACGCGGCGTAGGCGAAAGACACGGGGCCTCCGCCTCGCGCGCAAAGCAATGGGCGCGCCGTATGCGCCGGAGGCGTTTCCTCGCGGGTTTTCGCCGTCGCGAAGGCCCTCGTGGGCCACCGTCGGAGCGTCGATGGACCGCCCTCGATCCAGAGGCCGCCCGCTCCGGCGGCTGCGCGCCAGGCGGCCCCCCAGCGCCCTCAGCGCTTCTTCTTCGTCGGCGCCGTCGTGTACGGCTTCTGCGACGCGGTGCGGCTCGCGACCAGGACCGGCGCCCCTGCGTGCATCTCGGGCACGACGCTCGTGAGGCCCTCGCCCTTCGCGAAGCCCGCGAGATCGCCTGGATGCTCGTCCATCCACGCGCTGAAGCGCTTCCAGAACGCGATGCCCTCCTCGGTGGGGAGCGCCTCGCCGTCGACCAGGACGCGCAGGAGGCTCACGGCTGGCTCATGGCTGCGCGAGGTCCGCGAGGATCTCCTGCGCGTGCACGCCGACGTCCACCTTGCGGTAGACCTTCGCGACCTTGCCGTCCTTGCCGATGACCACCGTCTGCCGCTGGTGGTAGCCCTGGAACGGCACGTCGTACTTCTTCGCGATCGCGCCGTCCGGGTCGCTCACGAGCAGGAACGGCAGCTTGTAGTGCGCGGTGAACGCCTTGTGCGACGCGAGCGTGTCCGCCGAGACGCCGACGAGGACCGCGCCCGTCTTGCCGATGGCCGTCCACGCGTCGCGAAAGGAGCAGGCCTCCTTGGTGCAGCCGGGCGTCTCGTCCTTTGGATAGAAGTAGACGACGACGCGCTTTCCCGTGAGCGCGGCGATGTGGACGGAGGAGCCGTCCTGCGCGGTGGCGGTGAAGTCCGGCGCGGGCTGACCGAGGAGAGGGTCGACACCGGCGGCGAGCGCCGCCTCGGCAGTGGGCGCGGGCGAAGGCGCGGCCGACGGCGCAGGCGAGGCCTCGGGGCCGGGCGCCGCGGCAGGTGCGGCCGCCGTCGTGGCCGCGGGCGTGGGGCCGGGCTCGACGACGGGCTGCGGGGCGGTGTTCTCGCACGCGGCGAGGAGGAGGCAGAGCGCGAGCGCGGCGGTCTTCATGAGGGCTCCCATCCTAGAACAACGGAGCGGGGTACGCGCGAAGGGAGGAGAAGTATCGCGCGTCGAGAGGGAGGCGGCGATCCGGCGGGAGGAGAGGAGATCGAGAACGGCGGGGCGAGAGACGAGCACGGCGGGCCGAGTAAGTGCACGGGCACGTGGCACGAGGACGAGTACGTCCTGTCGAGGACGTGGACGAGAACGTGTCGGCGAGGCTGAAACGCAACCCGCAACCCGTGTTCCCGGTTTCGCACGCGGTCGCACGAAGGCCCCGGCCTACTCGCGAGCCGTACACGTGCTCGTCTACGTACTCGTCCCCGTGCTCGACAGGACGTACTCGTCCTCGTGCCACGTGCCCGTGCACCTACTCGGCCCCTCGTGCTCGATCTCCCGCTAGCCGGAGTCCGTAGCCCTCACCCCCTCAAAGGATCCCGAACTCCTTCAGCCTCCGGTAGAACGTCCTTCGCGGCACCCCGAGCATCTTCGCGGCGGCGACGCGGTTCCAGTTGCACGCCGTGAGCGCGCTCAAGATGCGCTCTCGCTCGGCGGCCTTGAACTCGGCCTGGCTCGACGCGCGGCCGCCCGCGGGCTGGCCTGCGGAGGACGCCGTCATGCCGCGCCCGTCGCTCGGCGGTGCGCTGCGCGAGGCGCCGGTCCGCGACGGCGCCATCGGGAGGGGCGACGGGAGCTCGACGTCCTCGGCGGGGATCTCGCTCGTCTCGCTCATGAGCCACGCGCTCAGCAGCACGTGCTCGAGCTGCCGGACGTTGCCCGGCCAGGGGTACGCGCAGAGCTTGCGGAGCGCGTCGCGCGACATCGTCTTGCGCTCGCGGCGGTAGCGCGCGGCGAAGATCGAGAGGAAGTGATCGATGAGCGGCGGGATGTCCTCGACGCGCTCGCGGAGCGGCGGGACGTGGAGCTCGACGACGTGGAGGCGATAGTAGAGGTCCTCGCGGAACGCGCCGTCGGCGACCATCTGCGCGAGGTCGCGGTTCGTCGCGGCGATGACGCGCACGTCGACTGGGTCCTCCGTCGTTCCGCCGACGGGGCGCACGGTCCTCTCCTGGAGGACGCGCAGCAGGCCCGCCTGCATCTTCTGCGGCATCTCGCCGATCTCGTCGAGCAGGATGGTGCCGCCGTCCGCCTCCTGGAAGAGGCCCCGCCGGTCGCGGTCGGCCCCCGTGAACGACCCGCGGATGCTGCCGAAGAGCTCCGATTCGAGCAGGTTCGCCGGGATGGCCCCGCAGTTGACGCCGACGAACGTCTTCTTCGCGCGCGGGCCGGCCACGTGCACCGCCTTGGCGACCATCTCCTTGCCCGTGCCGCTCTCGCCCGTCACGAGCACCGGCACGTCCGTGTCCTTCACGCGCTCGATGATCGCGTACACCTTTCGCATCGTCGCGCTCGTGCCGACGAGGCCCGCGTAGCCGAAGTGGCTCCGGAGCTCGGCGCGCGCCTGCTTGAGATCGCGGCGTGCGTCGGCGAGCTGCTCGGTGCGCCGGCCGAGGGTGCGCGCGAGCTCGTCGCGCGCCGCGGCGAGGTGCACGTTGGCGCGCGCGAGCTCGTCGGCGCGCTCGCGGTTCTCGGCGAGGAGGCGCGCGTTCTCGATGGCGATGGCCGCCTGGTCCGCGAAGGCGCGCAGCGTGGGGAGCTCCTGCTCGAAGCGCACGCCGGGGCGCAGGCGCGTCTCGACGTAGAGCGCCCCGATGGTGCGCCCGAGCGGCGGGGCGCCGCGGATGGGGACGCACGCGATCGACTGGATCATGAGCTGGTGGACGCTGACGGCCTTCGCGAGGCGCTCGTCGTCGCGCGCGCTGATGGTGACCACCGGCTCGCCCGTCTCGACGACCTTGTCGGCGACCGACCGCGAGAAGCGCGCGTGCGGCTCGTCCTGCCCCGAGCGGACGCGCGACGCCTGCGCCTCGAGCTCGCCGCGGTCGCCCATGAGCACGACGAAGCCGCGCTCGGCCGCGAGGAGCGCGACCGCGTGATCGGTCACGCGCTGGAGGAGGCGCGGCATGTCGTGCTCGGTCGCGAGCTCGCGCGTGATCTCGAGGATGCGGGCGAGCCGGTCGTCGGCGAGGCGCGGTCCCGTGAAGATCGAGGTGGTGCTCGGCCGTCCACGCGACGTCGTCGCGGGGCTCGTGGCGGGGCCCGTGACCGAGGGGAGGAGCGACGGGGCGACGACCGTCGCCGTGTGCGCTTCCCGGAGCGCGCGGCGTCGCGGGTCGTCCCAGAAGACCTCGCGGAGATCGCGCGGGAGCTTCGCCGCCGTCTCCTCGAGCATCGCGAGCGCCCCCTCGGTGTCGCGGCGCGCCGTCGCCACACCCCCCTGCGCCGCGGCGAGCCGCGCCCGCGCGTCGAGCGCTTGCCACGCCCACTCGCGCCGGCCCGCCTTGCGTGCCCGGTCGATCGCGGCGTCGAGCGCCTTGCGCCCCGCGTCCTCGTCGCCGGCGACGTGCGCGATCGCGCCCCGTACGAGCTCCGCGAGGGCCGCGTGCTCGCCGAGGCCCGCCTCACCGAGGCCCTTCACGATGGCCGCGAGCTCCTGGCGCATCGCGCGTGCGTCGGCGGACGAGTCCCGCGTGCGAACGAGGAGGCCCTCGAGCCGCGACTCGGCCGCGTCGTGCGTCCGCCCGTTCGCCTCCCACGCGTGCGCGCTCTCCTCGTAGAGCCGCGCGGCGCGACCGACGTCGCCCGTCCGGGCCGCGTGCTCGGCCTCGAGACCGAGGAGCTGCGCGCGCGCCGCCGGTGACAGCTCGTCGCGGCGGGCGACGAGCTGGTCGATCGACGCGAGCGCTCGCGCCCAGCGGCCGAGGTAGAGATCGAGGTTCGCGAGGTTGAGGAGCGCCTGCGTGACGGCGACGCCGCTCCCGGCGCGGCGCCCCATGTCGACGGCCGCCTCGAGGTGGACGAGCGCCTGCGCGAGGTCGCCCTCGCCCTGCGCGAGGCCGGCCAGGTTGAGGCGCATCGCCGCCACGGTCGCGGCGTCGCGCGCCTTCTCGGCGGCTGCGAGCGAGGCCTCGTACGCCTCGCGGGCGTCCACGGTGCGCCCGGCGCGCTGGTGCGCGATGGCCGCCGAGCCGAGGGCCACGGCCTCGACGCGCGCCTCGCCCGTGCTCCGCGCGACGCGGACGGCCTTCTCGAGCGTCTCGCGCGCGAGCGTGTCCTCGCCGGTGAACGCGAGCGCGGTGCCGCGTGCGCTCAGCGCGTCGGCCGCGAGCGCGTCGGTCGCGTCCGCGTCGACGACCTCCTGCGCCACCTTCGCCGCCTCGGCGTACTCGCCCGCCCGCAGGTGCGCGCGTGCCCGGACGCACTGCCACGATCGCCGCCACCGGCCCGTCTTCGCCGCGGCCTCGACCTTCGCGAGCTCCTTCACGGCGCACGGCGTCTCGCCGCGACCGAGCGCGATGCGTGCCCGCGCGATCCCGAAGCGGGCCCGCTCCGCGTCGTCCTTCGGCTCGCCGAGCGCGTCGAGCCCCCGCGCCGCGTCGTCGAAGCGCCCCATGTCGAGCGACCGCTCGGCGGCGTCGAGGCTCTGCGCGCGGCCCGCGGAGATGGGCGCCATCGACGGGCGGCTCGTCGCGCCGAGCGCGGCGTCGACGTCCTCCTTCGAGACGACGACCTTGCCCGAGAGCTGGCGCACCGCCGCGCGGAGCGCCCCCGGACGACCGCCGACGCGCTTGACGAGGTAGACCCGCAGGCCGTCGGGGAGCGAGGGGACGGACCGCTGGACGAGCTCCGACGCGGACGACTCGTCGAGCGGCGGGACGACGAAGACGGAGCCCTCGACGCCGAGCGGCGAGACGTCCTCGCCCACCCACACGATGCGCGCGCCGCCCGCGAGGGCACGCTTCAGCGCCGCACGCGCGTCCTCGCCGAGCGCGTCGCCGTCGTCGACGACCACCGTGAGCGCGCTGCTCTTGCCGAGCTGCGCGAGCTCGACCTCGAGGGACTCGGGGGCGTCGACGAGCGCCACGGGACGGCCCGCGACGCCGAGCGTCCACGCGAGCCTGCGCGCCAGCGTCGTCCGGCCCGAGCCGCGCTGGCCTCGCACGGCGAGCGCGCCCCCGGCGGGCAGCGCCTTCACCCGGTCGAGGAGCTCCTGCGACGTGCCGTCGACGCCGAGGACGGGCCACGGCGGATCGCCCGCGGCGTGCCCCGGCGCGAGGCCCGCCCCGTGCCGGAGCGCGCTCGCGAGCTCGTCGATGCTCGGCCAGCGTGCCGCGGCGGACGCCTCGGTCGCGCGCGCCGCGACCTTCGCGAGCGCCATGCGCGCGTCGTACGCGAGGTCGTCGCCGCGGCGGGCGAGGGCCTCGCTGAGCGTCGCGCCGAGCGCGTAGACCTCGGCGCGCACGGTGAGCGGCTCGCCCTCGAAGAGCTCCGGCGCCGCGTACTTCGGCGTGAGCCCTCGCGCCGCGGTCCCGCCCTCCTTCCACGGCGCGGCGAGGCCGAGGTCGACGAGCGTGCCCCGCCCATCGGCGCCGACGATGATGTTGGCGGGCTTCACGTCGCCGTGGAGGAGCCCCGAGCGGTGGACGACCGTGAGCTGGTCGCACGCGCTCGCGAGCGCCGCGAGCCACTCGGCCGGCTCCTCGCCCTGGAGGACGTCGTCGAGGCTCTGGCCGTCGACGAGCTCGCGCACCATGTAGCGGCGCGCGTCCTTCAGCGCGCCGAACGCGACGACGCGCGGCACGCCGAGGCCCTCGAGGCCGCTGAGGGCGACCGCCTCCTGCACGAGCGCGTCGATCTCCGCGTCGCCCGCGTCGCGCGCGAGGAGCTTCAGCGCGAGGACCTTGCCGCTCACGCGGTCGCGCACCGACCAGACCTCGCCGCCGCCCCCCGCGCCGAGCCTCCGCTGCGGCTCGTACCGCGGCGGCAAGTCGTCCGCGCGCGCGCTTCCCTCGGGCATTGGCTCCTACATCATACCGTGGGGCCGGAGCGAGCCCGTGTCCTTCTTCGGGGCGGCGGGCGTGGTCTCCTCGGCCTGCGGCTTCTCGAAGCCGTAGTTGCCGCTGATGCCGAAGTAGAAGCCCGTGAGCGAGAAGCCCAGGCCGAGGCGCGCCTCGAAGTTCTTCACGGGCTCGTAGCGGATGCCGAGGCTCGGGAAGTAGATCTGCGGGAAGATGACCGGGATCGATCCGCCGCCGAACCAGTTCGGCTCCGCGTAGTTGCCCACCTTGGCGACCTTCGAGTTCGAGTGGCCCGCGGTCGAGCAGTCGTTGCCCGCCACGTTCGCGGCGTTGGGGCCGAGCGCCTGCGTGGCGCACTGCGCGTAGTGGCGCCCCTGGTCGTCGACGAGGTTGCCGATGGGCGTGCCCGTGTTGTTCGTCTGGTAGACCCAGTCGTTGTGGAGCGTGCCGAAGACGACGCCGAGGCCGACGCCGAAACCGTACTCGAAGTCCCAGTGGTGCTTCTCGTCGAGGGGCACCGACCAGAGCTCGTCGAGGCCGAAGGTGAGCATCCCCAGGCCGCTCGAGACGTCGGAGTAGTTGTAGGGCTCGTCGGCGACGCCCTTCTGGAAGAAGAGCGTGTCTCCGAAGCTGAGCGTCGTGTACGTGACCCACGGGATGGTGGAGTGCGAGTCCTTGCGGATGTCGAGCTCGGCGCCCACGGTGTTCGAGTAGAAGGTCCCGCCGTCGTTGACGAAGAGGTTCACCAGGAACTTCGGGATGATCGTCCCGCGGTAGCGGAGGCCGAGGAAGTAGTAGGGCTTCGTCGGGTCTTGCCGCGTGTCGGTCGCGTCCCACGCGCCGGGCGGCGGCGTGTTGGGGACGTCGGCCGCGTCGGCGGTCGTCGTGACGCTCGCCTTCGCGCCGACGCTCACGTCGGCGGTGGCGGCGGCGGCCGGCGCGGGATCGGGCGCGGGCGCCGGCGCGACGGCCGTGTCGCTCGCCGAGGGCGCGGGGGCGGCGCCCTTCTTCTTCGGTTTGGCGGTCTGCGCGAACGCGAGGGGTGCGGCGACGAGCACGACGAGCGCGATGGTCGCGCCGAGCGGTTGCGGTCTCATGGCGGGACGGACCTCGAGGGAAAGGAGGCGAACGGAGCTCGAGCGAGGGACGGCGCGCGCGATGCTACACTAGAGATGCCTGGCACGGGGGACGGGTCGAGAGCGGTCGAGACAAGACGTGATCCTCCACGGACGCATCGTCGAGCAGCGGGTCGACCGGGAGGTCACCGGCCGTTTCCAGAAGGAGATCGTGCTGACGGGCGGCAAGGTGCCGCTCGCGATGGTGCGCAAGCGCGCGGCGGGCGGGCTGGAGCGTGCGGGAGGCACGCGGGCGCCCGTGCTGCTCGTGCACGGGTTCGGGCAAAACCGCTACGCCTGGCATTTGCCGTCGCGGAGCTTCGCGAACCACCTCGCCGCGGCCGGGTTCGACGTCTTCAACCTCGACCTGCGCGGGCACGGGCGGTCGAGGCACTTCGGCGCCCAGCGCTGCGGCGGGGTCGAGGACTACGTGCGCGAGGACCTGCCCGTGGCGATCGAGGAGGTGCAGGCCCTCTCGGGCAAGCGCCCCGTGTGGGTCGTCGGGCACTCGCTCGGTGGGCTCGTCGGGTACGCCGCCGCGCCGGCGCTCGCGGGGGCGGTCGCGGGCATCGCGTCGATCGGGAGCCCCTACCACTTCACGCGCGGCTCGCTCACGCTCGGCGCGCTCACGGTGGTCTTCCGGGCGCTCGCGCTGGCGCCCGTGCCGAACGCGCCGCTGCCGATCGCGCCCCTCGGCCTGGGGATGCGCATGATCCGCCGCTTCGCCGAGAGCCCGCTCTACCCGATCCCGCTCCGCGGCTGGCACGCGGGCTCGCTCGAGCCGCACGTCCTCGAGCAGCACCTGCGGATGGCGTTCGACGGCGCCGCGCTCGCCGAGATGCGCGACATGTTCGACTGGGCGGTGCAGCGCCGCTTCGGGGGCCGCGAGTCCGACTACGTCGAGCGCTTCGAGGCGATGGACATCCCGCTGCTCGTCGTCGCCGGCGCGAACGACGACCTCGCGCCCCCCGCGAGCGTGCGCCCCGGCTTCACGCGCAGCCGCGCGCGCGACAAGACGTACCGCGTGCTGCCGCTCGGGCACATCGACCTCCTCGTCGGCCGCGACGCCCCCTTGATGACCTGGTCCCTCGTCGAACGCTGGATCGCGTCGCGGGCCGCCTAGGAGAGGAGAGGGGAAACAGGAAGGTCAGAAGATCAGAAGGGGGAGAGGGGGTTTCACTGGGGTGCACGGGGGGGGAGACCCGGCTGCAGCTTCGAGAGGAGGGCACAGGAAGGAGAGAAGATCAGGAAGGGTTGAGGGGAGGGGGTGAAGCCTCGCTGTGGGCACAGGCCACACGGTGGGCATGGCGATGAGCTCCGCACACCCGCGTGGCGCTGGCGCGCCTTGCGCCCGTGCTTCGGCCGGTCTCTCCCCTTCCTGATCTCCTCTTCTTCCTGTTCGTCCTCTCGAAGGTGCAGCCGGGTCTCCCCCCCCGTGCACTCCAGTGAACCCCCCTCTCCCCCTTCTGATCTTCTGACCTTCCTGTTTCTCCCTCTCGGGGTGACCCGGGCCAGGCGTGTTCATCGACGGTCCAAGGGCGTGGATGGCCGATGAAGGCGCGAGGACCGGCGATCCAGGGGCGTGGATGGCCGATGAAGCCGCGAGGACCGGCGGTCCAAGCGCGTGGACGGCCGATGAAGGCGCGAGGACCGGCGGTCCAGGGGCGTGGATGGCCGATGAAGGCGCGAGGACCGGCGGTCCAAGCGCGTGGACGGCCGATGAAGGCGCGAGGACGGGCGATCCAGGGGCGTGGATGGCCGATGAAGGCGCGAGGACCGGCGATCCAGGCGCGTGGACGGCCGATGAACGCGCGAGGACGGGCGATCAACCCGCCTGGACGCCCGATGAACCCCCGGCGCTACCCTCGCCCCGCCCAGCCCCGCCGCACCCCGACGCCCATCCCCCCACCCCTTCTGATCTTCTGACCTTCCTGTTTCTCCACTCTCGCGCGCGAAACGCGCCCGAGCGCGTCACTCCGCGGCGGAGTGCTTCTTCTTCGCGGGCTTCTCGCCCTCCTGGTCTTTCTTCATGCGCGCGAGCTCCTCCTCGAGCTTGCGCACGGTGCGGCGGAGGTCCTTGAGCTCGCCCTCGGTGGCCAGCGCCATGGCCTTGGCGACGCTCTCGATCTGCTCGCGCGCGAGGTTCTGCGCCTTTCCGGGCACGCTCATCGCCGTCATGACGGCCTTCATCACGCGCTCGTCCTGCATCACCTTCTGGACGCGCGGATCGGCCATCAGCTGCATGCCCTTCTGCATCAGGGTCTTCTTGAGGGAGCTCATCGCGGATGCGGGCGGTGTACGACGCCGCGCGTCGTCACGCAACCGCCCCGGCGTCGAGGCGAGAGTGGGGAAACAGGAAGGTCAGAAGATCAGAAGGGGTTTGGGGATGGGCCTCCGGTGAGGTAGCGACCACCAGGTCCTCGAGGGACGCCTGAAAGGGGGCCTCGACCCTCGCGACCGCGTCCGCCCGTCGCGCCGGTCCTCGATGCGCCGGCGCGAAGCCATGCCCATTCCCCCCTTCTGATCTTCTGACCTTCCTGTTTCTCCCTCTCCGGGCCGAGGCGGTTACTTCGCCTTGGCGCTCGGGGCGGGCGGTGCGGCGGAGGCGCTCGCCGCCGGGGCCGCGCCGATGGGGGGCATCACGCCGAGCTGGACGAGCATGTCCGCGCTGTTCGCGTAGGACATCTCGTGGGCGAGCTTTCCGTCCTTCCACACGGTCACGTCGAGGAAGCGCGACTCGACGTGCTTGTTCGTGGGCTTCATCCCCATGAGCGGGCCCTTGTTCGTGCCCGCGACGTCGACCACCGCGACGACGACGTCGCCCGTCGCGAAGAGGACCGGCTCGGACATCGTCGTGTCGGGGAAGGCCTTGAACATCGAGCCCAGCGTGTCGACCGCTGGCTTGACCCCGTTCTTCGCCTTCGGGTCTCCCGCGTCCTCCATGAGCGTCGCGTCGGTCAGGAACGCGGCGAAGTCCGCCGGCTTGTTCGCGCCCCAGGCCGCGTAGAACGCCTTCGCCACGTCGAGCGTCTTCGCCTCGTCGGGCGTCCCCTTCGACACGTGCTCCTCGGTCGCTGCGGTGGGCAGCGCGACGGGCGGGCGGAAGGTGCCGGCCTTCGCCTTCGCGTCGAGCTGGCTCCGGAGCGTCGGGAGGTCGAAGTAGCGGTGTTCCTCCTTGATGAGACCGTCGTCGTCGAACGTCGAGACGCTCGCGCCGAGGATGCCCATGGTGCGACCCGTCGCCGGCTGCCCCATGTCCGGTCCGTCGTTCTTGCCGGTGACGACCCACTCGATCGCGACGGTGTTGCCGTGCACGTAGCTGTGCGTGACGGCGACCTTGAAATCCGGGAAGGCCGTGAAGTTCGCCTTCGCCTCCGCCATGACGGCCTGGCGGTCGCGGAACTCGGGCATGCCCGAGATGACGAGCTTCCCCTGCGGCTCGTAGCAGGCCGCGACGGCCGCCGCGTCGTGCGCGTTCCACGCCGCGACGTCGGCCTTCATCGTCTTCGCGATGGCCTCGGCGGGCGTCGCCTTCGGCTCCACGGGCGCCGGCGGCGCGGACTCGGTCGGCAGCGCCGCGGCGGCGCTCGACGCCGGCTCGGTCGTCTTCTTGTCCTCGTCGCAGCCCAGCGCGAGGCACACGACCCCCACCACTGCCACCCCAGCGATTGCCCTGTTCATCTCGGACCTCCCCGATTGGCCCGCGAGGCTCGCAGGCTCAACCGGGGGCGGTCAAGAGCCGCCGGCCGCCGTCACTCCTTGGCGTCGCCGCGCGCGAAGATCGAGGCGACGTAGTTGAGGACGTCGGTCGCGCTCACCTCGTTGTAACCGAAGTTCTTGATGAGCCTCGACTTGATGATGTCGATCTTCTCCTGCGTGTCCTTGTCGACCACGGCGGAGACGAGCGTCTTCAGCTTGATCGAGTCCTTCTGGTCCTCGAAGAGCTTGAGCTCGAGCGCCCGGCGCAGGCGGTCGTTCGTGTTCCACTCGAAGCGCCTGCCGTCGACGGCGAGCGCGCCGATGAAGTTCATGATCTCGCGCCGGAAGTCGTCCTTCCGGTTCTCGGGGATCTCGATCTTCTCCTCGATCGACCGCATCAGGCGCTCGTCCGGGTCCTCGTCCTGGCCCGTGTAGCGGTTCTTCACGCGCTCCTTCAGCGTGAAGGCCTTGATGTTGTCGATGTAGTTCGCGGCCAGCTTCGAGATCGCGTCCTCGTCCGCGCTGATGGCGCGCTGGACCTCGTTCTTCACGATCTCCTCGTACTCGCGCTTCACGCTCCCGATGATCTCGGCGAAGCGCTTTCGCTGCTCGTCGTTCGTGATGAGCGAGTGGTGCCGCAGGCCCTTCTCGAGCTCGTTCAGCACCATGAACGGGTTGATGGTGCCCTCGCCGCTCTCGTTCACGAGCGCGTTCGAGATCTTGTCCTGCACGTAGCGCGGCGAGATGCCCTCCATCCCCTCGCGCTTCGACTCCTTGCGGAGCTCCTTCACGGTGTCCTGCGTGTACCCGGGCAGGACCTTGCCGTCGTAGAGCTTCATCTTCTGGAGGAGCGACAGGTTGTGCTTCTTCGGGTCCTCGAGGCGCGTCAGCGCCGCCCACATCGCCGCGACCTCGAGGGTGTGCGGCGCGATGTGCTTGCCCTTGATCTTCCGGCCGTTGAAGTCCTTCTCGTAGATCCGGATCTCCTCGGTCAGCTTCGTGATGTACGGGATGTCGATCTTGATCGTGCGGTCGCGCAGGGCCTCCATGAACTCGTTGTTCAGGAGCTTCTTGTACTCGGCCTCGTTGGTGTGGCCGATGATGACCTCGTCGATGTCGGTCTGCGCGAACTTCTTCGGCTTGATCTTGTGCTCCTGCGTCGCGCCGAGCAGATCGTAGAG
>DASXDU010000014.1:0-135658 GCA_036490515.1 Polyangiaceae bacterium
GCGTCATCGGCACCCTCGTCCGCGTCACGGCGTGAGCGAGTAGCGCGGCGAGCGGCCCACCCGAGCCGCTCGCCGCCGCTGCCTCAGCGCACGTTCTTCACCAGCACGGCGCGCACGTGGTCGATCTTGTCGAGCAACCCGGCATCGACGCCATCGACGTACCCGAGCGCCAGCGCCGAATCGAGGCACGCCGCGGTCTCCCGCGCCGACCCGAGTGCGTTCCGGTAGCGCTCTCGCCGCGTACCCCCGCTGCAACCGCTGCCTTCACTGCAGTTGAGCGCCACGCTCGTCGCCGCCCTGCGAAGCTGGCGAGCGAGGTCCCGATCATGAGCCTCGATCGCCGCCACCACCGGCCGCAGCTCCCGCAGCACCTCGAGAATGACTTGATAGATGCGCAACATGGCAACACTCCTTTGCCCGAACGCGCCTCTCGCGACGGGCTCCCCCCGTCCCGCGCCGCGCGCAGGCGACGTCAAGGACACGAAGCGGCCGCCAGGCCGCGCAGTGCCGCTGCCCCCGGCAGCGGCGCGCGCTCCTGCGCGCGTCCTTGACGTCGCCGAGCACGGCGCGACAATCGAAAGCCCGAGCGAAAAACCCTATTGCGTCCCTCGCCAGTTTGACGGAATGGACATCACGGCGCGGGCGCGGGCGCGGGCGCGGGCGCGGGCGCGGGCGCGGGCGCGGGCGCGGGCGCGGGCGCGGGCGCGGGCGCGGGCGCGGGTGGGCGGACGCAGGCGCAGGCGCGGACGCGGGCGCGGGCTCGACCGTGCCCCCTAGAGAGGGGGGATACTCGGAGGCGGGTTCTTGCCGTCCGCGACGCGGCAATCGTCCTCCCCCCGTCGATTGGGAGGTGGATGTAGGTGTGATCAAGGGGCGCGAACGGCTCGAGGAACGGGCGCAGCGGCCTGCGCTCGTTGCGCAACGGGTTGCGCTCATGCCGCAGCGGGCTGCGCTCATGGCGCAACGGGCTGCGCCCATGCCGCAGCGGCCTGCGCTCATGGCGCAACGGGTTGCGCCCATGCCGCAGCGGGCTGCGCTCATGGCGCAACGGGTTGCGCTCATGCCGCAGCGGCCTGCGCTCCTTGCGCAACGCGCTGCGCTCATGCCGCAGCGGCCTGCGCTCGTTGCGCAACGCGCTGCGCCCCTTCTTCGGAGCTCCGCCCTCGCGCCTCGACCGTCAGTGGGCCGGCGTGCGCGCGGGCGCCTCGGCGGCGATGGCGTCGAGCCGCGCGAGCATCTTCGGCGTGAGCGTGAGCTTCGCCGACGCGAGGTTCTCCCGCAGGTGGCCGAGCGACGACGTGCCGGGGATGAGCAGGATGTTCGGCGCGCGCTGGAGGAGCCACGCGAGCGCCACCTGCATCGGCGTCGCCTCGGCCGACGTCGCGACCTCGGAGAGCGTCGAGGACTGGAGCGGCGAGAAGCCGCCGAGCGGGAAGAACGGCACGTACGCCACGCCCTCCTTCGCGAGCTGGTCGATGAAGGCGTCGTCGCCGCGGTGAGCGAGGTTGTACTCGTTCTGCACGCAGACGATCTCGGTCACCGCGCGCGCCTCGGCGTACTGCTTCGCCGTCACGTTGCTGAGGCCGACGTGCCGGATCTTGCCCTCCTTCTTCAGCGCGACGAGGACCTCGACGTGGCCGCGGACGGGCCCGTCGCCGAGGCCGAGGTGCCCGACGCGCATGTTGACGACGTCGAGCGCATCGAGACCGAGGTTCCGGAGGTTGTCGTCGACGGCCGAGCGCAGCTCCTCGGGCGACTCGGCCCGGTTCCACGACGCGTCCGCGCCGCGCTTGGCGCCGACCTTGGTCACGATGACGAGGCCCTTCGGGTACGGGTGGAGGGCGCGCTCGATGATCTGGTTGGTGACGTGGGGCCCGTAGAAGTCGCTCGTGTCGATGTGGTCGACGCCCGAGGCGATCGCCTCCTTCAGGACGGCCACGGCCGCATCCGGATCCTTCGGGGGGCCGAAGACCCGGGGGCCGGCGAGCTGCATGGCGCCGTAGCCCATGCGGTTCACGGTCAGGTTCGTGCCGGGAAACGTGAAGGAGCCGCCGAGGGCCGAGGAGCGCGCGCTGGACATGGCGCCCAGGTTAACGCGGCCGCGCGAATGAACCAGTGGCAGCCGTCGCGGGCGTCGCCGGGCGCGAAGCTGCTACCCTCGAAGGGATGGCGAGTGGCGAGGCCGCCAAGAGCACGCCGCGCACGGTCGGCCGGTACGTCGTCTACGGGGAGATCGCGTCCGGCGGCATGGCCACGGTGCACTTCGGCCGGCTCACGGGGGCCGCGGGGTTCGCGCGCTCGGTGGCGATCAAGCGCCTGCACGCGCACTACGCGCGCGACCCCGAGTTCGTGAAGATGTTCCTCGACGAGGCGCGGCTCGCGGCGCGCATCAACCACCCGAACGTCGTCTCGACGCTCGACGTGGTCGCGGTGGACGACGACCTCTTCCTCGTCATGGACTACGTGCGGGGCGCGTCGCTCTCGCAGCTCGCCCGAACCGTGCGCCACGCGAACGAGCGCATCCCGCCGCTCGTCGCGACGGGCATCGTCACCGGCGTGCTCCACGGGCTCGACGCCGCGCACGAGGCGAAGGACGAGGCGGGCGCGAGGCTCGACATCGTCCACCGCGACGTCTCCCCGCAGAACATCCTCGTCGGCACCGACGGCGTGGCGCGCCTGCTCGACTTCGGCGTCGCGAAGGCCGCGGGGCGCCTGCAGACGACGCGCGACGGGCAACTCAAGGGCAAGCTCGCGTACATGGCCCCGGAGCAGATCCGCGGCACGGCGGTGACGCGGCGAACGGACGTGTACGCGGCGGCGGTGGTCCTGTGGGAGGCGCTCACCGGCGAGCGGCTCTTCAAGGGCGAGAACGAGGCGAACGTCATGGCCCGCGTCCTCAACGAGGTCGTCCCGCCGCCGAGCTCCGTCGTTCCGTCGCTCCCTCGCGCGCTCGACCCCATCGTTCTTCGCGCCTTGCAGCGCGAGCCGGGCGAGCGCTACGCGACGGCTCGCGAGATGGCGCACGATCTCGCCGCGGCCGTCGGCACGGCGTCGCCCCCGGAGATCGGCGACTGGGTCGAGCGGGTCGCCGCCAGGGAGCTCCAGGATCGCGCGGGCCGGCTCGCCGAGATCGAGCGCGGCGCGCTGGACGCGGGCGGGGACGAGCCGACGTCGGTGCTGCCTTCGGCGCCGGGGCGGGGCGCGCCCGACGCGCCGACGCCGGTCGGCCGGCGGGAGATGGCCGAGACGACGGGGCGCTCGATCGCCATCGAGCTCGCCTCCCAGGCGTCGGGCGTCTCGGTCGCCCACCCGACGATGCCTCCCCCCGAGCGACGTCCCCGCGCGCGGATGGCCTGGATCGGCGCAGCGGTGGGCGCCGGGATCGCCGCCGTGGTGGCGACGGTGGTCTTCGCCTTGGGGGAGCACGCCGCGCCTGCGCCGGCCCCGCTCGAGAGCGCGACGCCAGCAGCGGCTCCCGCCGGAGCTCCCGCGCCGGTCGCCACGCCGGCGCCGGCGCCAGCGCCGACGGCGGCGGCCGCTACGGCGGAGCCGAGCGCCGCACCTTCGCCGCCCGCCGAAGTGCCCGTCGTCTCGGTCTCGGCGCTGCCGAGCGCGGCGCCCACGGCTCCCGCGTCGCCGCCGACGTTGCCCCCGCCGCGCGCGGTGCCCGCGGCGGTTCATCCGCGACGAGCCGACTGCGATCCGCCGTACACGACCGACGCGAAGGGCCACGTGCACTTCAAGCCGCAGTGCATGTGACCGCGCCCGATCGCGTAGGATGAAGCGCGCATGGAGCGAGCCTCTCTGGTCGCCGTCGCCCTGGCAGCGGCGGCGGCGTCGTTCGCGCCTGCGGCTCGCGGCGCCGATCCGAAGGCCGAATGCATCGCCGCGGCCGACCGCGGGCAGTCGCAGCGCGACGAAGGCCACTACCTGCGCGCGCGCGACTCCTTCGCCGTCTGCCTGCGCGACGCCTGCCCGAAGATCGTCGCCCAGTCGTGCACCCGCTGGATGCGCGAGCTCGAGGACGCGATGCCGACGGTCACGCTGGCCGCGAAGGACGAGGGCGGGCAGGACCTCACGGCCGCGCACGTGACGATCGACGGCGCGCCGCTGACCGAGGTGCTCGACGGCAAGCCGCTCGCGGTCGACCCCGGCCCGCACGTGCTTCGCTTCGAGAAGGCCGGCAGCGAGCCCGCGGAGGAGCACGTCGTCCTCGGCGCGGGCGAGAAGAACCGTGTCGTCGCCGTGACGCTCCACGCGGCCGGGGCGCAGGCGAGCGCGGGAGCGGACACGCAGGAGCCCGCAGCAGAAGCGCCCGCGCAGGGGGGAACGGGCACGACGAAGAAGGTCGTGACGCTGTCGATGCTGGTGCTCGGTGCGGCGGGGATCGGCGCAGGCGCCGTGCTCCTCGTGCAGGCGGGCAAGCAGTCGAGCAGCGCGGCGGGGCTGCGGACGGGCATCTCCAGCAACGCGTGCACCGACGATCCCTCGAGCCCCACCTGCCAGCAGCTCGGCAGCGCGGTCGACGCGCAGCATCGCGACGCCGCGATCGGCGCCACCGCGCTCGTCGCCGGGGGCCTCCTGGCGGCGGGCGCCGTGGTGACCTGGCTCGTGTGGCCCAGGAGCGAGACGGCCGCCGCGTCCGTGCGCTGGATCGGCCCAGGGGGCATCGCGGGAACGTTCTGATGAAGTCGCGCCTCGCCGTCGCCGTGCTCGCCGTCCTCTTCGTGCCCGCCGCGTGGGTGTGCGCCACGGGTTGCTCGCACGAGGGCGCCGGGGTCACTCCCGCGCCGGACGCCGCCGCGGACGGCATCGTCGCGGCACACGACGGCGGGGGCGACGCCTCCGACGCGACGGCGGACGGGTCGGACGCGAGGGCGGACGGCGGCGCGGACGCCGTCGCCGACGGGCCGGCGGCCTTCACGCCGCCCGCGGACATGCGCGATCGCATCGGCGTCTACGCATGGGGGTTCGACCCGTCGGCCTGGCCGGGCACGCCCGACCAGCTCACCTGGGCCACGAACGAGGTGGCCGGTCTCGGAGGCCGCACGGTGCGCGTCTACCTCGGCCCGCAGGACATCTACGGCGTCCTCGCGCCGGGGGACGCCGGCGCCTTCGACCTGGCGACCGCCGCGACGAGCGGCGCCTACCGCGCGCTCTTCGCGAACCCGAGCTTCGACACGTACCTGCTGACGACGTACTCGTCCGGCGACGACGCCAACGACTGGACGGCGGGCTACACGGCCGCGCAGATCGCGACCGAGCGGCAGGAGATCGCCGCGCTCGGGTCGGCACTGCTCTCCACGTTCCCGGGCAAGACGTTCGTCATCCTCAACTGGGAAGGCGACAACGCGCTCGCGCCGGTCGCCACGAGCCAGGCGGCGTGGGACGGCTACACGGCCTGGATCGGCGCGCGGTCGGCGGGCGTGGCCGACGCGCGCAAGGCCGCGGCGGCGACGACGGCGCGGCTCTACTTCGGCCTCGAGTTCAACCTGGTGCGGAGCCTCGCGACGAACGCGCCGTGCGACACGTCGGCGAACAAGTGCGTCATCAGCGTCGTCGCGCCGCAGGTGGACGTCGACTTCTACTCGTACTCGTCGTGGCAGTCGCTCGGCCCGAACCTGACGCCCGCGCAGGTGGCCGCGGGCCTTCAGGCCGACCTCACGTCGGCGCTCGGCTACGTGAAGGAGAAGGACGGCGGCGCAGGCGCGACGCCCGCGCAGTTCCTCGTCGGCGAGTTCGGCGCGCCGCGCGAGCAGGCGGACCTCGGCGAGTGCGCGGCGATGCAGCGCGCGGCGGCGATCGTCCCGGCCATCGTCGCGTGGGGCGCGGCGTACGGCGTCTTCTGGCAGATCATCGACAACCGGCCGTCCGGGCAGCCCGACGACTTCGTCGACGGGTTCGGGCTCTACAAGGCGTCCGGCCCGGCGAGCCTCTCGGCGGCCCTCTTCCAGACGCTCTACGCGACGCAGGTCGCCACGCCGCCGGTCCCGCCCGGCTGCCCGCTCGTCAGCCAGGGCGGCGTCGTCAACGGGACGACGTTCTCGGCGGGCGACATCGACGGCGGCACCACGCTCTCCATCTTCGGTACGGGCTTCACCGACGCGGGCGACGTCGTGCACGTGCGCGAGGCGACCGCCCAGTGGAGCGTCCAGGCGGGCTCGCCCTTCTTCTACGCGAGCCCGGGGCAGATCAATGCGACGCTCCCCGGCATCCCGGGCGGGCAGAACGCGCTCGTCTTCGTGACCGGCGGCGACGGCGTCGATTCGAACGGTCAGATCGTGTCGGTCGGGCCTTGATGCCCGCGCTCTGCTACTTGTCGAGGGAGCGCCATGGTGAGCCTCAGGGTAGCGGCGGCCATCGTCGCGGGCGTGCTCGCCACGTGGGGCGGCGGCGCGGTCCTCGGGGCGTGCGGCGCGGGGAGCTGCACCGAGAAGGCCGATTGCCCCGATCCCGGCGACGCGGGAGACGGCTCGACCGGCGGCGACGCCACGACGGGCGACGCCCGGGCCGACGCGGGCCACGACGGGGCCGCCGACGCCGGGCGCGACGGCGCGGCGAACGACGGAGGCAGCGCCGACGCGTCCGACGGCGGCAGCGTCCCGTGCGGAACGCTCGGCATCGCGTGCTGCGCCGACGCGGCGTGCGGCGGCGGGCTCGCGTGCGGCGACGCGGGGACGTGCGCGTGCCCCACGGGCGAGACGCTCTGCAACGGGTCCTGCATCCCGTCGGCGAGCTGCTGCGGGAACAGCCAGTGCTCGGGCGCGACCAACGTCTGCAGCGGGGGGACGTGCACGTGCAACGGCGCCCTCGCGTGCACGGGCGGAGAGATCTGCTCGGCGGCGGGCTGCGGCTGCCTCTCGGGCGACAAGGTCTGCAACGGCGGGTGCATCCCCAGCGCGAACTGCTGCAGCAGCGCCGACTGCACGAGCCCTCCGGACGGGTGCCACGAGTCGCCCGGCACGTGCACTGCCGGCGGCTGCTCGTACACGCCCATCCCGCCCGACCCCGTGCCGCAGGCGTGCTCGCCGCCGGCCGCGGGGCAGACGCTGGACGGGCAGCCCGTCCACGGCTTCTGCATCGTCAGCGTGTCTTATTGCAGCGCGACCGGCACCCCCTTCGGCCAGACGCCACCCACCGGCTACGAGAGCACGGCGTCGAACCCCGCCGGCTGCGACTTCAACGGCTGCGACATCGGCGGGATGACGTCGAGCTGCCAGCAGAACTTCTGCGCGGACGCAAACGGCGACTGCTCCACCTGCCAGTGACGAGCCGCGTGGCGCCGCACCGCCGGCGTGAGCGCGCGCCGCCTAGGCGAGCGCGCCCTTCAGCAGCACCAGGAGCTCGCCCCAGGCCCTCTCCGCCGCGTCGTGGTCGTAGACGTGAGAATCGGGCGGACACCATCCGTGCTTCGTCCCCGCGAACACCTCGACGGTCGCGGGCAAGGACGCCTTCGCGAACGCAGCCTCGAGCGTCGCCTTCGCGTCCGGCTGCTTCGCGTCGTCGTTCGCGGCGATGGCGACGAGGAAGTGCGCCTTCATCTTCGGAATGAGGAGGTGCGGGCTGTCCGGCTTGTCCGTCACCAGGCCTCCGCCGTGGAACGTCGCGGCGGCTCCGATGCGATCCGGGTTCGCCGCCGCCGTTCGCATGACCAGCGGCCCGCCCATGCAGTAGCCCGTCGTTCCCATCTTGCGCGCCTTGTCGACGGACGGCTGCTGGTCGAGCCACGCCGTCAGCGCCCTCGCGTCGGTGGTCTCGGTCTCCGGCGTGAGCGTCTTGGCCAGCGCCATGAGCGCCTCGCGCGTGGCCGGGTCGTCGAAGTCCGGGTGAGGCGGCGCCGTCGGCGCCTTCTTCGTCCGGTAGAACGGGTTCACGACGAGCACGGCGTACCCCGACCCGGCGAGCCGCTTGCCCATCTCGCGAAACGCCGGGCGCAGGCCGAAGATGTCCGGCCAGACGAGCACCGCCGGAGCCGCGCCGGTCGCGGGGTGCACGAAGTAGGCGTCGCACGTGCCGTCGGGTGTCGTGATGGTCACCTCCGACTCGGCCGTCTCCGTCGGCGCTTCCGCCGCTGCCGCCGTCGCCGTCGCGGTCGTCGTCGCAGCCGCCGCTCCCCCCGATGGTGCCGACGCCCCCGGCGCCGGGCCTGCGGAGTTGCACCCGATCGGCAGCAGCGACGCGAGCCCCGCGCCGACCGAGAGAGAAGCGAACCCCCGACGGGACAGGAGCCCCGAGCGAAGGCGGTACGCGACCATGTCGTCGAAGGAATCGTCGTCGCACATGGGGGCCAGTAGACGCGCTCTCCGGCGCGCCAACAAGCGGTGCAAAGGGCCGAGGACGCCTCACGCGGCCATGCGCCGGGCGCGCCTCACGCAGACGGGGTCACGCCCAGGAGATCCGCACCGCCATGTCGAACTCGGGGTAGCGGCGCGGGACCTCGCGCGTGACCAGGCGCTCGCAGAAGAGCTCGAGCGCCGCCTGGTACACGCCCCGCACGCCGACGCGGAAGTACTCCATCTGGCAGAGGGGATTGCCCACGAGGTCGACCCGCGCGTCCTTCGGCCCGACGCGCGTCACGGCGATGCCGCCCCCGCGGAAGAGCCGGTCGTAGAGCTTGTCCGTATAGGCGAGCGCACCCCACGGCGTGACGCCGACGGTGCGCGCCATCCGGAGCATCGCCCCGAGGAACGTCCCGTGGAGGTGCATGCCGACCTTCAGGGCGACGTCGAGCTGCTCGCCGACGCAGAGCCGGAGCGAATCGCACGCGCGGTAGTGTGCGGTCGCGAGAGACATGGGGATCCACGCGCCGCCGACGACGGTGGCGAGCTCGCTTCGCTCCGCCTCGGCAAGACGAACCGCGTAGCGGTCGTACAGCCCACGCGCGCGCAGCGACTCCATCGACGCGGCGATGAGCGTCGAGCGCACCATGGTGGCGATGCCCATGCGCGACGGGGTCCCCCGGAAGGGGACGACGGTCTCCAGCGCGGTCTCGCGTTCCATCGCGAATCGACTCCTCGGGTTCGGGGTTCGAGGGTCGACTTGCAACCGGCGAGCCCCCCGCGAAGTGCGCCAAGTACGCGCATTTCATGCGGGAGGGGATCGAGCGCGATCCACGCGCCGGCGACCGCGCTCGCGAACCGACGCGACCCCCGTCCTTCCCTCCGCGCTAGCGGGGATCCAGCGCGGTGATCTGGATGAGATTGCCGCACGTGTCGTCGAGCATGGCGATGGTCGAGCCGGTCACCTTGCTGGGCGGCGTCGTGAACTTCGCGCCCAGCCCGGCGAGGCGATCGTGCTCGGCCTTCACGTCGTCGACGAAGAAGATGGCAGCCGGCTGCCCCTTCTTGAAACGCGCTTCCTGGTACGCGCGCGCCGCGGGGTCGGTGTTGGCCTCGAGCTGAAGCTCGGGGCCGTCCGGCGCCTCGGGCGAGGCGACGGTGAGCCAGCGGTAGCCGTGGTTCGAGAAGTCCGCCTTCTTCGTGAAGCCCAGCACCTCGCAGTAGAACTGCAGCGCCTTGGCCTGATCGTCCACGTGGATGGTCATCACCTTGATCTTCATGGCTTGGTCCTTCCTTTCGGCTTCATGACGTTTCAGCGGAGGGGAACGTGACGCGGCAGAGGTATGTCACACTACGCGCGCCTCGTTCGTCCCTCCCATGACGGACGAGAGGAGCCGAACGTGACAGACCCGTCCCTGAGCACGCGATTCGAGGAGAACCGGCCCCGCCTGCGGGCGGTCGCGTACCGGATGCTGGGCTCTGCGAGCGAAGCCGAGGACGCCGTGCAGGAGGCGTGGGTGCGGCTGACGCGCGGCGACGCCGAGACGCTGGACAACCTCACCGGCTGGCTCACGACCGTCGTCACGCACGTGTGTCTCGACGCGCTCCGGGCGCGCAAGACGCGCGAGCACGCGGCGCCAGCGCTCGCCGAGGACGCGGCGGCCTCCGCGCCAGCCGACCCGGAGAGCGAGGTCCTCCTCGCCGACGCCGTGGGCTCGGCGATGATGGTGGTGCTCGACACCCTGAGCCCACCCGAACGGGTGGCCTTCGTGCTGCACGATCTCTTTGCGCTCTCGTTCGAGGACATCGGCGAGATCGTGGGGCGGTCGGCCGTCGCGACGCGGCAGCTCGCGAGCCGGGCGCGCAAGCGCGTCCAGGGCGCCGGAGCCAGGGAAGAAGACCTGCCCTCGCCCGAGCTCCCGTCCCAGCGCGACGTCGCCGACGCCTTCATGGCCGCCTCGCGCCACGGAGATCTCCAGGCCGTGCTCGCGGTGCTCGACCCCGACGTCGTCCTGCGAGTCGACGCTGCGATGGTCAAGGCCGCGGCCGCGAACGCGGCGAGGGGCGCGCCGCGCCTCGTCCCCGAGGTGCGCGGTGCGTCCGACGTCGCTCGCGTCTTTCTCGGCAGCGCGCAGGCCGCGCAGCCGGCGCTCGTCGACGGCACACCCGGCGCCGCCTGGGCACACGGCGGCCGCGCGCGCGCCCTCTGGACGTTCAAGGTGGAGCGCGGGCGCATCGTCGAGATGCAGGTCCTCGGCGACCCGAAGGCGATCGCGCGGCTCGACGTGTTGCTCGTCGACTCGCGCGGGTGAGGCTTGCATGGCCGCGGCTGCTCCTTTCTGCAAGTTGCCAGCGAGGGCGTTCGAACGGGAACAGCCGGAACGGCCCACGCGCAACCGCACCGCAAACGCCTGAAAACACGCGCCGATTCGCTTGCCGGGCCGTCGACGGCGACAGTAGCGTCACGCGCATGCAGTCTGCAGTGAGGCTCGTCGCGATCGTGCTCGGTGGCGTTGCGCTCGGCGCATGTGGTTCGTCGAACTCACCTTCGTCGAGCCTCGGCGCCGGGGACGGAGGCTCGGCGGCGTCGGTCTCGGACGCGGGGGCCGACGGGGGCGGCAAGTCGTCGAGCAGCGGCTCCTCGTCGAGCAGCAGCTCGTCGAGCAGTTCCTCCTCGAGCGGCGGCTCCTCCTCGGGAAGCGGTTCCTCCAGCGGCGCTTCCTCCTCCAGCGGCAGCTCGTCGAGCGGCAGCTCCTCCTCGAGCAGCGGCTCCTCCAGCGGCAGCTCCTCGGGGAGCGGCTCCTCGTCGAGCAGCGGCTCGTCGAGCGGCGCGGCCGGCTACGCCATCCCCCTCGATTCTCCCGGCGGCGCCGACTTCGAGTACACCGCGCAGGTCACGGTCGGGAGCCAGACGTTCGCGTCGCAGATCGACACGGGGAGCACGACCCTCGGCGTCGGGGGCACCGGGTGCTCCGGCTGCACCGGGGTCTCCCCGGTCTACACGGCGTCGTCCACCGCCAAGGCGACCGGCAAGAACGGGTCGTCGCAATACGATGACGGCACGGGGTGGTCCGGGCCGATCTACGCGGACACCGTCGGCCTCGGCAACGGCTCGCCGTCGGTGACCATCGACTTCGTCGAGATCACGAAGGCCACCGGCGGCTTCTTCTCCGGCCAGAACGACTACCAGGGCATCCTCGGCCTCGGGCCGTCGGGGAATGCGGTGACGGGCACGACCGGGTACATGCCGGCAGTGATGGCCGCGGGCGTCACCGACGTCTTCGCCTTCGCGCTCTGCGACGGCACCGGCGCCAACGCCGGCACGATGTGGCTCGGCGGCGACGGCGCACCCTCGTCGACCCCCGTGTACACCGCGCTGCCGGCCATCTCGAACAACAACCCCTACTACTCGATCAACGTCGACAGCATGAGCCTCGGGGGCACGAGCATCGTCTCGAACGCCTCGAACACGTTCCAGCAGCCCGTGCTCGACACCGGCACCTCGCTCTTCTACGTGCCGACCTCCGTCTTCAACGCGTTCCAGACCGCGCTCGAAGGGTCGAGCGGCTTCAAGTCGGTCTTCGGCAGCAACACGTTCGCGACGAGCGGTCAGAACCAGGGCTGCGTGACCGACGCGAGCGTGAGCGACGCGCAGGTCGAGTCGACGCTGCCGTCCCTCACGCTCTCCCTGCCCAGCGCCACCAGCGGCCAGCCGGACGTGACGATCGAGGCGAAGGCTCTCGATACCTATCTCTACGCCGGCGGCGGCGGGCAGTACTGCCTCGCGATCCAGGACGGCGGAACCCAGGACGCCTCGACGTTCGGCGTGGCGTTCCTCCAGGGGTTCCACACGATCGTCGACATCCAGGGGGGCCGCACGGGCTTCGCGCCGACCGAGTGCGTGGCGCCGGCGATCCGGCGCACGCACCACCCCGCCAAGCTGGGACCGCATCGCGGGCCGCGCCCCTTCCGGCCCTAATCGCGCGGTCCCTTCGCCGCGTCGAGGCGCCTCGCGTACTCGTCGTGCCGTTTCCACCACGGCCCGCTCTCGTTCCGCCCTCTGGGGGCGCGGTCGAGCCACGAGTACGCGCCCCACAGGCCGTCGAGGCCGCGGCCGTAGGTCGAGTACGTGTGATGGACCGCGCCGTCCTGGAGGACGAACGCGCTCATTCCCGGCCGCTCGCGCAGGTAGGTCGGCGTGTCGACGCCGCACATCGCCGCGTGCCCGCTCGCGCCGCCGCCGGTCGCAGCCCGATCGCGCTTCGGCTCGCGCCGGTAGTTGTAGTCGACGCCCCTGTCGAACTGCTCCTCCTCGGTGAAGCCGACGCTGAAGTCGAAGTTGAAGTCGCCGCCGAAAGACGACGCCCACGGGAAGGTCCAGCCCATGCGCCGCTCGTACGCGGCGAGCTTGGTCAGAGGCGCGCGCGAGACCGCCCAGAGCATGACGTCGTGGTGCGCGAGGTGCGTGGCGAACCCCTCGAAGCAGTCCGCGATGAACGAACACGAGGGGCAGCCGGCCGTGTAGTCGGGCCCGAACATGAAGTGGTAGACGAGGAGCTGCGAGCGCCCGCGGAAGAGATCCGGGAGCCTCGCCGGGCCGTCGGCGGTCTCGAAGCGGTACGTCTTGTCGATGCGCACCCACGGGAGCGCCTGCCGCCGCTCGGCGACCGCGTCGCTCTGCCGCGTCAGCTCCTTCTCCTCCTTCAAGAGCGCGAGGCGTGCAGTGAGCCAGTCTTCTCGTGTCCCAGTCGCGTGGTTCATGATGGCGTCTCCTTTCGATCGAGTCGGTCGAGCACGTGGTGAACGACGAACGCGATGCCCGCGCCCAGCGCGAGCGCCGCGGTGAGCCAGACGAGCCGCAGGTCGACGTGCGCGGCCAGGCCCGTGAGCCCGGTCACGCCGAGAGCGCCGAGCATCGCGGCGATGCAGAGCGGGCACTTGGGCATGAGCGCTGCGAGGACGGCGAAGACGACCCCGCCGGCCGACCACCCTCCCCGCCTGCCCCGGGTGCGACGCGTGGCCTCGGCGCCCCGGATGCTCGTGTGCTGACAGCACGGCGTGCCATGAGCTTTCATGCGTCCTGGTGTACGGCGCGAGCGCCCACCGCGGGGAGTAACAACTGCGACGCGATCCCGATCTCCTGGCCGCCGCGCGCCACCTCGCGCGCTTCGATGCCCTGGCTGCGCTGCGCCTCGTCGGCGCGCGAGAGGACGCAGGAGCGCTCGCGCTCCGTGGTGTGGCCATGGCGCAGCTCGGGGAAGATCGCGCCGCGCTGAAGCTGCTGGAGCGCGCGGAGCACGGGTTGCCGCGGACGGACCCCATGCGCGCCCGCGTCCTCGCCGCGCGGGGCGAGGTGGCGCTCGCATCCCGTGACCTTCGCCTCTCTGGCCGCCTGCTCGAGGCCGCCGAGGACGCGCTCGCCGGCGATCGCGCCAACCGCACCTACGTGCGCCTGCTCCGCGTCCGGCGCCTTCTGCTCCTCGGACGCGTCGCCGAAGCGGGAGCGCTCGTGGCGTTGGACGTCCGGGGCGCGCCCCCGAGGCTCCGCGCGCTCGCGGAGCTCTTGCGGGCGGACGTCGCCGCGCGTGGGCTGCGGGTGCTCGAAGCCGAAGCTGCGATAGCTCGCGCCCGCTCCGCGGCGCGCCGGGCGGCGCTCCCACCCCTGTCCGCGCAGGTGGAGCGCCTGGCGGCAGATCTCCGCGCACCGGTCGCACGCGTCGTCCGCAACGGGACGACCGCGTTCGCCACGCTCCCCGACGTCGCCTCGCTCGCGCGCGATCCCGCGCTCGTCGTGGACGCCTGCCGACACGAGCTCCGCCGCCGCGACCGAGCCGTATCCCTCGCGACCCGGCCCGTCCTCTTCGCGCTCGCGCGCTCACTCGGCGAGGCGGCGCCGCACGCGAAGTCCCGCGCGCTCCTCGTCGAGGGCGCGTTCGGCGCGCGGCGCGTCACCGACTCGCTCCGCGCGCGGCTGCGGGTCGAGGTCGGCCGCCTGCGACGCGTGCTCGTGCCGCTCGGCGTGACGATCGATTCGACCCCCGACGGGTTCGCCCTGCACGGGGACGACGAGGTCGTCGTGCTGCTCCCTCCGGCCGACGGCGAGGCGTCGCTCCTGCTCGCGCTCCTTCGTGGCGGCGAGCCGTGGTCGAGCTCCGCGCTCGCCCTCGCGAGCGGCCTGGGGCCGCGCGCCGTCCAGCGCGCGCTCGCCGGGCTGAAAGACGCGCGCAAGGTCGACGCGCACGGCGCCGGGCCCAGCCGCCGCTGGGTGGCTCCCCCGCCGGAAGGCTTCGCGACGACGTTGTTGCTCGCGCCGGAGCCGGTCCGCGCTAAGTCCTCGTCGTGATGCGAACGCAGAAGGCCGAGGTCCTCGCCGAGTTCACGTTCCCGGGCATCGAGTGGGTCCACGGCGTCACCCACGACGGCGCCCGTGCATGGATCGCCCTGGGCGATCGGCTGCAATCGGTCGAGGCAGACGGCAGCTTCGGCCGCACGCTCTCCGTTCGCGCCGAGGCCGGAAGCGCCTTCGACGGCCGCCACTTCTACCAAATCGCCGCCGGCACGATCCAGAAGGTCGACCCCGCGACCGGCGCGGTCGTCGCAACCGTCCCCGCGCCGCCCGACACGGACTACGCCGGTCTCACGTGGGCCGAGGGCGCCCTCTGGGTCGGCCAGTACGAGGGGCGACGCATCCTCAAGCTCGATCCCAAGACCGGCCGCGTCCTCCGGACCGTGCAATCCGACCGGCTCGTGACGGGCGTGACCTTCGCCGAAGGGGAGCTCTGGCACGGAGCGGTCCAAGCCGATCGAGCCGAGCTGCGTCGCGTCGCCCCCGACTCCGGGGAGGTCCGCGAAGCGCTCGAGATGCCCGACGCGTTCGTCAGCGGGCTCGAGTACGACGGGAAAGGCCGCTTCTACGCCGGCACCGGCAAGAGCGGACGGCTGCGCGTACTCCGGCGACCGAAGGGCTGACGGCGCACGCCCGGCACCGCGACCTCACCGCGTCCGCTCGAACCGCCCGAGCTCCTCGACGAGGAAGTCCCACACCGCCGCGACGCGCGGCACCCCGCGGAGCGCGCGGTGCCCGACGATCCACGTCTCGTTCGGCGGAAGCGCCTCGACCGACGGCGCGAGCGCGCGAGCCCACTTCACGGGGGCGATCCTCTCGACGCGCGCGTAGAGGAGCGGCAGGAGCGCGACGCCGAAGCCGTGCGTGACGGCCGCCACCTGCGCGGCGATGTGGCTCGTCCGGAGGACCGGCTCGCAGCCGGGGACGTGCGCCGAGAGCCACCGCGCAGGCGGGATGCTCGCGAGATCGTCGCCCCACGCGACCCACGGGAGGTCGCTCCACGTCTTGACCGGCTTCTTCGCGGCGAGCGAGCCCGCGGCGGTCATCGGCGTCCACACCGTGGAGTTCACCCTGGCCATCACGAGCTCGCCCGATTGCGGGCGGACCGTGCGGAGCGCGATGTCCGCCTCGCGCCGTGTGAGGTCCGTGAGGCGCACCGACGCCTCGAGCTCGATCCGGATCTGCGGGTGCCTCTCGCGAAGGCGGGAGAGCGCCGGCGCGACGAACGCATCCGCGACTCCCGGTGGGACACTGAGGCGCACGACTCCCCTCGCCTCCCGCTCGAAGCCGAGCGCGCCCTGCGTGAACCGCGCATGGGCCGCCTCCATCTCCTCGGCCGCCGGGAGCAGGAGCTCCGCGGCCTCCGTCGGGACGAGCCCCTCGCGCGTGCGATCGAAGAGGCGCGCGTCGAGGAGCTCCTCGAGCGCCGCGAGCCGGCGACTCAGGGTCGACGCGTCGAGCCCCGTCTTCGCCCCCGCGGCGGCGAGGCTCCCCTCGCGGCGAAGCGCGAGAAAGAGGCACACGTCGTCCCAGCGCACGTCCCGAAGCAAGGTCGAGCCTTGCGTGGATGCAAGCATGGTTTGAATTCTTGCGGGTTGCCGTGCACACGCGCAAGGGCCACCTTCGTGCGCATGAACGACGCGCTGCACGTGGTGCTGGGAAGTGGGCAGATCGGCTCGCTCGTCGCGGAGGCGCTCCTCGCGCGCGGGACGCGCGTGCGTCTGGTGCGGCGCGGGGCGGCCGGCGCGCCTCGACCTGGGCTCGAATGGCGATCGGGCGATCTGTCCGAGCTCTCGTTCGCCGAGGAAGCGACGCGCGGGGCAGCCGTCGTCTACGACTGCACGAGCCCCCCGTACGACGCCTGGCTCACGCTCCTCCTGCCGCTGGCCCGCGGCGCCATGCACGGCGCGAGGAGCGCGGGGGCGAAGCTGGTCGCTCTCGACAACCTCTACATGTACGGGCGCGTGTCCGGCCCGATCCACGAGGGGCTCCCGATCCATCCGTGCAGCAAGAAGGGAGAGGTCCGAGCGAAGCTCGCCGAGGAACGGCAGGGCCTCTGCGATCGCGGCGAGCTCCCGATCGCGACGGGCCGCGCGAGCGACTTCTTCGGCCCGGGTATCGTCCGGCAGACCACCTTCGGCGTGCGCTTCTTCGAGCGCGTGTTCGCCGGAAAGGCCGCCGAGTGCTTCGGCGACCCCGACGCGCCGCACACGCTCGCCTACGCGCCCGACGTGGCGCGGGCGCTCGTGACGCTGGCGGACCACGACGAGGCGTTCGGGCACGTCTGGCACCTGCCGGCGAACCCCGCGGAGAGCATGCGGCAGACGACGGCGCGCCTCGCGAAGGCCATCGGACGCCCCATCCGCGTGACGCGCGTACCGCGCATCGCCCTCCGCGCGATGGGCGTCTTCGAGCCGATGGCCCGCGAGGTCGCCGAGATGGCCTACCAGTGGGAGGCGCCGTACCTCGTCGACGATTCGCGATTCCGGAGCGCCTTCGGCGCGAAGGCCAGCGGGGCAAGCGGGGCCAACGTGGCCGGCTGGACCGGCGTGACCGAGGTCGACGCGATCATGCGCGCGACGGGCGCGTGGGCGAAGAGGACCTTCGGAGCCGAGGCGCGACCGGCCGCGGTCTCCGGCTAGCGCGCTACACTCCTCGGCGTGCGCAAGGACGACCTGGATGGCGACCCGGTGCTCGAGCGGGCCCCCAAGGTCGCCCGCGCGCGCAAGTGGGCCGTCGTCTTCCACAACGACGACTACACGACCAAGTGGTTCGTCGTTCAGGTCCTCGAGCAGCTCTTCCACATGAGCGAGACCAGCGCGACCGCGCTCATGATGGCGATCCACGAGAAGGGACGAGGAATCGCGGGAGTCTACAGCCGCGACATCGCCGAGACGAAGGTCGACGAGGCGATGCGCCTCGCCCGCGAGTTCGAGATGCCTCTCCTCGTCACCGCGGAGCCCGACGAGGACGGCGACGAAGGAGACGGAGAGGCATGATCGAGGGCGGGAACGAGCCGGATCGACCGTGAAGTCGCCCTCGCCGGGCGTGTTCCGCTCGCTGCGCAGTCACAACTATCGCCTCTGGGCGGCCGGCGCGCTCGTGTCGAACGTCGGCACCTGGATGCAGCGCGTGGCGCAGGACTGGCTCGTGCTCACGCAGCTCACGCACCACGACGCGTCCGCCGTCGGGACCGTGATGGCGCTCCAGTTCGGGCCGCAGCTCCTCCTCCTGCCCTGGACGGGCGTCGCGGCCGACCGCTTCGACCAGCGCCGCTTGCTCATGGCGACGCAGGGAGCGCTCGGCGTGCTCGCGCTCGCGCTCGGCGCGCTCACCGTGACCGGGGTCGTCACACTCCCGGAGGTCTACCTCTTCGCGTTCCTCTCGGGCTGCGCGACCGCGTTCGACGCGCCCGTCCGACAGACGTTCGTCTCGGAGCTCGTCGGCGACGGCGAGCTGTCGAACGCCGTCGCGCTGAACTCGACGTCCTTCAACGCTGGGCGGATGGTCGGGCCCGCGGTCTCCGGCCTCGTCATCGCATCGGTGGGGACGGGCTGGTCGTTCCTCATCAACGGCGCGTCGTTCGGGGCGGTGCTCGTATCGCTCGCGCTGCTGCGGCGCTCCGAGCTCCGTCCGAGCCCGCGCGTTCGCCGCATGAAGGGGAGCTTCGTCGAGGGCTTCCGCTACGTGTGGCGCCGCCCCGACCTGCGCGCGATCCTCGTCATGCTCTTCCTGATCGGTACGTTCGGCCTGAACTTTCCGATCTTCATCTCGACGATGGCCGTCCGCGTCTTCCACACGGACGCGCGCGGCTACGGCCTCCTTTCGTCGACCATGGCGCTCGGGACGATCTCCGGATCGCTCCTCGCGGCGCGTGGCGAGGCGCGGTTCTCCTCGCTCCTCGTGGGCGGCGCGGTGTTCGGCCTCGGGTGCCTCCTCGCGGCGATCGCGCCGACCTACGCGCTCTTCGGCGCCGCGCTCGTCGTCATCGGCGTCGCGGCGCTGACGTTCACGACCGCCACGAACTCGCTCATGCAGCTCTCCACCGAGCCCGCGATGCGCGGACGCGTCATGGCCATTCGCGTCGCCATCGCGCTCGGAGGAACCCCGATCGGCGCGCCCATCGTCGGCTGGGTGGCCGATCGCTTCGGCCCACGCTGGTCGCTCGGCATCGGTGCCGCCGCTGGATTCGCCGCGGCCCTGGTGGCGGTGGGGACGATCGCGCGTCGACGGGCGACGCCGCCCGCGCGCGCCAGCTAGCGTCCGCTAGCTTCCCGTTGCCCCCGGAGCGCGCCGGCGGTCTAATGGACGCATCGGGGGGATCGCGTCGATGATGACGGTCCAGCAGCAGGTCGGGAAGCTCGCGGAGGTCGTCTTCCGTCCGCCGCTGGGCATCGACGAGCTCTCGGGGTTCGTGGCCGGCGTGCGCTCGCTCGTGCAGCGCGCCAGCGAGCCGCTCGTCTTCGTCTGCGACTGGCGCGCGGTCGACCGCTTCGACCAGGCGATGGCCGACACGATCGTCTGGACGATGCGCCGCGACAACCCGGGCGTCCGCGCCAACGGGGTGCTCGTGGCCGCTCGCAACACGGCGCTCTACGAGCAGGTCGCGCAGGTGCTCCACGAGGCGAGGAAGCCGGAGCGGCGCGTCTTCCGCGCGCGCGGCGAGCTCGCCGCGTTCCTCGACCCGTTCCTCTCGGCGGACGAGCGGCGCCGGCGCGACAGGCTGCTCGACGAGGGCCAGGCCGCGACCGGCGCGCCGCGGATCGCCACCACGTCGAGCCCGCCGGTTTCTACCCCATCGAGTGGTTCCTCGAGCTGATGGTGGGCCCCGGACGCGGGGTCAGCCCTCGTCGAGGGCGGCCCGCCTGGTCGCGGCCTTCGGCAGCAGCGCGGTGGGCACCCGCGGGAAGCGATGGTGGACGTGGTGAAACGAGAACGACGTCAGGATCGGCGTCCACACCTGGGCCAGGCGCGCCCCCGCGCGGACGATGGGGTGCTCGCTCGCCAGACGGTGCGGCAGGTAGGCCGCCCACACCGGCATGAGGCTGCTGACCACCGCGGCGACGGCCCAGTATACGAGGCCCACCGTGCTACCCGCTCGCACGTAGAGGCCCACCGTGCCGGCGAGCACCGCGACGGTCGCCGCCGTCTCGACGATCTGTACGCCGCGTGTCCGCGGCGCGATGCGCATCGCATCGGCCCGCAGCGCGAGGATGTGGAACGGACCGCGCACCAGCGCACGGCGCAGCGGCCATCGTGCCGGCGCCCCCTCGGGATCGTCGTCGCCCAGACACTTGCCGTGGTGCCGCAGGTGCGTCGCCCGTAGCGCGTGCCCGCTCTTGAGCATCAGGAGCCCGCTCATCGCGAGCAGGACGTCGTTGCCACGCTTCGAGAGCCCTAGCGACGCGTGGATCGCGTCGTGCATCTGCACGAACGCCGCGAAGCACGTCGTCACCGCGACCGGCACGGCGAGCCACCAGAGGTGCGCCCCCGCGAGGGCGCCGTAGATCGCGAGGAGCACCCAGGGCCGCACGAGCTCCAGGGCGCGCTGCGCAGGCGTGAGGCGTGCGTCCGGCGTCGCGTCGCTCATCGCACCGATCCGTAGTGCCCGAGCCTCGTCGGAGCAAGCGTGCGCTCGAGCGGCGCTCGCCGACTGAGCCCCGCACGCGCCTAGGGCAGCGGCCCGGGCTCGGCCTCGTTTGCGATGTAGGGCACGTAGCGGAAGTCGCGGATCGAGGTGACCCGGCCGTCGCTCCAGTCGAGCACGATGAAGTACGACGGTCGCTCCGCTCCGCGAACGAACGCCGCGAGCGCGAGCTTCCCGTCGAGCCGGACCGGCTGCAGCCGGACGTCTTCCTTCTCGTAGCGCCCGAAGTACGTGCCGACGGCCTTGCCTTGCCGCTGCGACTTCGACACGAGGTCGAGCTTGCAGTCCTCGGCCACGAGCGCGCGCACACCGTCCCAGTCGCGAGCGTTGAACAGAGACGCGTACCGATCGAGCGCCGCCTTGAGCGGCACGTCCCTCGCGACCTCCTCCGGGCCCTCCTCGATCCTCAGCCGGCCTCGCCCTCGCACCAGCGCCGCTTTCACGGCCATGACGGTGGTCTCCATCACCTCCGCGGTCTCTTCGAGAGAGCAACCGAGGACGTCCTTGAGGATCACCGCGCTCCTCTGGATGACGGGGAGCGCCAGGAAGCGAGCCAGCGCCGCGCGCACGACCGCCGGATCCGGCGCGTCGTCGTACCCCGCGATCGCCTCGAGGTCGTCGCGTGTCTCGGTGAGGCGCCGGCCGTGGCTCTTGAGGTAGTCGAGCGCGGCGTTGTGCGCGATGCGAAAGAGCCAGGGCCGGAGCGGAGGCATGTCGCTCTGCAGGCTCAGGGCGTAGAACGCCTTCGCGAGGGCTTCCTGGACGATGTCCTCCCCCTCGATCACGGAGCCCGTCAGCCGCGCGCAGTAGCGATGCAGGTCCGGGCGAACCGACGCCACGAGCCCGAGGAACTCTTCGCGCGCCTGCGCGAGCGCGGGAGCCGGAGCGTCTGCCACCGCGTAGAAATACACATCCCGCCCTCGGTTCGTCCAGGCGTGGCCCTCGCAGCAGAACCCTGTCCGGTGGAGGCCTCTCGACCGGCAGGCAGTCGCCCGTTCGCGAAGCACGGCGCTTCCATGAAGGCGAGGTGTGGTTCACCCTCGAGGAGTCCATGGTCCCGTGCGTCGTCCGCGACTTTTCCGGCATCCGTGTCGACACGACCGACTGGCCCATCCTCCTCATGGTGATGCCCGGGCACCGCGTGCGTGACGAGGACGTGCGGTCCGCGCTCGCGTACATCGAGGAGCTCATGCTCGAGTGCAAGAAGTGCCGAGAGAAGTGCGTGCAGGTGACCGACGCGTCGGGCATGACGACGCTGCCCCCGGCCAGCCAGCGCAAGATCACCGGGGAGTGGATCAAGGCGACGATCCAGCTCCAGCGCGAGGTCAGCCTGGGCGGCGCCAACGTCACGCCCTCGGCCATCATCCGCGGCATGATCACGGCCATCCACTGGTTCCACAAACCGGAGACGCCGGTCGTCTTCGTCGCCACGCGCGCGGCGGGGGTCCTGCAGGCGCTCCGGTGGTTCGAGGAGGCGAAGGTGCCTCTCCCCCCGCGTCTTCGCGCGATACGCCAGGAGCTCTCCGGGTCGGGAGGTCCGTGAGGTCGCTCGTCACGCGGGTGCGTAGTACCCCTCGACGCGGTGAAGCAGCTGCTTCAGCGACACGAACGTGACGACCTCGACGATGGCCGCCGGCGACATTCCGCGGCACTGCTCGACGACCTCGCGGCTCAGCCGGACGGGGCTCGGCGCGATGGCATGCGCGAGCGCCTCCACGCGTGGATCGCTCTGCGCCGTACCGAGCGTACGAAGCTGCGATTCGAGCACGCCGTCTCCCGTCGCTCGCGCGAAGACGATCCCCGCGGCCACCTTGACGGGGACTCCGATCACGCTGGCGGCTGCATCGAGGTTGTCACGCAGCATCGTCGCCAGCGCGCGGATCGCGCGGCGCCGCGTCAGGCGCGACAGGACGGGGAAATCGTGGCCCGTGTGCTGCTTCAGGTACTCGCCGACCTGCGGCCACCGATCCGGCACGCCGCGCGTCCACTTCTTGTCGAGCGCGAGCGCGCCGGGCGCGTGGCGGAGCACGCGAGCCTTCGTCCAGAGACCGTCCGCGCTGGGCGGCTCGCCCTTCGCTTCACGATGCTCGCCGTCGAGGTGCTTGCCCGGTGACCACCCCGATGGCGAGATGAGCGCGCTCACCTCGTCGACGGTGGAAGGCTCGAGCTCGACCCCGAGCCCGTCCATGAACTTGTTCAGGAACCCCATCATCCCGATGCCGAGCACGATCCACTCGGCGCCGGCGCCGGGGAGCTGCGCCTCGAGCTCCTCGCGATGGGCGTCGGTCAGCTTCGACCGGGTGCCCGACAGGGCGCGCGCCACCTCGACCGCCGCGCGTCCGGCGGCCGAGAGGCCGGAGAGGTCGTCGCCGCCGGCGCGCGCGACCTCGTCTGGCGCGGCGCCGCGTCGCAGCGCGAAGGAGCACGTGTGGGCCGAGCAGTACATGCAACCGGCCGTGCGGCTCGCCGCGTACAGCGCGAGCCCCAGGATCTCCTTGGGCGCTCCGAGGCCCCACACGGTGAAGGGCAGGTTCAGGAAGTTGGGGACCAGCACGTTGTACGTGCGGAAGGCCGGCGGCCAGATCTCCAGGTACGGGTCGCAGTTCGGCACGACGCCGATGAGCGTCCGCACCAGCTCGAGCAGCCCGCCGTACCGCTCGTGCAGCACCTCGAACGGCACCGCCCCGGTCTTCACGAGGGGGAGGAGCGTCGAGTCCTCTGCCCTCCCCATCGGACGAGCCTACGCCTACTCGGCCTCGACGGCGTCCGCGATCTCCTCGCTCCGCAGCTGACGGAGGAGGTCCACCTCGCCGCGGTCGACGTCCCTTCGCCGGCGGCGGCGGCGCATCCACTGGCTGACGTCGTCGAACAGCGAGTACGCGACGGGCGTCGCCAGCAGCGTGAGCGCGAGCGACAGCGTCTGCCCGCCGACGACCACGCCCGCGATCGCACGGCTGAAGCCCGCCCCCGTGCCTCGCGACAGGACGAGCGGCATCATGCCCGCCACGAACGCGAGCGTCGTCATCAGGATCGGCCCGAGCCGGTCGCGGTTGGCCTCGAGGATGGCCTCGAGGCGGGGCTTGCCCTGCGCCACCAGGTGGTTGGTGTGGTCCACCTGGAGGATCGCGTTCTTCTTCACGACGCCGAAGAGCACGATGACGCCCAGCGCCGACATGAGCGACAGCTCCTGGTGGAACAGGAGCAGGGAGATCAGCGCGAACGGAATGGTGAGGGGCAACGACAGCATGATCGTGATCGGGTGCAGCCACGACCCGAACTGCGCCGCGAGGATCAAGTACATGAAGACGAAGCTCATCCCGATGGCGACGAGGAACCCCGTCACCGCGCGGCCCGTCTCCTTGGTGAAGCCCGCCGGCGACGCGCTGTAGCCGGGCGGCAGGTGCATTTCGGCGATGATCCGGACGAGCGCGTCGGAGACGGTGCTCTGGCCGACCCCCGGGGCGACGTTCGCCGTGATCGTGATCTGCCGCTGCCGCGCCACGCGGTTGATCTGCGACGGACCGGTCGCCGGGCGCAGCGACGCGACCGACGACAGCGGCACGACGCCTCCCTTGTTCGTCGGCACGTCGAGGATCGAGAGCGCGTCGAAGTTGCGCCGGTAGCTCGGGTCGGCCTGGGCCTCGACGTCGTAGTCCTCGCCCGCCTCCTCGAACGTCGAGACCTTCAGGCCCCCGACCAGGAGCTCCAGCGTGTTCGCCACGTCGGCGACGTCGACACCCAGGTTGGCGGCGCCCTCGCGATCGATCGCGACGCGCATCTCGGGGTTGCCGACGACGAGGTTCGAGTCGACGTCCACCGCGCCGGGGACCTTCCGGAAGCGCGCGAGGATCTCGGTCGCGTACTGCTCGAGCCGCCGCAGATCGGGCCCCGCGATCGTGTACTGGACCTGCGCCTGCGACTGGCCGCTGCTGATCTGCGACGACTGCGTCACGTCGATGCGCAGGTCCTTCGACTCCTTCGCGACCACCTCGTTGCGCACGCGGTCCATGATGTCGCTCTGCGACTCCGCACGGAGCTCGGGGTCGACGAGGTGGACGTAGATGCTCGCGAGGTTGCGCGTCTGCTGCGCGTCGCTGCCGATGGTGAGGAGCGTGTGCTCCACCCCCGGGAGCTGGCGGATGGCGCGCGACACGCGCTCGCCGATGAGGCGCGTCGCGATCAGGCTCGTGCCTTCGGGCGCGCGCACGTGGACCTCGAACTCCGCGGCGTCGTTGTCCGGCTGGAAGCCCTTCGGGACGGCGCCCGCGAGTGGGATGCACGAGCCGAGCGTGAGCACGCTCGCGACGACGATCACCCAGCGGTGGCCCATGACCCAGCGAAGGACGTGCCCGTACCCACGCTCGATCGGCTTGTAGAAGCCGTCGACGAAGCGCTCGAGAAACGTGCGGCGGTGCACGCCGTCGGGCGACACGGGATCGAGCAGCCTGGCGGACAGCATCGGCGTCAGCGAGAAGCTCACGAGCAGCGAGACGCCGATCGCGAAGGCCATCGTCACGCCGAAGCTCTTGAGGAAGCGGCCGACGATGCCGTTCATGAACGCCACGGGCAGGAACACGGCCATGAGCGACAGCGTCGTGGCGAGCACCGCGAGGCCGATGTCCCGCGTCGCCAGCACGGCGGCGACGAACGGCTTCTGCTTCTTCTCCTGCACGAAGCGGACGATGTTCTCGAGCACCACGATGGCGTCGTCGATGACGATGCCGACGACGAGAGCCAGCGCGAGCAGCGTGATGATGTTCAGCGTGAACCCGGCCACCCACATCGCGGCGAAGGTGCCGATGATCGAGATGGGGATCGCCAGCGCGGCGATGAAGGTGCTCCGCACGTTGCCGAGGAACACGAGCACGACGAGCGCCGCGAGCGCCGCGCCGAGGACGAGGTGCTCGCGGACGGCGTTGACGCTCGTGCGGATCGACGCGGAGTTGTCCCGCACGACCTCGAGCTTCACGCCGGCCGGCAGCGTCTTCTCGACGCTCGCGAGCTTCGCGCGGATGCGTCGACGACCGCGACCGTGTTCTCGCCGGACTGCTTGCGGATCGACAGCACGATGGTCGACTGCCCGTCGACCGACGCGCTCGTCGCCTCCTCCTCGGCGCCGTCCTCTACCCGCGCGACGTCCTCGACGCGCGTCGGGTGGTCCTTGTCTTCGCGGATGACGATGCGGCCGAGGGCCTCGACCGTCGGCACGCGCCCTTCGACCCGCAGCGATACGCGGCGAGGCCCCGTCTCGATCGCGCCGCCAGGGACGGTGAGGTTCTGCGTGAGGAGCGCCCGCTGGACGTCGACCGCCGTCAGGCCCGAGGCCTGGAGCTTGAGCGGGTCGAGCCACAGGTTCACCTGACGCTTCTGGCCGCCGAGGATCGTGGCCTGACCGACGCCGTTGATGCTCTCGATCTGCCGGCGGACCTTCTTGTCGGCGAGCTCGGTGAGATCGCGGCGGCTCCCCGGGCCGCTGACGGTGATCAGGACGATGGGCGCCGCGTCCGGGTCGAGCTTGGAGACGATGGGCGGGTCGAGGCCCTTCGGCAGCTGCGGAAGGATCGAGGTGACGTGATCGCGCACCTCCTGCACGGCGACGTCGATGTTCTTGTCGAGCTGGAACGAGATGATGACCAGCGACACGCCCTCGCTGGAGGTCGACCGCAGCTCGTCGATGCCGCCGATCGTGTTGACGGCGCCCTCGATCTTGTCCGTGAGGCTGGTCTCGACCTCCTCCGGCGCCGTCCCGTTGAGGGTGGTCGTCACGAGGACGACCGGGATGTCGATGTTGGGGAAGAAGTCGACGCCCAGCGACCCGTAGCCGACGAGCCCGAAGACGACGAGCGTGAGCATCAGCACCCACGTCAGGACCGGCTGGCGGACGCAGAGAGAGGCGAGCCACTGCATGCTCGGGCCCTCCCGTTCACTCGACGGACATGCCGTCCAGCATGTCCGGCGTGGGGTGCAGGACCACGCGCTCGCCCTTCGTCACGCCGTCGAGCACAGCGACGCCGTCGTCGATGGCGGTGCCCGTCTCGACGACGCGCTCCTGCAGGCGCCCGTCGGCCACGACGAACACCGCCTGCGCGGGCTCGACCGGCACGAGGGCGCTCTTCGGCACGACCGGACGCGTGGCCTCCCCGGTGGGCAGGTGCGCCGTCACGAACATGCCGGGGACGAGCGAGCCGTCGTGGTTGTCCACGATGGCCTCGTCGATGAGGTCCCGCGTGCCCTCGCGGACTTCCCGGCCGAGGTACCGGATGGTTCCCGTGTAGACGCGCCCAGGGATGGACACGGTCTCGAACGTGACGACCGAGCCCTCGTGCGCCGCCCCGATGGCCCGCTCGGGAACGCTGAGCCTGAGCCGCAGCGAGTCGATCGCCAGCAGCGTCACCACCTTGTCGAAGGGACGGACGTAGTCGCCGACGCTGACGAAGCGCTCGCCGACGACGCCCGCGAACGGCGCGCGGATGCTCGAGTCGCCCAGGGCTCGGGCCGCCTCGGCGGCGCGCGCGCGGGCGGCCTCCTCGGACGACGACTGCGAGCGGCACTGCGAGCTGGTCTTGTCGTACTCCGCCTGCGAGATGGCTCCCTTGGCCAGGAGCGCCTCGCTCCGCGCGCAGTCGGTGCGGACGGCGCGGAGCTGCTCGGCGACGGTCTCCTCGTTGGCCTTCGCCTCGGCCTCGGACAGCGCCGCGGAGCGCGCGTCGAGCTGCGCGAGGATCTCCCCGGTCGCGACGTGGTCGCCCCGCTCGACGAACGTCCGCACGACACGCCCGGTCGCGTTGGCCGACAGGTCCGTGCGCCTGTCCGCGGCGAGCACGCCGGTCACGACGACCGTCTCCGCCACGGTGCGTTCGCCGACGACGACCGTATCGGCCTTGACCCGCGCCTCGGTGGCCGTGCCGGTCCCCTCCTTGGTGGCGTGCCGTGCGCAGCCGCCCGCTCCGACGAGCGCCGGCACGAGGAGCGCGAGCGCGGCGGGGAGGAGGGCGCGCAGCCCGGAGCCAGCCGGCGGTGCCTTTCGTGCGCGGGACCAGGGTGCGCGGGACGACAAGAGGTGGTCCACGCTAGCGGGGGCGGGCCCGTTTGCAACGAAAAGTTGCGTTTCGTGGTACCCTAGGCGTCCGTGAAACCCGGCGCCGGGCCCCCGTCGAGCCGCGTCGCGCGCGAGAGGGCCATCCTGCGCGCGACGATCGAGGAGCTCGCCCGCTCCGACTACGGAGGCCTGTCGCTCGAGCGCGTCGCCGCGCGCGCGGGCGTCAACAAGACGACCGTGTATCGCCGCTGGGAGACGAAGGCCGACCTCGTGCGCGCCGCGCTCGCGTCCGTCGCGAAATCGCTGCGCCCCGGGCCGACGACCGGGTCGCTCCGGGGCGATCTGATGCGGATCGGCCGCACCATCCGGGAGTTCGTGGCGTCCTTCGAGGGTCAGTGCCTGACGAGGGTGCGGCTGCTCGAGCACCCGGAGCCGGAGCTCGCGGGCATGGCGAGGGAGCTTCACGCGCGCAGCCTCGACGAGGTCTTCTCCCTCGCGCGCGCCGCGATCGCGCGCGGCGAGATCGCGACCGAGGCCGACATGATGCTGCTCGTGGAGCTGCTGAACGGCGCGCTGCACATGCGCCTCGTGATGAAGAACGAAGCCGCCGACGACGTCGTCATCGCACGGTACGTGGACGTCCTGCTCCACGGGACGGACAGGCTGAAGAGCAAGACGCAACACGACGTTGCGAAGCGCAAGGGCGCCCGGAAGGCAGCACGCTGACCCGTGCGGATGAGCCCCGGCGTCCAGGTCGGGCACCGCCCCCTTGATCGCGCCGAGACAGGCCGCACCTTGGAACCGAGGAAGGAAGATGGGAAGGCAGACAGCGGTCGTGCTGTGCGTGCTCGCGCTGGTGGCCGTCGTGGTCGGCGTGGACGTGCTCTTCTTCAGGAACCGGTTCTGGGCGCGGCTGATGGTGAACGTCGGCGTCGTGCTGGTGTTCGCGGCGTTCTACCTGAGGTTCCTGAAGCATCCCTGAGTGCCGGCCACCCTCCGCGGGCATGTTCCCGCTGAAGGCTTCGTCGACGGCGAAGGGAGAAGTCCGTTTCGAGGCCGGCGGGTGCCGTGAAGTCCGGGTGACCACCCGTCACGCGCCCTCGCGCCCCATCGCCTCGGCCATCACCTGCTTGGCGCCCTCGGGCCCCGTGATGCGGAGCCACAACCCGCCCGGCGCGGGCTCGCGCTCGATGGCGAAGGTGAAGAACGGGCAGCAGCGCCGCTCCTCGACAGTCCACCGCGCGACCGCCAGCAGCGTCTCGTCGTCGTTCGGGAGACGGAGCGCCCACCCGTCCCGGAGCTCGCGCCGCTCCAGCGCCGCGGCGACGAATCGCCGTCCGTCGGCGAGGTGCGCGTCGAAGTCGGCCTTCGTGGGGAAGACACCGGGCTCGCAGGCAATGGGCAGCGCTCGCATCGTCAGGAGGATCCTCGCGTGTGCGCTCGAAGCCCGCTCTTCCGCGCTCCGACGACGACGGCCTCGAGCTGTCGGCGCGCGGCGCGGAGGTGAAGGACGAGGCTTCGGTCCCTCGGGTCCCTCGCCCATTGATCGAAGCCGACCCGGAAGATGGCGAGCCCGGCCTCCGCCGCGAGGCTCGCCGCCGCGCTCGACGTACCGCGCTGCTTCAGCGTCTCGGTGATGGCCGACGCGAGCGACATCATCTTGATGAGCTCCCGCTCCTGCAGCTCCGCATGCGCGGAGATCAGCGCGTTGCGCCTGCGCGCGAACGGACGCCGCTCCTCGAAGAAGTCGCCGGTCGACTCGCAGGCAGAGAGCACGGCGTCGAGGGCCGCGCTCGACCTCGGCGCAGCCCGCACGGCGTCGACGACCTGCTTCACGAAGAGCTCCGAGCCGGCGAAGAGCACCTCGCGCTTGTCGGTGAAGTAGCGGAAGAAGGTCCGCTCCGTGAGCCCGGCTCGCGCGGCGATGTCCTCGACCGTGGTCTTGCCGTAGCCGCGCTCGGCGAAGAGCTCCATCGCTGCCTCCGTGAGTCGTTCGCTTGCGTTCGGCTCCCAGCGCGCCATCCGACAGCAGCATAGACGATGGCAGCCTCTGTCGTCGCGTGATTGCAGGCACTGACATCACGTGGTAACGGTTACGTCAGTTTCTGACGTCAGGAGGCGCCCATGCGTGTTTTCGTCACCGGAGCGAGTGGTCACATCGGCTCGGCGGTCGTCGCCGAGCTCCTCGGCGCGGGTCACACCGTCGTCGGCCTGGCCAGATCGGAGACGTCGGCCGAGAAGATCCGGGCGTCGGGGGCCGAGGTCCTCCGGGGCGATCTGGACGACCTCGCCGGCCTGGCTACCGCCGCCAGGTCTACCGACGGCGTCATCCACCTCGGGTACAAGCACGACCTCGCCTTCGGCGGCACGCCCGACGGGTTCCAGCAGGCCGCCCGCCACGACGACCGCGTCGTGCGCGCGATGGGCGAGGTGCTCGTCGGGACCGACAAGCCGTTCGTGAACACGGCGGGCACCGCCCAGCTCGCGCTCTTCGGCGGCATCGCGCGCACCGGGACCGAGGAGGACGTCGTTCCGGGCGGGCCGCGCGTCGACGGCGAGAACGCCGTCATCGCGCTGGGCGGACGGGGCGTCCGCTCGTCGGTCGTTCGCCTCCCGCCGACGGTGCACGGCTCGCTCGACCACCACGGCTTCATCCCGATGTTCGTCGCCGCCGCGCGCAAGAACGGCGCCGCGGTCTACGTGGGCGACGGCGCCAACGTCTGGCCCGCCGTGCACACGCTCGACGCCGCTCGCCTCTACCGGCTCGCGCTCGAGTCGGCGCCCCCGGGCACGCGCCTCCACGGCGTCGCCGACGAGGGCGTCGCGTTCCGCGCCATCGCGGAGGCCATCGGCAAGGGGCTCGGCCTGCCGGTGAAGAGCGTCACGGCCGAGGAGGCCCCGCAGTACCTGGGCGGCATGGCGCACTTCGCGCAGGTGAACAACCCGACGTCGAGCGCGCGCACGCGGTCGCTGCTGAAGTGGGAGCCGACGCACGCCGGGCTGCTCGCCGACCTCGCCGAGCGCCACTACTTCGAGGAGCCGCCTGTTCTAGGTTCCGCCTCGTGAGCATCTTCGCTCGCGGCCGCGGTGCGCCGCGTCGATGTCGTGGTCCACGTGCCGCGTTCTTCCGCGGCGCGACCCCCGAGCAAGCGCTCGCCGTCAACGACCTCGGCACCCAGCACCTCGCCCGCGCCGGCCGGGTTCGCGCCCGTGTTTCCTCGCCTCGCGGACGCGATCGCCGCGGGTACGCTCTCGTCGAGGTCCGACGGTTCGCTCCGATGCCCTCCCACGCCGACCGGATCATCGGGCTCTACGAGTACCGGCGACTGCTCGAGCAGCACGGCTTCGACCTCGTGGCCCACGTCGTCGACGACCCCGCGTGCGGAGGTCACACCGTCTTCCTGGCGCGCCGCTCGACGCGATAGCCGGGAACAGGCTCGCCCTGGAAGCACGCTCGAACCGTCGCGGTTTGGCGTGATCGGATTGGTGGATCGCGGCTCGGGCTCCCACCCTTGCCGTATCCGCGATTTCGACGCGGGCGAAAGGACGTCGAGCATGATCCCGTCAACCACCCCGAAGGTCTGGTTCATCACCGGCGCGTCGCGCGGCCTCGGACGCGAGCTCGCCAGGGCGGTGCTGGCCGCTGGCCACCGCGTGGCTGCAACCGCCCGGAAGCCGGAGGACGTCGCGGACCTCGTCGCCTCGGCTCCGGGTCGCGCCGTGGCCCTGCGCCTCGACGTGACCGAGCCCGCCGAGGCAGCCGCGGCCCTCGCCGCCGCGAGGGAGAGGCTCGGCGGGCTCGACGTCGTCGTCAACAACGCCGGCTACGCGAACGTGGGCTCGGTCGAGGACCTCGCGCCGGACGACTTTCGCGCGCAGGTGGACACCGACTTCTTCGGCGTCGTCAACGTGACCCGCGCGGCCATCCCCTTCCTGCGTGCGCAGCGCTCCGGGCACGTCATCCAGGTCTCCTCGATCGGAGGACGGATGGCGACTCCGGGGCTCGCGGCGTACCAGGCCTCCAAGTGGGCGGTGGGAGGCTTCTCCGAGGTGGTCGCGCAGGAGGTCGCGCCGTTCGGAGTCAAGGTGACCATCGTGGAGCCCGGCGGGATGCGCACCGACTGGGCGGGCTCGTCGATGCGAGTCGACCCCGTCACGCCCGCCTACGAGGCCACGATCGGTCTCTTCCAGAAGCACATCCGCGAAAACCAGCAGGGCGCGCAGACGGATCCCGCGAAGGCCGCGCGCGCTATCCTCGAGGTGGCCGCCGTGCCCGATCCCCCGCTCCACCTGCTCCTCGGGAGCGACGCCGTCTTCCTCGCGGGCGTCGTCGCGGCGACACGGGCGGCGGAGGACGCGCGCTGGCAGGCCCTCAGCCGCTCGACCGACTTCGACGGCCTGGGCGACTTCAAGGACACGCCCGTCGCGAAGATGCTCCTCGAGCCGCGTCGATGAGCGAGCCGCTCGATGCCATCGCGGTCTCGGGCCTGCTCGTGGCGCGACTCGCCGCCGTGGGCGTGGACCCGGCGCGCGTGCTGGAGCGAGCGGGGCTCCCCCGGGATCGAGTCGTATCCGGCGGCACGCTGACGACGCGCGAGTTCTTCGCGCTCTGGCATGCGGTCGACGCGGAGCCGGGCCCGCGCGACCTCGGTCTCCGTCTCTCCGAAGGCCGCCGCCCGTCCGAGTACGACGTCGCGTCGGCCGCCGCGCTCCGGTCGCCCAACCTCGAGGAGGCGGTGCGCCGGTTCGCTCGCTACAAGCGCCTCTCGTGCCCCGAGCAGGTCCGTGTCGACGTGAAGGGGGGCGAAGCGAGCATCCGGTTTCACTGGGTGCTGGCCGAGACCCACGTCCCGAGGACGCTCGTCGACGCGAGCTTCGCGTCGCTCCTCGCGCTGGCGCGCCGAGGGACGGGAACGGCGCTCACGCCGCTGCGCCTCGAGCTCGCGCGTCGCCCTGCCGACGAGGCGCTGCTCGCGCGCCACTTCGGCTGCCCGATCCGGTTCGAGGCGCCGTTCGACCGGTTCGTCCTGCCCGAGAAGGCGCTCTCGCTGCCGTTCATCACCTTCGATCCGGCCGCGCTCGCGGACCTCGTGCCCGGCCTCGACGCCGCGCTCGAGCGACGCGCGGGGCGCGCCACCTTCGACGACGACGTCCGCATGGCGATCGTCCGCGCCATGTGCGGCGAGCGTCCCTCGATCGACCGCGTGGCGCGCGAGCTCGGCGTCGGCACCCGCACCCTCCAGCGGCGGCTCGGGCAGGCAGGCCTCACCTACCAGTCGCTCCTCGACGAGGTCCGCCGGACGGCGGCGCGGAGGCTCCTCGCGAAGACGAGCCTCGAAACGACCGACGTCGCCTTCCTGCTCGGCTTCGAGGAGCCCAACTCGTTCCATCGATCGTTCACCGCATGGGAGGGCCTCACGCCGGGGCGATGGAGGGGTCGCGCCCTGGAGAGGGGCGCGGCGCGGACGTAGGAGGTGGAGGCCTCTCGACCGCCTCCTCGACCGCGCCTCCCCGAGCGCGTACTACTCGACGCTGAGGATGACCCCGGCGCCGACGGTCTTGCTGCCTTCACGGACGGCGAACCGCATCCCGGGCTCCATGCCGACGGGCTTCTGGAGCTCCAGGGAGACCTTCGCGTGGTCGCCCGGGGTGAGCATCTTCGCTCCGTCGAGGTCCGTGACCGCACCCGTGACGTCCGTCGTTCCGAAGAAGAACTGGGGGCGGTAGCCCGGGAAGATCGGCGTGTGCCGGCCTCCCTCCTCCTTCGGGATGACGAACAGCTCGGCCTTCGCCTTGCTGTGCGAGGTGACCGAGCCGGGAGCGATGATGACCTGGCCGCGAACGACCTCGTCTCGGTCCACTCCGCGCAGGAGCAGACCGACGTTCTCGCCTGCGCGACCCTCCTTACGGTCCTTGTGGAACGCTTGGATGCCCGTGCAGACGACCTCGCGAGGCTTCGAGTCGGCGCCCGTGAGACCGATGATCTCGACGGTGTCGCCGACGGCGAGCACGCCACGCTCGATGCGGCCCGTGACGACGGTGCCGCGACCGACGATGGTGTGCACACCCTCGATGGGCATCATGAACGGCGCCTCGAAGTTGCGCACGGGATCGGGGAAGTGCGCCTGCATGGCCCCGAGCAGCTCGCGGATGCAGGCCCCCCCGTTGCCGGGGTCCCGCAGAGCCTGGAGTGCCGAGCCCATGACGACGGGAGACCCCTCGTAGCCGTGAAGCTCGAGAGCGTCGTTCACCTCCGAGACGACCAGCTCCAGGAGCTCGGCGTCCGCGACGTCCACCTTGTTGATGAACACCACGATGCGCTCGACGCCCACCTGGCGCGCGAGCAGGATGTGTTCCTTCGTCTGGAACTGCGGCCCCTGGCTCCCGTCCACGAGGAGGATGGCGCCGTCCATCTGCGCGGCTCCCGTGATCATGTTCTTGATGTAGTCGGCGTGCCCGGGGCAATCGATGTGGGCGTAGTGCCGGAGGTCCGTCTCGTACTCGACGTGCGAGATCGTGATGGTCACGGTCTTCGTCTCGTCGCGGACGGTCCCGCCCTTCGCGATGTCACCGTAGCTCTTGGCCTTCGCGAAGCCGGCGCTCGCCTGGACGGCCAGGATGGCCGCCGTCAGCGTGGTCTTGCCGTGGTCGACGTGTCCGATGGTCCCGACGTTCACGTGCGTCTTCATGGTGCTGGTCCTCGGGGTGCCAACCCCTCTCTCTCTCCTTGCGTTGCGCCCCGCCGGCGGATCCGGCTCCAGGGGCGTTGTGATGGTCAGGGCGGAACGATGAGCTCCGGGGACAGGACTCGAACCTGCATTGCTGGATCCAGAAGCCAGCGTCCTTGCCTTTGGACGACCCCGGAACGAGTAGGCGACCGCCCGCGCCGTCGCCGTTATGCTGTTTGATTGCGCGATGAATGATGTTTGAAACGTCGAGGTCGACGCCCATTCTTCGAGCGACCTCGACCCGCCCGGACTCTGCCCCGGCGTGCGACCGGCTCCGGCGTGCGACCGAAGGAGCCGCCCCCAGCGAGCGACCAGCCATCGACGACGACCAGCCGGAGGCCCGAAACGAGAAAGGCCGCCTCGGGTTACCCCGGGCGGCCTTCCGCGCGACAGACACGCTGAAAACCGCCTACTGTAGCGCCTCCTGGCTGGCGAGCTGGCAATCGAGGCGATGCGAAATCGCCGCGCTGCCGCTCTCGGGTTGGCCGGACGCCCCCCAACCGCGGGCCTGCCCGCTTGGTAGCGAGGCAGCACACGCCGGCCGCGCCGCTATCTGCAGCTCGGCTCGAGGCTTCCTTGGCATCAGGTGGGAGAGCATGACGGTCAGTTCCTTGGACGTGCCCAGGAGCACGCGCATTCAACATGTAACTCGCGCAGCACAAACCGTCAAGATGTCACTCGACGCGCAGGCGTTTCCCTTCTTGAGGGTCGAAGCAGACGAGCCCCTGCTCCGCGGCCACGCGTGTGACGAAGGGGACGACGTCCTCGACGAAGCTGCCGACCACGCCGAAGTAGAAGAGCGGCCCGCTCGCGTCGTCGAGCAGCGGCCCGTCGGACCACACGCCGTCGTCCACCTTTTCGTCGGGCAGGTCCACGATGTCCGGGTACTCCGAGGTGATCGCGGCGACGAACGCGGCGATGGCCTGCGAGGGCGGCTCCTTCGCGTCCCCCTCCATGTACCGGGCGAACAGGCGGTCGAACTCGAGCGCAGCATCTCCGTCGGTGGTCGACAGGGATCCTTCCCAGACGGCGAGGTTGTAGCTCATCGATCGCCTCCCGGGGTTGGATGATGCAACGCTCGCGGCCCTTCCGGTACCCTCTTCGGACCAGGAGGGTCCCATGCAACCGTCGCGTTGGGTCTTCGTTTCCGTGTGCGCGGTCGCCATGGCGTGCGGTTCCTCCTCGAAGTCGCCCTCCGGTCCCGGGGCCGCCGACGGCGGGAGCTCGAGCTCCGGAGGCGCCTCGAGCTCCGGAGGCACGACGAGCAGCGGCGGCGGCTCGTCGGGAGCGAGCTCCAGCTCGGGCGCCGGTTCGAGCTCGGGCAGCACGAACGCGGACGCCGGTGGCGGCGCGTGCAACGCCTCCGGCGGGACCCTCGATCCGATCTCGGCCGCCGCCAACTTCCCTTGTTCCTGGTACTTCAACCAGAGCGTCACCGCGTCGGCCCCGGACCCCGCCTCCGCGGCGATGATCAGCCAGCTCTCCTCGGGCGGCGGCTGGGGCAACGGGAACACCTTCCAGATCGACTGGAGCATCGGCGTCATCTTCACGAACATGCCCGCCGCGTCGGTCCCCGCGAAGTCGACCGATACGACGGCTGCGCAGACGACGAGCATGCCCTTCGTGAACGGCGGCGTGGCCACGCCGGACAGCGACATTCCCACGACCATTCCGGTGACGACGGCCCAGGTGACGGCGGAGGGCTCGGGCTTCGAGAGCGGCGGCGGCTTCGCGTCGGACGGTGGTGACGACCACTACCTCGTCTTCGACAACGCGACCAAGCTCCTCTACGAGGTGTACCAGGCGAGCGTCTCCGGCGGCCACATCTCGTCGGCCGGCTCGATCGCCATCTGGGACCCGACGATCCAGTACCCGGCGAACCTGCGCGGGGACGTCTGCACGAGCGCGGACGCGAGCGGTGCCCTCATGGCGCCCTTGCTGGCGACGCCCGACGAAGTCGCCGCGGGCACCATCACCCACGCGCTCCGCATGATCCTTCCGAACGCGCGCATCCAGAACAAGGAGTACGTCCGGCCGGCGACGCACGGCACCGGAGGCTCCGGCTGGGCGACGACGAACGGGATCCCCTACGGAGCCCGGCTCCGTCTCCACTCGAGCTTCAGCCTTCCCAACGCCTCTCCGGCCGCCGAGGTGTTCGTGACGGCACTGAAGACGTACGGAATGATCCTCTCGGACGGCGGCGACATCGCGCTCTCGGTGGCGAACGACGACACGTTCCACGCCAAGTGGGCCGACCTTCTCCCGAACGGATCGCACGAGCTCTACGGGATCCAGGTGACCGACTTCGACGTCGTCGCGCCGCCCGAGGGGGCGCACATCGACTTCACCTCCTACGACTGCACGCGCACCCCGGCCTCGCTGATCCCCGGGACCACGCAGTAGCCAGGTGCGGGCGCCGGCTCCCGCGTCAGGGTTCCCCGTGCTCTCGATTGCGGCTGCGGCGCGACCAGTAGGCCTTCGCCGAGATGGCCGGCGCGGCGATTCCCCGGTCGACCGCCGCTTGCTTCAGAGCGGCCACGAGATCGTCCTCGCCGGCCAGGTAGACGTGTCCCGTGCCTTCGGGAATCTCCACGGTGCGGAGCGCGTCGACGAGCCGAGACACCCCCGCTCCCACCCCTCGCCGGACCCACGTGACGTGCGCCCCCGCAGCCGCGCGGTGGGGTTGCTCGTCGCCGTCCTCGTCGATCGCCAGGAGCGCGCGGGAGGGCACGCCTGCGGGGAGCGCCTCCATCATCGCGAACGTCGCCGGGATCGCGCTCTCGTCCCCCGCGAAGAGGTGCCACGCCGCGCCCTTCGCGAGCGTGATCTTTCCTCGCGGTCCGCCGACCTCCACCTGCTCGCCGACCTGCGCCGAGGCCGCCCAGCGCGCTCCGATCCCGTCGCCGTGGAGCACCACGTCGAGATCGAGCCGCGCGGCGGCGGCGTCGACGTGACGGACCGTGTAGCGCCGGCAGAGCGTGGGCCCGCCGTCCTCGGACAGCGGGACCATCACGTCGTTGCCCGCCTCGCACGCGAACGACCGGAGAGCCTCGCCGCCGAGCGTCAGACGCCGCATCGCCCGCCCGAGGTCACGCACCTCGACGACCGCGAGCGGCCAGACCTCGATGCCGCGCCCGACGAACGCCTGAGGAAGCTGCGTGGGTGAGATCCGGCTCATCGTGTGGCCTGTCGGAGTTGGATGATGCGACGCGCGCGACCGTTCCGGTGATCCCCTCTAGCGAGGCGCGGGCGCGGCGACCAGCGCCAGGTTGCGGGCGCTCACGGCGACCGGGAAGGCCGTGCCGACGCGCACGACGAAGCCGCTGCGCTCGAGGACCATGGCGCGGTCGAGCAGGACGTACACCTCGAGGACGCGGGCCAGGAGCGCGCGCGGCACGCCGAGTCGTCGCGCCCGCGCGTGCGCGTCGCGGGCCCATCGCGCGGCTTCGTCGATCTCGGCCGCGGACGGGGGCGGTACGCCGCGGCGCGCGAAGGCGCGGGCGACCAGGACGGAGAGATCGCGCTGTGCGAGACGCCGGTTCAAGCCGTCGATCTCGGCGCCGAGGCGGAGCGGGCCCCATCGGCGCGCGAGGAGACGATGGAGCGCGAGCCGGCGCTCGCGAGCGGCCAGGTTGTCCGAACGAGACGCCTCGACGCCCGCGTCCCGCGCGGTGAGGTTGCTCAGCCCGAGGAGGCGCCGCGACAGGTCCAGCGTCTCGCCCATGCCGGCCATGGGGGAGAGGGGCCGCCTCGAGAGCTGCCGCCGCTTCTGCAGACAGCAGCCGACGAGCGCGAGGCTCGTGCCGGGCGCTCCGGCGACGGTCGTGACCATCGCGTCCCCGAGCTCCCCGCACGCGTGAAGGCCGACGAGGCAGTCCCCCGGGCGAGGGGTGAGCCCGTCGCGCAGCACGTCGGTCACCACGAACTGCGGCCCACGTTCTTCCGACAGTGCCCTCGCCCGCCCGGCCAGCACCGCGTCGCGTTCGAGACCGACGACCGGGTTCTCCGTGCGCTCGGCGATCGCGCGCGTCAGGTGACCATGACCGGAGCCGACGTCGACGACCCGGGTGGCCTTCGCCGCGACCGACAGGACGAGCGCGCGGAACGCGTCGACCTGCGCGCGCTTGCGAGGCGTCTCCCCCGGGCGCAACCCCGAGGCGGGAGCGCTCGCCTGCACGAGCGCGGGCATCGAGCACACCCTGCGCGCCTGCTCGGCGAGCGCTCGCAGGGAGCCCGGCGTGCGCTCCGGCCACCGGGCGTCGAGCCCGTCGGTCTCCGCCGACGCCAGCTCCTCGTCGTCCAGCGAGAGGAGGAATGCGCTCCACCCTCGCGCGACGAGCGCCCCCGGGACCTCGCCCTCGCCTCCCGGACGCCCGTCGAGCACGTCCCGCGTCTCTGCCACCAGCCGCGCGGCCGCTTCCCATCGCGCACGGACCGACTCGGCCAGGGTGCAGGGCTCCGCGGTCGTCATCGGTGCCTGGCGAGCATCGCACGGCGGTGGGGACCCGGGTCGTGACGGGCCCGGAATCGTACGGCTCCCGGCGTGTGCTACACGCTGCCGCCGGCGTCATGATCGGCATCTCGAAGCTCGCGAAGGCGTACGGAGGGCGAACGCTCTTCGAGGGCGTCTCGCTCCAGCTCAACGCCGGCTCCCGCTACGGCCTCGTCGGCGCCAACGGCTCCGGCAAGACCACGTTCCTCCGGATCCTCGCGGGCGACGAACCCGCGACGGACGGGACGGTCGCGATCCCGGGCCGCGCCCGCGTCGGCGTCCTGCGACAGGACCTCTTCCTCGACGACGCCCAGATCATCCTCGACCTCGCGATGATGGGCGACCGGAGCGTGTGGACCGCCCTCCAGGAGCGCGCGCGCATCATCGACCACGGCGAGGGCGACCCCGGCCGCCTCGCCGAGCTCGAGGACGTGATCCGCACGAGCGACGGCTACACCCTCGAGGCGCGAAGCTCGGCCATCCTCGAGGGGCTCGGCATCCCCATCGCCCACCACCGGCGCCCCCTGTCGACCCTCTCCGGCGGATTCAAGCTGCGTGTCCTTCTCGCGCAGGTCCTCGTCGGCGGCCCCGACGCACTCCTCCTCGACGAGCCCACCAACCACCTCGACATCGTCTCGATCCGCTGGCTCGAGAAGTTCCTATCCGGGTACCGCGGCGCGGCGGTCGTCATCTCGCACGACCAGCGCTTCCTCGACAACGTCGCGACGCACGTCCTCGACGTCGACTACGAGACCATCACCCCGTACACCGGCAACTACGCGGCGTTCGTGCTCGAGAAGGCGGCGACGCGCGAGCGCAAGGAGGGCGAGATCGCCCGCGCGGAGAAGATCATCGCCGACAAGCGCGCCTTCGTGGAGCGGTTCGGCGCGAAGGCGACCAAGGCCAAGCAGGCGCAGAGTCGCCTCAAGCAGATCGAGCGCATCGAGGTCGAGGAGCTCAAGACGACGTCCCGGAGGACGCCTCTCTTTCGCTTCACGCCCGAACGGGCGAGCGGCAAGGACGTCCTCGAGGTCGTGTCGATCTCCAAGGCGTACGGCCCGAAGCAGGTCCTGCGCGACGTCTCGCTCACGGTCCGCCGGGGCGAGAAGGTCGCGGTCATCGGGCCGAACGGTCTCGGGAAGTCGACGCTCCTCAAGATCGTCATGGGTCGCCTCGAGGCCGATGACGGGACGACACGCTTCGGCCACGAGGTCCGCGCCGGCTACTTCGCGCAGGATCACCACGAGCTCCTGCGCGACGCCGCGATGACGCCGCTCGACTATCTCTGGGAGGCCTGCCCGCTCGAGGGCACGAGCACCGTGCGTGGCGCGCTCGGGCGGGTGCTCTTCTCGGGGGCCGACGTCGAGAAGCCCGTCGGCGCGCTCTCGGGGGGCGAGGCCGCGCGCCTCATCTTCGGCCGGATCATCGCGGAGAAGCCCAACGTCCTCGTCCTCGACGAGCCCACCAACCACCTCGATCTCGAGGCCATCCACGCGCTCGTCGAAGGGCTGAAGGCGTTCGAGGGGACGGTGCTCTTCGTGTCGCACGATCGATGGTTCGTGTCCGAGCTCGCGACGCGCATCCTCGAGATCACGCCGCAAGGGCCGCGCGATTTCCCGGGTACGTACCCCGAGTACCTCGAGCGCTGCGGCGACGACCACCTCGACGCCGACGCGGTGGTCCTCAAGGCCAAGGAGCAGCGCCCGCGGGCGGCGGAGAAGTCGCAGGAGAGCGGGGCGTCGTGGGAGGAGCAGAAGCGGCGGCGCAACCGGCTGGCGGCGCTGCCGGCGCGGCGGGACAAGCTGCTCGCGTCGATCGACCAGGGCGAGGAACGCCGGCGCGCGATCGCCGGCCTCTACGCGGAGCCGGACTTCTTCGCGCGCACCCCGCCGGAGCAGGTCCAGGCCCTCCAGCGCGAGGACGCCGAGCTCGCGACGCAGATCGAACGATGGCTCGCGGAGTGGGAGGCTGTGGAGAAGGAGCTCGCGATGCTCGGGTGATCGCGCGCGGCGGTCCCCCGGTCAGGGCGACTCGCGCCGTCGCGCGAGCTGGAGCCGCGCGAGGGAGTGCCGCTCCACGCGTCCGCCGAAGTCGTGGTCGATGATCTCGCCGATGGCGTCGAAGAGGCGCGCGCGCTGCTCGGGCGGAAGGGTCGCGTGGTCCGAGAACGTGGCGAGGATGTCGACGTACTGCTGGCGGTCGAAGAGGTGCGTCTGCGGGAAGAGGCGCTCTTCGTAGTCGCGCAGCTCGGGCGTCTCGCGGACCGCCTTGCCGATCTCCTCCACCTTGCCGCCCATGCGATCCACCGTCTCGCGCGAGAGCTCGGGCGCGTGGGCGCGGTAAGCGACGCGGAGCGCCTCGTCGACGCGGTCGTCTTCGGCGGTGCGACGGGGCGAACCCCAGATGAGCGCGAACGAGCCGCCGGGCTTCAGCACCTTCACCGTCTGGCGGAGCGCGCGCTCGCGATCGAGCCAGTGGAACGCCGAGCTGCACACGACGAGGTCGACGCTCGCGGGGGCGAGCTGCGCGTCCTCGAACCGGCCCACCTCGACCGTGAACGGAAGCGCGGCCAGCCGCTCGCGCGCGAACGCGGCCAGCCTCTCGCCGAGCTCCACCGCGTGAATCCGGAAGCCCCGCTCGAGCAGCGGGAGCGACGCGTTCCCCGGCCCGCATCCGATCTCCAGCGCGTCGGCGGGCGCCGGCACGTACGCGGCAAGCTCGTCGAAGAGCGCCGCCGGCGCGGAGCCGCGCGCCCGGGCGTAGAGCTCGGGCATCTCGTCGAAGCTCCGGCGACGCTCCTCGGTGCTGGCGATGGACATGGGAGAAGACATCTCGAGCACGCGGCGCGCCGGCGCGCTACTTCAGCCCGGCCTTCGCCAGGGCCGCGATGTCCGCGATCTCGAGCACGTGCTTGGGCGGCACATCCTGCACGCACCGGATCATCGCCTTGCCCACGTCGCCGAGCGTGAGCGCCGGGAGGAACAGCCCCGCGATCGGGAGGAGGGGGAGCATCATGCGGTAACTTCGCTTGAGGTTCTTCTGCCCGGGTACGGGCTTCATCAGGCCGGGACGGAAGTTGTAGACCGCTCGCAGACCGAGCCGCATGAGCGCGTTCTCCGCCTTGCCCTTCACGCGCGCCCACATCACCTTGCCCTGCTCGGTCCCGTCGGTGCGCGCGCCCGTCACGTGCGTCAGCACCATCTGCGGGTTGAGCCGGGCCAGCGTCGTCGCGAAGGCCACCGGCGTGTCGTAGGCCGCGACCGTGTAGTCGGCCTCGCTCATCCCCACCGAGCTCACCCCGGCGCAGTAGAAGCAGGCGTCGTACCCCGCGAGCTGCGGCTCGACGGCTCCGAGCTCACGGAAGTCGGCGACCAGGCACTCTTCGAGCTTCGGATGGGTGTGCCCGCACGACCTGCGCGACACCGAGAGCACCTTCTCGACGGCGGAGCTCGCGAGGCACTCGAGCAGCACGCCCTCGCCCACCATGCCGGTGGCTCCCGTGACGATGACCTTCATGCCGGTGAGCATCTGCCACACGGGGGCCGGGAGTGGAAGGTCGGACCCGAGCGCCCACCAGAGCACGGTCGCGCGCGGTCGCTCGTCGTCGCGGAGGTCCGGCTCGTCGGAAAGGGAATGCGCGCCGCCGCCCCGGCGCTACGGCAAGGAGAAGACACCCCGCTGGAGGAGCCGCGATGCTGAAGCTGCTGTGCACCGCCGTCGTCGTCGCGTCGATCGCCATCCCGGCCCTGGGGTCCGCCGACGACACACCCGACGACCACGCCCACCACACGCCCAGCCCCGGTTCGATCGCCGCGTGCAAGGACAAGAGCGAGGGCGACGCGTGCACGCACGAGGGCCATCACGGGACGGTCGCGGGGACCTGTCGCAAGGTGCCGTCGGGCGATCTCGCGTGCGTGCACCCTCATCACCACCACCAGGGCACGGGGCAGTGAGAGAGCGCTACTTCAGCTGGCTATCCTTGCTGCCGCGGCGGTTGTAGAGGCCCTCGCGCACGTCGAGCCGGTCGGCCTCCGACTGGCACGGGACGCACCGCCGAACGCCCGGCAAGGCCTGGCGCCGCGCCTCCGGAATCGGCTCGCCGCACTCCTCGCAGTCGACGAGGCTCTCCCCGTGCGCGAGCCGGCTCCGCGCCCGCTTGACGGCGCTGTCGACCGTCGCGTCGATCTGATCCTGCACGGCGCCGTCCTGCGCCCAACCGACCGCCATGGTCGAAGCATAAGACGGGAACGGACGGTGTCGAGGCGCGAGCGGAGCCGTCGTGCCCCGCCGGGGAACGCCCGCGCCCCCGCTGGGCACCTGAGGCATGACGGCGTGAAAGCCGCGCCAGGCTGGTCTTTGTCGAGGCCTCGGCGGAGCATGGTCGCCATGGGGAGCGTCGACGCCTCGTCCGACGAGCAACCGTGGGCGATCGCAATCGCGGCCTGCACGGTGCTCACCATGGACGGCGAGCGCATGCGCGTCCGCGACTTGTGGCGGACGGGCGTGACCGCGACCGCCTTCCTGCGGCACTACGGCTGCATCTTCTGCCTCCAGTTCGCGCACGACGTCCTCGAAGCCGCTCCCGAGATCATCGCGCGCGGGGCGACGCTGCTCCTCGTCGGCAACGGAACGGTGAGCCAGGCCAAGCATTTCTTCGAAGGGCGTGGGCTCCCCAGGAAAGGCTGCATGGTCGCGACGGACCCGGAGCGCGAGACCTACCAGGCCGCGAAGTTTCATCGCGGGTTCGCGCGGACGTTCCTCGAGAGGCCGGCGCGGCGCGCCTACGAGGAGGCCCGGGCAGACGGCCACAAGATCACGGGCCTCTTCGGCGACCTCACGCAGCTCGGCGGCCTCACGGTCACGAGCCCGCCCGCCAGGCTCGTGTACTTCTTCCGCTCCGAGTACGCCGGCGATCACCCCGCAGTGGCCGAGGTGCTCGACGCGGTGACGCGGGCGACGGCCTCGGCGCGGGCAAACCTACCGACGAGCTAGATCGGCGAGCCTCGCGTGGACCTGCTCACCCTGGGCGCCGTGATTGCCCTGTCGCACTGGGCGAAGAGGCTCTCGCGTCGTCCGGGCGCGCCGCCGTACCTCGCGCGCGTATGGCTCGTCCTCGCCGCGTTCTGGGCCCTCGAGCTCGCGGGCTTCGTCGGCACCATCGCGACCCTGGTCCACGAGTTTCACGCGGTCGACTCCGTCGCGCCCGAGAAGAAGGCGAAGACGCTGGCCGACGGGATCTCCCGCGCGATGGACTTCACGGCCATCGGCGCCGGCTTCATGTTCCTCGCGCTCGCCGTGACGACCGCGATCCTCCTCCGCTGGCATCGCCGGCTGCCACGAGAGTCGCCGGCGACGCCGGGGTGATGCAGCAGACGCTGGGGCCCCGGCTCCCAGGCCTCAGGCGATCTTCGCGCGGAGCTCCTTGCGTGCCGTGTACATTTCCCAGAACTTCCCGGCCACGACGCTCGGCTCGATGGTCCCCCGTCCGGCCTGGTCGAAGTCGCTCCCCTTCACGGTGCCCGCCACCATGATCTCTGCGACGTAGATCCCGTCGGCCTTCAGCTTCTCGGCGAGGAGGCCGACGAGCTTGTGCTTCGCCGCGTTCGAGACGCCGAGCCCCATGATGCCGTACTGGACGAGCATCGCGTCCACCCCCGGATCGACGTAGCCCGCGCCGCCGTTGGTGACGAGGATCGCCGCGTCCTTCTCCTTCTTCAGATCAGGGAGCACCGCCTGCACGGCGGCGACCAGCCCGACGATCGAGACGTCGAAGAGCGAGCGGATCGCCGCCGCATCGGCGGTGGTGAAGTCGCCGGCGGTCTGGCCGCTTCCGTAGGCGGTCCACTCGAGCACCGTCGCGGGCCCGAGGGTGGACCGCACCCTGTCGACCATGGCGCGGACCGAGGCGGGATCGCCGAGGTCCGCCGGGAACGCGGCCGCCTTCGCTCCTTTGGCCTCGAGGCTCTTCACGCCCGCCGCGAGCCGCTCGGCGTTGCGTGCAACGAGGGCTACCTGGAACCCTTCTGCGCCGAACCGCTCGGCAACGGCTGTGGAGATGCCGGGACCGTACCCCGCGACGAGGATCGTCTTGGCCATGGACCTCTCCGATGCCCGGGATGGGCGCGGGGTTCCACCGGACGCGCGCGCAATGCGGGGAGCCGTCGAGGTCGCGGCCAACGGAATTGCGGTGGAGCCCTGGTAGCCTTACGCACGCGGACAGACAGATGAGCGAGCACGACCATCCGCATCCGCATCGGGCCGACCACGCGCGTCACGCGCACAACGCGGCCAAGGGCCACCACGGGCACCAGCAGGATCGCGGCATCGGAGGCTTCCTCCGGTACTTGCGCCTCCTCCCCCGGATGTGGCGCTCCGAGGTGAACCGCGAGGTCGTGAGGACCCTCGCCCCGGCGAACGGCGAGTGCGTCGTGGACCTCGGCGCGGGCATGGGCGCGGCCACGGTCGTCGCGGCGAGGACCGGCGCGACGGTGCTCGCGGTGGACCCGACGCCGTACATGCGCGGCATCCTCCGGCTGCGGCGTCGCGTGCAGCGCCGCGGAGAGGCGATCCGCGTCGTCGACGGGGCCGCCGAGTCCATCCCCGTCGCGGACGGCAGCGTCGACGCCCTCTGGACCGTCAACACGATTCACCACTGGACGGAGCGCGACCAGGCCTCGCGGGAGCTCGCCCGCGTGATGAAGCCGGGCGGGCGCGTGCTCCTGATGGACGAGGACTTCGACGACCCATCGCACCCGGAGCACGAGCGCTGGCGGGCCGGGCATGAAAGGCACGGGCACGTGTTCGACGACGTCGACGCCGAGGCTGTCGCCGCATCGCTCACCCGCGCGGGCTTCGCGTCTGCCGAGGGAACGCGCACCACCATCGCGGGCCGACCGGCGAAGGTGGTCCGAGCCACGCGCTGACGGAGTCCGTCGGTGCGCGCCCCGAGCGACGAACGCTCTCAGCCCGCTTCGACGCGAGCGCAGTAGGCGTCGAACGTCTTCTTCCACGCCGGACGCCCCATGCAGCGCTTCTGGAAGGCGACGACGTTCGGGTACGGCCCGAGGAGGTTCTGGTCGGCCGCGGCGACGAGGACGTGCGACATGAGGATGTCGGCGACGGTGAACTCGCCGGTCGCGATGAACTCGCGATCCTCGAGCCAGCCGTCGAGCTGCTTCAGGCGCTGGTCCGACCAGTGGTGAAGCGCCCCGCTCGCCTTGCTGCCCTTGCCGCCGGTCATGTCGACGAACCACAGCGTGAGCACCGGCACCTCGATCGTGTTCAGCGCCGCGACGCTCCAGCGGAGCACCTGCGCCTCGCCCGCGAGATCGCGCGGCATCAGCGCGCCGCTCTTGCGCGCGAGGTAGAGGAGGATCGCGCCCGACTCCGTGACCACCACGCCGTCGTCGTCGACGGCGGGGATCTGCCCGAACGGATTGAGCGCGCGGTACGCGGGCGCATCGAGGTCGTGCTTCGGATGGTCCATGCCGACGATCTCGTACGGCAGGGCCATCTCCTCGAGCGCCCAGAGGACGCGCAGATCGCGGGTCTTGCCGCGCGCCATCTCGTTCACGCGGGAAAAGCCGTACACCTTGAGCATGCGCGCATCCTACTTCGGTCGGCCGAGGTCCGCGCCATGCCCTCGTGCGAACCGGCCCGCCGGCGCTCGGTCACCCCCCGAGCTTCGCCTTCATCTCCTCGATGGCGCGCTTCGCCTCGAGCAAGCCGACACCCTTCTTCTGCTCGTAGAGCCTCATCGCGGCCAGCGGGTCGCCCTCGAGGATCAGCTTTTCGAACTCGTTGGGCGGAGGCCGCTGGTCGACGTACTGCACGCCCATGTGGCGGAAGAGGAAGTCGACCCTGCGTTCGAGCGCACCGATCTGCTGCACCACCGAGTTCAGTCGCTTGAAGAGCTCCGGGTCGTCCATGACGGCAGCGTATCAGGGACGCTTCGCGGAGCCGCTTTCGCTCCGCTCGACCGCGGCTCATCGCCGATGAATCGCGCCCGGCGGATCATCCACCACGGGAGGTCACCTCCCGTCGGGCCCAACTCGCAGCACGCCGTGGTCGGGGCAGGCGGTCACGACGAAGTGCACGACGCTGCCGTCGGCCGCTGCCAGCTTGCATCGAACGGCTTCACCGCGCCGAAGTCGCTGCTGAAGCTCGTGGTGGTCGCCGCTCCGGTACGGCTCGTACGCGTAGAGGCCCGGAGCGTCCGGCGAGGGCGTCTTCGCCTTGAACTCGCCGACCAATGCGAAGTCGAGCTCCTGTTCCTCGGTCACGCCGTGATCGTACGCGCAGGTCGCCGGGGGAGCCATGCGCGTGAGGATGGTACGCCCCACGGCGCGACGCAGCAGCGCCTGCGTCGACCAGCTTGATCTCGCACGAGCGCTGGGCTCTCTTGCGCAGCAGCTCCGGCCATGACCCTCCTGCAGCTGTTACGGACCTACCTCGCGCCCTACGGCAGGGCACTCCTGGCGGTGCTCGCCCTGCAGATCGTCCAGGCGACCGCCGCCCTCTACCTGCCGAGCCTCAACGCCCAGATCATCGACCGAGGGATCGCGACGAACGACCAGGCGTTCATCTGGTCGACCGGCGCCCTCATGCTCGTCGTCACGCTCCTGCAGGGAGCCTTCGCCGTGTCGGCGATGTACTTCGGCTCGAGGGTGTCGATGGGCTTCGGTCGCGACGTCCGGAGCGCCATCTTCCACACCGTGACGGACTTCTCCGCCCGAGAAATGGCCGTCTTCGGGGCGCCGTCGCTCATCACCCGCATCACCAACGACGTCCAGCAGGTTCAGATGCTGGTGCTCATGACGTGTACGCTGCTCGTCGCCGCGCCGATCACTGCCGTCGGGGGCGTGGTGATGGCGCTGCAGCAGGACCGGGTCCTGTCGTGGATCCTGGTCGTCAGCGTCCCCGCCCTCGCGGTGAGCATGGGGCTCGTCATCTCGAAGATGATTCCGCTCTTTCGGCGCCTGCAAGCGCGCATCGACGCCCTCAGTCGGGTGCTCCGCGAGCAGATCGTCGGCATCCGGGTCGTCCGCGCGTTCGTGCGCGAGCCGAACGAGACCGAGCGGTTCGACGGAGTGAACGTCGAGGTCACGGGCGCGGCGCTGGGCGCCGGGAGGCTCATGGCCGCGATGTTCCCGCTCGTCGGCGGGATCTTGAACCTCTCGAGCGTGGCGGTCCTCTGGATCGGGGGCCACCGCATCCAGGCCGGCGCGCTGTCGCTCGGGTCGCTGGTCGCCTTCCTCGTCTACCTCGTCCAGATCCTGATGGCGGTCATGATGGCGACCTTCATCGCGGTGCTCGCGCCGCGCGCATCGGTCTGCGCCGACCGCATCCAGGAGGTGCTTCGCACGCCGTCGTCGGTGGCGGCGCCCACGCACCCCGTTCGCGAGGTCCACGGGCGCGCGTCGCTCGAGCTACGGCGCGTGGAGTTCCGGTACCCGGGCGCCGAGTCACCCGTTCTCTCCGACATTTCCTTCACCTCGCGCGCGGGGCAGACGACCGCGATCATCGGCAGCACGGGCGCGGGAAAGAGCACCCTCCTCGGCCTCGTGCCGCGGCTCCTCGACGTGACCTCGGGCTCGGTCCTGGTCGACGGCGTCGACGTACGGCAGCTCGACCCCGATTTGCTGCGCGGTCGGCTCGGGCTCGTACCGCAGCAGCCCTACCTCTTCTCCGGCACGGTCGGCAGCAACCTCCGCTACGGCAAGCCCGACGCGACCGACGACGAGCTGTGGGAGGCGCTCGAGATCGCCCAGGCGAAGGACTTCGTGTCGGCGATGCAGGGAGGCCTCGACGCCAAGATCGAACAGGGCGGCGTGAACGTGTCCGGCGGCCAGCGGCAGCGGCTGGCGATCGCGCGCGCCCTGGTCCGGAAGCCCGAGATGTACCTCTTCGACGACTCCTTCTCCGCGCTCGACCTCGCGACCGACGCGCGCCTGCGGGCCGCGCTCAAGCCGCACACGAGGAAGTCGACCGTCCTCGTCGTCGCGCAGCGGGTGTCGACGATCATCGACGCCGACCAGATCCTGGTCCTCGACGACGGCCAGGTCATGGGCAAGGGTACGCACGCCGAGCTCCTCGCGAGCTGCCCCACGTACGTCGAGATCGTCGCCTCGCAGCAGGGCCAGGAAGGAGCGGCGGCGTGAGCGGCGAAGGTGAACGCCGCCCGTCGGAGGCGGCCCCGCCCGTCCGGCAACCGCTCAACGAGCGGGGCGGTCCGCGGATGGGCGGCAACGTCGCCATCCCGATGGAGAGGTCGAAGGACTTCAAGGGCTCGATGGGCCGGCTCGTGTCCCAGCTCGGCTCCGAGCGCCCGAAGCTCCTCCTGGTGCTCGCGCTGGCGCTCGTGAGCGTCGGCTGCGCGGTCGTCGGTCCCAAGCTCCTCGGGCGCGCGACGGATCTCGTCATCGCCGGCGTGGAGAGCGCGCGATCGGGCGGCCCCGGGGTGGACTTCCGGGGGTTCGCCGTCCTCCTGGCCGCGCTCGTCGCCCTCTATTCGACGTCCGCGCTCTTCCAGTTCGCCCAGGGCTACATCCTGACCGGCCTGGTGCAGCGAACGGTCGCGCGCATGCGAGGGGACGTCGAGGCGAAGCTCAATCGCCTGCCCCTCAAGTACGTGGACGGCCAGCCCCGCGGTGACCTCCTCAGCCGCGTCACCAACGACATCGACAACCTCGCCCAGACCCTGCAGCAGTCCCTGTCGCAGCTCTTGACGTCGTCCCTGACCGTCCTCGGCGTTCTGGGGATGATGCTCAGCATCTCGCCGCTCCTGGCGCTCGTCGCGGTGTTGACGGTTCCCCTGTCGATGGTCGCCTTGCGCGGCATCGCCCGCCGGTCGAAGCCCCGCTTCGTGGCGCAGTGGCGGCACACGGGGGAGCTCAACGCGCAGGTCGAGGAGGCGTTCACGGGGCACGCGATCGTCAAGGCGTTCGGTCGCCAGCGCGAAACCGAGGAACGCTTTCGCAAGATGAACGACGAGCTCTACGCGGCGAGCTTCGGCGCCCAGGTCATCTCCGGCACGGTCATGCCGGCGATGATGTTCCTCGGGAACGTCGGCTTCGTCGCCATCGCCGTGGTGGGCGGCCTGCGCGTCGCGACGGGGCACATCTCGATCGGCGACGTCCAGGCGTTCATCCAGTACTCGAGACAGTTCACCCAGCCGATCACCCAGGTCGCGTCGATGTTCAACACGCTGCAGTCGGGGGTGGCCTCGGCGGAGCGCGTCTTCGAGCTCCTCGACGCGCAGGATCAGAAGCCCGACGAGGCCGACGCGATGAACGACTCCGCGCCGCGAGGGCGGGTGGCGTTCGAGCACGTGAGCTTCTCGTACGCGCCCGAGAAGCGCCTCATCGCCGACCTGTCGCTCGTCGCCGAGCCGGGCCAGACCGTCGCCATCGTGGGTCCGACGGGCGCCGGCAAGACCACGCTCGTCAACCTTCTCATGCGCTTCTACGAGCTCGACGGCGGAACGATCACCCTGGACGGTCGCAACATCGCCGCGATGCCGAGGGGGGCGCTGCGGGCGAACGTCGGCATGGTGCTCCAGGACACCTGGCTCTTCGGCGGAACGATCTGGGACAACATCGCCTACGGCAACCCCCTCGCCACCGCCGAGCAGGTTCGATCGGCCGCGCGCGCCGCCTACGTCGATCGCTTCGTGCACGCCTTCCCCAAGGGCTACGAGACGGTCATCGACGAAGAGGCGGGCAACCTGAGCGCAGGAGAGAAGCAGCTCATCACGATCGCGCGGGCGTTCGTCGCCGATCGCACGATCCTCGTCCTCGACGAGGCGACGAGCTCCGTCGACACCCGCACGGAGGTGCTCGTCCAGAGCGCGATGGCAGCCCTCCGCAAGGACCGCACGAGCTTCGTCATCGCTCACCGGCTGTCGACGATCCGCGACGCGCACGTCATCCTCGTCATGCAGGACGGGGCGATCGTCGAGCAAGGGAATCACCGGGAGCTCCTCGCGCGTGGAGGCGCGTACGCGGCCCTCTACAACTCGCAGTTCGCCGGGGCGATCGCCAGCGTCGCGTAGGGCCCGCGAAGCCGGGGCGGCGGTGAGTCGCGTCACGGGTGGTGCGGCGACGAGCCCCCGGACGGACGGCGGCGCTCCCACGCCCGGGCGATCGCGGCGACGGCGAGCGACAGGGCGAGCAACCCCGCCATGACAGGCCACGCCGCAGGCTGCATCTTCCCGGACGCGTCGAACATCTCCGCGCCGAAGTAGCTCACGAGGAGCAGCGGCGGAACGTAGCCGACGAGCGAGCCCCAGAAGTGGGTCCAGAACCGCACCTTCGAGACGCCGAAGAACCAGTGGAGGACCTGCGGCATCCAGAAGACGAGGCGCAGGACCACCACCGTCTGGAAGGCGCTGCGTTCGAGCGCCGCGTCGTACTTGCGCCACCGCGCGGGGATGCGCGCGGAGACCCAGTCTCGCGCGACGAAGCGGGCGAACGAGAAGCCGACGACGCTCGCCGCCATCGTCCCGACGAGCGAGAGCGCGAACGCGATCGGCCAGGGCCAGATGAGCGGCGCCGCGACGATGAAGATGGTCCCGGGGACGCCGAACGGCTGGAGCACCGTGTACGCGACGATGAACACGACGAAGCCCCAGGCAGCCATCGCGCGGAGCGACTCCGCCAGCGCGCGCGGTTCGCCGACGCGCGCGAACACGCCGAAGCGCCAGGCCGCGACGAGCAGGACGAGCACCAGCGCGACGACCGCGAGCCGGACGAGGCGAAGGGAGGACGGTGACACGATGGGCCCGCGACAGATTCGGCGAGGCGGGATAGGAACGCCAGATGGATAGGGCAATCGAAACGGAAAGGCTCTCGCTGCGCGTGCCGGTCGCCACCGACCTGGCTGCCGTGGCGACGCTGTGGAGGGACCCGGAGCTCGTCAAGTTCATCGGCAGGCGCCCGCTGTCGCGCGAGCAGGCATGGCAACGCTTGCTGCGCCTCGTCGGTCACTGGGCGCTCGCGGGGTACGGCGTGTTCGTCATGATCGAACGCGCGACGGGTCGGTACGTCGGAGAGGTCGGCATCGCCAACTTCGAACGAGACGTCGTGCCACCCATAGGTCCATTCGAGATGGGCTGGATCGTCTCACCGTCCGTCCAGGGCCGCGGCTACGCATCGGAAGCCGTATCCGCCGTGCTGGCACTTCACGACAGACATTTCCCTCGCGCGGTCGTGAGCTGTTCGATTCACGCCGATCATGCCGCCTCGTTGCGCGTCGCAGCGAAGCACGGCTTCGTCGAAAGAGCGCGGACGACGTACAACGACGACCCGAACGTGATTCTCGACCGCAAGGCTTCGACGTAGCGCAGTCTCTCCGGAGCCTACTGGCACGTCCCGCTGTCCTGCTCGCACTTCAGTGACGCCGTGCAGGGCGACACGAAGCCGTTGGCGCAACACGGTGCGCCGGCGGTGCCGCAGTATGTGCACAGGCCAGCGTCCGAGCAGGTGGTCGTCGTCAGGTTGCACGACTCGCCGAAGCTCGTGCAGCACACGTTCCCTGGTTGACCGCACTGGCAGACGCCTTGCCAGCACCCCTGGTCCTGGAAGCACGTCGTCCCGCTGCAGCAGCAGGTCTGCCCGGCGTAGCCGCAGTTCACCGCCGCGCAGGTCTGGCACGTACCGAACGCGCAGACCGTACCGCTGTTGCAGGTCGCCCCGCCGCAGCAGCCTTCGTTCAGGCCTCCGCAGGCTGCGTCCGGGGGTGCATCGGTGCCCCCGCTGTCGACGACATGAGCATCGCTGCCGGCGTCGCTGCCGGACGACGCCTCCTGGCCGCCGTCGTCGGAGGCTCCGTTGCACGTGCCTCCTCCGCACGTGAGCCCGGCGTTGCATGCGGTCCCGTTGCAACACGCCTCACCCGAATCGCCGCAGGGCGCGACGCAGACCCCGGCGGCGCAGGTCAGCCCGTTGTCACACGCCGTCCCGTTGCAGCATGACGCGTCGGCCCCGCCGCACCCCACCGTCCCATCCGGCGACGTCCCGTCCTGGCCCGCGTCGGCGCCCGCGGAGCTCGACGTCTTGGATCCGCCGCAGCTCCAACAGAAGGCCACGGCCACGAGCGCGACGACGATCCCATGACCACCCTTCATTGGGCCCCTCCAGCAATCCGAGAGTACCGCGTTCGTTCCGGCGCTTCCACCGAGCGCCCAGCGCGCCGCGAAGAGCCGGCTCCTGCTCTATTGAACCTCGCGGAGTGGGGTAATGGGTTCAGCGACCGGGGCGCGGAGGGAGCTCCGTGGGCCGGGCGGCACGGCTACTCCGCGGGGTTGGTCTCCTGGATGTTCGGCTCGACCTGCAGCGCGCCGTTCGGCTGTACCTCACCACGCAGAACGAAGCTCGATGTCACGCCGTCCGCGTTCAGGTCGCCCTGCGCCGTGGCCGTGAACGAGGTCGGCGTCGCCGCGTACGAGTACATGTAGTACTGCGGCGCCTCCATCGAGTACTTCAGGCACGCGAACCCGGCATGCGTGGGCGCGTCGACCGTCCAGTCGCCGGGAGCGGACTGGTACTTCTTTCCGCTCACCGAGGCGATGCTCGTCGGCACGGAACGCGTCGCGCTCGGACAGACGCGATGGGTGGGCTTCCCTCGCGGGTCGAGTTGCTCTTCCTCGTACTCGCTCGCCGCGTCCTTGGCGATCTGCGCGACGGAGTTCCGCGCCTCGGCCGTCTTCGCGTTCGCTATGTACTTGCGAACACCGAAGACCGCGAGCATCGCGAAGATGCCGCCGAAGACGACGACGAGGCCCCCGACGACGAGCAGGACGATCGCCCAGGTGGGGAAGCCACCCTTTCGCGGAGCCTGGTACGGAGGGGCGGGCTGCATCGCGGAGATGCTACACCCCGCTGGCATCGCATGAGCGCAGCTTCAGGACTCGCGGTGCGGTCGGCGTCCCTGGCCGATGTCGACGCAATACGGCGCATGCTCACGGCCAATGCCGGCGACCGTTCGCTCTTCCAGCAGCCCGACCACCAGGTTCGGCGCACCATCGACGACTTCCTGCTCGCCGAGGGCGAAGAGGGGCGCATCATCGGTTGCGCGGCCCTGCACTGGCATCGTCCCGCGAACGCCGAGATCCTGGCGGTCGCCGTCGAGCCCGAGCTCCAAGGGAAGGGGGTCGGCTCCGCGCTTCTACGAGCGTGCATCGAGCACGCCGCCGGGAAGGCGGCCGAGTTCCTTTGGCTCGCGACGGCCAAGCCGGGGTACTTCGCGAGGTTCGGCTTTCAGCCGATCTCGCGGTGGCGTCTCCCGCTCGTCGTCCTGCTCACGAAGCTCCGGCTGATCTTCCAGCAGCCACCCGCTCGCTGGTTGCCTGCCATCTTCGGCCGGCACACGTTCATGCGGTACGCACGCGGAGCGGCGCCAAAACCCGGCCCGGCATGAGCCCCTCTTGCGCCGGCGATGCCGCAAGGCGTACTCACGTTCTCCATGAAGCCGCTCCCCGCCATCGACACGGGCAACACGGGATTCATGATTCTCTGCGCCAGCCTGGTCATGCTCATGACGCCGGGCCTGGCCTTCTTCTACGGAGGGCTGGTCAGTCGCAAGAACGTCCTGGGCATCATGATCCAGAGCTTCGTGTCGATGGGGTGGACCACCGTCATCTGGTTCTGCTTCGGCTACTCCATGAGCTTCGGCCCGTCGATCCACGGCGTGATCGGCAACCCGTTCACCCACGCGTTCCTCCGCGGCATCACCCTCCAGAGCCTGTACCTGGGCGACGCGCACCTGGGCATCCCCACGTTCGTGCACGTGGCCTACCAGATGATGTTCGCCATCATCACCCCGGCTCTCATCACCGGCGCCTTCGCCAACCGGGTGACGTTCAAGGCGTACATGCTGTTTCTCACGGCCTGGCTCATCTTCGTCTACTTCCCCTTCTGCCACATGATCTGGCACGCGGACGGCCTGCTGGCTCGGTGGGGCGTCCTCGATTACGCGGGCGGCATCGTCGTGCACAACACCGCAGGGCTGGCGGCGCTGGCCTCGGTCCTCTACGTGGGCAAGCGCAAGGTGCGCGACAGCGTGCCGCACAGCATCCCCCTCGTCGCCCTCGGCACTGGCCTCCTCTGGTTCGGCTGGTACGGCTTCAACGCCGGCAGCGAGTTCCAGGTCGACTCCGTGACGACCTCCGCGTTCATCAATACCGACGTCGCTGCGTCCTTCGCCGCCATCAGCTGGCTCGTCGTGGAGTGGATGAACGCCAAGAAACCCAAGTTCGTCGGCCTCCTCACCGGCGCCGTCGCGGGTCTCGCCACCATCACCCCCGCCGCGGGCTACGTCTCGCCGGCCACCGCGGCCCTCATCGGCGTTCTCGCCGGCGTCATCTGCTACTACGCCGTCGCGCTGAAGAACCGCCTCGGCTGGGACGACGCGCTGGACGTCTGGGGCGTGCACGGAGTGGGCGGGTTCATCGGCATCATCTTCCTCGGCCTCTTTGCCGACAAGGCGTGGAACCCGAACATCGTCGACAATGGCCTGTTCACCGGCGGGGGCACGACCTTCTTCGTGAAGCAGCTCGTGGCCGTCGCGGTCTCCTCGGTGTGGGCCTTCGCCTTCACGTACGGGATGCTGTGGATCATCGACCGCATGACCAAGGTGAAGGTGGAAGAGGGGGTCGAGGAGAGCGGCCTCGATCTCGGCCTCCACGGGGAATCGGCGTACGCGGACTCGATCTGAGTCTGGCTCCGGATGACGTCTCGAGTCGGCAGGTGGGCGGCGTCATCCGCCCTGGCGGTCGTGACGGCAGCAGCAAGCGCAGCTGCCGACCCTGCCGCTCCTCCCGCTCCTGCCTCCCCTGCCGCTCCTGCCTCCCCGGAAGAGCACTGGTACGACACGGTCAGGTTCGAGGCGTTCGTGGATGCCTACACGAACGTGAACTACAACTTCCCGAAGCCGCAGGGGGGAACGAACCAGTTCCGCGCTCCCGACGTGAACAACGGGTTTGCGCTGACATGGGTGGGGCTCGACGTCGTCCACGAGGCCAAGCCGGTCGGCGGCACGATCAGCCTGCGCTTCGGCCCGGCTTCGAACCTCTTCGCGGGTGCCGATACGCAGTACGGCCTTCAGTACGTGAGGCAGGCCTTCGCCACGTGGAAGCCCACGGAACGGCTCGCGCTCGACCTCGGCAAGTTCGACACGATGTGCTGCGCGGAGGTCCCCGACAGCCAGAAGAACATGAACTACACGCGCGGAGTCCTCTACTGGGTCGCGGAGCCGCTGTTCCACACGGGGCTCCGGGCCGCGTACCAGCTCAGCGACGAGGTCACGCTCCGCCTGATGGCGGTGAACGGCTGGAACGACAGCATCGACAACAACCTCGGCAAGTCCTTCGGCGCGCAGGTCGCGGTCGCCCCCGTCAAGCAGCTCTCCGGAAACATCACCTACATCGCCGGGCCGGAGCGCAGCGACACGATGAGCGTGACCTGCCCCGCCGGGCAGACGTACAGCGTCGATGCGTACGCCTGCGTCAACCAGGCCGGCGCAACCGGTGCCGCGGCGCAGACGGTGGAGGACAGGAAAGCCGACAGCCGATGGCGCCAGTTCGTGGACGCGGTCGTCAACTACAACCCCACCGACTCGCTGGCGTTCGCGGTCAATGGCGACTTCGGTCACGACACCGCTCTCGAGCCGCTGACCGGTAGCGAGCGCGCAGTCTACTGGTACGGCGCCATGGCCGCCGGCCGGCTGGCGTTCAACGACGTGTGGGCGGTCGCCTTGCGCGGCGAGTGGTTCCGCGATCCCCAGGGGTTCATGACGGGCGCGACCAGCTCGACTTCGGGGAGCCCGCTCGACGTGACCATCCGCACCGGGACGCTCACACTCGAAGCCAAGCCGAGCCCGTACCTCATCATACGGCTGGAGAACCGCATCGACTCGGCCAACCAACCCGTCTTCCGGAGGGGCCTGAACGACGCGAACGACGTCCAGGTGACGTCGCTGCTCGGCGTGGTGGTGACCACCGGTCACACGTTCAATGCGCCCACATCGCCTGCAGCGGCGGCTCCGAAGTAGGACGTTTCGTCGAGGGCAACGGCGGCTGATAGAGCTTGCAGTAGGCCGGGTTCTCCAGCGACCGACCCGTCGCGTCCCGACAGACGGTCCCCGGTGCGCTCGCGCACCCCGTCAACCCCACGATGGCGACCAGCCCCGCTCTCCACCACAGCGATCGAGTCATCGGTCCTTCTTTCAGAGCTACGACCGTCTTCTGCATGGCTGCCCAGGAGTCTGGTGACGCCGGCATCAAGGTTCCGTCAAGAAACCGGCTGCCCCGATAAAGATTTCGTCAAGCCTTGCTCTCGGGCGTGCCTCCATTCGACCCGGTCCGCGTTTCGGGTGTGTTTCGCGTGGAATTCGGATCGGCACGGTCGGGAAGCATCCTCGCAAGGCGTGGCGCCTCCCGGGCCTCGGGCAGGCCGAGCCAGCCTGTCGTCGGAGACCCGACGGTGCCCGTCTGAGTCCGATGGCTCCCCGCCTACGGATCGCGGTACGCCTGACGTGTGCTGGCCACGCTGGTCTTCGTGTTCACGTACGTGGCCTTCTCGGTCGGGCGCGTCCCAGGGCTTCGGTCCGACCGTGTGGCTGCTGCCATCATCGGAGCGGTCCTGCTGGTGGCGTTCCGCGTCCTGTCGCTGTCGGAGGCGCAAGCGTCCATCGACGGCGGGACCCTGGGCCTGCTCTTCGCGATGATGGTGCTCTCGGCGGCGCTCGACGTGTCCGGCACCTTCGCGCTCGTCGGATGGTGGGTGACGCGTCGAGCGCGAAGCCCCCTGGCCCTGCTCGCCGCCGTCTCGATTGCGTCGGCTGTCCTCTCGGCCTTCCTCATCAACGACGTGGTGTGCATCGCCTTCACGCCGCTCGTGCTCCGCATCGCCGAAGCACTGGACCGCGACCCCAAGCCCTATCTGCTGGCACTGGCTACGTCGTCGAACATCGGGAGCGTCGCCACCGTCACCGGCAACCCCCAGAACATCCTCATCGCCTCCCTGTCGCACATTTCGTACGCGCAGTTCGCGATGGCTCTGGCACCCGTCGCGGCCATCGCTCTCGTGCTGAACGTCGCCGTGGTCTGGGTCGTCTACCGGAGGACTCTGGGCGATCCCTCGCTCACCCCAAAGCGGGAGAAGCGACCGCACGTCTACGGGCGCTGGGCGTGGAAGAGCGGGCTCCTCACCCTCGCGGTCCTCGTCGCCTTCGTGGCCGGGGTACCCCCGGTGATGGCAGCTTTGCTCGGGGCCGCGAGCATGATGCTCACCCGAGCCGTGGACCCCAAACGCCTCTACGTCCGCGTGGACTGGACGCTGCTCGCCCTCTTTGCGGGGCTCTTCGTCATCGTGGCCGGCGTCGAGAAGGCCGGACTCGCGGAGCGTCTGCTGGTCGTCCTGGAGCCGATGCACCCGCAGAGCGTCTGGGGGTTCACGGCCATCGCCGCGATCCTCTCGAACGTCGTGAGCAACGTTCCCGCCGTGATGGTCCTCAAGTCCATCGTCCCCCACCTCCCGAACCAGCAGTCCGCGTGGCTCACGCTCGCGATGGCATCGACGCTCGCCGGCAACCTCACGCTCCCCGGCTCTCTGGCCGCCGTCATCGTCGCCGAGCGTGCGAAGGGGCGGGCGACCATCTCGTTCCTCGACTTCCTCAAGGTCGGCATGCCGACCGGCGTCCTCAGCCTCGTGGTCGGCGCGGCGTGGCTGTCGCTGGTTCGATGAGCCCGACCGACAGCGCCTACGCGATTGAACCTCGCGCCGACCGACCGAGACGTCGCGCCTACCGAATCGCTCCTCGGTAGGCGCGCTGCGGAAGATCCGCCGACGCGATCGAACCTCGCGCCGACCGATCTTCGACGCGCGCCGACGCAATCGGAGCGAGGTAGCCGCGACGAAGAAGATGCGCGGCGCCTCTTTCGATCGCGTCGGCTGTGATTCGAATCGCGTCGGCGCGACTTTCATTCACAGCGGCGCAACCAAGAAGATGAGCCGCTGTGATCGCAATCACAGCGGCTCCTTCTTCGATCCGAGCGGCGCATCTTTCGAGCGCGGCGGCGCATCGTTCAACCGCCGCCGCGCTCCTTTCGATCATCGCCGCTCTCGCTCCGTTCGCCTGCGTTTTCGCCTACTTCACGAGCAGGGGCACCGGGACGCTCCAGTCCCCCTCCCCGTTCAGGGTGACGGCGCGGTAGCGGAAGAGGGCGTTCGTCGCGGGGGCGACGCCCGTGAGGCTCGTCTTCGCCTGCAGGGTCGTCGGCAGGCCCGTCCACGTCTTGCCGCCGTCCGAGCTCCACTCCCACTCGTAGCTCGCGCGGCGCGCCGCCGCCTTGGCGACGAGGACCACCGTGCCGCTGGTCGCGCCGGGCTTCGCGACGAACGGCGCCTTGGTGCGCACGGGCGTCTTGCGCGTGCCCATCGAGGCGCTCGCGATGATGGTCTCGGCAATCTCCGGAGACGCGTCGGCGATGCTCTGCACGTACGCCTTCAGCATGTGCAGCGACTGGACGAGGGCGAGGCGCGCGTCGTTTCGCGCCTGCACCGTGCCGTTGGCGCGGGTCTTCGTGGCCGCGTCCGTGTTGCCCAGGGCCGTGATCTGCGCCGTCACGGTGGCGAGATCGGGCGTTGGCTTGGGGAAGTACGCGTTCCCGGTCATCGCCGTGACGATGACGTGGGACACCTTGAAGAGCGCGGGTGCGCTCAGGGGCAGCTTGAGAACGACGATGGTCCGATGCGGTAGAACAGTCATTGCTTTCTCCTTTGCGGCGGCGCCGCGTAGACCCCCTAGAGCAACGACCGAGCCAGCCGACCGACCAAGGCAAGTGCATGGAACCTCGATGCGCGCAGCGCGCGCCGACCCCCGATCCGAACACGCAGAGTGTCCGGCTTCGGGCGGAGGCCTGTTTTTCCCGGGAAACAGGCGGACACCGGGAGTGTCCGCCGGACACGCGTTACGATGAGCGCCTCGGGGGGCCCCCATGACCGACGACACGGCATCCATCCCGGACGGGGAAGTCTTCCGGGCGCCGCCCGACGAGATCGAGATGGCCGACGCCCTGGTCATCGTCTGGGCGGGTGAGGAATGGGCGCGCCTCGGCGAGGTCGCGTTCTTCCGTACGCTCGGACGCGTCCTCTCGATCGGCCGCGAGGGCACCTCGCCCGCAGGCCACGAGCGCGCCGAGTGGGTGCGGCAGGTCCCCGGGGAGAACAGGCCCACCCCTCCCCTCGCGAGCCGGGCCACCTCGCGCGACCACCTCCTCGTGACCGCCCGCGTCTACGGCCTCGAGGTGGAGTGCCTCGGCAAGGTGGCGATGTTCTTCCGCGGCGAGAAGGTCACGCGCTGCCGGATGGAGCCAGGCGACTACGTGATCATCGACGGCCAGTTCATCTTCCGGTACACGCGCCGGCCCGTTCGGCTGCCGGCCCTCAAGCACTTCCCCATGGACCGCGCGGGCGCGTTCGGCGAGGCGAACGACTTCGGCATCGTCTGCGCGACGCCGGAGATGTGGGAGCTCCTCGACCGCGCCGCGTTTGCCGCGCTCATGCCCGACCACGTGATGGTCCGCGGAGAGACCGGCAGCGGCAAGGAGGCCATCGCCGCGATGATCCACAAGCTCGGCCCCAACGCGGCGGGCCCCTACGTCACGCTGAGCGTCGGCAATCTCCCGCGAACGCTCGTCGAGGCGGAGCTCTTCGGCAACCGGAAGGACTACCCCCAGGCGGGCATGGACGCGCGCAAGGGCGCCGTCGGCGAGGCCAACGGCGGCTCGCTCGGGCTCGACGAGATCGGGTCGATGGCCTTCGACGCGCAGGCAGCGCTCCTGCGCGTCCTCGACCACGGCGAGTACCACGTGCTCGGCAGCACGGGCCACATGAAGAGCCACTTCAAGCTCCTCGCCCTGATGAACCGCCCCGACGACTCCGTCCTCCTCGACCTCCGCAAGCGCTTCACGATCACCGTGTGGGTCCCGACGCTCATGGCCCGGCGCGACGACGTCCCGCTCATCCTTCGCCATCTCCTGCGCCTCTCGCACGGCGCGAACAAGTCCCTCACCGAGCGTTTCGTCACGAAGCAGGTCGACGGCACCGAGGAGGTCGTCGCCCCCATCTGGTTCATGGAGCGCCTGCTCCAGGACCCGATGTACGAGGGCAACGTGCGCGACCTGAAGATCGCGCTGAACGACCTGCTCCATCCGAGCGGCCTGCCCAAGCCCCAGTCGATGCGAAGGTCGAGCGTCGCCCCGCCTGCCGGGGCACCGCGGGTCGTGGAGGGCGAAGCAGCAGAAGCGCGCGGCGCCACGCTGACGAAGGAGGAGGTCGAGTGGTGCCTCGCAAAGGCGGGCGGCAGCGTGAAGACGGCCGCCGAGCTAGCGGGGTGCACGCGGCAGGCGTTCTACCGAGCGATGAAGCGGACGGGGGTCACGGGGAAGGAGGGGGAGTGAGAGAGGCGCGCTCGGACCCGCTAAGTGCGGCCCTGCGAGTCGATCCAGTCGGCGCCACGCCGCACGTCTTACGCCGCGATCGACACGGTGCCGCACCTCGGTTTCGTCGTGCGTCTCTGCGACGTGTCTTCGCCCGCACGTTCCTCCCCGTCGCGCTGGTTGCACCACCGGGTCAGGCGTCCCGCGACGGCATGGTGGGAACGTGACCCGGCCGCGCCGGCGGTGGACCGCTTGACGAGCCGTGGCGGCGTGATGTGATGGCTCGGATGCTCGTCGGCGCGATCCTCGTGCTCGCGTTGGTCATCTGGTGGGTTGCCGCTAGCGGGCGCTCCCAACGGACGCAGCAACTCGCCGAGCGGCGCTCCGAGGTCGAGACCTGGGAGCATGACGACAGCAACGAGATCGGCCGGCACCTGTTTCGGCTTCACTTTCCGACGATGCGTCTGACTCACCACCGGACCAGCTACTCGCCCGACGTCCCGGATGGTCCGCAGCCCGAATACCTGGTGCGTCGGACGCCCTCCGGCGTCTGGGAGATCAAGCTAACGGACAGCGCCTGGCGCGACGAGATCGGGGATTTAGAAAGGCGCGTACGCGACCACCCCGGCGATTTGCACTGGGAGGGTAAGCTCGACGATATGCGCGGTGGACCGACCTGGACCGCCGTAAGCGAGTCGCTCGCTCCGGCGATCGAGGTGGCCTACCAGAGCTACATCCATCGGCGCGCCTGATGGGCCGCGACTCTCTCTCGCGCGATCCCGTACTGTGTGACGACGAGGGACGAGCAGATGCAATTCTTCCGACACGCCGCACGAGGAGAAACATCTTGGCGTGTGCTGCGGCACAACTTCCTACACCAAGAGCCGCCTCGGCATGTAGCTCACGCGGAGCGGCTCGGCTTGCGGGAACTGACGTTCCCGAGTCACTTGCCCGCGTGGCAGACCCCCGATGTCACGCTCGCGCAACTTGGAGCACGTCCCGATCCACCCGACAGCCAGGGGGCACTGAGCGACATCGACTTCATTCTTCGGCTCTGGTGCATTCCTTGGGAGCCGTGGTGCCTCGGAGCGGTTTCGCTTCGAACGGTCATCATGCCGAGATTCCTTGTCGGTTGGCATGGCCAGCTCCCGAAGCCGTTGGACCCTCGGCAGATGCCGCGAACGGAGCCGGGTGAAGCCGAAGGGCACGACCGACTACTGACTTTGCTGGACTCGGGTAAGGTGTTCGAGCCGCTGATGTTGGCTGCCATGCGAGACGGCAGGCCTATGGTCTGCGAGGGTGCCCACCGCAGCGTAGCCGGGGCTGACTGGCTTCGAAGGAACCCGGCCAAGGACTTGAACGTCGAAGTCTACTATCCGTGCGCTCAAGCGCGCGCGCTGGAGTTGCCGTGACCTCGCCTCGTGAGTGAGCTCACCGCGCTTTCGCTGCGTTTTCGATGATACGTAGAAAGATTTCGTACAAGGCGAGCATAGGCTCGACGATGGCCCGCTTGGCGTCGTCGTCCGCCATGTCGGCCATGCCCTGGAAATAGGCCGCTTGCTCCCGGAGAAGGGCGAGCGCGTCTCCTGTGGGCATCGCGCCAGCGCCCACGGCGATCTGCAGGCCGATCAGTCGCAGAGCGTGTGCGGTTAGCCCGGTGGCGAACTCGGCCATCCGGTTCGCGGCTCCGGTACTAAGCCTCTTATCCCCGATGTACCCGTGCGCAGCAATGAGGCTCCTTGCAGCCTGAACCGCTTCGATCGCGTGGGCCATTCCGCGCGTGTTCTGGGGCGTTTTCATCGTCGGCGCGAACTACCTCTCGACGGGCGACCTGTGCGGTCTTCATCGGGAGGCTCGATCGATACGAGGGATGATGCAAGGGAGAAAGGATCGACCATCCACCCCGACAACGACCCCGTGTTCCCCGACGTCTCGCAGCGAGCGGCTCAACGGGCGCGATAACCGGGAACTATTGGACGGGCCTTGCCGTTTTTGGCGCGTCAGCGAGCGCCTTCCACCATGCCAGCAAGGCGCCCCGCGTCATGTACTCGAACGTGTGAAGGGGGAACGGCGCATCTTCCTGTGTCCAGACGCCTCCCCTCATGAACGTCGCCAAGCCAAGCGTCGTCTCCGATGGCGCCTCGCCTTTCACCAGCATGTGCGGCCCGCTGCACATGGGCGGAGGAAATGGCACCCCTTCGTGGAGCGCGTTCGACCGCAGCTCGTACACCGTCTTCATCATCCGGCGCAGAGTCTGCGGGGACCAGTCGAGCTGGAGTGCCGCGGGAGGGCGCTTTGGCGGGGGGGGCGGCATAAAGCGATCCATGAAGTCGAGGAAACGTGCGGTTGCGCGTAGCTCTCTTGCCAGGGCCGCCGCAACTTCCTGAGCGATGGCGGGATCGACGGACTCTAGTCGAGCGACAAGCTTCCCCTTGGAGGAACGCAGGATTTCGATCGGCTCCGTACCATCGACTTGTTGCTGCACCGCCGCGACCTCCAGCGCGGAGACGAAGAGCAGCCACGACAGCTCAGGTTCGACCTCGGCGATCCACAGGCCATCGCGGTACGACCGCGCCGCCCGAGTCAGGGCCATCGCATTGGCTGGCGAGAGGGTCGGGAACGATGCCAGCGGCTCTGGCAGCAAGGTCGTCGTCTCGACAACTCGCGGCAGCACGCGCGGGCGATCTTTCCGCGACGGGAAGAAGACGGGGCGGTCCCGATCGCCCATCATCACCCATCTCGTCGAATCGACGCGATGTCGCGTTTGCGCACCCGCCATGAACCGGGCGCCGCACGACAGCGCGAGGAGCGCGGCGATTTCGTCCCCGAGCCAGGATCCGGTGAAGCTGGCCGTGTCGGTCTTGTCCATCGGCGGAAGCTGGTTCGCGTTCAAGTGCGAGTCGAGCACTAGAACGATGGCTGGATCCCCCAGCTCTGCCGGATGTCCATTCCGGAGCGCGTACGGGCCAAGTCCTTCGGGCAACTCGCCCGCAACCTGGGCATCGGAATAGAGAGGAACCTCGGACCCGCCGAAGTATGGCGCTCCCTCGTTCTTCGCGCGCCAGTTCCTGTAACTCGCAGGGCCAGCTTCCGCGCGTTGCTTCTCTACTTCGCTCACCGCGTGAGTCTCCTGGGCTCCCTGACAGCGTACCGGTCGCCACGGGCCCGCCAAGATCGCTCTGCGCTCGGGATCGACATTGATCGCGAAGATTCGGCCAACGCGGATCTTCGTGGCGCCTCGCGACGCCTTCTCGGATGCGATTTCGTTCCCGCGCTTACCGTCCGTGCCGATCCATCGGGGCCGCGACTGGCGACGGTGCCCGATCGGCTTCGCCATGATGCCCCTCCGGAATTGCCGAAGGCGGTCTTCGTGACTCCTGCAACAAAGGCCCATCGCCCTTGCAGAAAGGTCGGCTTCCGGTCGATGGCCCCACCGTGGCCCCGAAACGAAAAACGCGGAGTCGGCCGCTGTGGCTAACTCCGCGTCCTCACTCTGTTGCGGGAAGGATTTTCTCGGAGTCCGCGAAGCCGGCCGAGTCTTCGAGGCCGAGCGGAGCGGCGCAGTACAGGAAAGACAGAAGCCTGCCCCCTTGGCGCCGGGGCAGCTCCTGCTGCCCCAAGCATGGTTGCGCGGGCAGGATTTGAACCTGCGACCTTCGGGTTATGAGCCCGACGAGCTACCAGGCTGCTCCACCGCGCGGAGCGTCAATAGCCGGGTGCCCCTGCCCTTGCAAGCACCATTCGTCACGCGACGCCGCCGAAGCCCTTTCTTCGCGTCCCGCGCGACGCGCGCGCTGGCGGCCTCACCCCCGTTGCAACCCCATCCCCGGGAGGCGACGATACCTTCTCGTTCCCCACACCTTCTCTCCGCCTCTCCGCCGTGAACCGCCCCCCGCCGCGCCCTCCCCCCCTGCCTGCACGCGCCCGCATGCAGCACACGATGCCTGCGCCGACCGGCGAGGGCACGATGTCGACGCGCGCGAAGATGTCCCTGGCGGACATCGCGCTTCAGCTCCGGGACGAGCAGCTCGAGGCGCGGATCGTCCACTACAAGGTGGACCTCGAGACCTCGCCCGAGCTCGACGCGGTCACCGCGGGCGTGGTCGCCGAGCTCCAGGCGCTCCAGAAGGCCGCCGGCAAGACGCGCGACACGGGGGTTCCTGCCCCGCCTGCGGACCGCGCGGCCGTCGAGATCGAGCTCATCTCCTCGCTCAAGAAGGAGCTCGCGCGCCTCTTCCGCACGGGCGAGATCACCGCCACCGTCCAGCGCAAGGTCGGCGAGGCGAGCAAGCGCTTCGCGCGCCTCTTCTTCGAGAGCGAGCTTTGCGAGCGCATCCAGGGCGCCACCGACGAGCAGAAGAAGACGATGCGCTTCGGCGCGCAGGCGCTCTACCACGTGCTCGCGCGCGCACGGGAAGCGCTGGTCGCGCAGCTCGAGGGCTTCGAGTACGCGTCGCCCGAGGAGCTCGAGGACGCCAAGATGCGCCTCGACGACATCACGAAGGAGCTCCGCAACCAGTTCCTCAGCGCGACGATGCCCGAGCTCAACGCCCTCGTGAAGTGGCTGAACGAGCTCCTCGTCACGTTCTTCACCGCAGAGCTCCCGCCCGCCGTCGGCGAGCTCGCGTGGGAGGTCGTCAAGGAAGCGCGCCTCGCCGACTCGCAGGCGCGCGCCGGGTACAAGATCGGCGCCGAGGCGTTCCCGCGGTTCCGCGCGACCTTCGAGCGCAAGTTCCTCCAGCGCCTCGTCTCCTTCGTCGAGGACGGCATGCTCGAGCGCGTCCGCGGCAAGGGCAGCGAGTTCCGCGCCGAGACGCTCCGCTTCGTCTCCGATCCCCAGATCTTCAGCGACGTCTGCGAGCTCGTGTGCGACGCCGTCTACGACTTCCTCTACAACGACGGCTTCCTCGACCTCCCCGCCGACTGGCGCGCCCGCCTCGTCGAGCCCAGCTGACGCGCTTGGCTCCCGAGAGCAGGAAACAGGAAGATCAGAAGATCAGAAGGCGAGAGTGGGGTGTTCACCCGGTGGGGCTGGTCTTCAAACCCGGCCCCACCAGGTCAAAGCCCCCCTCTCCCCTTTTGATCTTCTGATCTTCCTGTTTCCTACTCTCCGAGACCCCACCGTGTGAGGCGGGCCCCAGGCGGGTCAATGCCCGCGGCGGAAGCGCGCTCGGCCCTCGGTGACCCACCAGTCGCGGTAGCGTTGCTGGGCGCGTTCGCGGTCGCGGGCGGGGAGGTCGGCGGCGTAGCCGAAGTACTCCTTGGTGACCGCGCGGAGCTCCTCGCCGGCAGAGCGGCGGACCTCGCCGATGTCGTGCGTGAGGGCGTCGATGAGCCACTCGATGCGGTGGCGCGAGGCGTTGAGCTCCCACCAGCGGAGCCAGGGGCGCGCGTCGAGGCCGAAGTCCTGCCGCGTGACGAGGAAGAGCGACGAGTGCGCGGAGGCGACCACCGCCTCGTCGCCGTCGCCGAGGGCGCGCACGAGCTCCGGCACGAGGGCCGCCTCGCGGAGCTCGCCCATGACGCGCATCGCTGCCGCGCGGTCGATGGGGTCGATGCTGTGGGCGAGGCCGAGCACGCCGCCGCGCACCTCGTCGGGGTAGACGCGCGCGATCGCCGCGAGCGCGTGCGCGGCCGAGACGCGCGTGCTGAGGTCCACGTCGCGGAGGCGAAGGAGGAGCGGCTGGATCGCCTCGGAGTAGGCGAGCTCGCAGAGCAGGTGCGTCGCCCAGCCGCGCTGCTCGGTGTCGGGCGACACGAGCCGCTCGAGGACGAAGGGGAGCGCCACCTTCCGCTCGCGCACGACGAGACGCAGGATGGGCCCGCACTCGCTCGCCCGCGGCGGCGGCGTCGTCACGGCGATGCGCGAGCGCTCGATCGAGAGCGGCCCCGGGAAGCGCGCCATGAGGACGCGCATCGCCCGCTCGCCCTGCCGCAGGAGCTCCCCTTCCGCCTGCTCGTCGTGGTCGCCCGCGACGATGCGGTCGACGAGGGCGAGCAGATCGTCCTCGATGTGCACGATGACCGAGGCCTCGCTCGGCCGGTCGGTGTGGCGGTGGGGCGGCCTGTGCGCCGGGACGGAGATCGCCGCGGACGGAGGCGGCGGCGGATCGTCGTCCTCGACGTGCTGGTCCCACCCGAGCTCGTCGAAGAGCTCCTTCGCCTGCGCGTCGGCCTCGGGTCCGTCGGGGGTGATGACCGGGATGGGCGCGACCGAGGCAGGCCGGGGTGACGCTGCGGGCGAGGCGGCCGGCGCGGGGGGCGTGACGGACTGCGCGTGCGCGAACGGCGTCGCAGGCCGCGTCGGCGGCATCGTCGAGGGGCGATGCGGAGGAGGAGCGGAGACGGGTCGCCGGCGAGGAGAAGAGTCGGGCGGCTCCTCGCGGGGAATGGGAGGGCCGTGGATGGGGCGAACCGAGGCGATGTTCGCGGTGGGAGGAGGAGCGGAGGAGGAGACGGGAAGCTGGCCGGGCGCGGGGGCGAGCGCGGGCGTGGACGCGAGCGTGGGCGTGGGCGTGGGCGTGGGCGCGAACGCGGGCGGCGCGCTCGGCTTCTTCGGCGGAACACTCGCCGGCTGAACGCGGCCCGCACCCTTCGGAGCGCCCGCTGCGCTTCCCGCGATGAAGCCGTCGAGCTTGCGGCGGACGATGAGGCGCTCGAACGACTTGCCGATCTGGTTGGCGAAGCCGACGACCTGCTGGAGGCTCGGGCGGTCGAGGCCGTGCTCGCCGCAGTCGGCCAGGAGGAGCGCGACGGCGCGCGTGCGGACGACGATCGGAACGACGGCGATCTCGGCGTCGCGGGGGCGACCGAGATCGGAGAGGAGCGAGGCCTCCATGCCGTCGGAGGGGGCCTTCTGCACGAGCGGTGCGCGCGAATCGCGGGCGTTCGTCATGAGCCCGGGGAGATCGAGCGGCACGCCGATGCCGACGACCCTCTCGCGCGACGCGCCGGCGCCGAACGCGTCGCGGCCCTCGGCGATGTCGCCGTGGACGAGGAACATCGCGGAGTAGTCGAAGAACTGGCGCGCGAACTCGAAGAAGAGATCGAGCAGGGCGTCGCGATCGGTCGCCTCCTCGGCCTCGGCCTTCGCGGCTTCGAGCGTGACGGGGCCGCGACGCCTGCGCGCCGCGCGAACGGCGTGGGGGACCTCCCGCTGGAGGAGCCCCGTGCGGCGCTCCGCGACGGCCGGCGTGGAGGGCGGCTCGGAGTCGGGAGCCCTCGCGACGACGACGGGCGCGGGCGCGGTCTCTACCTCGTCGGGGGACGGCTCCGGGCGAACGACGGCTGCCTCGATGACCGCGAGCGCGTCGTTCGAGAGGGGGCGTGCCGCGGGGAAGCTCCGCGACGTCGGGTTCCGCGGCGCGGGGGGTCCGCTCGGCGGACGGGGAGGCTCGATGACGGACGGCGCCATGCCGAGGGGCGGAGGCATCGAGCCCGACACCGTCGACTCGCCCGAGAGGCGCGCCACGAGCCGCTGCATCCGCCGCTCGAGGGGAACGCCGTAGGTCTTCGCGATCGCCTGCTTCACGCGGACGGCGAGCGCGGCGCGCTGCTCGATGGCCATCCCGAGCGCGAAGGCGAGCTGCTCCTCGAGCTCCGCGGGCATCGGCTCGGCGACGGCGAGCACGAGGCGCTCGTCCTCGAGCGCGAGCGGAACGACGGCGCGCTGCGCGGCCATCTCCGGGGGCAGGAGCGCACGGACGCGGTCGGCGGGCATGGGGAGCTCGCCCGACGGCGCGGGCTTGAGGCGCATCGACTCGGCGAGGAGCTCGGTGAGGACGCCCTCGTCGATGCGCGTGACCTCGAGCAGGTTCGTGACGAGATCGCCCCCGTAGATGACCTGGCGCGCGAGGGCCTCCTCCACGTGCCGCATGGTCGCGACCTCGCGCTGGACGATGAGGGAGCTCAGTGACATGGGCCGGGAGGCGAAGCCCTCCTAGGCTACAGGCTTCGCGTAGGAGTCCGCCAGCGCGTGAATGAGGCTCGGCAGCGTGGAACGCGGCGCCTCGACGTCCACCCGCAGGCCGCGCGCACGCGCGGTTTCGCTCGTCAGCGGGCCGATGCTGGCGACGCGGGCGCGGCCGAGCAGGGCGGCCGCGCGCTCGCCGAGGGCGTCGCAGACGGCGTCGACCGTGCTGCTCGAGGTGAACGTCACGGCGTCGATGCGGCCGGCCTCGAGCTCCGCCGCAAGCGCGCGAACGGCCTCGGGGGACGCGGGGTGGGTCTCGTAGGCGGTGACGACGTCGACCGTGCACCCGGCGGCACGGAGGGCATCGGGAAGCGCGTCGCGCGCCTTCGCGGCCCGCGGGAGGAGAACACGCGCCGCCTTGCCGCCCAGCGCCGCGAGCATCGCCTCGGCCAGGCCCTCGCCGCGGAGGTTCTCGTCCGCCGTGACGTGCGCGTGGAGGCCGTGGTGCGCGAGGGAACGCGCCGTCGCCGGACCGACGGCCGCGAGGCGAACGCCGTCGAACGAGCCCGCCCCGCCGCCTGCCGCCTCGACCGCCTGCCACGTCCGCTCGACGCCGTTGGCGCTCGTGAACGCGACCCAGGCGAACGTCCCGGCGAGGAGCTCGGCCACGGCGCGCGCGAGGGGCGCGGGATCGGTAGGAGGCTCGACGCGGATGGCCGGGACGACGACCGGCTCGGCGCCCGCTTCCCGCAGAAGCTCGGCCGCGCTCCCCGCCTGCACCCCTGCCCGCGTCACGACGACGCGCTTGCCCGCGAGCCCGCTCGCCGCCCCGCTCATTGCCCCGGAGCGCAGGTCGAGACGCCGGCGCCGACGATGAGATCGTCGAGCCCGCCCACCTGCGTGAGCGTCCCGGGGCCCGGATCGTATCGCGTGACGACGCTCGTGTTCCCGGTGCTGAGATCTCCGGTGAAGAGGTAAAAAGCTCCTCCCCAGAAGGCGAATGCCCAGCCGTTGCCTTGCTGCAGTCCAACGAGGGTGCTCGAGTTGGTGACCTCGGCGGTCGCCTTGTCGATCTGGACGATGGCGGAGTTCGCGAGCGGATTTCCCGTCGAATCGCGCGGATTCCAGAAGCCGAAGAGGCCCCCGGCGCCGGTGCCCGTGAGCTCGGACTGCGTGATGGGCGGGTTGAAGTCGCCGACGACGTGGAGCGCGAAGTTCGTCACGTCGATCATGCCGAGCTGCGGCGTGTTGATGTCGTCGCTCGCGACGTAGAGCGATTCGCCCGCGTCCGACTCGTCCGCCGAGAAGCCCATCCCGAAGGTGCGCGCGAAGCCCTGCTGGCCGATCGTGAAGCCCGTGGGCAGGCACGCCGCGGTCGCGGTGCTGACGCGGAAGAGCTCTCCGCCGATCTCGTTGCCCGTCGCGTCGCTCGAGGAGAAGACGATGTACGCGATGCCCTTCCGGTCGACCCCCATCGAGAACGGGTTCTCGCCGGCGATCGTGGTGGGGCACGCGATCGTGCCGATGAGCGTGAAGGCCGCCGTCGGCGGGTAGAAGCTGTAGAGGTTGTTCGTCTGCGTGATGACGTAGACGAACGTCGAGCCGGCGTCGGGGCACGCGTTGAACGCGTCGGGCGGCGGCGGGCGGACGTCGAGCGGCGGGAGCGCGTCCTCCTCGACGAAGCGATCGAGCGGGCTGTCCTCGACGGTGACGTCGCGGGAGCTGTCGGGCGCGGCGTCGGCGTCGCGGGTCGCGTCCTCGGCGAGGGCGTCCTTGCCAGGCGCGGCGTCCTCCTCGGGGAGGGGCACGAGGAGGCCCGTGCGGCTGCCGCACGCGGCGACGAGCGTGGCGATCGAGACGAAGATCAAGGGGCGGCGCGAGCGCATGCCTACGGTCGACATGCTATCCCAGCAGGGAGGCACCGCCATGGCGTTCCCCCTTCACCGCCCCCGCCGCCTGCGCGCCACGCCGGCGATGCGCGCGCTGGTGCGCGAGACGACGCTCGCCCCGCGCGACTTCGTGTGGCCCCTCTTCTTCCACGCCGGAATCGACGAGCCGCGCCCCATCGGGACCATGCCGGGCGTCTCGCAGCTCCCGGTGAAAGCGGCCGCGGCCACGGCGAAGGAGGCAGCGAAGCACGGGGTCGGCGGCGTCGTGCTGTTCGGGCTTCCGAAGACGAAGGACGCGCGCGGCTCGAGCGGGCTCGACCCCGACGGCCCCGTCCCCCACGCCGTGAAGGCGATGAAGGACGCAGCGCCCGGCCTGGTCGTCATCACCGACGTCTGCGTCGACGAGTACACCGACCACGGGCACTGCGGCATCCTGCGGCAGGCGAAGAACGGCGAGTGGGAGGTCGACAACGACGCGACCCTCGAGGTGCTGGCGGAGATGGCGCTCGTGCACGCGCGCGCCGGGGCCGACGTGGTGGCGCCGAGCGACATGATGGACGGGCGCGTCGGGCGCATCCGCAAGGCGCTCGACGGCGGCGGCTTCGAGCAGACGAGCATCCTCTCCTACGCGGTGAAGTACGCGAGCTGCTTCTACGGGCCGTTCCGCGAGGCGGCCGACTGCGCGCCCAAGTTCGGCGATCGCGCCGGCTACCAGATGGACCCGGCCAACGCGCGCGAGGCGCTGCGCGAGGCGCGCCTCGACGAGGACGAGGGCGCCGACATGCTGATGGTCAAGCCCGCGCTCTCGTACCTCGACGTCATCCGCTCCGTGCGCCAGAGCTCCACCTTGCCGCTCTTCGCGTACAACGTCTCGGGCGAGTACTCGATGCTCAAGGCCGCCGCCGCCGCCGGGATGATCGACTACGGCCGCGCGATGATGGAGGTGCTGACGAGCATCCGCCGCGCGGGCGCCGACGGCATCCTCACGTACCACGCGATCGAAGCGGCCCAGGCCCTCGGCGCGTGAGCACCTCCGGGCCAGCTCAGTGCTGGCTTCGCGGGATCGTCTGCACTTCCTGGAAGCACGCCGGGACGCACGCCTTGTAGGCGGCGTCGCAGCCGTTGCACTGGCCGTCGGTGCACCCCTTGCGGCAGGCGGTCCAGCGCTGGGCGCAGGCATCGGTGCACTGCTCGCCGGGAGCCGTCGGAGCGCCAGGGCCCGTGCGAGGAGGCGTGACCGCGGCGACGGCCGCCTGGGCAGCCTGGCTGGCGGCACCCGCGACGCCGTCGCCCGCGACGTTGGGCGGTGGCGCGAACGCGCTGGTCGGCAGGGGCGAGGCGTTGTCGCGGTGGTGGTGCGCGTGGCTGACGACGTCCTCGCTGGGGAGGGTGGGGTCGAGCGACAGCTCGCTGAAGCGCGCCTCGGCGTACTCCACCTTGTCGCGCGACTGCCCGTACGTGTAGTCGTGCAGCCAGACGCGCCAGCACGCCTTCTGCGCCTCGGTCCGGGCCGGGTCCTGGTCGAGCGCGTAGCAGTGCTCGAAGCGCACCTCGCACTCGTAGACGGCCTGGAAGCTCGGGCCGCAGCCCGTCCCGGCGACCCCCACACCGGCGGCGACGGCCACGAGGAGAACGGCACCCCACGCGCGGCCCCGCAATCGCCGCACGGCCGGGGGCCTCGAGAGGGTCACGGAGGGAGTGTCTGCCGGCCGGCCTCCTGGCGCAACCTTCTGCGCGCCCCATCACGCGGCCTGGACGGAAAGGCCGCCGGTCACTACATCCGACCTCATGTTCACGGGCCTCGTGGCGGCGACGGGCGTGCTCGCCGGGCGGGTCCCCTCCCCGCGCGGCCCGGGTGCGCGCCTGGTCGTACGAGCCGCGTTCGCCGCCGTTGCGGACGAGCCGCTGGCGCTCGGCGAGTCGATCACCGTCGACGGCGCGTGCCTCTCGGTGACCGAGGCGCTGCCGGATGGCTTCGCCGTGGACGCGACCGCCGAGACGCTGGCGCGGACGACGCTGGGGGAGCTCGCCGTGGGAGCCCGGGTGAACCTCGAGCGGGCGCTGCGCGCGGGCGACCGCCTGGGAGGGCACCTCGTCTCGGGCCACGTCGACGGCGTCGGCCGGCTCGAGGCGCGGACGGAGGTGGGCGAGGCGCTCGGGCTGACGTTCGCGCTCCCCGCCGGGCTCGCGCGCTACGTGGCCGAGAAGGGCTCGGTCGCGCTCAACGGCGCCAGCATGACGGTCAACGCCGTCCGGGACGTGAAGGCCCCCCCGGGGAACCCGGGCGACCCGGGCGACCGGGGAGGTGCGTCGGCGACCTTCGACGTCATGGTCATCCCCATCACGCGGCGCGAGACCAACCTCGGCGATCTCGCCGTGGGCGCCCGCGTCAACGTGGAGGTCGACCAGGTCGCGCGCTACGTTGCGCGGATCCTCGGGCGCGACCATGCCTAGCACCATCGACCCCAAGCTCACCGAGCGCATCGCCGGCGCCATCGCCGACGTGCGCGCCGGCAAGATGGTCATCCTCGTCGACGACGAGGACCGCGAGAACGAAGGCGACCTGACGATGGCCGCCCAGTTCGTGACGCCCGACGCGATCAACTTCATGGCGACGCACGGCCGGGGGCTCATCTGCGTCACGCTGAGCGAGGACCAGGTCGAGCGGCTGAAGCTCCCGATGATGCAGTCGCCCGGCCGCGTCGGCCCCGCGCTCGGCACGGCGTTCACCGTCAGCATCGAGGCGCGCAGCGGCGTCACCACCGGCATCAGCGCCGCCGACCGCGCCCACACCATCCGCGTCGCGGCCAACCCCGGCGCCCGCCAGGACGACATCGTGACGCCCGGCCACGTCTTTCCGCTGCGCGCGCGCGACGGGGGCGTCCTCGTGCGCACCGGGCAGACCGAGGGCTCGGTCGACCTCGCGCGCCTCGCCGACCTCACGCCCGCGGGCGTCATCTGCGAGATCATGAACGAGGACGGCACCATGGCGCGGATGCCGGACCTCGAGCGGTTCGCGCAGAAGCACGCGCTCCGCATCCTCACCATCGCGGACCTCATCCAGTACCGCCTCTTCACCGAGCGGCTCGTGCGCCGCGTGAGCGAGGAGCCTCTCGTGCTCGACCAGACGGGCACCGAGTGGCGCGCGGTCGTCTACGAGACGGGCATCGACGACGAGCGGCAGTTCCTCGCGCTCGTGAAGGGCGACCTGGCGGCCACCGACGGCGCCGCTCCCCTCTGCCGCGTGCACACCGGCTCCACGGTGGCCGACGTCTTCGCCGCGACGCCGCGCGACGGCGGGCGCCACCTGCGCGAGGCCATCGCGCAGATCGAGGAGGCCGGCCGGGGCGCGCTCGTCTACATCGCGCCCCGCGGGGACGTGCGCAGGGAGCTCGAGACGGTCCGCGCGATGAGGGCGGCGCCGCCCCCCACGAACACCGGCCCGAAGGACCCTCCGCTCCGGGAGTTCGGGCTCGGGGCGCAGGTCCTCGTCGACCTCGGGCTTCATCGGATCCGCCTCCTGACGAACAACCCGCGTAAGATTGCCGGTCTGCACGGCTTCGGGCTCGACGTCGTCGAGCGCGTACCGCTGCACTCCATGGGACGAGGCGGAGAGTAGACGATGACCACACGCACGCTCGAGGGCTCCCTGGTCGTCCCGCGGGGGGCGAAGTTCGCGGTCGTCGCGAGCCGGTTCAACCACTTCATCGTCGACCGCCTCGTCGAGGGCGCGGTCGACGCGCTCGTCCGCCACGGCGCCGACGCCCGGAACGTGACCGTGGTGCGCGTGCCGGGCGCGTTCGAGCTGCCGCTGGTCGTGCGTCGCCTCGCGGCCTCGGGCAAGGTGGACGCGGTCGTCGCGCTCGGGGCGGTCATCCGCGGGTCCACGCCCCACTTCGACTACGTCGCGGGCGAGGCGGCCAAGGGCATCGGCGCCGTCGCGGCTTCGAGCGACGTGCCGGTGAGCTTCGGCGTGCTGACGACCGAGACGATCGAGCAGGCCGTGGAGCGCGCCGGGACGAAGCATGGCAACAAGGGCTGGGACGCCGCGGTGAGCGCGATCGAGATGGTGTCGCTCGCGCGTGTCCTCGGCGAAGCGGGCCTCTGAGCGGGGCGCGGGAACGATGGGCGCACGTCACTCCGGCCGCGAGGCGGCCCTGCAGATGCTCTTCGCGATGGAGGCGTCGGGGGCGAGCGCCGATCAGGCCATCGAGCTGTACTGGCGGAGCTTCGCGGGCGACGCCGACCCCGAGGGGAAGGCGTACGCCGACGCGTGCGTCCGTGGCGTGGGCGAGTCCGGCACCACGCTCGACGAGCAGATCGGCAAGGCGTCGCAGAACTGGCGCATCGAGCGGATGGCACGGGTCGACCGGAACGTGCTTCGCCTGGGGACGTGGGAGCTGGCGAACCGTGCGGACGTGCCGAGGGCCGTGGTGCTCGACGAGGCGGTGGAGCTCGCGAAGGCGTACGGCACCGACGACTCGAGCGCGTTCGTGAACGGGGTCCTCAACAAGGTGGCCGACGCGCTCGGGCGCGCCGACGAGCCGCGCGAGCGGGCCTGACGCAGGGATGGACCTGAAGTTCCTGCCGCCCGAGCTGCGCCGCCTCGACGAGGCCAACGTCGAGCTCTGCGCGTGCACGATCTGGAGCGACGTCCGGCCCGTGCGCGGGCTCGCGGGCCTCCTCGACTGGCGGCTCGGCGGCCGCCTGAGCGCGCTGCTGGCGTCGGGGTTCGCGACCGGCGAGGCAGGCGAGGCGCTGCTCGTGCCGGGCAAGCCGAGCGCCCCCTTCGAGAAGATCCTCGTCCTCGGGCTCGGCGCGCGCAGCGGGTTCGGCGACGGCGCGTTCCGCAAGGCCGTCGTCCGCATCGCCAGCGCGCTCGAGGGGATGCGCGTGCGGCGTGCGGTGGTCGAGCTGCCGGGGCGGGCGGAGGACGTCATCGATCCGGAGCAGGCGATCACGCTGACGCTCGAGTGCGTGGGCGCATCGCCCGAGCACGACGCCTGGTGGCTGGTCGAGGATGCGGCCGCCCAGAAGCGCGTGGAGCTCCGCGCGGCCGACGAGCGCCGGCGGGTGCGGACGGCCTGAGGGATGCTCGACCTCGACGCGAACCGCGCGGGCGTGACGCCGAAGGACGCGGCGACGCTCGTGGTCGTGCGGGACGCCCCGGGCGGAGGGCTCGAGGTGTTCTGCGTCGAGCGGCAGAAGGTGGGGTTCCTGGGCGGGGCGATCGTGTTCCCCGGCGGCAAGCTCGATCCGTCGGACGTCGACCCGGCGTGGGCGGCGCGAACGACGACGCCGCGCGCTCCGTGGACGGACGCAGCGTCGCACGGGCTGGCCGTGGCGGCGTGCCGCGAGGCGCTCGAGGAAGCGGCGATCCTGCCGCTCGCGGGGACGCCCCTCGCGCACGCGGAGCTCCTCGACTGGCGCGCGCGCGTCGCTCGCAAGGAGACGACGCTGCTCGCGCTCCTCGGCGAGGCGGGTCGCGCTCTCGACCTCGGGGCTCTGGTCCCCTTCGCGCGATGGATCACGCCCGTCGCGGAGGCGCGCCGGTACGACACGCGGTTCTACCTCTTCGTGGCCCACGCGACGCTCACGGGCGCCCACGACGATCACGAGACGACCGCATCGTTCTGGGCGCCTCCGGCGGAGGTACTGCGCCGCTTCCTCGCCGCGGAGCTCCAGCTCGCGCCGCCGACGCACCGCACGCTCGAGATCCTCGCGACCGCGGCCGACGTCGCCGGCGCGGTGGGTCTCGCGGCCGAGGCGTGTCTGGACCCCATCTGCCCGCGTCTCGTGACGGCGGGCGAGGGCGTGGCGCTCGTCCTGCCGGGCGATCCCGAGCACGACGTGAAGGAGCCGCGCTCGCCGGGCAAGTCGCGGTACGTCCTCCGGGGCGACCGCTTCCTCCCCGAAGACGCGCCGTGAGGACGCGCGGCGGGATGCTCTCGGCGACGCAGCTCGCCCGCTTCTGCGACGTCGACCTGAAGACGATCCACAACTGGGCCAACCGCGGGAAGCTCCCCGGGACGCGCACCGAGGGCCGGCACCTGCGCTTCCGCCCGCTCGACGTGGCGGACTTCCTCCGGCAGTACGGCTTCGGCATCCCCGAGGGGCTGCGCCACTTCAAGCTGCGCGTCCTCGTCGTCGACGCCGACGTCGCGGCCCTCGCCGAGGCGAGGCGGGCGCTCGGCCGCCGCTACGACGTCACGCTCGCGGGCCACGTCGTCGACGGCCTGCTCGCGTGCGGCACGTCCGTCCCCGACGTCCTCGTCACCGGCGACGTCGCGCCGCTCGATCCCGCCACGCTCGCGAAGCGCCTCGCCGCCGGCGAGAGCACCCGCCACGTCCGCGTCCTCCTCCGCGGCGACGTGGGCACGCTGCGCGAGCGAGTGGAGCGCCTCACGGTCTAGCGACCCTCGCGGTACGCCTGGATGGCGTTGGCGATGGAGTCGGCGAGGAGCTGGCGGTAGTCGGCGGTGCCGAGGCGCTGCTCCTCGGTGGGGTTGCTGATGTAGCTCACCTCGTAGAGGACGCTCGGCATGCGGGCGCCGACGAGGACGTAGAAGCCCGCGGTCTTGACGCCGCCGTCGACGGCGTCGCCGAACTTCGTCTGGAGCGCGGTCGTCGAGGCGCGCTGGAGGAGCTGCGCGAAGCGGACGCTCCTCTGGGCCTCGTCCGCCATGCGCATGCCCCCGAGGATCGACGCGAGCTCTGCGCTCGCGGCCTGCGTCGTGGCGTTCTCGCGGGCGGCGACGCGGGCGGCGATCTCGTCGCGCGTCGTGTCGAGGACGTACGTCTCCACGCCCCGCCGGCCGCGGCTCTCGCTCGCGTTGCAGTGGATGCTCACGAAGAGGTCCGCGTTGAAGTCGTTCGCGCGCGCGGTGCGCTCCTCGAGCGACACGAAGCGGTCGTCGTCGCGGGTGAGGATCACCTGGACGCCGGCGGAAGAGAGGATGGGCGCCACGCGGTGCGCGACGTCGAGGGTGACGTCCTTCTCCTTCACGCCCGTGGGGCCGACGGCGCCCGTGTCCTTGCCGCCGTGTCCGGGGTCGACCACGACGCGCGACACCGTGCGCGCGTTGCGCCCCTTCACGCCGGGCGGGTTGCGCGCGACGTCGACGACGATGCGGTAAGGCTCCTGCATGTAGAAGACGCGGCGCCATGCGCGCCCGTCGAGGTCGAGCGCGACGCGCGAGCCGGTGCTCGTGGCCTCGGCGTGGATGCGCGTCACGACGCCGGTGGCGGGCGTGTCGCGGACGACGGTCCCGAGGTCGACCCCGTCGAAGTCGAGGAACGTGCGGGGCGCCTTCGTCCCGGCGACCACCTCGTCGCCGACGCGGTACGCCGCCGCCCGGTCGAGGACGACGACGACGCGCGCCGCATCCTTCCCCGGCCAGGACTCGATGCGCACGATGGTCGGCGGCTTGACGGCGGAGACGAGGACGCCCGCGTCCGCGAGGGCCGACAGCGTCCCCGGGATGGCGCCCTCGCCCGCCAGCCCCTCGTCGATGGCCTCGAGGACGCGCTGCGGGGGACGAAACGCGACCAGCAGCGAGAGCTCGTCCTCGACGTCGCGGCGGCACGCGTCGCGCGGCCCCGCATCTCCCTCGGTGCTCGCGGCGAAGCGGCGCTGCGCCCGGTAGAGCTCCGCGTAGGTCACTGCCGCGTCGTGCGCGACGTCGCCCGCGAGGCGCGCCGCGGCGAGGGCCGCCTCGCATGCCCCCGCCGTCCCTGCCTCGTGGGCCGCGGCGCGGTACATGTCGAGCGCCTCCTTCGCGTCCTGGTCCCGGCCCTCGACGCGCCAGACGCGCTCGACCACCTTCGCAGCCGCCACGTGGAGCTCGACGGCCCGCGGCCCCGCACCCTCGCGCACGGCGTGGGCCTCGATCGACTCCGCGAGGGCGAGCGCCTCGGCACGTGCGGGCAAGGGCTCTTTCCCGCTCGCGATCTCCGTCGCCCTCGCGACGTCCTGGCCCGTGCCCGTGACCGTGCCCATGCCTGTCCCCGCGTCCGCGGGTGCGCCCTTCCCCGTGCACCCGCCCGCGCCCGCCGCGGCGAGGGCAAACGCGAGGCCGAGGAGCACCCGCGCAAGCCACCCGGCGACGGTTTCCCGACGCGCCACCGGGGCTGTATGCTGCGTCTGCTGGAGGAGAGCCACGTGTCCGAGCCCCAGGTGACGACCCAACCCATATACGCCGACCGCGCCAGCGGCCAAACGTTCCCCGACGCGCGCTCGATGATCGACGCGTACCTCGTGAAATTCGGCCAGCGCGCCGGCGCGAAGATGGATCCGCTGGATTCGTCCGCATACACGCTGGTGAAGAAGGGCTCCGCGAGCATCGGGATCAACGTGCTCGAAGATCACGGGGTGCTCCTCTTCGTCGCGCCCGTCATGCAGGTCCCGCACACCGGCAAGGAGGCGCTCTACCGGCGGCTGCTCGAGCTCTCGTTCCTGACGTCGTCGGACGCGGCCTTCGCCATCGACGCGCAGCGCGACGAGGTGGTCGTCCGCTCCCTGCGGCGGCTGTCGGGCCTCGACTACGAGGAATTCGAGGATCTCCTCGAGACGGTAGGGAAGGTCGCGGACGAGTGGGACGACGTCCTACGCGGAGAATTCGGCCAGTAACGGCGCTCTTGCCCGCGTTGTTCGCCCCCCCGGCGGGTGTTACGCTTCCAGGCGAAAACATGGCCCACCCCGCCGATACGGGCCCCCAGGCGCCCGGCGCGTTCGCCCACGGACGGCTCTCGCCGGACGACGCCGACCGTCTGGCCACGATGTTTCGCCCCTCGTGGGAGCTGGACGACGCGCCCTTCACAGGGCCGGGCACGCTGGAGCCGAGCGAGATCCGCGCGCTTCAGGGCGGCGGAGTGCACGCCGACGTCCGCGAGACGGCCCAGAGCACCGCGTACTCGTCGAACGGTTCGCACGCGCTGCCGGCCGCGCAGCCGTCGCACGAGCCCGAGGACAGCGTCGTTATCGACCGCAGCATCACGGCGCAGGACCTCGCCCCGCCGCCCGGGCCCCGGCCGGTGCCGATGAAGGGCACCGGGACCATCCTGGGGATGGCTGCTCCCGCTCCGCAGGCCGCTCCGCCGCCCGCGCAGGCCGTCGCGCAGGCACCCCCGCCCGCGCCCATCCAGTCGAAGCCCCCGCCGGTCCCCTCGAGGCCCCCCCCTTCGCAGCGGCCCAAGGCCCCGCAGTTCACGGTGGGCCCGCCCACGCCGGCGAAGGCGAAGCCGGTCTCGATCGACCTCGAGGTCGGCTACCCGAAGAAGAGCAGGACACCGCTCTACGCGGCCCTCGGCGGCGCCGGGGTGCTGGTCCTGGGGCTCATCGTCTGGGGGGTCTCGTCCTCCGGCAGCAACGACAAGGCCGCCGCGCCCGTCCCGACGGCCACGGCGACGGTCGAGGACAAGGCGGCTTCCATCCCGCCCCCGCCGCCCGCTACCACCACGCAGGCGGCCGCAGCGCCGACCGTGGCTGCTGCACCCCCTCCCGCGACGACGACCGCCGCGCCCGCACCGGTCCCCGTGCCAATCCCGCAGACGCCGGTGGCCGCCCTCCCGATGGCCGCACCGGTGCCGACCCACGCTCCCGCGGCGTACACGCCGCCGAGGAGCTACGGCGCCCCTGCGGCGCGCCCTGCCGGCAGGGGCAAGGCGACGATCGTCCGCGACGTGCCGTTCTGACCGCGGAGGGGGGCACGGGGAAACAGGGCTTTACAGAGGGCCTCGCCGGGGTTCAGATCCGCGTCGGACGGCACCCATGAAGACCCGGCCCCTTGTCATCGCCCTGCTGCTCGCGCTCGCTCCCGCCACCTTCCCCGTCACCGTGTACGCGCAGGCTCCGGCCGACGACGCGACCACGACGATGGCGCGGGCCCGCTTCAAGGAGGGCGTCGAGTTCTACGACAAGGGCGACTTCGAGCAGGCCCGTGCGTCGTTCCTCCAGGCCTATGCGTTGAAGAAGCACCCCGCGGTGCTCCTGAACCTGGCCTGGAGCTGCGTGAAGAGCGGCCATGCGCTCGAGGGCGAGCGGTACTTCAAGCAGTTCCTCGCCGAGGGCAAGGAGATCACCGACAAGCAGCGAGCGGACGCCAACGACGGGCTGACCCAGGCGCGCAACAAGCTCGGGCACATCGAGATCCAGGCAACCGCGGGCACCGAGGTGACGGTCGACGGCGACAAGGTCGGCACGGCGCCGCTCGCCGACACGATCTCGGTCGAGGGGGGCGCACACACGGTGAAGTTCAAGGGGCCCGACGGGACGACGGACACGCAGAGCGTGACGGTGCTGGGCGGCGAGAAGCAGGTCGCCAAGTTCGGCAAGCCGAGCGGCGCGGTCGCGCCGGGGTCCACGCCCGAGCAAAAGGCGGAGCCGGCGCCCGCGCCCACGCCGGAGCAACCGAAGCCCGAGGAGCCCAAGGCCGAGGAGCCGGCGCCCGTGAAGGAGACGTCCGCGTCCAGCGGAGGGTCGATCTTCTCGCGTCCGTCGAGCATCGCGCCGCCCATCGTCCTGTGGTCGATCGGCGGCGCGTCGTTCATCGCGGCGGCGTTCCTCTCGTCTTCGAAGAGCAGCGCGCAGAAGAACGCCAACACCGCTGCCACCGCCATCGAGCACGCCGGCGGCGGGGCCAACTCGTGCACCCCGGCCGGCCTGGTCGCGGCACCGCAGTTCGGCCAGGCGTGCAGCGCATACTCGACGGACCTGAACCAGGTGAACCAGGACGCGACGGCGGCCAACGTCCTCGTGGGCGTCGGCGTCGCGGCGGTGGTCGGCGGCTTCGCCTGGTGGCTCTTCGCGCCGAAGGCAAACGCCCAGACGAGCACCGGCGCCCTCCACGTCAGCCCCGAGGTCGGCCGCTACTACACGGGAGTGAACCTGGGCGCGGGTTTCTGACCGCGCCGCTCAGGGATACGCCACGACCTGGATCGTCTCCGGGCTCATCCCGTCGGCGCCGTCGGGACGTACCAGCGCTGCGATGGAGCAGCCGCTCGCGTCGCACCCCGCGTCGCTGACCGCGTCGGCGTGGAGATCGACGTGGCGCGCCTTCATGGCGCCCCCCGTCCACGTGCGCAGCGCCACGCCGGCGATGGGCGGAGCCTTCGGCGGGAGCTTCGTGGCGCGCTCGACCCACCCGACGGTTGCCCCTCCGGGAGCCGACGGGGCGACCCAGAACGGGCCGGGCGCGTGGTCGCAGTCGGCGGGGGCGAGATCGAGGACGGACTCGGCGCCGGTCTTCCGGTCGACGCGGATGGCCTTCACGGCCTCGGCGGTCGAGCCTATCCCGGGGCACGCGTCGTCGGCGTCGTGGGTGTAGACGACGAACGTCGCGTCCGCGTCGCCGTCGACGGCGACGACGTCGTCGTCGGCCGGGATGGTCGCCTTGAGGCGACGCCAGGACGAGGGGGTGCCGCCCTGGGGGATGTCGCGGAGGTGGACGGCCCCAGCGCTGCCGACGCGCACGAGACCCAGATCGTCGCCGACCGTGTACACGTCGTGCTCGCGCTCGTCGTCGTCGCCGAAGTCGCTGTCGCGGATGGCGACGGTCGGCTTCGCGGCGGGTGCGCCCGGGACGAACGCCGCCGCGGTGAGGTCGTCGTCGCCGTCGCCGAGAACGACGACGGCGTGGTCGCCGCATGCGAGGGCAGGGTCGCGGTCCGGAGAGACGGTGAGAACTTCGGACGCGGCGGCATCGGACCAGCGACGAGCCATGACGCGGGAGGGGCCGGTGCTGTGAGGATCGATCCAGGCGAGGCCGTCGCCCGTCGCGCAGAAGCCGGCGCCGACGTCGACGGGCGCTCCGCGGAGCTCTCCGTGAGGGCCGACGACGACGAGCGTGCGCGCGATCTTGCCGTCGCGCGTCCCGCGCCACACGAGGGCGACTCCTGCGTCGCCGGCGGGTTGCACGTGGAGCTCGGCGTCCGGGGCCCACGCCACGCCGGTGAGCGCGTCAGCGCCCCACGCGGGCTTGCCGGCCGCCATGCCGACGACGCGCACGACGCCCTCGGCGGCGACCAGGCCCGCGATGACGTCCTGGTGCGCGACGCGCGCCGCCGCGATGGGGGCGGAGAACACGCTCGGGTCGAGCTTGTCGGTCGGGACCGCGACGGGAGCGCTCGCCGAGGCGGACGCCTGTGCGGCGCCCGAGGATGACGGGGGCGGGGCGGTCTTCGCGCCGCACGTGCACCCGGAGACGAGGCCCATCGAGAGGAACGCGAGCGGGACGACGCGTCGGAGCACGCGCGCCACAGTAGCACCGGGACGGTGCCTATCCGCCGACGAGCTTCCGGAAGGACGTCCGGGGCATCCCCGCGACGCGGGCCGCGGCGCTCAGGTTGCCGCCCTGTTCGCGGAGGAGGACTCGCGCAGCGCGCGGCGAGATCACGTGGGACTCGTGGGGAGGGTCACGCCTGAGGGCAGCGACCACGTCCGCCGCGTCGATACCGCGCGCGCGCGTCGTGGCGTCGGCCGCGCGACAGAGGACGTTCCGGAGCTCGCGGACGTTCCCGGGCCAGTCGTGTGCGGCGAGGCGTGCGAGGGCGGCCGGGGTGAGCTCGCGATGCCCGACGTGCGGAGCGATCTGCGAGAGGATCGCGCGCGCGATGGCCGCGACGTCGCCCCGCCGCTCGCGCAGCGGTGGGACGCGCAGGACGAAGCACTCGAGCCTGTGGAAGAGGTCCCGGCGGAACTCCCCTGCCATGACCCGCTGCTCGAGCGGCGCGTGCGTGGCGGCGACCACCCGGACGTCGGCCTTCTGCCCGCTTCCAGGAGCCCCGACCCGGCGCACCTCGTACCCGTCGAGCGCCCGGAGGAGCTTCGGCTGGGCGTCGACCGGCAAGTCGCCCACCTCGTCGAGGAAGAGCGTCCCGCCCTGCGCCTCGGCGAACGCCCCCAGCCTGCGTACGTGCGCTCCCGTGAACGCGCCGCGCTCGTGCCCGAAGAGCTCACTCTCGACGAGCTCGCGCGGCAGCGCCGTCACGTTGATCGCCACGAACGGCCGCTCGCGCCGCGGCCCCTGGTCGTGCAGCGCGCGAGCGACGAGCTCCTTGCCCGTACCGCTCTCGCCGGCGACGAGGACCGGAAGCGCGTGGCGGGCGAGGCGGCGAACCTGGTCGGCCAGGCGGCGCATCGCGATCGACCCGCCGGCGACGCCTGGGAGCGGCTCCCCGGGCTGCGCGACGCCCTCCCCCGCGTGGGCGATCAGCAAGACGAGCGTCGAGTGACCTATCGCGACGGCCGTCCCTGCCCGGCCCCACGCCTCCCTGATACGCGCGCTGCCGACGTAGGTACCGTTCCTCGACGCGAGGTCCGTGATGGCTACGCCGTCGCCCAGGACGCTGAGCGAACAATGCCGCGAGCTCACCGTCGGGTCGTTGACCACCAGCCCGGCCGACGCCGAGGCGCCGACGACGAGCGGCTCCTTCCCGAGCGCGACGCGCCGCGCGCCGGCTTCGTCCTGGAGCTCCACGATCCACTGCCCCGAGGGCGCCGTGAAGGCGATTTCCAGGGTGTGGGACGACTCGGTGGGTTCCTCGAGCGTGGGGGGCATAGCGGGCGCTCCTCTCGCCTGCCCCATCGGCCCTGGAGGGCCGATGGTTGCGCGAAAACGCCCTCCGACCGCCGATTTCGGTCAGCCCACCGCTATGCCGAGCGCCTTGCGCAGGCCGAAGTACTGCTCGCTGACCGAGAAGACCAGGAGCTCCTTCATCTTTTCGGCCGGCGCCAGGTCACCCGGCTGCTGCGGCTCGGCGGCGATGATCTTCTTCGCGATCTCGAGGTCGGCACAGAGGAGGAGGCCCGCCCGGCTCGCCGTGATCTCGATGGCCTGCATCCAGCGCTTCAGATCTGCCTTCGCGCCGTCCTCCATCCACTTCTGGACGACGATGCGGAGCGACTCGCGCTGCACCGGCTGCATGTGCTTCACGAGCTCCGCGGCCGTCGTGTTGACGGCCGTGGCCATCTCGCCGGGGACCGTGAACTCGTTCATGACGATCTTCACGCCGGCGAAGAGGATGACCTTCAGCTCGTTCAGCGTGGTGAACAGGTTCTTGATGTAGTGCTCACCGCGGTAGCCCGAGAGGTGCTTGCCGACGATGAAGGTGAGCTCCTGCGGCGTGAAGCCGGTGAGCACCGTCTGCCCCGCCACGCTCGCGGGCGGCGTCGCCGGAACCGCCATGAGAGCGCCGGGGACGTCGTTGCGGACGTAGAGCTCCGGCATGTTCACGCCGAGGACCTGCGCCGCCCACCCGAACGTCTTCGCGAACGTCACCGTGCTGGTCGCAGGGTCCTGCTTGAACCGGCGGTCGAGCACGGGGAGCTGCTTGGACGCGCGCAGCTGGTTCGTCTTGGCGACGATGGCCGCGGGCGTGAGCATCTCGAAGATCTTCCCGATGAAGACGTTCTCGTCCTTGTGGAAGAGGTTCTTGACCCAGCCCTCGTTGTCGAGGCGGCTCTTCACCTGGATCATCCCGTGGGGCTTGTAGTCCTCGAAGAAGCGCTGCTCCTCCTCGTCGGTCTTGCGCAGGAACGCGAGCGCCGCGCACATGCACCACGCGCGGTCGTACTCGTGCATCCGCAGGTACAGCTTGTAGAGGCTGCGGTACGGGTCGACGCGGAGCGGGTCCTTCTGGAGGACGAGGGCGTGCTCGCCGACGGCGGCCTCGGTCTGGTCGGTAGCCTCGTAGAGCTCAGCTAGGATCTGGCGCTCGACCGCCTCGTCTGGCTTGAAGCGCGTCGCCATCTTGAAGGCCTCGATCGCGCTCTGCATGTCCTTCAGGCGATCGCGGTAGATGAGGCCGAGGTTGTGCCAGAGGTTGAACTCGAGATCCGGGTTCGAGATGTTCGCCGTCGACATCCGGCGGAGCATCTTGCGGAACGCGCGCTCCAGGGCCTTCCAGTCCTTCTTGGCCGTGAGGAGCTTGTTGATGCGCTCGAAGGCCTCGAGGTACTGCGGGTTGAGGTCCAGCGCCTCGCTGAAGAGCTCGACCGCCTTGTCCTGGTCGCCCTCCTTGTCGCGATAGAGCTGGGCCATCGTGTAGAGGAACTTCGCCTTGCGCCCCGCGTCCTTCTCGCTCTCGGCGATGGTCTGCAGGGTGTCTATCATCTTCGACCAGTTCTCGGTCGCCTGGTAGAGGGCGATGAGCTTGTGCAGCAAGCCCGGGTTGAGGGGCTGGATCTCGCGCGCCTCCTCGAGGGCCTCGATCGCCTTGCCGGGGTTCTTGTCGTTGTCGTTCCAGACGTCGGCGATCTCGTTCAACATCCGGAAGCGCTCTTCGGCTTCGAAGACGTTGTCGAGGATCTGACGGCGGTAGGCGACCGACTGCTTCCAGTCCTTGAGCTCCGTGTAGAGCGAGACGAGCGCCTCGAGCGTCGGCTTGTGCGCGGAGTCGACCGCGAGGGCCTTCTCGAAGTTGTTGATCGCTTGCTTCGCCTGCCCCTGCTCGCGCTTGATGCAGCCGAGCCGGTAGTAGACGTCGGCGCGCGCCTCGGTCTCGTCCTCGCCGAGCGCGGTGAGGACTTTCTGGTAGTTCGTGAGCGCCGAGCCCCAGTCCTTCAGGCGGAAGCAGACGTCGGCGAGCCCGCGGATGGTGACCTGATCGGTGAGGTCGAGCTGGTGGGCGGCGGTGTACGCCTTGAGCGCCTTGTCGTCCTGACCGAGAGCGGCGGTGACCTGGCCCAGCTTGTTCTGCAGGTTGTGCTGCTCGCCGCGCTCGCGCTTGCCGCTCTTGCGCACGAGCATGTCGAGCAGCGGCTCGGCACGCGCCCACTCGTTGCTGGCGACGTACTCGTCGACCAGCGGGAGGGCGGCCTCCTCGTTCTCGGCATCCGCCTCGTAGGCGGCTTCCCACGCGAGCACGGCGCTCGCGTGGTCGGAGAGCATCTCCTCGCGCAGCTTGCCGAGGTCCACGAGCAGGCGCGCGCGCTGGCGCGGCGACTGCGTGTAGCTCTGCTCCTGATCGAGGTAGCGGGCGGCCTTGTCGAAGTCGCTCGCGTCGAGCGCGATCTGGCGGAGGGCCGCCAGCGTCTGCAGGTGCGCAGGATCGAGATCGCGCGCCATCTCGTAGCGCTCCTGCGCGGCGACGCGGTCGCCGAGCTTCTCGTCGAGCGCCTTTCCGATTCGGTAGAAGGACTCGACGCGCTGCTTGGAGTCCGACGTCAGCTCGGCGACGCGGGTCATGAAGTCGATCGACTGCGCGGCGTCGCCGAGCTTGTCGTAGAGCTTCGCCAGCGCCTCGAGAGCGGGCACGTTCGTGTCGTCGAGATCGACGATGTTCTTGTAGGCGTCGATGGCGCGCTCTGCGTCCTCGACCTCGTCGGCGTAGACCTGCGCGATCGCGCCGAAGAGCTCGACCTTCGTCTTGCGCTCGAGCGTCGCGGCGATGTGCCGGTCGTAGGTGTTGATGAGGTCGAGCCACTGCCGGAGCTTCCGGTAGTTGCGCTCGAGCTTGAAGTACGCGTCCTCGTTGTTCGGGTCGATCTCGAGCACCTGCTCGAGCCGCTGCGCCGCGAGGTCCGCCTTGAGGAAGTGCTCCTCGTGCAGCGTCGCGAGGTGCATGAGCACGTCGATCTTCTCGCGCTCGGTGGTCACCACCTCGAGCTGCCGCTCGAGCACCGTGACGAGGTCCGGCCAGTTCTCGAGGACCTCGTAGACGCGCGTCAGCCCGCGCAGGCCCTGGAGGTTCGTCCCGTCGACGTCGACGACCTCGCGAAACACCTGCGCCGCGCGCGGAGCGTCGCCGAGCGACGACTCGTAAAGCTGCGCGATGCGCAGCTTCGTCGTCGCGATCTCCTGCGAGTCCTTCAGCGCGGGCACCTTGCGCTGGAGGACGTCCACGAGCTCGCGGTTCTGGCCGCGGGCCGCGAAGATGCGCTCCAGGTTCTCGAGCGGCTGCACGAAGTGCGAGTCCACTTCCAGCGCGCGCTGGAAGTAGGTGATGGCCTGCTCGGTCTGGTTCATCTGCGCGTCGAGCAGCTCGCCGAGATCGTTGAGGATCTCCTTGCGATCGACGTCGTTGGTCGCGACGTCGAGGGCGCGCGTGAGCGTCGCCCCCATCTGCTGCCAGTTGCCCGCCTTCTTGTAGAGGCTCGCGAGCTGGCGCATCGCGCCGACGTTCTGCGGGTCGAGCTGGATGATCTGCGCGTAGTAGGGCTGCGCGTAGTCGGGGTGGCCGAGGTCGTCGCCGTACCACTTGGCCAGGTGCAGGCAGAGGCGGATCTTCTCCTGGGGCTGCGTCTGCTGCTTGAGCCAGCCGCTCACCGTCTGGATCACCTCGCCCCAGCGGCCCGTCGCCTGGGCCATCCGCTCGATGTAGCGGGCGGTATCCCGGTCGTGGAAGTCCATCGCCAGGGCGTTGACGAGCGCGTCGAGCGCCTGGTTCTTGTCGTCGAGCTTTTCCTCGAAGACGCGGGCGATCTTCCGCAGGAGCTCCGTCTTGTCGGAGATCTCCTCTCGCGACTCGAGGCGCGCGAGCAGGAGCTCGACGAGCGGCTCCCAGCGGCCCGCCGCGTTGTGGAGCTTCTCGAGCTCCGTGAACGCCTCGTCGTGCGTCGGGTCGACCTCGAGGATCTTCTCGTACGCGGCCCGGGCGCCGTCTGCATCGCCGGCATGATCCCGCCACAGACCCGCGACGCTGCGAAGCTCTTCGATCTTGTCGGCGGGCTCGGTGAGCGCCTCGGCGCGCTGCATCTTGACGTCGATGACGTCGGTCCACTTCTCCTCGCCGCGGTAGACGCCCTCGAGGGCGTCCATCGCCTCGAAGTCGGGCCCGACCTCGAGCAGCTTCCGCCACGCGTCGGCGGCGTCGTACGGCTGCTGGAGCTGGTCGCCGTAGGTCTTGCCGAGCTCGCGGAAGATCTCCTTGAGCTCCTCGCCGTCGAGCAGCGACGCCGCCCGATCGACGAGCTGGTGGAGAGCGGTCACGAGCTCGTTCGAGTCCCCCTGGCGGCGGCGGACGTCCGCCATCGCACGGAGGGCCGCGAGGTTCGCGTAGTCGATGTCGAGGACCCGGTTCCAGTCCTGGAGGGCCGAGTCGTCCCGACCGAGCTTGTCGCTCGTCGTGCGGGCGCGCCGCGTGAGGATGTTGACGCGGTCCTCGTCCGTCGACGCGATGTCGAACTCGCGCTCGAGGATGTCGACGAGCTTGGCCCACTGGCCCAGCGACTCGTAGAGGTTCGAGAGCGCGTGGAGCGCCTCGGGATCCTCGCCGCGCAGGTCGAGGACGGCCTTCCACGTCTCGATCGCGCGCTCGGGCTGCGCGAGCATGTCGGACGCGAGGTGCGCGATCTTCGAGCGGATCTCCGCCTCCGCCGAGTCCCCCGACGCGTTCTCGAGCTCGCGCTGGTAGACGGCGTCGAGCTCCTGCCACGCCGACTGGTGCTCGTAGATGCGAGCGAGCGCCGCGATGGATCCCTCGTGCGCCTTGTCGAGGTCGTCGAAGATGCGGCGGTACGCGCGAATCGCGTTCGGCAGGTCGCCGAGGCGCGTCTCGTAGAGCTCACCCAGCCGGGCGTAGAGCTCGACGAGGTCGAGCGCGTCGGTGGTCGCCTTGACGCGCATCTCGAGGACCTGCGCGAGGTCCTGCCAGGACTCGAGCGACAGGTAGATGCGGTCGAGGTTCGCGAGCGCCTCGGTGTCGGAGGCGTCCACGCTGAGGACGTACTTGTACGTCTCCTCGGCACGGCCGATGTCCCCGAGCTCGTCCTCGAACGTTCGCGCGAGGCGGCGCCCGATCGAACGCTGCACCGCCGGATCCGTGTGGACCCCGAGTACGTCGGCGTAGGCGTTGGCGAGGGTCTCCCACCCGCCGTCGACACCGCTCGCGAGACGCGGCGCTTCCTCGCCCGCCTTCTCGTCGAGCGGGAACTCCTTCAGCGCGCGGATGTAGACCTCGAGCGTCTTCCCCGGATCGAGAAGCTTCTCCTCGAAGAGCTCCGCGAGCCGGTAGTACGCGGGGAGCCGGTCTTCCTGCGCCTTGGTGTGGCCGAGCTGCGCCTCGTAGACGCTCCCGAGCTTGTCCCACTCGCCCATCGAGCGATAGAGCGGCTCGAGGATCTCGCCTACCTCGACCTGTTTGGAGCCGCTCGAGAACAGCCCCTCGAGGGCCTCGACGGTTGCCTGGTGCTCCGGCGCCGCGTTGATGACGTCGCGGTACGCCGCGATGGCCTCGTCTAGGTTGCCGAGGCGCGTCTGCTGCACCTGGCCGAGCCGGTACTTCAGCTCGAGCACCTCGTCGGGCGATTGCGCGATCTCGGCTTCGCGCGCCAGGATGGCGGCGAGCTCCGACCACTTCTCCGCCTGACCGTAGAGCCGGTCCAGCGCGCGGATGGCGCCGTGGTTCTCGGGGTCGGCGTCGACGACGCGGCGGTACCGCGCGATGGCGCCGTCCACGTCCTCGAGCTGCACCTCGAAGACCTGCGCGTTGCGGAGCCCGAGCTCGACGAACCGGTCGCGGCTGTCCTCGTTCTCTGCGAGCTTGTCGAGCTGCGCGTCGTAGAGGGTGGCGACCGCCGGCCAGCGGTTCACCGCCATGGCGAGGCGCTCGATGTTGCCGAGCGTCTGCTCGTTGCCGTCGTCGAGCGGGAGCGCGCGAGCATAGGTGTCGAAGGCGGACGCGTGATCCCCGAGTGCATCCTCGAAGAGGCGCGCGATGCGGTGGAGGAGCTCCACCTTCTGGAACGGATCGGTCGCGCGCTTGACCTGCACCTCGTGCACGCGAATGAGCCTCGGCCAGTCGCTCGTCGCCTCGTAGACCGGCTCGAGCACCGCGGCGGCGCCGAGCGGGTCCTTGTCCCCGTCCTTCAGCCCCTCGAGGGCCCGCAGCGTCGGCTCGTGATCCGGCTGCCGCCCGAGGATCTCGCGATAGAGCTCCACCGCCCGCGGGACGTCTTCGAGGTGTTTCTCGTAGAGCTCCGCAATCCGGTACTGGAAGCTGATCGCCTCGTTCGGATCGCCGGTCATCTCGCTCTCGCGCGTCAGCACGGAGAGGAGCTCGTTCCAGTTCTTCGCCTGCTCGTAGAGCACGTCGAGCCGCGAGAGCGCCTGGAGGTCGTCCGGGTCGAGCTCGAGGATCTTCGTGTACGTGTCGATCGCGCGCGGGATGTCGCCCAGTTCGCGCTCGTAGACGGCGCCGACCTGGTAGTAGATGCCCTTCTTCTCGTCGACGTCGGCGACGAGGTCGGCCTTCTTCGCGTAGACGGCGAGGAGGTCCTGCCACCGCGACAGATCGAGGTAGCGGCGGATGAGGGCGTCGATCGCGCGGACGTCGTCCGAGTCGATCTCGAGCACTTTCGAGTAGACCGCGATCGCGGCCTCGGAGCGGTTGAGGACGTCCTCCTCGATGGCCGCCGCCTGGAAAAGGGCGTCCTTCTTGTCGAGCGGCTCCTCCAGGATCTCGCTCTTGCGCTGGAGGATGATCGAGAGTTCCTGGTAGCGCTCCGCCGTCCGGAACAGGCGCTCGAGTGACTCGGCCGCCGCGAGGCTGAGCGGGTCGATCTCGAGCACCTTGCGATAGAGAGCGATGGCCGTGTCGAGGTTTCCGAGGTCGTTCTCCTGGACACGCGCGCTCGTCATGTAGAGCGCGCTCGCGTACGTGGGATCGTCGATCTGCGCCGCGAGGTCCTGGAACACCTTCGCCAGGTCCTCGAAGCGGCCCGTCGCGCGGGCGACGCGATCGAGCTGCTGCTGCGTCGTCTCGTTGGCCGAGTCCTCCTTGAGGGCGCGGGCGAGGGTCGCGAAGGCCGACCCAAGATCACCGGCGGAGTCCTCGTAGAGCTGGGCCATCTGGTGGAGCAGGTCGACCCGGCGGCTCACGTCGTCGCTGCGACGGACCTGGACCTCGTGAACGCCGACGAGCTTCTGCCAGTCGCCGATGTGGCGGTAGAGCGGCTCGAGGAGGTCCGCGATGGTGAGCTCGTACTTCGCGTCCCGCCCGAGGCGCTCCAGCGCGGCGAGCGCCTGCGCATCGGTCGGCGATCGTTCGAGCACCTGGCGGTACCCCTCGATCGCCACGTCGACCATGCCCATCTCGCCTTCGCGAAGGGCGGCGAGGCGGAGCATGAGCGCGAGCTGCGCTTCGTCCGTCGCGGCGAGGGCGAGCTGGGCCTCGAGGTTCTCGGCGAGCTCCGCCCACATCTTCTGGCGCGTGAACAGGTCGTCGAGCGCCTTGAGGGCGCGGTCGCTCGCGGGGTCGAGCTCGAGCACCTTCTTGTAGGCGGAGACGGCGTCCTCGGGCCGGCCGAGGCGCTCGTCGTAGATCTGCGCCATCGTGCCGTAGAGGCCTTCGCGGTCCTTGGCATCGTTCGTCTGCTCGATGCGGCGCTCGACCACACCGATGAGGTCCTGCCAGCGCTGGGTGCGCGTGAAGAGCTGCTCGAGCGCCGCCAAGGCGTGCGCGTCGCCCGGATCGATCGCGAGGACCTTGTAGTAGGCCTGCGCCGCCTGGTCGACGTCCCCGAGCCGGTCGTCGATGCCCGCGATGCGGAGCCAGTAGTCGCGCGAAAGCGCGGCGTCGGTGAGGCTCTCGGCGAGCTCCCCGTAGAGCGTCACGAGCTCGCGCTGCCCCCCGGACGTATCGGCGATGCTCTCGATCTCGTCGCGGGTCTCGGCGAGCGACGGGTCGTCGCGGAGCGCAGACGCGAGCGCAGCGAAGGCGTGCTTGAAATCGCTGACACGCTCGGCGCTGATGCGCGCGGCCTTGCGCTTGAGCGCAACGCGCTTCTCGACGTCCCCCTCGTTGACGCTGAGGATCTCGAGCGCCGCGATGAGCTTCGCCCAGTCGCCCCGCTCTTCGTAGATGGACTCGAGGATCGCGGCCGCTTCTGCGCGGAGCTCGCCTGTGAGCATCGCCTCGAGAGCGACGCGCGCGCGTTCGTGCGTCGGATCGAGGAAGAGGATCTCGCGGTAGTTCTCGAGGGCACCGGCCACGTCCTCGAGGTGCTTCTCGAGCGTCTCGCCGAGGCGGTACTTGAGGTCGATGAGATCCTTCTCGCCGACGTCGAGCTCGATGCGCCGGCGCAGGACGTCGACGTACGGCTCCCAGCGGCCGAGACGGCCGTAGAGGACGTCGAGCGCTGCGAGTGCCTGCGCATCCGTGGCCTCGTCCTCGAGCACCTGGACGTAGGTCGCGATCGCCTTGTCGACGTCCTTGATCTCGTTCTCGTAGAGCTTCGCGATCTCGTAGTTGATGGCGCGCTTCTCGTCGTTGGCGTTCGAGAGGTCGCGCTTCTTCTCGTAGATGCCGAGCAGGTCGGCGAAGCGAGACGTCTGGCGATAGAGCCGCTCGAGCGCGCCGATCGCCTCGGCGTTCTCGCCGTCCGCCTCGTAGACGGCGCGGTACGCCTGGAGGGCGTCGTCGATCTTCTGCAGGTAGTCGACCAGGACGCGGCCCAGCCGGAGCCGCAGCATGATGGCCGTCTGGCGCTCGCCATTCGTGTCTGCGTCGTCGATTGCCTTGCGGTACGCCGCGACGACTTCGTCCCAGCGGGACGTTCCCTTCGCCGCGCGCTCGACGTCCTCGCTCGTGCGCTCGTCGCCGGGGAAGAGCTCGAACGCCGAGAGGTAGCGGTCGAACGCCTTCTGCGGATCCTTGACCTTGCCCTCGTAGAGGCCGGCGACCTCGCGATAGAGCTCGATCTTCGCTGCGGGGTCGCTCTCGTGACCGAGCTTCACCTCGATCGCGTTGGCCAGAGCCTTGGCGTTGTTCGCCGCCGTGTAGATCGGGATCAACGCCTCGGCGGCCTGGAGGTTGTCGGCCTCGAGCTCGAGGACCTTCTCGTACGCCTTGGCCGCGCGATCGAGCTTCTGCTTCTTGTCGGCCCAGAGCTGCGCGATCTTGAAGAGGAGGGAGATCTTGGCTGAGGCCCCCGTCTCCTTGGCCTCCTGCTGCTCGAGGACGCGGATGAACTCGTCCCACTTGCCGCTCTCGGCGTAGAAGACCTCGAGGTCGTCCCAGCGGCCGAGCGCGAGGTACTTCTTCTTGAGGGCGTCCTGCGCGCGACGGTCGTTGGGGTCGAGCGTGAGGAGGGCGCGCCACGCGTTGACCGCGCCGTCGTCGTTGTTGAGCCGCTCGCCGTAGATGGTGCCCAGCTTCGTCAGCACCTGGATCTTCGCGGGCGCGTCGTACGTGACCTCCGCCTGCCGCTCGAGCACCGTGGCGAGCTTGTCGAAGTCCTTCGCGCGCTCGTAGAGGCCCCCCAGCGCCGCAAGTGCCTCGGCGTTCGACTCGTCGTTCTGCAGGACCTCCTGCCAGAGATCGATGCACACCTCGGGCTTCTTGACGCGCTCGGTGGCGAGCTTGGCGATCTCGAGGAACTTGGCGCCCCGCGCTGCGCCGGGCGGCATGCGCTCCGCCTCCCGCCTCTGGAGGCCGAGGAGCTTCTCCCAGTCCCGCCGCTTCTCGTACATCTGGCGGAGGTACTCGACCGACTGCGCGTGATCGGGATCGATGGCGAGGACCGCCTCGTACGCCTTCACGGCCTCGGCCTGGTTGGCGAACTTCGAGACGTAGAGGTCTGCCGCCTTGGTGTAGAGCGAGACCTTCTCCTCGTCGTCGGGGACGAGCGCCGCGAGCTGGAGGAGCGTCTTGACGTACTCGTTGTAGCGCTTGGCCGCTTCCTGCTTGTCTGCTTGCCCGCGGAGCTCCGCGATCTTCGCGTCGTCCCCCGCGGCAGGCGCGGGAGCAGGAGCAGGAGCGGCGGCCACCGGCGCCGGCGAGGGGGTCACCGTAGCTGGCGTGGGGCTCGGTGCCGGGGCGGCGGCGCGCGCCGGAGGCTCGCTCTCCATCGGTACCGGAGCACGCGGCGTCGGAACCTCGGATGCCGGGACGGTGACGTCGTTGTTCGCGTGGACGGCCGCGGGAGCCGGCGTCGCGGGCACGTCGTTCGTCTTCGCCTGGCGGGCGGGCTGGAGCGACTCGCCGATCTGCGCCTCGAAGGCGCGGAGCTGCGGGTGCTCGGGCGAAACTGCGCTCAGCCGCTCGAACGAGTTGCGCGCGCGGATCAGATTTCCGAGCTGACGCCAGGCGATGACGCCCGCCTGCGCGAGCAGGAACGTGCTGCTGCCGTCGTTCGCGCGGGTCGCCGCTTCTTCGGCGAGGGTGAGCACGCGATCCCAGTCGCCACCCTTCTTCCCGTAGGCCTCGCGGAGAAAATAGAAGGCGCCCTCGTTCTCGGGGTCGAGCTTGAGCGCTTCCTCGAGGAAGCGCGCGCCGGTGTCGATGTTCTGGTGGCGGAGCACCCAGCGCGTACCCATCGCGAGGGCGAGCTTCGCCTTGCGGGTGCGATCGCTCGTCTGCTGGAGGATCTGGGCCTGCTCCTGCTCGAGGTTCGCGAAGCGGCCTTGCTCGGAGAGAAGGCCCTCGTAGAGCGCCGCGGCCTGGCGGTTCAGGGCGTCGGCAGCGTAGGCGCGGCCGAGCATCGCCTCGGACTCCTCGGGCGCGAAGCGGCGCGCGACGCGCGCGGCGCGCAGGAGGGCGCGCGACCTAGCCGCCGGATCCCGCGTGTCGTTCGACGAGCGCAGCAGACCCGCGATGTGCTCCTGCCAGTTGGCCGCCTCGAGCTGAACGTCCGCGAGACACGCGCTCGCCTCGGCGTTCTGGCCGCCGGAGGTCCCGATGCTTCGCGCGTAGGTCGCCGCGGCCTTCTCCCAGTCGCCCTGATCGCAGAGCACGTCGCCGAGCTCGAGGAGCAAGGTGCTGGCGCGCGAACCGTCCGCGCCGGCCTTGAGCTCGAGCTCGAGGAGCTTCTGGACCATGTTGAGTTTGCCCAGATCCCAGTAGACGTTGCGGGCCGCCTCGAGGCTCTCCGTCAGCGCCGGGTTGAGCTTGTACGCGTCCTGGAAGTGCTTCAGCGCCTTCACGCCGGCGAGAAACTTGGTCTCGAGGAGCCGGCCGAGTTTCAGGTGGAACTGCGCCTTCGCGGCATTCGCCGCCGAAGACGAGATCCCCTTCTCGAGCTCCTCGACCAGGCTTTGCCAGTCGCGGACGTTCTCCAGATACGAAAGTCGCTCCTCTAGCTCCATCGATAGCCTCGGTTCGTTCGACCGCTCAAGGGAAAGACACCGCGCTGTCGCACGTCCTCACGTCGCACTCGCCAGTTGCCGACCGCTCACCACGCGGCGCGTGGCGGGGGACGGCGCAAAGCAAACGGTACCAGAGCGCAGGTTTCAAGTGGGCGGCCTTCGCCGCCTCTCCGCCCATCATTATACCGCCGACACACTCCGAATCTGATGGACAAATTCGCCTCCCACGAACGGGGAAGGAGCGGGCACGTTCATGCGGCCACGCGGCTGCGCGGCAGTGGCGCGCTGGACCGCGACGTCGCCTTCACCGGGCCACAGTGCGAGGATTGGAGCCGCGTCGGGGGAACCGAACCCGGTCGAGCTCGCAGTCGAGGTCGCGTGCCGCCCCACGGGCGCGGGCGCCGGGCGCACGGTTGGGCTTCGTTCTGCGTCCGCTACTGGAGCGAGCCGCCCATGCGCCGCGTGATCTCCTGCGACTGGCTGCACTGGTCGGCGTACTTCACCGCGAGCGCGCCCTTGCAGGTGATCTTCCAGAACGACTGGAGCTGCTGGATCGCCTCGTTCTTGCGCGGCGGGTTCAGCTCCGAGTAGGCCGTGCCGAGGTTGAAGTAGGCCTCTTTGTGGTCGTTGCACTTGTTGGCTTCGCACGCCTTCTTCGCGGCCTCGTACTCGGTGACGGCGCGCGGGATGTCAGCCTTGTTCTCGTAGAGGCTCCCGAGCAGCGCGTGCAGGTTGAAGAGGTGCTTGTCGTCTTCCTTCGCAAACGACAGCCCCTCGCGCAGCACCTGCTCGGCCTGATCGAAGAACATGAGGCGCGTGTACTCGTCGGCGAGCTCGACGTAGTACTGGGTCTCGTCGGGCTTGACCTCGAGGGCCTTCGTCCAGTTCTGGATCGCGCCCGCCTCGTCGTCGGCGTGGATGAGAACCCACCCGAGTTCGCCGTACGCCTGGCCGAAGTTGGGATCGAGCTGGATGGCGGTCTGCAGAGGCGCCTTCGCATCCGCCCAGCTGCCCTGACCCTTCTCGGCGAGCTGGTCGAGCGCGTAGCCGTGACGGAAGTAGTAGTCGGCGTGCGTCTTCTTCTTGTCCGCCTTCTCGGCGGCTTCCTCCGCGTGCGTGCACGCGGTCGCCATCTTCTGGAAGTCCTCTTTCTTCTCGTACGCGAGCGCGAGCTTCCACCAGATGCGCGCGTTGTCCGGATCGAGCTTCGTGGCCTGCTCGTACTTCGAGATGGCCTCCTCGATGTTGGAGCTCTTCGCCTGATCGCCCTCGTTGGCGAGGTTCACCGCCTCGATGTTGTTGCGGCTGCACCCGGCGGCGAGGACGACGACGGCGGCGACGGCGGCGAGAGGGAGGACCCTCGTGGGATGGGCGCTCATGAATTCGGCGCGAGTTTACGGGAACGCTGCGTGCGGCGTCTACACGTTCGAGGCCACAAAAAGACGAAGCGCGGCGAGCCCCGTGTGGCGCGCCGCGCTCGACGTCCGCTCTCGGCGGAGCTCAATCGCCCGGGTTGAACATGATCGGGTAGACGACCGTGACCATGCCGCCCTCGGGCTGCGGGAACGAGAGGTTTCCGAACCCGCGAACGACGCACTGCACGACGCTCGAATCCGGGATGTCGCTGCCGCCGTCGGCAGTCATGCCGACCGCACCGCTGCGATCGATGACGAACTTGACCGTCACGCGCCCCTGGAGGTTCGGGTTGTTGCGCAGGCCGTTCTCGTAGCAGAGGCGGAAGCGCCCGAAGTTCTGGCGGACGATGCGCTGGATGACCTCCGCCGGAAGGCGCCCGTTGACGCTGGTCGCACCCTCGCGGATACGCGGTGCCTTCACCTGGTGACCGCCGCCGAGCCGACCGCGCCCGCTGCCGATGCCTTGCCCGGTGCCCGTGCCGGCGCCGTGACCGAGGCCGCCGAAGTTGCCGAGGCCGATGCCCTCGCCGCGACCGCCGCCACCTTCGCCGACGCCCGAGAGACCGAGGCCGCCGGCGCCGAACGAGTCGCCGATGGTGTCGCCGAACATGTTGCCGCGCGCGCTCTTCTCGTCCTGGCCGGACGATTCCTCGCGACCCCACGGAGCGGTGGGGGCGTTGGGATCGCCGCCGCCCATCGTCGAGATGAGGCCGATCATGCCGAACTGCGCGGCCTCCTGAAGGGCGGCCTGCTTCGCGAGGTGCGGGTCCGGATTGTCTTTGGGCCCCTGGACTCCGTACTTGTGACCGGTGTCCTTCGTGTTGGGGTTGCCCATCGACCCCTCTTCGCCCTTGGCGCGGGTGCCGGTGCCGCCTTCCTTCTGGTCGTTGGCGGTGTCGGGCGTCGGGTCGTCGCGCTGCTCTTGCTCGCGCTCTGCGGCGGCGTTGAGCAGCTTCTGCATCATGAGGATCTGATCGCGATCGATCGCCTCGCTGTCGTCACCCCGCATGCTGGGCATGAAGAAGGCGAAGACGGCGACGAGCCCCATGTGCAGGAGGAACGAGAGGCCCGTGTAGAGGAACGCCGCCGGCTCGGTCGTCGCGAGGAAGCCGACCGGAACGCGCTTGCCCGCGTTGACGGCGCTCACCTGGAAGACGAGCGAGCTCCCGTCGAGCTCCATGCGGGCCTTGGCGCCCGCCGGCAGCTCGTACTCGTACGCGCCGCTCATCTCCGTCGAAGGGTGCGCCCGCCCCGAAGAGATGAGGTCCGCGAGGCTGACCTTCCCCTGGCCGTGGATGTCGACGTACCCGCGCGAGCGCGGGAGAATGACGAGGGACGCTCCGAGGCCGCGCGAGACGACGATGGGGGCGCGCGTCGTGCCGAGCGTCTCGCTCGGGATGAAGTAGTCGCACGAGACCTTGTCGCCGAGCTCCTCGCCCACGTAGAACGATCGCGGCGGCGTCAGGTGGGAGACGTGCAGGACGTTCGAGTCCCACATGATCATCACCTCGATCGCCGAGAGGTGCGCGATCTCCACTTCGTCCGGGCTGACGTCGGGGCCGCTCTTCACCATCGAGTACGTGAAGCCGGCGCCGCCGCCATCCATCGATGGCTCGATGCCGAGGCCGACCCCCGTTGCCGCCTGCGGCGCAGCCTGCGCGACGAACGGCGCCGACGGCGCGGCGAACGGCGTGGCCGCGGCCGTCGCGGGCGACGCGAAGGGATTGGAGCCAGCAAACGGGTTGGCCGCGGCCGGGGCGGCGGCGAAGGGGTTTGCGCCACCGAACGGATTGGCCGGAGGGCTGCTCGCGGGACCGCTCGGAGGAGGTGGGGCCACGGCCGGCTCGGGCGGCGCGAAGCCTACCGCCGGTGTGGGGGCGGCCACTGCAGGGGGGGAGGCGGTCGCCGGCTCGGCGTTCTCGAGCACGATGAGCGTCGAGCCGATCTGGATCTGATCGCTCGGGCGGATCTTGCACTTGTTGACGCGCTGGCCGTTGACGAGCGTGCCCGGCTCGTTTCCGAGGTCGATGAGCGTGATGTCCTGGGGCGAGGCCACCTCGATCACCGCGTGCATGCGCGACGCGAGCTCGTCGTCCACGCGCAGGTGGCTGCGGGGATCCTTGCCCACCTTCACGATGTCCTGCGCGATCGTGTCGCGCCGGACGAGCTGGTCGCCCTGATACAGCGCGAACGTGAGCGCGACCTTCGCCTTGCCCTGGCTATCCATCGAATACCTCTACGCGCACAGTGGCGCGACAATGGCTTCTGCCGACGACGGCAGCGTGCGTCAGATGTTCTCGACCGACTTCAGCATCTCCGGCACGAACGACGTGCGAGGCCGGATGAGCGTCGTGCGCACCGGCCCGGGACGGACCCGAATCGTGGCGTCGGCCGGCCCGAAACCGCCCGCGCTCAGCGGGTCGTCCTCGAACTTGTACCCGTAATCCCCGCCGTTCCCGGCGTCCTTTCCAGCTGCCGCGCCACCGGCCGCCGGCGCCGCGTCCTGCGCGAACGACGAGGCCGAGAAGAGCACTAGAGAGGCCGCGACGAGCCCGCCGAAGACCCACTTGTTCGTCCGCTTCGCCCTCGACATGACGACACTCCTTGATGCGCTGACGATGGAATTGTCCGCTGGAATTACAGTATAAGTGTACGTGCCTAAGGGGGTGGGGTCAACGCGTATTGCGTCACCCGGGCGTCTCGGAGTGGGCGGAACAGGAGGATAGACAGCGGGAGATACCCAAGGTTCCCGGGGTCAGGGCTTTCCCGAAGCCGCGGGTGCCGGGGGCGCCGCAGACCCCGCAGGGGGTGCCGCCGAGCCGCTGGCGGCCGGAGCCGCTCCACCGTTGGCGTCGCCCGACCCAGCCGGGGGAGCCGGGGGCGCGGGAGCACCCCCCGCGGGCGGCCCACCTGCCTGGAGGAAGGTCACGGTGTCGTCGATGTCCTGCATGCGCTCCTTGGCCTTCTTCACGGCGCCGTCGTACTCGGGCTTGCCTTGGGCCTTGTCCATGAAGGACTGGAAGATGTTCTTGGCCTGCTGGTACACGGCAACGGCCTTGTCGGTGCCGCCGGCGCCCTTGGCCTTGTACTCCTGCGTGAGGATGCCCTCGTTGAAGTAGGCGTCGGGGCGGGCGCCGTCGATTTTCTTGCACGCGTCCAGCTCGGACTGCACCGCGGCGACTTGCCGGTCGTAGTTCGAGTCGTCGATCTGTCCGCGAAGGGCGAGCGCGAGGCCGAGGTGCGCGTCGTAGTCGTTCGGGTGCATCTCGAGCGCCTTGCGGAAGGCGCCCTCCGCCTTGTCGAACCCGCGGAAGCTCAGGTTGATCCCCGCGAGGTTCATCTGCGCCTCGAAGAACTTCGGATCGAGCTGCGCGGCGGCCTGGAATTCCTTCACCGCGGTGTTCACCTGCCCGAGCTCGTTGAGGATGAGGCCCGAGGTGTTGTGGATCGGCGCGTACGTCGCGCTCTTGCGGGTCGCTTGCGAGCAAACGAGGGCCGCGAGCTCCAGCTGCTGCACGTCGCCGCGCTTCGCCATGGCGGCGTTCGTCGCGATGGTGCGACCGATCTTGCGCCCCGGGCTCGCCTTCTTCTTCGCGCTGCCGAAGTAGTAGAGGGCGAGCTGGTTGAACGCCGGCATGTAGCCGTCGTCGATGGCGAGCGCGCGCTGGAGGTTCAGCTTCGCGCAGTCGAAGTCCTGAAGGTCCACGTCCTTCCCCCCGGACTTGGCGTGGCAGTTGGCGCCTACCTGCTCGGAGTCGCGCTGCATCTGGAACATCGCGAGGTCGACGAGCGCGGGCACGTTCTGGAAGTTCGCGTCGGTGACCGCCTGCTCGAGCGCACTGATCGCCGCGTCGACGTTGCCGTCCGCCTTGAACTGGTAGAGCGCGAGCTGCGCGCGGGCATAGTGGAACTTCGGTTCGTCCGAGAGCGCCTGCTGGAAATGCCCCTTGGCTTCCTTGTCGTTGCCGCACCGCTGGTACGCGAGCCCGGCGTCGTAGGTCGCCTCGGGGAACTTGCCGCCCGTGTTGATCGAAGCGGCCCCCTCGAACTGGTGCGCGATGTCGGCGCAGACGGGGTCGCTCCAGTCGTTCGACTTGTCGTGCCCGTTGAACGCGTCGAGCGCCTGGTTGAAGCGGTCGAGCGCCTTCTGCTCGACCGCCGCCTTCGGCGCCACCGCGCCGCCCTTGCCGCCGATCTTCACCTCGGCGTTCGCGCCGCCGCAGCCGGCGCTCGAGCCGATGAGCCCCGCGGCGAGCGCGATGGCCAGGATCCCTGCCGTCTTCATCGCCGACCTCCGCGCCGGCCACCCTTCGGCGCGGCCTTGTGCTCTTCCTTCGTGTTGTTGTCCGATTCCACGACCGTGACCTTCTCGGTCGCCGGTCCGGTCTCCACCGGGTGCCAGAGCTGGCCACCCACGATGAGGGGGGGCGGCCTGTCGTCCAGGCCGCTGTTGGACAGCGTCGGTGCGCCGCGGAGCTCGTCGACGACGTGGTATTCGGTCTTGTAGTTCTTCGCGAGCCACTTCTCGCAGTCGCGGGAGAACTCGTCGAAGTACTGGTACTTCACCGAGTCGTCGAGGCAGCGCTTGAGCGCGGGCTTCGCCTTCTCCTTCTTGATGGGCTCCGACGCCTCGTCGAGGTGCTCGAGGTAGGTCGCCTTCACCTCGTTCCACGAGAGCGTGTCACCGGTCCCGGGGACGAAGCCCTTCTTGTCCCACTCCTTGGGGTACGGAGCCCTGCGGAAGTCGTCGACGAAGTTGCCCCACATCATGCCTGCGCGCGACGCGGCGGCGATGACCCACCGCGGAGGCGGCACCGGCTGGAGCTCGGTGACCTTCTGGTAGTCCTTGTCGATGTCCTCGATGGCGGTGCGCTTCTTCTGCACCCACGGCATCAGGGACTTGTCCATGTACTTCTTGATGTCGTCCTTCGTGCCCGGGCCCTTGTAGACGGGGAACGGGATCGAATCGACCTTGTCGTGCTTGCGCTCCTCGGCGGCGAAGAACATCGCCTCGCCGACCGCGTCGAGTGCCTTGCCGAGCTTGTGGTCGCGCGAGTCCTGGCTCTCGCCCTTGTAGGCGTCGGCGATCTTGGCCTGCGCGCCGCTGCCGTCGCCCCAGATCGTGCGGACGCGTGCGTACTCGCCCTTGGCCTGTGCGGACTTGAGGTGCGAGAGCGCCCGGGCGTACGTCGCGTGGGCCTGGACCTGGATGTCCGGTGGGGCCTTGTCGAGCGCGCCCATGGACCCGGCGAGCGCCTTGCGTGCGCTCTCCCAGTCCTCCTTGTCGGCGTAGTGGGCCCCGATGGCGAACGCGATCTGCGCCGCCTCGGTCGGCTTCGAGTTGCCGTAGTCCTTCTGGTATTCCTTCACGTCCGCGACGGCGAGGTCCTCCTGGCCGAGGCCCAGGCGCAGGACGATGGCGTCCGAGAGTCCCTTGTCCGCTTCCTTGCGGTGCGGGTTGTCGCGGGCGTAGCGCTCGTACCAGTCGGCCGCGTTGTCGTAGACGGCGATCGCCTGGTAGTTGCCGCCGATCTTGTACATCGCGTCCCTCGCGAGCTCCGTCTTGTCCATCCGGAACTGCGGGTTGAGCAGCACCATACGCGCGCGGATCGCGCTCGCGATGAGGTGGCCGGCCTGGAAGGCGCGGGCGGCGCTCTCGACGATCTCGTCGAGCTTCTCGCACTGCGGCGGCTGGTTGTTGCGGAGCTGGGTGGCGCCGTACTTCTCCCAGAGATCGAAGTAGGCCCTGCCAGCCTTCTCGAAGAGCTCGAGGGCGTTGTTGCCCCCCTTGTTGGCGTCCTCGAGGATCCTCTGCGCGTGCAGGCGCTGGATGTCGCACTGCACCTTCGTGAGGATGGTGCAGGTCTCCTCGTTCTTCGCCATCTTGTCGCCGGTACAGAACATGTCGATGAACTTCGGCACGTCCGTGATCATGTCGTCGATGCACGTGGACCGGTTGGGCATCCCGTGGAACGTGAGGACGTTGATGCTCTCGAGGTAGAGCTGCGCTGCGTAGACGGCGGAGTCGTTGTCCGGGTGGTCGTACGCGATCTCGCGGAAGCAGGCGCCTGCCTCCTCCCAGTGCTGGGCCTCGAAGTAGAGACGGCAGCGCGCGTACTTGACCTCGACGAGCTGCTTCTGGCCGTCCGCGTCGTTCTTGTCCGGCTGGATGTAGCAGACGTACCGGTTGAACGACTGGATCATCGCCTTCTGGTTGGGGTTCATCTCCTTCGGGCGGTACTTGTCGTCCGAGTCGTCCGCGATCTTGTGCCCGACGCCGGGCAGGTTGCCGGTGCCCTTCTTGTCGGAGCCCTTCTGGTGCTCGGCCAGGTAGATGTTCTGGTAGCAGAGCACCGCGGCGTACGCGGCGTTGGCCGCGTCGGCGCCTTTCGGGTCCTCCTGGACCACCGCGTCGAACGCGGGGCCGCAATCCGCCCACCGCTCGCGGAAGTAGAGGAGGTCGGCCATGTTGTATTTGATCTTGTAGATCGTGGGCCAGTCCTCCTTCACGAGGCGCGGAAACTCGAACTTCGAGAACTCCGTCGCGTTCCACGTGTCGGCGACCTTCTTGTAGAGGAGGGACGCGAGGTCCATCGTCTTCGGGTCGCCGGTGCCGCGCTGCCCGCCGGTGCCGACCGCCTCGAGGTGCCACGCCATCGCCGTCTCGGTCGCCATCGCGGCCGTGCGGTTGGCGCACTTCTGCTTCGCCTCTTCCTTGTGGTTCTCCTGCTTGTACTGGGCGTAGCGCTTGAACTGGTTGTTCAGCTCGTTGACGATCGAGACCTTGTCGCCCGACTTCATCGCCATCGTGGCTTCGGTGATGTGCGACTGGTACTCGCAGGCCTTGTCGCCCGAGTTGTCGCGGACCATGAGGTCCTTGTAGAGCGCGATCGCCTCGGGATAGTGACCGGTATCCAGGTAGTTCTGGCCCAGGTCATCCATCATCTTGAACGTGTGATCGTTCGAGCCGGACTGGTCGCCGCTCAGGTTCTTGAAGAAGTTGTAGGCGTCGGTCGGGCTGCCCGCGAGCGCATAGACCGGGATGACGTCCTTGCGCGCGCTGTCGGCGAGCTTCGTCGCGTTCGGTAGCTGCGAGAACTGCGTGCCGAAGTCGATCGTCTTCTTGAAGGCGTCGAGCGCGTGCGGCAGGTCCCCCTGGTTCCAGAAGACGTACGCCAGCTTGTACCAGGCGTAGCCGTACACCTTGTTCTCGGGCGGCGGCTTCGCGATGACCTTGATGTAGGCCTGCTTGGCGGGCTCCCACTTCGTGGGGTCGCCCATCGCCTCGTTGAAGAAGAGCTCCCCGAACGCGAGGTACGCGTTCGGGATGTACTTCGAGTTGGGCGTCTTCGTGATGAGGTCGAGGTAGACGCGCCGCGCGTTCGCCGTGTCGCCCGACTGCTCGTACTCGTACGCGAGGTAGTAGTAGACCTCGTCGAGGAGCGGGTACGCCGGCGGCGGGTTGCTCGGGAAGGTCTGCGACGGCTGACCCGAGTAGTCCGTCACGAGCAGCGTGTAGTCCTTGATGGCGGCCTGGCGGGCCTTCTCCATCGTCGTCTTGCGCGAGTTCGCGATCGCCTGCTGGCGACCGGCCTCCCTGGGGTTCTTGCCCTTGGCGGCGTCGCGCGCGACCTCGGCGACCGTCCGCTCGCGGAAGGCGGCGTTCTCGAGCTCGACGTAGTCTTCCGCCATGCGCCGGAGCAGCATCGGACGGTCCTTCGAGCGCGCCTCGGTCGCCCTGTAGAGCGACTCGAGCTGCTGGATCTCCGTGATGAGGAGGGCCAGGACGCGCTGCTTGAGGGCCGTCTGACGCTGATCGCGGATGCCCGCGAGCATCGCCACGTCGGCCGTGCCGATGCCGATGGTCTTGGTGCCCTTCTTGAGGTCCTCCACTTTTCCGTGGAACGACATCTGTGGCTGCTTGCCCTGCACGGGCTTCAGCTGCGGGCCGCCCGGGCACACGGTGAGCGCGTTCTTCGCGTTCTCCGAGATACACGCCGCGCCCGAGGACGGCGCGCTGCTGGCTTTGTCCCCTTCCGCAGCGCCCGCCGTGCCCGAAGCGACGACGAGGGCGATGACGATGCTCCACAACAACAGAACGCGATTCATCATTACCTCCCGCACTTCGACGTGATCGTCTGGCGGTAAAACCCGAGCTCGTCGCGCCAGTATTCGCCGTTGAACGGCCAGATGACGTGCTCGTCGTCCGGCTTGACGATGTTGGCCTTCGACTCTTCGACGGTGACCTGCGCGCCCTGGATGGCCTGGTCGAGCTGGTTGCGCTGGGCAGCCGTGATGTCGATGAGGATCTTCTGCCCGTTGCGGAGCTGCTCGTTGAGGTCCGCCAGGTTGCGCTCGTAGCGGGCCTTCGCGAGGTCACCCGCGTTGCGGATGGCGAGCTCGCGCGCGTCGTGGACGCTGTCCTTCACCAGGTCGGCGACCTTCGAGCCCTTGAAGCTGTTCGGCGACTTGCCGAAGCGCTTCTCCTCCTCGTCGAGGATGCGGACGTACTCGAGGTTGCGGAGGAGCTGGCGGTCCGAGAGGCTCGTCTTGACGATCGGCGCGATCTTGGGGTCGAGGTGCGCCCTGTCGTCGCGAACGTCCTTCAGGAACTTGTAGAAGGCGTCCTCCGGGTTCGACGACTTCTTGAACTCGTCGAGCTGCTTGGTGAGCGCGTCGCGGATGGGCTCGTACTTGCCGCGGAACTTGGCGACGATCGTGAGCGCGTCGTCGTACTGGCAGTTCGCGAAGTAGATGACTGCCTTGAGGACGTCCGCCTCGGGGTAGTTCGCGTGCGGGAAGTACGGCGCCTCGATCGTGTGGATGTTGCCGAGCGCGTGGCTGTAGTCGCCGGCCATGAAGTAGGCCCACGACTCCTCGAAGAGCGCGTCGAGCCAGTACTCGCTCGAGATGTCGACCTTGTTCCAGTACTTCACCGCGGCCGAGAGGCGCGTCTGGTCGACGGTCGGTGCGTTCGTCTGGTCGTCGAGCTTGATGCTCGCCGAGTAGAACGTGCGCGCCATCGACAGGTACGCGAGGTCGCGCATACGCGCCTCGTCCTCGACCTCGACGTCGCCCTCCTCGATGGCTCCCAGGATGCGCTGGAACGCCTGCACCGCCGGCTTGCTCTGGCGGAGCTGCACGTTCGAGATGCCACCGAAGAACTGGGCCTGGACGTAGAACTTGCTCTTGCGGTTGACCTTCTCGAAGAGGCCGAGCGCCTCGGGGTACTGGCCGTTGCGGTACTTGTAGCGGCCGAGCAGGTAGTTGAGCTGCCAGTAGAGGTCCTGCTGCTCCTTGTTGTTGAACTTCGCGACCTGCTCGACGTTGTACTTTCCGACTCGCTCGACGATGTCGGCCGGCTCGGGAAGGTCCGTCGCGAGCTTCGCCAGCCAGAGGAGGGTCTCGTTGTATTTGAGGTGGTTCGGCTTGTCGGCGATCTCGCTGAAGATCGAATAGGCCGCCTGGTAGAACTTGAGCTTGTAGAGCGCCTTGGCGAGGTTGAACTGGGCGATCTGCTTGTTGCCCTCGTCGTCGCCCGTCTCGCCCGTGGACACGCGATAGAGCGCCTGCGCGGCGTCCCACCACTTCTCGCTCTCGTAGAGGCGCTTGGCCTGCGACGCGGCCTCCGTCGGCTGGCCGGCCTGCGGCGGCGGCGAGTTGTCGACGGGCTTCGCCGGCTTGCCGCCCTTGGCCGGCGGAGCGTTGCTGTCCGCGTCCATGTCGACCGGAGCGGGCTGCGTCGGCGCCGGTTGGTTCTTCGGCGGCTTCCTGCGCTGCGCCTCCGCGGGCCCTCCCGTCAGCAGGAAAGCCGCGCCCACTGCGATGATCCCAAACCCGCGCGTCAGCACTCTACGCATGTCGTGAGCTCCTCATCTGAGTCGCCGTGCAGTGACTACGACATCGACAAGCGCACGCTCCGCGAGCCGCGTTCAAGACCTGCGACGGTCGCCAGCTTTCCGCGCGTATCGAAAAACCTCAACGATGTTCGTAAGATACTCTCGTCGAGCGGCCGTGATGGTAGGAAGCACGTTCCACGGTTGTCAAGGCGAAAAGCCGGGGCTGCCCGCGAGTTCCGAGGGGAGACGCGGGAGCCTACTTCGCCCTTGGGTGGCGGTTCGCCCGAAGAGGGTCCCGCGACGGATTGGGGACTCGCGGGCCATCCGAAAGACGTGAGAGTGAGAGCTTGCTCGGGAGAGCTCTTGACGCCCTTTCGGCGCCTCGACTAGTTTTCCCGCGTCGTCTCGCGCGAGTTCCTGTCGCTCGCTCGCGCCTTTCACGCTGCACGCCGCACGTTGCACGCTCCCCGCCTGCCCAAGTCCGCGCCCACAAGTGGAGAGGCCGACACGATGACCCGTTCAATCCTGGCCTCACTGGCCGCTGCCGTGGCCGTCGCCGTCGTCTCGGGGACGGGGTGCAACTCGACCGGAGTCGGCGACCCCTGCACGCCCGAGGCCGAGTACAGCCAGGCGTTCCTCGGCTTCGACGTCAAAGAGGTCAACGTCGAGTCGAAGAGCTTTCAGTGCGAGACACGCCTCTGCCTCGCCAACCACTTCCAGGGTCGCGTGACCTGTCCGTACGGGCAGAACTCGGGCGGCACGGCCGCCTTCGGGCTCAGCTCGCCGTCGAATGGCCAGGGGACGCCGTGCGAGACGCCGATCGATCAGCCGGTCAACGGGATCGACACGTCCCTCAGCCCGCCGGCGGTCGACGACCCGAAGGTCGGGGCCACGGTGCAGCCGAACTGCACCGACCGGACGGCGGAGCACGCTGTCTACTGCTCGTGCCGCTGCCAGAACGTCGACGGCAAGACCGACGACGGCGCCAACTACTGCACCTGCCCCACCGGCTTCTCGTGCACCCAGCTCGTGAGCTCCGTCGGCAACACCGAGACGGGCCTCACGGGCGGCTACTGCATCAAGAACGGGACGGCGTTCGACCCGAACAACTCGTGCGGCTCGACGTGCGATGCAACGAGCGGTGGGTGCGGGAAGGCGCAGGGCGTCCCCAACTGACGGCACGCGCGGCGCTCGGCCGCCGGGCCGAGGACGCGGCGGCCGACTGGCTACGGCTGCGGGGGTTCACGCTCCTCGCACGCAATCTCCGCCTCGGGCCGCTCGAGCTCGATCTGGTGGCTCGCAGGGGTGCCCTCGTCGTCGTCGTGGAGGTGCGGACGCGCGGGCCGACCTCCTACGAGCGCCCCTTCGAGAGCCTCGGCGCGACCAAGCGGGCAAACCTGCGCCGCGCGGTAGGGCGCCTGTGGAAGCAGCGTCTCCCCGGCATGCAGGGCATGGAGCGCATCCGGATCGACGTCGCAGCCGTTTCGTTCGAGGCGGGCGCCACGCACGTCGAATACGTCGAGGGAGCGCTCTGACCCTCGCCTCGTTCACCCTTCGAGGGTGCTCTTCATCGCCTCGCGCACGCGACCGAGCGAGGTCTTCGCCTCGTCGCCTGCGCCGCGGCCGAGGGCATCGAGCGCCTTGTCGAGATCGTCGAGCTGCCTCTTCTCCATGTCGCGCAGGCCCGCGACCATCTGCGTGAAGGCATCGAAGAAGTCCTGCAGCTCGTCGCCCTTGCGCAGGCGCGCCTCGACCCGCAGGCTCCCCTGCCCGACCTGCTTCAGCAGGCGCTTCATCTTGTAGACGGGGCCTGCGACCTTGTGGGTGAAGTAGATCCCCAGCAGGCCGATCAGCGCGACCATGAGCGCCAGCCCGCCCACCAGCGACCAGATCACGACCTCTTGCCGGTGGATCAGCATCGACTGATCGTTGGCGATGGCGCTCTGCTGGGCGGCGATCGCCTTGTCGTGCTCGTCGGCCTCCTTGTTGAAGACCGCCAGCAGCTCCGGGCTGTCCGAGGCGAGGTCCTTCACGTTCATGCGGCTCACCTCGGAGACCTTGCGGCTCTCCTCGGAGACCTTGGCGCTCTCGGTGACGACCTTCGCGCTCTCCTGCACCATCGCCCGTGTGGTGCTGTAGAGCACCGCGCCCATCACCCCGCTGATGACGACCGCGACGAGGACGATGAAGCCCGTGTATTTCAGCTGGAAGCGCGAATCGAGCAGGTAGTTGCGAACGCTGCGCTTGTGGGCGCCCGTTTGCTCGACGTGAGTGGCGACCGTGGTCGGCATGGCGGATCCTTCATTTGAAATTCTGTGCGAAAAGCTCCGCGGCGCGAGCCGCGACTACGCCCATGAGCTGGTCTTCCGACGAGGTGTCCCCGGGCCGCGCGCCGGGCAGAGTCGCCCCCGAGGGGACCTCGCCGCGCAGGTCTTTTCCAGGGTACGAGAATACCGCGATCTTCACGCGCACGCGCAAGTTGCCGTCCGAGTAATCGAACTTCTCGACGCTCACGGAGAGATAAAACCCCTTGAGCGAGCGCTTGGACATCGCTGCCCGCGCGCCGTCCGGTGACTCGCCGTCGGGCGCGAGCTGGTAGTCCCCGAGCTGGCCGAGCTTGGCTGCGATGCCGCCCCCGACGATGCGCTGCACGTCGGAGTCCGAGCGGCCGCTGTTGTTCGTCACGCGCGACATGGAGACGTAGTACTTCGCGCCGGCCACGAAGGGCGGCGCCCCGCCCCCTCCGCCCCCTCCGCCGCCGCCGAGCGCGTCGATCGCTCGCTGGATCTCGCGCTTCACGCCGTCGCCCCCCTCCGAGGAGAGGTGCCGCTTCAGGCAGTCCACCGCCGACGCGCGCCCGAGCTTCTTCAGCCCGACGGCGGCCGCCTGGCGGACGGTGTCGTTCGGATCGTCGAGCCCTCCGCAGAGCGGGGAGACCGCGGCGTCGTCGTTGGTCGCGCCGAGGGCGAGCGCGGCGTTCGTACGCACGCGAAAGTCGTCCGCCTGTCCTGGCGCCGGAGGGTACTTGAGGCGATCGGCCAGGAACTGCACGCGGCTGTCGGCGCACGCAGGGCGCGGAGCCATCACGGAGAGGAGAACGAAAGCCAGCAGCGCGAGGATCGATCGCAGGGCGAGCCTCGCCATCGTTTCGAGCGTACCATGGTCCTCGGCAACCGTGGGTACCGCGGCCTTCCGGTGCGTCCTTTGCGTCGTCACGCGGCCGCGGCCGCGTGCACTGGCACTGGCACTGGCGGCGATGCTCGTCGCGGCGCTCGTGGCGACGAACGCGAGCGCGGACGGGGGGGCGGCGACGGGCGCGAGCAGCGGCGACGCGACCCAGCAGCGCGTGCACGTGCATGGGAGCGCGCGCATCGACGCACATGCAGCGCGCGCAGCCGGGAAGCTCGTCGTCTCCGGCACGGTCGTCGACGACACGGCACGGCGCATCCCCGGGGCACGCGTCGCGATCAGCCTCGCGCGCGGCACTTCGCCCGCAGGCGTCGCGACCTTCTCGGGCCCGGGCGCGTCGCCCGAGCCGTGTGCGCCGGGCGCAACGCCGCCCGTCCTCGACCGCGCGGATCTCCTCATCGTGGCCACCGACGACGCCGCGCGCTTCTGCGTGAAGCTGTCGTTGCCGGTCGACCGGTACGTCGTCCACATCGCGTCGCGGCCCGCCGGCCTCGTCGACCCCGCGGGCCTGGATCTCGCTGTCGATCTTGCCCTGGAGCCGGTCACCTTGCGGTTCGACCCCGAGCGCCACGTCCTCGCGCTCGACGAGGAAGGCCCCGGGGCCGCCGAGGTCCTCGAGGTGGTCGCGTCGACGGAGGACGACGGCGTGACGACCGCGGCGGTGGGAATCCCGCTCAGCCTCGCCAACGAGGCGGGGTCTCTGCTCGGCTCGACGGTGACGAACGCCTCGGGACGCGCGCGCTTTCCCGTCGCGGGAGCGTCGCTCGGAGCGCCGGGCCGCGGCACCCTCCGCGTGTCGTTCGCGGGAAGCGCCGAGGCCGGATCGAGCACGCAGGAGATGCAGGTCGAGCGCCGGACGCACGTAGACCTGGATGCGCCGGGCGCCGTAGACGGCAGGGTCGCGGCGGGCTCCCCCGAGGAAGGGACCACGGTGGTCATCCGTGCTCGCCCTCGCTGCGCGCGCCGCGGGTGCGTCGCAACGCCGACGGGAACGGTGGAGGCGCGGTTCGGCGACGCCATCGTCGGAGCCGCACCCCTCGTGGCCGGCGAGGCGCGCGTGGTCGTCACCTTCGCCGCGCCCGCGGCGAACGACGTCCCTCTGCGTTTCCGATACGTGCCCGACACGCCATGGTTCCAGGCGGGGGCCGAGCTCGGCGTGACGTTGCCCGTGCGCGCGCCGAGCCCGTGGAAGAAAATTCCCCTGGTCCTCGCAGGTCTCGCCGTCATCGCGTGGCTGGTCGCCGGGCGCCTTCCGCCGCGCGATCGCTCCGATTCGTCCGGCCGCCCGAGCCGGGCGCCGCATCCGCCCGAGGCGGGTGTCGAGCTCGTTCGTGCCGGCCCGGCAGCGGGTGGCTGGAGGGGACGCCTCCACGACGCGCACGAGGGCACGCCCATCTCGGGGGCGCGCATCGCCGTGGAGCGGCCCGCGTTCGACCGTGTCCAGGTGCTCGCCCAGGTGGTGGCTGACGCGCAGGGAACGTTCGCGTTGCCGGCGATCGACGCAAGCCCTGGCGACACTCTCGTGGCCGAGGGGACGCTCCACGCGCCTCTGCGGCGCCCGCTGCCGCACCCCGGGGAGCTCGACGTCGCGCTCGTCCTCCGGCGGCGGGCCCTGCTCGACCGGCTCGTGGCCTGGTCCCGACGGCGGGGCCGCCCCTTCGACGCGAAGCCGGAGCCCACCCCTGGCCACGTGAAGCGGGTTGCTGCCGCCGAGTTCGCCGTAGCGCGGTGGGCTGACGCGGTGGAACGCGCGGCGTACGGGGGCGGCGTCGTCGACGCCCACGCCCAGTCCGAGGTGGATCGCCTGGCGCCGGCCGATGCGGCGGAGCGAATCGACGGCCGCGCCGAGGGAGAAGTGCCCCCCCGGCCCGGACCTCGTTGACGGATCTTGCCCCCGGTCCTTATAGTCGCGCGCCACCGGAGACGGTGAAGGCCGCCCATGACCACTGTCGCCATCGTCGTCGCGCTCGTCGTCGCAGCGGTCGTCGTCCTCTTCCTCGTTCGAGGGAGGGGCGCCGCGCAGCTTCAGGGCCAGGCGCCGGCGGCCCGCCCCCTGGGCGCTGGCGGCGCGGCCCCGAAGGAGACGCCCGCCGCGAAGGATGCGGCAAAACCCGTAACGCAGGACCAGAGCGCGCACGCAGCAAAGAAAGAGAAGGAGCCGCCTCCCCCTCCGGGCTCCGAGCCGCGGCCCGAGGTCGCGCCCGCGCCCTCCGCGAAGGCACCCGTCCCCTCCGCGGCGCCCCCGCGCGTCCGCGGAGACGTCGCCGGGCTGCGCAAGGGCCTCGCGGCGACCCGCGGAGGGTTCATTGCGCGTCTCACGGCCCTCTTTCGCGACAAGAAGGAGATTGATCCGGCCATCCTCGAGCAGGTGGAGGAGGTCATGCTCTCGAGCGACGTCGGTCCGAAGACGACCCAGGCGATCCTGGGCCGCCTGCGGGAGTCGCTCGCGAAGAACGAGCTGCGGGACACCGATGCGGTATGGGCTGCGCTCCGCGCGGAAGCGATCCGCATCCTCGGCATCGGCGGCGGCGCGATCCGGGCCGCGGGCAAGCCCACCGTGGTCCTCATGGTCGGCGTGAACGGTGTCGGCAAGACGACGACGATCGGCAAGCTCGCCACGCGCTACAACGCGAACGGCAAGAAGGTTGTCCTCGGCGCCGGTGACACCTTCCGTGCCGCGGCGGTCCAGCAGCTCGAGGTGTGGGGCAAGCGCGTAGGAGCCGACGTCGTTCGCGGGAAGGAAGGGGCCGATCCCGGCGCCGTGGCCTTCGACGCGACGACCAAGGCCAAAGAAGCCGGCGCCGACCTCCTCTTCGTCGACACCGCCGGGCGGCTGCACACGAAGGTGCCGCTGATGGACGAGATCAAGAAGGTGCGCAAGACCATCGCGAAGGCGATGGACGGCGCGCCCCACGAGACGCTCCTCGTGCTCGACGCGACGACGGGGCAGAACGCTCTCACGCAGGCAGCCATGTTCAAGGACGCCCTCGAGCTCACGGGCATCGTGCTCACGAAGCTCGACGGGACGGCCAAGGGAGGGATCGTCCTCGGCATATGCGACGAGCTCCACGTACCTGTCCGGTACGTCGGTCTCGGCGAGCGCGCCGAGGACCTTCGCGAGTTCGACGCGGAGGACTTCGTCGAGGCTTTGTTCGGCAAGGGGGACGAGGAGTCTGCGGCGGCATGAGCGGACTCCACCTGACGATGCACCTTCCGTGCGCCGTTCTTTCTCTTGGTTTCGCCCTTCGGAGACACCCCCGCCGGCCATCGGCCCGTCCGGTCGACTACGCCGACGCACTTCCTCAGCAATTCCCGTTGCTCAGCCGAAATTGTGCGTGATATAGTCGCGCTCACTTTTGCGGTAAGCCTGATTCCCCAGCAGTTCTCAGAGTTTACGTACTACGCCTCGTGAACAGGCGCGTCACTGCCGTTCGCGATTCATCAGAGTGGACGCGCTGTTCGCCAACGCCCTCGAAGGATGCGGAAGGGGTAGCAATGAAGCAGGCTCGCAGGTGGCTTCTACTCGCGGCAGCACTGATGCTGGTGCCGCAGGCGGCTTACGCCCAGAAAAAGCCGAAGCCCCCGAAGACCGCGCCGACGCCGCCGCCTCCCGCTGACGGGAGTGGCAGCGCAGCGGCGCCCGCCGACGCAGACGCGGACCAGTCCGGGGCAGCGGCTCCGCCCGCGGCTCCAGCCGGGGGTGACCAGACCGGCGCCACACCCGCTCCCGGCGCAGCCGACTCGGGGATGGACGTCTGCCAGATCACGCCCGACGCGCCGCAGTGCACCGCGGCGAAGCAGATCAACCTGGGCGAAGAGGCGAAGAAGAAGGTCAACGCCGAGGTCTACGCCGTCCAGCAGCAGTACGTCATCAAGGCGCAACGCCTCGAGATCATGCCGTACTGGGCCATCGACCTGAACGACCAGTTCGTCGCCCACGACGCGCCCGGCCTGGCGCTGAACTATTACATCACGCAGGTACTCGCGGTCGGCCTGAACGGCGACTGGTACGGCGGCCTGAACGCCGATTCGAACTTCAACTTCCAGAATCGTCGCGCGGCGCGCGTCGCCGTGCCCCTCAACAACTACCAGCTCTCGGGCGACCTCAACTTCACCTACGTGCCGATGTACGGGAAGTTCGCCGGCTTCGGTGACTTCATCTTCAACTACGACGCCTTCCTCGAGGGCGGCGTGGGCCTCATCCGCACCGAGCCCATCGCGGTCATCGATCCCGACAACCGCAAGTTCACCTGGAACAACTTCGTGAACTTCGACGTCGGCATCGGCGTCCGCATCTTCTTCACGCGCTGGCTCGCGGCCGTGCTCGAAGTGCGCGACATCGTCTTCTTCGACAAGATCGAGAACCTCTCGATCGCGAGCGGGTCCACGACGTTGCCCCTGAACGACCCGAACAACCCGCTCAACCCGAAGACCTGGTACGACAACTCAACTCACCCGACGAACGACGTGCAGCTGCAGGTTGGTCTCTCGATCTTCCTGCCGACTTCGTTCGAGTACCGGTTGCCCAAGTGAGAACGGAGACGAGGACGACGATGAAGCGGCGTTTCGTCAAGACGGTTCTTGCGGCCATCGCGGCGGCGGGTGCGCTGTCCGCGGCGGGCACGGTCAAGGCGCAGGAGATCGAGCTCACCGGGCCCCTCAAGGGGGCGCCTGCGGTGCGCCATCAGCGCCTCTATCGCGAGGGGCGGTTCGAGCTGCAGCCGACGGCGTCGTTCACGCTGCTCGACGAGTACCGCCGGACGATCCTCGTCGGCGCGCGGCTCAACTACAACATCAAGGACTGGATCGCGATCGGCGTCTGGGGCGCCTACGGCGTCGTCAGCAGCAGCACGAGCCTCGCGAGCGAGATCGACAACCCGGTGACCGGCTCGCCGCGCGACGCGCTGACGGCCATCAACGTCAACCACTCGCAGGCGATCGGCGGCTATGCCCCCTTCACGGCGCAGACGGCGAAGATCAACTACGTCGCTGCTCCGCAGGTCACGTTCATTCCGTTCCGCGGCAAGCTCGCCATCTTCAACAAGATCTTCGTCGACGCCGACCTCTACCTCGCTGCCGGTGCGGGCTTCGTCGGCATCCAGGAGCGCGCGAACTGCGGCGGCGGCGGCGGGCAGGTCGCTTGCTCGGACCCGAGCTCGTTCGCGCTGTCGTCGAAGACGAAGATCGCGCCCACGTTCGGCGTCGGCTTCACCTTCTACCCGGGCAACTGGTTCTCGCTCGGCGTCGAGTACCGCGCCCTTCCATTCTCGTGGAACCGCGCCGGATTCGACTCGCGCGGCTCGGGCACGAACGGGAACTTCCCGGACGGCGAGGTCAACTCGCAGGACGAGACGTTCAAGTTCAACCAGATGATCACGGTCTCCGTCGGCTTCTCCCTGCCGACGGCGCCGAAGATCAGCGAATAGGCGCCACACCACCCCGTTCGTGGGGGGCCCGCGGTCCGGGCCTGCGAGCGTCGTCGTGCAACCGCGAAGCCGCGGGGAAACGAGCGGCTATCAGCGCTTGGTGATGCGGCCGTTCGCGTCCATGGCGAACGCGGAGGGAAGCCCCTTCGACACTGCCTCGCGCTCGTCGGCCGGCACCGCCCACTTCCGGGCGGCCAGGCCTTCGGCGATCCGGTTCCGCACGCGGACGCTCTCCTCGTCCCCCAGGAGATGCGCGAGCGGCCCGACGGCGCCGTCGTCCTCCTGTGCGAGCAGAGCCCCCACCGCATGGAACCGCGCGGGCTCGTTCACGTCCTCGAGGAAGGGCTCCACGGCGGAGCGGATGTCCGGGTCCTTGTGCTCCTCGAGCGCGGCGAGGAGCTGCACCTTCGGGTCGACGAACTTCGAGTACTCGGTGTCCCACCGGGCGAGCCAGCGGAGGAGCTCCTTGACGTACTCGTCGTCCGACACGATCTCCTTCAAGATCTTCATCGGCCACGCGAGGCTCTCGGCCTTGGCCGCAAAGGCGCGTACGGGCTCGATCGCGTCCTTGCCCGCGCGGAGCACGCCGCGGAACGCCGAGTCCTTCTCTTCCTGGTCGGTGATCGACGGGTCCATGTGGAAGGTGAACCGCTTGAGCAGCCCCGTCACCGCATCGGGCGTACCCATGTCCGCCAGGGCCTGGATGGCCTCCTGCCGATCGTAGTTCTGGGCACGCCTTTCGATGCGCTCGGCCAGCTTGGCGGCCGGGTCGCCCCGCGTGCTCTTCTTCTTCTCGCCGCCGCCGCCGCCCTTGAACAGATCGAAGAGACCCATGTCGCCCTGTGCCCCGCAGGTAGCGCGTGGAAGGCGCTACGGCAAGGGCACAGCGAGCAGGACCACTTCTTTGTTCCGTGCCTGGACCTGGTAACGCACCGGGCGGCCGTATTTCTGGGCAGCCTCCTGCTCCATGCCCTGGATGCGCGCGGCGAACGCCTGCTCCGAGATGTGGTCGGTCTGCTCGCCGATGGCCTTCTTGGCGGCGACGTACTCCCGGTAGATGCGCGCGTAGTACGCGGGCGGCGGTTCGGCGGAGAGGCGGCGGATTGCCTCGGGGTCCATCGTCATCTCGCTGGGAGACTGGGTCATCCGCTTGTCGTCGACCGCGAGCGCGTCGTTGAAGTTCGCCGCGTTCGGCGACTTCGAGACCCGTCCCTCGGCGTCGGTCGTGTCCTCCTCGACTCCCATGAGCTGGTTCAGGAGCTGGTCGATCCGGAACGCCAGCCCGCCGAGCTCCGCGTGGTCCAGCTCGAACCGCTTGTCGGTCTGGCCGTTGAGGATGGCGAGCAGCCCCTCCTCGAGCATGTTGATGGGTTGGCTCATGTAGTTGCCGAGCAGCCAGCCGCCGACGATCACGAGGATGATCCCGACCGCGACGGCACCGAAGATGGGCAGGAGCGCGAGACCGGACGGGTCCTCGATGAGCGACGCCGGCGCACCTGCCACGAGGAGCGCGCGCCTCCCGTCCTCGAACGACGGAAGGGGCGATGCCGCCACGAGCAGGTCGCCCTCGCGGACGTTGTCGGTCTGCTCGTGCGCCAGCGCGTTCTTCAGCATGTCCTTGGCGCCCCCCGCGATCGCGTCGTCGAGGGGTTTTGCGGCGGTCGCCGAGCGACCGACGACCTCGAACGCGTCCCCCTTGGGCACCACGAGGACGAGCGAACGACCCGTCGTCGCCTCGGCCACGCGAGAGAGGGTGTCGTTCAGCGGGCGGGCCGCGACGAGCGCGCCGATGACGGCACCCGTCGTGTCGTGCACGGCGACGTACGACGCGAGAAAGCGGTCTTTCTCGTACCAGATGTCGGACCCCGACTGCCCCGTCGACAGCGTCGACTTGAGACCGCGATACGTGCCGGCCATCTCGTCGCCGCGGTTCATGTTCGTGCCGTTGCGCCCCACGATCTTCCCGCTCGCGTCGACGAGCGCCACGAGAGTGGGCACGTTCTTCTCGAAGAGCGGCGCGTTCTTCATCTTGCTGACGAGGTCGTCGCAGCGCTTCGTCGCCGCCTCGCCGCGCGCCGTGAGGGACGCTTTGGTGAGCGCGTCCGACGTGGCCGACTCGCTCGCGGCGGCGGCGAGCCACCGTTCGGCGCGCAGGCCGTCGAGCTGGAGCTGCCCTGCGGCGCCGTTGACGTCGTTGCGTGCCTCCGCGGTCAGCTGGTCCTTGTTGCCGGTGGCCGAGCTCAGCGCCGCCCGCACGAGCAGGAACGACAGCAGGCCGACCATGGCCACGATGAGGGCATTGACCCCGATGATCTTGATCCGCATCTCGAAGCGAGCCTCCCCGCTGAACGGCGCGGGAAAACGCTATCATTCACGCTCGCGGCGCGGCAACATGCGTTCGACAGGCCGTGGATCGCGAAGCCAAGCGGGTGCTCCTCGTGGACGACGCGAGGTTCGACGCGCACGTGCCGCTCGGCCATCATCCGGAGCGGCCGGAGCGCCTCGTCGCGGCCCGTGCCGGCGTGCGGGCCGCGCTCCCGGCGGCGTCGTACGCGCCCGTGCCGGCCCGCCCAGCCACGGACGACGAGCTCGCTCGCGTGCACGACGCACGCTTCATCGAGGCGCTCGGGAAGCTCCGGGGTGAGTCCGGCTACCTCGATCCCGACACCTACGTCTCGACCGGCAGCATCGACGCGGCGCGCCTCGCCGCCGGCTCCCTGGTCGCAATGGTGGACGCGATGCTCGACGGGCCGGTCGACGCAGGCGTCGCGCTGCTGCGCCCGCCGGGACACCACGCGCGGCCGGCCCGCGCGATGGGCTTCTGCCTCCTCAACAACATCGCCGTCGCCGCCGCACACGCGCGGGCGCGCGGCGTGGCGCGCGTCGCCATCGTGGACTGGGACGTTCACCACGGCAACGGGACGCAGGAGATGTTCTGGAAGGACGCGTCCGTCCTCTACCTCTCCACGCACCAGTTCCCCTTCTACCCGGGCACGGGCGACGTCGACGAAACGGGCGAGGGCGAGGGCACGGGGTATACCGTCAACGTCCCGCTCGCGGCGGGGGGCGGCGACGCGGTGTACGCGACGGCGTTCGAGCGCGTCCTCCTGCCCGTCCTCGAGGCCTACGCGCCCGAGCTCGTGCTGGTGAGCGCCGGGTTCGACGCGGCCGCGCGGGACCCGCTCGCGCAGATGGACCTCTCGATCGAAGCTTACGGCTGGATGGCGCGCGCCCTCGCCCGCGTGGCGGCGGCCTCGCCCGCCAGGGGCAAGATCGGCCTCGTGCTCGAAGGCGGGTACGACCTCGTCGCGCTCGAGGGGGGGATCCGGAGCGCGATCCGCGGGATGGCCGTGGACCTCGCCGAGGAGCCGGCGCGCGCGCCCGACGACGAGGGGGTCGCGCGGGCCGCGCAGGCGGCCCGGAAGGCCTGGGCGGGAGTGGACTGATCCGAATCGAGCTTGCGTCTGCGGGCCCGTCCACTATCTTCCGCCCGCTTTCGCAGCACGGTGGCCGTAGCTCAGTTGGTAGAGCACTGGATTGTGGCTCCAGTTGTCGCGGGTTCGAAACCCGTCGGTCACCCCGAACCGCTTCGCTTCGCGTCGCCGCGGCGGCGATCCGGTAGCCAAAAAAAAGGGCGCCCCCTCCATCCGGAGAGGGCGCCCACGTTCGCCGGGCGGGGGCCCCGGGGAATCAGTTCGCGCTGAAGAGCAGCGGCAGGTAGTGGTGCTGCTGCGCCCCGGGTAGGACGGCGCGGACGTAGATGAAGTTGACGCCCAGCGTGCTGTACGAGGTGGGCGTCACCGTCAGGTTCGCGATCTGCCCGTTCACGCCCGACGTGAGATCGAGCGTCGCGGTCATGGTGCCGTTGTTGATGTTGTTGCCGTTCTCGTCCTGCGTGATCGGGTCGGTCAGGCCCTGGATGTCGAGCGTGAAGGGGCCCTTCGTGTCCACGTCGCTGAAGAGACCGATCGGGATGGTGCGGCTCGTGTTGAGCGGGATCTTGAAGCCCTCGCTCGTCACCTTGGGCGCGCCCGGGAAGAGCGTCGAAAGGTCGACCGAGATCTGGTCGACGGTGGACTGCGGGAGGATGGTCGTGTTGTAGAACGGCTCGTCGAGGGCCGGCAGGCACCAGTGGCTGCCCTTCGCGGCGCTCGCGTTCGACCACTGCCGCTGCACGGTGTAGGGCGTGAAGTCGGTGCTGTCGGTCGCCTCGACGAAGGCCTCGCACGCGTCGCCCAGCTCGTCCTGGAACTGGTTGAAGAACTCGAACGACAGGTGGTTGTTGTCGAAGCCGACCCACGCGGGGTTCGTGCCCGGGTGTGGATCGGTGGATGCCTCGTTCAGCTCGTGGCTCGCGCCGAGCTCGATGTCGGCCGTCTGGAAGCCGCTGCAGTGGGGCATGATCGCGTAGACGTAGTTCTTGTTGTTCGACTCGGTGTGGTAGCCGCCCACGCCTTCCGCGCAGAGATTCTGACCGCCCGAGGTGAGCGTCGAGCCGGGCGGCAGATACAGCGCGTACACGATGTTGTCCGTGGACGCCGGCCAGGTGCCGTTGTCGACGTTCGTCTCGACCATCGTGTCGAGATCCGTGTCGGCGAAGCTCGTCGGCGGGGCGGTCGTGATGCTGATGTGGTTCGGGTTGCCGCTCGTCGAGGGGCCGACGCCGTACTCCGAGTTGATGTCCTTCCAGTACGGCGAGGGGCCGATCGCGTCGCCGAGCGCGTTGTACGTCGGCGCGTCGGTATCCGTGCTCCAGGTGACGGTCACGACGACCGGCTGCTTGAGCACGGGGCCGCCGTTGTCGCTGATCTGCGCCACGTCGATCGGGAAGGCCGGATAGGTCGTGCTGGGTGCACCGTTGTCGACGTCGGGCGCGGCGTCGACGGGCGCGGGAGCGGCGTCCTGCTGCTGCTGAGGCGCTCCGGCGTCGTGGACGGGAGCTCCGCTCTCGACCGGCTGCGTCGTCGGGCCGCCGCCCGCGTCCTTGGCCGTCTCCTTCACCTGCTGCGTCGAGCCGCCGCACGCGGCTCCGCCGACGACGAGCGAGGTTGCGACGAGGGCGAGGGTGATTGCGCTCGCGCTCATGGGGAGCGAACGAAGCGCCGAAGTCTTGCTGATCCGTTGCGCGATCATGGTGGGCCTCCGGTCGAAGCCCGCGAACCATACCGATCGCCTTCCGCTCGAACATCAGAAACAGCGCGCGCCATGCGGATTCGCATGCGATTGAGACACCTTGTTTTCGGCTGCGGCGGCAATCGAACGACCGCACCCGACACCTTGCCGTGGGAGCCGGACAATTCCGTCGGTGGCCGAGGCGAGGCGCAGCGGACACGGCGCGCGCGTGGGCGTCACGGGCCGTGGACTGGGAACGCGAGCAGGTGGGGCGACTTCCCGTTGAACGCGCCCGTCCCGGGAGTCGCTGCGCCGCCGTCCTGCGGGTTCAGGTACGCCGGCTGGAGGGGGTCACCGACGAGGACGAACACGTAGCTCTGCCCGACGGCGAACGATCCTCCGGGCGGAGGCGAGCGGTACGTGAGCGCGTCGATGACGGGAAGCGACTCGAGCAGCGGCGGGATGCACGGACCGACAGCGGGGCAGTTGCCCGGCCCCGTGGGCGCGCCGCCGAGCACCATCTCGACGCCGAAGCCCGCGTCGCCGTCGTACGGGAGGACTGGCATGGTGGCGAGCGTCTCGGGGGTCAGCGTGCCGAAGGGAGACGTCTGCGTGATCGGCGCGATCGTCGGAGAGCCCGAGGACGGCTGCGCCCAGAACCCGGCCCACGTGTCGGCGCCGACGTCGCGCGTGACCGCGTCCCATGCCAGCGAGGCGTTGGCGATCTGCGCGCCCATTCCCCCGTCGAGCTGCGTCACGCCGTCGAGCTCCCATAGGGTGAGCGAGAGATCGCCCGTGGCGACCTCGTAGTCCTGGGGGCACCGCGACGCTTCCGAGGCACTCTCCCCCGGCGCACAGCCGGTCACGGCGACGACCCACGACGTCCCGCGCAGGAGGCACCCGGCGGGGTTGTCCTGGCACGACTGGACGGTGCCCACGTACCAGTACTGGGAGCCGATCTGGAGCGTGCCCCCGCCGATGCCGCTGACCCCGAGACCGTCCGTTCCGATGAGCCCCTCGCACGGGACCTCGACGCCTGCATCCGGCCCGCCGTCGGCGGTGTCGGCCGCGATCTGCGACGCGTCGATGACGAAGATCGAGAACGTCCGGAACGCGGGGTCGAACGAGGCCAGCTGCGGATCGTCGGCGAGGCGCACTCCGTATCCCGGGTAGAGACCCGCCATCGCGAAGTCGGGAGATCGTGGCGCGTCCGGGAACGCGTTCACCCCTCCGGTGACGACGATGGCGCCGCCGTTGGCGGGATCGCCGTAACCGATGCAGATGCGCACGGGCGTCGCCTTCGCGTCCGAGGTGGCGTTGACGAGGTAGACGCTGGCCAGCGACGCTCCCGCTTCGGGAGATCCCTCGGCGTCGGGCTCGAGGGACGACGCGTCTGCGTCGCCCGCGCCCGCGTCCACGGCCGCGTCCAAGCTCGCGTCGGCGGAGGCCGAGCCATCGCTTCCTCCCGTCGCGTCGGAGGGGCCTGCGTCTCGCGCGGGCGGCGCGCCGCCGGTGGAGCCGGCGTGGCAGGCGGCGACGGCGAGGGCCGAGGCGAGCGGCAAGACCCACCGGAGTGGCCACGGCGGCGTGCACGGCGGGCAGAGCCTACGCGCCATTCCGCTACTCTAGGCCGGCGTGCCGGCGGACGCCCGCGCCGCGCCTTCCGTCGTACGATGCCGCCCGTGGAGCAGCTGCTGCGCCAAGGCCGGTACGCCCTCCTCGGCTCGCTGGGCGAAGGTTCGCAGGGGCGCACGTACGACGCCGTCGACAAGCGCGAGGGCCAGGCGGTCGCGATCAAACGCTTCGACGTTCGCGGCGCGGCGTCGTGGAAGGACGTCGACCTCGCCGAGCGCGAGGCGCGCGTCCTCCAGCAGCTCTCGCACCCGCGCCTGCCCCGCTACGTGGATCGCTTCGAAGAGGACGGCGCGCTCTACCTCGTGATGGAGAAGATCGAAGGCGAGAACCTCGCGGTGATGCGCAAGCGCGGGCAGCTCCTCGACGAGAAGGGCGTGCTGCGCCTTCTGCAGGACGCGTCCGAGGTGCTCGACTACCTCCACGGGCGGTCGCCCCCGGTCATCCACCGCGACCTCAAGCCGGGCAACGTGCTGCGCCGGCCCGACGGGTCCTTCGCCTTCGTCGACTTCGGCGCGGTGCGCGACAAGCTGCGACCCGAGGGCGGGTCGACCATCGTCGGGACCTTCGGCTACATGGCGCCCGAGCAGTTCCAGGGGCGCGCGCTGCCGGGGTCCGACGTCTACGCCATCGCCGCGACGGCGCTGACGCTCCTCACCGGGCGCGACCCCGAGGATCTCCCGCACAAGGGTCTCGGCATCGACGTGCGCGCGGCCCTGCGGGGGACCCGCGTCGGCGAGCGCACGACGTCGCTGCTCGAGCGGATGCTGGATCCGGATCCCGACCGCCGGGCGTCCCGCATCGCGCCGCTCCTCGAACGCGCGGGCCGCGGCGAGCGACGGGAGGCAGGAGCAGCGCGAGCGACGGGGCGGAACGCATCCCGGCAGGCGCCCCCGGAAGTCGACCCGCGCGAGGTGCACCGCGACCGAGCCCGCCGCTACGCGGAGCGAATCACCCGGCGCGAGGTCCGGCGCGCCCAGCGCGCAGCGCGACGCAATGCCCGCTGGAGGAGCGGTCCTCCGCTGCCGCTGTCGCTCCTCTTCGGTCTCCTGAGCTTCGTGGCCATGCTCGCCGTGACCATCGCCACCCAGATCGCCGTTCCCCTCGTCCTGACCCTTCTCTCGATCGTCGTCGCGCCCCGCGCGATGCGGCGAGCGGCCGACAGCGTTCGTAAGGCCGGCCACCGGGCACTCGAGCAAATCCAGAACGCCCAGCGCCAGGCGAGGGCGGCCCGGGACCCGGCGCCGGCGCCGCAACCGAAGGCGCGCGTGGAGCCGGACGAAGGCGGGGCGCGGGTTCGCGTCGAAGACGAGGGCGAACGGGACGAGGAAACCGACGAGGACCTCGAGGAGCGCGCGGGCCCGGGGCGTGGCGCGGGCCGCCGGGGCTGAATCATGCGGCCGGTCGCCCCCGAAGGGTTCGTCGCGATCGCAGGGACGGAGCAGCCGGGCGGCGCGTTCGAGGTGGAGCGCGAGGGGACCCTCTGCGTATGCAAGCGGTTGCCGCCCCGCGCTCGCGAGGAGCCGTGGATGCGCGCGCGACTCGTCGCCGAGGGGGCGCTGCTGGAGCGGCTCGGAGGCCGCGGCGCGCCCCGCCACGTGGGATCCGGCGAGGACCACGCCGGGCCGTGGATCGTGATGGAGCGCGTGCCATGGCCCTCGCTCGATTCCCGCGCAGGTGAGGAGAGTCGCGGGGGCCCAACGTGGCCAGCGTGGCTGGCGCGCGCCGCGATCGCGGCCTTCGAAGCGCTCTCCGCGGTCCACGGCGCGGGCGTCGTACACGGGGACCTCAGCCCCGCGAACGTGCTCGTCGACACGGGCGCCGCGCATGCGGTCCTCGTCGACTTCGATCTCGCCGTCGGCGCAGGCATGCCTCCCCTGCCGCCCGGTCCGTTCCGCGGGACCCTCCGGTTCGCCGCCCCCGAGGCTGCCCGTGGCGAGCCCCTCGATCGCCGCAGCGACGCGTTCGCCCTCGCTGCCTCGCTCCTCTTCGTTGCCTCGGGCGAGCCGCCGCGGCCGGAGACGACCCCGGCCGCGATGCTCCTCGCCGCCGCGGAACGCTCGATCGAGCCCTGGGCCCGGCGCGCCGCCGCGACGCTCGAGCCCGCGATGGGCCGCGCGCTCGTCGCGTGCTGCGCCTTCGATCCGCGCGAGCGCTCCGACGACCTTGGGCGCGCGAGCCCCCTGGCCTAGGCTGTCGCCGAGCCCTCGATGGTACGGCCCCGCGTGCACGGTCTGCTCCAGTCCTTGCTGGTGGTGGTCGCGTGCGTGGCCAGCGGGACGCTCGAGTGCGGCGGCCCTCCCGTCTCGGCGAAGGAGCAGCGCGGGTCTCACGTCTACGGCCGGATGTGCTCCGTGTGCCACGGCCCCTCGGGACAGGGATACGCGGCCGACCAGGCGCCGACCCTGACGCGGCACGACTTCCTCGCGACCGTCGACGACGACTACCTGCGCGCCGCGATCAACGATGGTCGCGCCGGCACGACCATGTCGGCCTGGTCGTCCTTCCGCGGCGGTCCCCTCTCGCTCGACGACACGAACGCCGTCGTCGCCTACCTCCGCTCCTACGCCGACCAACCCCGCGCCGTCCTCGACGATCACCCCTCGAAGGGCAACCCCCTGCGCGGCAAGGACCTCTTCGCGCGCGAGTGCGCCGCCTGCCACGGCGAGCACGGCACGGGCGGCCCCTTCGTCGGGATCGGCAGCTCCGACCTGCTCCGCGCGGCGAAGGACGGCTTCCTCCGCTACGCCATCGCGAACGGCCGGCCCGGGACGCCGATGCCCGCGTTCGGCGACAGGCTCGGCGCCGCGGGGATCGACGACGTCCTCGCGCTCCTCCGCCAGTGGCAGGCGACCGCGCCGCGCATCCTCAAGCCGCCGGCGAAGCTCCCGCCGCTCCCGCTCGGGCCCGTCCCGCTCAACCCGCACGGCCCCGAGCCCGAGGGCTTCTCGGCGACGCCGCAGACGACCAAGCTCGACGTCGTGAAGCGCGAGCTCGACCGCGGTGCGCGCATGGCCCTCCTCGATGCGCGCGCGTCCTCCGACTACATCGGCGAGCACATCGCCGGCGGGGTCAGCGTCCCCTTCTACGACATCGACCCGTACGTCGCGCAGCTCCCGAAGGACGCGTGGCTCGTCTGCTACTGCTCGTGCCCGCACGCCGAGTCGGGGCAGCTCGCCGCGAAGCTCGTGCAGCGCGGCTTCACCAAGGTCACGGTGCTCGACGAGGGCCTCCGCGTGTGGAAGGCCAAGGGCTACGCGACGCACCAGGGGTTCGACCCGTAGGGGCGCGCGCATGGGCACCGCCGCCATCGAGCTCCGCGACGTCTCGAAGCGCTTCGCGTCGATCCTGTCGCTCGACCGGCTCACGCTGCGCGTCGAGCCGGGCACGGTCTTCGGGTACCTCGGCCCGAACGGCGCGGGGAAGACGACGACGCTGCGCGTCCTGCTCGGCCTGGTGCGCCCCGACGCGGGAGAGGTGCGCGTCCTCGGGCTCGACCCGCGCAGCGAGGGCAAGGCCGTACGCGCGGCGCTCGGCGTGCTCCTCGAGAACGACGGGCTCTACGACCGGCTGACTGCCGCGCAGAACCTCGAGTTTTACGCCCGCATCCGCGGCATCGACGGCGCCGAGCGAGCCCGCCGTCTCGAGGAGATGCTCCGCGCCTGCGACCTCTGGGACCGGCGCGGCGACCGCGTCGTCACCTTCTCGAAGGGCATGCGCCAGAAGCTCGCCGTCGCCCGCGCGCTCCTGCACCGCCCGCGGCTCGTCCTGCTCGACGAGCCGTTCACGGGCCTCGACCCGGTCGCCGCCGCGGAGCTCCGCGCGAACATCGTGGCGCTGGCGCGCGAGCACGGCATCACGGTGCTCCTCACGACGCACGACCTCGCCCACGTCGAGCGCTCGTGCGATCGCGTCGCAGTCCTCCGCGCCGGAGCCGTCGTCGCGAGCGGCACGATCGAGGAGCTGCGCGCGGGCGGCAAGGACGAGGAGGTCGGCGTCGGCGGCGCGGGCCTGACCGAGGACCTGCTCGCGGCGATGAAGGCCGACGGCCTGCTCGCGTCCTACGCGCTGGACGCGGCGCGGTCGCCTCCCTGGGCGCGGGTCACGTGCGCCCACGGGCAGCGCCCGATGCTCGGAGCGGAGCTCGTCCGCCGCGGCGTCGCGCTCGAGGAGCTCACCACGCTGCGCGCCTCGCTCGAGGAGACGTTCCTCGCGCTCGTCGGAGGCTCGCCGTGAACGAAGCCCTCACCGTGCTGCGCAAGGAGCTCTGGGAGATCGCGGGCGAGCGCCAGTCGCGGCGGGGCGGCCTCGTCCAGGCGCTCGTCATCGTCGTCGTGATGGGCATCCTCTACCCGGCGTCGACCGGCCACTTCTGGCGCGCGAACCATCCCATCGCGATCGTCTACTTCGCGTTCTTTCCCGGCATGCTCGCCGTCACCGTGGCGGCCGACGCCTTCGCGGGCGAGCGCGAGCGCCGGACACTCGAGACGCTCCTCGCGACGCCGCTCGGCGAGTGGGCCATCCTCGCCGGCAAGGCGGCCGCCGCCATCGTCTGGGCCCTCTCGGTGACCGTCGTCGCGTTCGCGTGCGCCCTCGTCACGGTGAACGTCACGGGCCGCGAGCCCGGCCTCTACCTCCCGTCCGCGGTCCTCGTCGCGGGCACCTTCCTCGGCGCGCTCGCGTCGGCGCTCCTGCTCACGGGCATCGCCATCCTCCTCTCGATGCGCGTCGCCGTCGCGCGCTCCGCGCAGCAGATGACGGCCCTCCTCGGCCTCGTCGTCTTCGGCGGAGTCGCCGCTGCGTGGGTCGCCCTGGGCCTGCCGCTCACCTGGCCCAACGTCCTCGGCGCCGAGGTCGTCCTCTGCGCCCTGGGCGTCGCGGCGCTCGCGGGCGCGCGCGCCGGCTTCCGGCGGGACCGCTTCTTCGAGACGCGTTGACTTGCGAGGCCCCGGCGGCGGGGCGTACGTTCAAATGTGGTGAACCGCGCCCCCTCCGTCGCGCCGGCGGCCACCGGGACGCGCCCCACGCGCGGTCCCCAGATCCACGTCGCGCTCGCCGACGAGCTCCGGCGGCTCGAGCGGGCCACGGTCTGGATCCTCTTCGTGATGTCCGCCTTCGGCGTCGTGCTCGGCGCGGTCGTCGGGCTGGTCCTGCGCACGCGCTTCGGCTTCGTCCAGGGCGGCTTCTCGGCGCTCGCCGCCCTCTGGTTCCTCGCGTACGGCAAGGTGCTCGACCGCGGCCACGTCGGGCGCCGCCTCCGCGTCGCGCAGGCGCTCGTCGAGAGCACCCTGCCGTGGGCCTCGATGCTCCTCGTCGCGTCGAGCCAGGGCCCCGTCTACGCGCTCGGATCGTGGGTCCCACCCGTCCTCTTCTACGCGCTCATGCTCGTCGGCGTCGCGCGCCTCCGGCCCGCGCTCTGCCTCGGGTACGGCATCGCGGGCGCCGTCCTCTTCGCCGCCGCGTACTTCGCCGTGCTCCGCCCGCACCTGCCCGCCGCCGCGCCCCTCTTTGCGCTCCCGTCGATGCAGGCGTCGCGCTCCGCCACGATGGTCGGCAGCGGCCTGCTCTGCGCCTTCATCGCGCGCGCGCTCCTCCGCGCGATCAGCCGCGCCGAGAGCACCGTCCGCGCGCAGAACCTCTTCGGCAAGTACCGCCTCGTCCGCGAGATCGCCCACGGCGGCATGGGCTTCGTCTTCGAGGCGGTCTACTGCCCCGAGGGCGGCTTCGAGCGCCGCGTCGCGGTCAAGCGCATCCACCCGCACCTCGCGGCCACCGACCGCTTCGTCGAGGCCTTCCGCGACGAAGCGCGGCTCTCGGCGCGCCTCGCCCACCCGGCCATCGTCCAGGTGCTCGACTTCGGCCGCATCGACGACTCGTACTTCCTCGTCATGGAGTACGTCGAGGGCGTGACGCTCGGCGCGATGATGTCGCGGACGAAGGACGAGCCCCTCGCTCCCGACCTCGTCGGCCACGTCCTGCGCGAGATCCTCGGCGCGCTCGCCTACGCGCACGAGGGCGCGCGCGGCGCCGACGGCCGCCCGCTCCGCGTCGTCCACCGCGATCTCTGCCCGCCGAACGTCCTCGTTTCGACCAACGGCGAGGTCAAGCTCACCGACTTCGGCATCGCGCGCAGCCTCGCCGACGCGAGCGAGTCGCTGACGAAGCACGTCTCCGGCCACGCCGGCTACATGGCCCCCGAGCAGGCGCGCGCCGAGGCCTTCGACACGCGCGCGGACCTCTTCCCCGTCGGCGTCATCGCGTGGGAGCTCCTCGCCCAGCGGCGCCTCTTCTCGTCGGGCAACCCTGCGGCCTCGCTCCTCGCGCTCCTCAACGACACGGTCCTCCCCATCACCGTGGTGCGCCCCGAGCTCGACGAGCGCTGGGCGGCCTTCATCGCCCGCGGGCTCGCGCGCGATCCGGCGAACCGCTTCACGACCGCGCAGGAGATGCTCGACGCCCTCGACGCGATCCCCGAGTCGCGCGGCGCGGGCGCCGAGCGGCTCGGGCGCATCGTCGCCGGGATGGTCGGCGCTCCGGAGAGCGCGCTGCCGCCCGAGTCCGAGACGTCCGTCGAGACCGGGGGACGAACGCGGACGATGCCGGCGTGAGCCCGGGGCAGAGACGCGTCAGCGGGCGCTGCGCTGGCGCGCTTCCTCGACGGGAGCGTCGGCGTCCGTCCCCGCGGCTTCGTCGGGCAGGCGAGCGCCCATCCCCACGCGCACCTGGGCCCGGGGCTCCTCCACGGCGACGAGGGCGCGCGCGACGTCGGCCGACGCGGTCTCGGCGTTCCAGCGGCGGACGAGCATGCGGAGAACTGCGCCCTTGTGCCAGCCGACGATGAGGTTCAGCGCGAGCCACCCGAACATCACGATGGGGATGCCCTCGGGCATGTCGAGCACCTTGCCGAGCACGATCGGCACGAGCACCCAGCCGAGCCCCCAGAGCGCCCAGATGAGGCCGCGCAGGCTCCTCACGACGGCGTCCTCGCTCGACCGCGCGGGCCGCTCCGCCGGGAGGGGAGCGGCCGGCACGCGGACTGTGCGGGTGTCGAGGGCCGCGGCGACGCTCGCGGCACGCAGATCCGGGTCCGGCTCGAGCATCCGCTCGAGCGACGCGACGAGCTCGGGGCTCGCGCGGCCACCCACGACCGTGCGGACCTCGACACGAAGCCCCTTGTGCGGCAGCGTCTCGGGCTCGGCACCCGTGAGCGCCGCCAGCGCGGTCGCACCGACCGCGTACACGTCGGACGCCGGGAGCGAACGCCCCTGGATCTGCTCCGGAGCCATGTAGCCCATCGTCCCGACGACGGTGCTCGCCCCGCGCCGGAAGAGGACCTCGCTCACCGCGCCGAAGTCGACGAGCACGTAGCTCCCGTCGGGGCGCCGGACGACGTTGGTCGGCTTGATGTCGCGGTGCACGATCGGCGCGCCACGTCCGTGGAGGTACGTGAGCGCCCGGTCGGCGCAGGCGAGGAACCGTCGCACCTCGGCCTCGGGGAGCGAGCCTTCCCGACGGCGGATGGCGTCGAGCGTCTCGCCCTCCACCTTCTCCATGACGAGGTAGAGCGCCCCGTCCTCCTCGAAGTGCTCGAGGTACCGGGGAACGAGCGGGTGGTCGAGCGTCGCCAGGACCCGCGCCTCGCGCTCCGCGAGCTCCACGTCCTTCCACCGCTTCGCGCCCCGCACGTCGAAGCGCTTGATCGCGACGGACCGGCCGGTCTGCTCGTCCGTCGCCTCGTACGTGGCGCCCTGCGAGCCCTCGCCGAGGAGGCCCTTCACGACGTACCGCCCGCCCCCGAGGCGCGTGTCGGACTCCATGCCCCTCCTCTTAGCACCGCGCGGCGCGCCGCGGCGCACCGCCCGACCCCCGCCCACGACGCGGCGAACGACGTGCTACGACCCCCGCCATGGCCGACGCGCCCTCCGCCTCGCTCGACACCCTCTGCATCCACGCCGGGCAGGAGCCCGACCCCGTCTCCGGCGCCGTGATGACGCCCATCGTCCTCTCGTCCACGTTCGCGCAGGACGGGCCCGGCGTGCACAAGGGCTACGACTACTCGCGGGCCGGCAACCCCACGCGCGACGCGCTCGAGAAGTGCCTCGCCGCCCTCGAGGGCGCGAAGCACGGCGTCGCGTTCGGCAGCGGGTGCGCGGCGACGACGGCCGTGCTGCTCACGCTGAAGAGCGGCGACCACGTGCTCGTCGGCGACGACGTCTACGGCGGCACCTTCCGCATCTTCGACAAGGTGCTCAAGCAGTTCGGCGTCGACGCGTCGTTCATCGACATGACCGATCCGGCCAAGGTGCGCGAGGCGATGCGCCCGTCGACGCGCCTCGTCTGGATGGAGACCCCCAGCAACCCGATGCTCAAGGTCTTCGACGTCGCCGCCATCGCCGAGATCGCGCGCGGCCGCGGCATCCCCCTCGCGGTCGACAACACGTTCGCGACGCCGATGCTCCAGCAGCCGCTCGCGCTCGGCGCCGCGCTCGCCGTCCACTCGACCACCAAGTACCTCAACGGCCACTCCGACGTCGTCGGCGGCGCCGTCATGACGAGCGACGACGCGCTCGCCGAAAAGCTCCGCTTCCTCCAGAAGTCCGTCGGCGGCGTGCCGAGCCCCTTCGACTGCTACCTCGTCCTGCGCGGCCTGAAGACGCTCGGCGTCCGCATGCAGCGCCACGTGCAGTCCGCCCGCGGCCTCGCCGAGTGGCTCGCCGCCCACCCGCGCGTCGCGCGCGTGCGCTACCCCGGCCTGCCGTCGCACGAGGGCCACGCCCTCGCCTCGCGCCAGATGAAGGGCCCCGGCGGGATGATCAGCTTCGAGCTCCGGGGGACGCTCGCGCAGTCGGCCGCGTTCCTCAAGGCGCTCCGCGTCTTCGCCTGCGCCGAGAGCCTCGGCGGCGTCGAGTCGCTCGCCGAGCACCCGGCCATCATGACGCACGCGAGCCTGACGGCCGAGGCGCGCAAGGCCCTCGGCATCGGCGACGGCCTACTGCGCCTCTCGGTCGGCCTCGAGGACGCGGGCGACCTGCGCGCGGACCTCGAGCGAGGCTTCGCGGCGTCCGAGCGCGTCTAGGGCTGCGGCGCCTCCTACGGCGTCCAGAAACGCCACGCCGTCCGCGCCCTCGAAGCGGCGGCGCATCACGGCAAGCGCCTCCTCGCTCGCGTCCACCAGCAGGAACCGCCGCCCGAGCTCGCGCGCCGCCGCGCCGGCCGTGCCGCTGCCTGCGAAGAAGTCGAGCACCACGCCGCCGGGCGGGCACGACGCCTGGACGACGCGCCGCAGGACGCCGAGCGGCTTCTGCGTGGGATACCCGAGCTTCTCCTTTCCCGTCGGGCTCACGATCGTGTGCCACCACGTGTCGGTCGGCAGCTTCCCGCGCGCGGCCTTCGCCTCGCCGACGAGCTCCGGCGCCATGTAGGGGATGCGGTCGACCGCGTCGGCGTCGAAGAAGTACGCCCCGGGGTCCTTCGCGTAGAGGAGGATCGTGTCGTGCTTTGCCGGCCAGCGGCGCCGCGTGCGAGCCCCGTAGTCGTAGGCCCAGACGATCTCGTTGAGGAAGCAGGCGCGCCCGAAGATCGCGTCGGCGAGGACCTTCGCGTAGTGGACCTCGCGGTAGTCGAGGTGCAGGTAGAAGCTCCCGCTCGGCGCGAGGACCCGCCGCGCCTCGACGATACGCGGCTCGAGGAACGCGAGGTAGTCGTCGAACGCGTCGGCGAACGACCGCGACCCGAGGCGCGTGGTCCGGTACCGGTGCCCGCCGAACCCCGTCCGGTCTCCTTCCGGGTCACGCACGGTCGCCAGCGCGTCGCGCGCCTGCGCCCGCCCCGTGTTGAAGGGCGGGTCGACGTAGACGAGGTCCACCGAACCGTCGGGGACGTGCGCCAGGAAGTCGAGGTTGTCCGCCCGGACGACCAGGCCCGCGGGAGGCATCGGCGGGCAGGTTACATACTCCCCCACCGGGCAGTCACCGCGCTATGCTGCGGCCGCATGGAGACTGCCGCGATGGTCCTTCGCATTCTTTCTACCTGGGCTCCCCTCCTCGCGGCCTCGTCGGTCGCCGTCGCCTGCTCCAGCACCAAGCCCGCCGCGCCGGATGCGTTCATCCAGGCGACCGTGGGCCCTGGCGACGGCGACTCGTCCACCGTCTGCCAGCTCGGCACCGTCGAGCAGTTCCTCGACATCGGCACCGCCACGGGCGACAACCCGGTGCGCGTCACCGACGGCAACCAGCAGGCCGGGTCGACGGTCCACATCTCGTGCACCGTCGCCACCTCGGGCAGCGGCTTCGACATCAACCTCAACGCCACGCAGGAGGGCCTGCAGGGCGGGAGCCTCACGATCACCTCGCCCTCGGGCCAGGGCGCCGTGACGACGAGCGGCGGCACGGGCGTCACCGCCGTGTTCGAGAGCGGCCAGAACGGGACGTTCCGCGCCACGAACTGCACGCTCTCGTTCGCCTACCAGGGCGGCACCGTCCCCGATCAGCCGCCCATCGCGGCCGGCCGCATCTGGGGCCACATCTCGTGCCCCGACTCCGAGGTCGCCGGCCAGACGGTCCCGGCGCCCGACGGCGGCACCGAGAACCGCACGTGCGACGGCGAGGCGGACATCCTCTTCGAGCAGTGCGGCAGCTGACGCGCGCGGCTCCCGCTCAGTCGTCCTCGTCGTCGGAGGGGGGCTTCTTGGCGCCGGGGATGGTCTCGAGGAGAGCGCGGGTCTCGACGGCGACCTCGAACTCGGGGTTCGTCGCGAGGTAGGCCTCGAGGTACGTGCGCGCCGCCGGGTCGTCGCCGCGTGCGTGGTACGCGAGGCCGACGGCGTGGAGCGCGTCCGGGTCGGCGGGCGCGCGCGAGAGCGCGGCGAGCCCCTCGCGCAGGGCGCCCTTCACGTCGCCGAGCGTGCGGAGCACGTGGCAGAGCGCGACGCGCGCCCCGATGTGCCCGGGCGCGAGCTTGATGGCCGCACCGTACGCGTCGCGCGCCGGCTCGAGCTCGCCCACCTCGAAGAACGCGATCCCGAGGAAGTAGTACGCGTAGGGGTTCCTCGGATCGGCGCGGAGCGCCCCGCCGAGCTCCTGGATCGCCTCCCGGAAGCGCTCCTCGTGGAGCAGCTCCGTCGCCTCCTCGACCGCCTCCCAGTGCTTCGCGTCCTCTGCGTCTTCGGCCGTCGCCATTCACTCCTCCCCGGCGGCGCGCAGCGCGCCGTCGAACGCCCCGCGCACCGCGTCGGGGATGCGCCGCGGCCGCATCGTCGCGAGCTCGATGAAGCCCCACGTCGTCGCGCCGCGCGCGAGCACCTGGCCGTCGGAGCGGCGCACGATCTCGGTCGCGCGCACGCACTTGGCGGCCATCACGCTGGATATCCACGTTCGCGCAGCCAGGGCCTCGCCGCGTAGCGCCGGACGCAGGTAGTCGATCTCGTGGCGGACCACGACGAAGACCGCGCCGAGGCGCTGGTAGGCCTCGAGGCCCAGCCCCACCGCCGTCGAGTGCGCGATCGCCGCCTCTTGAATCCAGCGGACGAACGCGACGTTGCTCGCGTGCCCGAGGGCGTCGATGTCCGCGTCGGCGACGACCAGGCCGAGCTCATATGTGGCAGGTTCGCCCACGGGCGGCGGAGCCTAGCCGAAAGCGTGACCGGCGCGCACGGTTCGTGCTTCAACGGTCGTACGGATGGCCCTTCCGGACTCCTTGGAAGCATTCCTCGGCACGGAGCGCGTGGCGCTCCTCAAGGAGATGGCGCTGGTGCCGCGCGACCTGCGGCCGGTGGTGCCCGAAGCGCGACCGGGCGACGACGTGGTCGTGCTCGTCCACGGTTTTCTGGCGAGCGCGGGCGTGTTCCGGCCGCTGCGAAAGCGCCTCGAGCGCGAGACCGGCGCGCGCGTCGCGACCTTCACGCACGCCCCGGGCGTGGGCATCCGCCGCATCGCGATGCGCCTCGCGTCGATCGTCGAGCGCATCCCCGAGGGCACGCGCATCACCGTGGTCGGGCACTCGATCGGCGGCCTGGCGGCGCGCTGGTACGTGCAGGAGCTCGGGGGCCGCGCACGCGTCGCCCGGACCATCTCGCTCGCGAGTCCGTTCGGCGGCGTGGCCACGGCGCCGAGGTACCTCGTCGGCGTCGACCTGCAGGAGACGAGCGGCGTCCTGCGGCGCCTCCGGCAGCACGCGCACGTCTGCGGCGTGCCTCACACGTCCGTCGTCGGCGAGGACGATACGCTGGTCGTCGGCGTGGACGCCGCGTGCCTCGGGTTCGGCGAGGTCGTGGTGCTGCCCGAGCGAGGGCACAACGCGCTCCTCTTCTGCGAACACGCCGCGGGCATCGTGATCGAGCGGGTTCGCGCGCGAAGCGACGAAGCGCGCTGAGGGGGGCAGGCCGGGCACAGGCGCGGGCGCGGGCGCGGGCGCGGGCGCGGGCGCGGGCGCGGGCGCGGGCGCGGGCGCGGGCGCGGTAAGGAGCGGAGAGCGCGGGTAGCGCACTGTCAAGACCGAACAAGAGGATTCTCTCGCTCTCGCCCTCGCACGCCCCCCACGCCCACGCCCACGCACGCGCCCGCGCACGCGCACTTTCTCCTGCTCGTCGGTTGCTTGACGGTGCCACGGTGCTCGCACGGTACAAGGACGCGCGCAGGAGCGCGCGCCGCGGGAGCGGCCCTCCGCGGCTTCGCCGCTCCGGGTCCTTGAGCCGTGCTGCGCGCCGTGGCGTGGGGCGCGGGTGCTTCGCGCAGCGGGCGCGGGGCGCAAAGGAGAAACCTCATGCTGCGAATTCACGATGTGATGCTCGAGGCCATCGCCACCATGCGGCCCGTCGTCGGGGTGGTCGAGCGACGCGACCGTGACCTCGGTTCTCAACTGCGGCGAGCGGCCAGCTCGGTGGTGCTCAACGTCGCCGAGGGAAGCGGCTCGGCGGGTGGCAACCGCCTGCAGCGGTACCGCACGGCGCTCGGCTCGGCCCGGGAGACCTGGGCGTGCCTGCAGGTTGCGCAGGCGGCGGGCTACGTCGGGTCGCTGCCGCCTTCCCTGCCGGCTCTCATGAACCGCGTCATCGGCACCCTCGTCCGCGTCACGGCGTGAGCGAGCAGCGCGGCGAGCGGCCCACCCGAGCCGCTCGCCTCAGCGCACGTTCTTCACCAGCACGGCGCGCACATGGTCGATCTTGTCGAGCAACCCCGCGTCGATCCCGTCGACGTACCCGAGCGCCAGCGCCGAATCGAGGCAGGCCGCGGTCTCCCGCGCCGACCCGAGCGCGT
>DASXDU010000018.1:0-277123 GCA_036490515.1 Polyangiaceae bacterium
CGCCCGCGCCCGCCCCCACCCTCGCGCCCGCGCCCGCCCCCACGCCCGCCCTCACCCTCGCGCCCGCTCCTCCTCCTCCCCTCCTCCGCCTCACCCCTCTCCATCCCTCCTATCCTTCCCGCCTCCGCTCGGTGGCTCGCCCTCCCGCCTCGCTCGTCACGAGCGGGGGATCGCTCGAGGCGGACCGCGTCGTCGCCATCGTCGGCTCGCGCGTGGCGACCACCGACGCCTCGGGCTTTGCGACCACCCTCGCCTCCAGGCTCGTCCAGCGCGGCGCGGTCGTCGTCTCGGGGGGCGCTCTCGGCATCGACGGCGCGGCGCACCGCGGCGCGCTCGCCGGCGGGGGGCGCACCTGGGTGGTCTGCGGCACGGGCTGCAACCACGTCTTCCCGACCGATCACGCCGCGCTCTTCGTCGAGGTCGCCCGCAGCGCCGGCGCCATGGTCTGGCCCTTCGGCGACGACGTCGGCGCGATGCCCTACACCTTCCTCGCCCGCAACCACATCCTCGTGGCGCTCGCCGACGCGGTCGTGGTGGTCCAGGCCGGCAAGGACTCGGGGGCCTTGCATGCGGCGGGGTGCGCACACAAGTTGGGTCGACCGCTCTGGGTCTGTGCCCCTCCGCCGTGGGTCGGGTCCGGCTTCGACGGCTCGCGCTGGCTGCTCGGCCACGCCAGGTCCACGGGAGCTCGACCGCTCCACCACGAGGACGACCTCTTCGCCTCGCTCGGGCTCGGCCCTGCGGCCCCTCGCGCGCCGGTACTCACGCGCGCCCTTTCCGACAACGAAACCGCTATCTTGGGCGTAACCTCGACCGCACCGCTTCACCTCGACGCGATCGCGTCCAGGGCGGGCCTTCCGACCCAAGCGGCCGCCGCCGCTCTCTTGACGCTCGCCTTGGAGAACGTAGTAGTAGAGGGCCCGCCGGGCTTCTTCCGGGACGCGACGGCCGACAGATGACGAAGATTGCTGGGAAAACGGGAAAGAGAAGTCATTGATGGCAAAGACGCTCGTCGTCGTCGAGTCCCCCGCCAAGGCCAAGACGATCAAGAAGTACCTGGGGTCGAAGTACGAGGTTCTCGCCTCCAAGGGACACATCAAGGACCTGCCGAAGAAGCTCGGGATCGACATCGAAAAGGGCTTCAAGGAGACCTACGAGGTCGTCCCCGGCAAGGAGAAGGTCGTCGAGGAGCTCAAGGCGGCGGCGAAGACCGCCACCGAGATTCTGCTGGCGCCGGACCCCGACCGTGAGGGCGAAGCGATCGCCTGGCACCTCGCCGAGGAGCTGAAGCAGGGCAAGAAGACCATCAAGCGGGTCGAGTTCCACGAGATCACGAAGAAGGGCGTCGAGTACGGCGTCAGCCACCCGCGCGAGCTCAACGCCGACCTCTACGACGCGCAGCGCGCCCGCCGCGTCCTCGACCGCATCGTCGGCTACGACGTGTCGGCCCTCGTCTGGAGCAAGCTCGCCTTCGGCCTGTCCGCCGGGCGCGTCCAGAGCGTCGCCCTCCGGCTCATCGTCGATCGCGAGCGCGAGATCGAGGCGTTCGTCCCCGAGGAGTACTGGAACTGCGGCGCGGCCCTGACGCCGGCCAGCGGCGGAGCGGCCCCGGCGCGCCCCTTCCTCGGGCGCCTCGTGTCGCGCGGCGGCGAGAAGCTCGCCGTCAAGAACGGCGCCGACGCGGCGGTGGTCCGCGGCCACCTGACGGACGCGAAGTACCGCATCGCCAAGATCACGAAGAGCGAGCGCCGGAGGAATCCGCCGTCGCCGTACACGACGAGCAAGCTCCAGCAGGACGCGGTCAACCGCCTGGGCTTCGGCGCCAAGCGCGCGATGCAGGTGGCGCAGGGCCTCTACGAGGGCATCGACCTCGGCCGCGACGGCGGCGCGGTCGGCCTCATCACGTACATGCGCACCGACTCGACGCGCCTCTCGCCCGACGCGGTCGAGGCCGCGCGGGTCCACATCACCGAGGCGTACGGCAAGAACTACGTCCCGGCGGTGCCCAACGTCTTCAAGTCGAAGAAGAACGCGCAGGAGGCCCACGAGGCCATCCGCCCGACGTCGCTCGAGTACACGCCCGAGAGCGTGCGAAAGCACCTCAAGGACGACCAGTTCAAGCTCTACAAGCTGATCTGGGAGCGCTTCCTCGCGAGCCAGATGACGCCCGCCGTCTACGACCAGACGAGCGTCGACATCGAGGCCATCGCGGCCGACAAGACGGTCTACGGCCTGCGCGCGAGCGGGCGAATCCTCAAGTTCCCCGGCTGGCTCGAGGCCTACGGCAAGGGCGAGATCCCCAAGGCCGCCGCGCCGCTCGCCGGCGAGGGCGAGGGCGACGCGAGCGCGACCGACGGGGACGGCAAGAACGGAGCCCCCGCGAAGGCGGCGGACCTCCTCGCCGACGACGCGGAGGCGACCCTGCCCGAGCTCGACGAGGGCGCCGTCCTCCACCTCGTCACGCCGCCCGGGGTCATCACCGAGCAGAAGTTCACGCAACCTCCGCCGCGCTACACCGAGGCCTCGCTCGTGCGCGAGCTCGAAGAGCGCGGCATCGGCCGCCCGAGCACGTACGCCGAGATCATCAGCAAGGTGCAGGCGCGCGACTACGTCGAGAAGATGGACGGGACGCGCTTCCGGCCGACCACCCTCGGCAAGTTCGTCGTCGACGGGCTCGTTCGCAGCGAGCTCGATTTCATGGACCCGGCCTTCACCTCGAAGATGGAGGACGAGCTCGACGAGGTCGAGGCGGGCAAGGAGAAGCGCATCGACCTCCTGAAGCGCTTCTACAAGCGGTTCCGCGCGCAGCTCGACAAGAGCAAGAAGCTCTCGCGCTGGAACCCCGAGCCGGTGGCCACCGACGAGAAGTGCGAGATCGACGGCGGCGTGATGCTCAAGCGCTGGTCGAAGAACGGCTGGTTCCTCGGCTGCGCGAACTATCCCGAGTGCAAGAGCACGCGCGACCTCGGCGAGGACGGCAAGCCGCGCCCCGTGCGCGAGACCGGCATCGACTGCGACAAGTGCGGCAAGCCGATGGTGATCCGCAGCGGCCGGTACGGCGAGTTCCTCTCGTGCACGGGCTACCCCGAGTGCAAGAACGCGCGCCCCGTGCCGCTCGGCGTGAAGTGCCCCAAGTGCGGCGGGGACCTCATCGAGATTCGCCCGAAGAAGCGCGGCGGCAAGACGTTCTACGGGTGCTCGAACTACCAGAACGAAGCCATCAAGTGCGACTTCAAGCTGTGGCAGAAGCCCGTCGCCGAGCCGTGCCCGAGCTGCGGCGCGCCCTTCCTCGTCTTCGGCGGCACGCGCGCCAAGCCGATGATGGCGTGCGCGAACAAGGAGTGCGGCTACAAGCGCCCCATCGGCGAGGAGACCGAGGCGGCCGCCCCCGCGGTGCCACCGGCAGCCGGCGAGCTCGCGGGCGCCCCCCTGTAGCCACGCCGCGCTTCGAGAGCGAGAGGGGGAAACAGGAAGATCGGAAGATCAGAAGGCGAGAGTTGGGGTTGGGGACCCGGTTCGAGCGCCCTCGAACACGCGTCAGTCGAGTGAAAACCCAGCTCCCCTTCTGATCTTCTGATCTTCCTGTTTCTCCTCTCCGCTCCGCTTCTCAGCGGCAGGCGGGGACCTGTTCGTAGCCGGTCGTGATGAGGCTCGAGCACGCCGGAAGCGTGTCGCTCGTGCACGACGAGACGGTGGTCTTTCCCTCGCAGAGGCTCGCGTCGTCGTAGCAGCTGCAGATATAGCCGCTGTTGGAGTCGCCCCAGGTGCAGCACGCGGTGCCCGAGGCGGACGTCGTCGGGACCTCGAGGCCGTTGCCGCCGAGGTCCTGGTAGTAGCAGTCCTTGCCGCCGCCGGAGTTCACGTAGCAGAGAAACGCGCTGCAGATGCAGTCGCCCGAGCCGGGGAAGCCGGGGGCCGCGCAGCAGACGCCGGGGTCCTGGAGCGAGGACGGCGCGCAGGAGGTGCCGTTCGCGGGGAACGTGCTCGAGGCGCCGTAGCAGAGGCAGAAGTCCCCCTGCCCGTCCTGGCAGTTCTCGCCTCCGCCGCTGGCCCCGCCGGAACCGCTCGCGCCGCTGCTGGAGCCGGTGCCCCCGCCCGACCCGCTGGAGCCGCCGCTGCCCGAGCCGCTGCCGCCCCCGCTGCTGGATCCGCTGCCGCCTGAACCGCTCCCGCCGCCGCTGCTGCTGCTCGATGCCCCTCCACTCGTGCTTCCTCCGATGCTCCCCGACGAGGACGACGACGGGGAACACAGGTCGACCCCACCGGCGCCGGCGTCCCCGGCGCCCGCACCCGCGTGGCACGTGCCGCTCCCGGACGAGCACCCCGCGGAGCATGCGAGGAAGGCGACGCCCGCAAGGCCTGCGAGGGCTGCGAGCGCGGAGACGAAGGCGCGAGGCGCACGCATGGGGTGCACCGTGGTACGTCGCGACGGCCCCACCCCTTCCCGCCCCCGCGTCAGAGCTTCACGGCGAACGCGACGCCGTCACCGAGCGGGAGCACGACGCCGCACAGGTCCGGCCGGCTGACGAGCGCGAGGTTGAACTCGCGCAGGGCCGCGGCGCGCGCCTTCTCGGTCTCGGGGGGCGACTCGTGCGCGACCTGGCCGCGCCAGAGGACGTTGTCGGCGACGAGGACCCCGCGCTCGGCGAGCCTGGGCGCTCCGAGCGCGAGGTACTGCGGGTACTCCTCCTTCACGCAGTCGACGTAGAGGAGGTCGATGGGCTCGTCGATCTTCTCGAGCTCGGCCAGCGCGAGGCCCTGGCGCACCTCGATGCGCGGCGACAGGCCCGCCTCGGCGACGAAGCCGCGGGCCTCCTCGACGAGGTCCTGGCGGTACTCGATCGTGACGACGCGCGACCCTTCGCCCGCCGCCCGCGCCATCACGATGGCGCCGTAGCCGATGTTCGCGCCGAGCTCGACGACGAGCCGCGGCTGCCGCAGGCGCGTCACGATGGCGAGGAACGACGCGACCTCGGGATCGCTGATGGGGTAGCCGCGCTCGGCGGCGCGCGCCTCCATCTTCGCGAGGAGCGGCTCGCGGCCGTGCACCGGCGCGACGCGCGCCATCGCCGCGAGGGCGGCGATACCTGCTCCGTTGAGCGCCTCGAGGTAGTCCGCCTGCTCGGTGCGCAGGATCGCGTCCGCCGCGTGCTTCATCCGTCACCTGGCTCCCTTGGTCGACGGCGTCGCGGCCGCGGCCGGCGCGACGATGTCGGCCTTCGTCTGCTTGTCGAGATCGTCGAGGAGCTCCTTCGAGAGCGCGTCGTCGACGCCGTGCGTCTTGAGCGCGATGGTGAGGTCCTCGATGAACGCGTTCCACTGCGCCTCGCCGATGCCCATCCCCTTGTGGGCGTCCTTCATCGACTTGCCGTCGTACGCGCAGTCGGTGGCCGCCCCGCCCGCGACGACGCAGAGCTCGGCGACCAGCCGCGTCCGGAGCTGCTTCGCGCGCTCCTTGTCCTTCTTCACCTTGTCGAAGAACTTGCTGATCCGGTTGTCGGCGAGTGCGTTGGCCAGAAGATCGTCCACGACGCCTTCGAGCGCCGCACGCTTCCCGAGGCGCTCGTACAGGCTGGGCGCCGGCGGCGCCGGAGGTGAAGGCGGCGGCTCGGCCGTGGCGACGGGCTCGTCGGGCTCCGGCTCGACCGGCGGCTTCGACGGCCCGCACGCCAGCGCCCCGGCGACCGTGGCCGTGATTGCCACCGCCAGCACGCCCACCCACGCGCCCGCGCCCGCGCCCGCGCCCGCGCCCGCGCCCGCGCCCGCGCAAATTCTCCTCCCGCCCTCCCCGCCAGCCCCGCCAGCCCGACCGAAAAGGCGCACCAGCATGGACGTCACGGGGCAGCCTACGGCGAAAAAGCGCCCTCCGTCTCTCGAAAGTCGACCGCGGGCCCCGAGTCTTGCGATGCTGTGGGGTCAGGCCAGATGGGTCAGTCCGGCGGCAGGTGCACGTTCGCGATCGGCGGGACCGTGGTCCTCGTCTCGAGCGGGGGCCCGCCGGACGCGGAGTACGCGCTCTTCGACGGCGGCGACATCGAGCTCCGCGCGACCGGGCCAGGCGCGATCCGCGAGGTGGGGTACGGCACGACGGTCGAGCAGGCGAAGGCGCGCCTCGCGCACGCCGGGATCACGGCGGACCTGGCGCGCGCCGCCGTCGCCGGCGCCCGGACGCGCGTCGCGAAGGGCTACGCCCGGGGGGCCGCGGTGCGCGCCGTCGTCGACCGGCTCGAGGCGGCGGAGCTCCTCGAAGCGCGCGAGTTCGACGCGGCAAGGGCGGCCTACGAGGGGACGTGGCTCGACCTCACGGGGCTCGCGACCGACCTCCGATCGCCACGCGCCGCTGCCACGCTCCGCGCCCTCCATCTGGCTGCGTCGCTCGCGGAGGCGGCCGACGGCGACGCCGTGTACCTCGACACCTCCGAGCTCACGTCGCTCCGCCGCCCGGGCGAGCGCACGTACCGGCGCGTGATGTTCGACGACGCGCAGCTGCTCGTCGAGTCGATCGCGTCGCTCCAGGTCCCGCGCGGGCGAGCGGCGCCGTCCGAGGCCACGCGTGCCGAGGTCGTCGAGTGGCTCCGCGAGCGCGCCCGCGCGGCGCCGGACGAGAAGGGCCGGCTCGACGCGCTCGAGGCGCAGCTCTGGTCGCGCGACGCGCCTGCGAGGGGCCCGCTCGCCGAGACGGCCCTCTGGAACATCGAGACGAAGCTCGCGCGCGGCGAGACGACCGGCGTCCTCGAGCAGATCGACGCGCTCGAGCGCCGGCGCGGCCGCGTGCCCGGCACCATCTACCTGCGCGCGCGGGCGGCGCTCGCGACGAAGGCCGAGGAGCCGAAGGCGGTCGCCGAGCGCGTCTCGGACCTGTCGACGTCGATGTCGGCGTTCCACGAGCTGCAGCTCCTGGCCGCGCAGTCGTGGCTGGCCGCCGGCGACGCGCGCCGCGCGAGGGCCTTCGCGCGCGACCTCGTCGAGAACGCCGGGGCGGACGACGTCCTGCGGATGCACGCGCAGGCCGTGCTCGAGGCGGCGGGCGAGTCGTCGTCGGCGAACATCGTGCCCGTGCCGTCGGGCGTCGCGGGACCGGCCACCCCCCCCGTCGTGCCTCCCGCGCCCCACTCGTCGGGCGCGGTCCTGCCGCTGCCCGCCGTGGTCCTGCCGCTGCCCGCCGTGCAAGGCGGGACGTCCCCCTATGTCGCGCGCGTCGGGTCCTCCACGCCGGCCGCCCCCACCCCGGCCGAGACGCCCTCGACGCGAAGCGAAGCTCCCACGCCCCGCAGCCCCATCGCGACCTCCGACCTCGAGATCCCGCGCCCGCCCCTCGCGCCGTCCGGCCTCGGCATCGCCGCCGTCGCGACGATGGGCACCGCCGCGACGCAACCCGCGGGGCGAACGACCACGCGCCCGGGCATCGTCGCGCCCTCCCGGCCGAGCGCGCACACCCGCACGCTGCCGCCCGGGACGACGCTGCCGCCGTACCGCGTCGAGCCTCGCGGCGAGCGCGTGTGGTCGCTGCCGCCGCCGGCCGAAGCGGAGCACGAGCGCGCCGAGTCCTTGAGCCTCCCCGACGGCCTGCGCGGCGAGCCGCCCTCGTCCGACGAGCCGCCGCGCAACCCGCCCGCCGCGCGCCTCGCCTGCACGTACTACGCGCGCGAGCTCGCCCGCGAGCTCCGCACCCGCTTCGGCGTCGAGCTGCGCACCGACGTCGACGGCCTCGAGATGGCGCAGCGGTACCTGCGCGAGCTGCTCGTCGACGGCCGCGTGAGGACGCCCGCCGAGCACCGCGAGGTGATGCGCCACGGCGGGTTCCTGAGCGAGCTGCTCGCCCGGAGCCTCAGCGCGCGCTGGGTCGACCTCGAGTCGCCCGAGCCGGGCCGCTGGGCGATGCTCCTGCCGTCCAAGTCGCGCCCCGACGAGGTCGCCCGCATCTGGCCGTTCGCCCGCGTTCTCCGCTTCGTCGCGATGGGTCACAAGGAGCGCGACCTCGTGAGCTACTATCTCGAGCTCGAAGCGCGCGCGCGCTGACGCCGGCTGCCGAAGCGCGGGCCGGCCGCGTGGCGACCCCCCTCCCCCACGTACGCGCGGCGACCCCGACATGAGCGAGCACGTCCCGGTCTACATCACGCGCGAGGGCGCGAAGCGTCTCCAGGAAGAGCTGGGCGACCTGCTCTGGACGAAGCGCCCGCACATCGTCTCGGAGGTGGCCGACGCCGCCGCGCAGGGCGACCGGAGCGAGAACGCCGAGTACATCTACGGCAAGAAGAAGCTCCGCGAGATCGACCGCCGCATTCACTGGCTGACGAAGCGCCTCGAGAGCGCGACCGTCGTCGAGCCGCGCACCGACGGCGTCGAGGCGGTCTTCTTCGGCGCGTATGTCGAGGTCGAGGACGAGGACGGCGTGCGCGCCGCCTATCGCATCGTCGGAGAAGACGAGATCGACCTCGACAAGGGTCACATCTCGTGGCGATCGCCGCTCGGGCGCACGCTCCTCAAGAAGCGCGCGGGCGACACGGTGCTCCTCCGCAAGCCGAACGGCGAGGTCGAGCTCACCCTCCTCAGCGTCCGGTACTGAGCGACCTTCGGGAGCTCGTGCGACGTGATACCCATCACGCCGCCTGACCGACCTTCGGGAGCTCGTGCCGCCTGATCCTACTGCCCGGTCTGGATGAAGATGCGCCCGACCGTGATGGGCGCGTTCTGGTCGTGCAGGTAGAAGTCGAACGTCCCGGCGGCGTTGACCTTGCGGACGTACGGGTCCATCTGGCCCGCGCCGAAGGGTCCGGGGTCGTGGCCGAAGCCCTGGCCCGCGTTGTCGGCGTGGATCTCGTGCGAGACCGTGTCGTCGTTCTTGAAGTTGATGACGATGGGGTTCGACGACGAGAGGTTGGCGGGGGCGACGATGGTGACGGGGTACGGGCCGTAGGCCGTCGTGTTGGGGTTCGTGACGGTCGCGCCCGTGCTGTTCACGCCCTGCGGGATGTGGAGCGTGATCTCGGACTGGACGGTGAGCGCGAGCGGCGCGGCCTTCGTCGTGCCCTCGGCCGTCGCGTTGACGGCGAGCGTGGCGTCGCCGGGAACCGCGTCGGTCGCGGTCGTGAGGGTGAGCGTGGACGTGGCGGTCGTCGCGCCGTCGAGCGTGACCGTCGCCGGCGAGAAGGCCGCCGTGACGCCGCCGGGCAGGGTCGCGGCAGCGAGCGCGAAGCTGCCCACGTAGCCGTTGGGGGCCACGCTGACGGTCACCGTCGCGTTCTCGTAGAGCGGCATCTGAAGGGTGGGCTGGTCGAGCGTGACCGCGACGGCCGACGGCGGGACCGCAGGAGCACCGCTGCTCCCGCTGCTGCTCGCGGCGCCGCTGCTGGCGCCCGAGGACGCCCCGCTCGATCCGCTCGAGGCGGTCCCTCCCCCGCTCGAGCCTCCACCGCTGCTTCCGCTCGAGGAGCTGCTGCTGCTCGAGGCCGTGGCCCCGCCGCCGCTCGAGCCGCTCGAGCCCGTGGCGCCGCTGGTCCCGGTTCCGTCGGACCCGCCCGTGCCCGTGCCGCCCGCGCCCGTCGAGTGGGGATGCCACTGGCCAGTGGGGAGGCTGTCCTGCCCGCCGCACCCGGACATCAGCGACGCGAGGCCGCTGAGGGCGAGGGCAGGCAGCAACGTGAGGAGGGCCGTGCGCATGACGTCACGCGGTTGCAAAGGGAGGTCCAGCCCGGCCGTGCGGGTGGTCGGGTCGAAAACGCGGTGATTCCCGGCGGTTCCCGCGGCGGGTGGGACGGCGGAACCGATGTCTCCGAGCCTCTCCTCTGGGCTACCCTGGATCCAGGTCGTTTCGGCTTGGGTCTCGAAAAGGACTGCGTTAGGACCGGGACTCGCCTCATGCATCACGGCCGCATCATCGCCGTCCTCGTGGGGGCAGGCTCCGTCGGCGCAGTCCTCCTCGCGGCGGGCGCGCGCGCCGACGGTCCCCCGGTCCGGCTGGCCGCGGCCATCGAGCAGCGCGCGACGCGCGATCCCGGCCCCCTCGGCGCGGAGTGCCCCGACGGCATGGCCCTGGTCGAGGGCGACTACTGCCCCAAGGTCGAGCAGCGCTGCCTGCGCTGGATGGACCCGCCCGGGCGCTACCACGAGTACCGCTGCGCCGAGTACGCCAAGCCTGCGCGGTGCCTCGCCCCGCGCCAGCACAGGCGCTTCTGCATCGACCGCCACGAGCGCGTCGACGACGAGACCGGGCTGCCCCTCAACGTCCAGTCGTGGACGGACGCGAAGCGCTCGTGCGAGGAGCACGGCGCGCGGGTCTGCGTCGAGAGCGAGTGGAACTTCGCCTGCGAGGGCGAGGAGATGCGCCCCTACCCGTACGGCTGGCGTCGCGAGGCCAGCAAGTGCAACGCCGACAGGCTCGACCTCCTCGTCCCCGGCCAGCCCTGGCGCCTCAAGGACGAGCGGACCAAGGCGGGCGCGCACCCCGAGTGCCTCAGCCCCTTCGGCCTCGAAGACATGGCCGGAAACGTCGCCGAGTGGGTCAGCGTCGACGGCTTCGCAGACGGGTCACTGGTCGTCCAGAAGGGCAACTGGTGGCAGCCCGGCAAGCACGCCTGCCGCGACGCGCAGGGCGGCCACGACAAGTTCTACAAGGGGACGGAGACGGGGTTCCGCTGCTGCGCGGGGGCCCAGGACTGAAGGCCGGGCGCGAGGGCGGGCGCGGGGCCAGTGCGCGGGTCAGTGGCCGAAGCGCGCGACGAGGGCCCTGGCGCGCTCGACGAAGGCATCGCGGTGAAAGCGCTCGAAGTCGGTCCAGGTGCAGAGGGTCGTCGTGTCGGCGACGCGATCGACGAAGAGCTTGCCGTCGAGGTGGTCGAGCTCGTGCTGGAAGGTGCCCGCCGTGAGGCCCTTCACCTCGAAGTCGAGGTCCTTGCCGCGCCGGTCCCACGCGTGAACGCGCACGCCCGTGAAGCGCGGCACCTGGCCGCGAAGGTTGGGAACGCTCAGGCAGCCCTCGAAGTTCATGAACGTCTCGTCCGTGGTGGGCTCGAGGACGGGGTTCACGAGGATGGTGAGGGGCCAGTTCGGTTTGTAGGGGTAGCGAGGGTTGTCCTTGATCTCGATGACGCAGACGCGCACGGCCTCGTGCACCTGGTTGGCCGCGATGCCCGCGCCGGCGGCGTCGCGCATCGTGTCGACCATGTCGTCGACGAGCCGCTGGAGGGGCGCGCTCGCGAGCTCGTCGCGCGTGAGCTCGCGCGCCGGCTGACGAAGCACGGGATGGCCGATGGTGGCGATCTTGCGGAGGGCCATGGGGAGGGGTGCAGGAGAGTGTAGCGCTGGCGCGGGCGCGGGCGGCGGGCGCTACCTCTTCTCGGCGAGGATGATCGTCCGCGGCGACTCGTTGCCGAAGTACACGCCGGGCGTCCCGAGCCGCCCGCTCACCTCGCACACCTTGAAGCCGTGCTCGTGCAGGATCTTCCCGAGCTCGTGCAGGCTGTAGACGCGCATCGAGTACTCGATCTCGCGCGAGCGCCCGTCGTCGAGCATCATCGTCCGCTTCACCTTCATGCGGCTCGTGATGAAGTCCACGCTCATCTCGTCCATGCACACGCAGCCGTCGCCCTCGAACCACGCGAGCGACGGCGACTGCCGGATGAGAAAGTCGCGGTTCACGACGTCGAGCAGCAAGAGGCCCCCCGCGCGGAGCGCCTTGTGGATGCGGTCGACCACGCCCGCGTTCTTGTCCTCCTCGAAGTACCCGAAGCTCGTGTTCCAGCAGTAGACGCCGTCGAACTGCTCGTCGAACGCCATCTCGCGCATGTCCCCCTGGACGAAGTTGAGCTTCGCCTCGCGGTCCTGCGCTTCGTCGCCCGCGCGCGCGAGCATCGCCAGCGACAGGTCGAAGCCGACCACCTCGTAGCCGCGCCGCGCGAGCTCGATGGCGTGGCGGCCCGTCCCGCACCCGAGATCGAGCAGCGCGCCGCCTCGCTCGATGCCGAGGCTGTCCTCCACGAAGTCGACCTCGCGCGCGATCTGCTCGTCGGTGAGCTTCTCGCAGGCGCGCAGGTAGTCGTCGTTGAAGAGGTCCTCCCACCAGAGGCGGCCCTTGCGGCGCAGTCCCGAGGCCTCGGCCGGGGGCGCCACCGTACCGGCGTGCGGTGGGACGATGACGAGCGGCGCCTTGGTGGGCGGCGGCAGCGGCAGGCCGGGCTTCTTCGTCGCCGGAGGGACGGGAGGCTGCGACTGGAGGCGTGCACGCATCGGCGGCACGCTCCCCAGCTTCACCGGCGGCGGCTCGACGGTGACCAGGTCCTCGGGGGCGAGCTCGGCTCCCGGGTCCGAACGGCGCTCGCCGTCGTGCGACGGCGGGACGTCGACGTGCGCCTCGACGGCCCCGGCGGCCGGCGTCGGCGCGTCGTCCTCGAACCTCACCTCCTCGCCCTCGGGCTCCGTCGGCGCGAGGGGCCGGGGAGGCGGCGGCGGCACCGGCGTCGACCTGGCCGGCTCGATGTCCTCGGCGTCGATCGACTCGGGCGCCGACTCGACGGCGGGCGGCGCGTCGGTGTCGATGGGGATGAAGTCCTCGGACGGAGCCTTCTCGCGCGCGGCGATCTGCCTGCCGTCGGAAGGCTCGTCGGCCACCGTCGGCTGGAACGGCGTCCAGCTGTCCTCTTCCGTGACGGGCGTCTTCGCGGGGGACCGTGCGGCCACGGGAGGCGGCGGCGAGGGCGCCGGCGGTGGCAGCGGGGGCATCGGTTCGGGCGAGCCGATGCTGATGATGCGCATCGGCATGAGGACGACCGCAGCCTCGGGGGCGGGCGCGGGCGGAGGAGGAGGAGCCGGCGGCCGCACGGGTGCAGGCGCCTGCGCCGAGGGGGGAGCGTTCGAGGGGGCGACCATCGGCGGCGGGGCCGAGTCGCGCCCGTCGTTCGGAAGCTGCGGGCGCGTGACCTCGTCGTCGGGGATGCGGAGGGTCATCCGCCCGCGCCGGCGGCCGGTGCTGCCGGGGGACGAGTCGCGCTTGGACCGCGAGGGCGGCGCCAGGTCGTCGCCGAGCGACGGAGACGACGGCAGGGGCGACGTCTCGGCGGTCGCCGACGGAGGCGCGAGCTCCGGCCCCGTCGCCGACGGATCGAGCGCACCCGAGCCGGGCGCCGGGGCAGCGCGCCTGTCCTCGCTCATCCCTGCCCCCGGAGGAGTGCCTGCCCGAAACGAACCGGCCCCGGCTCGACGCGCCACGGGCCGGCCGCCCGCTTCTCGACGAGGACGACCGCGGTGGAGCCGAGGTGGAAGACGCCGATCTCCTGCCCGCGTGCGACGGCGAGCGGTGGCTCGAAGACGTGGTCGCCGAGCGGGACGTCGTGCGCGTCGACCCCGAAGGTCGTGATGCGCCCGACGATCATCGCGACGACCATGACGACCGTGACGCGACCGAGGCCACCGGCGGCGTCGATCTCGATCGAGACGCGCCGGTTTCGCGCGAAGAGGTTGGGCACGTGTCGCATCCCGATGGCGTTGACCGGATAGTAGTCGCCCGGCATCGACCGGATGCGGCGCACGGTGCCGGCGACCGGGGCGTGGACGCGGTGGTAGTCGCGCGGCGAGAGGTAGACGACGCAACCGGCGCCGCCGAGGAAACGGCGCGCCTCCTGGGCGTCGCCCACGAGCTCCGCCACGGCGTAGGGGCGGCCCTTCACGACGAACCGGCCCCCCTCGTCGATGGTGCCCATCGACTCGATGCGCCCGTCGGCGGGGCTGGCGACCGCGCGCGGATCGGGGTCGACCTCGCGGGCACCGTCGCGGAGCCGCCGCGTGAAGAACGCATCGAAGCTCGCCCAGCCGCCGTTCTCGATGCACTCGTCGAGCTCGACGGCGTACACGCGGGAGTAGAGCCCCACCACGGCGCGGCCGACGGGACCCGACCAGCGGCGGTCCGCGAGCCGGCCGATCGCCCGACCGATGCGCGCGCGCGGAAGGACGCGCAAGATCTGGGCGGTGGCGTAGGTGACTGCGCTCATGGGTCGTGTTCGCCCGTGTACACCAGCGAACGAGGGACGCCTCCGGAGCGGCGTCCGCAGGCGACTCGAGACGATTCTATCGCCCTCAGAGCATGCTACCCGGCCGCCTCTCAGGCGGTCAATCTCGGGTCTTTCCCGGGCCTTGGCACGGTCGCGCCCACGCCTTGCCGCGAGCGGCGTGCCAAGCCTGCCCCGGGCGGCGCGTCAGTCCCCTTCCCACTCGGTGCCGGCCGCTCGCGCCGCATCGCACAAAGCGGCCTTCGCCGGCGTCGCGTCGGCAGGCGCCGTCCCGGGGTCGATCGACTCGCACGCGCCCTCGGCCCCGAAGGGGTCGGCCGCCACGGCCTCGATGAAGGACGCGGTGGCCGTCGGCTCGTCGCCCGCCAGGCGGCTCCACCGGCCGCGGACCGCCCACCAGGGCCCATAGGAGGAGAGGACCTGCTTGGGGTCGGCCACGAGGGGCTTCGCCTCTTCGCGGCGGCCAGCCGCCTCCATCGCCCGGGCCCGCAACCAGCGCACGCTGGGGTCGAGCATCGCCCGGTCCCACGCCTCGGGGGACGACGGCGATGCGACCAGCGCGATGCGGTCGAGCTCCGCGACGGCCTCGGGAGCATGGCTGCGCCGAAGGAGAAGCTCGGCCAGACGCCGCCGGTCGCGCAGGTCGCGCAGCTTGTCGGCGTCGGTCTTCTCGCCGCCCAGGCCGAACAGGGCGGGAAGCGCCTCGCGGGGCCGGGCCGCGAGGTAGGCGCGCCAGCGGCCGTCCCACCCCGAGAGGCTCGCGCCGCTCGCCGCCTGCAGGGCCGCGTCGGGGTCCTTGCCGCTGCGGAGCTCGTGGAGGAGCTTCGGCAACGCGTCGTCTCCCGACTCCTTCGCGTAGAACCGCACGAAGCTCGTCACCTCGGCGAAGGCCACCATCGCGGCGTCGGCGCTCGGGAGCATCGCGATGCTCGGCCCCAGCTTGTCGAGCGGCAGCCCCAGGTTCAGCTCGAGCCCGCGCTGCACGACGGCGTCCGGCGACGGCCGGTCGTCGAGAGGCCCGGGATCGCGCCAGCGGATCTCCTCCCGCTTGGCCACGCCTTCCTGGAGCCAGAGCGGAGCCTGGTCGCGCGACGCGCGCGTGACCGCGAGGTGCGTGAGCTCGTGCGCCAGCGTGTCGCGCCAGGCGTAGCCGTGGTGGGGCGCTCGCGGGCTGAGGAGCGTGACGCGACCCCACTTCGCGACGGCCACGGTGCCGGTGGTCTGCGCGCTCTTGTACGGCAGACCCGTCATCGCCGAGAGGGACAGGAGGTCGCGCACGACGACGATGCGCGTCGGGAGAGGCCAGTCGACGCCGAGATCGCGCGTGAGGGCCGTGCGCGCCGCGGCCACCGTGTCGAAGAGGAGCGGCGCGAGCGCCCGGTCGTGCTCGTCCTGCCAGCGAACCTCGATGCCGCGCGCGTCGTCGCGGTCGACCGCGAGGGCGGCGGTCACGCGCTGGCAGCCGCGCGCGATGTCGGCGAGCTGCTCGCCCTCGTCGGTCTTCTGGACCTCGGGGCGCGCGAGGATGGCCGCGGCGCCGTCGCAGTCGAGCTCGTAGATGCCGAGACGCGCGCGCTCGAGGGCAACCTCCGCGGCGTCGGGATCGGCCGTGGAGAGGACGTGGCGTGCGTCGTCGTAGTCGAGCCCCGCGATGAGCGCCTGGGCACGGCGTGCGGCGTCGATCTGCGCGTGAGACGTCGCGGGGGCGGCGGCGGCGAGCAGCGGGAGCGCCAGGACCGGGAGGTGACGGAGCCTCATCGCAGCAGTCCCTCCGCGTAGCGGTGCACCGCGTCCTTGAGCGAGCTGCTCGACGGCTGCCCCAGCCCGCGCACCACGCGCCGGCGGAACTCCTCGGGGCCCTTGTGGTCGTTCTTGCCCGGGATGGCGACGGGCGCGTTGCTCGACGACTTGCCGTCGCCCTCCGTCCCCGACGACTGCGTGCCGTCGTCGTCCCCTTCGAGCTGCTGGCGCGCCTGCTCGAGATCGCGCTGCGCCTCGCGCTGCCGCTCGAGCCCCTTGTCGGCGTCGCCCGCCTTGAGGGCCTGCGCCGCCTGCTCGGCCGCGCGCTGTGCGTCCTCGATCGACTCGACCGCGTCCTGCGGGAGCGAGCCCTTGTCGCGCGACCCCTGCGCGAGATCGCGCGCGCGCTCGCCGAGCTTGCCCTCCTCGTCGCCGCCTTCCTCCAGCTGCTTTCTGGCCCTCTCGGCGGCGCGCTGGCGCATCTGGCGGAGGGCCTCCTCGGCCCACTTCTCCTCGGCGTCGAGCTTGCGGCGCGCCTCGTCGACCTTCTTCTGCTGGTCGCCGTTCGGGTCCTCGAACCAGGACCCCTTCTGGAGCATCTTCTTCGCCTCGTCGAGCGACCCGAGCGAGCTCCGTCCGCTCTGCACGGCCTCGTCGGGGTGCGCGTCCTCGAGCGAGTGCGCCATCTGCTCGGCGAGCTCGCGCGCGGCCGCGCCCTTGCTCGTCCACGAGTCGCTGCCCATCCCCACCGTCGGCAGCTGCTTCACCGCTTCGCGGATCGCCTCGGCGTGGCGCTTGGCCTCCTCGCGGAGCTCCTTCTTCTCGTCGTCGCTCGTCGCGCCGGCGAGGGCCTGCTCCATCTTGCCGATCTCGCCGGCGTGGTCCTGCGAGAGGCGCTCGAGGTCCTGCGCCGCCTCTTGCTGCGCCTGATCGACCTCGTCGCCCGAGTCCTCGCCGTCCTCGCCCGGCGTGCCGCGACCGCCCCCCGACTCGCCGCCGCCGTGGCCTGCGCGGCCACGCGACCCGAACGACGGGTCGGGCTCGTGGAGACGCGCCGCGAGATCCCGCGCCGCGAGCTCGGCGTGGGGAAGGTCGGCGTCCCCGCGCGCGCGCTTCACGCGGAGGAGATACGCGTCGACGATCTCGCCGAGGTCCTGCCCGAGCGAGCCGAGGCGGAGCATCGCGTGGCCGCCGCCCGCGAGGACCATCGTCGCCGCGTCCATCCGTACGGTGGCGCGCGCGCGCTCCTCGCGGTCCTGGCCTTGCACCTGCGAGGCGCCGGACGCGAGGTCGTCCGCCACGTCGGCCAGCTGCTTGGCCGCCTCGCGCGTGTCGTGGAACGCGAGGCCGCGGATGACCGCGTCGACGACGAGCGTGAAGCGCTCGGTCGCCTTGACCACCGCAGCGTGGGTCGTCGCCGACGGGGCGCGCGCCTCGGCGCCGACGGCGGCGCGCGTCTTCTGCGCCTGCGTCTCGAGGAGCGCGGCGAGTCGGGTCGCGAGGCGTACGCCGCCGTAGGTCGCGGTCCTCGTCTCGTCGAGCTTCGCCTCGCACGCCGCGGTCTGCGTCTTCGCGTCCGCGAGGAACGCCTTGCGGGCGGCCGCCTCGGCCGGGACGTCGTGCGAGAGCCGCCAGGCCAGCGTGTCGACCAGGGCGTCGCGGAGCGCGCGAAGGGCGTCGAGGCGCATGGCCTCGGGCTCGCCCACGTCCGGCGGGATGAGCGTGATGGCCGGGCTCGCCCCCCACTTGGGGCCGGTGAGCGGGTCGTTGTCCTTCGCCTCGACGGTGATCGTCACCGGGGCGTGGCTCTTGCGGAGGAACCCGTCGCGGAGCTTGAGCACCTGGCCGCCCTCGTTGGAGGTCGTCTCGCCGTCGAGGTGCGCGAGGACTCTCCGCTCCTCGCGCGCGCCGGACCGGAGGACCAGGTGCACCTCGCGGAGGCCGTGGTCGTCGGTCGCCTTGTACTTGAGGCGGAGGTCCTCCTTCTCGTCGAGGAGGCGCGCCGTGCGCGGCGCTCCCTCGAGCGTGACCACCGGCGCAGCGTCGGGGATCGACTCGATCGGCAGCGGCACGCGCTCGGGGACGACGACGTCGCCGAAGCGGGCGACGACGCGGAGGCGCGTCGACTCCGTGAGCGGCCAGCGGGCGACCAGGCCGCCCGCGCCGTCCTCGACGAACGGGATCTCGGTCGTGCCGTCGCTGAGCAGGACGTGGCGCCCGGGGTGGAGGAGCACGCCCTTCACGGTGACGAGGCTCCCGTAGGGCACGTAGAGCGCGGAGAAGTCGACGTCGTGCCGCTCGGGCTGGTGAAGGTAATCGGGCGGGCGCACGACGACCTCGACGTCGTCGAGCCACTGCATCGGCACCGGCGCCTCGCCCCGGCGCGCGACCAGCACGTCGGCCCCCTCGAACACCGACCACGCGTTGGCGATGGCGACCGCCGCGGCAGCCACGAGGCCCAGGAGCGCGACGGCACCGAGGCGCGCGGCGATGCGCGTCGCGCGCTCTACGATTCGCGTCGTCGGGATCTGGTCGAGGGCGCGCGCGACGTGCAGGCGCGCGAGCTCGACCGAGGTTCCTTCGGCGCGGACGTCGCCCCCGGGGCCGAGGAGCGAGAGCGCACGCAGCGCGCGGTCGGCGCGCTCCGGGTCCACCGACCGGGCGAGCCTGCGGACGACGCGGTCGGGCGCGTTCAGGGCGAGCCGCTCGAGGAGGCGCCACGTGGCGGCGAGCACGAGGCTCAGCCCCATGACCACGGCTGCGAACGCGCGTGCTCGCAGCGTGCCGTGGCGCGCGAGCAAGAGCGCGAGAACCCACACGAGCCCGACGAGCGAGAGCGCCAGACGCACGCGCGACGCGCTCGTGGCCGCGCGCCAGTCGTCCGCGAGCCGGAAGAGGGGCGCCGTCAGCGGGGAACGCAGCACGAGAGCAGCCTAGCAACGCGGCCGCGACGGCGCGATCTCCTCAGCCGGTGCCCCGCAGCCCTGCCAGCTCCTCTTTGTGGGCGCGCGTGACGAGCAGGCGCATCGCCTCGAGCAGCGGACGGCCGTGGTGGAGGACGTGGTGCACCTGCTCGGTGATGGGCATGTCGACGCCGCGCTCGGTCGCGAGCGCCCACGCCGCGGCGGAAGTGCGGAACCCCTCGGCCACCGACCTGTGCGCCTTCACGTACGCCTGCGGGTCTTCGCCCTGCGCGACCGCCATGCCGAGGCGCCGGTTGCGCGAGAGCTCCCCGCCGCAGGTGAGGAAGAGGTCCCCCACGCCGGCGAGGCCGAGGAACGTCAGCGGGTCGGCGCCCAGCGCGACGCCGAGGCGGCTCATCTCGGCGAGGCCGCGCGTCGTCAGCGCCGCGCGCGCGTTGAGCCCCAGGGACAGCCCGTCGCACGCCCCCGCGGCGACCGCGATGACGTTCTTCACGGCGCCCCCGACCTGAACGCCGACCATGTCGCCGCTCGCGTAGACGCGGAACATCGGCGCGTGTAGGGCGCCCTGGACGGCACGCGCGGCGGTCATCGACTCGGACGCGACGACGACGTCGGTCGGCAGGCCGGACGCGACCTCGCGGGCGAAGCTCGGCCCCGAGAGGACCGCGAGCCGGCCGGGCGCGACCTGCGGCAGTGCCTCGCGCACGACGTCCGTCATCAGCGCGTGCGTCCCCTCCTCGATGCCCTTGGTCGCCACGACGACGAGCGCCTCCGGCGAGATGGCGCGCGCGACGCGGGCGGCGACGGACCGGAGGTGCTCGGACGGCGGCACGAGAATCACGAGCCGGGCGTCGTCGACGACCGCCTCCGCGTCCGTGGACGCACGCAGGGACGGAGGAAGCGCGACACCCGGCAGGTACGTCCGGTTCTCGTGCGCGCCGGTCACGTCGGCCGCGACGTCGGGCTCGATGGCCCAGAGCGCGACGTCGTGGTCGAGCCGCGCCGCGTGGGCCGCGAGCGCCGTTCCCCACGCGCCCCCGCCGACGACCGCGACGCGCACGGATCAGATGCTCCCGGAGGAGCCGGGCGGCGACCCCGGGCCCGGCGCAGGCCCCTGCCCCTGCTGCGGCGGGGGCGGCGTGCCGGGCCAGGGCGGAAAGAGCGGAGGGAGCCCGCTCGGAAGGGCGAACGGCGGGAACGTCGGCGGAAAGATCTGCGTCGGGCCCGCGCTGGGGTTTGCGTTGCCGCCGGCGTCGGGCGCGCCGTGCGGCGGGCGGGACGACGGGTTGGGCCTTCCCGTGGGCCCGCCCGGGACGCGGCCGGTGGGGGCGAGCGTCGGGATTCCGGGCGGCGTCGGGGACGTCGGCACGGTCGCGACGGTGGGCGGGGCGATCGGGCCGGTCGGGGACGTGGGCTGCGACCCGGTACCGGCGTCGCCGGTCTGGTTCGCCCAGCTCGTCGTCGGGCTCGTCGGCTCCGCGCCGGGCGACCACTGGCCCGTCGCGATGAGGACCATCACGATCCCCGCTCCGAGGAGCAGCGGCAGGGCGATCATCGCGACGACGCGGCCCGCCCCTGCCCCGCCCCGCTTGCGCGCGTCGGCGTACTGCGGCGGCGGGATGGCCACGCCCGCGTACCCCGGCGTCGCGGGCGCACCCGCGTACCCCGGCGTCGGCGGCGTCATCGCCGTCCCCACCGGCGGCGAGCGCTCCGTGTGCGGCGGGGCCTCGCCGTCGCCGCCGGGCACCTGCATCGGCCCGACAGGCGTCGCGCCGGCCGGCGCGCGCTGCGCCGTCCCTGCCCCTCCGCCCGCGAGCACCTGCTGCGCCGACACGTTCTTGAGCGTGCCCGTCGACGTCATCTCGGGGACGGGTGCTGCACCCTGGACCTGCGCTTGCGCCTGTCCCGTCGCCGGGCGCTTTCCCGCAGCGGCCTTCTCGAGCGCGAGGCGCATGTCGGTCGCCGTGGCGAAGCGCAGCTCGGGGCGCGCCGCCATCGCCCTGTGCACGAGCCCCGCGATCTCGCGCGGCACGTCGGGCGCCACCTGCACGAGCGGGATGCCCTCGCCGCGCTCCACCTTGAGCGCGATGACCCGCGCGTCGTCGCCCGTCACGGGTCGCGCCCCGGAGATCATCTCGTAGAGCATCACGCCGACGGCGTAGAGATCGGCCCGCGCGTCGACCTCGCCCGCGCTGCGCGCCTGCTCGGGCGCCATGTACTCGGCCGTACCCATGACGACGCCAGCGACGGTGAGGTTCTTCTGCGTCGGATCGGTGCGGCGCGCCTTGGCGATGCCGAAGTCGATGAGCTTGAGGACGGGCTTGCCCGCGGCGAACGTGAGAAAGACGTTCTCGGGCTTGAGATCGCGGTGGATGACGCCGAGCGCGTGCGCGGCCTCGAGCGCCTCGAGAATCTGGAGCGTGTACTCGCACGCCGTGGGGACCGGCAGCCTTCGCTGGCGGTCGAGCACGGCCGAGAGGGGCTCGCCCTCGAGGAGCTCCATCACGATGTACGCGTGGCCCTCGGGCGTGCGGTCGACGTCCGTCACCTGGACGACGTGCGCGCTGCGGATCTGCGCCGCGACGCGCGCTTCCTGGAGGAAGCGCTCGACGAGCCCCGGGCGGCGGGCGAGCTCCGGGTGGAGCACCTTGATGGCGACGCGCGTCCCGAGCACGGTGTGCCGCGCCTCGTAGACGGACCCCATCCCGCCGTCGCCGAGCAGCCGCGAGAGCTGGTACTTGCCGTTGACGACGCTGCCGATTCCGATCACGGGGTCCGAGGCCAGCCTAGCATCGCCCGGGCCGCTCCCGGCAAAGCGGCTGGCCTGCTGAGACGAGAGAACAGGGAGGCGTGGAGACGGGCCTAGCGGCCGGAGGCGACGAACACGACGTCGAGGCGCTCGTTTCGGGCGCGCTCCTTCGCGTCCGCCGGGTCGACCAGGGGGGCGCGGACGCCGGCTTGCTCGGTCTGGATGCGCGTCGTGGGCACACCGCCGGCGGCGAGCGCCCTGGCCGCGGCCTCGGCCCGCTTCGCGTCGGCGTCGTCGCGCGGCGGTGCGGGCTGCGCGTCGTGCACGACGACCTGCACGCCGAACCCGGGGTGCGCTGCGGCAACGCGCCCCAGCTCCCTCAGCTTCGTCTCGGCGTCGCCCGCCAGCGACGGCCCGTGAAACGCCTCGTGCAGCGACACCAGCACCCCGCGCTCGTCGCGCACCGGAGCCCATCCGCCGCTCGCGGAGAGCTCCGCGAGCAGCGCGTCCGACTTGCCTGCGTCGTCGCCCGACGCGCGCCGCGCCCGCGACAGCACCTCGAGACACTGCGCCCTCGCCCGCGCCGCGTCGTCGATCGGGGCGGCGCGTCCCGCCGACGCCACGCGCTGCTCGAGCTTCTTCAGCTCGGCATCCGCCTCGCCGAGCCCGGCCGCGTCGGCCGCCACGAGCCGCCCGGCGTCGCAGAGGAGCCTCGCCTCCGTCACGAGCGACCGCGCAGCCACGAGCCGCGCCGCCTCCCTCTCGCCCGTCGCCGGCTCGCTCGATGCCGGGAGCAGCCGCTCGCGCGTCGCCCGCACGCGATCCTCGAGCGCGGTCGCCTCCCGGTCGAGCTCCGCGCGCGACGCCTCGAGCGCCTGCGCCTGCGCGCTCGCGTCGTCCAGCGACTTCTGTGCGTCGGCGAGCTCCGTCGTCGCCCGCGCGAGGCGTACGACCGCGATGGCCCTGCCGTAGGCCGCGAGCGCGCGCTGCGCGTGCAACACGGCCCCCACGTCGTCGCCCGCCGCGTGCTCGGCGAGCGCGATGCGCCGCTCCTCCTCGGCGCGAGCGAAGGCCTCGGGCGCGAGGTGCGCCCCCTCGATCGCCGCCGGCCCGCCCCGCGCGCGCTCCATGTCGTCGATGGCCGCCACGTGCAGCGTCGTCGCTCCGCACCCTGCGAGCACGCTCGCCGCGGCCAGAGCCGTTGCCACGACCCACCCTTTCACCGAACCCGCCACGACACCCGTCACGGAGCGCCTCCCGTCTTCGACGGCCTGGGCTCGCCGGCGACCGGCTTCGTGCCGCCGGCGCCGCCCTTCCCCGCCCCCTTCCTCCCGTGTGCCTCGTGCGCGTCGTGCGCGTCGTGCGCGTTCTTGCCGTGCGGCTTCTCGCCGTCGTGCACCTCGACGGCGACGCGGTCCGGATGGGGCGCCCTCCCTGCCTCCTCGAGCTCCGCCTTCAGCCGGCCCACGCGCGCGATGCCCTCCTCGACGAGGGCCCGCGTCCGCTCGAGCTGCGCCTGCGCGTCGACCGCCTTCTTCCGGAGCTCGTCGGCCTTCGTCTCGGCGTCGGCGGCCTTCGCGAGGTCCCGCCCCGTCTCGGCCCACTCGAGCGCCAGCCCGTCGGCCGCCTTCGCGTGCGGCTCGTCGCCGGCCGCGCGCATCCGCACCGCGCGCTCGAGCGCGTTCTTCGCGTTGCCGACCGCCTCGGCCGTCACGGCGGCGTGCGACGCGTCGCCGTCGTGCTCGAGCTGCGCGACGATCGCCGTCGCCGACGCGTGGTCGTCCGCGGAATCGGCCCGCGCGGTCCCCGTCACCGTCACGCCGCCCGCCATCGCGACCACGGCGAGGGCCACGCCCGCTGCCTTTCCCGCGCTCCGCCGCCGCCCGCGATCCATCGCCCCTCGATGCCGCCTCGCGCGTCCTTTGTCAATTCGCGCGTCCATTGCGGCCGCGGCGGCCACGCTCTAGGGATGCGTCATGGGCGAGGTGGGCAGCATCGGCAAGCCGGCACGCGTGCGCGTCTCCTGGGACGAGTACTTCATGAACATCGCGCGCGAGGTCTCGACGCGCTCGACCTGCGACCGCAAGTTCGTCGGGTCGGTCATCGTGCGCGACAAGAGCATCCTCGCGACGGGCTACAACGGCAGCATCCGGGGCCTTCCGCACTGCGACGAGGAGGGCCACCTCATGGAGGACGGTCACTGCGTGCGCACGGTGCACGCCGAGGCCAACGCCATCGTCCAGGCCGCGCGCAACGGCGTCCGCGTCGACGGCGCGCACATCTACGTCACGGCGAGCCCGTGCTGGGGGTGCTTCCGCCTCATCGCCAACGCGGGCATCGGCCGCATCTGCTTCGGGGAGCTCTATCGCGACACCCGCATCTTCGACGTCGCCACGCGCCTCGGCATCGAGCTCGTCGACATGTCGAAGCCCGGCGGCGCCCGATGAGGAGAGGAGCCGCGGCGTGAAGTTGTCGGTCGCGGTGGTGCAGGGGGGCGCGTCGACGGAGGCGGAGGTGAGCCGGGCCTCGGCGAAGGGGGTTGCCGCCGCGCTCGAGGAGGCGGGGCATCGCGTGGTGCGGCTCGAGCTCGACGTGTTCCTCTCGGAATCGCTGCGGACGGGCGGGTACGACGTCGTCTTCCCGGCGGTGCACGGCGCGCTCGGCGAGGACGGGAGCCTCCAGGGTCTGCTCGAGGTGCTCGGCATGCCGTACGTCGGCTCGGGTGTGCTCGCGAGCGCGCTCGCGATGGACAAGCGCGTGGCGCGCATCCTCTTCCAGCGCGCGGGGCTGCCGGTCGCGAAGGGCCTCGCCGTGACGCGCTCCGAGGGGGACTCGCGCACGGCCGCCGAGCGAGCCCGCCGCGAGGTGGGCGCTCGCCTCGTCGTGAAGCCGTCCTCGCACGGCTCGGCCATCGGCGTGACGCGCCTCGAGGCAGCGGCGCCGCTCGACGACGTCGCGAAGGCCATCGACGCCGTCTGGACGATCGACGACGTCGCCCTGGTCGAGCACTTCGCCCGCGGCCGCGAGATGACGTGCGGCGTGCTGCAAATGGAGGGGGACGGCGCGCCGGTCGCGCTCCCGCCGACCGAGATCCTTTCGCCGAAGGACCCCTTCTATACGTACGAAGCGCGCTACGCGCCGGGCCGCAGCGTCCACGTCTGCCCGGCGGAGCTTCCGCGCGCGGCCTTCGCGCGCGTGCAAGAGGTGGCGCTCGGCGCATTCCGGGCCGTCGGCGGCCGCGATCTCGCGCGCGTCGATCTCATCGTCGGCGACACGCCGGAGGAGACGCGCCAGGAGACCGGCGAGGGCGACGCACGCTCCGGCCGGGAGGAGCCCCAGACCGACGTCGTCACCCTCCTCGAGGTGAACACCCTCCCCGGCATGACCGCCACCAGCCTCTTCCCCGAGGCGGCCGCCGTGCACGGCCTCCCCATGCCGCGGTGGTGCGATGCCCTGGTCGTGCGCGCACATGCGCGCGGGCCCACCCGGCGCCTTCCCCCCCTGCCTCTTCCGCTGTGACTGCGTGTCGGCGGCCTCGCGGGGCCGTTCGACCAACTTTTCGTGCAGTTCCCGCGTCCAACGCACCATCGGGCCCTGGACACGTCTCGTCCCGGGCTCCACTCTGTTCGAAGGAGGAGCGTCCGATCGTGGTCCGTGACTCGCTCTTCGGCGAGCGCATCGTTTGGCAGGGCAAGTGCCGGGCGGTGACCCTCCCGGCGACGTTCAAGGTCGTCTCCGCCATGGCGGGCGTCACCTCGGCCGTCACGCTCTCCTACGCGGTCGTCGTGGCCGAGTCGCTGGCCGTCCCGGTCGGGGGGATGGTGCTCTTCGCCGCCTGGTGCGCGACGCTCGCGCTCGCGGCGTGGCGCCTGCCGCTCTGGTGGCGCGCCCAGCTCGAGTACCTCGTCACCGACAAGCACGTCATCTGGCGGCGCGGCCGGCTCCGTCGCTCCATCGACATCCACCAGGTGAGCTACGCGCTCATCCGCTGGGACGCGCGCAACCCCTCCGTGGGCGACCTCGTCATCGTGCGCGCCGTCCCCACGGGCGCCCTCCGCCGCACGCTCTCGCTCACGCTGCACGACGTCGAGGCGCCCGACCGCCTCTGGGCCATCATCCGCGGCGTCGAGCCGAGCGTCCCCCTCGGGAGCGGCGAGCGTTTCCTCGGGCAGCGGCTCGATCCCGGGGAGCGCATCCTCTGGTCGGGGTCCCCGCTCGCGTCGGCGTGGACGGCGCGGCGCGCGGCGACGGCCGCGATGGGCGGCGCGCTGGGCCTCCTCTTCGTGCGCTCGCTCGCGAAGTCGATCCCCTCGCTCACGAAGGTGCTTCGCCTCCACGCCCTGCCGCCCGCGCTCGCGGCGCTCCTCGTCGGCGGGGCCGCGCTCGGAATGCTGCTCCTCCTCGCCGTCGCAGTGGGGGTCGCCTACGCGGCCGTCATCCGCCCCGCGCGCCTCGCCCGCGCGACGCGTTACTTCGTGACCAACGCGCGTGTCCTCATCCGCCGCGACAACGAGGAGCTCTCGCTCGACCGCTCGCGCATCGCGTACGTCATCGACGCCCCGTGGAAGAAGCTCCACGACGTCTTCCTCGTCCTCGACGGCCCCCAGGCCCGCGCGATGGCCCCGAGCGGAGCGTTCGGCACCGAGGACAAGGACGACGCGCTGCGGCCGGTGTTCGCGGCCATCGCGGACGCCGAGACCGTGGGGGAGATCCTCAAGAAGGCGGCGTGAGGCGCCCTACGAACGTGTCACGGCGACCGCGCCGAGGGCGACCAGCCGGCGGACGGCAGACCGGACGCGCTCGGCGGGGAGACCACTCCGCTCGGCGATGACGGAAACCGTCGCGCGATCGTCCAGGTACGTCATGACCAGAGCCTGCTCTTCGTCGAGGGGGAGAAGGGCGAGCTCGTCGTAGTCCTTGACGATGCGAGGCGCGACGGCGTCGTCCACCGCCGGAGGGGGAACCCCGAGTTGCCAGTCGGGCCACACTATACCGATGAGGATACCACAGACGGTGGCGCGACGCATTGACGTCGCGGTGAGTTGCGCTGCGTGAACGCAGCCTGCTCGCCGGCGTCAGACCGCTCTCACCCCGGGAACGGCACCGCGAGGCGCAGCATGACGCGCCGGAGAGGCGCGTACGCGCTGCCCACGTACCCCGTCGCGATCCGGATCGCGTAGACGTCGTCGAATGCGTTGAGCACGTCGAGTGCCACCTCGGGGTGCAGCGGCACGTCGAAGCGGTGCCGCAGCGTCACGTCGAGTGTCACGTGCGGCGGGACGCTGAGCTGGTCGGTCGCGCCCGTACGAAGGCCGCTGCCGTAGTTGATCAGGCCCGAGAGGTGCGAGCTCGCACGCGCGTCGTGCAGGTCGAAGCCCACGTTGCTCGTCCAGGTCTGCACGTGGTCGAGCGTGCCCCAGCCCGTCGACGCGAGCTCCGCCGGCGTGAAGAGGTAGCGCTCCGACGCGAAGCCCTGCCCCTGCGCGATCTGCCATCCGCCGTTGGCGAACCCGTCGAGGATTCGCGACGGCGACACCACCGCCGCGATCTCAGCGCCCACCGCCCTACCCCTCGAGAAGTTGTAGCTCGCGACGAGGTCCGTCGTGCCCACGTTCTGCCGATCCAGCTGGTCGGTGACCAGGCGCCCCCAGCCCGTGAGGGTCAGCGTGGCTCTTTGCGCGATGCGGTCGGAGAAGCCGATCTCGCTCATCCAATCCCTCTCGGCCTTGAGGTCGACCGGGATCGGCTGGCCCGCGAGGGACGGCACCAGGATCCGGGCGGCGACGGGTGCGTCGATCGCGCTCGGGAGCTGCACGACGTACCCGCCGTAGGCGTGGACTACGAGATCGTCGGTGAACGCGTAGGACACGCCGAGACGACCACTCGGGCCGCCGAGGACGAGATCCGGCACGCCCGTCCGGAGAAACGACGCGTGCTGCACGTCGGCGCGCGCACCCGGGAGGATCGTCCAGTTCCCGAGCGTGATCCGGTCCTGGACGAACGCGCCCGCCACGAGCACGTTCGTCCGGTCACTGCCCGACAGCGTGCCGGCCGGGTCCGCCCCGCCGAGAGGCGACCCGTCGTCGCGCTGGTACGACACGTAGTCGACCTTGCTCTCGGCGACGTCCACCATCGCGCCAGCCTTCCACGTCTGGCTCGGCCCCGCCTTCCACGCGAAGGTCGTCGACAGGCCCCCGTGGACGATGTCGCGCGTGACGTCGCTGCACGTCGAGCCGGGATCGGCGGTGGGGCCGAGCGAGCCCGCAGGATCGCACAGCAGGCTCCCGTGGATCGCGTGAGCGTAGGGCGCGATCTGCACCGTCGCGTCGTCCCTGATGCGATGCACGTACGACAGCGCCACGAAGAAGTCGCGCTCGTCGTCGGTCGGGTTCGCGCCGTACGGCACGAACGGCGGTGGCGGGTTGCCGTACACGTCGACCCCGCGAACCGCACCAGGTGGCGCGTCCGCGAGGGGAAGGACGGTCGGGTCGATGGGGATCTGGTAGTCGTGCTGGTCGTAGACGGCGATGAGCTCGAGCCGGTCGCGGGCGCCGACCTCGTAATCGACGCGCGCGAAGGCGCTGCCCGCCTTCATGTCGTCGTGCAGGATCGGGGTCACCGAAGGAGGATCGAGGCCGCGGCTCGTGGTCTGGAAGCTGCCCGCGACGAAGTAGCCCAGCTTGCCGGCTTGCTGCGAGAAGTCGAACGACGGCTCGAAAAACTGGTAGGTGCCGTACGCGAGCCGGACCTCGCCGGCGGGCGGACCGAGCGCCTTTCGCGTCTCGATGTCGACCACGGCGCCGAGCCCGTAGCCGTACTCCGCGGGAAAGCCGCCCGTCGTGAGCGAGAGAGACTGGATGAGGCGCCGGGGGACGAAGTTCCCCACGCCGTACTGGCCGAGCGGTACCGTGAGCAGCGGAATGCCGTCGATGACGTAGGCGACGTTGCCGTCGGCTCCTCGCGTGTGGACTCCGAAGCCGAAAGTGTCGTTCACGATGCCGGGCTGGGTCGCGAGCGCGTACGAGAGGGGCTGCGTATCGCCGCCTGGCAGCGACTCGAGGTTCTTGCGCGTGAGCACCGTGACGCTGGCGCCCGTGCGGTCCGGGGCGGGCGTTCGCGCTCCCGTGACCTCCACCTCCTCGGTTGCGGCGAGCGCGTTCGTCGCCGCAGCGGCAGGCGCGACCGGCGTCACGGGCGGGTCGGCGCGTGCGGGTGATGGCGACGACGCGGCGAGCCCCGCGAGGACGAACGCCGCCGATCGCGAGATGCGTGGGCGCGTCACGGGCATGCCGCATCGCCCTCCGCGTCGCTGCACCCCTCCCCTGCGTCCGGAGGCTCGCAACCACCCTCGGGGGCCACGTTCCCGCTGTCGGGGCAGACCCAAGGCCACCACGCGCCGGGCTCGGGAGACCCGGTGTCCCGGTAGGTGCCGATGCCGCATGCCGCGAGCAGGAGCAGCGCGGAAACGAGGAGGGGCGCGAGCGCGCGGCGCTTCACCTGGCCGTTCCCGGGGAGATGCGCCGTTCGCATGCCACGTGTCCCTCGGGCCTCGCCGCTGCCTTCAGGAGGGCAACAAGACCTGGTTGCCCGTCTCGCGCACGTCGTAGCCGAGCGCAGACAGCTCGGCGCGCGCTCGTGCCGACGCCAGGGTGTCGAGGAGTCGGCGGACCTCCGGCGCGGAGAGCATCTCCGTAGGAAGCGCGAGATCGAACCGCTCCTCGCCGAACGGCACGAAGTCGAGGCCGAAGGCGATCGCCACGTCGCGCACCGCGGGGCCCACGTCGGCGGCCTCGGCTGCGACGACGCGAGCCACGTTGCGGTGCCCGTCCACCGTCGCGCTATCCGCCGGCGCAGGCGTTCCTTCCGCCTTCAGGCGCCGCTCGAGCACGCGGCGAGGGCTTGCCCCGATCTCGCGGTTGACGAGACGGATCCCGCGACGGGCGACGTCGGAGGCGCGCCGTATCCGCTTCGGGTTGCCTCGTGCGACGACGAGGCCGACTTCCCAGTGCCCCAGCGTGACGAGCGTGACCTTCATGGCGGACGACGCGCCCTTCACCCGCTTCGTGTTGGCCTCTCGTCCCTTCTCGTCGGTCAGATGCAAGCCGGCGACGTGCGTCTTTCTCGCCAAAAGCGCATCGAACCCGACGTTGCTCCGGTTCGGGAGCCAGACGAAGCGTCCCGGCCCTCGCTCCGCGTTCAGGCGATCGCCGAGCACGCCAAGAGCCGGCGCGCAGCCCATGACGAGGACGTTCTCCCGCGCGACGGCGGGGGGGCGGAAGAGCTGGATCGTTCGGCTGCCCGCGACCCGGACGCCGTCCGCGGCGACGTCGTGCTCACGGTCGCCCAGCGAGTGGACGACCCAGCGCCCGTGGCACATGGCGAGGACGCACCGCCCGCTCGGGGTCGGAGTGCCCTTCTCGGCGGAGATGGACCAGGAGCCTTCCGCGCCGAAGAGGGCCTCGACCGACACGCCGAGCGCGGACGCGATGCGAACGGCCACGTCGACCGACGGCACTGAGCGGCCGGCCTCGATGGCGCCGAGAGTCTGACGTGAGACGCCAGCGAGCGCAGCCAGATCTTGCTGAGGCAGCTCGAGTTGCTCGCGTCGGGCGCGTACGCGCGATGCCATCGTGGAAAGAAAACGCTACGCAGGGAACGTAGCCTTGTCCACGACGTCCCGGGTACGTTCTCGCGTCTGGGCCTCCCCACGGACCGCAAGGGACGAAGAGCATTCGAGGCGCGGGTGCGACGCGCCTTGCGCGCGATCGACGATCCGGTCTGCGGGCAGTCGGGCGTCATCGTCGTGAACGACGGCGGCACCTTCGCGGCCCTGTCGTCGTCCTGCACGCACACCTGCTGCACCGTCGCGTGGACGGGCTCCGAGCTCCAGTGCCCGTGCCACGGAGCGACGTTCGACGTCCAGGGCCACTGCACGAACGGGCGCGCGACCCAGAACCTCCAGGTCCTCCCGACGTGCTCGGACGCGACCGGGGTCTACGTCACGCTCGGCTGAGCAGGCGCCGCGAATCAGTTCGCGAGCGCGCCCTGCGCCACCCAGTCGTAGAGCACCTGGAACTGCTGGGCGTTCGTGTCGAAGTAGCAGGGCTGGTCGTTCCAGTTCCCGCCGTCGGCGCTCGTGTCGAGCGTCGTCGACGGCATGCGCCGGTCGCCGTACGTCGCGTTGTAGCGCTTGCCCTTGCTCCCGTACCAGAGGACGCCCTCGGTCGACGTGCCCGCGTTCTCGTCGGGGCGGGCGCGCTGGAGGAGGTCCGATGCGGCGGGCGCTCCCGGCTCGACGAGGAACTGCGCCTGCGTGATCGCCTGGATGCAGGCCTCCAGCGGCGCCCCGCCGTCCGGGTTGGCGACCTGGCAGTCTCCCGTCTGCTCGTTCAACGCGAAGTTGCCGTTCACGAGGTCGTCGGCGGTGCCGGTGACGAGGTAGTAGTTGGCGTTGAAACCGGGGCCGACCCCCGCGCCCGCATCCGACGTCGGCCCCTTCCCCGTGTGGCAGGTCACGCAGGCCACGTGCAGGATCGGCAAGACGTCCCGCTGAAACGACACGCGCGAGTGCGTCCCGGCAACGCCCTCACCCGCCGGGATCGTGCCCGCGGTCCCGTCGGGGTTCACGACCGCCGCGCCTGCGTACCGCTCGTCCTCGATTCCGGCGACCACGAGGATGGCGGTCGTCGGCGCGGCGGCGAACGTCACGGTTACGGTCCCCGTGAACGTCGGGACGAAGGATCCTTCCTCGAGCTGCCCGCGCGTGCACGAGCAGGTCATCGTGCCGTTCGCGTTGCCGTCGTCGGCGGGCGCGAGACCCGACGGGGTCCCGCTGATGGCCGCAGGGAGCATGAGCCGGGGTGACTTGCGCGGCTGCGTCGAGGTGAAGCCCGTGAGCGGCGTCTGCGTGCCCTGGCCGTCGAGCGTGTAGAGCCAGAGATCCGTGACCACGGGCGTCGTTCCGTCTGCCGCCGCGATGGTGAGCGTGGTGGCCGGGATCGCACCCGCATCCCCGCCACCGTCGCCCCCACCCGCGCCGCCGTCGGCAGGAGGCGCCGCCGTGCCGAGGGTCAACGTGAGAGTGAGCGCCTTCTCGGTGATCGTTCCCGCGTCGTAGCCCTCGGCCTCCACCGGCGCCGCGTCCGTCGAGCCCCCCGGCGACCCCGCGCTTGCCTTCGAGTTGCCGCAGCCGGTGGCCGCGAGGACCCCCGACAGGGCGGCGCCCACGGAGAGTGCGAGGACGACAGGAACGAGGCGGACCGGTCGGAGCGTCATGGGGTGAACTTGAATATGATTTTCAGCTTCGCGTCAAGAGGATGCATCGAGAGCGATGGGACGTGCGCTCTTCCCATGGCGGACCGTCCCTCTTCGTCGTCTCCGGACATCCTCGCGAGTGCGACGCGCGACCGCGTGGCAGCAAGGCGGGTTTCTCTCTGAGCAACACGTCATCGCGGCGCAGCAAGGCGCGCTCCTTCGTCGGCGACGCGCTCCCCCTCGTATGGGAAGCGCTCCTCTTCGTGAGCAACCCGGGCCGCTCCGCGTGTGCAGCGCTTCGTGTCCTCGGCGAGGCTCTCCTGCACCGGAGCGGAACGCGTCCTCGTCAGAGCAACACGCTCCGGAGCCGGAGCGAAGCGGCCTTCTCTCTCTGCAACACGCTCTTCGCCGTCAGCGAATCGGGTTGCTCCGTGAACGGGGCGGCTCACTGACGAAGAAGTTCGCGTTGCTCACGCCCGATGACGTGTTGCTCACGGAGGCGTGCAGGGCGCTCACGGAGAAGTGCGGGGTGCTCACGAAGAAGTGCGAGGTGCTCACCATGAGGTGCTGGTTGCTCACGAAGAAGCGCGTTCCGGTCATGCAGCGGGGGGCGATCCACTCACGCAGGGGCGCGCTCTTCTCACGGGGCAACGCGGTCCGCTCCGCGCCAGGTTCGCTTCGCTCACGCGAGGGTCGCCTCCTCTCCGGGAGAAGTCCGCTCTTCTCCGGGCACGGTCCGGTCGTGTCTACCGGCGATCGCGGTCACTTCGTGCGTGGAGCGCGGTCCTCGACGCAGGGTGGACGTCCCTCTCCATGAAAGGAGCACAACTTCGGCACATGACCGCGCTCCTTCCGGCGAGGAGCGTGGTTTTCCCGAAGAGGACCGCGCTTCTTGCGAACACGCGGAGGGTTCTTCGCGACATGACCGCGTTCCTCCGCTGCGAGACGACAGGCCTTCGCCCGAGGAGCCCGTCCCTTGCGACGAAGAGTGCGCTGTTCGCCGTGCATGACCACCCTCATGGGGCACAACGAGGTGGCTCGCGCAGGCGACGGACCCCCTCGTCGCGACCGACCTCGTACCGAGTGGCCGGCAACGACCCCCGGCCGGGAACGGCGCGCCGTCGTGGCCAACCAGGTGACTCGTGAGTGGCGACGAGCCACGCGTCGTCAGGCGGTGCTCGGATGCCCTCTGCGAAAAGGGCGCCCACCGCATCATTGATCCGGTTGCACATCCACGAAGTCGGCCACGTGCGACGTGTAGTCGTCACCCGCGATGGCGACGGTGCCCATCTGGCCGCCCTCGGGGCCGATGATGAAGATGCGGTCGTTCGGGATCCCGACGGACTGGTAGGCCTCGATGTCCGTGACCGCGTTGCCGTACGCCGCGACCACGGACCAGCCGAAGTTCGTGACCATCCGCGCGAGCCACGTCGCCTTGTACGCCTCGGTGGCCGCGTCTGCGCTGAGCAGCGTCGCGGAGGTGATGACCGGCCCCGCGGGGAACGCGAGCTGCTCGAGCCACTGGCGGGTCTCCGCGAGGTAGAGGTGCGGGCGCGCCGTGAGGTAGACGACGTCGTAGCCCTTCGACGCCCACGCCTGGAGCATGCCGTTGGCGTCCGTCATCATCTGCGGCACGTACGTGGGATCGCCGATCTCCTGGAGGAGCTGCCCGTCGTCCGTCGTCAACGTGCCGTCGATGTCCGCGACGACGACCTGCGTACCGGACGCGAGCAGATCGTCGAAGTGCTTCGCGCAGGTGCCGTCCGCCTCGAGGACGGCGTAGACCGGCGTGCCCGGCGGGGGCGCGAGCGTCGCCGCGACGTCGTAGTACCCGTCGTCATCGGTGGTGGTGCGGCCGAGCGCGTCCCAGGTCGTCCCGTCGTAGTACCAGAGGCTCACGTACTCGCCGGGGAGAGGCTGCGCGGTCAGCCCGTCGCTCGGCGGTGTGCGTGCCTTGCGGCCGTGGTAGCTCGCGATGCCGTCCCCGGGCGACGCGTCGAGGTCGAGATACACGTTGGCGCTCGTGCCGCCTGGATTGCCCAGCGCGTCCGACGACTCGTCCTTGTCGCGCGTGTCGTCCTCGACCAGACTCGCGTTGTCCGCGCTCTGGAAGCCGGTGGACTGGAGCCGGAACGGCAGGAGCCCCGGCGACGGACAGTCGAGCGACGTCGCGTTCGAGAGGGCCGGACCGCCCGACGAGCTACTGCATGCCGCGAGGACGACGACCGCCAAGTACCGTGCGCGCATCCGTTGCGGAACCGTAACACGAGAGGTGGCCGGGAACGGCGACTCGTGATCCGATTCTTCCACGTCGTCGCGATCAATCCGTCACTCCGTATCGGCGAGCGCGTCGCGCATGAAAATGAGTAAGACTCTCTACCGCATGCAGAGCCGCCGATCGGCCATTGTGTTGGCGTAGGCGCAGTTGACACATCGCCCCCCAAGGATAGATCGAACGCCAGATCCAGGTGCGGGGGCGCGCTGGACCGCGAGGGACGTGGGCAATGGCTGCACGACACGCGTGCGGTACGACTCCACCGTCACCTCCGTACGCGACGACGGGCGAGCAATCCCGCCGCGGCTGGCGTCCTCGGGCGCTCTCCACTTGGACGCCTCCAGCAAGCACGCCGATCTTGCCGGCGCGCTAACGACGATCGGGTACTGCAGCCATCCCATGTTGAGCGCGAGAAGTGCACGTGGTCGCTGGCGGCGGGGCTCGATCCACCTGGACACGGGCGGCCAGAGGCCCATACTCAGCCGAAATGCCAATATGGCTGACACCAGCCGATGCTGGCTGCGAAGGACGTCTGCTCATACGGTGGCTCGCGACGGCGTTCGTCGTGGGGTTCGGCGTGACGCTGGCCACGAGCGGCGGCATCGCATGGGAACGTGTCACGGGGGGGCTCCGATGTCGACCTTCGCCGCCAACTTCGCTGAGACGCTGGTTGCCATGATGGCGCTCGTCGCCACCATGGGCCCTGTGCGCATCGCGTTCGCGGAAGGTGCGAGCGGGGAGCGCATCGAGCGCGCGCGTCGGATCAGAAAGACCGCAGTGCTCGCGCTGCAAGCAGCGGGCGCGGTCGCGGGCATCGGGGCAGTCCACTGGGCGCTTCGATCGCTGGTCGTCGCTTCTGCGCCCTGGCTCTGCGAACAACCGGCGCAGCTCGTGAATGATGCGGTCGCGGCTGCATCGTTGCTGGTTGTCGTGTGGGCCTGCGCGAGGAATCTGGATCCGTTCCTGCTCGGGGTCGCGCTCGCGGCTCTCATGTTTTATGGAGCGACCGCCCCCGCATGGCACATGGACCGGACGCCAACGGCTCCGCTCGTCACGGTGCAGAGTCTTGTCGTCATCCACTGGGCGTCGATGGCGCTGGCGCTGGGAGTGTTCCGCTCGACGCTCGTGGGCGGCGCATCTACTGGGAACCGAACGAGGTAACGTCATCGGCGCGCCAACATCGCGACCGCGACGACTCCGGCGGCGCCGGCGACGAGAATGCCCAACGTGGCGGTCCCGACGCGGCGTGTGAGCACAGGGGAACCAGAGAGCCGGGCAACCAGAAGCAAGTTGACCCCGGCGCTGGCGATGGACGCCAGCACCGCGCCGGTGCCGGCGGCGGCTGGTGTCACCTTGTCCTGCGCGGCGAGCATCGCCGCCGCGGCTACCGAGGATGCGCTGGACACGAGGCCACCCAAGAAACTCACGACGTAGAACCCGAGGCGACCGAAGGCAGCCTGCGCACCCGAGCCCAGCACCTGGAGGGCCAGGAAGATCGCGCCGAACTTCAGCGCGGATCGCAAGGAGAACGGCGACCGGAGGGCGAGGGGCTTTTCCTCACTCCCGGACGCCGGCTGGCGGCGCCGCGAGAGACCGAGCGCCATGCTAGCCCCAAGCATGAGGGCCAGCGGTCCCGCGGCTACCAGTAGCGCGTTCGGCTTGAATATCCCCAGGATCACCGCGTTGCGAACCGCCATGGCGGCGACCGAGAGCACGACGCCTCGGTATGCCACATCCGCGAGCACGCCCCCCGTATCCCGGGTGCGCACCGAGAGCTCGGTGACAGTGACCGTACTATTGACCAGACCGCCGAGGAATCCCGTCAGCTCGATTCCTCTGGTCCCGAACAGCTTCCAGAGCACGTAGTTCACGAAGCCGATGGCCGCGATGAGGAGCACCGTGATCCACGCTGCGCGAGGCGCGATGAGACCCCAAGGGTCGAGAGGATGCGTCGGGAGCACCGGGTAGACCGCGAACGCGAGGATGCCCAGGAGGATGGCCGACCGGATCTCCTCCGCCGTGAGCCGATGACCGAACTCCGCAAGCCGCTCCTTCCAGGAGAGCAATCCCGCGGTGACTACAGCGACGGCAACCGGCGTGATCGTGTGACCGAGTCCCGCCAGTACGCCGGTGAAACTAGTGACGAGGAGGGCCGCCGACGTGGTTAGCTCGGTTCCTTGATTCGCCCGCACGGACTGCACATTGAGAAAAACGACGAGGACGCCCACCAGCACGAAGCTGGCGATGGCATACGGCGAGCCGAGCATTGCGCCCATGCCGCCGAGCAGCGACACCAGCCCGAACGTTCGAAGTCCGGCCTCCTTACCGCGCCACTCTCGTTCGAGGCCGACGAAGAGGCCGACGAGCAGGGCGAGCAGCAGACGCGCCAGGAAGGCGAAGGGGACCCACGTGATGGTCGGCGCTAGTTCGCTAGGCATTGGGCTTCACTCGTGCGGCAGATGCACGGCGAGAACCGGACAGGGAGCGTTCCGGAGGACCTGGTAGGCGACGCTGCCCATGAGGACCGACGCCCTCTTGCGTCCGTGCATGCCTATCACCACGAGCCCGCATCCGAGCCGCGAGGCCTCCACGATCGCGATACTTGGGGATGGTGCGCGCTCAAGGACCATCTCGACGCGATCGAGAGCGTTGGTCTGGAGGTCCCCTTTCGCTCGGGCCAGCAACGCTCGCCCGAGCGACGCCTCTTCTGCTGCGTCCTCGGTCACGCTCGCGCCAGGCACGATGCCGACCATGGAATTCGGCGGCCAGTAGACATGAAAGAGCCGGATGGTGGCGCCAAGCCCCCGCGCGATGGCCGCCGCGTATTCGAGCACGTGCTCACTTCCTGGGTGGCGGTCCAGCGGCACCAGAATGCGCTCTACGGTCTTCACCAAACGAACATGCGCCGTGTCGAGAGACGATGCCAGCCTCCGTCTGTCTTGGGGAAATTCTCCCGATCGCGACGGGAGATTCTCCCGGTCCGAGGCGTTCGAGCGCTCTTCGAGAGCAGGTACGAAACCGATGGACCGCGCGTTGCACGGGGCCAGGACAATGCGGGCCGCGTGGCGCGAGGCTCGGGACGGCGCGGCCCATTGGATCCGCCCAACCGTAGCCATCGTAGCGACCGGGCTGACGTGCGCGCTCGCGGCAGTCGCCGCGGCGGGATACGCCACTGCTGGTCGGGAGGTCGGACACGTACACGGCGGACCGTGGGGTGCGCTGGTGTGCGGCGGGGCGCAACCGGGCAACGCCGCGGCCCCGGAAGTTCCGCTGCCACCAGAGACCGAGAGACGCAGGTTCCGCAGCGAGCATGTGCGGGCCGCGGCCGTCATCGGCGTGAACGTGGCGACGTCGCTGGACGAAGCGGGCTTGCACCCGGCGGACGCGCTGCTGCCTCTCTTGGAGGCGGCTCTGCGATCACGCCGCCCGGTGCTGCGGCTGTACCCAGGCGTTCGACTCCGCGTCGTCGCAACGCGACAGAACGACGGTGCATCCGTGAGCTGGAGCTCGCTCGACGCGGTCGAGTACTCTGCTCCCGGCTCCTGCGAACGAGTCCGGTTCTACCATTCGCCTGGCGGGCCGCGTTCGCCAGACGGCGCATGGCGGGAACAGGACTACCGTTCGTCTCGACGGCCGTGGCGGCTCCCCATCTCGAGCGCCCGGATCACGTCCAGGTTCGACCTGCATCGACTGCATCCTGTGCTCCACGTCGTCACCCCGCATCGCGGGGTGGATTTCGCGGCGCCCGTCGGCACCCCCGTACACGCCGCCGCCTCCGGCGTCGTTACCCATCTTGGGCCTAGCGGGCCCTGTGGCAACGGGGTGATCGTCGACCATCAGGGGCGCACGTCCAGCGTGTACTGTCACCTGTCTCGCTTCGAAGCGAGGCTCCGCGTCGGCGATCGGGTCGATTCGGGTCGCGTCATCGGATACGTTGGCCGAACGGGTCGCGCCACCGGGCCGCATCTGCACTTCGCGATTGTCCGAAACGGTGCATTCATGGACCCGATGCTGATGCTCGCCCAGGCTTCTTCTCGGTCGGGCGATCTGCTTCTCGCGGAGCTCGACTCGACACTGGACTCCATCGACTCGCCTCAAGGGCAAGAGGTGCCCTGCGCCGCGGGTGCAGATGACGTCGCGCAAGACCGGACTAGTACAGGCCGGCCAGCTCAACGCCAGGTCCGAGAACATCGACCTCCCGCGGATCGCCCGCGCCCCTCCGACACGCGCTGATGGCCTGCACCCCCGAAAACTCAACCGTGGTCTCGTCCGCGAGCCTCAGCCCCTGATATCGTGAGCCTAGCGCCGCTGCTTGGCGCCACGCCTCGGCCGCATTCGAGGCCCGGAGCAAGACAAGCACTCCCCGCACGCCGCCCGCGGCGGGGGAACCGCACTTCGTCCGAAGCCGGACTAGAAGTCTACCCGTATACCAGGTCAAGGTTCCCAAACCGTCTACGGCGTACCGCCAGCGCAGCCGGTGTCGTGGTAGCAGCGGTGGCTGCAGCACTGGCCGTCGTACTCGCAATGACCGCCCGGTGCGATGCACGCGATCTCTGCCGACGACGCAGGGCGCTCCGGGGCGCAAGCTCCCCCGAGGGCGAGCAGCGCGGCGGCGGTGAGCACGGCTGTGACGAGACGCGAGAGCCGGGCAGTGGAGGATGAGCGCTTTCGGGATTGCATGGTCGGGTCCTTCGGTCAGTTCAAACAGGGAAAGCGGAGAGATCGTCGTGGTCTCCTTCGGAAGCCGGAGACGGCCGATCCCCGACGAAGAAGAGGAACATGACGGGCACGAGGAACAGCGAGATCACGGTGGACGAGGTGAGGCCTCCGACCACGGCGAGGGCGAGCGGCTGGTTCGCCTCGGAGCCCCGCTCGAGCGCCATGGCGGTCGGGACGAGGCCGATGACCGTGGCGAGGCTCGTCATGACGATGGGCACGAATCGCGACCGCGCGGCCTCGACGACGGCGTCCTGCTTCCCGGCGCCCTCGAGGTACCTGCGGTTCGCGTCGTCCACGAGGAGGATCCCGTTCGACACCGCGATCCCGATGACCATGAGCACGCCCATCAGCGCGGTGATGGAGAACCCCTGCCCCGCCGCGACGAGCGCCACCACGATGCCGAAGAGCGAGACCGGGATGGTGAAGAGCATCACGAGCGGCAGGCGGAGCGACTTGAACTGCGACGCCATGATCATGAACACGACCATCACCGCCAGGCCGAGCGCGAGCCCGAGCCCGGAGAACGTCGCGCGCATGAGATCGACCTGGCCCACGAAGCGGAACGGGGTGGCGCGCGTGCGCGGATCCCGTCGGAGCGCGGCCTCGAGGTCCGCCGCCGCGGAGCCGAGGTCGCGGTTTTCGGTCTGCATCAGGACGTGCGCGACGCGAGCCATCCGGCTGCGTTCGACGGCGACGGCGCCCACCGAGCGGCGGACCTGGCTGTAGGCGCCTAGGAGGACGGGGCGATCCCCGCCGCCGAAGTGCACGGGCAGCGTGCCGAGGGCGCGAGCGTCTGCGACCTGCTGGCCGTCGTAGAACGTAACGACGTAATAGGCACGACCGTTGTGCGCGTCGACCCAGACGCCCGGCGTGTTGATGTTGCCCGTGGTCGCCTCGAGCGTCGCCTGGGCGGCAGCTCGCAGCGACGTGCCCACGAGGCCCGACTTCTCGCGGTCGGTGTCGACGCGGATCTCGGGGTAGTCCATCTGGAGCGACTCGCGGACGTCGCGCACGCCCGGAATTCCACGCGCCACGGCCGCGACGGCCTTCGCCTCGACGTCGAGCTCGTCGAGGTCGTCGTTCTGGAGTTCCACGACCAGCGGAGCGGTGTACCCGTTGGCGAAGACGCTCGCGACGAGGCCGCCCGGATACTGGAGGAGCTCCACACCAGGAAAGTCGCGGTTGAGGATCTCCCGGGCCCGAATGGCAATCTGCGATTGCGAGAGCGTGCGCGACTCGGGCGACGCGAAGGCGAGGCGAAGGAAACCCGTGTTGGGTGCGACGTTGGGGCTGGCGAGCAGGCTGCGTTGCTCCTGCGGCATTCCCACGTTCGTCACGATCATCTCGATCGTGTTGGCGGGGAGCTCGCGCGTGAGCTCCTTCGCCATCTCGCCGAGCTCCGCCGACGCGTGCGTCACGGACACGCCGGGTGCAAACCGCACGTAGACCATGTCCATCGACTCGTCGATCTCGGGGAAGAACGTGCTCGGCAGCCGGGCCGACGCCCACACGCTGCCCGCGACCAGCGCCGCGGACGCCCCCAGCACGGTCCATCGCAACGGCAGCACGCGGCGAAGGGCCCCGGCGTAGCCCGCGCCGAGGCCGTCGATCGCCCGCTCCAGAGCACGGGCCACCGGGCCCGGCGCACGGTGGCCGAGGAAGGTGTGGCACGCCACCGGCGTCACCACGAGGCTCACGAAGTAGGAGGCGATCATGGCCACGGCGACCGTGAGCGCGAGCGGGGCGAAGAGCTTTCGCGCGAGGCCGGCCAGGAGGAGAACGGGGAGGAGCACCGCGATCGTGGTCAGCGTCGACGCGAGTACCGGTAGCCCGACCGCGTTCGTTCCCTCGAGCGCTGCGCGGAACGGGCTCATTCCGCGCCGGGCGTGGCGGTGGATCGACTCGAGCACCACGACCGCATTGTCGACCAGGCGTCCCATGGCCAGCGTGAGCCCGCCGAGGGTGATCGCGTTGAGGGTCTGGCCGCAGGCGAAGAGCACGATGAGCGTGATCGCGAACGAGAGAGGGATGGCCACGGAGACGATGAGCGTGCCGCGCCAGCTCTGGAGAAAGACGAGGATGACCAGCGCGATGAGCGCGAGCGCCTGGACGATCTCTCGCTGGAGCCCCTGGTAGGTCGTACGCACGAACGTGGACTGGTCGAAGTAGACATGCGCCTGCATCCCGGCCGGCAACCCGGTGAGGTGGGCGACCTTGTCCTTGACGGCGTCGACGATCTGGATGGTGTTGCCGCCCGGGATGCGCAGGACGTTCAGGTAGACGGCGTCCTGGCCGTTCACGGAAACCGCCTGCGTCTGCGGCATGCCTCCGTCCACGACGCGCGCCACGTCCTTGATGAGGAGCGGTCTGCCGTCCACCACCTTGATCGTGCCCTCTCCGATGAGGGAGACGTCCTTCGGGACCCCGTTCGTGTACACGTTCGCGTCGAAGCCCGGCGCGATGAACTCCCCCGACGGAAGCAGCGCGTTCGATCGGTCGACGGCGGCAGCGACGTCCTCGGCGGTGACGTGCCGCGACTGGGCCTTCACCGGGTCGACGACGACGTTGATCTGGCGAGGCCGGCCTCCGTCCACGGGCGCGCTGCCCACGCCGTCGATGCCCTCGATCTCCGGCTCGATGTAGTTCTGCGCGTAGTCGTAGAGCTGCGACCCGGTGTACCCGGCCCCGGTGATGACGATCTGGCACACGGGCGCGTTCGCCGGGTCGTACTGGAGGACGAACGGCGGCAGGAGCCCGAGCGACTTCGGCGCCCCGGCCATCGCGAAGGCCGCCTCCGACTGGACGAGCGTCTGCGCGGCGCTCAGGTCCGTCCCCCACTTGAGCCACACGTAGATGAGCGCGAAGTTGTTGCGGGAGAGGCTCTCGACGTGATCGACGCCGGGCGTCGCAGCCACGTACCGCTCGATCCGCCAGGCCACCGCCTTCTCGACGTCCTTGGCCGGGAGGCCCGGCGCCACCTCGCCGATGATGAGGACCGGCGGCGTCAGCTCCGGGAACGTGTCGACGCTCATCCGCGGCGTCACGACCGCCGCGAACACCACGAGCCCGACGCAGACCATCAGGACCGCGACCGGGTTGCGCATCGAGAGCAGCGTCATCGCGGGGTGCCCTGTCGAGCTGCGGGCGCGGCGGGGCCGCCCGCCACGTTCGTCTCCTCCGTGCCCTCCACTCGATCGCCGTCGGCGAGCTGCGCACGCCCCTCGGTGACGACGAGGGTCTCCGGCGCGAGAGTCCGATCGACGAGCACGCTGCCGCCGATCTCGCCGACGACGGGGACCGTCACCGCGTGGGCGACCCCGTCGTCGATCGTGAAGACGGACGCCTTTCCGTTCCTGATCGCCGCCGCGTAGAGGGGGATCTGGCTGACCGGCACCGGGGCGCCGAACTCGATGCGGACCTCGGCGGTCGTGTCGACCGGGATCGAGCGGTCGGCGTCGGGGATGTCCACTTCGAAGCGGACGGTCCGCACGTCCTTGTCGGCGTGCGGCGATCGCCGCGCGATTGTCCCCTCGACGTCCCGGTTGGACGCATCGACGTGGATCCGGACCGGAGCGCCGGGGGACACGACCGGGAAGTCGACCTCGGGCACGTCCGCGGCGAACCGCACCGTGCTTCGATCCACGATCGAGACGATCGGCGTCCCGGGGCGTACGAACGCTCCCGGATCGACGAGCCGATCGCCGACCTCTCCGTCGAACGGGGCGCGAAGGACGCAGTCGCCGACCTCGAGCGAGCTGTGGGCGAGCGTGGCTCGCTGCGCCTCGAGCTGCGCCGCCTCGGCCGCGCTCTGGGCGAGCGCCTGCTCCGCTTCGTTGGCGGAGGCGAACCCGCCGTCGAGGAGCCGCTGCGTCCGGCGGGCCTCGTCCTCGACCGCCTTCTGACGCGCCTCGATCGCGCGTGCCTGCATCGCGATGGCGCTCGTCGCGGTGCTCGCGTTTCGGCAGTCGAGCGTGGCGAGCACGTCCCCGCGTTTCACGCGCGCTCCCGGGCGGACGAGGACCGAGTCGACGTACGCCGAGACGAGCTGGGGTCCCACGTTCGCCTCGACCCACGGATGCAGCGTGCCGACGTACGACCTCGAGGGCCGGTACTGCGCCGCCTTCGCGCGCACGGCCGAGACGCGCCGCGGAGAGGCTGCGAGGGCCACCTTGTTCGTCCGCGCCTCCGACCGAAGCAGGACGGCTCCGCCCGCGGCGAGGCTTCCGACGGTGACGCCGACAACGATGAGCGCGAGAAGGCCGGTGCCGCGTGCGGAGGTGTCGGGGATGGGCCCGCTCACGGCGCCCTCCCGGCCAGCCGCCACAGCGCGACCTGGGTACGGGTGAGCTCGAATGTACCCAGTGCGAGCTGGATCTCGGCGTCCGTACGGATCTCCTCGGCGTCGGCCAGCTCGACGGCGTTGCTCATTCCGGCGTCGAACCGCGCGCTCGCTTGCTGGTAGTTGGCCACGGCCGCGTCGGTCTGGTGACGGAGGACGGGCAGCGCCGCGCGCGCCGCCTCGACGTCGGTGTAGGCTTGCTCCACGGCGGACACGATTCGTTGACGCTCCACTTCGGCCTCCTCGCGCGAAACGTCTTCCTCGGCGCGTGACCGGTCGGCGCGCGCCCGAACCGTCGCGTCGAACAGCGGCCACGCGAGCACCACCCCCGCGTCCCAGTTCGGAACCAGCGGCAGCAACCCGGAGCCCACCGCCGAGAAGCCACTCGAAGGAGCGGCGCCGCCCGCATTGCCCGAGAGCGCGCCCGACACGAAGAGCGTGGGACGCGCCTCCCGTTCGACCGCGCGCGTCGCGCCCTCCTGGGCCCGGACGCGTGCGCGCGCCACGAGCAGGTCCGGCGAGTGGTCGGCGGCGGCTCCAAGGACGTCCGCCAGCGGCGGCAGACCCGGAGGGGACGGCGGCGGCCCGCTGACGTCCAGGCGTGCCTCGGGAATGCCGACGACGGCGGCGAGGAGACTCTCTGCGAGCGCCACGCCTCTCCGGGCATGGATGCGTCCGAGGTCGTACCGGTCGAGCGTAGCCTCGGCGCGCGTCAGCTCGATGGGGCGGCGCATCCCCGACTCGACCCCCGCACGCGCCAGATCCCGGTGCACTACGCTGCGCGCGTATGCCTGATCGGACGCCGTCTGCACGGCGTGCGCTGCGGAGACCGCGAAGTACGCTTCCTCGACGGCGTAGTCGACCCTCAGGGAGACCGCCGCCAGCGCCGCACGCTCCACGTCGGCACGAAGGTCCGCGGCCGCTGCCAGCGCGCCGATGCGCCCGAAGTCGAAGACCGTCTGGCGTATCCCTGCCCCGACGAGGGTCGACGGCTCGGGGACGAGCGTAGCCGTCGTCGTCGCCTCGGCTTTGGTCGCGCTCACGCGTGGGTTGTCGAAACCGGGCACCGACACGTAGGAGCCCGTGGTGTTGTTGGTCGTGGTGGCGAAGAGCTGGGCCGTGCCGGTCACCGCCGGGTACCACTGGGAGCGCGCCACGTCGGCATCGGCTCGGAGCGCGGCGACGCGTGCCATCGCAGCGCGAAGCGACGGCTGGTGGGCGCGCGCGTAGTCGAGCGCCTGGTTCAAGGTCATTGCCTGCGCCGGCTCTTCCGCTGCACGTGCCGGCGTCGCGACCGCGATGGCGGCGAGCAGCGTCGGCGCGGCGAGACGAAGGCTTCGCTCCCGCGTCATCATCGGTTGGGGCGCAATGGCAGGAAACATGCCCGTCCCTCGGCCGAACATTCCGGGCCGATGCCGGGGGGCGTGGGGAGAAGCTCCCGGTGCGACGGGGAGGATTTCCCGGTACGAGCTATGAAGCTCGCTGGTGGACCGACGGAAAGGGCCCCCCCGCCGGAACGTGGATTGCACGGTCGCCGCCGACACGATGTCGCCGGCCAAACTCTCCGCGAAGCAGCGCGTGACGGCCGCACGGATCGTCGCGTCGATGGTGATCGCCGTCGCTCTTCTGGGGGTCGTCACGTACCTCGACGAGGTCCACGCCGCGCAGGCGGCGCTCGCCGACTATGGCATGGAGCAGTCGATGGTCGCGCGCGCGGCGGCAGGAGCGCTCCGGGCGAGCTTCGAGACGAGCGCCGATTCCGGCGACGAAGCGCTCTCTCGCGCGATCCGCACGCGCTTACGCGCCCTCGAGCAGCCCGGCAACGTCCTCGTGCTCGTGCGGCGACCGGGGACCGATCGCTTCCTGTCGATGGACGGGACGCAGGTGTCCTCACCCCCGCTCGCCGCTCGCTTTGCAGCGGGCAACGCCGACGCGGCGTGGGTGCGGCTCACGCATCCGGAAGCCGTCGCCCTCGGGCTTCCGCCGCGCACGGCCATCGCGGGCCTCGCCGAGGCCGACGAGGGCTCGCAGGGCCGCTGGGGAGTCGCGGTGGTCTCGACCGCGCGCAGGGAGCGCGACCGCGAGGAACGAGGCATGTGGCGGGTCGCGCTGGGCTTCGTGCTCGCGTCCGGGATCGTCGTCACTTTCGGGTCGCTCGCGCTGCGCAAGCAGCGCAAGGAGCTCGAGCTCGAGCGGAGGCTCGCACTGGCGGAGGCGGAGCTCGCACGCGACGAGCGCCTCGTTCGCGCGGACAAACTCGCTACGCTGGGGGCGATGGCCATGGGCATCGCGCATCAGGTGGCGACTCCCCTCGGAGTGATCGTCGCGCGCGCGCAGCGCCTCCGCGGGCGCACCGCGGAAGACGAGAAGGCCGGCAAGGCCGCCCTCGTCATCGAGGAGCAAGCGCAGCGAATCAACGAAATCGTCCACGGTTTCCTCGCGCTCGCGCGCGGAGGCACCCCTGCCCTCGAGCACGCAGACGCCGCTCGGATCGCGCGCGGCGCGGTGGACCTCGTGGAGCACCGCTTCCAGAAGGCGGGTGTCGACGTTCGTTGCGACGTGGAGGAAGGATTGCCGCGCATCGCATGCGATCCTCGGCTTCTGGAACAGGCCATCGTCAATCTCCTCCTCAATGGCTGCGACGCGTGCAAGCGGCGGGGCCACGTGAGCCTCCGCGTGCGCGCGGCGGAAGGGAGCGTCCTCTTCGTCGTGGACGACGACGGCGCCGGCATCACGGCGGAGGCAGCCACGCGCGCCGCCGAGCCGTTCTTCACGACCAAGCCCCCCGGCGAGGGGACAGGACTGGGCCTCGCCATCGCGAAGGAGATCGTCCAGCACCACCGCGGGACGCTCACCGTCCAGCCGCTTCCTGGGAAGGGCACGCGCGCACGCGTCGCGGTCCCCGCCCTCGGTGAGCCGTCGTGACCTCGCCGCGGCCCGAGCAAGCCACACGAGGCCGCGTTCTCATCGTCGACGACGATCGCGCGCTGGGCGACACGCTCGCCGAGGAACTGTCGAACGACGGCTTCGAGGCCGTCGCGGTCGCCGAGAGCCGGGAGGCCGCCCGCCGGCTCGAGCAGGACTTCGACGCGGTCGTCACCGATCTCCGAATGCCTGCCGTCGACGGGTTAGAGCTGCTCGCGCTCTCACGCAACGTCGCGCCAGACCGGCCGGTCATCGTGATGACCGCCTTCAGCGCCGTGGACACGGCGATCGAGTCGATCCGCCAGGGCGCATACCACTACCTGACCAAGCCCTTCGGCGTCGACGAGCTCACGCTCTTCCTCGGCCGTGCGCTCGCCGAGGCGAACCTCCGCCGCGAGGCCGCCGCGCTTCGTCGCGCCCTTCGCGAGGGGACGTCTTTCACCAGCGTGGTAGGTCAAAGCGACGCCATGCGCGCGGCATGCAGCCTCGCCGCCCGCGTCGCCGATGCATCCACCCCCGTCCTCCTTCTGGGAGAGACCGGCACGGGCAAGGGACTCATCGCGCACTCGCTCCACGCGCAGAGCCGGCGAGCGGCGCGCCCCTTCGTCACGATCAACTGCGCCGCCGTCCCGGATCAGCTCCTCGAGACGGAGCTCTTCGGCCACGTCCGGGGCGCCTTCACGGGGGCCACGGCCCACCGCGTGGGGCTCCTCGAGGAGGCGGACGGCGGGACGCTCTTCCTCGACGAGATCGGCGAGATGCCGATGCCGCTTCAGGCCAAGCTCCTCGACGTGCTGGAGCGAGGGGTCGTTCGCGCGATCGGCTCGAACAAGGAGAAGACCCTCGACGTACGCATCGTCGCCGCGACGCATCGCGACGTGCGCCGCCAGGCCGCCGCCGGCGAGTTCCGCGAGGACCTGCTCTTCCGGCTCGACGTCGTGACCATCACGATCCCGCCGCTGCGCGACCGACGCGACGACCTGCCCGAGCTCGTCGCGCACTTCCTGGGCCTGGCGAGACGAAAGCACGACCAGTCGCCCGTCCGCCGCATACCGCCGCCGGTCTTCGACCGGTTGATGCGCCACGACTGGCCCGGCAACGTCCGGGAGCTCGCGAACGTCGTGGAGCGACTGGTCGTCCTCGGCGCCGCCGAGGCGGCGTCGGCGGAGGACCTGCCGGAGGGCTTCGGGACGGGCGGGTCCGCGTCGCCCGGCTTCTCGGGCGGCGTGTTGCCGCTCCAGGACATGGAGCGGCGCTACGCGCGCTGGGCGCTCGGCCAGCTCGGAGGCCGAAAGATGGCGACGGCCGAGAAGCTGGAGATCGACCGCAAGACGCTGGCGCGCCTGCTCGGCGAACCAGGGCGAACCGAGCCGCCGCCGTCGGTCCGTCGTCGCGACCCGACCTAGAGGCTCTCCCGGTACGCGCACTCGCCGTTCACGCACCAGAGCGTGTCGCACTGCGAGTCCTTGTGGCAAGGGCAACCCTTGTCGGCGTGCGCCGTACAGGCGCGCTGCCACGCAGGGCTACCTCGGCTGGCCAGGTCGCCGCAGCCCGCGCCGGAGAGCAGCACGACGGCGAGCGCGAAGGCGCCGCAGAGGACGTGCCGTCGACGAGCACCACGGACGCGGACAGGAAAGCGGCGAACGACGAAGTTCATGGGCGTTTCGCCACGTCGAGCACGGGACGTGCCACGAGCGCCAAGCGCATGATTCGTCCGGGTTCGAGGGTTCAAGCCACGTCGATCGGGAACAAATCCCGCTGCTCCGGGGAGGAAATCCCGGCCGCCCCGGGGAGGTCTTCGATCACGGCGGCCTTCCAAATCGATCGCGCGCTCGATCCAACTTCATCGCGCGCGTCGGAGAATCGATCGCGCCGGCGCGATGAAGTTGGTCGGCCGCCGATCCAAAGTTGCATCACGCGAGCGATGAAGGCATCGCGCGGTCGCGGTCACTTCATCGCGCCCGTCCGCTGAAGTCATCGCGACAGCACGATCAATCGTGCGGAGCGCCGCGATGAAGTTGGATCGCCGCTCTTGCAGATCGATCGCGTCGTCGCGTCAACTTCATCGCGCCGGTCGAGTACATCTATCGCGAGGGTCGACTGACTTTGGTGGGCCGACGATCCAAAGTTGCATCGCGCGCGCGATGAAGTTAGGTCGCCGGTCCATCAACTTCATCGCGCGGGCGCGTCAACTCGGTCGCGCCGTCGATGTAACTTCATCGGAGCACCGCGATGAAGTGTGCGCCGGGACGATCCAAGTTGGGATCGTCGCCCATGTGACCTGATCGCGCCACCGCGATGACGTTGATCGAGCCCCGCGATCGATTGACCGTGCCGGCGCGATCAATTCATCGGGCCGGCCATGTAGATTCTACGCGCCACGCGATCGATTTGACGGGCCGAAGAGCAGGATTTCGGCCCCGGCGCGGTCCGTCGAGCCGCCCTCCCCGATCGAATTTGCGCGGACGACGAACGAATCCTGCTCCCCCTGGAGGAGCGGATCGGGCGACGGCCCGGTCGGTCTTCCCGGACGGAGGAGGACGTCGACCACCATGGCCGGGGCAACCATGCGCCCACGCCGCGAGCAGCGATTGCAACGACACCGAGGGGAGAGCGCACCACCCTTCTCTTCCAACTTCGCACCCCGGGTGGTCTCCGGAGTGTCGCTCCATCCATCCTTCGCTTCAGCGCGCCGCGATGACCCCCCAGGGCAATCCGCCGACGTGCACGCGCTTGTCGACGTTGCCGGTGGCGGGGTTGACGAACGACACGTCGCCGGACGAGCCGTTCGCCGTGTTAGGGGGCGGCCTTCAGCCGCCGTCCGAGGGCGTTGGTGCGTTCCAAAGCTCCGCTCCCACGTGCGCGAAGAGCCGCCGTGCCGTCTCGGCGGAGGGCAAACCCACCTCCCGCCTCAGCTCCGGCGACGGGGACACGCGGAGCGCGCGACGCAGATGACGGATCGCCCGACGGCGGGCAGCGATGACCGAACGTCGTTCCCGCGCGTCGAGCTGCGGCTCCGCCCATCGTGCGACGGCCCACGCGAGCGCCGCGTGCCTGGCCTCGTCCCGGGCGATGGCTCGCATCGCGCGGGCGACCGTGGGGTCGCTCGCGTGGCGGGCCTGGTGCGCGGCCAGCACGGCGCCGAGCGTCTCGCGAACGCACCCCTCGGCGGCGTTATCGCGGGCAAGCGCGACGAGGGACGGAGACGCATGCGGCGCGGCACGCACGGGCGATGGAGCGTCCCCGTGGCGACGCGCGAGGCGAGCCATGGCGCGCGCATGGCGTCGCTCGTCCTCGGAGGCACGAAGCGCCGCGCGCGAGAGAGCGCGCGGGGCCCCGAGAGTGTCCAGATCGGAGGCGAGCTGCCTGAACGCCACGATGCTCGCCGCTTCGAGGTGCGCCGCAGTCGAGAAGAACGCGCCGAGGGAGCCCGCCCGTCGCCCACCGCGTGCCCTGCGCAACCCCCGCGGACGGCGACCCGCGATGGTGCACTTGTCGCACTCGACGACGATCGCTTGCCCGTCGGCGGCGACGAACGCTTGCGCGTCGTCGTCGCAGCCGAAGCCGTTGGCGACCTCGCACGAGAGGAACGGCCTGGCGATGCCGGTGCAGATCTCGATGCACGCGGCGAGAGGCATGACGCAGTTGACGGGGCTGATGCTCGTCACGAAGGACGGCAGCCCGCAGGGGAGCGCGACCCGGAACGCGCAGTTCGGTGCGTCCGCCGCCGCGTCGTAGACGACGGGCGGCGCCGGCGCGCAGCCCGGTGGAAAGGGCGATGCGTCCTCCTCGTCTCCGGCGTCGACGGGGGACGCCCCGTCCTGCGGCACCACGCCGTCCGCGCCGGCGCGCCCGTCGGACGCCGACGCGTCGGCAGCCTCTCCCACATGGTCGCCGGACGAACACGCATAGACCGTGACCGCTCCCGCGCCCGCGCCCGCGGAGAGCAGCAGCGCCCGCTCGAAGACCCGGCGGAGCCGCACGAGCTCCCGTCGCACCATCGCCGCTCACCTTAGCCCTGCACGTGACGGAAGCGAGACGCGTCGCGCGTGGTAGGAACGCGAAACATGTTCTCGCCTGCCGCATCCCGGCTCGCCTGGCTCTTCTCCCTCGCCGCCCTGGCGGCGTTCACCACCGCCTGCTCCGGCTCCGGCACGGTCGCAGACACCTCCGACGCGACCGCCCCGGACGGCGGCGACGACGCGGGCCTCGACGCCGCCGACGAGCTGCTCGAGCCCCCGCCCATCACGCGCACGCAGACCGAGGCGCAGCTCGCGCCCCAGCGGGCGGCCTGCGCCTTCGACGCCGGCGCGTGGCCGGCGGAGACCGTAGGCACGGACTACCCGGTCGGGTCGGACATCCCGATCGACCACGTCATCGTCATCGTGCAGGAGAACCGCTCCTTCGATCACTACCTCGGCCGACTCGTCGCGCAGGGGTACTACGACGCGGGCGACTTCTCCTCGCCCGGGGCGGACGGCTTCTCGCACTCCGACCAGGTGGACGTGCCGCCCGCGGGCTGGTCCAACACCGACTCCGACGGCACCGTCGTCACGCCGCACCCCGACGACGAGCACTGCTTCGGCGTGAACCACAGCTGGGGGGCGATGCACGACGACTACGACGACGGCAAGAACGACCACTTCGTCACGCAGAACGACCCGGACGGGCAGCGCACCTTCTTCTACGAGGACGACACCGTCATCCCGTTCTACTACGCCCTCGCGAGCACCTTCGGCATCGGGGACCGCTATTTCTGCTCGGTGCTGAGCTCCACCTGGCCGAACCGCTACTACCTCATGGCCGCCACGTCGTTCGGCATCGGCGACAACTCGTTCTGCACGCTCGACACCGCCGAGCACCCGGTGACGCAGATCTTCTCCCAGCTCGAGGCCGGGGGCCACTCGTGGAAGGACTACACGGACGGCCCGCACATGGTGGAGTTCTTCCCGTACTTCGGGCTCTCGAAGTCCGTCGCGCCGCACTACGGCGACGTGAAATGCGATCTCCTCGGCGACATCCAGAACGACACGCTGCCCGACGTCTCGTTCGTCATGGGGGACGAGGTGGACGAGGACTCCGACGAGGGGCCGTCGGACCTCCCGGGCATCGGCGGGCAGGTCGTCGAGACCATCATCCGTACGCTCTTTGCCTCGCCGGCGTGGAAGACGACCGCGGTCTTCATCACGTACGACGAGAACGGCGGAATCGCGGATCACGTCGAGCCGGCGCCGGCGTGCCTCCCGGACGGCCTCCAGCCCCACGACACGAACGGCAACCCGCTCACGCCGGGTACCTTCGACCAGACGGGCTTCCGCGTCCCGTTCATCGTGGTATCGCCGTTCGCGAAGGCGCACTTCGTCTCGCACCTCGTGCACGACCACTCGTCGATCACGCGCTTCATCGAGACGCGCTTCGGTCTCCCCGCGATGACCGGCCGCGACGCCAACGCGCTGCCGCCCCTCGAGATGTTCGACTTCCAGAACCCGCCCTTCCTGACGCCGCCGAACATCACGGCGACGACGCCGGTCGACCCGGCGGTCCTGGCGAGCTGCAAGCAGAGCCTTGCGCCGCTGTCGTGCTCGCAGTGAGTGCTCACGGTCGGAGTGGGCGCTCCGCTCATCCGGCAGAAGCCTGACAACGCCGGTAGGCGAGTGGCCAACGCCCTTGGCCCGCGGCGCGGCGCCTCCGGGGCGGATTTCCCGAGGAATGCCGGACGGCATGGCGGCTGCCTAGGCCCACGCCATGTCTCCCTGGAAGCCACTCGCCGTGATCGCGGGCGCCCTGACGACGACCGGTCTCCTCGGGGCCGGCTGCCTGTCGCGGCCGGTCACGAACGCGAGCCCGGTGACGAACACGAACTTCACCGCGGTCGTGCACAACGAGAGCGTCGACAAGGTCGATCTCCTGTTCATGATCGACAACTCCGCGTCCATGGGGGACAAGCAGAACCTGCTCGCGCAAGCCGTGCCCATCATGATCACGCGCCTGGTGTCGCCGAACTGCCTCGACGCGAACGGCAACCCCGACGGCACACAGGCGAGCCCGGACGGCACCTGCAGCAACGCGACGAGCAAGGCCGAGTTCCCGCCCGTCCACGACATGCACATCGGCATCGTGTCGTCGTCCCTCGGCGGGCGCGGCGGCGACCAGTGCAGCCCCACTGCGACCAACCCGGCCAACGCGGCGCTGAACGCCCACAACGACGACCGGGGGGAGCTCCTCGACCGCGGAGGCGTGGCCGGCGACCCGACGATCGAGAACGTGCCGGCGCCCGACCTCACCTCCGACAACTTCCTCGCCTGGTTCCCGAGCGTCTCGGCAAACACGGGAAAGACGCCGCCGAGCCCGCCCATCAGCAACCCGACCACGCTGATCTCCGACTTCTCGACGCTCATCGAGGGCGTCCACGAGCACGGCTGCGGCTTCGAGGCGCAGGACGAGGCCTGGTATCGCTTCCTCGTCCAGCCCGACCCCTACGACCAGATCGTCCGCAGCGGCAACACGGCGTCGTTCCAGGGGGTGGACAAGATCATTCTCCAGGAGCGCTCCGACTTTCTCCGGCCCGACTCGCTCGTCGCGGTCATCGTCGTCACCGACGAGAACGACTCGGTGGCCGACCCGCTGGCGATCGGCGGGCAGGGGTGGGCGTTCGACAACGGGTCGTTCCCGGGCTCGACGAACGGCTCCGCGCCCGAGGGCACGATCGAGTGCCAGAACCTCGACCCGAACAACCCCTCGACCACGGGCCCGAACGACCCGAACTGCGAGACGTGCGCGTTCAAGAAGACGACCGATTCGGACTTCGCCACGCGCTGCCCGACCGACGGAACGAACGGCAACGGCGGCTACCTGTCCGCGACGGACGATCAGCTCAACCCGCGCTTTTACCACCAGCACTTCCGCTTCGGCGTGGACGTGGGGTACCCGACGTCGCGCTACATCCGGGGCCTCCAGAAGGCGACCGTCCCCGACTCGCAGCACGAGCACGACGGCAACGGCAACTACATCGGCGACCAGGACGCGAACGCCAACTGCGTGAACCCCCTCTACGCGCAGAACCTGCCGACCGACCCGACCGCCGAGCTCTGCGCCCTCACGAAGGGGACGCGCACCGCGGATCTCATCTACTACGCCGCCATCTCCGGCGTCCCACACCAGCTCCTCCAAGAGGACCCGACCAACCCCGACAGCCCGCAGAAGGACACGCTGACCGACGCGGACTGGACCCTCATCACCGGCCAGGACCCGGAGCACTTCGACTTCCGCGGCGCGGACTTCCACATGGTGGAGGACTTCAACCCGCGCACCGGCCAGTACGTGAGCACGCCGTCCCAGACGACGAAGTCCCCCTGGCAGGCGCAGGGCGTCCTATCGAACCTGTCGAGCTGTCCCCCCGGGCCGACCGGTGCGGGCCCCGGCACGAGCTGCGATCCGATCAACGGCGGCGAGTGGAACACGGGCCTCGACGACCTCCAGTACGCGTGCATCTTCGATCTTCGCCCCCAGTACCAAGGCGTCGGCAAGGACTGCACCGACCCCAAGTACAGCGGCGCCTGCGACTGCGCCGCGAACGAGATCGACTCGAAGGCGCAGCTCTGCGACACGACGACGCCGACGCTGCAGATCTACGGCAAGGCGTACCCGTGCATCCACGAGATGCTCATCGCCAAGGCGATGAGCCAGTCGACGGCTGGAAACCAGGGCATCGTCTCGAGCCTCTGCCCGATTCACGTCTCGCCTGCCAGCGGGCAGACGGCGGCGACCGATCCGCTCTACGGGTACAACCCGGCGGTCAACGCCATCGTCAACCGCCTCAAGGCCTCGCTGAGCAACCAGTGCCTGCCGCAGAGGCTCCAGCCGGACTCGAGCCAGAACGTGCCGTGCCTCATCCTCGTGCAGCTCCCCGGCCAGGTGGGCCCCGGAGCCTGCGCGAACCCGGGCGGCGCGTGCGACCAGACCAAGGGCCTCCTCGGTCCGGGCGTCGTGCCGGCGGGCGCGAACTCGCCCACGCTGACGCAGGACGTCCTGAACAAGTACTGCGCGAGCCTCGAGGCGGCGGGCGGGTACACGGCCGGCCAGCCGGGCGACCCGGATCTCCAGCCGGTCTGCGCGCTCCAGCAGCTCAACCCCGTGAGCAACGCGGGCGACTTCGCGAACAACAGCTGCGCGGCGTCGACCGACCCGGGCTGGTGCTACGTCACCGGCACGGCGGCCAACGGGTGCCCGCAGGCGATCCTCTTCTCGAACGGTCAGCCGCCCACGGGCGCGACCGTCAGCCTGCAGTGCATCGAGAGCGCCGTGAGCGTCGTCGGTGACGGCGGGTCGGGCGGCACGAGCAGCAGCGGCAGCAGCGGCAGCAGCGGCGGCGGGAGCAGCGACGCCAGCACCGCGGGCGAATGAGGCCGGGGTCCGCCGCACGGCGCAATCGAACGGACCGTCACCCCATCGCGAGCTTGTACCCGAAGCCGTACACCGTGAGGATGTGCTGCGGCCTGTCGGGGCTCCGCTCGATCTTCCGGCGGAGCTTCACGATGAAGTTGTCGACGGTGCGGTTCGTCGACGAGCCCTCGAGGCCCCAGATCTTGGCGAGGATCTCGTCGCGGCCGACGGGCTGGCCGGCGCGCTCCGCGAGCATGCGGAGGAGCTCGACCTCGTAGAAGGAGAGCGTGTGCTCGCGGCCGCGCGCCTTCACGGTGTGGGTCGTGAAGTTCACCGTCGCGTCGCCGACGGCGACGGTCTCGGGAACGGAGGAGCTGCGGGTGGCGTGCGCGCGGCGGAAGATGGCCCGCACGCGGGCGATGAGCTCGTTCACGCCGAAGGGCTTCGTGACGTAGTCGTCGGCGCCAGCGTCGAGGCCGCGGATCTTGTCGGTCTCCTGCGAGCGCGCGGTCAGCATGACGATCGGCACGAGCGCGTCGATGCGCCGGAGCTCCTCGCAGACGGCGTAGCCGTTCACGTCGGGGAGCATGAGGTCGAGGATGACGGCGTCCGGCCCCTCGCTCCGCGCGAGCGCGACGCCGTCCTTCCCCTTCCCCGCCGCGATGACACGGAAGCCCTCGAACTCGAGCGCGTCGCGCAGGCCCATCACGATGTCCGGCTCGTCGTCGATGACGAGGATGGTCTTCTTGCCCGGCATGGCGCGGGCTCAGCATAGCGGCCCCCGCGCGGACCGAGAACGGGCTCGACGAGAAACGGCGGAGCGACCGAGATCGCCCCGCCGTCTTCGAGGTTGCAGCCTTGCGGTCGTCGCGCGCGTCAGCCGCCCGCGCCGCCCCCACCGCTGCTGCCGCTGCTGCTGCTCGTCCCGCTCGACCCGCCGTCACCGACGACGCTCACCGCGCTCTCGATGCACTGCAGGCTGACGGTCGCGCCCGTGGGCGGCTCGCCGTTCGAGAAGAGGATCGCCTGCGGGCACCCGCCAGCCGCCGAGCCGGTGACGTAGCACCAGCCGTTGTCGCTGGACGCGGCGCAGCTGCCGTTCGAGAAGTCGCCCGCGTTGCTCACGGGGTTGAGCTGCTGGAGCGCGCAGACCGGCTGGAGATCCGGATCGCCCGCCTGACCGGCCGTGAACCCGCCCGCCGCCTCGAGGCTCGCGCAGTACTTGTTCAGGACGTCCTGCGTCAGTGTGGCCGAGTTCGCCCCCGCCGGCACGACGCCCGGACCGAGGAGGCCCTTGGTCTGGTCGCACGCGTTGCCCGGGTTCGCGCACGCGCCGGGGCCCACCTGGCCGGGGAGCTGCACGAGGATGAGGCACGGCACGTTCTGGCTCGAGTCCGGCTGGAGCTTCTGCGGCAGGCACTGGTTGCTCAGCGAGGCCTTGAGCCGGTTGATGATGGCGTTGACCGCCGGGTTGTACCCGTAGAGCGGGTCGGACGCCGGATCGCCACCCGTCGCCGTCACGTGGATCGGGCAGAGGCTCGAGACGATGCCCTGGTCGCCGCTCGTCGACTCGCTCATCTTCTTCGCGATGATCATCTCGCGGACCGACGGGTACGCCTTGCCGTAGATCTGAAGGGTCGGCGTGGTCGTGTCGCAGAGCTGCGTGCCGGAGTTGAGCGCGTTTGCGGCGCAGTCGCACGCGCCGCTGTACTTCGGGTCGGTGCAGTCCTTGCCGACCCCGCCGTACTGCGGCCGGAGATCGAACACGCACGAGAACTGGAGGTCACCCTTCTTCGGCTGCCACTCGCCGCCGTTGATCTTGTCGCAGCTCAGCCCCTGCGGTGTGCCGCTGGCGCCGGGGGGGCAGCTCGAGAGGTTCGCGAGGACGCCCTGCTTCTGCCACGGCGACTCGGTGAGCGGTCCCTGGCCGGTGCGCGGGTTCCAGTCCTCCACCATGTGGAAGTCGGCCCCGCTGAAGTCGTAGTTCTCGGGGTCCTTCCCCATGATCGCGGTCCACTGGTCGTCGGTCAGCGTGTCCGCCTGCGCATCGGTCGTGTCGCCCGGCGGGCAGTTGGGGGCGCAGGTCTGGAGGAGCTCGTGGGGAACACCGGCGATGGCAGCGTAGTAGATGAGGTCCGACGTGCGCGTCCCCTTCGTCAGGGCGCAGAGCTCGGAGTTCGAGCTCGTCGGCAGCCCGGTGGCGTAGAGCGCGTTCACGCAGTTGGCGTTCGCGTCCTGGTCGCCGATGTAGTTGCCGTTGCCGTCGTGCTCGTGCTGCGAGTCCGGCACGCTGTCCTTCTGCATGCCGCGCACGTAGCGGCTCGTCGGGTAGCCGGCGAAGAGGCCGAAGCGCATCTTCTGGTGGTAGAAGCGCGTGTTGAGCGTGTCGTCGCTCGGGTCGAGGTACCCGTTCGAGCCGTTGGCGCCGTCCTTCGGGCACTCCGTCGCGAAGTTCGACGTGCCCTGGATGAACGCGCACGACGTGCAGTTCTTGTCGTTCGGGCCCGTCGTCGTCGGGTTCGTCGGGTCGAAGTTGGTGCACTCGATGGTGCCCTGCGGCGCGGAGCCGTTGCTCGAGCCCGGGAACGAGCCGTTGTCGAACGCCCAGCCCTGCCCGCCGATCGACAGCGGGTCGGCCGCCTCCTCGTTTTCGTCGGTCACGACGATGATTGCGACGAGCGAGTCGGGCCGGAGGAAGTCGGAGCGCTGCTGGAGGATGTTGTTGTCGATGCCGCTGAGAGATGCCTGCGTGCCGTTCTTCGTGATTGTGTCGAACGGATCGGGCTGGACGAGGAAGCGGTACCAGGCCTCGTTCTGCGCCTCGAAGCCGCAGCCGTGCTCGTGAACGCCCTCGACGAGGGTCGTGAAGTCGGTGACGAGCGTGGCGGCGACGGTGACCGCCGGCGGGAGCGGCTGCGGGTGGCTGCTGTTGGACGAGACGGCCGGGAACCAGGAGAGGAAGTTGCTCGCGTTGAGGTCCGTCGCCGTGTTCTCGACGGTCGGGTCGTTGGCGACGCCGCCGCGGTTGATGAGCTCACCCTTGTCGTCGTTGTGGGCGTTGAGGGCGGCGTTCGCGGGGTTCGTGACCGTGGGGCCGCACTGGTCGCCGCCGCGGCCGCCGAGCGACGACGTCACGACGCCGATGTGCATGTCGTGCACGGGCGGGAACTCGGCCTTGCTCGTCGCCTTCGAGCACGTGCCGTCGGCGGCGGCCTGCGTGCCGTCGGGCTGGCCGCTCGTGATGTCGAGGCAGTTCGGCGCGACCAGCCGGTTGATCATGTTCGGCACGGCCTGCGCGAGGAGGGCCTGCTTGTCGCCCATCGACGCGGAGTTGTCGATCATGAACAAGAGGTCGACCTTGTCGACGCTCTGGTTGTGCACGACCGCCGTGAAGTTCGTGTTGGTCACCGGGCTTGCGTTCGTGACCGGGCGCGAGAGGCAGCCCGCCCCGAGAATGCCGAGAACGCCGAAGACCGTGGCTACGGCGGCACCGTGCTTCAACATGCGAGTCATGGATCGCCCTCTCCTTGGGGAACTCACGAACGGCTTCGACTATCCGTCGAAAATCGCAGCCGATTCTTAGCAGGAAAGCCCAGCGAAGTCTCCGGCAAATGCCGGAGGGTGCACCGGGCGGTCCCCGCCCAACGGCCCCAGAAGCAGGCGCCGTGCCTCCGGCATTTGCCGGAGAAAACGCAGTTGGCGGCCTCGCGCGCGGTCAACCGGGTTGGCGGTCGGTCCCCTCCGTTGGCTGCTCCGGCTCCAGGACCGCTGCCTCGAGCGGGAACGCGGCGCGCACGGCCTTCACGTGACGCGCCGTGACACCAGGCACCGCGAGGAGCGTGGCGTCGTCCGCCGCGCGGATCGCGGCGAGGTTGCCCACGTGCTGGAGGAGCGCCTTCTTCGCCCGGTCGCCGAGGCCCTTCACGTCGTCGAGCGGCGAGTGGAACCGGCGCTTCTTGCCGAGGCGCATGCGCGCGCGGTTCGAGAAGCGGTGGGCCTCGTCGCGCAGCCGCGCGAGGAGGAAGAGCGACGTCGTGCTGCTCTTGAGCGGGATGGGGTTCTTCTGGCCGGGCAGGTACACGCGGTCGACGAGCGTCTCGCCGGCGACGTTTTCCTTCTCCTTGGCGAGAGCGACGACGGGCAGATCGTGGAGCCCGAGGTCGTGCGCCGCGGCGAGGGCCACGGCGAGCTGGCCGCGCCCGCCGTCGACGACGAAGAGATCGGGGGCGTCCCAGGATGCGTCGGCCTCCGCGGGGGCGTCGTGCTCGGTCGAGGTGCCCTCGGCGAGCGTCCCCGGGAGCTCCTCGGCCTTGATGGCCCGGCGGAAGCGGCGCGCGAGCACCTCGTACATCGAGCCGTAGTCGTCGTTCACGTCGCCGAACGCGGCGCTCGCACGATCGCCCGGCTCGCGTCCGGCCCCGTTCAGCCCGCGCACGTTGAACGTGCGGTAGCGCTTCTTGTCGAGCGCGCCGTCCTTCATCGCGACGATGGCGCCGACGGTGTCGCCGCCGCCGAGGTGCGAGATGTCGCAGCACTCGATGCGCCGCGGGAGCGCGGCGAGACGCAGCCGTTCCTGCAGATCGCGCAGGCGCTCCTCGACGTCGTCGCTCTGGCGCTTCTTCTCCTCGAACGAGTGGCGGGCGTTGTCGTTCGCCATCGCGAGGAGGTCCACGCGGTGCCCGCGCCGCGGCAGCAGGAGGGCGACCTTGTGGCGCGCGCGCTCGGCCAGCCACTCGGCGATGCCCGCGATCCCCTCGGGCTCGCGCGGCAAGACGATCTCGTCGGGCACGAGCACGGCCGACCCGGCGTCCTCGTCGGCGTCCTTCTCGCCGGGCTCGCCGGAGTCGCCGGCCTCGCCCGCGTCGCGGCCGCGCGCGAGCGAGCCGCCGTAGTGCTGCGCGAGGAACGCCGCGACGATCTCCTCGTCGGGGATCTCGGCCTGCTTGATCGAGTAAGTCCCCACGTCCTGGAGCTTGCCGGCGCGCACGTGGAGGAGCGCTATCTCGACGAGCTCCCCCTCGCGATAGAGGCCGAGGACGTCGCGGTCGATCGTGTCGATCGTGACGACGCGCTGCTCCTCGCGCACCTTCTCGATGGCGCGCAGCTGGTCGCGATAGACGGCGGCGAGCTCGAAGCGCATCGCGCGCGCTGCGTGCTTCATCCTCCCGTCGAGCTCGCGCGACAGCTCGTCATGGCGCCCCTCGAGGAACTTCGCGACCGCGTCGACCTGCTCGCCGTACCACCCGCGGTCGACGGGCAGGACGCAGGGCGCGGGGCAGCGCTTGATCTGGTGCTGGAGGCACGGGCGCCTGCGGCTCGCGAACTCGGTGTCGCTGCACGTCCGGAGCTGGAAGTGCTTGTTGACGAGGTGGAGCGTGCGCCGCGCCGCCGTCGCCGAGTGGTACGGCCCGAAGTACCGCGGCCTCTCCGCGTCGTCGGCGCGCGGCCTGCGAACGACCTCGAGCCGCGGCCATTCCCTGCTGGCGGAGGTTCGAGGGGGGGCCCCCGAAGCGTCGACCTGGGACGCCGGCTTCGTCTCCGGCGGACGCCCCAGGCGAAGCGTGATGAAATCCTTGTCGTCGCGGAGCTTGACGTTGTACCGCGGCCGGTACTCCTTGATCAGGTTGTTCTCGAGGATCGTCGCCTCCTTCTCGTTGGCGGTGACGATCGTGTCGAGGTCCCCGATGGTCCGCTGAAGGACGGGGATGAAGGCCCGCGCGTCGCCGTGCGCGTCCTGGAAGTAGCTCCGCACGCGCGCGCGGAGGCTCTTCGCCTTGCCGACGTAGACGACCGCCCCCTTCTTGTCCTTGAAGAGGTACACGCCCGGCTGAGGCGGCAGCCCCTCGAGCTTCTGGAGGACCGCGTCCGGCAGCATGGGCGCGAGACGGGAAGATACTCTTTCGGCGCGGGCGCGCCGCGCCGCGTTTCTAGTCGTTCGGCCGGTCGTACTGGGCGCACTTCTTCTTGGTCGCCGGGTCGAGCCACTTGAGGCACCGGGTCGTGAAGAGCGCCCCGGCGTCGGCCGTGACCTTGGGGGCCGGCTTGTACGTGAGCGTGAGGTCGACCCTCTGCACGGCGCCCTCCACGACGTCGACGGGAGCGGTCGCGCCGCCGGCGAACGCGGGGTGGGACGCGCCGATCTCGAGGTGACCGACCGGGACCCCGTCGATGCGGTAGTGGCCCGCGAGATCGCTCACCGCGTGGAGCGGGTGGCGGAAGACGTAGAGGTCCTCCTGCATGAAGGGCTCGATCTGGTCCTTGAGGACGAAGTGGCCGGCCTTGGTCGGGTAGATCTTCACGGGAGAGCCCTTCTCGTGCGGCGGGGCGACCATCACGGCGAGCGCGAAGACCTGGTCCACGTACGGGCCGAAGAGGAGGCCGGAGTCGTTCGAGACCTCGAGGCGCTGGCCGTAGGTGATCGCGATCGTGCGCGGGCCGTACGAGCAGTTGGGCTGGATGGTGAGGGGGACGACGTCGGTCTTGTCGGGGAGGAAGCCCTTGTAGCCGACGGCGACGACGACGGCGTCGCCCAGCGGGCGCGGGCCGGTCGGCTTGTCCGCCTTGTCGGGCTTGCCCTCGCGAAAGAGCTTTCCGAAGGTATCGAGGGCGGCCGGGCACTTCGCGGCGTCGAGCTGCACGGCGGGAGCCTCCGGGCCCTCGACGGTGATCGTGCCCTCGACGCTGCCGGTGGGACCCGTGTACGGGGGAAGGTCACCGGGGTTGAGCACGGCCTCGACGCTGGCCCGCGGGATGGGGAACGGCCCGGCCTCGGGCGCCCCCTCGGCGACGCTCGCGGAGGGAGAGGCGGACCCGCTCGCGCCGGGCGCGGCCTCGCCGGTGCTGCTGGTCTTGCAGGCCGCGAGGCTGGCAAGCGCGGGGAGCGCTGCGAGCGACGCGAGGAAGGCAACCAAGGTGGCGGAACGCCCGAGCGAAGTTCGCATGACGAGATTTCTCAGCAAGGTTCGCACCTACCATCGCGGTTCCCGGAGGCGCAAGCGGAGCAGGAAGGCCGGGGAAGTGCACCTGCTCCGCGAGCGCCGCTCAGAAGTACAGCGCCACGGTCCCCAGCACCGTGCGCGGCGGCGCCGGGATGATGTGCACCGCCGGCGACGCGGGCCCCTGCCCCGGCTTGAAGCCCCAGTTGGACACGAAGTACGCCTCGTCGTCGGCGTACTTCAGCCCGAGCACGTTGTAGACGTCGAGGCCCACCTCGACGAACCGGTACCGGAGCGACGCGAGAGCGTTGAGGACGTTGTTCGTCGGGGCGAGGATGACGTCGTTCACGTGGCGGCCGCCGATGAGCGTGTAACCGACGCCCGCGCGGCCCGTGAGCGGCGCCTCGCGCACGCGGAGAAGCTCGCCGTGCACGTTGACGTCCACGCGCCAGAGGTAGGCGGGGACGTTGGGGACGTAGTGGGAGCTGCCGACGACGAGGGTGTTGAAGGTCGCGGTCTGGAAGGACAGCGCCGTCGAGGCGAGGAGCCAGGGCGTCGGCCGCGCGAGGAACGAGCCCACGAGCCCCCGCCGCGTGCTCGCGTTCTCCGTCTCGAGGCCACCCGAGTCGACCTCGAAGACGAGCTCGTTCGCGACGTCCGTCTGGAAGGCCGTGAGCGTCGTGACGTAGCGGCCCTTGTCGACCTCGGACCGGAGCCCGGCCTCGACGCTCGTGACCTGCGAGAACGGCGAGCCCGGCGCGCACGGCGGCACCGCCGACGCCGCGACGCCGGTGAGCTGGAGTGTGGGGGCGTTGCAGCGCGTCAGGCTGCCCGCGTCGAGCGAGCGGAACCCCTCCCCGGCGGAGACGACGGGCGTGAGCTCGGGGACGATCTCGTAGGCCACGGTCACCCGCGGGCCGGGGGCGACACCGGCGACGTGCACCTGGGACCCCGGGAGCGCGCCGGCCGGGATGGGCGGCGCGACGCCTTCGAGCTGGTTGGTGATGCCGACGTCGAGGAGGTCGGCGCGCGCGCCGCCCGAGATGCGGAGGCGCTTCCAGAGGCGGACGTCGAGGTCGACGTAGCCAGCGAGATCGAGCGTGTCGAGGAGGAAGTTCTCGCGGTAGTCCCAGGGATCGAGGTCCGCGGGGTCGACGAGGTCCTTGCTCTGGCTCGTGTGCCCGGCGCGGACGGAGACGCCGGGCTCCACCACGATCTCGACGGGGCCGAACTGGAGGGGCGCCGCGTGGAAGCTCGCCGTCGCGCCCCATGCCGTCTCGCGGTTCGTGAGCTGCCAGAGGTCGCCCAGGCTCGCGAGCTGCGGCTGGAGGTTCGAGCTGCTGAGGTCCCCCGTGTAGTTCTGCCGCGAGAGGAAGTTCGTCCACATGACCCACGGGGCGACGACGAAACGCGAACCGCCGCTCGTCGAGTGATCGAGCTCGGCGCTCACGACGACACGCGCCGAGTCCACGCCCTGCGCGGCCTGCGCGCACGACGACGACGTGCAGTTCAGCGGGAAGTACGAGTTGAAGTACGGGTACGCGCCGTAATAGCCGATGCGGCCTGCGTCGACGTCGTCCTGGCGTACGACGCCGGGGAGCGAGGCGCTCGACGCGTACGCGGTCGCGAGGACGCGGACGTGATCGCTGTCGGTGAGGTCGACGCCGTACTGGCCGTTGACCGACGCGGACTTCGAGGCGCGATCCTGCCCGAAACCGTGGGTCTCGCGCAGCGAGAACGCGGCGAAGGTCTCCTCGCTCATGCCCGGAGGGGCGACGATGCCGACCAGGCGCGCCTGGTCGAACGAGCCGTACGTCGTCCGGAGCTGGTAGCCCCGCTCGGGCACGCCGAGATCGAAGAGGGCGCTGCCCACGATGGCGGAATCGCCCTGCCGCGGATCGTACGGACCCTCGAGGACGCGGATGCTGCGGACGACCTCGGGGATGATGAAGTTGGCGTCGGCGTACCCCTGCCCGTGGACGTGCATGGGGATGTTGATCGGGACCTCGCCGACTTTCATCTCGATGCCCGAACCGTTGTCGAGGTCGAAGCCGCGCAGGTACACGTCGTTGCCGAGGCCCTCGCCGTCCTCGTGATCGACGAAGAAGCCCGGCGCGGCGGAGAGCATCTCGCTCGTCTGCTGCCGGGGGGAAGCGGTGAGCGTCTCGCGGTCGATCCGGACGTCGCCGAGGCCGCGGGGCGAGGACCAGGTGAGGCCGTGAACCTGGATGGTGGGAGGAGGAGGCGGGAGCGCGGGCGTGGGCGGGAGCGCGGGCGTGGGCGTGGGCGTGGGCGCGGGCGCGGGCGCGGGCGTGGGCGTGGGCGTGGGCGTGGGCGTGGGCGTGGGCGTGGGCGTGGGCGTGGGCGTGGGCGTGGGCGTGGGCGGCGCGTGGAAGACGACGACGTACTCGATGCGGGAGCGGATGGGATGGCCGTCGCGCGACGAGGGGATGAAGTGGGCGGCCTTCACCGTGTCGATGGCGGCCATCACGAAGGCGTCGGGGGCGTCTCGCGGGAGGCGCGAGACCTCGACGGCCGATTCGACGGCGCCGCCCGTGTCGACGACCACCTGCAGCGTGACCTGCGTCTCGCGCGGAGCCTCGCCGGCCGGGTACGGCGCCACGATCGGCGCCGCCGGCTCCGCCTCGACGACCTGCGCGAGGGCGATCCGCGACGACGCAACGGTCGCGAGGAGCGCGAGGAGCGCGAGGGCCGCGATGCCCGGGACCGCGCGCCTGCCAGGCCGTGACGCCGTTCCCACGGCGCCGACGCGTATCACGAGGTCACATCAGGCTCCACTGCCCCTGGTTGAGACCGGGCACGGTGCTGTCTGCGGGCGCGCTCGACGAGAAGGGATAGATGAGGCCATCGGCGACGGGGGTGACGAAGGTCACCGTGGCCGACGCTCCCGGCGCGATGGGGGCGATGGTGGCCCCGGACGGGAAGCACGAGGTCGAGGAGCACCCCGCGGGCAGCGTGGGGTACGAGCTGCACACGCTCACGCAACCGACCTGGAAGCCGTGGGGCTGCGTGCCGTTGTTCGTCAACGTGAGCGTCACCGGCGACTGGTTCTGCGTCGCGATGATGTTCTTCGCGGTGCCCCCGCCGTCTCCTCCGTCGTCGGTGTCTCCGCCGGTCGACGTGAAGCCCGTGTCGTCGACGGCGATGTCGATCGTGTACGTGTCGTCGTTGATGCCGTCGTTGTCGGGGTAGCAAGTGTCGTCGCTCGCGGTCGCCCCGGCGTCCGGCGGTACGCTCGAACAGTCCACGGTCGAGCCGGACGAGTCGGAGGAGCTGCAGTGGAGCAGCCCGGTGCCGAGGCAGGCGAGCGCGAGGCAGGGTGCGAAGCGACGGAAGGTGCGCATCTCGGGCGGAGCGTACCGGTGGAGGTCCGGCACGTGCCATCCGGCAACTGCCGGATGCTCTCCCCTCGAGCCCCGCTCACGCGTGAGCGACACGCGCGACAGCGCACCGGGCCCGCGCGCCGGAGGTAGACTCCTCGCGATGACCGCCGCTGCACGCCCGCGCGATTCCCGCCTGATCGGCTACGTGGCGCTCGGGATGGCCGCGGGCGTCCTCTACTCGCTGCTCGACGCCGTCTCCGAGTCGAAGATCGGCTCCGGCACGCTGACCGGGTTCCTCGCCGCGGCGCACGACGTCGTCGATCGCACCTCGCCCATCCTCGTCGGCGCGCTCCTCGGCGTGTGCGTGCACTACCTCCAGCTCCGCTCGCAGCTCGCGGCCGCGCAGGAGGCCGCCGCGCGATCCGAGGCGCTCCGCACGCGCCTCCACAAGGTCGAGCGCGACCAGGCCGTCTGGGTCCTCGCCGCGGCGGTGCTGCACGGGCTGAACAACCCCCTCCACGCGCTCGGCCTCCTCCTCGACGAGCTCCCGGCGACCGACGGCGACGACGCCCGCCGCGAGGACCTGATCGCGCGGGCGCGCGCGCAGGCCGATCGCGCCCTGGCCCACCTGCGCGCCCTTCGATCGATGCGCGGGCTGGGCGAGCCCGAGCTCCAGCGGATCGCGCTCGATCGCGTGATCGCGTCGGTCGCGAACGACGCCGGCTCGCTCGCGGCGGAGGACGGGCTCACGATCCGAACCGAGTGCTCGCAGGCGGTCCCCGCCAACGCCGATCCAGCCTACGTGCGGACGATCGTCGAGAATCTCGTCGACAACAGCCTGCACGCGCTCCGCGGCGGCGGCGGCGGGTGCGTCACCGTCCGCGTGGCGAGCGAGGGCGGGCGCGCGGTCGTGCGCGTCTGCGACGACGGTCCTCCACTCGACGAGGCCGCGCGCGCGTCGCTCTTCGAGCCGCTCCGCAGCACCAAGACCCAGGGCCTCGGCCTGGGCCTGCCCATCGCACGGGCCCTCGCGCGAGCGATGCGCGGGGACCTGTCGTTCGAGCAGTCGAGCGCGAAGGCGTTCCGGCTCGAGCTTCCGCTGCACGAGGGGCCGTGAAGGGCACCGTGCTCCTCGTCGAGGACGAGCACGACACGCGCGAGCTCCTCGCGAAGGCCCTCGAGCGCGCGGGCTGGCGCTGCCTCGTGGCGGACGACGGGCCATCCGCGCTCGACTGCGCGCGCGACGCTGGCGGCCTGGACGTCGTCGTGACCGACGTCGTCCTCGGAAGCGACGATCGGGGCGGCCTCGGCCTGCTGAAGGAGCTGCGCGCGCGCGGCGTGCGAGCGCCGGTCGTCGTCATCACGGCATACGCGGACGTCGAGAAGGTGAAGTACGCACTCAACGAGGGCGCCGCCCACCTGCTCGAGAAGCCCTTCCGCGCCCCGGACCTGCTCCAGGCGATCGACCGCGTGCGCACGGGCGGGGCCGACGCGCGGCACGCCGTCGAGCAGATCCTGGCGCGCGCCAACCTGACGGCCAAGGAGCGGACGGTAGCGCTCCACCTGCTCGACGGCCTCTCGAGCAGCGAAATCGCCGCGATCGAGAACAACAGCGCCAAGACCATCCGGCAGCACGTGAGCCAGATCTACGCGAAGTGCGGCGTCGGCAGCCGCGCCGAGTTCTTCCGCCTCGTCTACGCGCGTTGAAACGAGCGACCGCCGCTCGCACGGCGACGCGTCGCCGCTCAGCGGTCCGCCCAGTACGACGGCGGCTCCTCGCCGAGGTGGGTCTCGATCGCGGAGCGGAGCTCCTCGTCGACGATGCGCGGGAGGGCCTGGCGCAGGAGCGGCTCGAGCTTCGGCGAGCGCACCATCGAGACGACGCCCTCCATCGTCTGCGTCACGCGCACGTCGGACGACGTGAAGAGGTCGTCGAGGTACGGCGCGAGCACCGAGAACGCCGCCCCCCGCATGCACATGATCGACAGGAGCTCGGCGCGCTCGACCGGCGGCGCCGCCGCCAGGATCGCGGGCAGGCGGCGGTCGCGATGGCTCCACGGGTTCTCGCCCGCGAGGAGGGCGATCGCAGCCTGCGCCGCAGACGCGCCCTGGCGGGCGGGCGACGCGAGCGCACCTTCGAGCTCGGCGCGCACCGCGAGGTTGCCGCGCCAGACGCTCGTCGCGACGAGGAAGAGCGGCGACTCGGGCCGCGCCAGCGCAGCCTTCGCCCACCCGTCGTCGATCACCTTGAGCTCCCGCAGGCCACGCGCGCACGCGCACGCCGCACCGAGTGCCTCCTCGTCCTTCTCGACGATCTCGAACACGCGTTGGGCGAGGACGACGGCCGCCGCAGCGCCCCGCCCGAGGGCCATCGACGACGCGTGCTCGAGGCGAACCCAGTCGCGCTCGGCCAGGGCCAGCGCCATGTCGGACGTGAGGCGCGTGTCGCTCGCCCGATCGGGCCACGCGACGATGAGCTTGCGGGCCTCCCACGAGCAGGCGTCGTCGTCGAGCGCGAGCGCCATCACGCGGTCGAGCAGCTCGGGCGGCGCGCCGACGAGCGTGAGGAGACGCAGGGAGTCGTCGATCTGGCCGGCGTCCTCGGAGAGAACGTGACGGCTCGCTATCGCGCGCAGCGGCTCGAAGTCCTCTGGCTTGATGATGCCCTTCTCGACGAGGTCGCCCAGGCGCCGCATCCACGCGAACCGCTCGGGCTCGGGGAAGCGCTCGGTCAGCGCGCAGAGGCCTTCGACCCCCGGCCTCCCGAAGCGCTCCGCCAGCACGGGCGCCCACCCGCCCTCGCGGTTGATGATCGGTTCGTTCGACTCGGCGTCGTCGCCGACGAGCTGGAGGAGCAGGACGAGGGCCTCGCGGTCCGGCGCCTCGGCGAGGAGCACACGCCCCATCGCGCGCCGGGCCTCGACCACGCGCCCCTGCATCACGGCCAGGCGCGCGAGGAAGCGATCGCTCGTCGGGGCCGCGAGGATCTTGCCGCCCACGAGGTCCTCGACGGGGACCGCGAGCGTCTGCCCGAAGCGCTTGAGCCACTGCTTGCGCGCGACCTCGCGGACGGAGGCGGCAGGGTCGGACGCAGCCCGGCGCAGGCGCGGCTCGGCGAGCGCCTGGGGAAGACGCTCGAGCGCCGAGAGCGCCTTCACACGGTCGTACGCGTGCGTGCAGAGGAGCCAGTGATCGGCCATCACGGCGCCGGTCTCGGCGAAGCCGACGGCGAGCGCCTCCGTAGCCCACCCCGCGTCGAGCCAGAGCGCGTCGTGCTCCGCATCGATCCAGTCGAGCAGCGCTTCTCCGGCGGCCTCGGGCTGGACGTGCTGGAGCGCGGTGAGCACGGCGTCCGCGAAGATCCGCTCGTCCTCCTCGCGCTCGTCGCCGCCGAACGGGTCGGGCGGCGCGTGCGCCACGAGATCGCGGAGGACCTGCACGAGGTCGTCCGGCGGGACGGCGCACGGCTCGACGTTCGCGAGGACCTGGAGCGCGCGTGCTCGGACCGAGAAACTCGGCAGCCGCAGCGCACGACGGAGCGCCGGCAAGGCCGTGGCGCGAGGACCGAAGCGGTCGATCATCTCGATGGCCACGCACCGGGCCGCGTGCGTCGGGCCGTCGTCGACGACGTCGGCCAGGCGCGCGATCAGCGCGTCGTCGTCGCCGACCTCGGGGATCCAGTCCTCGTCCGCGAACAGCGCGTCGAACGCATCGGCGTCCCCGGCCCGCGCCACCTCGACCAGCAGTTCGGCCGTCTCGGGATGATCGAGCGGGACGAGCCCCGCCACGCCGCAGGCGCGCTCGCGCTGGCGGCGCGTGAGCCGGGGCGCGTACCGCACGAGCAGGCGGAGCAGGCGAACCGCCTCGACGGGCCACTCCTGCAGCCCGGCGATCTGGACCCCGAGCCGCGTCGCGCGGACGAGCAGTCTCTTCACGAGCTCGATGCGCCCGCTCTCGTCGGCCGAGCCCCACGCCTGGCCGACGGCCACGGCAAGCGGCTCGCATGCCGCGTGCGCGCGGCGGCGGAACTCCTCGCTGGCGCGCTCTTCTTCCTCGGAGCTGACGGGGACGGGCACCGCAGGGGCCGCGGCGGGAGCGGCCTCGCGCTGCGCCTCGGCCAGACGCGCGTCGACCTCCGCCGTCTGCTCCGGCGGGACGAAGCTCCATGCGAAGTGCTTGGCCAGGGCGGCGTCGATCTCGTCTTGGCGCGGCATTGCGGTCCCCCCTAAGAGGTAGGCACTCGGGGGCGGTCCCGTCAATTGCGTAGGCGGCGTACGCAAGAAAGTGCGGAGCGCGGCGGCCCTCGACACGGAACGCTCGCCAGGTGCTAGCGACCGGGTTCGCGTGGTCCATAATGCTTCCGTCATGCGACCGCGTCGCGCGCGTGCGATCGTTCCGGGCCTCCTGCCGCTCGCCGGCTTCGTCGCGCTCGTCGTCGCGGACGGCGCAGCGTGCGGCAGCCAGCGGGCGCAGGCCGTGGCAGGCGCCGATGCGGGCGACTCCGCCGCGCCCCCGGTCCTCGATGCCCGGCCTGACCACGTGCGCGTACCGTACGACGGCTACCCCACGCCGGAGGCCGGACCGCGCACCCCGGTGGTCGCCGAGTGGGTGTCCCAGCGGGTCGACACCATGCAGGTGATGTTCGCGGCCGGCGAGATGCAAACGAGCGGCGAGCCCTTCGTGCAGAACTTCGCGGGCCGCAACCTCGCCTACTACGACCGGTACATCACGCCGCCCAACCAGTATCTCGTGCCGCAGTCGAACGGCTCGTCGTTCTTCGACTCGTACACGGACCTCTTCGGCTTCAGCGGAGCGGTCGAGTCGTACGAGTACTCGAAGATGCACATGAACATGATCGCCAACCAGACGGGCGCGGGCGTGTCGCTCGCGAACGGCCCCCTGGTGGCGAAGTTCGCCGGCGCGACGCCTCGCGACCGCCTGAGGACCCGCGCGCAGCAGCTCATCGTGGCGGCCGGCACGGTGGCGTCGGGCTACGCCACGACCGACGCGGGCGCTGGCAATCCGCTGAACGACTTCGGCTTCGCCGGCCTCTGGCCGGACATGGCGGCCTACCGCGACTTCGACCCCTCGATGACCCCCGATCCCACGATCGTGCACTCGTGCACGACGGTATCGGGCTACGGCGGGGTGCAGTTCTTCGGCAACAGCCCGGTCAACGAGTACGAGTGCGCGTACAACTCGCTCCAGCTCACCGACCGCACGACGCAGGTCGATCCGTTCACGGGGCCTGGCATCATCGGCTACTCGTCGTGGAAGGAGGCGCTGTGGGGCGTCGACTTCACGGGCCGCCTGCACGACAGCCAGGCGCAACCCGTCACGGCGGTCGCGCCCGAGGACATGGCCTCGGTGGGTACGTCGGGGAACGGCGTACTCGGGGTGGAGCCCCCGGGTGGGACGCCTGGAGTCTACATCGGGTCGACGCCGCTCGAGGGCATGTGGGGCCTCCTCATGCTCGACGAGATCGACAACGCGGGCGCATGGCTCCTCGGCTCGCTCGGCACGACCGACGGCGCGACGCTCTCGGGCTTCGCTTCGGTGGAGGACGCCATCCAGTACGACTACGGGTCGCCGCTCGTTTGGTTCCCGACCTCGATCGGCGTGACGGAGGACGGCGTGGCGCCCTACCCCGGCGTGGCGTCCCTCTCCATCGCGGACGCGACGAGCAGCTCCGTCGACCTCGCGTCGCTCGACCAGGGCTACTCGCTCTTCTTCGGGATGACCGACGCACGCAACGTCGCGGTCGGCCAGCAGATCGGGCTCCAGATCACGTTCGGGGTCGGCACGACGTACCCGCTCGACGACGGCCTCCCCGACGGCGAGGACACGCCGCACGACCGGGCGCTCGCCGTCATGCGCGTCGCGTTCGTCGATCTCGACCGCATTCACACGGACCCAGGCACGGGGATCATCGTAGACACGGCGACCATCGCGAACGGCACCGTGACCCGCGGGACGACCGTTTCGGCGACGGCACTCGGGCACGTGGTCGTCGGCCTGCGGCATCTCCTCATGGGCTGCAACGCGGCCGTGTCGCAGTACGGCGCCCCCGATCCCGACCCGACGAAAGACCAGCTGGGCATCCTCAACTCGGTGCCCATCCACCCGCCGGGCGCCGCGACGCCTCCCCTCTTCAGCCCGTACGTGCGGCAGGTGCTCCTCGAGCAGGCAGCCTTCGTGCGCGACACCCTCACGACGCCGGCCGGATCCGTCGCGAACGACGCGGTCCTCACGAACGGCCAGTGGGTGCCCGACACGGCGCCGACGCTCGTCGAGTCCCAGGGTGCGGCGCTGCGCGTCCTCGTCGAGGCGTGGTTCCTCACGCAGGACACGAGCTACCGTGACCGGGCGCAGGCGGTCGCGCGCGTGCTGCTGACGGCGTTCTGGAGCGATCCGGGGCGGATGTTCCGCGGGCAAGCAGGCGGCGCCGACGACGTGGTGATGACGCCCGAGCGGTTCGCGTGGCTCCAGCAGGCCCTCCGCGAGACCTACGAGGGGATCTGGATACCGGGCGATCCGCTGCTCGATCGCGGCTTTCTCGAGGACCGCATCCAGCGCGTGAACAAGCTCTACCTCAACGGCTGGGACGATCTGAACGGCGACGAGAACATCGACGACCCGCAGGAGTGTCTGGGCGCGCGCCTCCAGATGGGCGAGCAGGCCCTCACCGGCGAGATCGGCACGGAGAACAACGGCGTCCCGCAGCCGAGCGAGCCCGATCAAGACCGCGACTGCGTGCACAACATCGCGGACGTGAAGGTGGGGAGCCTCCTCGCGAGCCAGGTGCACTTCCACGCGCCGTGACGCGAGCGCTGCTGGCGAGGACGGAGCGCGTCGGAGGCTCGGGCGCGGCCGTCACCGCAGGTAGGGGAGCTTCCACGCGAAGACGTCGATGCACGGCGCGCGGCGGTCGATGCGCGGCGGCCGACAGAGGTGTGCGACGCGCTCGAGCGGCCAGGGTGACGAGGCGCGGCCCTCCACCTCGCTGGTGACCCAGACGCGCGACGGCAGCACGTCGAGCCGCGTGAGCCGCACCTCGACGTCGCCGAGAGCGCCGGCGGCGAAGGCGTGCGCCGCGAGCTCCGTGGTCTCGAAGAAGCGGACGCTCGACACGCCGAAGACGGCGAGGCGGTCGGGCGAAGGCTGGGCACGCGCCAGCTCGACGAGCTGCTCTCCCGGCGGTGGGACGGTGCGGCGAGCGTGGGCGTCGAGCGCGGTGCGCGCCGCGAGGAGAACGGCGAGGACGGCGACCGCGCCCAGCGCACGGCGCGACCGGGCCACGGGGAGCGCGAGCGATGCGGCGAGGACGACGACGAGCGGCAGGGCGTGACGCGGCTGATCGCGGAGGTTCTGGCCCAGGCCGATCCACAGCCCGTAGGGCACGATCGCCGCGACGACGGCGGGCCACGCGCGCCACCCGGAGCGCGCCCATGCGGCGACGGCGAAGACGGCACACCCGACGAGGGCTGCGGCGATGGCGAGGCCGAGGACGTCCGTGCCGGCGCCGAGACCGTCGACGAAGACGTCGCGCGCCAGCCATCCGACGCGCACGAGTCCAGGATCGGTGACCACGGTCCCTCCCCAGCGCTGCGCGTGGCCTGCGACGTGCGCCTCGGAGAGGGCGGCGAGGCGCGCCGGCCCGACGACGGCGACGAGGGGAATCGCCCAGGCGGCGACCGAGGCTGCGGCGATCCCGAACGTCCGGGCGCGCGCCCCGCGAGGAGCGAAGAGGACCGCCGCGACGAACACGGGCGCCCACGAGAGGCGCACGCCCATCCCGAGGCCCGCGCCGATCCCCAGCGCGAGGACCGCGCCCCACGATCGCCGGTCGCGCACCGCCGCGCCCCACGCGCACGCCGCCAGGCACGCGAGCGCCGGGCCCTCGCTCCCCACGCCGCTGCACGACCGCCACGCGAGCGGCGCCGCCGACACGAGCACCACGCCCGCCCACGCCGCGCGGTCCCCCCCGAGCTCGCGCAGGGCACACCACGTCCACGCCGCCGTGGCGAGCCCCGAGAGCACCGCCACGACGACGCACGCGCGCATCGGATCGCGCATCGCCTCGGCGGCGATCCGCAGGAGCACCACGTAGACGGGATATCCCGGCGGGTGGGGGTGGAACCGCGCGAGGTCGAAGTCGCGGACGGACTCGACGAATCCGACGCCGTCCCAGTCGTCGGGCCACGCGGGCGCGGTGAGCGCGAGGAGTACGCCGTACGCCGCGAGCGCGAGCGCGGGCAGCCAGCCGCGCCGGCTCACGGGATGACGCTCTGCGTCCGGAACGTCAGCGTCTTGTCGCTGGTCGCGACCTGGCGGACGAAGAGCTGCACGAAGTTGCCGAAGAGCGCGTCGGCCGGACCGATCGCCGTGCTGCCGGTCGGGCGCGAAAGCCATTGCTTCATCTGGTCGACCATCTGGGGCGAGACGGGGTTCACGTCGACGACGACGCCGAGGAAGTAGGGCTGCCCCGCGTTGAGCGCGCTCCTGCGCACGACGGCGAGGTTCTGCGCCTCGGTGCAGAGACGGAACACGCGGTCGAGCACCGCGGCCTGCTCGCGCTCGTGCTCCTGCTCGCTCACCTTCACCCGGTACACCTCGTCCCAGAGGTCGTAGACGACGCGGCAGACGCGCGGCGCGAGCGCGACAGGGACGTCGGAGCCCTCGGGGTACACGTAGGCGCGCATCGCGATGACCATGGGCAGGCCGCTCGAGAGCTTCTTCGTGAGCGCGGGGTCCGAGAGCACGTCACGGTACGAGAGGCTCGCGCGCAGGAGGTCGCCGTCCCACGCGTAGTTCGCGAGCCGCTGCGGGAGGGCGGACGGGTGCGCGGGTTGCTGGGACTGCGCGGGTGGCTGCTGCGCGACGGCGGAGGCAGGCGAGAGCGCCTCGAGCGCGACCAGCAGCGCGAAGACGAGCCCGACGCGGTGACGGCGGGGAACCGTCACTGCACCGCCCCCTGGTGCTCCCCGCGCACGGGAATGAAGCCGATGAGGTTCGAGACGCCGAAGACGAACCCGCCGGCCTGCGTGTCCATCCGGAGGCCGGCGTTGAAGGTGAGGTCGATCGGCCAGGTCGAGAAGCCCGTGTAGCCGCGCGGGTGGTCGGTGAAGTCGTTCTCGTTGGCGAGGCCGTAGAGCCCGACGCTCCCGAAGAAGTCGACGCCGTAGATGGAGCGCGTGCCGCGGTAGATGGGGATGCGGTACTCGGCGTCGACCTTGGCGGCGTACGTGCCGTACCGGTTCTCGACGATGTCCGTGCCGAGGAGGTTCGGCGCGGGGCGCCGGTCGAACGCGAGGTCGAGCGCGCGGTCGGGGAGGAGATCGCTCAGGTCGCCGACGTAGAAGCGCTCGAAGAGCGGCGCGTTGCCGAAGATGGCTCCCGCGAAGCCGTCGAGCGCGAGGACGTGCCCCCACGGCAGGCCGACCCACTTCGAGCCGTGGAGCGTGAGCTTCGTGTAAGGGTAGTCGCTGCCGAAGGGCGTGAGGCCGGCGTCGATGCTCGCGACGAGGCGGTGTCCTTGCGTCGGAAGGAAGGGCTCGTCGCGCGTGTCCTGGACGAAGGTCGCGCGGACGGCCGAGAGGACGCTCGTGCCCCGGATCAGCATGAAGTCGACGGGCTCGACGTCGAGGCCGAGGTGGTCGCTCGCGGCCTCGGGGTACGAGGCGTCGATGCGCTCGAGGCGGTAGTCGAAGAAGACCTGCGACGAGACGCCGACGTCGTGCCCTGCGCCGAGGCGGCCTCCGAGGCGCGTGTAGTCGGCGATGGCGTAGTCGACGCTGGAGTTCGTGGTGGACCCGCCCCCCCCGACGAGGACGTCCCCGTTCCCGTAGAAATCGCGCGCGTCGTTGTAGAGAAGCTCCGCCTCGGTGATCCACGTCGAGCCGAGGAACTGCGGGTCGGCGAGGCTCGCGCGCAGGCCGAGCTGCCCGTTGGCGACGGCGAACGCGCCGCCGAGGGCGATGCCGGTGCCTGCGAGGTTGTTCTCGGTGACGCGGGCGCCGCCGTAGGCGGTGATGGGCTCGGCGAAGCCGTTGGAGTTCACGTCGGAGGCAATCCCGAGCCAGACGTCGTTGACGACGATCGTGTTGCGCTCGACGACGTCCACGACGAGGACGACCCATCCGCGGCGCGTCCCGCGACGGAGCGAGAGCTGGACGTCGCGGAAGAAGCCCGTGCCGAGGAGGCGGTAGCGCGTCAGCTCGAGCTGGGGGTCGTCGACGTCCACGACGTCTCCGGCGTGGAACGGGACGTAGCGAAGGACGACCCGGGAAAGGGTCGCCGTGTTGCCGCGCACCTCGATCCCCTCGAGGGTGTACTTCGGGCCGACGCTCGTCCCCACGCGTGGCTCGGGGGGCGCCGCCTCGGTGACGGGCGGGCTCGCGGGGGCCGACGTCGACCCAGGAACCGGCGTCCCGATCGTCGCGGGCGGAGGCTCCGGAGGGGACGCGGGGGCGGACGCGCCGGGAGCCGCAGCGGCACCGGGCGCCGCCGATCCAGCGGGAGGTGGCGTGTCGGGGGTGGCCCCCCAGGTCCGCACGGCCTGCGCGTGCGCCACGGTGGGCGCACCCAGCAACCCCAGGGCGAGAAGGACCGGGCCGCGTCGCACGCTGGCGCGGATCCTACACGGTTATGACTTCACGACCGCGTCCGGCTGCCTCGCGGGCGCGGCCTTCTGGAAGGCTTCGATCTTCATCGCCTCGTCGTAGGCGCGCGCGATGCGGGGATAGGCCTCGACCTCGACGTGGAAGCGCCTCGCCGAGTCGACCTGGGGGACGAGGAAGGCGTCCGCCGCGCTCGGGCTGTCACCGAACGCGTACCGCCCGACGATGCCCTCGGTCTCGAGCGTGGCCATCGCCGACTCGAGCGCGGCGAGCCCCCGCGTCACGAAGTGCTTGAGCCAGCGGCGCTGCACGTCCGCCTCGGTCGAGAGGAACTGTGTGACGTGGCGGTTCTGGAGTGGCTGGATGCCGCTGTTGACGATCTCGATGAGCGCCCGGATCCGCGCCCGCGCATGAGGCTTCCCGGGGTAGAGCGGCGGAGCCGGGTAGAGCTCTTCGAGGAGCTCGATGATCGCGACCGACTCGACGTAGACCACGCCGTCCACCGCGAGACACGGTACGTAGCCCATGGGGCTGCGCGCGCGGTGGGCCGGCGTCTCGTGCTCCTCTGCGAGGATGTTCACGACCTCGTACCGGTAGTCGAGGCCCTTCAGCCCGAGCGCGATGCGGACGCGGTGCGAGGACGACGAGCGCCAGTAGTTGTAGAGGGTGAGCTGCGGCATGGGCGTGCGATGGTACAGCGGACGACGCGGTGCGGCGCGACCGAACGTTCCCGCGAGCGCGCGAACCGTGCTTCGCGCCGAGAACCCCTTGCAAGGCGTTCGCCGGGAAATCACCACCGCAGACGATCGCGAGAAGAGGGCACGCGCCTTGCTCGATGTCGCGTGATGCCGACCGCAGCCTCCCACTCGAAGCCGATCAAGCACCCGCATGACGCGCCGCCCGCGACGGAGACCGCCGCCCGCGACGAGACCCGGCGCGCGGAGGCAGGCGCCCGGCAGGTCGAGGTCGACGACGCGGAGCTCGACGACTCCTACGACAACGTCGCCTGCACCGACTGAAGTGACGCTCGATCTCCGCGACGTGCGCATCGACGCCGTCGTCGCGCGCGCGCTCACGGTTCCGCTGGTCGAGCCGTTCGTCATCGCGACCGGCCGCGTCGACGCGACCCGCGCCGTCGAGGTGAGCGCGACGGTGCACTGGCGCGGACGTACGGCGACGGGGCTCGGGGAGGCCGCGTGCCTCCCGCCGGTCACACGCGAGGACCAGGGAGACGTCCTCGACGAGCTCGCGCAGGCGCGCCTCCGGTCTGGCGCGGATCTCGACGCGCTGGGCACCGTGGCGCGGGCGGGCGTGGAGACGGCCGTGTGCGACGCGCTGGCGAGGATCGCCGGCGTCCCGCTGCGCGAGCTCCTGGGCCCGGGGAGCACCGAGTCGCTCGAGACGGACGTCACCGTGGCCATCGCCGCGCCCTCGAAGATGGGCGAGCTCGCGCGCGCCTGGGTGGCCCGCGGGTTCCGGGCGCTCAAGGTCAAGGTCGGCAAGGACGTGGACGGCGACGCACGCGCGCTCGAGGCCATCGGGCGCGCCGCGCCGGACGCCGTGCTCCGCGTCGACGCCAACGCGGGCTACACCGCCGACCAGGCCCTCGCCCTCGCCCGGGCGTGCGAGGCACTCCACCTGGACATCGAGTGCTGGGAGCAGCCGTGCGCAGCCGACGATCTCGACGGAATGGCCCGCGTCGCGCGCGCGCTCGACGCGCCGGTCATCGCCGACGAGTCCGTGCGGTCGCTGGCGGATCTCGAGGTCCTCCTCGCCCGCCGCTACGCGGACGGCGTGAACCTCAAGCTCGCCAAGTCGGGCGGCCCCCTCGCCTGCCTCGCCATCGGCCGCGCGGCGCGCGAGGCGGGGCTTCGCGTGATGGTCGGCGGGATGGTCGAGACCCGCCTCGGGATGACCGCCGCGGCCCACGTCGCGTGCGCGCTCGGCGGTGCCGACTTCGTCGACCTCGACACGGCGTGGCTCCTGGCCGACGACCCCTACGTGGGCGGGTACGTGGCGGACGGCCCTCGCTACAGGCTACCGCCGGCGCCGGGTCTCGACGTCCGGCGGCGTTGAGCCGCGCCGCGGCGCGCGGCGGCGACCGGCCTTCCAGGCTGCGCCGTGGCGGGGCTCACTCGATCGATCGCGTGGAGCCGTCCCCGCTGAGGGTCGTCTTGGTCGCCCGGGCGTGTGCCTCGGCCTCCGCGAAGACGCGGAGAAAGTTCTCGCCGAGCACCTTCTTCACGTCGCCCTCGGACCAGCCGCGCCGGAGGAGCTCGAGGGTGATCTTCGGCAGGCCGTCGATGCCCTCGAGGCCCACGGGCATCGAGTCGACGCCGTCGAAGTCGCTCCCGAGGCCGACGTGATCGACGCCCGCGACCTTCGCGACGTGCTCGATGTGGTCCACGAGGACCCCGAGTGGCACCTTGGGCAGGTCGCTCGCGCCCATCTTCATCGACGCCTCGTGGATCTCGGAGAGCTTCGCGCCGCGCTTGAACATGGCCTCGATCTCCTTGCCGTGCTTCGCGAAGAATGCGTGCATCGCGTCCCGGTACTTCGGGTCGAGGTAGCCCGAGTAGAAGTTGACCATCACGACGCCGCCGTTCTTTCCGATTGCGCGGAGGTGGTCGTCCGAGAGGTTCCGCGGCACGTCGCACAGGGCGCGAGCGCTCGAGTGCGAGGCGATGATGGGCGCGGTCGCGACGCGCAGGACGTCGTCGATGGTCTCGTCGCTCACGTGCGAGACGTCGACGAGCATGCCGATGCGCTGCATCTCGCGGACGACCTCCTCGCCGAAGGGGGAGAGCCCGTGGCTTCGCGGCTTCGGGGGCGTCTGGCCCATGCCGGACGAGTCGGCCCAGTCGTCGTTCGTCGAGTGGGTGAGCGTCATGTACCGGACGCCGAGGCGGTAGAACTCGCGCAGCGCGTAGAGCGAGTCCTCGATCGCGTACCCGCCCTCGATGCCCATGAGGACGGCGATCTTGCCGTCGTGCTTGGCGCGCCGGATGTCGTCGGCGCTCGTCGCGAGGACGAGGTCCTGCGGGTGACGCTCCACCTGCTGGTAGGTGACGTCGATCATGTCGAGCGCCCGGCGTGCGCCTCCGCCGCCGCGCGCGGTCGGGTGCTCGTAGTAGCGGGCGTCGACGAAGATCGAAAAGAACTCCGCCGTCAGCCCGCCCGCACGCATCTTCGGCAGGTCCGTCGCCGTGTGGCCGTCGGGCTTGCCGAGGTCGAAGTGGTCCTCGAGGATGGGCGAGGTGACGTCGTCGTGCGTGTCGACGACGATCGCCTCGCGTTGCACCCGGGCGGCCCGCTCCTCGAGCGTCTCCGGTGGGCGGGGCGCGGGCGCGGCGAGCACGGCGGCCGACGTCTGCGAAGCGACACCGGCGGCGGGCGCGAGCGGCCGCGACGAAGACGCGGCGAGGGGGGACGGCGGAGGCGTCACGGACGCCTGCGCCCCTGCGCCACCGCACGCAACGAGGAACGAGAGGAGGAGCGCGCGCTTCATCGGACGCGCATCTTGGCATGCTATGAGCGACCCATGGCCGCGAAGAAGAGCACCAAGGGCACGCCGCGCGCCCCCGCCCGCCGCCGCACGCCGCGCAAGGCAGTGGCTGGGTCGACGGGGCTCGAGCCGCGCGACTGCCTCATCGACGGCTCGTCCGTTCGCGAGCTCACCGACCGCATCGAGGCCGAGGGCGGCGCCGTCGTGGGCGCGTACAAGGACCCGCTCGGCGGGCACCCCAACGTCCTCGCCGTCCTCCCCATCGGCGAGATCGAGCCCACTCCCTTCCAGCGCGACCTCTCCGACACGCACCACAAGCGCCTCGCCGAGGTCATCGCCAAGACCGGTCGCTTCCTCGATCCGGTCATCGCCATCACCGCGCCCGGCGAGGGCTTCTGGACGCCCAACGGCCGCCACCGCCTCGAGGCGATGCGCCGCCTCGGCGCGCGTTCGATCACGGCGCTCGTCGTGCCGACGCGCGAGGTCGCGTGGCAGATCCTCGCGCTCAACACCGAGAAGGCCCACAACCTCAAGGAGCGCTCGCTCGAGGTCATCCGCATCTACCGCGGCCTGCTCGCGGAGGACGGCTCGCGGCCGGAGTCGAGCTTCTCCTTCTACCTCGAGGACCCGGCGCTCGTGACGCTCGGCGCCTGCTACGAGAAGCAGCCGCGCTTCGCCGGCGGCGCGTACCACCCCGTGCTGCGGCGGACGGAGCACTTCGTGGACGACTCGCTCGACGCGGCCATCGAGGCGCACGAGAAGCTCGCGACGCTGACCCTCGACCTCGAGGAGAAGGTGTCCGCCGCCATCGCCCGCCTGAGGGAGCGCGGACTCACGAGCCCCTACCTGCGCGCGTTCGTCGTCTCGCGAATCAACCCGCTGCGGTGGATCCAGGGGGAGATGCCGCCGGCGGAGAAGGTGCTCGTGCAGATGCGGGACCGCGCAGCGAAGTTCAACGCCGAGCGCGTGAAGCAGGACGACCTGGCCAAGATGGCCGGGGGCCCACCCGACGAAGAAGGCTGACGAGGGAGGCTGACGAGGAGAGCGAGCCGCCTCAGAAGGCGAGGTGGATGTTGAGGCGGGTCGTGCGCCCCGGCTCGACGCGCACTCCGAACGTGCTCGGCCGGCGCTCGCGGCGCACGAGGGTGACCGCGTGGTGGCCGGCGGCGAGCGTGAGGAGCTGCGGCGTCCAGAGACCCGTGGGGTTGCCGTCGAGGAGGATCTCCGCGCGAGGCTCCGACCGGACGTCGAGGTACCCGACGCGCGGCTGCGCCTCCACCGCGACGGCCCCGAGGAGCGTCGCGGTGATCGCGGTCATCGCCAGCAGCGCCTTCATCATCGCGTTCCGCCTCGTTCGACGCGGCCGCCGGCGGCCGCATTCACCCGGTGTGCTTTGGGCATTGTCGCGCGCCGGGCCGCGCGACGCAATCCATCGAGCGTGGCGTCCCCGGCGTGATTCGAACACGCGACCCCCGGTTTAGGAAACCGGTGCTCTATCCAACTGAGCTACGGGGACCCGGCAGGCGGCCGTTTCTTTACCACCGGCCGGCGCCCGCCGCCCAGCACGTCGGGGCCTACTCGGCGGAGCCGATCCTCCCGCGCGCGGCCGCGACGAGGTCCACGCCGGTCGCCGCGCGCACCTGCTCGTTTGCGGCGATGAGCGATTTGACCGTCGAAGCGCCGCTGGCACCCCCCGAGCCGAGGATCACCAGGCGGTCCACCTTGAGGTCTCCGAGGGTCGCGGCGAGCTGCTCGAACACGGGCACGAGCTTCTGAAGGAGGAGCGCGTCCCGGCCGCGCGCGCCGGACGCGCGGTACGCCTCGGCCAGCGCCGTGACGGCCGCAGCCGCGGCGCGCCCCTGGGCCACGACCTGCGCCGCCTGCCCCTTCGCCTGCGCCTCGGCCTGCTGCCGCTGCGCGTCCGCCGGCGCGACGACGTCCGCCTCGAGCTTGCGCCGCACCTGCTCGACCCGCGCTTCCCACGCCTTGAGCTGCGCCTTGGCCTCGGCCACCTGCGCCTGCACCTGCCCTCGCACCTCGGCGAGGACCGCCTCGCGCTTGGTCGTCGCGTCGACGATGCGGCGCTCGTTCTCCTTGCGCGCCACCTGGAGGTCCGCGTCGATCTTCGCGATCTCGGCGTTCATCGTGTTCTGCGCCTTCTGGACGGCCGCCGTGGCGCGCGCCCTCACCTCACCGATGGCGGCGTCTCGCCGGACCGACGCGCCGCGCACGCGGCCGACCGACGTCAGGTAGCCCACGTCGTCCGAGATGTTCTGGATCTGCAGGTTGTCGAGGACGAGCCCCAGGCGGTTGAGGTCCCGGTCCGCCTCCTCGATGAGCTTCTGCTGGAAGACCACCTTCTTCTGGTTGGTCTCCTCGGGCGTGAGCTCGGCGATGACGCCGCGCAGGTTCGCCTCGAGGGTGTCCTTCGCGATGAGCATGATCTGCTGCTGCGGGTACCCGAGGAAGCGCTCGATCGCGTTGTGGAGGAGCGGCTCCTCGCTGGGGATCTTGATGTTCGCGATGGCCGTCACGGTGAGCGGCACGCCGCCCTTCGAGTAGGCGCCCTGCACGGCGAGCTCGATCGCCATGTTCGTGAGGTGCATGCGGTCGACGACCTCGAAGAGCGGCATGCGCATCGCCCGCCCGCCGCGCACGACCCGGAAGCCGAGCTCCTTGTCCCCCACGCGCCAGCGGCGCCCGGAGAAGATGAGCACCTCGCTGGGCGAGCACACCTGGAGGTTGCGCGTCACCGTCACGAGGACGAACAGCGCCGCCACGAGCAGCACGCCGACGACGACGCCGAGCGACTCGGGGCTCATCGCGCACCTCCCGTCGGCGGCGCGAGCATCGACTCGATGTCCACGCCCGTCAGCTCGCGGAGCGTGCGGAAGACGGAGCCGACGATGGCCGGGAAGCTCGCGGCGAGCGCGGGCAGGGCCTTGCCGTCCCCCGCGTCGATGAGCTCGACGTGGTCCACCGTCACGTTGCGTACCTTCTGCCCGACCTGCGCCACCAGCGTGTCGAGCTGCGACAGGACGAACATCTCGCGCGCGTCCGAGCCCGCCACGGCGAGCGCCTGGCTCATCGCCTTCGTCGCCTCGGCCGCCGCGAGCCCCTGCTCGCGCTGGAACGCGGCCGATCCTTGCGCGACGAGCTCGGCCCCCTTTCGCTTTGCCTCGGCGGGCAGGACCACCTCGCACTGGAGGCGCTTCGTCTCGAGCTGCTGGCGCACCCCCTGGAGCTCCTGCTCCGCCTCGGCCCGGGCCTGCTCGGCCGCCACGACGGCCTCGCGCTCCACCGCCTGCGCGGCGCCCTCGAGCTGCCCCACCAGCGCGCGAAGCTCGTTGCGCTTCTGCGAGACGCCGATCTCGGCCTGCTTCTGCGCGAGCTCCGCGGACTGCCGCGCCCCGGCCTCCTCCTGCTTGAACTCCTGGTTGGCCTGGTTCTCGGCGTTCTCCGCGTCGCGCAGGGCGTTGGCGATCTGCGTGCGCCCGATGTTCACGAGGTACTGCGCCTCGTCCTCCACGCGCTGGATCTTCAGCGTGTCGAGGTGCAGGCCCAGCTTGTCGAAGACCTCGCTGGTCGTCTCGAGCAGGCGGTTGGCGAACTCGATGCGGTCCTCGTTCACCTGCTCGGGGGTGAGCTGCGAGATGACGTCCCGGAGCGCGCCCTCGAGCGTCTGCCGGGCGGTCATGTGGATCGCCTCGGGGGGAAGCGTGAGGAAGCGCTCGACGGCGTTGTAGATGAACTGCGGGTGGCTCGTGACCTTGATGTTCGCGATGGCGTGGACGTCGAGCGGGATGCCTCCGTTGGAGAGGACCTTCGTCACCGCGAGCTCGATCGGGATGAGGCGGATGTCCATGCGGGCCACCGTCTGCATGAAGGGGACGCGCCAGTGGGACCCCGCCTGGATGACCGTGTAGTTCGACGACTCGCCCGTCGGCAGGCGGTGCTTCTTGCCCGCGATGACGAGGAGCTCGTTCGGGCGGCACACGTAGAGGAACCGCCGCAGGAGCGCGAGCGCGACGAGCAGCGCGAGGGCCGCTCCAAGCGCGATCCCCACGATGACCACGATCTCCGGCGGACCTGCCTCCGCCGTCGGAAGCTCCACGGCCCGACCCTGCACCGGCGCCCAGCCCAACCAAACGTTCATCGCATCCCTCCCTCGGGAGCCGGAGGATACACCCGCCGGGCCCGGCGGAACGTCACCTGGACGAGGGACTCCTCGTCACGAGCGCGGTGCCCCCGTCGCGCACCTCCACGATGAGCACCTCGTCGTCCCGTCCGAGCGCCTCGCCGTCGCTCGTCGCCAGGAGATCGACGTCCGACCCCGCGACGCGTACGCGGATCTTGCCGGTCGCCGTCCCCTCGAACGGCACCACCACCGACGCCGACCTCCCGACGAGGTCCTTCGTGCGCACGGTGCCCGAAGGCCCGGCACGCGACGCGCGCCCGATGACCACCCGCGCCATGGCCGCGGCCAGGGCGCCCACGACCAGCGCGACGACGGCCGTCAGCGGTTCGCCCTCGTGACCGACCAGGCGGAGGAGCACGCCCGTGGCGCCGCCGAACGCGAGGAGGTACGTCCATACACGCACCGAGAGGAGCGCGAGCGCCGGGGAGGCGCCCTCGGTCGACGCGTCATGCCCTGCGGCGTGGTCGTGGCCGGCTCCCGCCAGCGACGCGATCAGCAGAACGAGCCCCACCACCGCCGCGGCGACGTAGACGGTGAGCACGAGGGGAGCATACGCTCGCGGCCCTCCGGAGGAGACCCGTACCATGCGCAACCACCTCGTCGGCCTCGCCTGTTCGCTCGTCGCCCTCGTCGCCTGCGGCGGCGCAACCCAGAAGCCCGCGTCGTCCGAGGCCGACACCTCGTCGCTCGAGGCTCCGTCCGGCGGCGGCGCCGCGTCCTCGTCCTCCGATTCGTCGCCCGCGGGCGGTGCCGCCCCGGCGAAGACCGCCGACGCGGCCCCCGCGAAGGACGCTGCCCCCGCCGCGGATGCTCCTGCCGCGGCGCCGCTGCACCCCGTGCCCGGCGCGACGGGCTCGATCGACGGCCAGCCCTTCACGCCGAAGGTCGCGCAGATCTCCGGCGCCGTGCAGAAGGACGGGCGCGCCCTCGTCGTCATCCACGAAGGGAGCGACTGCACGGCGGCTCCGGACGCCGCCATCAGCCTGATGGTGCCGTGGAAGGACGGCTACAAGACGGACCTGGCGTCGCTCAAGCGGGCCAAGGGCGCCTCGGTGAACGAGGCGGCCTTCGTCCGCACGAAGAAGGTCTCCACGGCGTTCAAGCCGACCGGCCTCGTGACCGTGGTGTCGGCGCCCACGCAGAAGGGTGCCGTGGGCAAGATGAAGATCGACCTGCAGAGCGGCGACTACATGCTCGCCGGGGATCTCGACGTCGTGGTCTGCGGGAAGTAACCCCGCCGTGTAGACTGGTCCTGGTGGCCGCTCGAAGGACCGGACGTCTCGCAGCGGCCGCGCTGGCGGCTGGTGGAACGCTGCTGGTGGCGTGCGCGACCTGCTTCGTCGCGTGCGGGCTGCCGGTCGCGGGCCTCGGCGCCACGAAGGACGGCGCCGTGGGCCCCGGGCAGGACGCCCCGTCGACGGGCGACGGGACGGTCACCGGCGACGACGCCGAGACCGTGGACGGCGGCGGCGGAGCGCCCGACACCGGCAGCCCGGCGTGCACCGACGTCGACGCGTCGTGCCTCGGGCCGCTGCCCACGGGCTGGCAGGCCATCACGATCACCGACGGCGGATGCAACCCGGGCTTCACCCTGGCCACGCTCGTCACCAATCCGCGCATCGCCGACGGCGGGTGCGCTTGCGGCCCGTGCCAGGCCATCGGCACCTACGACTGCGAGGCTGGCGTCGTCATCACGAGCGGCGACACCTGCACCGATAGCCCGCCCCTCGCCAACACCACCCCCGGGACGTGCACCCAGGCCTCCGCCCAGCACGTGCAGGCCAACATGCCGCACGCCACCGGCACGATCACGTGCTTCGCCGCCAGCGACGCCGGCTCCGGCGCCTCCGTCGACACGCTCGGGGTCTGCGTCCCTGACTGCACCGCCGACTACTGCTCCGCCCCCTCGCGCTGCGTGATGGCCGAGGGCGACGTCCCCTGCCCCACGGGCTTCCAGCCGTTCGCGCGCGCCGGCACGAGCGCGGACCCCGGCTGCGCCCCGTGCGCCTGCGAGGCGGGCGCGCCCGGGACGTGCGGCGGCAGCGTCACGGTCTACACCGACGACGCGTGCAACAACGCCGGGGCGACGTACGACGCCGGCTCCTGCCACCAGTTCAGCACGCAGCAAGACTTCTCGAGCCTCCGCGTCGCCGCCGTGCCGCCCGCTCCGTCCTGCGTCCCCTCCAGCGGCGCGGCCGACCCCGGCGACGCGAGCCTCGAGCAGGTGCGAACCATCTGCTGCCCGTGACGCCGGTCGCGTATTCTCGTCGCGTGCGCCGCCTCGCGTGCCTGCTCGTGCTCGCGCTCACGGCAGGCGCCGGGTGCAGCCAGTCCGACACGCCCCGCGGGCAGCCGGAGGCTGGCCCCCCCGCCGAGGTCGCGTCCGCCGACACCGTGGCGCCCCGCCGTCCGCCGCCGCTTCGCGCGACCAAGGTCCCCGTCCCCGCGCTGCCCGATCTCCCCGCGCTCTCGGGGCAGGCCCCGCCCGCAGCGCGCGGCGGCAGCACCGACGGCAACCCGTGCCATGCCGTCTGGAGCGGCACGTCGACCGCGCCGTTCTCCTGCGCCAAGTCGCTCCTCTTCTTCGACCGGGCCGGCAGCGCGACGCGCATCGTCCCCAGGAGCCTCCTCGCGCACGACCCTTCCGTCCTGCCCGCCGTCGTCGACCACCGCGTCGAGGGCACCGAGGGCCCCGTCCGCGACCAGAACACCGCCCCTGCCTGCACCGCATTCGCCGAGGCGGCAGCCCTCGACCACGCCCTGGCGCGCTGGGGCGGGGGGAACCCTGCGGTGAGCGTCATGCAGATCTGGTCGCGCTACCACTCCCCCGAGGTCATCCAGTCCCTCACGTCGAACGTGGGCATGAAGCTCGGCGCCGAGTCGGAGTGGCCGTACAACGTGAACGAGGCGATGGCGTGGGTGCCGTGCAGCGAGTACTCGCGCACGCCGCGCCAGGGGTGCGGGCGCCAGATCGACGCCGCGCGCGAGAAGAGGGTCTCGTCGTCGGTCGTCGGCGAGTTCACGGAGGTCGAGTACATCGGCAAGTCGGCCGACACGATCGTCCTCGAGGCGAAGCTCGCCGCGGGGCAGGACGTGATGGTCACGATCGAGCCGCCCCCTTCGCTCGTCGCCAGGGGCAAGCCCGGCGCGCGGTACGTCGCCGACTACACGAGGTCCGCGGGCAGCGGCACGGGGCACTCGATGCTCGTCGCGGGCTATGCGCACTTCCCGCACGGGACGTACTTCCTCCTTCACAACAGCTGGGGCGCGAGCTGGGGCGACGGCGGCTACGCGTGGATGCACGAGTCGACGCTCTGGCGCTGGTCGCTCGAGGTCATCGCCGTGGACGCCGAGCCCCTCTTGCGCATCCCCGGGAGCCGCCGCCTGCGCGAGCGCGCGCAGACCACGTGCGCCAGCGGGCTCGTCCCCGACAGCATCCGCGCGACGTGCGCCCCTCCCTGCCCCGACGGAAGCCCCCGCCAGGACGGCATATGCGCCATCCCGGGACAGTGCCCTCCCGGGTACGTGAACCTCACCGGCGCCTGCCAGCTCGCCGCGCCCACGGCGCGCGGCCGCGACCCGGACACCGGCGTCTCGTGGTCCTGCGGCCCCGGCGGCTGCAGCTACGCCATGCCCCGCGGCAGCGACAGCGCGTGCACCGGCTCCATCTGCCAGGCCTCGTGCCCCGCGCCGGACTTCATCCTCGCGAAGATGGGCTCCGAGCTCGTGTGCATCGAGTGACCGACCGGCTGCGCCTTTCCGTCAGGCGCGGACGATCCACGCGCCGCTTTCCACGTCAAGCGGCTCGACTCTCCGGGTGGGTCGGCGTGGGGTGCTCTGCACCCACACATGAATGCGCTCGCACTTCCCCTCGTCTTTCGTGTTTGATGGGACGCGGATCAGCTGTCCCATCGTTTCAAGTCCAGGGCCCCGAGGAAACCCACACCATGGTGCGAGCTCAAGTGAAAGTGGTCTGTACGCTTCTGTGCCTAGCGATGGCGGCCCCCATGGCCGCGTGCAAGAGCCATGCGGCCGACGCTCCCGAGGCCGGGCCTCCGGTGGTCGCGTCCACGCCCCCGCCGCCCCCGTCCGTCACCGCGGCCGACACCACGACCCCCTCGGCCACCGCGGATCCCTCGGCGAGCGTCGCCGCAGCCGAGCCGCCGCCCCCGGCCAACGCCACCTACGTCGCCACGCCGCCGGCTCCCCCGCCGCCCGTCGTCGAGGTCCGGCCACCGGCACCCCCGGGCATGGACTTCTGGGTCGGGGGCTACCACCGCTGGGACGGGCACCGCTACCTCTGGGAGCGCGGGCACTGGGAGCGCCGCATGGGCCACCGCGGCTGGGCGGCAGGCCACTGGGTCCGGACCGCGCGCGGTCACTACTGGGTCGAAGGCCACTGGTACTGAGCCGCCGCTCCCCGCGAGGGGCAGCGACGTGAACCGAAGGAGCACGGTCCTCCCTGGAGGGCCGTGCTCTTCGTCTTTGTCAGTCCTTGCCCTCGCCCTTGAGCTCGGGCAGCGAGATGAGCTCCTCGATGTTGGGTACGAGCGAGATCTCGATGCGGCGGTTCTTCGAGCGACTGGCGGCGTCGGTGTTGGGCGCCACGGGGTCGAACTCGCCGTAGCCCGCCGCGCTGAGGACGCCGCTGTTCACGCCCTGGGCCGCGAGGAACTTCACGACCACGACGGCGCGCTCGGTCGAGAGCTCCCAGTTCGAGGGGAACTCCTTGCTCTTGATGGGCAGGTTGTCCGTGTGACCGGCGACCTGGAACGACCGCCCCGCGACGGTGCGCAGCGCCTGCCCGATCTCCGTGAGCGCCTGCTTGCCCGCGGGCTTGAGGTCGGTCTTGCCCTCGTCGAAGAGGACGTCGTTGTGGAGCGAGAGCACGATGCGCCCCCGCCGCACGTGGATGCTCACCTTGCCCGCGTCGATCATCTTGCGGAACTTGGCGACGAACTCGTTGAAGAGCGCCGCACGCGCGTCGGCTGCCGCCTTCTGCCTGCGGAGGGCCTCGAGCTGCGCGGTCAGCTCGGCCGAGTGGTCCGGCGGGAGCGGCTTGCCCGAGCACGCTGCCAGGTCCGCCTCGAGCTTCGCGCGGGCCGCTGCGTCCGCGTCGGCCTTCTGCTGCGCCGCAGCGAGGGCCGCCTTCGCATCCGCCGCGTCCTTCGCGGCGGCGTCGTACTTCCCCTGGGGTACGCAGGCGGCCGCGAGGAGCGACGCGGCCGCGACGGCGAGGCAGGCGGTGGGCTTCATCGGAGGGCCGAGGGTACCAGGAGCGCCCGCCGCGTTTGCGTGAAAAGGCTGGGCGCCCGGGCACTTGCACCGGCCCGGGCGCGGCACGATGCTCGCGTCTTGCGCCCAGGCGGGAGCGTACGCACGTTCCTCCCGCGTCATGGCAGACCGTCATCTCCCCAATCCGCACGTCGCCGCCGTCCTCTCCTTCGTGCTGCCCGGCCTGGGCCAGCTCTACAACGGCAAGTTCTGGCGCGCGATCTTCTGGTTCCTCGTCGCCGGGGGCGTCTGGATCGGCACGTGGGGCACGTGGGGATGGATCTGTCACATCCTCTGCGCTTTCACGGCCTACCACTACGCGTCGAAGGTCGCGGAGCGCACCGCAGAGGGCACCCCGGAGTGACGCGCAGGACCCGGCTCGGAGCGCACGCGCCGGGCGAGTCGACCCACGTCACGCCGTGCGGGGAACCGTCGCGTCCCATCGCGCGAGGTCCGCGGGCGTGACGCCCGCGCCCCCGCACCCGACGACGAAGAGCGATCGAGCGCCGGCAACAGGCGCCGCTCGGCCGTAGACCGCGGCCAGCGCCGCGCCGCACGCAGGCTCGACGAGCACGCGGGTCTCGTCGGCGAAGCGCAGGCACGCGTCGAGCGCCTCGCGATCCGACACGAGCCACGACGTCACCGGGTGCTCCCGCGTCCAGTCGAGCACGCGCCGGCAGACCTTGCGCGCGCCCAGCGTCGTCGCGATCGACGCGATCGCACCGATGTCGACGGGCTCGCCCGCCTCGATCGCCGCGTGGAGGGACGCCGCACCGCGCGTCTCGACCGCGAGCACCGGCACGTCGCCCCAGCCGACCGCGTGCATCCCCTCGAGCACACCGCAGAGGAGCCCTCCGCCGCCCACGGACGCGACCACCGCCCCGGGCTTCTCCATGCCCTGCGCCGCGGCCTCCTCGACGAGCGTCGCGTTGCCGTGCCAGACCGCCGGGTCGTCGAAGGGGTGCACGTAGAACCCACCTTCGCGCGCGCACTCCGCGAGCGCCGCCGCGTGCGCGTCGTCCCACGCCGCGCCGTGCACCGTGACGGTCGCCCCCTCGGCACGCATCAGCCCGATCATCCGCGCCGACGTCGTCGTGGGCACCGTGATCGACGCCGGGACGCCGAGCATGCGCCCCGCATACGCGACGGCGAGCCCGGCGTTGCCGCCCGACGACGACACGAAGCGCTTCGCCCCGGCCGCCATCGCCGCCTCGCAGGCGCGCCCGATGCCGCGAATCTTGAACGAGCCGGCCGGCTGGAGCGTCTCGAGCTTCACCCAGATGCGCGCGCCGAACGCGCGGGCGAGCGGGGGGCTGTCGACCAGCGGCGTGACCACGTGGAGGGGCATCGCACCGATGGGTATAGGCGAAACGGCCGCGCACGCGCGATGCTCTCGGCCCGTGACGACCGCCGCCGTACCCACCGTCCGCCTCGCCACGCGAGCGGACGTCGCCGCGATCCTCGCCCTCCTCGCGGACGACGAGAACGCCTCCCACCCGGAGCGAGGGGCCCCGCCTGCGGACCTCGCGCCGTACCTCGAGGCCTTCGACGCGATCGCCGCGGACGCGCACCAGGACCTCTACGTGGCGGAGCTCGACGGCCGCGTCGTCGGGACGTTCCAGCTCATGGTCCTGCGCCACCTCACGTGGGCCGGGGGGCGCGTCGCGCAGGTCGAGTCCGTCCACGTCCACTCGTCGGAGCGGCGCCGCGGCATCGGCGAGGCCATGATGCGCTTCGCCATGGACGAGGGACGGCGCCGCGGGTGCCACCGCCTCCAGCTGACGAGCAACCGCCGCCGCTGGGACGCGCACCGCTTCTACGAGCGACTCGGCTTCACGCCGAGCCACGTGGGGTTCAAGATCGCCCTCGGAGCCCTCGCCCTGGCGATCCTCGCGGCCTGCGGCTCGTCGGGCGGCGGCCTGCACGGCCCCTCGCTCCCGCCCGAGGACGCAGGCGCCGGCGACGACGGGGGGACGCCCGCGCTCGACGCGTCCCTCGATGCGTCCCTCGACGGATCTCCCGACGCTCCCTCGCCCGCGTCCGACGGCGCTCCGCCCCTCGACGGCGGCGACACCGGCCCCTTCCCGCTCGGCGCAACGTTCGGTCCCTCGGCCGTCCACTTCCGCGTGCGTGCCGACGCCGCGACCGCCGTGGAGCTCGACCTCTACGCTGCGTCCCTCGGCGCCGCGGACGTCGCGCACGTCGCCATGACGCGCCCTGCCGCGGGCCAGCCCTGGGCCGCAGACGTCCCCCTCGCGGCGCTCGCGTCCCTCGGGATCGCCGGCCCCGTCCTCTACGGCTACCGCGCCTGGGGTCCCAACTGGCCCGTCGACCCGGCGTGGACCGAGGGCAGCTCGGCGGGCTTCGTCTCCGACGTCGACGACAGCGGCAACCGCTTCGATCCGAACAAGCTCCTCATCGATCCGTACGCGCGCGAGATCACGCACGACCCGCTGCAGCCGAGCGCACTCTCGTCGGCGCCGTACGACACGGGGGCCACCTCGCGCGCCGTCGACGACGGGCCGCTCGCGCCCAAGTCGATCGCGCTGCCCGCGGACACGACGCCGACGGGCGCGCACCCCGCGGGCCTGCGCAAGGACGACGTCGTCTACGAGGTGCACGTCCGCGGCCTGACGATGAACGACGCCTCCGTCCCCGCGGCCATCCGCGGAACGTACGCGGGCGCCGCGGCGAAGGCGCCCGCGCTGGCCGCCCTCGGCGTCACGGCGGTGGAGCTCCTGCCCGTCCACGAGACCCAGAACGACCAGAACGACGCGAACCCCTCGGGCGCCAACTACTGGGGCTACTCCACGCTCGCGTACTTCGCGCCCGACCGGCGTTACGCCTCGGACCAGACAGCCGGCGGCCCGACGCGCGAGTTCAAGGCGATGGTCGCCGCGTTCCACGCCGCGGGCCTCAAGGTGTTCCTCGACGTCGTCTACAACCACACCGCCGAGGGAGGCGTCTCGACCAAGACCGCCGGCGTCGCCGAGCTCCTCTCGTTCCGCGGGCTCGACAACGCCTCGTACTACGAGCTCGCCGCCAACCATCAGTCGCCCGTCGACTACACGGGCACCGGCGGGGACTTCAACGTCGCCAGCCCCGTCGTCCGCGACCTCGTGCTCGACTCGCTCTCCTACTGGAGCGGCACGATGGGCGTCGACGGGTTCCGCTTCGACCTCGCCGCCGTCCTCGGCAACTCCTGCGCGAGCGTCTGCTACACGTGGGCGCCCACCGATCCCGCCGGGATCCTCGAGCGCGCCGCCACCGAGCTCCCCGGGGTCGCGCTCATCGCCGAGCCCTGGGGCGTGGGGAACGGCACCTACCAGCTCGGGAGCTTCCCCGCCGGCTGGTCGGAGTGGAACGGCGACTTCCGCGACTCGATCCGCGTAGGGCAGAACGAGATCGGCACGGACGACGAGCCGCCCAGCAAGCTCGTGGCGAAGGTCTCCGGCTCGCCCGACCTCTTCGACCACGACGGCAGGGCGCCCTGGGCGTCGATCGACTACGTCGACTGCCACGACGGCTTCACGCTGCACGACGAGTACGCGTACGACGCGCCCGACGACACGCAGGCCTACCCGTACGGGCCGTCGACCGGGGGCAGCACGACGAACGACTCGTGGGACCAGGGAGGGGCGGCCGCCGCACAGCAGCAGGCCGCGCGGACCGGCCTCGCCGTCGTCGCCCTCTCGGCGGGCGTCCCGATGATCCAGGGCGGCGACGAGATGCTCCGCTCACAGGCGGGGAACAACAACGCCTACAACCTCGACGACTCGGCCATGTGGCTCGACCCGACGCTCGCCACGACCAACGCGCCCTTCGTCGCCTGGACGCGCGGCCTCTTCGCGTTCCGCGCGGCGCACCCTGCCCTGCGGCCCGCCGCCTTCTGGGACGGCAAGGACCACGACGGCAACGGCCTCCCCGACGTCGCGTGGCTCGACACGACCGGCGCCGCGGCCTCGACCGCCTACCTCGCCAGCACGAGCAACCACTTTCTCGCCTGGCGCGTCGACGGCGGCGACGGGGGCGACTCCGTGCGCTCGATCTACGTCGCCTGGAACGGCTGGACGTCCGCCATCTCCGCCACCATCCCCGCCGCTGCGACCGGCAAGGCCTGGTACGTCGCGGGCGACGGCGCCGCCGGCACGATGGCGACCCCCGGGCAGGAGCCGGCCCTCGGCGCGGCGACCCGCTCGGTCGCCGCCCGGTCCGTCCTCCTCCTCGTCGAGCGCTGACCCGTCTCGCTCGGTCGGAGAGGGAGACGGAGCGGGGCCCCGGGGGGGGCTACTTCTTCGCGTTCTTCTTCGAGCGGCGGCGGCGGGCTGCGCCGAGGGCGCCCGCGCCCAGCATGATCCCGAGCACGCTCTCGGTCACCGGCGGCATCGCGCCCGGCGCGATCTGCCCGCACGAGGCGTTCGCCTTGCCCTCGCACGTACCGCCGGAGCACTCCCCCGTGGCGGCCACGTTGATGTTCAGCTCCGCAGCGAGGTCGCTGACGCACTGGCTCACGTTGGGCGCGTTCACGAACTGGCCGTTGCAGAAGAGGGCTCCCTGCGGCTGGGTGCACTGCGCGTTGCAACCGCCCGTGCAGCTCGCCTCGGCGCTCGACTGGCAGCTGATGTCGCAGTTGAAGTTCGCCTGCGCCGTGCAGCTGCCCTGGCACTCGGCCTGGCACTGCGTGTCGCACGTGGCCGACGGCGGCGTGCCCTCGCAGCTCCCCTGGCAGCGCGCGCTGCACGAGGCCTGGCACTCCGACGAGCAGTTCTCGTCGGAGGAGTCCGACGAGCACTGGCTCGAGCACTGGCCGCTGCAGTCCGAGTCGCACGAGCCCTGGCAGCTGAACGACCCCGGGTTCGCCGTGCACTGCGTGTTGCAGTTCCCTTCGCACGTGGTCGTGCAATCCGCCGTGACGCTCCCCGTGCACTGGCCCGAGCAGCTCGCCTCGACGGAGAGCTCGCAGTTGACGGGCGTGCACTGGGCCGTGCAGCCGCCCGAGGTCTCGAACGTGCACGACTCGTTGCCCGAGAAGTCGATGTTGCCGCACGAGGCGATCGGCTTCGCGTTCGCGGTCCCGGGGGTGAAGAGCGCCAGGGCGCCCAGCGACGATGCAGCAATCAAGGCGAAGAGCGAGGTGCGAGTAGCCATGGAAGAGTGCCTCCTCGCAGGATTGTCGCACCACCGCGGCGCGCGAGTCGAGCCCGCTGCATGCTCCCCTGCGTGACCGGTTCGACGCGGCGGGTCGAGGGCCTATTCACGCCCCTGGAACGCATTCGACCCCCGCCCAGCGGGCCAGGGGTCGTCGGATGCGTTCTAGTCGCCGAGGCGGAACTTCTGCTTCCCGAGCTCGATGAGCGGGGCGCACGCGGGGTAGCTGCCGCGGGCCTCGTGCTCGCCCGGGTCGGCGCGGATGTCGTAGCACCACCAGGACCCGCTCTCGGCCTTCACGGCGAGAATGTCGCCCTGCATGACGCCGTACTTCGCGTCGTCCGGCTCCCAGACGCCGCTGGCCGTCGACATGAGCACGCGCGGCTCGCCCGGCGGAGGCGGCCGGAGGAGCGACCGCCCGACCAGGCGGTCCGCGTAGGCGAAGCCCGCCCGCTGGTCGTAGACGCCGAGGAGGTCCATGAGCGTCGCGTGGACGTCCTGCGAGTACGTGCGGCGCGGCAGCCATGCGCCGAGCGCGGCGCGCTGCGCCGGGGTGACCGCGTCGTTGCCCGCCAGGAAGAACCCCGGGATGCGCACCTGCTCCTCGTAGAGCGACGACAGGTGGTAGAGGCCCCCGTGCTCGCGGAACTGCTCGCCGTGGTCCGAGAGGAAGAGGAGCGCCGTGTCGTCCCAGCCCGGCAGGGCGCGAAGGTCCTTCAGGAAGCCGGCGACCGTGCGCTCCTGCATGAGGACACTGTTCTTGTAGTGGTTGTGCATCTGCTCGATGGGGCTCATCGGCGACTCGTCGTGCGGCGCGAACGGCTGGAGGTCGGGCGCCACGCGGTACGGCCAGTGCGTGTTCGACAGGTGCAGGACCGCGAAGTACGGCTTGCCCGCGGGCACCTCCGTCCTCACGAACTCGAGCATGCGCGCGGTCGCGTTCTCGTCAGGCGCGCCGATGTGCGCGTCCGCCGCGTAGCCGAGGTCCGCCGCGCTCGCCTTCACGTCGATCGCCGCGTTCTCGAGGAACGACCCGAAGTCGTCGTACCGGAGGTTCTGCGAGCCGATGTACGCCGTCTCGTAGCCGAGGGCGTGCGCCACCTCCCAGAGGACCGACGCGTGGTGCATCGTCGTGAAGTCGGCGTCGGGCGCCATGCCCGTCCAGAGCATCACGCAGGACGTGAAGGTCCCCGAGGACTGCGTCGTCAGCCTGCCGAGGGCCACGCGGTCGGGGGCCGCGGGGTCGAGGAAGCGCGCCTGGCACCCGAGCTGCGGCGAGGAGCACATCGCGTCGGCGCGCACGCTCTCGGTGATGACGAGGAGGATGCTGGGCCGGTGGGCGGGCGCCTTCAGCGGGGGCAGCGGATCGGGCTGGCGGAGCGAGATGCCGCGGCGCACCCAGCCCTTGCCGGAGACGCCGTCGTGGAGGGCATGCGCGACGCCGTGGATGAAGCAGGTGTCGGGCGGAGCGGCCTGGAGCGATCGCGTCTCGACGAAGTCGACCCAGAAGCAGTAGCAGGCGACGCAGAGCCCCGAGAGCGGCAGCGCGATCGACGCGTGCCGGACGTGACGGGCGCCCTTGCGCGCGCACGCGAGGACCAGCGCCGTCGCCAGGACGCCGAGGACGACCATGATGACGAACGACGCGCCCCACGACGCGAGCCAGGCCCCGAGCGTGCCGCGGAGCGCGATGCCGAGGCGGACGGTGTCGCGCTCCATGTACGAGTTGAAGACGCGGAAGTAGAGCGCCTGCCCCCCGAGGCTGAACGTCTCGAGCGGGAAGAGGACGAACGCCACGTAGAGCGCGACGCCCACCCGCGCCGGCCAGCGCTTCGACCGGAAGAGCCGCGAGACGAGCCACAGCGACCCGCCCCAGAAGCCCGCGCTCGCCATCGACGAGCCGAAGTAGTTGAGCCACTCGCGCGGCGGGAAGACGAGGAGGCTCCGGCCGCGCAGCGCGAAGTCGAGCGCGATGGCGACGAACGTCGGGACGACGAACCAGAGGATGGCGCGCGGGCGATCCCCGAAGAGGAGCCGCCGGATTCGCCTCGCGCGCACGCCCATGGCAGGGCGCGCACACTACCAGCGAGCGGTCACTGCTGCGAGCCGGTGAGCGTGTAGCTGACGGTGCACGGCAGAGTTTCGTACTGGCCGCCGGCGCCCGAGGAGACGAGCTGATCGTCGCAGTCCGAGCCGCTGGCCACGGTGAAGGAGTACGAGAGCGTCCCGGTGAAGCTCGTCGAGGCGAGCGTGATGGCCATGTCGTCGTCGCGCTGGAGCGTGCAGGGGCCGAGCGACGCGTCCGTGCCGTCGACGTTGCCGGTGGTCGAGTCGGTGATGGTCGCCTGCGAGTCGGAGGAGCCCGTCAGCGTCCCCGACGAGGGCGGCGAGCCGTCCATCCACGACCAGTAGAGCGTCGAGCCGTCCTTCGAGAGCTGCACGTCGAAGGTCCACGGGTTGGGCGCACCGATGCCGCAGGTGTTCGTGGTCGAGGTGCCGGTCACCTTGAAGGTCCCGAGCGCCGTCCCGGGGAGGGAGGTGGGCGCGCAGGAGGAGAGCCCCGCGAGGGGAAGGAGGACGAGGCAGAGCGGAAGAGAGACGAGGAGGGCGGACGGGCGGCGCGGGAGCATGAGGATGGGGGAGTAGTAAGGAGGGCCGAGGGGAAAGGGCCAAGTTCGTGGGTGGAGAAGCGAAGAGAGCGAGCACGGGGGGGCCGAGTAGGTGCACGAGCACGTGGCACGAGGACGAGCACGTCCTGTCGTGCACGTAGACGTGTACGAGGGCGAGAACGTGTACGAGGGGCCGTTCACGTTTCCGTGCCCGTGCTCGGCAGGACGTGCTCGTCCTCGTGCACGTGGCACGTGCACTTACTCGGCCCCCCCGTGCTCGCTCTCCCTTCTCTCCCCTCTCCCCGTCTCCCCCCGGCGAGCGTTTTCCACGCAACTTCGCTCCTCTCCCATCCGATGGGAGGGCATGAACCAGCCCGACCACCCCGGCCAGCCTTCCCCCCTCGAGCACGAGCGCCTCGACGTCTACCGCCTCGCCACCGAGTTCCTCCGCTTCGCGCTGCGCGCCTGCGACGCGCTCGCGAAGAAGGACACCGAGCTCCGCGACCAGCTCCGCCGGCGCGCCATCGCCATCCCCGTGAACGTCGCCGAGGCCTGCGGGCAGTACGCCGTGGGGGACCGGACGCGCTACTTCTCGAGCGCGCGATGCCTCTCGCTCGAGTGCGCGGCGCTCGTCGACGTCGCCTACCTCTCCGGTGCCGCGTCGCAGGCCGACACCGCCGAGGCGAAGAAGCTCCTCGAGCGCATGGTGACGCTCCTCACGCGGCTCTCGCGCGCCTCGTCGTGCTGAGCCGGCGCCCCGTCACTGGTTCAGCGTCGGGCACTCGGGCGTGCAGTCCTGGGACACGCAGGTCGCGTACTGATCGTAGTTCGTGATCCCGGTCGGGTACTGGTTCTGGCAGTTGCCGATGCACGTCGTGTCGCCGGCGCTGCATGCCTGGACGCACGAGGCATACGTCACGCAGTCCCCGGTGCACGCCCCGGCGGCCTGGCAGCAGCCCGCGCCACCGCCGTCGAGCGTCCCCTCGATGCACGGGATGCAGTCCACGTTCGAGGTCACGCTCGAGATCAGGCCGTCGACCGTGCCGCAGCCCGCCGCGCCGCTCGAGCTCCCGCTGCTCGACGTGGTGCCGCCCTCGCCGCCGCTGCTCGGCCCTCCCCCGCCTCCTCCCGTGTTGGGGTCCGCGCAGGCTGCGTCGGCGACCTTCACGCAGTTGCCGAGCTCCGGCGGCTGCGTGCTGGCGGACGTGCAGGCGGCGACGACGCAAGCGATGGCCCAGGCGGCAGGCACGAGGAAGCGGGCGGCGGTGCTCACGCCTCCAAGTATGCGCGACGCGCGCCCGTTGGTCAGCTTCCTGGCCGAGCCGTTCGCGAGCCCAGCGGCCGGCTCCCGCGCCGCGCCCGCTCCGCGCCCGTTCCCGGGCAGACCGAGCCGCCCGCTGCGGGCCGGGCCCGGCCGTGCGGGCCCCCCTCAGCTCCCCGGCTTGGCCGCGAGGCTCATGTGCAGCCACTCCGTCGCCCAGAGGAGCTCCTCGAAGTCGGCGTCGAACGTCTGCCAGGCCGAGCGCGTGTCGGCGTTCATCGGGCGCGACTCGGACAGCGACTCGCGCAGGGACTCGCTGAGCTTCTGGAAGTGCGCGAACGACTGGTTGACGGCCTTGTGGCTGAAGACGGCCAGCACCGGCTCGCCCCGGCGGAGCTTCACGGCGAGGGTCTCGAAGTCGTCGGCGATCTCCTCGCACCACGCATAGAGGCGGCTGAGGAACGCGGCGAGCGGCGCGTCGAGCGCGAAGAGCCGGGCGAAGCGCTTGTCGTAGAGGTGCGCCTGCACCTGGTCGATGGCGTGGTGAAGGTCCTTGAGGGCCTTGGCCCAGCCCTTGAGCTGCTCGGTCGCGCCCGACTCGGGGAGGCCCGTGATGACCTGCTCGAGCCACTCGGTGTGCAGGCTCAGGTCCGAGAAGAGGTCCCGGTAGAAGCTCGCCTCGGTGGCCGGCGTGCGGCGCGACGACGGAGGCGGCGGGATGAGCTGGGGATCGGAGCTGTCCATGGATGGCTCAGTGCTTCTTCTTCGCGCTCGCGAGCGTGCCCTTCACCGCGGCCCAGATGCGCCACGTGAGCGGGATCTTCACCTCGTCCTGGCTGCGCTCGTAGAACGCCTCGAGCTCGGCGAGCTCGCCGCCGTCGAGCCACAGGCCGTGCCCCTCGGGGCACGCGTCGATGACCGTCTGCGACCCGAGGCCGTAGCGGCGCCGCTCCATCGTGAGGCCGCACCTGGGGCACGGGACGAGGGCGAGGGCCTCCTGCCGCTCGGCCGCGAGCTCCTCGCGCACCGAGTCGGGGCGCTTCGAGAGCTCGCCCTTGTGGTCCTTCTCGACGGCGGCCTGGATGCGTTCGAGCTCGCCCTGGTCGAGGAAGCACCCCTTGCACGAGGGACACTCGTCGATCTCGACGTTGGCTTCGTAGATGCGGGCTGCGAGCTCCGCTCCGTCACGGGGACAGCGCATGATCAGGCCGGGCTACCACGGAAGCCGGCGGGGAGCCATGGACGCAAACGGACGACGGCAGCGGGCCACGGGGGGGCTAGGCGGCTCGGGGCCTCGGGGCCTCGGGGCTGCGCGGCCCCTCACCCGCCTGCCTACTGCGGGCAGGCGTCGGCGCAGTTCAGGTAGGCGGTGCAGTCGGCGTCCGCCGTGCAGTCGCTGGTGAGCGCCGTGGCGCAGGCGCCCCCGGTGTCGATGCTGGTCTGGAGGCACGTGTCGCAGGCGTCGCCGCTGGTCGTTATGCTGCCGTCGACGCAGTACTCCGAGGCGCAGGCGGTCGCGCAGGGGCCGTTCGTCGCGCAGTCGCACGCCTGGATGTCCGCGATGAGGTCGTTCAGCCCGGTGGCGTAGGCCGTCTGGCAGCACGAGACGCAGCTCGCGGAGCCCTCGTCGATGCACGTCTGGTCCGGCGACCCGGCGTCGACCGCCCCGGAGCTGCTGCCGCTGCTGCCGCTGCCGCTGCCGCTCCCGGAGCTGCCGCTGCTTCCGCTGCTGCCCCCGTTGCTGCTGCTCCCGCCGCTTCCCCCGCTGCTGCCGCTCTCCCCGGCGCACGCGAGGGACGCCTCTTGCTGCTGCGCGCTGCAGCTGACGCACCCGGCGCAGGTGAAGGTCTGCGAGCCGACCGTGTACGAGAGGGAGGAGCAGGCGCCCTGGGCGTTGATCGTCGTGCAGACCTTCATGGTCGTCCCGCCGGTGCAGCCCGCTCCGCTGGTGCAGGTGGTGTTTCCGCTGGTGCTGCTCGACCCGCTGCTGGAGCCGCTGGAGCTGCCGCTGTTGCTGGACGAGCTGGACGAGCTGCCCGAGCTCGAGCCCCCGCCGGTGCCGCCCCTTCCGTTGCCGGATCCGAGGGGATCGGTCGCTCCCGAGCAGGCGATGAGCGCCCCGAGGACGCCCATCCAGGCCACCATCCCCGAGAGCGGTGCGAATCGCATGCCCCCTCCTACGTCTGCCCCGGGGCGGACCTCCCCGACGTGCGGGGATGTGGACGCGATCGAACAGCGGGCCCTTCTCTTCAGAAGCGAACCGGGGCGAGACCTGGGTATCCTCGAAGCTCGCCGATGAGCGTCTGCCGATGAGCGTCTTCTCGAAGTCGCCCAACGATGGGAAGGGACCGGGTGCCGTGCCCAAGCCGGAGGCTGCGCCGAAGCAGGCGGTCGCGCCGCATCCGCCGAAGCCGTCCGCCACCACGCAACCCATGGGGCCTTCCTCGCCTTCCTCGCCCGCCTCGCCCGGCTCCAACTCCGGGCCGCCCGTCATCGTGTCGCGCAGCATCGACATCGGGGGAGCCCCGCGCGAGCCGGCAGGCGCGTCCCGGGACCTCGGCGGGGGCCCCAAGTCGCAGTCGCGCCCGTCGGCTCCCACCATCCAGATCGGGCCGCCGACGAAGGCTGCCGCCCCGCCCGCCCCGGCTCCCCCCGCTGCGCCCAAGGTGCCGACGCTCAAGCTCGACGCGCAGAAGCCCGCGTCGGTCCGGCCCATGGCCCCCGCGATGACGCCGACCGACGGCGTGGCCTCGATCGCCGACACGTTCGAGAAGCTCCTCGCGTCCGACCTCGACCTCGGCTTCGAGGCGATGGAGAAGGAGCCGGGCTCGTCGCCGCACATCGACGTGTCGCTGACCGACCTCGCCGAGGTGCGGTCGCTCTTCGCGCAGCTCGCGGCCAACCACGTCCGGCAGGTGCGCGACTTCATGATCGACCTCCGCTGGAGCGACGCGACGGTCGACTGGATCGGCATCTGCGATCCGGCGCTCAAGTCGCTGCGGCGTGCGGCGGACAAGCTCGAGCTCGGGGAGCTCTGCGCGGCGCTCGACCTCTTCTCCGAGACGCTCGCCAAGGCGCGGGCGCCCGGGGCACGCACCATCGAGGGCAGCGGCCGGGAGTCGATCCTCGAGTGCTACAAGGAGCTCGCCGAGGTGATGCCGCAGGCGTTCGCGCTCGACATGGACCGGTCGCAGCGCGAGGCGGTGATCCTCCAGTCGCTGCTGCTCCAGGTGCCCGACGTGAAGAAGGTCACGATCGACAAGCTCTACGCGGCCGGCCTGACGACGCTCGAGGCGATGCTCCTGGCGACGCCCGGGGACGTGGCGGCGACGACGGGCATCGACGAGGCGCTGGCGACGCGCATCGTGGAGCGGTTCCGCGAGTACCGCGAGCAGCTCAAGGCGGCCCATCCCGACGCGACGCGCGCGCAGGAGCGCGAGAAGGTGTCGGAGCTGACGGCGCGCCTCCGGCGGGAGCACGAGGACTTCGAGGCCGTCGCCAAGGGGTGGTCGCGCGAGGCCGAGGAGAAGAAGAAGGAGCTCCGCAAGGCGCGCGCCCAGACGCTGCTCGACATCCAGGTGGTCCTGGCGCGTCTCGGTGAGGTGGAACGCCTCAAGGAGATCGAGCGCCTTCCGTTCGACAAGAAGCTCGTGCACCTCGAGGCGTTCCTCGAGGAGGCGCGTGACAAGTACGTGGCGCAGGCCTGACGAGAGGAGTGGGGAGCCGAGAAATGCCCGAGCTCACAGCAGACGTCGTCCTAAGGAAGATCAAGAGCGGGGAGAAGGTCGAGCGCGCGGATCTGCGCGGCCTCGCCATGCCCAAGGCGCTGCTCGAGGGCGTCAGCTTCCGCCGGTGCGACCTCGACGGCGCGAACTTCGAGGGGGCGCGCCTCGCCAAGGCGAACTTCAAGAACGCCAGCCTGCGCGAGGCCTTCCTGGCGGGCGCCGACATGCGCGAGGTGAACCTCGAGAACGCCGACCTCGAGGGCGCGAACCTCCAGGGGGCGAACCTCGTGGGCGCGAACCTGAACCGCGCGAACCTGGAAGGGGCGAACCTCCAGGGGGCCGACCTCGCCGGAGCGCGCCTCACGCACGCGCAGCTCGACTCGGCCAAGCTGGGCGGGGCCAACCTCGTGGCGGCGCAGCTGTCGCACGCGGATCTCTCGGACGCGGACCTCTCGACGGCGAAGCTCGACGAGGCGGACCTCACGAGCGCCATCCTCACGGACGCGAACCTCGACGAGGCGAGCCTGGTGGGCGCGCGGATGCGCGACGCGAAGCTCGACGGCATCAGCATCAAGGGCGCGAACCTGACGAACGCCGACGCGCCGGGCCTCCAGCCGGCGCAGGGCACGCCGGGCAAGCGCTACTTCGGCAAGGGGGACGTGCTCCGGAACGCGAACCTCGAGTTCGACGGGGGGGCATCGGTCGAGATCGAGAGCCTCTTCGAGCAGTGCTCCATCACGCTCGGCGACGGGACGGAGCTCGTCGTCGGCAAGGCAGGGGTGCTCTCGGGCTGCCAGATCCGGGGCGCAGGCAAGGTGACGGTCCACGGCAAGTACGTGGAGCGCGAGAGCCCGGGCATCGTCGGGGTGACCCAGCTCGTCGTGACCAACGGCGGATCGCTCGTCGGCGCCGTCGAGCAGCCGGCAGAGATGACACGGTTCGCGTTCGAGCCGGGGTGCCACCTCAAGATGAAGATCCAGCAGAAGAAGGAACGGCCCGAACGGCCCAGCAAGGGCGGGAGGAACCGATGAACGGTCGCAAGACGCTGGTGGAGGAAGGGACCCACTTCAAGGGCTCGCTGTCCTCGGACTGCCCCATCGAGGTGAAAGGCCGCGTCGAGGGGGACCTGACGGCGCCCGCGCTCGCGGTCAGCGCGAGCGGCGCCGTGCACGGGAAGGTCAAGGTCGGCGAGATGCGCTCCCAGGGCGAGCTCGCGGGCGAGTTCGACGCGGACGTCGTGCAGCTCTCGGGCACCGTGAAGGACAACACGGTCATCCGCGCCAAGAGCCTCGAGGTGAAGCTCGCGCCGGCCAACGGCAAGATGCAGGTCATCTTCGGCGAGTGCGAGCTCGAGGTCGGCACCGAGCAGAAGGAGGCCGTCAAGGAGCCGCCGAAGGAGTCCCCCAAGGACGTCGTGGCCGCGCCGAAGGAGAACGGCAAGAGCGTGCGCCCGCCGCCGCCGGTGGAGGCGCCGCCCCCTGTGGAGGGGAACGGGTCGGCGTCGTAGGGGCGCTCGATAGGGAGAGCGAGAGCGAGAGAGAGAAACAGGAAGGTCAGAAGATCAGAAGGCGAGAGGTGGGCGGAGACCTGACGTGCCTCCCGGCGCCGGGACCAAACTCCTCCCTCTGTCCCCCCGACCCCGAGGCAGGTTGTCCAAGCACACGGCCGCGCGTGGGATCCGCATGCAACAACCCCACCCTATGCACCTACGATACGTGCGTCTTCGGGGTTCAGTGCCTGGACGGGCTGTGGCAGACGTACCATGCGGGCTGTTGAACTCGTGAAGCGCGTCACTCGAGGTCGCGGCGGAGCCCCCAAGGGTTGGCCCGCGACGCATCCGTCGATCTATCGACAGGTCGCAAGCTGGGCGGGGCCGTGGCCGATGGACTGACAGGCCGAGGACGGTGGCGTCGCCCTCACCGCCAGCGCCGTCCGCACCGTGACAGGACGCGAGCAGCGCGACGAGGAGGGCCAGGAGTACGGCGAGGGGGGAGCGCATGTGGCCTGCCTCGAGTGAAACACGTTACCTCCGAAGCGCGGGGCTAGCGCAGTGACGAGGTAGCGCGGCGCGGGGTCCTGCTGGTACGGGGGGACCCGCGCGTCACTTCGAGCTCGCAGCCGAGCCCCGGCGGGCTGGACGCGCGGCGGCTCGCTTTCGCGGACGTGCCTCCGGCTCCGCGACCCCTGGTCCCGACGGCGCCCGAGCACGCTCCGCTTCCCCCACGTCGAGGATGTACTGGCGCCCGCCGATGAGCATCGAGACCTGCAATCGACCACCGAGCGCCCGCACGTAGCGCTCGAGCGTGGAGAGCCGCATGTCTCCCCGGTTCTCGATGCGCGACACGTCGCCCTGATCCATGGCGGCGACGTCGGCCACGTCTTCCTGCGTCTTGCCGACGGCTGCCCGAATCGTGCGCAGCTCGAACGTGCGGTGCTTGCCCAGCCCTCGACCTCTGGGGCGGACCCTCGACGGATCGATCTCGGGGATCTCGGCGAGCGATGCTGCACTCGGACGACGCTTGGGAACGTTCGCAGCCGGCATGGGAGCCCCTCACTCGTTGGTGTTTGCGTAGAGACGTTCCTCGGACGAGGTCTTTCAGGAAGAGCGCCGAGACGTCCGCAAAGACGCTTGCGGCCTCCTCGAAGGACACGCCGTGCTTGGTGAGGTTGGCTGCGGCCTTGGCGTCGTCCCACTCGAAGGAGCCTCGGACGACGTCGCCATGCCACGCCGAAGTATGGCTCCATCCCCATATGGGCGCCAGCCCATCTTGGGCATCGCGCAGGAGGTCCCGCCCGAGGTGCGCTTCGTCGAACCTCCACAACGCCGACGGCCCGCCGCAGACATGTTCCGCCGACGGAGGCGCCACCCGGCAAGAAGTAGGGAGCTCCACGGCACCAGACGCGACACAGGTTCGAGGGTGGGGAACCACTTTCGGGTTCGCGCCAATCGTTTCCGGTTTCGCGCCACCGGGTGGCAGGAGGGCCGATGGCGCGCGTATAGCCCGTCATGAATCCGCGTCCTCAGCGTACGACTCCCCTGCTTCTCACCGCGGCGCTGCTCGCGGCGCTCCTGCCAGGGTGCCTCACCCCCGTCGAGCTCACCTCGGGCGGGGCCTCCGTTCAGGTCGCCGACGAGAACATCGTGAAGTCGTGCAAGTATCTCGGCGACGTCACGGGGCGCGGAACGAGCGACGACGACGCCCGTCGGGCCGCCCAGAACGATGCCGCGGCGCAGGGCGCCACGCACATCGTGTTCGTCTCCGAGACGCCGCTGACGGCGACGCTCGCAGCCACGTCGATGGGGCGCGCCTACGACTGCTCGGCGACCGAAGCCAGCCACGTGTCGTCGTCGCGATGACGACCTCGCTACTCGTATCTGCATGGTGAGTCCAGTGGGCGGTTCTGCGAACGTGTCGCTCTCCGCGCAGCGATGTCCTGTCCAGAACCCAGAGGCCGCTCCTGGACGCGACCACGTGACTCGTGACCTCGGCCACGACGCTCCTGGACGCGTCCACGTGCCTCATGACCTCGGCCACGACGCTCCTGGACGCGCCCACGTGCCTCGTGACCTCGGCCACGTCGCTCCTGGAGGCGCCCACGTGACTCGTGACCACGGCCACGACGCTCCTCGACGCGTCCACGTCCCTCATGACCACGACCACGACGCTCCTGGACGCGCCCACGTGCCTCATGACCTCGGCCACGTCGCTCCTGGACGCGGCCACGTGCCTCAAGACCACGACCACGACGCTCCCGGACGCGACCACGTGCCTCGTGACCTCGGCCACGACGCTCCTCGACGCGTCCACGTGCCTCATGACCTCGGCCACGACGCTCCTGGACGCGCCCACGTGGCTCATGACCACGGCCACGATGCTCCTGGACGCGTCCACGTGCCTCATGACCACGGCCACGACGCTCCTGGACGCGCCCACGTGGCTCGTGACCACGGCCACGTCGCTCCTGGACGCGCCCACGTGCCTCATGACCCCGACCACGAAGCTCCTGGACGCGCCCACATGGCTCATGACCCGGACCATGACGCTCCTGGACGCGCCCACGTGGCTCGTGACCACGGCCACGTCGCTCCTGACTGTCGTCATGAAGGTGTTGGACGCCTTGACGTGGCTCATGACCGCGGTCACGAAGGTCTTGGCCGTGCCCACGGCGGTCATGGCCTTGGTCATGGAGCCTCTCGGCGCGTTCAGGAACAGGGAGCCCGCGAGCGGCTCACCGTGCTCGACGAACGCCGCGGCCTGCTCGTACGGGTCCTGCCAGAGCTTCGGCGGAAACGGCATCAACTGCCTGTGCTTCGAGGGCGCGTGGCAGTGCGCCGGCTTGCCGGGGTGCGACGCGGACGACTAGCGCGACCAGACTGCAAGCGATGTCCTGTCCAGAACCCCGGACCCCCCATCCCCCGCGATTCCACCTCGGTAAACCGCGATCACCGGCCCATCCCCCGCGATTCCACCTCGGTAAACCGCGATCACCGGCCCGTCCTCCGCGATTCCACCTCGGTCAACCGCGATCACCGACCCATCCCCCGCGATTCCACCTCGGTCAACCGCGATCACCGGCCCATCCTCCGCGATTCCACCTCGGTCAACCGCGATCACCGGCCCATCCGGCAAGGTTCGTGGCCGATGAACCCCGGTCACCGGCCCATCGGGCGCGGCGGGTCGTCTTTCACTTCTTGTCGAGCTTCAGCGACGCGCTGTTGATGCAGTAGCGGAGGCCCGTGGGCGCGGGTCCGTCGTCGAAGACGTGGCCGAGGTGGGCCCCGCAGGCGCGGCACATGACCTCGGTGCGGGTCATGAAGTGGCTCTTGTCGACTGCCTCCTCGACGACCTCGCCGTTCGCGGGCCGGACGAAGCTCGGCCAGCCGCAGCCGGAGTCGAACTTGTCGTCGCTCGTGAAGAGCGGCTCGCCACACGCGATGCACCGGTAGGTCCCGGCGCCGTGCTCGTCCCAGTAGGCGCCCGTGAAGGCGCGCTCGGTCCCCTTCTTCCGCGCCACCTCGTACTGCTCGGGCGTGAGCTGCGCGCGCCACTCGGCGTCGGTCTTCTCCACCTTGCGGGTCATGCCCGCGAAGATAGCCAGGCGCCTCGTGGAGCGCACCCGACCCCCGGCTCAGCCGTCGAAGATGGCCTTGAGGCGCCGGGCGCGGGACGGGAGGCGCAGTTTGCGGAGCGCCTGGGTCTCGATCTGGCGGATGCGCTCGCGCGTCAGGTCGAAGCACGCGCCGATCTCGGCGAGGGTCCGCTCCTGGCTGCCGTCGAGGCCGAAGCGCATCCGCAGGACGTCGGCCTCGCGCTTGGTCAGCGTCGACAGGAGGTCGCACATCCCCTCGACGAACCGCTTGTGCGAGAGCGACTCGAGCTGGGTCGAGCTCTCGGTGTCGGCCACGAAGTCGACGAGGCGCGCGGCGCCGTCCTCGCCCGACGGCGACTCGAGGCTCAGCGGCTCGCGGCGCGCGGCGAGGGCCATCTCGGCCTTGGCCACGGGGAGCTTCACCTCGTCGGCGACCTCCTCGATGGAGGGCTCGCGCCCGTAGACCTGGAGCAGGCGGCTGCGCGCCGCCGCGACGCGGTTGCCGGTCTCCACCATGTGGACAGGCGTGCGGATGGTGCGGCCCTGGTCGGCGAGCGAGCGCGTGATCGACTGGCGGATCCACCACGTGGCGTACGTCGAGAACTTGAAGCCGCGCTTGTAGTCGAACTTGTCGACGGCGCGCATGAGGCCGATGTTGCCCTCCTGGATGAGGTCCCCGAGGTGCATGCCGTGCCCCGCGTGCTTCTTCGCGATCGAGACGACGAGGCGCAGGTTCGCCTCGATGAGCTCTGCCTTGGCGCGATCCGCCTCGACCTCACCGTGGCGGATGGTGGCCAGGAGCGACGAGGTCGCCTTCTCGTCGGAGCAGCGGAGCACGCCGACCACGCGCACGAGGATGGCGCGGGTGAGGCGGACCTGCTCGAGCGCCCGGCAGGCTCCCTCGCGCTTCGCGGGGACCCCCGCCTTGCGTCGCACGGCCCTCTCGAGCTCGCCGACGGGGCGCAGCACGCGCACGAGGCGCAGGCGCGCGTTCTCCTCGTCCTCCTCGTCTGCGGGGTTTCGCGTGATGTCGCGCGCCTTGAGGAGGCCCGCGGCGAGCTCCTCGGCGACGAGCGCGAGCTCCCGCACGGCCACCGCCGAGCGGACGAGCGCGCGGACGACCTTGGCGTCGGCGCTCTCGATGCGGCGCGCGAGCTCGACCTCTCCCTCGCGCGTGAGGAGCGAGACCTTGCCGAGCTTGCGGTAGTAAGCGCGGATGGCGTCGTCGTCCGACGAGGCTTCGACGGCCACCGCCGTTGGCATCTTCATCAGGGGTACTCCGGACAACGCGCTCTACATTCCAGCGCGGAGAGGAATCGTCCAGCTCGGCCTAGCAAGAACGTGATCACTTTCCTCCGACGTGCTGCGCGTGGGCGCGACACGGCGGCAGCTGTGGGCGCGGCACGCTTCCCGCTTGTGACTCATCACGATGAGCGAAGTCGACCGCCCCCGTGAGCCGGCCAAGCCACCGACGACCGGCCCGTCCTCCTGGCTGAGATGGGTCGTCCCGCTGCTGCTCGTGGCGCTCCTGCTCGCGGCCGAGGTGATGATCGATCGCCGGCCGTCGCCCCGCTCCATCGACTACTCGGACTTCTACGCCTTCGCGCAGCAGGGCAAGCTCGCGCGCGTGACGATGACCGGGCAGTCGCTGTCCGGGTCGCTGAAGGCGCCCGAGCAGGTGTCCGGCAAGAAGGTGAAGGACTTCCAGACGACGCTCCCGGCGCAGCCCGACAAGGATCTCCTGCCGATGCTGCGCGACCAGCACGTCGACGTGAAGGTCGACGCGGAGGAGCCGTCGGTCTGGACGCCCATCCTGCTGACCTTCCTGCCGTGGGTGCTCATCATCGGCGCGTGGATCTGGTTCGCGCGGCGCGCGCGCGGCGCCATGGGCGCGCAGGGCGGCCTGGGTGGGCCGCTGCAGTCGGTCCTCCAGGGGCGCAAGCACCGCTTCGAGCGGCAGGACCACGTCCGCGTCCGCTTCGACGACGTGGCCGGCCTCGGCAACGCCAAGCGCGACCTCGAGGAGGTCGTCTCGTTCCTCCGCACGCCCGAGCGCTTCCAGCGGCTGGGCGGACGGCTGCCGCGCGGCGTGCTCCTCGTGGGCCCGCCCGGCACGGGCAAGACGCTCCTGGCGCGCGCGGTGGCGGGCGAGGCCGAGGCGCCGTTCTTCTACGTCAACGGCTCGGAGTTCATCCAGCTCTTCGTGGGCGTGGGCGCGGCGCGCGTCCGCGAGCTCTTCGACGAGGCGAAGGCGGCTGCGCCGGCCATCATCTTCATCGACGAGATCGACGCCGTCGGCCGGTCGCGCGGCGCGGGCCTCGGGGGCGGCAACGACGAGCGCGAGCAGACGCTCAACCAGCTCCTCTCCGAGATGGACGGCTTCACGCCCAACGACCACACGGTCGTCATCGCCGCGACCAACCGCCCGGACGTGCTCGACCCGGCGCTGCTCCGCCCGGGGCGCTTCGACCGGCGCGTGGTCATCGACCGCCCCGAGAACGACGCGCGCCTCGCCATCCTCCACGTGCACACCCGTCAGATCCCGCTGGCTCCGGACGTCTCGCTCCCCGACCTGGCGCGCGCCACGCCGGGCTTCAGCGGCGCGGACCTCGCCAATCTCTGCAACGAGGCGGCGCTCATCGCCGTCCGCCGCGGGGCGGACGCGGTCGCGCAGGCCGACTTCTCGGGGGCGATGGACAAGATCCTCCTCGGCGACCCGCGCGACGCGCTGCTCGACCCGCAGGAGCGCAAGCGCGTGGCGACCCACGAGGCGGGGCACGCGATCGTGGCGCACTTCACGAGCGACACGGAGCCGCTGCGGCGGGTGTCGATCCTGCCGCGCGGGATGGCGCTCGGCGCGACGCAGCAGTGGGCGGCGCAGGACAAGCACATCCTGACGGCTCCGGAGCTGGAGGCCAAGCTGCGGGTCCTGATGGGCGGCTACGCGGCCGAGACGATCGTCTACGGGAACGCGTCGAGCGGCTCGGAGAACGACCTCAAGCAGGCGACCGAGTTCGCGTTCCACATGGTCGCGCACTACGGGATGAGCGAGCGCGTGGGCCCGATGTTCCACGAGCAGCGCGTCGAGCACCCGTTCCTCGGGCAGCGCCTGGCGACCGAGACGGCCGTGAGCGACGAGACCGCGCACATCATCGAGGAGGAGGCGCGACGCTACCTCTCCGAGGCGGTCGACGAAGCCCGCCGCGTCGTGCGCGACCACCGCGTCGAGCTCGACGCCCTCGTGAAGGCCCTCCTCGAGCACGAGACGCTGGAGCGCCCGGACCTCGAGCAGGTGCTGGGGAGAACGTCGATCGCGGCGTAGCCGAGACGAGATCGAGAACGGCGGGCCGAGCACGATCCCCCCTTTGCGGCTTTGCGGCCCTCCTCTCCCTCGCGCATACTGCGCGCCCGATGGGTCTCCGGTTTCTCGTGGTGGGCTGCGGGGCGGTGGGCGGCGTCGTGGCGTCGCACCTGGTGGAGTCGGGCGAGGACGTGACGGCCTACTCGACGAACACGGCGATCGCCGACGCCGTGGAGGCGCGGGGGTTCGAGCTCCGGGGCGAGGGCCCGCCGCGCACCGTGCGTGGGGTGGTCGCGCGCGCGATGCCGGCCGGGCCGTTCGACGTGGTCATCCTGGCGACGCAGCCGAACCACGTGGAGCAGGCGGCGCGCTCGGCGCTGCCGTCGCTGGCGGCGGACGGCACGATGGTCTGCCTCCAGAACGGGCTCTGCGAGCCGCGCGTCGCGGCCATCGCGGGCGAGGCGCGCACGGTGGGGGCGGTCGTCGCGTGGGGCGCGGCGATGCCCGAGCCGGGGCTCTACGACCGCACCGCCGCCGGGGGGTTCACGCTCGGTCGCATCGACGGCACGAGCGACGCGCGGCTCGAGGAGCTCGCCCGCGCGCTCGAGTGCATCGGCCCGACGGAGATCACGGCGAACCTCACGGGCAAGCGCTGGAGCAAGCTGGCCATCAACTGCAACATCAGCTCGCTGGGCACGCTCGGCGGCGAGCGCCTCGGGGCCCTCCTCCAGCACCGCTTCGTCCGCCGCCTCGGGCTCGAGGTCATGACCGAGGTCGTCCAGGTCGCCCGCCGCGAGCGCGTCCGCCTCGAGAAGGTGAGCGGCACGCTCGACCTCGAGTGGATCGCCCTCACGGACGAGGAGCGGCGGGCCAGCGGCTCCCCGTCGCTGCTCGCCAAGCACGCGCTCCTTTACGGGGTGGGGCTGCGCTTCCGGCGCATGCGAAGCTCGATGCTCGCGGCCATCGAGCGCGGCCGCGAGCCCTCGGTCGACTACCTCAACGGCGAGGTCGTCGACCGCGGCCGCCACCACGGCGTCCCCACGCCCCTCAACGCGCGCGTGCGCGCGATGGTGTGGGAGGTCGCCCGGGGCACGCGGACACCGTCGCTGGACGTGCTGCGCGAGCTCTCACGCGCGTGACGGGCAGGCTCTCGGGGGCGTGACGGGGTGAGCTCTCGCGTGCGTTGCGGTGGGCGAGCGCACGACCGGGGCAGAACCGCGCATGGGGGCACCTCAGCCGCGCCCCTGTCTCCCGGGCACCACACGCCCTGACGCCGGAGTCGCGATCCACTGCGGAAATCGCGCGCTTTCACGCGTGGTACCGGGGTTGCAGTACCCGTGGTCATCATGAAACTCGGCTTGCGTGCGTAAGCGTCGACTCAACCCGCGTCGACATACCCGACCAACCGTCGTTTCGCTCCGACGAGCGCCGTTGTAGCCCCGGTGCTCTCGCCTCACGCTCTCAGCGTGAGCGCTCGCGGAACGATCTCCACCTCCAGCGGCAGGCCGCCCAGCGGCTCGCCGTCCACGTCGAGGAGGAATACTCCCCGGGCACCCTCGTTCTCCAGATCGATGGAGATCCGATCGCAGGCGAAGTGCTGCACGCCGGGAGCGTCGAGGTGCTTGCCCTCGTAGATGCGTCGCGAGAAGGCCGCGAACGCGAGCTTGCTCGGCGCGTCCATCGACACCACCTCGAAGCGCCCGTCGTCGATCTTCGCCATCGGCGCGACGTGCATCCCGCCGCCGAAGTAGCGGCCGTTGCAGATGGCAACCATGAAGGTCTCGACGCGCCGCTCGTGGCGTTCGCCCTCGAGCGTGACCTCGCAGCGCAGGCGGCCGCGGCGGCAGGCGACGAGGGCGCGCGTGCTCGCGAGGAAGTAGGCGGCCTTGCCGCCGAGGGCCTTCGAGGTGTCGGCGACGTAACGGTCGACGAGGCCTCCCATGCCGGCCGACAGGATGTTGACGAACCAGCGGTCGCGCGTCGCGCCGTCGGGGGCGCGGTAGCGGAGCTTTCCCGCGTCGACGGAGCGCGTGCGGCCCGAGGCGATCGCGTCGACGTAGGCGTCGAGCCTGTGCTCGAGGCCGAGCGTCCGGCGGAAGTCCCCGCCCGTCCCCTGCCCCACGTACCCCACCGCCGTGCCCACGCCCGTGCCCGTGCCCGCGCTCGCGTCCGTCCCCGCCGCGCCGGCGCCCTTGCCCGCGTCGAGGACGCCGTTCGCCACCTCGTGCAGCGTCCCGTCGCCGCCCACGGCGATCACGAGCTCCGCGCCGCCCTTCGCGGCGTCGCGGGCCAGGTCGATGGCGTGCCCCGGGCGCTCGGTGAGCGAGAGGTCCACCGGGCCGAGGTGCCGCTCGAGCACCGCCTTCACGTGCCCGAAGGTCCGGGCCGCCTGACCACCGCCCGACCGCGGGTTGACGACGACCAACGTCCGCCCCTTCTGCATACGCGGGCAATGTAGAACAGGACCAGCCACCTCCTCATGAAGAAACGCATCCTCTGGCTCGCCGTCCTCGTCGTCCTCGTCGCCGCCGGCATCGGCGCGTGGCGGTGGGAGGCCAGGCACAAGGTCCCCGAAGCGCAGTACAAGACCGCGCCGGTCGAGCGCCGGAACATCGTGGGCAAGGTGACGGCGAGCGGGACGCTGTCGGCCCTCGTGACCGTGCAGGTCGGCACGCAGGTGTCGGGCCGCGTGGCGAAGCTCTACGCCGATTACAACTCGCACGTGAAGAAGGGCGAGCTCGTCGCGAAGATCGACCCGCAGCTCTTCGAGGCGGCCGTCCAGCAGGCGCAGGCGAACTACCTCCAGGCGGAGGCGGGCGTGGCCACGGCGGTCGCGAGCGCGGCCAACGCCGACAAGCAGTACGCGCGCACCAAGGCCCTCAAGGAGGCGAACCTCGCCGCGCAGATGGACCTCGACACCGCCGAGGCGAACGTCGGGACGACGCACGCCGCGATCGACGCCGCGAAGGCGCAGCAGGCGCAGGCGTCCGCGCAGCTGCACACGGCGGAGGTGAACCTCTCCTACACGAGCATCGTGTCGCCCATCGAGGGCGTGGTCATCTCGCGCAGCGTCGACGTCGGGCAGACGGTGGCCGCGTCCCTCTCGGCACCGGTGCTCTTCACGATCGCGCAGGACCTCACCAAGATGCAGGTCGACACCAACGTGTCCGAGGGCGACGTCGGGCGCCTGGCCGTGGACATGAAGACGTTCTTCACGGTCGACTCGTTCCCCGGGCAGCGCTTCGTCGGCACCATCCGCCAGATCCGCAACGCGGCCACCACGGTGCAGAACGTCGTCACGTACGACGCCGTCATCGACGTCGACAACACGGACCTGCGCCTCCGCCCCGGGATGACGGCGAACGTGACGATCGTCTACGACGAGCGGCGCGACGCCGTGGCCGTGTCGAACGCAGCGCTCCGGTTCCGCGCGCCGCCGTCGCTCGCCGGGAGCTCCTCGGCTGCGCCCGGGGAGCACCACCACAGGTGGCACGGGGCGGCCTCGGCATCGGCCGCGTCGGCGGACGGCCCGCCCCCGGACGCCGGGCCGCCGCCGAAGGAGGCCAAGCAGGTCTGGGTGATGCGCGGGACGACGCCCGTCGACGTGACGATCCACACGGGTCTCACCGACGGAACGGTGACCGAGGTGGTGGACGGGGACCTGAAGGAGGGCGACCAGGTCGTCGTCGACACGCTCGGGAGCGAGGGCGCGGCGCCTTCGACCCACTCCACGAGCACGCGCAGGCTGTTCTGATGGACGAGCCGCGCGTCATCGAGCTGACGGACGTCGCGAAGGTCTACCAGACCGGGGACGTCGCGCTCCGGGCGCTCGACGGCGTCTCGCTCCGCGTGCGAACGGGCGAGATGATCGCGATCATGGGATCCTCCGGCTCGGGCAAGTCGACGCTGATGAACATCATCGGCTGCCTCGACCGGCCCACCGAGGGCACGTACGTCCTCGCAGGGCGCCAGGTCTCCGGCATGAGCCGGGGGGAGCTCGCGCGCATCCGCAACCACGTCCTCGGGTTCGTGTTCCAGCAGTTCAACCTCCTGGCGCGTACGACGGCGCTCGAGAACGTCGAGCTCCCGCTCGAGTACGGCGGCATCTCGGGCCGGGAACGCCGGCGGAAGGCCGGGGACGCGCTCGCCCGCGTGGGCCTCGCGAACCGCGTGCACCACCACCCCAACCAGCTCTCGGGAGGGCAGCAGCAGCGCGTCGCCATCGCACGCGCCATCGTCAACGACCCCAAGGTCATCCTCGCCGACGAGCCGACGGGCGCGCTCGACTCGCGCACGAGCGTGGACGTGATGGCCATCTTCCAGGGGCTCTGGCGCTCGGGGATCACGGTGGTCCTCGTGACGCACGAGCCCGACGTCGCCGAGTACGCGTCGCGCGTCGTGCAGATGAAGGACGGGCGCATCGTCTCGGACCGCGCGCAGGAGCCGCGCCTCGCGCAGGCGGCGAGCGCGGAGTCGGGCGGCGACGGGGCCGCCGCGTGAACCCGCTCCACACCCTGCGCGTCGCGCTCCGGGCGATCCTCCGGAACAAGCTCCGGTCGTTCCTGACGACCCTCGGCATCGTCATCGGCGTCGGCGCCGTCATCGCGATGATGGGCATCGGCGCGGGGGCCAAGGCGCAGGTCGAGGCGGCGTTCGCCGCGATGGGGACGAACATCCTCATCATCCTTCCGGGGTCCACGAGCACGAGCGGCGTCAAGGGCGGCTACGGCTCGATGCCGACCCTCACGTGGGACGACCTCGCCGCGATCCGGAGCGAGGTCGCGTCGGTGAAGCAGGCGGCGCCCTCCTTGCGCTCGAGCATGCCCGTCGTGAGCGAGGACCAGAACTGGACGACGAGCGTGACGGGGACGTCCCCCGAGTACTTCGACATCCGCAACTGGCCGATCGCCATCGGCAACGCGTTCACGCAGGCGGACGTCGACGGCGGCGCGAAGGTGATCGTCCTCGGGCAGACGGTCGTCGACAAGCTGTACGGCCCCAGCGCGGACCCCATCGGCCTGATGGTCCGCGTCGGGAGCACCCCCTTCACGATCGTCGGCGTGGTCGCGAAGAAGGGCCAGAGCGCGACCGGGCAGGATTACGACGACGCGGCGTTCATCCCGTTCTCGACGTTCGCGCAGAAGGTGCAGGGCGGCCTGGGGAAGTTCCTCCAGGGCCAGATCATGGTCGAGGCGACGTCGTCCGACGCGACGTCGCGCGCGCAGAAGGACATCACGGCGCTCCTGCGTGACCGCCACCACGTCGCGCCGGGCGACGACGACGACTTCTCCATCCGCAACCTGAGCGAGATCGCCGACGCGCGGCAGCAGGGCACCGAGACGATGACGCTCCTCCTGGCGAGCGTCGCCGCGGTGTCGCTCCTCGTCGGCGGCATCGGCATCATGAACATCATGCTCGTCAGCGTCACCGAGCGGACGCGCGAGATCGGCATCCGCATGGCCGTGGGCGCCGAGCCGCACCACATCCTCACGCAGTTCCTCATCGAGGCGCTCTCGCTGTCGGTAGCCGGGGGGCTCATCGGGGTCGGCTTCGGCGTCGGGACGGCGCGCTACCTCGCGACGCGCTTCCACTGGCCGGTCCTCATCCAGCCGGACGTCATCGCGGTGTCGGTGGGCTTCAGCGCGCTCGTCGGCATCGTGTTCGGCATCTACCCGGCGCGCAAGGCGTCGCAGCTCGACCCCATCGACGCGCTGCGCTTCGAGTAGGGGCACGTGCCTTGCGATGACCGTCCCGCATGGGGACTCGATGCTCGCTCGCCGCGCCGCTCGCCGGGCTGCTCTCGGCGGCGATCCTCGCGGCTTCGCTGGATGCGCAGGCGATGGGGGCCGTCGTCACGACGCCCGCGGGGGCCTCGGCGGAGACGGCCGTCCGGGTGGCCGTCTCCTCGATCGGGACCCGCACGTCGCGGTGGGCGTCAATCCGCGTTCACGGGGACGCCACGAGCTTCGCCTGGGTGATGCCGGTGCGGACCGACGCGTTCGTCGACCTCGCGTCCGACGCCTGGTTCGAGGCGCTGGCGCAGGCCACGGCGCCGCGGGTCGTACCGCCCGACGCCTCCCCACCGTGCGGACCGGGGGGCGTCGAGGCGGAGGACGATCTCTCCCACGTGGCGACGGTCACGCCCGACGCGGTGGCGCTGGTACCCGACGCGGCGACGCTCGCGAGCACGCTGGGCGGCTGGGGAATGGACCTGCCCGCGGACCTCGCCTCGCTGGCCTCGCTGGCCGCCGTCGAAGGGGCGAGGCCGGACGGAGGCAGCGACGACGGCGGCGGGACGACCGGCGGGGCCTTCCTCGTGCTCCGCTACACGAACGCCCCCGCGGACGCCGTGACGCGGACGGTGCGCGTCGTCGACTCCAGCCCGGCGGCCGTCCCGCTGGCGTGGACGGCGAGCAATGCCGGTGCGATCGACGTGACGGCATACGCGTTCGCGCCCGGCGGGGCAGACGTCGGCTCCCTGGCCGTCGTCCTCGATCCGACCCTGGTCGTCTGGCGCGACGACGGAACGTCCACCTACGGCTCGGCGCGCAGCACGCTGCTCGCCTCGAACCCCGGGGCGTGGCTCTTCGAGACCGCCGGCCACGCGCCCCTGTTCGAAGGCTGGATCGACCAGGCGGGCCAGGGCGACCCGCTCTCCGCGGTCGTCGTGCCCGCCCTCGCGCCGACGTACTACTCCCTCGCGACGGCGTACGGCGACGCATCCGGCGATTCGACCGCCTGCGCCGCGTCGGCGACCGCGGTCTCCTCGAGCCCCGCGCCCGTCGCGCTCGCGTGCCCGGCCGGAACGCTCGCCCGGGGCGCGGACGCGTCGTGCACCGAGGACCAGGCGCCGGGGCCGGCAAGCGGAACCCTCGCGCCCTCCACGCTCCGCTGCGGCGGCATCGCCGACGATCTCGCGCTCGCGCTCTCCGGGCTCGCCCCGGGGGAGGCCTGGGTGACCCGCGCGCGGAGCCTCGTGCCGGCGGAGACCTACGGCGCCGACGCTCCCGTCGTGACCGACCCCGCGGCAGGCTCCGTCGGACCCGTCGTCGTGTGCGCCGGGTACGAGGACGGCTGCGGCGCGTCGAGCTCGGGGGCACCCCAGACGGGCGGTGGAGCTGCCGCCGGGGGCAGCGGCGGCAACGGGAGCGGCAACGGCAACGGGGGTGACAGCACGGGCGCCGACATTGGTTCCGCAGTGGGCACCGTCGCGGGCGCCGCCATCGACAGCTCCGACGGATGCGGTGGCGACTCGTCGGATGACTCCGGAGACTCCTGCGGCGGCGGCAGCGACGGAGGGGGCTCGGACGACTCCTCGGGGGACGGTGACTGCTCCGGATCGTCGAGCGACGCCGGGGGAGGAGGCGATTGCAGCGCCGCACCGCGCGGTAGGGAGCGCCAGCGTCACCGGTCCCCCGCCTCGCGCCTCCTCCTCGTGCTCACCGCCGTCGCGGCCGTCGCGCGTCGTAGGCGTGGGCGTGGGCGTGGTCGTGGGCGTGCTCGCGGTCGTGGGCGTGCTCGCGGTCGTGGTCGCCGGCGTCTCGCCTAGGGGCTGGAGCCCGCGGGCTGCGGGCCACGGGCCATGGGCTGCGGACCACGATGCGCCGCGAGGCCGCGATGCCGCGATGCACGGAGACGGATGCAGAGACGGAGGCTCGCGATTTCAGGCACCTGGGTTTGCCCCGTGAGCGCGCGTCCCATATCTTTTTATTCTGGGGTGAGCCATGACCACGATGCGATGGAAGACGCTCTGTGCGGTCGTCGTCCTGTCGGCCTCCCCCCTCGTGGGGCTCGCCTGCGGGAGCAGCCAGTCGAACGGCAGCGGCGGCGACGGAGGCTCCGAGGACGGGACGACCGACGGGTCGCAGCACACGGACGGCACCGGCGGTGACGGAACCGGCGGCGACGCGACGAGCGACGGCGCGGGAAGCACCGATCAGGGCGCGAGCGACCAGGGCGCGCCCGACGGAGACGCCGGAGGCGGCGGATGCGTCGACGCGTGCCCGCCGAGCGCGCAATGCGGGCACGTGGTCACCTGCAACGGCGACGTGGCGGCGTGCGGCACCGCCTGCGCCAAGGGCGAGGTCTGCACGGGTACCGGCGCGACGCAGAGCTGCACGACGCCCACGTGCACCGGCAAGTGCGGCGTCATCGGGATGGACTCGTGCGGCGTGCCGATCAGCTGCGGCGGGTGCTCGACGGGCCAGTCGTGCGTGAACAACACGTGCGGCCCCGAGTCCGACGCCGCGGTCGAAGCCGGATGCGGCCTCCTCACGTGCACTCCCACCCCGACGACGTCGCTCTGCGGCACGGTCACCGACGGCTGCGGCAACACCAAGTCGTGCTCGTGTCCCTCGGGCCAGCAGTGCCTCGGCGGGCTGTGCGGCACGCCGCCCGAGTGCGAGCCGGACGACGCCGGCGTGGAGGGCGGCCCTGGCGCCAAGTGCGGATCGGTCCCCAACGCGTGCGGCAGCGGCAACGTGCAGTGCGGGTCGTGCGGGGGCAACGCGCAGTGCGTGAACGGGACGTGCGTCGGGTGCTCGCCGCCGAGCTGCGGGAGCCTGAAGTGCGGGACGGTCTCGAACGGGTGCGGCCCGAGCGTCAGCTGCGGGTCGTGCGGCTCGAGCGAGGACTGCTACGACGGCGGCTGCTGCCAGCCGACGACGTGCGCCGCGGCGATCGACGCGGGCCTCGTTCACGGGTGCGCCGAGATCGACCTCGGGTGCGGCAAGACCGCGAACTGCTCGACCTGCACCGGCAGCGAGACCTGCTACGACGCCGGCTGCTGCCAGCCGCTCGATTGCGCGGGCGCGACCGACGCAGGCCTCGTCACGGGCTGCGCGCCCGTGAGCCTCGGCTGCGGCGAGCAGAAGTCGTGCGCCCCGTGCGGGTCCGGCGAGGTCTGCCAGAACAACACCTGCGTCGCGTGCCAGCCCAAGACGTGCGCGAACTTCAACGACACGGGCTGCAACCACTCCGATGGCTGCGGGAGCCTGCTCAACTGCTGCCCGAGCGGCGACACCTGCCAGGACGGGACGTGCTGCCCGCCGGGCCAGGCGAACCAGGGCGGGATCTGCTGCCCGACGGGCCAGGTGAACTACCAGGGCTCGTGCTGCCAGCCGGCGTGCAACCCCAACCTCCCTGCGGGCCCGCAGAACAGCTGCGGCGAGGTGATCATCTGCGGCGGCACCCCCTGACGGGCGCCTCCACCTGCACTTTCGGCCTGTGAGAGGCGGCGTGCGATCCCCGTATGCTCCCCCGCGCCCGCCAGGCTCGAGGCTGCCCCCCCAGTCCGGCCTGTGCGGGCACTATTCGTCCGGCGACGGCGCGTCGCTCGGGCCATCGCCCGCATCGCCGACGTCGCTCGCGTCGCTGGCATCGCCTGCGTCGCTGGCGTCGCCCGCGTCGTTGGCGTCGCCCACATCGCTGGCATCGCCCGCATCGTCGGGCGTCCCACTCTCCGGGGCGCCGGCGTCGAGGCAAACGCCCGGACCGCTGACCACGGACGTGCAGCACGCGAGCGCCCCGCCGTTCGTGTCGAACGCGCGCACGACGCACGTCCCCTCGGGGCACCCGCCGGAATCGAGCTCGTCGAAGTAGCCTTGCCCTTCGCAGGCGCTCGTCGGGTTGCCGACCAGGCCCGCCTCGTCGTTCTGCGCCGGGCCGGGCGCGCCGGAGGAGGTGGAGCACGCAGCGACGACGCGCAGGGCAGCGCACGCGAGGGCGGCGGCGGCGAGCGTCGAGCGCCCTCGGTGGGTCACGCGGACAAGGTAGCACTCCACCGCCACCGGATCGGCGGGACACCAGCGAGGACTCGCGCCCTCACCCGGAGCTCCGGGCGCGGGCGCGGGAACACCGCGCCATGGGCCGTGGCGCGAAAGCCTCGTGCAATATTCGCGGCACCGCGCACGGCACCGCCGTTGCTCCTCCCGGTCGGGCCGGACGATGAACGCGCGCTGGTTGTCACTCGTGGCGCCGATCACGCTCGCGGCGTGCACCTTCGTGCACACCCGGGTGCTGAGCATCGCCATGGACGGGGACGCGGGGGCAGGGAGCGACGCGGACGGTAACGGAAGCGCGCCGGCGACGGTGGACCCGCCTGCCATCCCGCCCGACGCGTTCTCGACCCTGAAGGCGCCCGCGGACGCTCACGCAGAGCTCTGCCAGACCGACGACCAGCACCCGAACTTCCCGGACGACGCCGACCTCCTGACCAAGGCGTTCTGCCAGGACCTCGTCCCGGGGGGCGTCATGCCGACGCCGCACGGCCTCGCGGACCTGCAGCAGCTCCTCGGGCTCTCGTTCGCCGATCCGCAGGGGAGCAACGGCGCGGGCGGGAACCCGGCCTTCGCGATCCTGGGGCACTCGTCGGCCCTCACGGCGCGGCGGGTCACGTCCATCACGCCGACGACGTTCGTCTTCACGCCGCCCGCCGCGGACGGGAGCCCACCCCAGGGCGCGTACGCTCTCCTCGCGTTCGACCCGGGAGAGCTCTTCGTCGAGGTGGCGGTGAACGACCCGACCACGGCAGACCTCAACTTCTACCTCGTGCAGTTCGACAAGGACTGCGTCGCGGCACAGGCCGGGTGCTCGAACGTGGATCTGCTCACGCCGAACCTCGTGACGGGCTGGAGCAACGTGCGCATCTACGAGATGACCACGGCCCTCGACGACACGATCTTCGACTGCCACGTCTGCCACCAGCCCGACGCCTCGAAGGCGCCGCTCTTGCGGATGCAGGAGATCGCGACCCCCTTCACGCACTGGTTCAGCCTGCAGACCGACGGCGGTCGCGCGCTCCTCTCGGACTTCCACGCCGCGCACGGCGTCGAGGAGGACTACGGCGGAATCCCGGCGGCCCTCGTCGACCAGTCCGACCCGTCGAAGCTGGCGGCGTTCCTCGCCGCGACGGGCTTCGGCTCGCAGCCGAACGCGTTCCCGTCGGCCGCCGTCGAGCAGCAGGTGGCGTCGTCCGCTCCAGGGCAGCCCGGGACGAACGTGCCGCCCGGGCAGAGCCCCGCATGGCAGGCGATCTACCAGGCCGCGGCGGGCGGGCAGTTCATCGCGGCCCCGTACCACGACGTGAAGGTGACCGACCCGGACAAGCTCGCGCACGCCACGAGCGCCTACCAGGGGTGGCAGGCCGGCACGCTGACGGACCTGCCCGACCTGCGGGACGTCTTCCTCGACGACGGCCTGCGCGACATGGGCTTCGCTCCGGCCGAAGGCGCCGACGGCCGCACGCTGCTCGTGCAGATGTGCCAGGAGTGCCACGCGTCCACGCTCGACATGACGATGACGCGCGAGCACTTCCTCGTGGACCAGCTCGACTCGATGTCGCGCGCCGAGAAGGACGTGGCCATCGAGCGCCTCCAGCTCGACGCGTCGACGCGCCTGCGGATGCCACCTCCGCTCTTCCGCACGATCACCGACGACGAGCGGCAGTCGATGATCACCGAGCTGCAGAACTGACGCGAAGCGCGAGGTCCGCCGCCACTCCCTTGTCCTTCGCGAGCGCCGCCCCGATGGCTTCGCGCGCGGCCTCGCGGAGCTCCGCGGCCGTCCGCCCCTCCGCGGCGATCGGGTCGAGCACCTCGACGAAGGCGTCCATCCCGTTGCGGAGCACGGCCCCGTGCTTCGGGAGCGAGTCGCGCGTCCCGTGGACGGCCACGGGGTACACCGGGCACCGCGCCTCGGCGGCGAGCTGGAACGCGCCGTCCTTGAACTCCTGGAGCTCGCCGTCCTGCGTGCGCGTCCCCTCCGGGAAGATCAGCACGGGCATCCCGCGCCCGAGGTGCTTGCGGCACTCGGACATCATCTTGACGATGGAGCTCCGCTTCCCGCGTACCAGCGGCACGTAGTCGTTGAGCGTCATGTTCCAGCCGATGAAGGGGAGCTTGAAGTTCTGCGCCTTCGAGACCCACTTGAAGGGCCGGTAGAGCGCGAAGAGGACCAGGATGTCGATGAGCGAAGAGTGGTTGGCGACGATGACCGCCGGCCCCTTCCAGGGGAGCTTGCTCCGCCCCACGACGCGGAACCGCCAGATGGGGTTCGCGTAGAGGTAGAGCGCGCCCCAGAAGCACGAGAAGAGGTGCAGCACGACGCGCCTCCGGTCGAACGGGAACGTGACCACGTAGATCACGAGCGCGACGGCGAAGCAGGGCAGGCAGCAGAAGGCGATGAACGCCCAGTACGCCATCGAGAAGAACCGCATCGCGCGCGCCAGTCTGCCGCAACACAAAAGCCGGCGCCAGATGCACCGGACCGCCGGCGCGAGCTGGTACGCTCGCCGGCACGCCCCGTCTCACGTTGACCCGCCTCTTCGTGGTCGCCACCCTGGCGCTGGGGCTGGCGGGCGGCGCCCTGTTCGCCGCGTCGTACGCGTCGTCCGAGGAGGCCATCCTCGCGCGATCGCACGAACGACGCGACGCGGTGGCGAGGCGCGTCGAGGCACGGGTCGAGAGCGAGCTCGAGGTCGCCTCCCAGGAGATCGACGATCTCGAGCGGTCGATGCAGCACGGCGTGACGAGCGCGGACGACGCGGCCGCGATCGAGGCGCGCCTCTTCGCGGACCTCCTCGACCACCCGACGCTCTCGGACGTGACGCTGACGCGCGGGGGCCAGGGCGGCCTGGTGTGGCAGGTCTCGGTGTTCCGGACGACCCCCGATCCGGCCAGCGAGGTCTGGACGCGGCGCATTCGCCGGGAGGACGGGGCCCTCGTGTCGGAGGTGCGGCGGAGGCCCCGGGGGGGGAGCCTCCTCGCGGTCGCGTTCGCGCGCGAGCCCGGGACCCCGGAGGACCCGACGAAGCACGCGACGTACGAGGTCACCGCCTCGCCCGCCAACGCCGGTCGCACCGTCTGGAGCGACCTCTCGTACTCGGAGCTCGATCGGGCTCTCCCTGCCGCCGAGCGGCGCATCGTGGTGACGGCCCAGAAGACCGTGGACGACGTCCCCGGGCACTTCGCGGGCGTGGTTCGCGCCGGCATTCTCGGGCGCACCATCGACGAGCTCCCGCGAATGGGCGCCGACGACGTCGACCCCGGGGCCCCCGCGCGGGCCTTCCTCTGCGATCCGCGGGGTCGCCTCCTGACGCGCCTCGCGCCCGGCGACCCCGTCGTCGTCCTCGGCGACGACCTGCGCGTCGTGCCGGCGTCCGTTCCCCCCGAGGTGGCGGCCGCGCTCGCCCACCCGGACGCAACGTCTCTCCGCTTCGAGGCCGGAGGCACGCAGTGGCGCGCCACGTTCCGGCCGGTCCCGCACACGCAGGACTGGCGCGTCGGCATCGTCGCGCCGGAGACCTACTACACGCGCGATCTCCGCGCCCTGCGCGACCGCTTCCTCGCCGCGCTCGCAGCCCTGGCGGCCGTCGCGCTCCTCGCCGGAGCGCTCGTCCTGCGGCCGCTCCGCCGGTCGCTCGCGCGCGTCGTCGCCGCCACGGCGCGCATGCGTCGGTTCGACCTCACCCCCACACCCGCGGACGCGCCGCTCCGCGAGGTGGCCGAGGTGATGGAAGGCGTCGAGCGCGCCAAGACGTCGATGCGCGCGCTCGGTCACTACGTCCCGCTGGACCTCGTGCGGCAGCTCCACGCCGCGAACGAGGAGCCCCGCCTCGGCGGGGAGCTCGTCGAGCTGTCGCTGATGTTCACCGACATCGAGGGCTTCACGAGCCTCGCGGAGCGGCTCGACCCGGACGCGCTCGCCCGGGCCCTCGGCGCGTACCTCGAGGCGATGACCGGCGGCGTGCGTTCGACCGAGGGGACCCTCGACAAGTTCATCGGCGACGCCGTGATGGCGTTCTGGAACGCGCCCCTCCGCGCCGAGGACCACGCGCTGCGGGCGTGCCGCGCCGTCCTCGCCTGCCGCAAGGCGACGCGCGCGCTCTATGCCTCGCCGGCGTGGGAGGGCCGCGCGCCGCTCGTCACGCGCTACGGCCTGCACACCGGGCGCGTGATGGTGGGCCACTTCGGCGCGCCCGAGCGCTTCTCGTACACGGCGCTCGGCGACGGCGTGAACCTCGCGGCGCGCCTCGAGAGCCTGTGCCGGCACTACGGCGTCGTGACGCTCGCGAGCGAGGCGGTCGTCCAGGCCGTGGGCAGCGCGATGGCCTTCCGCCTGGTCGACAAGGTCGCGGTGAAGGGCAAGCGCACGGCGGTGCGCGTCTACGAGCTCCTCGAGGCGCCCCGCCCCGAGCTGCGCGTCTACGAGGAGGCTTTCGCGGCCTACCTGGGGCGCGACTTCGCGCGGGTGAAGGACCTCCTCCAGGCGCTGCCCGACGACCCCCCGAGCCGCGTCCTGGCAGAGCGCTGCGACGCCATGCTCGGCGACGCGCCTCCGCCCGACTGGGACGGAGTCTACGTCGCGAGGACCAAGTGACGAGCGGTCAGGCGCGCGACGTCTTCCAGCCGAGGCGCTTCACGAGGACGGCGTCGACGGAGAGCGCGCCAGGCCCGAGGATGGCGATCATGACGAGGACGACGAGGTACGTGAACTCGTCGAAGCCGACGAGGTCGAAGAGCCCGTGCAGCTCGTGCCACTTGGCCGTGAGGATGGCGACGAGCATGCTGACGACGAGCGGGATGGTCGCGAGGCGCGTGAGCAGGCCGAGGACGAGCGCCGCGCCGCAGAATAGCTCGCTGTACCCGACGAGGTACGCCTGGAAGTGCGGCGCGGGGATGCCGAGCGACGTGAAGAACCCCGTGACCTTGTCGATGTCGTGCACCTTGCCCCAGCCCGTGGAGAGGAAGAGGAGCCCGACGCCGAGCCGCCCGAGCAAGGGGGCGAGCCAGTGAAGCTTCTCCAGGATCTCCAGCGCGCGCTCGCGCAGCGCCTCGATACGTCCCATGCGTCTCGTCCTTTCCCCCGGGGGTACGGAGCCCGGCCGACGACGTTACCAGGTTGCGCGCTCGTCCTCGCGATTGCCCTCGCCTGCTCGTGCGCCCGCGGGCCCGGCGCTGCGTCGCCGGGTTCTCTCTCGGGCTCGGGCTCGGGCTCGGGCTCGGCCTCGGCCTCGGCCTCGGCCACGGCCTCGCGGCCGTCCGGCCCTCCCGATCCGCTCCCCTGGCGCTACGAGGCCCGGTACGCCCGCGGCGAGCTCCACGTCGAGGCGCGGTTCGCGCCGGGGACGACCGGCGCCCTCCACGTGGACCCCGACGCCTCGCCGTTCGTGCACGACCTCACCGAGACGAAGGACGGCGAGGCCCGCGTCGTACGCTACCGGTTCGCGCTCCGGGAAGCCGCCGAGCAGCTCATGGACGTCGACACGGCCTACGCGTCGGGCGGCCTCTTCGTCGCGCCCCCCTCGACGTGGCTGGTGCGGCCCGACGCGGTGCCCGCCGGGTCCTTCCGCTTCCACGTGACCACGGAGGCGCCCGAGCGCTTCGTCGCTGGCACGCACCCGTCCGTCGACGGCGCCGCCGACACCTACGAGGCGCCCGCCGCCACCCTCGACGACACGAGCTTCGCCGCCTTCGGGCCGGCGCACGTGCAGGCCGTCGAGAGCGGCGCCTCGCGCGTCCTGCTCGCGTCCGCGCCCGAGGGGCTCTCGCTGTCCGACGCCGAGGTCCTCGCCTGGGGGAGGTTCGCCGTCGACGCGATCGCCGGGTACCTGCGCCGCCCGTTCCCCGTGGCGCGCTCGCTCGTCGTCCTCGTCCGGGGGAAAGCCGGGCCCACGCGAGGCGAGACGCTCGGCGAGGGCGGTCCCGCGGTCCTGGTCCGGGCGGGCGACGGCGTGACGGCGGCCACGACGCGCGACGACTGGGTGATGACCCACGAGCTGATCCACGTCGTCATGCCTTCGCTCGCCCACGAGCACGTGTGGCTGTCCGAGGGCATCCCCTCGTACGTCGAGCCCGTCGCGCGCGTGCGCCTGGGGACGCTGCGCCGCGAGACCATGTGGCACGACCTCGTCGAGGGCATGCCGCAGGGGCTCCCCGAGGCGGGCGACGAGGGCCTCGAGCGGACGCACACGTGGGGCCGCACGTACTGGGGCGGCGCGCTCTTCTGCCTGATGGCCGACGTCCGCATCCGCGAGAAGACGGCGAACGCGCACTCCTTCGACGACGTCGTCCGTGCCGTCGTGGCGACCGGGGCCGACGTCGAGTCGAACTGGGAGATCGGGCGCGTGCTCGACGTGGGCGACGCCGCGACCGGCACGCGCGTCCTTCACGACCTCTACGCCGCGATGGCGCTCGCGCCCGGCACCGTGGACCTGCCCGCCACGTGGCGCAGCCTCGGGGTCATCGTGCATGACGGGCATGACGGGCATGACGGGAACGTGACGTTCGACGAAACCGCCCCGCTCGCCGCTGTGCGCCGCGGGATCGAGACACGGTAGGACTGGCCTTTTCCGGCGAAACGGCTTACTCCGCGGGCCGTACTAGTACGAGACCTGGAGAGGAACCCATGACCATGACGAAGACGATGCTGGCGGCTGCAGTCGGTGGAATCCTGGTGGGCTGCGGCGGATCGACCCCGCCCGCCGCCGCGCCCGACACGAGCGGCGCCCCGGCGGCCACGCCGCCTGCGGCCTCGGGTGCCCCCGCGGCAGCAGCAGAGAAGCACGCGTGCAAGGGGCAGAACGCCTGCAAGGGGCAGGGCGGCTGCAAGACCGACAAGCACGGCTGCAAGGCCCAGAACGACTGCAAGGGCCAGGGCGGCTGCAAGGGGATGTAAGAACCTCCGAGGGAAGGGAGACCGCGTCGTGCCGAATCGATTCGGCCTCCCCGATCTCGGCGTGGGCCTCGGCCTGCGCACCGTGCACTACGGGCGCATCGTCGAGACCCAGCCCCAGGTCGACTGGTTCGAGATCCTCAGCGAGAACTACATGCAGACGGGCGGGCGCCCGCTCGAGTGGCTCGACGCCGTCGCGGCCCGCTACCCCGTCGCGATGCACGGCGTCTCGCTGTCGATCGGGTCGACCGATCCGCTCGACCGCGCGTACCTCACGGAGCTTCGCGCGCTGCGTGACCGGACGAAGGCGCGCTGGGTCTCGGACCACCTCTGCTGGACGGGCGTGGGCGGCAAGAACACGCACGACCTCCTGCCCATGCCCTACACCGAGGAGGCGCTCCGGCACGTCGCGGGGCGCGTGCGCGCCGTGCAGGATTTCCTCGGCGCGCCGCTCGCCCTCGAGAACCCGTCGACGTACGTGGAGTTCACCGAGTCGCAGATGCCGGAGTGGGAGTTCCTCGCGCGCCTCGCCGACGCGGCGGACTGCGCGCTCCTCCTCGACGTGAACAACGTCTACGTCTCGGCCTATAACCACGGCTTCGACCCGCGCACCTATCTCGCCGCGGTCCCCTACGACCGCGTCGTCCAGATGCACGTCGCCGGGCACACCAACCACGGCACGCACATCGTCGACTCGCACATCGGGCCCGTCATCGAGCCGGTCTGGGAGCTGCTCGGCGAGGCGTGGCGGAGGGCGGGCGGCGTCTCGGTGTTGCTCGAGTGGGACGCGGAGATCCCGGGCTTCGAGGAGACCCACGCCGAGGCGCTCAAGGCGCAGCGGTACCTGGGGCAGCAGCCGTGAAGCTCGACGAGACACAGCAATGGTTCGCGGGCGCCGTGATGCGCGACGCGGGGCTCGACGAGGTCGACCGGCGCCTCACGCGTGGGCCCAAGCTCGATGCGCGCGGGAGATTCGACGTGTACCGCAGCGGGTACGTCGCGCGCCTCGTCGAGTGCCTCGCCGACGACTACCCCATCCTGAAGCACGCCCTCGGCGACGACGCCTTCGAGGACGTGTGCCGTCGCTACGTCGAGCGCTTCCCGTCCGAGGCCCCCAACCTCAATGCGTACGGCCGCCGCATGGCGGAGACGCTCGACGGCTTCGCGTCCGACCTCGCGCGCCTCGAGTGGGCCATCGTGGAAGTGGTCCACGAGCCGGCGCCTCCGCCCGTGACGACCGAGGCTCTCGCAGCCGTCCCCCCGGAAGCCTGGGGCGACGTCCGCCTGACGGCGTCGAAGGCGGTGCGCCTGCTCTCCTTCGACCACCCCGTGAACGACTACTTCCAGGCGGTGCGCGACGAGAAGCAGCCCGCGGTCCCCGGCCCGGCGCCGTCGAGCACCGTCGTCTACCGGAGCGGGCGCACCGTCTGGCGCCTCGGCCTCACGCCCGCCATGGAGCGCGTCCTCGCGGCTCTCCTCGCAGGCGAGCCCCTCGAGCAGGCCCTCGATCGCGCAGGCGACGCGCCCCCCGAGCACGTCACCGCATGGTTCCGCGAGTGGATGGCGAGTGGGCTCTTCGTGGGCGTCACGCCGCCGTAGGGCCGGCGCTACTTGAGGTCCTGCCCCTCGCAGAAGAGAAGCCCCTTGTCGTTGCAGTGGGTCTTCATGCACGTGGCCATGCGGTCACGGCCCGCAGAGCTCATGCCGGCGAGCGTGTCGCGGCAGTCGCGCGCCGTGGCGCCGAGGGGTACGCCGCCGCACTCCTGCGCGATGGCGCTGCACCGGGTCGCGAGCTCGTCGGGGGCGGCGTCGGGCGCCTCGGCGTAGTCGGGGAGCACCGAGCACGCGTTCATGAGGGCCTCGTGGCCGCAGAGGTTCAGGCGGTCCTTGTCGCAGCGCTGGTTGGGGTTGAGCGCGTTGATGCACGCGACGGCGCGCTCGGCGACGCGCGGCCTGAACGACGCCTTGTAGTCCTCGCAGCGCTTCGTCGGCAGGTTCCCGCAGCCGCCTTCCTCGGCGGGCCAGCCGGGCGGAGGGCAGGTGCCGGCGGCGCCGACGGCGTCGTCGCACGTCGGGACCGGGCGAGGAGGAGGAGGCGTTGGTGCGGGTGGGGGCGCAGCGCTGACGACCGGCGCGGGCGCTGGCGGCGGCGGCGGCGGCGGGAAGAAGAGGTGCTTCTCGGACGCCTCGAAGCCGGCGACTCCCCCGGCTCCCAGCGTCACCACCAGGATGAAGAACGACTTCGGGTCGATCTGCATGGCGCCTCCTCCTGGGACGAGCCTACGCCCATCCCGCCGCGCCGATCACCCCGGAAGCGCGTGCTCGCCCGGCTCCGCCCGTGCCACGCTCTCGTCCGGCCGCTCGTCCACCCGGTCGTCCACGCGCGGCCAGACGACGCCCCGCGCCCGCAGGTCCTCGACCGTGTCGTGCAGCGTCTCGCCGGGATCGCGCGCCGTCCACCCGAGCTCGCGCTCCGCCTTGCCCGCGTCGAGGTACCAGAAGCACTGCGCCATCTCGACGCTCACGGCGTCGACCCGCGGGGGAACGCCCATGCGCGCCGCGACCCGCTCGAGGAGGCGCGCGCCGAGGCGGGCCACCTCGCGTGACCGCGGCATCGGCATCCACGGCGCCGCCACGCCCGACACGCGCGCGAGCTTCGCGAAGAACTCGCGCATCGTGCAGTTGCACGCGCCGACGAGGTAGCGCTCCCCTGCCCGTCCGCGCTCCATCGCCAGGCGCATCGCCTCGGCAGCGTCGCGCGCGTCGACGAACGAGAGGCCGCCCGCGGGCACCGCCGGGATGGCCCCTTCGAGGAAGAGGCGCACGTCCTCGGTCGAGGACCCGTTCACGTCTCCGGGACCGAGCAAGAGGCTCGGGTTGACGGACACGACCGCGAGGCCGTCGCGGCTGCGTTCGAGGGCCGCGCGCTCCGCGAAGAGCTTCGACCGGTAGTACGGCCAGCGCGCGAGGAGGCCCATGGGCGCCTCGTCGTCCTCGGTCGCCACGCGGTCCGCCTTCTCGCTCACGGCCACCGTGCCGCTCGTCGACGCCACGACGACGCGCCCGACGCCGGCGGCCGCGCACGCGTCGAGGACCGTCTTCGTCCCCTCGACGTGGAGCCGGTAGAGGAGCTCCGCGTCCTCGGCCTTGCGCGACACCTTGCCCGCGCAGTGGAAGGCGCCCGCGCAGCCCTCCGCCGCCGCCCGCACCGCCGCTCCGTCGAGGACGTCCCCGCCCGTCGACCGCGCGAAGCGCACCACCTCGTGCCCGTGCGCCTCGAGCGACGCCGCGAGGTGCGCGCCCAGGAAGCCCGTCGCGCCCGTGACCAGGTACCGGCTCATGACGGCTGGTCCAGCTGGAAGACCTTCTGGAACGTCATGAGGAGCGCGACGTCGTTCGACTTCACCGCGCCCGACATGAAGTCGGCCGGGCTCGGCACGTACGCCTCGCGCACGATCTTCGTGAAGATCTCCGGGCTCGTCTTGAGGACGCAGTCGGCCTGCCCGCCCGCCGGCTTGCCGGGCCGCACCTCGCACGTCGTGCCGTCGACCTTCACGGTCCACTTCCCGAGCTCGTCGTTTCCGAGCGACACGTAGTAGCTGACGGCCTTCTGCACCTCGCCGGCGCGGAACTTCGCCTCGAGCTCGCCGAAGAGCTTCACGAGCGGGTGCTCCCTCTCGGGCGCGAGCTCCTCGCGCTTCGTCGCGCCGGCCACGTCGAGGACCTTGCCCTCGCTCAGGGCGAGCACCGCCTCGCGGGCGATGCGGGCGACCTCGCGCGCGGCGTCGGCCGTGGAGAGGCCCTCGGTGAGGCGGCGCAGATCCGCGACGCAGAGCGGCGGCCCGATGCGCGCGAGGATCGCTCGCTTCGTCGGGAGCGCGGCGCCCTTCGGCATCGCGGTGTGGGTGCCGCCCAGGTAGATGGGCAGGATGTCGACGCCGTGTACGAGCGCGAGGTGGCCGACCAGCGGCTTGAACTCCTGCACGTCGCCGCCGGAGCTGCGCGTCCCCTCGGGGAAGACGAGGACCGTCTTGCCGCGCTCGATGACGTCGCTCGCCTGGCGGATGGCCTGGCGCAGCGACGCCTTGCGGTCGATGGCGCGGAGGTTCGTGAGGTTCTCGAAGAAGGCGCGCTTGATGCCGTTCTCGAAGAAGTAGTCCTGCGCCGCGAGCGACACGATGTCCTCGCCGTAGGTGCCGAGGGCGTGCCGCACGAACCCCATGTCGAGGTGGCTCGCGTGGTTGGCCACGACGATGACCTGGCGGTTGAGCGGGATGTGCGCGCGGCCGTAGACGCGCGGCTTCATCACGTCGCCGTAGAAGAAGTCCTGGAGCTTGCCGATGACGGATTTCCCCATCTCCTGCACCGGCTCGGGCAGCGTGATCGGCGCCGACGACTTCCTCGCGGCACCCTCGATGCGCACGGAGCCGCCCGGCGCGCTCGCCGCGCTCGGCGCGGCGTTCTTGAGGAGGTCCTCGACGTCGGCCACCGTGACGCAGGCCTGGAGACGCTGCGGATCGACGGCTCCGTAGCGCGCCTCGAGGGCCTCGAGGAGCTCGGTCAGCATGAGCGAGTCGAACCCGAGCTCGCCCTGGAGGGTCGCGTGGAGCGTCACCTCCTCGACGGGGATGCCCTTCACGCCCGCGATGGCGACGGCGACCGGGCTCGCGATCGCGTCGTCGGTGCGCGCCGTCGCGGCGATCATGCGCGTGAGGACGGCCCGCACCTCCTCGCGCTTCACCTTGCGCGTCGCCGTGCGGGGGAGCGCGGCGTCGTAGAGGTGCACGAGCGCCGGGCGCTGCCCGTAGGGGAGCGCGTCGATGGCCTTGCGGAGGGCCGCGCGGGCCGCCTCGCGGTCGCCCTTCGGGACCGCGAGGCACGCGAGGCGCTCGCTCCCGCGGACGCTGACGCCGACCACCGCGAGCTCGGTCACGCCGGGGACCTCGCCGAGGCGCCTCTCGACGTCGTCCGGGTAGACGTTCTCGCCGGTCGCCGAGATGACGACGTCCTTCAGGCGCCCGACGATCTCGAGCCGCCCCTTGCGGTCGAACCGCCCGAGGTCGCCCGTGTGGAGCCACCCCTCGGCGTCGATCGTGCGCCGGGTCGCCTCCTCGTCCGTGTAGCCGATCATGACGTTCGGCCCGCGGGCGACGACCTCGCCGATGCCGCGGTCGTCGGGGTTCGCGATGCGGAGCTCGACGCCGGGGACGGGCTTGCCCACGCCCGGCTCGACCCGCCCGCTCGGCCGCGCCACGGTCAGCACCGGCGCCGCCTCCGTCAGACCGTAGCCCTCGGTGAGCTTCAGCCCGAGGCCCGCGAAGCGCTCCTGCGTCTCCCTGGGCAGCGCAGCCCCGCCCGAGATGAGCCACTTCACGTGGCCGCCCATCCGCGCGTGCACCGCCCCGAAGAGCACCTTGCCGACGTCGAGGCCCACGTTCGCGGAGAGCCAGCGGTTGGCCTCGGCGGCGACGTCGAACGCGGTGCGCGCGAGCGGCCCGCGGGCGTCGACCTGCTGGAGGATGCGCCGCTCGAGGAGCTGCCAGAGGGCAGGCACGCCGACCATCGCCGTGGCGCGTGACGCCTGGAGGCCGCGGGCGACGCCGTCGCCCGTGAGCTCGTCGAGGTAGACGACGCGCGACCCGCGCGAGAGCGGCAAGAGCAGCCCGCAGGTGAACTCGAAGGTGTGGTGAAGAGGCAGGACCGAGAGCACCGCGTCGCCGCGCGAGAGCGGGAAGATGGGCGCGAGGGCCGCGACGAGCGACGTGAAGTTCGCGTGCGTGAGCATGACGCCCTTGGGGCGCCCGGTCGTGCCGCTCGTGTAGATGAGGCTCGCGACGTCGCCGGGGAGCACCTCGACCGCCGGCGGTGCGAGCGCCTCGTCCTCCTCGGTCACCGCGTGCACGTCGAGCTGCGAGAGGTACCCGTGCGCCGCGGCCACCTCGCCCCGCGCCTTCACCGTGTCGTCCCACACGACGACGCGCGCCCCGCTCTCGGCGAGGAGGTTGCCCCACGACGCCGCGTCGAGCGCGGGGTCGACGGGGACCGCCGTGGCGCCCGCGCGCAGGATGCCGAAGTAGGCGATGGGCCACTCGGGGCCGTTCTTCGCCGAGAGCACGACCCGCTCGCCCCTCTTCACGCCGAGGGCGGCGAGGCGCGCGGCCATCGACCCGGCGCGGAGCTTCACGTCGCGGAAGCTCGTGCGCGTGAGGCCGTCGTCCGTCATCCGCTGGAGCGCGAGCCCGAGATCGTGCCGCTCGGCCATCTCGTCGACCATGGAGACCAGCGTCGCGTGCGCGGCGAGCGGCGTGAGCTCCCTGCGGAGCTTCTTCTCCATCTCGGGGAGGATCCGCTCCTCCATCGCGGGCATGTGGACGTTCATCATCCAGTCCGCCCAGTCGATCGTCTCCGGCCGCCAGGGGACCTTCTCCTTGTCCTCGTCCGAGAGGCGCGCGAACGCGGCGCGCGTGTTCGCGCAGTCGAAGGGCCCGTTCATGCGCGTCGTGAACGGCTCGAAGAGCGCCTGGATCTCGGCGATCTTCGACTCGGTCCTCGCCACCCCCTGGAGCGCCTTCGCGGCCGGGGCGAGCGCGGGCACGCTCTTCTTCACGGCGGACGCCACCTGCGCGGCCACGCTCGCGAGGGCGGGCGAGCTCGTGACGTGGAAGGTCGAGCGCCCGACGAAGGTCGGCTCGAAGCGCGCCTGTAGCGCGTTGAGGAGCGGGTTGCCCGTCCCCTTGCGCCGGAAGTGCTTGCGCTTGTAGAGGCCCACGAGCTCCCCGAAGCGGCGCGCCGTGCACGGGTTGATGTCGCTCGCGCCGAGCTGGTAGACGGGCTTCTGCGTCCCCTCGAGGAGCTCCGCGAGCGCGAGCACCATCCCCGCCACGACGTAGTCGGTCGGGATGAAGTCGAGCGGCACGTGCTGGGCGAGGATCTGCTGCTGCCCGCGCATCATCAGGTAGATGAGCGGCGCGCTCGTGTTGACGCCCTCGTTGTACGAGGGGACGGGGAACGCCACCGTCGACTCGCAGCAGGCGGGCCGCGCGATGGTGAACTCGAGGCCGCTGCGGGCGATGACCTGCTCGCCGATGGCCTTCGTGTACGTGTAGATGTTCGGCCAGCCCCAGTGGGTCGCGCGGTCGAGCCCCGCCTCGACGAGGCGCTCGCTCATGAAGCGACGCTTCACCTTCGCGAGCTCCGCCTCGTAGGGCGCGCCGTGGGCGGGCTCGCCGCGCGCGAGGAGGTTCTTGCGCGTCGCCTCGGCGAACTCGCTCTGCCGGAACGCGTCCTCCGAGCGGTGCCTCGCCTGCGCGATGAGGTCGAGCCCCTCGGCGATCTCGCGCTCCGGGTCCCACAGCTCCGCCCCGAGCTCGGCCGCCCGCGGGAACGGGTGCACGCGCGGGTCCTCCTCGAGGACGGGCCCCTTGCGCGACCCCGCGACGTAGCAGGTGCTCGTGTGGAAGACGGGGGCGTCCCCGAGGGCGCGCGCGAGGGCGACGAGGTTCTGCGCGCCGAACGCGTTCGCGTCGAGTGCGTCGTCGAGCGGCGGGTTGAAGTCGACCACGCCCGCGACGTTCACGACGGCGTCGACCGTCCCGCGGAGCTCCCTGACGAGGGCCTCGTCGAGCCCGCAGAGCGGACGACCCATGTCGCCGTCGATGGGCTCCACCTTCTCGCGGAGGAACGCCTCGAACCCCTCGCCGTAGCGCGCCCGCAGCGGCGCGAGCGCCTCGCTGGTCGCGACGTCGGCCCAGAAGCGCTTCGCCGGCGTGCCCCCGCCCTTCGGACGCACCACGAGGAAGATGCGGCCGACGCCGGGAAACCGGTCGAGCAGCATCGACCAGAACACCTTGCCCAGAAACCCGGTGCCCCCGACGACGACGAGGCGCGCGCCGTCCACGATTCGAGCGACGTCGAGCGTCTCGTTCCTCTGGTCCATGCTTCCCCAGTCGTGCCCGCGTCTCGAAAAACGCCTGCGATGCACCCGCTTACGGTGCACCGAGGGGGGGTGTCAAGGACGAGGCCCCGCGAGGGCCAGAGTTCTCCATTCGCGGAACGGGGCGTATGCTGGCGCGATGCGGACCGTTCCCCTTCTCGATCTCGCGGGCCTCCTCGTCGCGGCTGGCGCGGCACTCGGCGGATGCGCGAGGAACGACGCTGCCACCGCGGCCTGCAGCACGATGATGGGCGCCGAGGCGTGCAACGTTTGCTGCACGACGAACGGCGCCAGCGGCTACAAGTACATATCGGACTGCAGCTGCCTCGGAAGCAATGGCAAGCCCGCCGGCGCGGCGCCGATGGCCGGCAGCGCGACGAGCTTCGTCGGCAGCTACAAGTCCACGTTCGGTCAGGCGGTCATCACGCAGGTCGGCAACGACGTCACCATCAAGTACGCGAGAGGGACCGCGACGTGCACGGCCGCGGGCAACGCCCTCGACTGCAGCTGGCGCGAGGGTGCCACCGCGGGCAAGGCGAAGCTGGTCAAGGAGACGAGCGGCACGATCCGCGGAACGTGGGGCAACGGAGCGAGCGCCCTCGACGGCGGTGCCTGGGTCTTCACGCCGTGACGCCCGCGCGCGAGCGCCCAGCGAGCGTCAGCGCGTGCAGGTCATCGCGCACTCGAGCGTGCCGGTCTGGCCGCTCGGATCGCTGCAGTCGCAGGTGAGCAGGCAGCACTCGCTCGAGTAGCAGTCGTCCTCGCACTCCCAGAGGCCGTCGCACGCATTGCCGGGGACGCAGACGCCCGCGCCGGTGCTTCCTCCGCTCGATCCCGCGCCGGTACCGCCGCTACTTCCGCCACTACCTCCACTGCTGCCGCTGGCACCGCTGCTGCCACTTCCGCTGCCGCTTCCGCTGCCGCTGCCGCTCCCGCTCCCGCTCGAGCTCACGCCCGCGCCCGCGTCTGCGCTCGCGCCTGCGCTCGCGTCCGCGCCTGCGCCTGCGCCTGCGCCCGTGCTCGCGCCGCCTTCACCGCCCCTTCCCGAGTCCGCGCCTCCGTCTCTGCTCGACGCCGCGTCACCGCCTCCGCCGTCGATGTCTCCTCCGACGCTCACTCCGCCGCTCCCGCTCCCGCCTCCGCTGCCCTCGCCTCCGTACGCGCTGCTGCCGCAGGGCTCCCGGTCGGGATCGCAGCCCACGTGGATGCTCCCCGACCCGCCGCACGCAACCGTCCCCATCACGCTCGCCGCGCAGGCGAGCGCACCCAATGCCAAGCAAAGTTTCATGACACCCTCCTCGGGGTTACGCGAAAGAAGAGCCGGGGCGCGCGAAGTGCCCGGGCGCACGCGAGGAGTGCAACGGCGGTACCAGCAGCGACGAAGGCCGCGGCGTCGAGGCGTCTCCTGCCGCGTCTCGGGCGCCGTCTCCCGCGTCAATTGCCGCGTGGAAGCGCAGAGAGCCCCGCGCGCGGCCCCATGACGGCCGCCTCCCCGCGCTCGCCCGTACCGGCTGCAGCGCCCCCGGGACGGCGCCCACCGCGGCGACCGCGTCATGCGTGTTGCTCGCGCGCGACACGGGATGCGCTGCCCCGCTTTCGCCTTCGTGGGATGCGCCGCCCCGCCTGCCCGCCTACGCTGTCGCGCGAGGTGGTCGCGCGATGAGACGCTTTGCCGTGCGCATCCTCGTGGCCGCCGTCGCGCTCTACGCGACTGTCTGCGTCTCGGCTCGCACCATGTACCGCCGCTTCGTGTACCCGGCACCCCCCATGCGCGCGGCAGGCGCGGCCGGCGCGACCGGCGAGCGCCTCTCCCTGCGCGCCTCCGACGGCGTCCCGGCGACGGCCCTCTGGTTCGCGCCCCCGGACGGAGGGCGCGTCGTCGCGTACTTCCACGGCAACGGCGCCCTCGCGGACGACGAGGTCCCGCTCGCCCTCGACCTCGGGCGCCGCGGCCTCGGGGCGCTGCTCGTCGAGTACCGCGGGTACGGCGCCTCGGCGAAGGCCGCCAAGCCCGACGAGGCGGGCCTCTACGCCGACGCGGAGGCCGCCCTCGACGAGGCCGGGCGCCGCGGGGTGCCGCGCGAGCGCATCGCCCTCTGGGGAACGTCGCTCGGCACCGCCGTGGCCGCGGAGATGGCCCGCCGCGGGCGCGGCTCGACACTCGTCCTCGTCTCGCCCTTCACGTCGCTCACCGACGTCGCCGCGCGTACCGCGTGGTGGCTCCCCGTCTCGTGGCTCCTGCCCGACCGCTACGACACGCTCGGCAAGGCCGCCTCGATCGGCATTCCCACGACCATCGCGCACGGTGACCGCGACGCGCTCGTCCCCTTCGCGATGGGCGAGGCCCTCGCGCGCGCCATCCCGCACGCGACCTTCGTCCCCGTCCACGGCGCGGGGCACGACGACGTCTACGACGTGGGCGGCGCCTCGCTCGTCGACGCGCTCGTCTCCGCCTGCCGCTGATCCGTCCCGTCGCCCGCGGCCCCGCCTGCGTCCGCGGTCGACTCGCCCACCGACGCGAGCCACCGCGCGAAGAGCTGACGCCGCGTCCCCGCGTAGAGCAGGCCCACCACGGTCGCGAGAAAGAGCGCGCAGCCCGGCCAGAAGAGCGGCGCCCGGTAGCGGAAGTGGAGCGTCTGGCTCGGCGAGGTGACGCGCCCCGCGATCGTGTCGAGGTAGTCGACCGCCTGCATCCCGTCGACCGACCACCCCGGGTCCCAGTTCTGGTTCACGACGACCGCCTGCCCGGGGTTTGCGCCCTCGACGTGCACGTCGATTGCGTTCGGGCTCCACGACGCGAAGCTCGCCGTCCCCGGGCCGCCGTCGAGGTACACCTCGCCGCGGTACCCGGGCTCGCCCTCGCCGTGCGCGCCGAGCCCCGTCGGCCGCCCCTCGTAGCCCGGCACCACGTCCGAGAGGCCGCTGAAGTTGTTGAGGCCGTGGAAGGTGTTGCACTCGATGGTCCCCATGTTCGCGATCTCGGCGGGGAGCGTCGTCGGCGCCCACCAGCTGTTGCCGGGGTAGTCGAGCGCCTTCGGGAGCTTCTCGGTCGTCGTGAAGGGGCCGGTGGAGTCCTGGTTCGCCGGGCCGTCGTAGTCGAAGTGGTCCTCGAACGGGAACCGCGCGACGGTCGCGATGTCGCGCGCGATCCACGCGACGAGGAGGACGGCCGCCGCCTCGACGCCGAGGCGGAGGCGCCCCGTGCGCATCATGCCGCGCTCGACGGCCGCCGCCGTGACGCACGCGAGCAGGAGCACAGCCGGATAGAGCCAGCGGAAGGGGACGTGCTCGGAGCTCAGGATGGGCAGGTGGTGCGCGAGCGACCAGGGCGCGTACTCGTTGAAGCTCCCGAACGAGAACGCCACGAGGACGACGCCGACGACGCGCGCGGCCTTCGCGCGCACGCCGCGCCCGAGCACCGAGCCCACGATCAGGACGAGGACCGCCACCCAGCCGAGGTACATCCCCACCTCGTGCCACGAGTGCCACGCGATGCCGTCGTGCGACGAGTGGAAGCCCTGGTCCTTGTCGGTGAGCAGCGTCGCGAACTGCTGCACCGTCAGCATCTCGGTCGAGTCGATCGAGCGCGGGTAGCGCCGCATGACGTCGAGGATGGGCAGGAGCTTCGGCGCCGCGAGCCCGATCGAGACGACGCCCGTCCCCGCGAGCGCGACGAGGGGCCGCACCGACCGCAGCGAGAAGGCCACGACGGCCGCGTAGAGCGCGAGCACGACCACCGTCTGCGGCAGCGGGTAGATGCCCCCCGCGTAGACCATCATCGCGAGGCACCCGGCGGCGGCGACGACCTCGCGCAGGGGCCGCGCGCGCCCCGCCTCGATGGCGCGGTCGAAGAAGAAGAGGGCCCACGGCGTGAACGCGTAGACGAGAAACCAGGTGTGCCCGGCCGTCACCTGCAGCGTCCACCGGCCGTTGACCGCGAAGACCACGGCCACGAACGCCCGCGCCGCGGGGCTTCGCGTGAAGCGCGTCGCCAGGGCCCACGCGCCCGTCGCGGAGAGGACGGCCTGGAGGCCGATCTCCCAGCGCATCGCGACCGGCAACGACGCGAGGAGGTACGCGGGAAGCCATGGCGTCACCAGGATCGTGTCGCTCTCGAAGCCGGCCCACGCCGGGTGCCCTCCGCAGGCATAGGGGTTCCAGAACGGGAACTGGTGGAAGCGCTTCAGCGTCTTCACGACGAGGTACCGGTGGGACTCCATCTGGTCCCAGTCCCAGAAGCCGTAGCCGTGGGGATGCCACGTGAGCGGATAGAGGACGTGCCGCACCATCCACGCGACGACGAGGACGGCGGCGAGGGTCACCCCCCCGCGCAGCAGCTGGTCGCGCGTCGGCCTCAGGAGCGCCATGGATCGGCAGGAGGGTACGAGGAGGACGCGATCAACGGCGTCCCTCTTAGCGCATGCAGACGCCGGGGTGACGCGTGTCCGGCGCCGCATGCGCGGGCGCAAGGCGACCCATCGAGGCGGAAGATGGGACAGACACCCCGGGGGGAAGCGCCCTTCCCCCCTGCATCGTCGCCCCGACCGGGGGAGTGGGGCGCCGTGATGGGGCGGATCGGGCGTCATACGCCCCCGGTTCCGTCGCCGAGGGAGACGGCGTACGTCGCCCTCTTCGCCGGCATGGGGCGACACTCCTTGCCGCCCATGTCGCCCAGATTGCCGGCGTCGTGCGCTCCTCCACGGGGTGTGGAGCGCCGCATGAGGGCATACTGGGCGCCGTACCATGCCATCCATGTCGCTTCTCCCTCGACAGGGAGGCGCCATGCGTGTTCCATCGAGGCGCCCATGCCCCGAACGAACGTCATCCTGATGCACGAGGCACGGCGCTCCCTCGGCAAGAGCCAGAACGGCCTCGCCGCCCTCCTCGGCGTCTCTCGCCGCACGGGGCAGCGCTGGAGCGCAGCAGGAGGGGTGCCCTTCTACCGCATGAAGGACCTCGCCAAGGTCGTGGCGCCCGTCGACGCCGTACTCGCCGCCGAGATCGCGCAGGCCGCAGGGACGACCCTCGACGCGCTGGGCCTCGCGCCTCGCCCCATCGCCCCCGCCGCGCCTCCTCCCCTCCCCGCGCACCTCCGCGGCCGCGTCGTCGACGCGGTCGTCTGCTCCGCTGCCGAGGCGATGCAGACCACCCCTCAGGCCGTCCGCCCCGCCCTCCTCGCCGCCTTCGCGTGCGCGAGGGACCTCGGCCTCGCCGTCGACGACGTGGAGCGCGTCCTGCGCACGCGAGGCTCGCCTGAAGCAGGAGAGTAGGAAACAGGAAGATCAGAAGATCAGAAGGCGAGAGGGGGTTTTCGGCCGGGTGCACGGGTGGGAAGGCCGGTTGCACCGCACCGCCGCTCGCTGCATGCCCCTCCGCGAGGTGCCCGCGTGCCTTCCACCCGTGCACCCGGCGTAAGCCCCCTCTCGCCTTCTGATCTTCTGATCTTCCTGTTTCCTACTCTCGTCTCGTCTCGTCTCGTCTCGAGAGCTCAGAGAGTCACATCGGCCATGCAGATGGGCGGGACGTGCATCATGGTGATCTCGGGGTCGCGCTTGCCGTCGCTGGCCATCATGAGGGCCTCGCGGAAGGTGCGGGCGGTCTCGTAGCCGAGGAGCTTGGGGACGTAGTCGTTGTCGGCGCCGACGACGATGACGCGGCCGAGGTGCTGGCGGCCGGCCTCGCCCCAGTACCACATGTAGAAGGGGTGGGCCGGGTGGTACGCGTGGCCCTTCCTGTACATCTCGACGTACGCGGGGTTGCGAGCGAACTTCTCCTCGAACTGCGTGTGCATCACCATCGCGTCGCGCGTCTGCGGCAGGACGTCGTGGACGAACTCGATGTACGGGGCGTGGTGCTCCTTGTCGAACTGGTCGGTGCACGGGTGGAACACGATCATCGTGCCGCCCTTCCGCACGAGCGGCGCGCCCCGGTAGAGGTTGAAGAGGTAGCCCTGCGCCATCACCTGCACGAGGAGCGGGTTCAGGAACGAGTTCACGTTGTACGGGCTGATGTACGGGATGCCCGCGACGACGATGTCGGCCTGCCCCTGCACCGGCACGGCGTACTGCGCGTAGCAGCGGTCGAGCGCCCGCTCGTGCACGGCGTCGCACTCGCCCGCGAAGACGCCCGTGACGCCGTAGGGCGAGGGCACCTTCTGGAAGATGGCCTGCCGGGCGCCCTGGGGGAGCTTGGAGAGCGTGAACGAGAGCGCCTTGAACGACGCGCGCTCGGTGCCCGTCCAGTCGTCCTCGTTCTTGTGGAGGAACTCGAGCGGCCGGTCGAACATGCGGTTGTTCACCGTCGTCTCGATGTGGAAGACGTCGAGCGCCTTCTCGACGAGGCGCCCCATGCGCTCGACGCTCGTCGCGAGCGCGCTCGTCGTCGGGTCCATGTACGAGTGGCAGTTGCGCATCACGTGCGGGTTGTGGTGCGCGCGCAGGCTCTCGTAGCCGCAGAGCCCGACGGCGACGGACTTGTGCCCGCCATCCATCGGCACGAGGTTCAGGTTCACGTAGACGAGGAGATCGCTCTCGACCGCCTTCCTGTTGAGCGACACGACCTCGCCGTGATCGGTCGTCCCCACGAGCTTCATGCCCTTGGGGTCCTCGGCGTCGTGGTTGTAGAGGCGGTCGGGCCAGTAGGCCTTGAAGATGCGGTCGCCCACGACGTGCCGCACCTCGTCCGCCGTCATGCGGCGGTGGATGCTCGTCGCGATGATCATCTCGACGTCTTCGACGCCGTGATCGGCGAGCATCTCGAGCACCACCGTGAGGACGCGCTCGCGCACGTCGGGGCGTCGCATGGGCGGGAGCGGCAGCGAGATGTCGTCGATGGCGATGACGACCTTCATCCCGGGGCGGAGCTTCGCGTGGAGCGGGTCGCTCCCCATGGGGTGGTTGAGCGCGTAGCGGATGGCGGCGTCGACGTCCTTGAGGGCGTCGAGCGGCGGTCGCGGGTAGATGACGCGCGTGCCGGCGGGGAGATCCACCTCGACGAGCTGGTCGCCCGAGAAGACGGCGCGGGGCGCGCTCTTCTTGTCGAGCGTGACGACGAGCGGGTGGCTGCCGCGGGTGCGCGCGCGCGGAGCGAGCTCGGAGCTCCCCGAGGGGGGCGGCGCGCTGGGCGGGGGGAGCCCGGGAGGGGGATACGACGTCATGCTGCTGCCGCTGCCACTGCCGCTGCCACTCATGGGATGCGCTCCAGAAGCTCCGCGAACGCGGGCCGCTTGCCGAGATGGATGACGGGCCAGTCGTAGGTGCGCGCGAGCTTCGAGAGGCGGAGGTCGGGGTTGACGACGCACGGGTGCCCGACGACCGAGAGGAGCGGCACGTCCGAGTAGCTGTCGGAGTAGGCGAAGCACTCGCCGAGGTCCTCGCCGTGGGCCTTGGCCCACTCGCGCACGAGGCGCGCCTTCTCGGGGCCGGCGACGATGGGCCGGAGGAGCTTGCCCGTGGCGTAGTTGTCCTTGATCTCGAGGCGGTTCGAGATGTGCCCCGTCGCCCCGAAGTGCGCGACCAGCTTGTCCATGAGGAAGTCGAGCGCGCCCGAGACGAAGACGACCTGGTGGCCCTGGTCGCGGCAGCGCGTGACGAGGTCCTTGGCGCCGGGATAGATGGCGCGCTTCAGGACCGAGTCGAACGCCTCGTCCGCGAGGAGGCGCAGGCGATCGTTGGACATGCCGGCATAGGCCGCGAAGAGGAGCTCGTTGAACCGGCGGCGGTCGAGCATCTCCGCGAGGGCCATGCGGGGCCCGCCCGCGGCGGCGCGCGCGAGGGCGCCGAGGCTCGCCAGGGGGTTATTCTGGTTGGCGAGGTAGAAGACCGTCGGGTGCAGCAGGTTGGTGCGCACCAGCGTGCCGTCGACGTCGAAAAAGCTGGCTGCCACGGCGGGTTCTTCCCTCACCCCTGACGCGACTGTCAACCGTTCCAGCCTGCGGGGAGAGCGTTCTTCGCCCGCGGAATTGTCGAAATGCGTCATCGAGCGCTGACACGGGTGTCATCGATGTCCCCTTGCGCCCGCCATCACGGGTGGTCTTCCATTCGCTCGCGCCGCTCACGGGCGCAGACGACGGATGCAAGCCCACAACGAAGACCGCGATCGCGACCTCGATCTCCTCGCGCAGGGCGACGACTCGCTGACGCGCCTCGAGCGCGCGCAGATCCGCCTCGTGCGGGCGAGCCTGCGCCCGGGGGTGCTCGACCGCGGCATCCGCATGATGCAGCGGTCGGTCGGCCAGTGGTGGATCCGCACGGTGACGGCGAGCCAGCGGCACGTGCACGGGGCGCACCGCCTGCCCGCGTGGGAGCCGGGGCGCAGCATCGTCTGCGTCTGCAACCACAGGACGTTCTTCGATCTCTACGTCGTGGCCGCCGAGCTCGTGGCGCAGGGGCTCCCGCACCGCATCCTCTTTCCCGTGCGCTCGAACTTCTTCTACGACCACCCGCTCGGCCCGTTCGTGAACGGCGTCATGAGCTTCTTCGCGATGTACCCGCCCATCTTCCGCGACCGGAAGCGCGCGGTCCTGAACCTCGCGAGCCTCGACGAGACGGCGGCCCTGCTCCGCCGCGGCGGGTTCTTCGTGGGGCTGCACCCCGAGGGGACGCGCAACAAGACCGACGACCCGTACGCGTTCCTTCCCGCGCAGAGCGGCGTCGGGCGCATCGTCCACAAGGCGCGCGCCACGGTCGTGCCGGTCTTCGTGAACGGCTTGCAGAACGACTTCGTGAAGCAGGTGGGCACGGGCATCCGCCGCACGGGCGAGGACATCCACATCGTGTTCGGGGCGCCGGTGGACTTCGGGCCGCTGCTCGATGCGCCGGGCACGCCGAAGACGTACAAGCACGTCGCCGAGCGCTGCCTCGAGGCCATCGGCGAGCTGGGACGAGAAGAACGGGCGATACGCGCCGCCAACGACTGAAGGAGAGAACGCCATGTCCGCCAAGAAGAAGAACGCCAAGAAGTCCGCGAAGCCCGCCAAGCCCGCGAAGAAGGTCGCCGCCCGCAAGCCCGCCCGCCACGCGGCCCCCGCCAAGAAGGCCGCCGCGCGCAAGGCTGCTCCGCGTCGCGCCGCCGCCCCGAAGAAGCCGGCCGCCCCCGTGGGCCCGATGATCTGCCACTGGGAGATCCAGTCGCAGACGCCCGAGACGCTCCAGGCCTTCTACAGCGACGTCTTCGGCTGGAAGATCGACGCGAGCAACCCGATGAACTACGGAATGGTCAGCTCCGGTCGCGGCCGCGGCGGCATCGACGGCGGCATCGGCGGTACGGGGGGCACGCCGGGCTCGCGCGTGCTCGTCTACGCGAACGTGCCCGAGATCAACGCAGCGCTGGCGACGATCGAGGCGCGCGGTGGCCGTACCCTCATGCCGCGCACCGACGTCGGCCCCGTCATCATGGCGCTCTACGCCGATCCCGAGGGCAACGTGATGGGGATCATCGAGGGGTGAGTTGACGCCGCGGGGCCGTCGCGCCATCTGAAGGGCCGTGAAGCAGTATCTCGATCTCGTGCGCGAGGTGCTCGCGAAGGGGACGCGCAAGCCGAACCGGACGGGCGTCGACACCCTCTCGACGTTCAACCACAATTACGAGATCGACCTCCGGCAGGGGTTCCCGCTCCTGACGACGAAGGAGATCTCGTGGAAGAACATCGTCGTCGAGAACCTCTGGTTCTTGAGCGGCGAGACGCACATCGGGCTTCTCAAGAAGCACGGGTGCAAGTTCTGGGACCCGTGGGCCGACGAGCGGGGTCAGGTCCCGAGCGCGTACGGGAACTTCTGGCGCCACTTCCCCGTGCACGCGGGCAGCGGCCCGGAGGCGCGGGCGGACTTCAACGACCAGATCGCGTGGGTCCTCGAGGAGCTGAAGCGCAACCCGATGTCGCGGCGGCTCGTCGTGACGGCGTGGGCGCCGGGCAACGCGCAGACCTCGAAGCTCCCGCCGTGCCACCTCCTCTTCGTCTTCAACGTGCAGCTCGACGAGGCGGGTGACCCGCTCCTCTGCCTGCACCTCACGCAGCGGAGCGCCGACGTCGCGCTCGGCGTCCCCTACAACATCGCGGGGTACGCGCTGCTGCTCGAGCTCTTCTCGCGCTTCACGGGCATCCGCGCGGGCATCTTCGGGCACACGATGATCGACGCGCACGTCTACACGGCCAAGCCCGACGGCTCGATGGCCGAGTACGACCACGTGCCGGGCCTGAGGAAGCAGCTCGAGCGCGAACCCCGGCCCCTGCCCACCCTCACCATCGACCCCGCGATCCGGTCGCTCGACGATCTCCGTCCGCTGCTCGACGCCGACACCGAGACGGTGATGAAGCACTTCGTCCTGCGCGGGTACGACCCGCACCCGGCCATCTCGTTCAGGGTCGCGGTGTAGATGCGCGGCTCGATCTGGGCGCAATCGCCCGAGCGGGTGATCGGCCTGGGCGGGGCCATCCCCTGGGACCACCCGGGGGACCAGCGGCGCTTCAAGCGCGTGACGCTGGGGACGACCATCGTCATGGGCCGGGCGACGTTCGACTCCGTCGGCAAGCCGCTCCCGAAGCGCCGCAACATCGTGGTCACGAGCCGCCCGCTCGTCATGGAGACCGTCGAGACGGCCCGGAGCGTGCGCGAGGCGGTGGAGCGCGCGGGCGAGGCGCCCCTCTGGTTCATCGGCGGGGCGCGCATCTACGAGGAGGCGATGGCGTACGTGGACGTCCTCGACGTGACGTACGTCCCCGATCACGTCCTCGCTGCCGGCGCCGTGCACGCCCCCCTCATCGACGAGGCGATCTTCGAGGCGGGCCCGCTGCTGGAGCACGAGGACGAGCCCGGGCTGACGCGCCGCGAGTACCGGCGGCGCCCGCCGGAGGATTGATTCTCTCGGTGGATCGCCCGCGCCCCACGTTGCACTGGGGTGATCCATCGATTCACGGTAGCCGTACGGTGAGGCTCGAAATCACGTTCACGTGATCCGGTTTTCGTGCAGCGTGGTCCTCCACCGCCGCGCGCAGACGGGTGGCGCACCGGTTGCTGAGGAGCACCGGCGGAGACCCCGCCGATGAAGACCCGCCTTGCCGTTGCGCTCATCCTCGCGACGACGACCTTCGCCGCGTGCTCCGCCCAGGTCGCCACGCCCATCCCCCAGGGCGACGGGAACATCGCGGGCGGGACGCCGAAGGGCGGCGGCGAGCCGGCGACGCCGGCGCCCGAAGCCGGAGGCGGAACGGCGACGCCCCCGCCGGCGAGCACGGGGGACCCGACCGAGCCGCCGGACGCGGGGTCGGGCCCCACGACGGGACCGATCGACTCGGGCGCCCCCGTGCAGGACTCGGGATCGGGGTACTTCATCGACACGGGGACGGGCACCGGGACGGGCACGGGCACCGCGCCGTCGGGGCCAGCCGGCAGCTGCACGAACCCGCTCTGCGCGACCGACGGCAACGAGTGCGGCTGCACGGCGACGGACTCCGAGGGGAACACGGTGCAGCTCGGCTGCCAGGCCGGCGGGGAGTGCGGCTGCTTCGTGAACCAGCAGCTCGACGACAACCCCTTCGACGAGGACGGCGCGTGCACCGATCCCTCCTCGACGCAGCAGCAGTTCCTCCAGAACTGCACCTGCAACTGAGGCGTTCCGGTCCTTCCTCCATGTGACACAATTCTCCGCCTCGATGGGGGAGACGCCGCTCGAACGCTGGACGCGCTACCGGGCGATCGTCGCGAAGGAGGCCCTGCCCTGCGCGCTCGTGGACCTCGACGCGCTCGAAGCGAACGTGCGAACGCTGGTGGCGCCGCTCGCGGGGGCCGGCAAGACGCTCCGCATCGCGACCAAGTCGGTGCGCTGCCCGGATCTGGTGACGCGCATCGCCGCCGCTGCGGGCGACGTGGTGCGGGGCCTGATGACGTACTCGGCCGCCGAGACGGCGTTCTGGGCGGAGCGGGGCGAGAAGGACCTGCTCCTCGCCTACCCGGTCACGCGCGCCCTCGACGCCCAGCACGTCGCGCGGGCGAACGCCGCGGGGGCCACGGCGGCGGTGGTGGTGGATTCCCCGGAGCACCTCGAGGTGCTGGCGGCGGCGGCGCGCGAGCAGGGGGCCCGTGTCCCGGTCGTGCTGGAGCTCGACGTCGCGTGGCGGCCGGTGGGAACGCTGCTCCACGTGGGCGTACGGCGGAGCCCCCTGCGCGACGCGTCGGACGTGGTGGCCCTCGCGCGGCGCGCGGCCGCGACCAAGGGGCTCTCGTTCCACGGGATCATGGCCTACGAGGCGCAGATCGCCGGCGTGCCCGATACGAGCCCCGCGGTGCGAGCGATGAAGGCGGCGTCGCGGCGTGACGTCGAGCGGGTGCGCGGGGAGATCGCGAACGCGCTCCAGGCAGCAGGGCTCGGGCCGACCGTGTTCAACGGGGGAGGAACCGGGTCGATCGCGTCCTGCGCCAGGGAACGCGCGCTGACGGAGGTGACGGCCGGCTCGGGGTTCCTCGACAGCCACCTCTTCGACGCGTACCGGGGGCTGTCGCTCGAGCCCGCGGCGTTCTTCGCGGTCCCCGTCGTACGGCGCCCGCGGGCGGGCATCGTGACCTGCCACGGCGGGGGCTTCGTGGCGTCCGGGAGCGCGGGCCCCGAGCGCCTCCCCGTCCCCGCTCTGCCGCCTGGGCTGCGCCTGCTCCCCCTCGAGGGGGCCGGCGAGGTCCAGACGCCCCTCGAGCTCGGTCCCGGCGTCACGCTCGCGCTCGGAGACCCGGTCTTCTTCCGTCACGCCAAGGCCGGCGAGCTCGCGGAGCACTTCCTGGAGTATCTTCTGGTACGCGGGGACCGCACCGAAGGGCGGGCTCCAACGTACCGCGGGCTTGGACGATGCTTTCTCGGTTGAAGATCGTGCTGCTGGCTGTCCTGCCCGTGGCGGCGTCGTGCGCCGCCCCGGTCGCGTACCCCACGAACACCGTGGGCATGCGCTTCGAGCGCGTGAACCTCTACGACGCGCCGTTCCCGAGCGACGATCTCGTGAACGCGGACGGCACCGTCGCCATCGACGCCTTCCCGAACCTGCCCGATCCCGACGAGGTCGCGCTGGTCGTTCAGATGAAGCAGATGGTGGCGGGCAGCGCGCACGGCTTCTCGGAGGCGGGCGCGGTCTACTTCGAGCTCGGCGGCGCCGCGAACCCGATCAACCTGCCCGACATGCCGACGAGCGTGACGCCGCAGGCCAACGTCTTCCTGATGGACGTGACGCCCGGATCGCCCGACTACCTGCAGCGCACGCCCGTGACCGTGCGCTTCGACCCCGTGGGCGGGCCCTTCGGCGTGCCGAACATGCTGACGGTGCTCCCCCTCCAGGGGACGCCGCTCCGGCCGAAGACGACCTACGCCGCGGTCATCACGACGGCGACGGGGCTCGAGGCGGGCGACGAGATGGGGCAGATCGCGTCGGGCATCCGGCCCGCCTCGCTCGCCGAGCCGGCGTTCGACGAGTACTGGGCCACCATGGCGGCGCTCGGGCAGGCCGGGGTCGCCGCGTCCGACGTGGCGGGGCTCTCCGTGTACACGACCGACGATCCGACGGCGCAGCTCGGGACGGTCCTCGCCGACATGCTCTCGCGGCCGCTGCCGGCCATCGACACGCCGTTCCACCAGACGGACCTCTTCGACACGTACTGCGTGTACGAGGCGACCCTTCCGATGCCCGACTACCAGGCCGGAGACTCGCCCTACACGTTCGAGGACAGCGGCGGCGGCTGGCAGTTCGACGGATCGGGAAATCCCATCCTCCAGCGCACCGAGGAGGCCGGCGTCGTCGTGACCATCCCGCGAGCGCCGATGCCCTCGACCGGATGGCCCATCGCGCACTTCATCCGCACCGGCGGAGGTACCAACCGTCCCCTCGTCGACCGCGGCCCCGAGGCCACCAACGGCGGGAACCCCATCGCGCCGGGAACGGGCCCCGCCCTCTGGTTCACGATGGCGGGAATGGCCGGGGCGATGGTCGACGGGCCTCACGAGGACCTGAGGAACCTGACGAACGACAACGAAGACTTCCTGATGTTCAACATCAACAACCTCGAGGCGCTCCGCGACAACGTGCGGGAGTCTGCCGCCGAGTACGCGCTCTTCGCGCACGTGCTCGCGGGCCTCACCCTCGACGTGAGCGATTGCCCGGGAACGACCGGGCCCGCGCACTTCGACGCCACGAGGATGGCCTTGATGGGGCACTCGATGGGGTCGACGATCGCGCCGCTCGTCCTCGCCGCCGAGCCCATGTACCGCGCGGTCGTCCTGAGCGGCGCGGGGGCGAGCTGGATCGAGAACATCATCTGGAAGCAGCTGCCGACCCCCATCCGGCCCTTCGTGAACCTCGAGCTCCGGTACAACCAGCTCGACCCGCCGATGGACGTCCAGGAGGACGATCCGGTCGTGTCGCTCTTCCAGTGGGCGGCGGAGCCGGCCGACCCGCTCGTCTACACCCGGCAGCTGATCCGGGAGCCCGCCCCGGGCCAGTCGCCGCGGCAGGTGCTCATGGAGCAGGGGATCGTCGACCACTACATCATGCCGCCTATCGCGAACGCGACGAGCCTGTCGCTGGGCCTCGACCTCGCGGGGGCGCCGCTCGACGCGTCGAGCGCCGAGCTCACCGCCGACGGCGCGCCGACCCTCGAGGGCGTTCTCGCCTTCTCCGGGCGCCACCAGATTGCTCTCCCGGTCACGGGCAACCAGGCGGCCGGCCTCACGGGCGTGGTCGTGCAGCACCCCTCCGACGGGATCGAGGACGGGCACGAGATGGTGTTCCAGACGGACCCGCCGAAGCGCGAGTACCGGTGCTTTCTCCAGACGTGGGTCGCGGGCCAGACGCCGCTCGTCCCGGTGCCCGGGGACGTCGACGGCCCCTGCCAGTAGGCTCGCGCCCTAGGGCCGCCGCACGAGCGATCCGGCCGGAATGAGACCGCCGCCCGCGCCCGCGCCCGCGCCCGCGCTCCGCAGCGACGAGGCGAGGAACACCTCGGCCGCCTTGTACGAGCTGCGCACGAGGGGCCCGGACGCGACGTACGCGAAGCCCATCGCCTTCCCTTCCCTCGCGAACGCGTCGAACTGCGCGGGCTCGACGAACCGGTCCACGGGCGCGTGCTTCGGGGTCGGCCGGAGGTACTGCCCGATGGTGAGCACGTCGACGCCGGCGTCGCGCAGGTCGCGCATCGCCTCGAGCACCTCGTCGTCGGTCTCCCCGATGCCGACCATGATGGAGCTCTTCGTGATGGTCCCCGGGACGCGCTCCTTGGCTCGCCGGAGCACGCCGAGCGATTGCTCGTAGCTGCACCGGACGTCGCGGATGACCCGCTGGAGGCGCCGCACGACCTCGATGTTGTGCGCCCACACGTCGGGACGGGCATCGACCGTGACGTCCACGCTGGAGAGGTGCCCGCCGAAGTCGCCGAGGAGGGTCTCGACGAGCATCTCCGGCCGGAGCTCCTTGAGGCGGCCGACCGTCTTGGCGACGTGCGACGCGCCGCCGTCGAGCAGGTCGTCGCGGTCCACCATCGTCATGACGATGTAGCGGAGGGGCATCTCGGCGAGCGCGCGCGCCACGTACTCCGGCTCGCGCCCGTCGACGGCACCCCGCGGGTTGCCCGTGGTGACCGCGCAGAAGCGGCACCCGCGCGTGCAGGTGTCGCCGAGGAGCATCACCGTCGCCGTCCCCTCGGCCCAGCACTCGCCGATGTTGGGGCAGCGAGCCTCCTCGCAGACCGTGTGCAGGTCGAGCCGGCGGAAGGTCTCCTTCAGCGTGTTGTATCGCTCCCCTCCCGGCGCGCGCACCTTGAGCCACGCGGGCTTGGGGGCGAACCTGCCGGGCGGGGCCGACGTGGACATCGAAGGCGGATCTAGCACGCGAGCGCGGTGAGCGCGCGCTCGGACGGGGGGCTCGCCTCGCCCCGCTCGGTGAAGATGGCCCGCACGAGGCGCGCCGGCGTGACGTCGAAGGCCGGGTTCTGGGCGCGCACGCCCTCGGGTGCGACCGGGACACCGGCGAGCGCGAGGACCTCGGTCTCGCTGCGCTGCTCGATGGGGATGGCGTCGCCGTCGGGGCATTCCATGTCGACGGTGCTCCAGGGCGCCGCGACGTAGAACGGGACGTCGTGCGCGTGGGCCAGGCAGGCGACGCCGTAGGTGCCGATCTTGTTCGCGACGTCCCCCGAGCGCGCGATGCGATCCGCGCCGACGACGACGAGGGCGACCCCACCCCGGCGCATCAGCTGCGCGACCATCGAATCGGTGATGAGCGTCACGTCGAACCCGTCGCGCGCCAGCTCCCACGCCGTGAGGCGCGCGCCCTGGAGCACGGGCCGCGTCTCGCACGCGACCACGCGCACGCGCTTGCCCTGCTCGCGCGCGGCCCGGACGACGCCGAGGGCCGTCCCGTAGCCGCCCGTGGCGAGCGCCCCCGCGTTGCAGTGGGTGAGCACCGTCGCCCCGTCGGGGACCCGCTCTGCGCCGATGCGGCCCATCGCGCGGCAGGACGCGACGTCCTCCCGGTGGATGGCGCGCGCCTCGGCCGCGAGGGCCGCGACGTCCCGCGACGGTACACGCGCCATGCGGTCGAGCGCCCACGCGAGGTTGACCGCCGTGGGGCGGGTCCTCCGGAGCCGCGCGAGCCCTTCGTCGATGCCCGCGCCGCTCGCCGCCGCGAGGACGACCCCGTAGGCGGCCGCGACGCCGATGGCGGGCGCACCACGGACGGCGAGCGTCTCGATCGCCTGGGCCACCTGCTCGACCGTCGTCAGGCGCAGGTACTCCTCGTCGCGGGGCAGCCGCCGCTGGTCGAGCACGACGACCTCGCCGTCGCCCGGCGCGAGCTCCACGGCCGAGTAGCTCGCGCCGGCGATGGGATCCGGGTGCGGCAGCTTCACGACGGCACCCCGCCGCCGCTCTTCGACCGCGCCATGCGGGACGCGATCTCCTCGACGGCCGTCCCCAGCTCGAGCATCGCCCTGTCCTTGTCGCCCCCCACGTACGCCCGGAGGCCCAGCGCGAGCGTCATCGCGAGCGACACGTTGACCCCCCGCTCGGCCAGCTCGGCCCCCACCTCGGAGTTCTTGAGGAGGACATCGAGCTCGTCGAACACCTCGTCCAGCTCGGCGGTGGCGGTCTTCGTCATGGAGGCTACTGATCTAGCGCCGCGGGGCGGCCGCTCAACTAGGATGAACGAGGGGGATGCCGGCGTGTCCGACGACGTCTGGGAGGCACTTCGCGAGTCGGAGCAGCGGTATCGCACGCTCTTCGAGCAGGCGCCCGTGGGCGTGTTCCTCTACGACCACGACCTCGTCGTACGCGAGTTCAACGCACGCTTCGTCGAGATCCTCCGCTCGAGCGCCGACAAGCTCCGCGGCCTCTCCCTTCGCAGCCTGCGAGACCCGCGCATCCTGCCGACGATCGAGCGGACCCTGGTCGGCGAAGCGGGTCACTACGAGGGCGAGTATGCGGCGACGACGAGCGAGGCCGTCATCAGCCTCTCGCTGCGCGTGGCCCCCCTCCGCGGCGCGCACGGGCGCGTGGTCGGCGGCATGGGCCTCGCCTCGGACGAGAGCGACCGGATCCGCGCCGAGGCCGCGCTTCGCGAGTCCGAGCAGCGCCTCGCGGTCCACGTGCGCCGCAGTCCCCTCGGGGTGGTCGAGTTCGATCCCCTGGGCCGCATCGTGAAGTGGAACCCCTCGGCGGCGCGCATCTTCGGCTGGAGCGAGGCGGAGGCCGTGGGCCACCTCGCGCTCGATCTCCTGGCGCCGCCCTCGGCGCGCGAGCACCTCACCGACGTCTTCCGGGCAATCCTCGCGCGGAGGGGCGGCGAGCGAAGCGTGAACCCGAACGTCACGAAGGACGGCCGGGTCGTCCTCTGCGACTGGTACAATACGGAGCTCCTCGACGCCGCCGGCCGGATCATCGGCGTCGCGTCGATCGTCGACGACGTCACCGAGCGCCACCAGTCCGAGGAGGCCCTCAAGCGCAGCGAGACGCGCTTCCGCACGCTCATCGAGAACGCGCCCGACGCCATCGCCGTCTACCCGCCCGACGACCGGCGCATCGTGTACGCCAACCCCGCGTTCGCGTCCCTGCTCGGGTACGACGTGCCCCAGGAGATCCTCGGCACGCCCATCGACGCCCTCGTGCACCCGGACGACCGGCACGTCCTCGAGCGCCGGCGGGCCCGCCTGGCCGAGTCGCGCGGCTCGCTCCCCCCGCAGGAGTACCGGATGCTCCACAAGGACGGGAGCCTCGTGCACGCCGAGATCGTCTCGATGATCCTCGAGTACGACGGCAGGCCGAACGTGATCGCCTTCGGGCGTGACCTCACCGAGCGGCGGCAGATGCAGGCGCGCCTCCTCCTCGCCGACCGCATGGTCTCGGTGGGCACGCTCGCGGCAGGCGTCGCCCACGAGATCAACAACCCGCTGGCCTACGTGTTGACGAACCTCGAGCTCGTGGCCTCGCGCCGCCTGCCGCACCTGGCCGAGCGCCTCCGCGCCCTCGGGGGCGAGGCCAGCGAGGTGGGGGCCGAACTCGAGCGCGTGGTCGGAATGATTGACGTCGCGCGCGAAGGATCGGAAAGAGTGCGCGACATCGTGAGGGACCTGCGGACGTTCACGCGCGGCGAGGAGGAGAAGCGCTCCCCCGTGGACGTCCGGCGCATCCTCGACGCGAGCATCAACCTGGCGTGGAACGAGATCCGCCACCGCGCGACCCTCGAGCGGGACTACCGCGACGTGCCCCCGGTCCTCGCGAACGAGGCTCGACTCGGGCAGGTGTTCCTCAACCTGCTCGTCAACGCGGCGCAGGCGCTCGAGGTCGGGGACGCGGCGCGCAACGTCATCCGCGTCCGGACGGCCACCGATCGGGGAGGGCAGGTCGTCGTCTCCGTGAGCGACTCCGGGCCGGGCATCCCCGCCGACATCCTCGCGCGCATCTTCGACCCCTTCTTCACGACCAAGCCCGTGGGCCTCGGGACGGGCCTGGGGCTCTGGATCTGCCAGGGGATCGTGACCGCCCTCGGTGGAAGCGTGACGGCCGAGAGCCACGCCGGCCAGGGGGCGGTGTTCCGCGTCGCGCTCCCGCCCGCCGCTCCCGTCGAGGTCAGCACGACGGAGCCCGCGCCTCTCCCGCAAGCCGACCGGTGGCGCTTCCGGCTCCTCGTGGTGGACGACGAGCTGGCCATCGGGCGGACCCTCGCGATCGCGCTCGCCGACGAGTGCGAGGTCACCACGGTCGCGAGCGGGCGCGAGGCGCTCGCGATCCTCTCCGGCCCCGCCGAGTTCGACGTCGTCCTCTGCGATCTGATGATGCCGGACGTGAGCGGGATGGACGTCTACGAACGCGTGCTGCACGCGCGGCCCGACGTCGCGCGTCGCTTCGTCTTCGTCACGGGGGGTGCGTTCACCGATCGTGCGCGCGCCTTCGTCGACGACGTGAAGCTCCCGGTCCTCGAGAAGCCCTTCGCTCTTCACCGTCTCCCCGAGATGCTCCGGGAGCACGCGAAGGCGGCGCGGCTGCCGCGCGCCTGAGCCCTCGGCCGCCGGGCCTCACTGGCACGCGGAGAGGCAGCTGCTGGCGGCGCATTGCGCGAGCGCGGAGCCCTGGGTACTCGGGTACTCGCTCGTGCACTTCTCGGCGCAGGTGGCCCCCGTCCCGGGGCCCGCGTAGCAACCGTCGAAGCACGTCTGCGACTGCTCGCAGGTGGTGTTGCCCGTGCACGCGCTCAGCTGCGTGCAGCACTGCTCGGCGAGGCAGACGTCGCACTGGTTGGACGTGGTGCTGACGCTGCAGACGACCGGGCCGCCGCAGATGCCGTCCACGCAGTCGGCCTGGCAGCAGTCCGTCGCGGTGGTGCACGTCTCCCCGTCCTGCACGCACACGCCGTTGCCGCACTTGCCGGCGGTGCACTCGAGCGTGCAGCACGTGGTCGGCGAGGTGCACGAGGTCCCGTCCAGCTGGCAACTCCCCCCGCACGCGCCATCCATGCACGCGCCCGAGCAGCACTGGCCGCTCGAGAAGCAGGCGACGCCGTTCACCTGGCACGGCCCGTCGAAGACCAGCGAGCCGTCGTTCGGGGGCCCGGAGTCGAGCCGGGTTCCACCGCTGCTGCTCGTCGCTCCGCCGCTGCTGGTCGAGCCGCCGCTGCTCGCCGCGCCGCTGCTGCCGGTGCCGCTGCTCGCGCCCCCGTCGCCGCCGTTGCCGGGGGCCACCGAGCCCCCGCACCCCTGCCCGAGCGCCGTCCCACCGACCACCAGGCACGCCGACACGAGCCAAGCACGCAAGGGCCGCATGACCGCACGCCTCCCACCGGAGACTATAGCCTCTTTCGCCGCGTCGACGCGCGAAGAGCGCCTCTCGCCGGATCAGCGCGCGAAGAGAGTATCGCCGGTCTCGCTGGCGCTGGCGCCGGCGCCGGCGCCCGCGTCGCCTCCACCGCCTGTGCTGGCCCGCATCTTCGCGAAGATGTCCTCTGCGCGCTTCGAGAGCCCCCTGGCCTCGGCCGCGACCTTCGGGTCGCTCGCGTGCTCGGGCATCTGGCGGAGGAGCTCCGCGTACGCCCGGCAGCTCCGCGCGAGCTCCACCTCGTTGCCAACCTCCTCGAAGATCGTGATCGAGCGCTTGAGGTGATCGGCCGCGTCACTCAGGCCGTCGCCGCCGGCGGTCGCCGCGGTAGTCACCTCGCCGAGCGACCGGAGCGCGACGCCGAGCTGCACCTTGCTGTCCGTCTCGGAGAAGAGCTCCACGGCCTTGAGGGTGCACTCGCGCGCCTTCGTGTACTCGCGGCGTGCGAGGTATGCCTTGCCGAGCCCGCGGACCGCCTCGGCGAGCCCCAGCTTGTCCCCCAGCTCGTCGGCGAGGTCCTCGGCCTGCTTGAGGAGCGTGATGGCCTTGACCGAGTCGCCGAGGCGATTGTGGGTCTCGCCGAGGTTCGTGAGGACGAGCGCGATGCGGTTGCGATCGCCGGTCTCCTTCGCGACCTCGTAGGCCTCCTGGAAGAGGCCCAGCGCCTTCTTGTCGTCGCGCATGTCCTGGGCGACGGTGCCGAGGTTGTTGAGCGTGATGCTCACGCCGACGAGATCGCCGATGTCGCGCCGGATGCGGAGCGCCTGCTCGAACGCGTCGAGCGCGCCCTTGTAGTTGCCCGAGTCCTGGTGGACGAGGCCGAGGTTGTTGAGCGAGAGGGCGATGCTGCGCCGATCGGCCATCTTCCGGCGCATCGCGAGGCTCCGGAGCGTGTACTCGAGCGCCACCGGGTAGTCGCCCTTCAGCCAGTGGAGCTTGCCGATGTCGTCGAGCGTGCTCGCGATCCCGCGCTCGTCCTGCGCCTGCCCGAAGAGCGCGAGCGCCGCGGTGAGCTGCCGGCTGGCCTCCTCGAGACGCCCCGTCTCCCGGTACAGGCGCCCGATGCGCGAGTGCGCCGCGCCCCCCTTGCTCCGCAGGTCGAGCCGCCACGCGCGCGTCAGCATGTCGACGAAGGCGCGGTAGGCCTCGTCGTTGCGCCCGAGGGACTGGAGAACGTCGCCCGAGTGGTGGAGCGCCTGGAGGCGGAGGTCCTCGTCGGCCGGGTCGCACTGCTCGAGGAGCATCAAGCCGCGGGCGTAGAGCTCCGCGGCCTTCGCGTTGGCGTAGCGCGACCGCGCGGCGTCGCCGGCGCGCACGTACGACCCCGCCGCGAGCGCGGTGGCACCCGCCTTCTCGCGGTGGCGCGCCAGCATCTCGAGGTACTCCTCGCTGCCGTCGTTGCTTTCGCGAAACGAGAGCCACTCGGCGATCGCACGGTGCGCGCGGCGGGCCCCTGCCGGCGGCGTCAGGCGCACGAGCGCCTCGCGCTCGAGGTTGTGCTTGAACACGTACTCCTCGTCGCCTGCGAACGTGCTGTCCGGGAGGCGCAGGACGTAGTCGCGCTCGACGAGATCCGCGAGCAGCTGGCGTACGAGCACCACGTCTTCGGCCTCGCCCCCCTCCCAGACCTCGGGGGGCGACTCGGTCTGGCGGTGCATCGCGACCAGGCCGCCGAGCCAGAAGACGCCGCCCATGACCGCGGCGCGCTCGAGCACCTCGCGCTCCTCGGGCGCCAGCGCGGCGATGCGCGCCTGCACGGCGTCCTCGACGCTCAGCGGGAGCTTCACGTGATCGAGCTGCTCGGCGTGGACGATCCAGCGCTCGTCGCCGAAGTCGTCCGCCATCTCGAGGACGCCCGTGTCGTGGTAGATGCGGACGATCTGCTCGAGGAGCGCCGGGTTGCCTCCTGCCAGGACGACCGCCTCGTCGACCAGGTCCTCGACTTCGGGCACCTCACCGCACGGGGTAAGGAGGTCCTGCATGACGCTCGCCGCGTCGTGCTCGCTGAGCGGCGGCAGCTCCACGAAGACGTGCCGCTCGGCGCCCTGGCGCTTCCACCCGTCGCGGCGCGCGAGCATCTCCGGCCGTGCGATGCAGACCAGGAGGATCGACCCGCGGAGGTTCTCGAGGAGGTACCCGAGCAGCTCGAGTGAGTCGTCGTGCGCCCACTGCAGGTCGTCGAAGACGAGGACCAGGGGCTCGCCGCCCTTGGCGGCGTCGGTCTCGAAGAAGCTCTTGATGACCGCGCGCCGCATCGACCGGATCTGCGGCGCGTCCCCCTCGACGGCGCGGATGAGCGGCGAGTCCTGGAACTGGAGGTCGAGGAGCTGCCCGAGGAAGTACGCGACGTCGCCGACCTTCCGGTCGTCGAGCACGACCGACACCTGCGCGCGCACCTGCGCCTTGGCCGCCTCGGCGTCCATCCCCTCGACGATGCCGAACCGGGCGCGCAGCACGCGGGCGAAGATCTCGTAGGCGGGGCCCCCCTCGCGCGCCGTCCCGCGGAAGACCCGAGGCGCCTGCCCGTGCTCGCGCGACTTCACGAGGAAGTCGCGCACGAGGCGCGTCTTGCCGATGCCCGTCGCGCCGAGGACGGTCACCGTCCGCGTCTGCCCCTTGTCGCGCGCGAGACCGTAGGCGCGCTCGAGCTCGCGCATCTCGGCGACCCTTCCCATCAACATCGCGCGGCGCTCGCTGACGGAGAACCGGGACGTCGGGAACAGGCTGTCGGTGGGCACGGGTGCCCGAAAGGATACCCCAGGCGGCGCGCTCCTGGCTCGTCCCGCGCGCCTGAAATGGCCCGCGCGGCCCCGCGGAACTTGGCCCCCCGAGCTCCAGCATGCTCTCCGTCAATCATCGTGCGCGCTGCATCTCTCGCCTTCGCCGCCCTGGCCACGACCCTGACGTTCTCGACGGGGGCGTTCCCGCGGGCCGCGCCGCGCCACGAAGGCAGCGGTCGGACGGCGCGCGCGGGGCTCGGCCCGGCCGCGCTCCGGTTCGGGCGCAGCATCGGGTCGCCCACCGAGGGGCACCTCCTCGGGGGATCGCACCTCGACGAGACGCCCTACCTCCGCGTCGTCCCGGTCTACACGGCGAACGACGTCCGCTGGGGGCTCGAGCCGCTCGTCACGATGATCGACCGCGCTGCGCGCCAGGTCCGCCGCCAGTTCCCCGACGCCATCACCTCGGTGGGCCACCTCTCGCGCGAGGGCGGCGGCGACATCGACCGACACCGCTCGCACGAGAGCGGCCGCGACGCCGACGTCGCCTTCTTCATCAAGAGCGCCGGAGGGAGGCAGCTCCTGCCGGGGCACTTCATCCCGTTCCGCGGCGACGGCACCGCGCCGACCTGGCCGGGGGCGTTCTTCGACGATGCGAAGAACTGGGCGCTCGTCTCGGCCTTCGTCACCGATCCCGACGCGCACGTGACGCACCTCTTCGTCGCCGTTCCCCTGCGCGCGCGCCTGCTCGCGTACGCCGAGCGCATGGGCGTCGCGCCCGCCATCCGCGTCCGCGCCGCCGAGCTCCTCCAGCAGCCCCACGGCTCGCTGCCCCACGACGACCACTTCCACGTGCGCATCGGCTGCCCCGCGCGCATGGGCGGCTGCGTCGAGAACCCCGCGATGCGCCCGCGCCACCCGCCCCCCGCGCTCGCCCACGGCCGCCGTGGCCCGCAGGGCCGCAGCGTGGTGACCCCGGCGCCGACGGCCCACGGGTCGACCCTGCCGCCCCTGCCGACGCAGGCGCCGCCCGCTGCCGAGCCGCGCGAGCACGACGACGACAGCGACAGCGAGCCGGACGCACCCCCCGCGGCGATGACCGCGCCGATCGACGACGTCGACGGGTAGAGGTTCGACGGTGTGGTCACGGGGGTCGACGCCCTCGAAGCAGCGTCGAACCGACGCTTTGCGTCAGGCGCTCCCCCTGCCCCGCGGGTGCCGGAGCGCCCGCAGGGTCTTCGCACCGAACACCGTGCGCCTAGCGTCCTCTCGTCTGGCTCGACCCACCGGCCCCACTCACACGCTCGCCAGCCCAACCTTCGTGACCCATGCGTTGGGGTGCGGCTCGCCTGGGAGGTACCTCCGCCAGAGGCGGTCGCCGGAGACGTCCTCGCACGAGGCGAAGCCGCACCGCTTGGTGCGCGCGACCATCGTCTCCTGGCCGAAGAAGGCCTCGTCCGCGAAGGTGAACGCGACGCGGGTGCCGGGGCCGCCGGCGCGCGCCATGAAACGCAGGCTCTGGTCGACGGCGGCGTCGTCGACGTATCCGATGACGCCCTCCCAGACGAAGATCGCTCCGGCTCCGGCCCGGAAGTCGGCCGCGTCGAGTGCACCTGCGAGCTCGCCGTCGAAGTCGGCGGTGTCGAAGTCGAACGGTACGTAGACGACGTTGTCCGGCAGGGCGACCCTCGCGCTCTCGAGGGCACGCCGCTTGCGCTCCAGCTGGTGGGGCGTGTCCACCTCGAAGACGCTCGCGCGGCGCGCCGCGACCTCGGCCATTCGAAGCCCGCGCGCGTCGAAGCCTGCGCCGAGGAGGACGACCTGGTCGAGGCCGCCCGCGAGGGCGTCGCGCACGCAGTCGTCGAGGAAGCGCGTTCGCAGACGGACGCCGTCGCGGAAGAACGGCAGGTCGAGGAAGCGCTGGGTGTTCTCCGCGGCATGGGCCCCTGCGACGGCGAACGCCGAGGCGTACGGGTCGACGAAGAGACGCTCGCCTTCGGGCCGGTCGCTCTCCTCGGCCCGCACCCTCGCGATCGAGAACGCCGTGTCGGCGACGGTCCGCGAGCGGAGGACCCGCTCGTCGGCGGGCGACGTCACGGCCGGAGAGGGCTCGCGCTCCTCTTGCGCGCGAACGTGGCGCAGGGCCTGCTGGTAGCTCTCGCCGGTCTTCTCCATGCGAGCGCGCACGAGTTCCTTGAGGTGGCTGGGCATCGTCGTCTCCACGTGCCATGCACCCCCCTGCCGGCGATCGTGGCGAAAGAGACGAACCACCCGGCTCCAAGGTCATCCCTCTTCGCCCCGCGCGAGGACCGTGGGGGGACGGCCGTGCGGGGTGAGGCCAGAGCGGCGGCCTGGAAAGGAGGATGAGCCGCGGTAGAGGCGCCGTCAAGCCGTCGCCAGGCTTCAGGCGCTCGCCGCGCCCCGCAGGTGCCGGAGCGCCCGCAGGTAGTTCGCGCCGAGCACCTTGCGGATCGTCTCCTCGCGCATCCCCCGCTGCAGCATCAACTCGACGAGCTTGGGTAGCTCGAGGCACGTCTTCATGTCGCGCGGGGTCACGATGGCGCCGTCCCAGTCGCTGCCGAGGGAGGCGTGGTCCTCCCCGACGGTCTTCACGACGTGCTCGATGTGGTCGACGACGCGGCTGGCGCGCTTGCCGGCGCCGCGGCGCCCGAGGAACGGCGCGTGGTACATGATGCCGACGGTGCCGCCCGAGTCGGCGACGGCGCGGAGCTGCTCGTCGTCGAGGCTGCGCCAGTGCGGGAAGACGCCGGAGACGCCCGTGTGCGTCACGATGAGCGGCAGCGACCGGTCGTGCGCCTCGACGGCGTCGAAGAAGCCGCGCCGGTGGATGTGGGCGAGGTCGACGAAGATGCGGCGGGAGTCGAGCTGGCGGACGTAATCCTTGCCGGCGGGCGTGAGGCCGCCGTCGCCGCCGCCGGCCGAGGGCGCGCTCGTGACGCCCAGGCTCGAGTTGTAGAGGTGGACGAGCGTGATGCGGACGACGAGCCGCTCGGGGATGAGGTCGAGCGCGCCGGGCGCGTCGAGGGCGCTGCCCCCCTGGATGCCGATGAACGCCGCGTGCTTTCCGTCGGCACGCGCGCGGGCGTACTCCCCGGCATCACGCACGACCGCCACGTCGTCCGCGCAGGACGCGAGCTTGGCCCGGAGGCGCGCGACGTTCCGGGCGAAGGCCTCGGCCCTGCCGCGCGACGAGCGCACAGGGTTGGTGGTGATGACCCAGATCGCGCCGCCGATCTGCGCCTCGCGCATACGCGGCAGGTCGGCCTGGCCGTAGTAGCGCGCGTCGAAGAGGCCCGTGCCGTGGCGCTTGGCGAGATCGTAGCCGTACATCCGCGCCCAGATGAACGTGTCGACGTGCAGATCGATGACGTCGCTGGCCAGGTAGAGGTCGATGGCCGCGCGCGAGACGCCGAGCTCCTTCGCCCACGCGTCCGGGTCGCGCCGGTGATCCGTGTACTCGAGCGACATCCCAGGGCAGCCTAGCGCGCGAGCCGTCGAGAGGAGACGAGAGTAGGAAACAGGAAGATCAGAAGATCAGAAGGTTGGGGGGGATGGCGTCGTGAAGCGCCGGGTCACGGGGGCATCGGGTAGCGTGGGCTTGCCCTTTCGGGCGCCTCCCGGAGGCCTTGGCCACGAGTCCTCTCCAGACGCCTGCCCCACCCCCCTTCTGATTTTCTGATCTTCCTGTTTCCCCCTCTCCGTCTCCGGGTCAGGCGACCGCCAGCGGCGCCGATGCGAGCGCGACGATGGCGAGGGCGGTGACGAAGCCGATGCCGGCGATCGAGCGGGCGACGTCGCGGACAGACTCGTGCGTGCCGACCGTGAGGAGCTCCGCCGTCGCGGGCGCCCCCGCTGTGCGGTAGGTCGCGACGCCCGTGGCTCCGAGGCGCAGGACCACCGGACACGGGAACGCCGCGGCCAGCGCCGGTACGTGGAGCGGCACCGTTCCTTCGGCGAGCGACACCCAGCCGTCTCCGACGTGGAAGCCCTCGGCCCCCGACCGCTGCCGCACGTACCGCCGCGCGAACGCGAGCCCCAGCGCCATCGCGGCGAGGGCCGCCGCCACGCCCCCGAGCGCCTCGACGACCCACCCGCGTGGGGGCGCGATGCCCGCGAGGTCGCGCGGCAGGACGGTGCGCGGAACGAGCGCCGGCCCCAGCGCCATCGTGGCCACGCGCGAACCACCACCGGGCCGAGTCACCACCCAGAGGCCCCGCGCGTCGTCGTGGCGGACGTCGTAGAAGGACCAGGCGAAGTGCTCGAACGCCGTGCGCGTCACCTCGGGAGGCGGGCTCTCGTCGACGGGGAGCGACGCCGCCCAGCCGTCGGCATCGGGGGCGTGCATCGAGCGGAAGGCGCCATGCACGGCCAGGACCGCGGCGGCGGCCACCGTGCACGACGCGACGACGCGCATCGTCGCGTCGACCCCCCGGCGGCCCGGCGGCGCCGCGACGTACCGCGCCCAGAGCGCGCCCACGCCGAGGGCCCCGCCCATGCAGGGGATGAGGAAGATGACGAACGCCATCTCGCCGAGGCCGCACCGGACGCGGTCGGTGTCGACGAGCGGCTCGCCGTACGCGAGCGCGGCGAACAGGGCCACGAACGGCACGAGCGCGAGGCTCGCGAGCGGCGGGATCATCCACGCGCGCGCGCCGAACCGGCTGCGCAGCGGCCACGCCAGGAGCGGCCAGGTGACGACCAGCACGGCAACGAGGACGGCAGACGCAGGCATGCCCCCTAGGACAACGCCCGCTCCCGCCGGTTCCTTCCGGGCCCCTGAAGCCGCCGGGCGCTCGGGGACGAGGGTAGAGAAACAGGAAGATCAGAAGATCAGAAGGTTGGGTGGGAATGGCGTCCGGAGGGGCCGTGTGGCTTGGGCTTCGCAAGGGCCCTGAAGGGGCAGCACTCCCCTTCAAGCGCCACCCGATGCCGTTCTGACCCGGCGCCCCAGCACGCCATTCCCTACCCACCTTCTGATCTTTTGATCTTCCTGTTTCTCTACTCTCCGGCTTCGGCGGGTGGGAGCTCTCCGGCTTCGGTGGGTTGGAGCTGCTCGAGGGACTTGCCCTCGGCGGGGACGCCCAGGAAGGCCGCGACGATGCCCGCGGCGATCATCGCGGCGGCGCCCACCACGTAGCCGTGGAAGACGGCGGGGCGGCTGCCGCTCTCGATGAGTGCTCCGAGGAGCGCGGGGGAGGACGCGCCCACGAGGGTGGCCGTGGCGTAGAAGAGCGCGATCGCCATGCCGCGGATCTCGACGGGAAAGAGCTCGCTCACGGTGAGGTAGGCGGAGCTCGCGGCGGCGGACGCGAAGAAGAACACGACGCACCAGGACACGGTCTGCGTCGTCGCGTCGAGCCAGCCTTGCTGGAACGCGTAGCCGGATGCGACGAGCAGCGCGCCGGAGAGGACGTACGTGGAGGCGATCATGACGCGCCGGCCGACGACGTCGAAGAAGTGGCCGAGGAGGACCGGCCCGAAGAAGTTCCCGACGGCGAAGGGGATCACGTAGCGACCCGCGTGGTCCACGGGCACGCCGTAGAACCGGGTGAGGACGAGCGCGAGGCTGAAGAAGACGGCGTTGTAGAAGAGCGTCTGGGCGACCATGAGCGCGAGCCCGAGGACCGTCCGCCGGCGCAGGCGCTTCAGGAGGACTCGCGCCGTGTAGAGGATGCCGACCGCCCCGGTGACGCGGAGTGGCGCGCGAGGCGGGGCCTCGGGCAGCTCGCCGTGCGACTGGGCGACGGCCGTCTCGATCGTGCGCAGGCTCGCCTCCGACTCCTCGATGCGCCCGTGCATCAGGAGCCAGCGCGGGCTCTCGGGCATGTGCCGCCGCACGAAGAGGATGCCGAGCCCGAGGACGCTGCCGAGGAGGAACGCCAGCCGCCAGCCCCACGCCTGAGGCACGACCCGCGGGTCGAGGAGGAGCTGCGTCACGCACGCGCCGAGGACGACGCCGATCCAGTAGCTGCCGTTGACGGCAAGATCGACGCGGCCGCGAAGGCGCGCGGGGATGAGCTCGTCGATGGCGGAGTTGATGGCGGCGTACTCGCCGCCGATGCCCGTTCCAGCGAAGAAGCGGAAGACGCAGAAGACACCGAGGCCCGGCGCGAGACCCGAGAGACCCGTCGCGCCGAGGTAGATGGCGAGCGTGACGAGGAAGAGGCGCTTGCGTCCCCAGAGATCCGTGAGGCGCCCGAAGGCGAGCGCCCCCACGACCTGACCGACGAGGTACACGGCGTTCGTCACGCCCACCTGCGTCGCCGTGAGCCCGAGCGTCGACCGCTCCTCGAGGATCGGCCCGAGGTTCGTGACGAGGCTCGCCTCGAGGCCGTCGAGCGTCCAGGTGACGCCGAGCGCGAGGACGACGCGCAGGTGCCACGCGGACCACGGCAGGCGGTCGAGGCGCTGCGGGATGTTCGTCTGGACGACGGTCCCGGCCGCGACCGGCGCGCTGGGCATCCCTCAGTAGATACCCGGGACGATGCGGTAGGGCACGCGGCGGCAGTACTCGGCCCAGAGCTCGCCGTACTTCGCCGCGCAGCGCCGGTCGTCGTCGGCCTGCCGCGGCAGGAGCAAGACGACGTAGTAGAGCGGGTAGAGCCACGGCCATGGATCGAGCGGGCGGCCGAGCGCGAGGGTGAGCCCGACGGCCATGAGGATCTCGCCGAGGTAGTTCACGTGGCGCGAGACGCGCCAGAAGCCGCTGCAGAGGAGGCGGTGCGGGCCGTCGCCGAGCGCGACGGGCGCGAGGACGCCGAGGAGCCTGGCGTCGGGTCGGGTCTTGAAGAGAAACTTCTGGAGGTTGGCGCCGCGCGAGAGCGACCAGCCCGCGGCGAAGACGACGACGCCGACGACGAGGAGCCACCCGGGCTCCGCCGGACCCGGCCGCCCCGCCTCGGACCAGAGGCCGACGCAGTAGAAGTAGGGGTAGAACGCGAGGCACCCCCAGCCGAGCTTGTAGCCGACGCGCTCGGCGAAGAAGTCGTACGTGTAGAGGTGCACCTCCTCGAAGAAGAGGTACTCGCCGGCGAAGAAGAGGAAGAGCGCGGCGTAGAGCACGACGCCCGCGGAGGGCGCCTCCGGGAACGCGACGCGCTGGTGCATCGCGAAGGAGACGACGTTCAGGCCGAGCAGGGCCGCGCCGAACAGGTAGAGGAACATCTTCGCGTCGACGACGCCGCCCCGCCAGCGCGGGTTCGCGCGCCGGCCGAAGTAGAGATCGGCGAACGCGCCGCGCCCCGTGGCAGGCGCCGTCCAGACGACCGCGAGCGTGAAGACGACGCCCAGCGCGCACGCGCCGGCGAGGCCCTCCCAGCGATGGATCCAGAGAAAGTCCCACGCGACGAGGCCGAACCAGCCGGCCGCCGCGTAGAGCGCGAGCAGCACGATGAAGACGCGCAGGCCGTTCAGGCGGTACCGGAGCGGGCGACCCGCCTCGTCGCGGACGTAGCCGTCGACCCAGCGCGCCGGCACCACGAGGTGGAGCGCGAGGACGAGCGCCGCGACGGCCCACGGGGCGAGCACGCCGGCGAGGATGCCCCTCACGCGAGGTCCTTCACGGACTTGCCCATGATGCCGATGGCGCTTCGCCGCGAGAGCAGCCGCCGGAGCAGGTGGCTCGCGAAGCGGTTGGTGGCGCCCGGGATGATGAGCGGTCCGTGGCCGAGCGCCTCGAGCGTACGCTCCGCCACCTCGGACGCGTCGAGCGTCCCAGGGGCTTCCTTCTGGAGCGTGCGCGCGTAGCCGGGCGTGCGGATCGCCCCGGCGCAGCTCGCGACGACGTCCACGCCCGCCGGCGCGAGCTCGGCCCAGAGACTCTCGCCGAGGACCGTCGTGAACGCCTTGCTCGCCGCGTACGCCGCGAGCCGCGGAGAGCCCTGGAAGCCGGCGAGCGACGACATGAGGACGACCGCGCCGCGGCCGCGCGCGACCATCGCCGGCGCGAGCGCGTGCAGGAGGAGAAGCGGGCCGCGCACGTTGACGTCGACGACCCGGAGCGCGTCGGCCAGGGGCCGCTCGAGGAGCGGCGCGACGAAGGAGAACGCCGCGTTGTAGACGACCGTGCCGACCTCGAGGTCCCGCGTCGCCACAGCGACACGGTCGACGAAAGACGCGTCGGCGAGGTCGCACGCGACCGGACGGACCTCGACGCCGTGCGCCTCCCGCAACCGGGTCGCGAGCGCTTCGAGCACCTCCCCGCGCCGCGCCAGCAGCACGAGGCCCAGGCCGCGCGCCGCGAGCGCCTCGGCGAACGCGGCCCCGAGCCCCTCGGACGCGCCCGCGACGACGGCCCACGCGCCGTAGCGCTCCCGGAAGGGAACCTTGCTCGACGCCATCGGCCCCGAGCATACGCGGGAGCCGGCAACGGGTTTCGGCGACCGACGGCCCTCCTCGCGCGGCGCGACCCTTGAGGGACCGGGCGCGATTCACTACGGTACGCGCACCATGGACAAGGTCGTCGCCTCCGCGGTCGACGCAGTGCGGGACATCCCCGAGGGGGCCACCCTCCTCGCCGGGGGGTTCGGCCTCTGCGGCATCCCGGAGAACTGCATCCGCGCGCTTCGCGAGCTCGGGACCAAGGGGCTCGCCGTCGTCTCCAACAACTGCGGGGTCGACGACTTCGGGCTCGGCATCCTGCTGCGCAACAAGCAGATCGTGAAGATGATCTCGAGCTACGTCGGCGAGAACAAGGAGTTCGAGCGGCAGTACCTCTCCGGTGAGCTCGAGGTCGAGCTCACGCCGCAGGGCACGCTCGCCGAGCGCCTGCGCGCCGGCGGCGCGGGCATCCCGGCCTTCTACACGCCGACGGGCGCGGGGACGGCCATCAGCGACGGGGGCCTGCCCTTCAAGTACGGCAAGGACGGCGCGGTCGCGAAGCACTCGCCGAAGAAGGAGACGCGCGACTTCGGCGGGCAGACCTACGTGCTCGAGCACGGGATCACCGGCGACTTCGCGCTCGTCAAGGCGTGGCGGGGCGACCGCTTCGGGAACCTCGTCTACCGGCACACGGCGATGAACTTCAACCCGATGATGGCGACGGCCGGACGCGTGACGATCGCCGAGGTCGAGGAGCTCGTCGACGTCGGGTCGATCGACCCCGACCACGTGCACACGCCGGGCATCTACGTGCACCGCGTCTTCCAGGGGACAGGCTACGAGAAGCGCATCGAGCGCAAGACGACGAGGAAGAACTAGCCATGCCCCTCACCCGCGATCAGATCGCCATGCGCGCCGCGCAGGAGCTGCGGGACGGCTTCTACGTGAACCTCGGCATCGGGATGCCCACCCTGTGCAGCAACTACATCCCCAAGGGCATCGAGGTCGTGCTCCAGAGCGAGAACGGCCTGCTCGGCATCGGGCCCTACCCCAGCGAGGCCGAGCTCGATGCGGACCTCATCAACGCCGGCAAGGAGACGGTCACGATGCTGCCGGGCAGCGCCATCTTCTCGAGCGTGGAGAGCTTCGGGATGATCCGCGGCGGGCACATCGACCTCGCGATCCTCGGCGCGATGCAGGTGAGCGAGCGGGGCGACCTCGCCAACTGGATGATCCCCGGCAAGATGGTCAAGGGCATGGGCGGCGCGATGGACCTCGTCGCGCGCGCCAAGCGCGTGGTCGTCATCATGGAGCACGCCGCGAAGGACAAGACGCCCAAGATCCTCAAGGAGTGCAACCTCCCGCTGACGGGCAAGCGCGTCGTCCACCGCATCATCACCGACCTGGCGACCATGGACGTGACGCCCGAGGGGCTCATCCTCCGCGAGATCGCCCCGGGCACGAGCGCGCGCGAGGTGCAGGATCAGACCGAGCCGACCCTCAAGGTCGGCCCGGACCTGAAGACCATGACCGTGTGAGCGTCGGCCCGACGGTTCACACGTTCGGCTGCTGGTACTGCGCGGGAAGCTGCGGCGGCTGGATGCCGCAGCGCTTCTGCACGTCCCGCAGCATCGACAGGAGCCTCTCGCACACGTAGTCCGCCTGGTCGCGCGGCATGGTGCCCAGCGGCAGGCGCGTGAGGCTCGCGTCGGCGGCGATGATCTGGATGGCCCAGTAGACCGTCTTGACCGTGCCGCTCTTCACCGTCAACGCCTTCACGGGGCGGACCGTGGCGATGGTCGACATGGGCACGCGCGCTCCCATCTTCTCGGGGAGCGGACCGCGCCGCATGGCCAGCCAGTTCTGGTCGATGCGGATGGTCCCGCGGTTCACGGCGAGGCAGAGCGCCTTGTACCCGAAGAAGAGCGCGACCAGACCGAGGATCACTAGGACCACGACGGGATCGCCGTCCGAGTTCGCGTAGACGAGCGACCCTGCGCCGAGGAGCGCCACTGCGATGATCGCGAGCACCGCGCACCCCGCCGTCGTCCGCTCGCGCACGGCGACCGCCCACGCGCCGCCGAACACCTGCTGCTCGGTCCAGGTGAAGTTGATGCGGGGCGGCACGATGCGCGGCACCGCCGCCATGTCGTCGAGGCCGAACGCGTCGGGCCGGTGGGCTGCCTGGGGCGGCCCGAACGTCGGGAGGTTCACGGGGAGAGCCGCACCGCACCCGGTGCACGAGGCGTTCGAGGCGTTCGCAGCCACGTCCGAAGACATCCCGCACTTGGGACAGAAGACCTGCATGGCGCGCCATAGTATCGCGGTCGCGGTCGTTCTGGACTAGACACTGGGGAGCGCGCGATGACCTGGCCGGAGAAGAAGTCGCCCGAGCTCGACGCCGCCGAGAAGAAGACGCTCGGCAAGGGCGTCTTCCGCAAGTGCGACGGCTGCGGCGAGACGCTCGCCGCCGAGGCGTTCGCCGCCAACTTCGAGGTCTGTCCCCAGTGCGGGCAGCACCACAAGCTCGGCGCGGCCGGCTGGCGCAAGCTTTTCCTCGACGGCGGCGCGCTCGACGAGTGGGACAGCCACCTCGAGCCGGCCGACCCGCTCCAGTTCGTCGACGGCAAGACGTACCCGGAGCGCATCGCAGCAGCCCAGAAGTCCTCGCGCGCCAGGGAGGGGATCGAGATCGGGCGCGGGCACCTCGAGGGGCACCCCATCGCGTGGGGCGCGTTCCTCTTCGCCTTCATGGGCGGGTCCATGGGCTCGGTCGTCGGCGAGAAGATCGCCCGCCTCTTCGAGCGCGCCGTCGCCGAGCGACTGCCCGTCGTGCTCCTCCAGGCGAGCGGCGGCGCCCGCATGCAGGAAGGCATCCTCAGCCTCATGCAGATGGCGAAGACGGTCTCGGCCCTCGAGCGGCTCAAGGCCGCGAGCCTCCCCTTCGTCAGCGTGCTCCTCCACCCGACCACGGGCGGCGTCGCGGCGAGCTTCGCGCTCCTCGGCGACGTGAACCTCGCCGAGCCGGGCGCGCTCATCGGCTTCGCCGGCCCGCGCGTCATCGAGCAGACGATCCGCCAGAAGCTCCCCGAGGGGTTCCAGAGGAGCGAGTACCTGCTCGCCCACGGCATGGTCGACCGCATCGTGAGCCGCCTCGAGATGAAGCGCGAGATCGGCGTCGTCCTGGGGCACCTCGCGCCGCGTGACCCGCACGCCGCGCGCGAGGCGCACGACCCGCACGCGAACGGTCACGCCGCCGTGCCGGTCTCGGTCCCGGTCCCGTAGCCGCGGATCACGCTCACCAGGCCCGCGAGGCGGCTCGCGCGCCCCCAGCCGACCACGGCGACGGCCGCCTGCGCGACGAGGAACCCGAGGAGGATGGTCGCCATCCCGCCGGGGAAGAGGCGGAGGCGCAGGGCCGTGAGGAGGAACGCGAGAACGAGCGACGCCGCGGTCGTCGCGAGGCACGTTCCGAGCACGGCCACCGGGCGACGGACGGTCAGCCGCGCGCCGCGCCACCAGGCGAGGAACGCGCTCCGCCGCTCGGGCTCCGCGACGAGGTACGCCCGCCCCACCTCGACGGTCGACGACGCCAGGCCGACGAGCACGACGGCGCCGAACCACCCGGCGAGCGTCGCGTGCCACGCCGCCGACTCGTGGACCGCGTGCGCGTTCGACTTCCCGATGGCGTGGAGGATCGCCGCCGACGCGCCGACCGCGAGCCCCACCGGGACGAGCGCGACGAACGCCATCCGGAGCATCCGCAGGTAGAGTCGCGCCGCCGCGGCCATCAGCGCCGACGTCGCGAGGGGCGCCTCGCTCTGCGCGACGGCCGCCGCTGCCCCCGCGAGCGCCGGCGCGACGAGCAGAGTCGCGAAGAACGCCGCCGAGAGCCCCGGCCCGAGGGACTCGCCCGCAGGCTCGCCCATCTGGCGCAGCACCTCGAAGAGCGCGGGGGAATCGAGCGTGCGCACGAGGCTCGCCTCGCGGATCGCGTGGTCGAAGAGCCCGCCGAAGAAGCCCTTCGCCGGCCCGAACAAGAGGAGCGAGGGCAGGAAGGTACCCGCCACGAAGACGAGCAGGTACCGCCACTGCGTACCGCGCACCATCGCGCCCTTGAGATGCTCGACGGCCTTCATTGCGACACCATCAGCGAGCCGACGAGCTGCGCCGCCTCCGACAGCTCGAGCGACCACCGCGTGCTCGCGGTCGACTCCTCCTCGCGCGTCCGCCCGTCGTCCAGCTTGTCGAGATCGAGCAGGAGGTCCCCGCCCGGATCGATCTGCGCCGACGCGACCTTCGACGGCCGCCGGAGCACGTACCGGTGCCAGCGCTCCTCGGCGGGGACCGCGATCGTCTCCTTCGTCCCGTCCTCGAACGCCACGACGAGCGTCTGCGGAACGTGCGCCGCGTACCGACGCACGACCACGGTGCTCTCGAACGGGTACGGCCCAGGATCCCCGGGCTTCGCGTCCGGGTGGGCGCTCTTCCAGTCGTCGCGCGCCTTGGCGATCTCCTTCGCCACGTCGTCGGCCGTCTTCTCGGAACGCTGGTCGCCCTGGCCGACGGTCCCGGGCTCGGGCAGCACCTCGCGGCTCTCGACCGTCACCACGCGGTCGTCGACCGGGGCGCGGTCGTAGACCTGCGCGTCGAACCACGCGTGCACGAGGTCCGGCTGTCCCGTCCCGTCCTCGAGCGCCTGGCGGAGGTCGGCCGTGCTCGGGTGCCGGTGGTGCCAGCGCAGGTAGTAGAGCCTCATCCCGCGCGCGAAGGCGTCTCCGCCGAGGAGCTTCTCGAGATCGTGGAACACCATGACGGTGCGCGAGTAGACGAGGCCGTAGCTCCCGCTCGAGAAGCGGTCCCACGAGTTGCCCGCGATGGGGTCGGCCTGGAATCGCAGCGTCCCGCGCGAGCGCTCGTAGTCTTCGTAGCGGAAGGGGGGCACGTGGAGGCCGAGCGCCTGGAGCACGCCGGGCAGCTCCACGTCGATGCGCTCGGGCGAGAGCATCCGGACGTCCCACTCCTCGTTCATCCCCTCGTCGAGGAACGGCTCCTCGAACTCGTTCGACGCGAGGAGCCCCATGAAGTACCCGTGCCCGAACTCGTGCACCGTGACGAAGCGCGTCGCGGCGTCGAGCATCCCGCTGCTCCCGATGGTCGTGAAGAACGTCTCGTACTCCATGCCGCCCGACTCCATCGCGTTGTACGGCGGGACGACGACGGTCACGTGCGGGTACGGGTAGGGCCCGAGCGTCGCCGAGAAGTACCGGAGCGCGTCGACGGTGCCGGCGAGCGCCTTGCGGCCCGACTCGGCGTACTCCGGCGGGTAGAGCACCTCGACCTCGACATGGGGGCTCCCCGGGCCGTCGTAGGCGCCCTTCAGCGGCGCGGCGTACCCGTTCCACGCGGTCCACACGAAGTCGTGGACGTCGTCCTGCGCGAACGTGTGCGTGAGGCCGCCCGGACCTTCCTTCGGCGGACCCTGCTCGACGCCCGTCGCGCGCACGAGGTAGTCGCGCGGCGCCGTGAGCTCGGCGCGGTAGCTCCCGAAGTCCGCGTAGAACTCGCTGAAGAGGTGGAGCTCGTGGCAGTTCCACCGCGGCGCGGTCGCCCCGCGCTCGCCCGGGAGCTCGAGGACGCCGACCTTGGGGAACCACTGCGCGACGAGGTGGTACGTGTCGAAGTACCCCGTACGCGCGATGACGCGCGGGAGCTGATCGTGGAACGCGAGATCGAGGTCCGCCGTCGCTCCGGCCGCGACGGCGTCCGGGAGGTCCACGCGGACGACGGTGCGGTCCGTCGAGGGGCCGCCGTCGGGGTGGACGAAGGTGACGGCCGCGGGCTTGCCGCCCATCGCGACGCTCTTCAGATCGACGTACCCCCACTCGCCCTTCTCGGTGGCGACCCCGGAGCGGAACGCGCCGTAGCGCGCCTTCTCCGTCATGAACGTGCTCCCCTCCCCCTCGAAGCCGTTCAGGTAGAGGTGGAAGTAGAGGCTCTTGATGGGACGGTCGCTGCGATTGAGCCAGCGCAGGTGCTCGGTGCCGTCGACGGTGTGCTTCGCCGGATCGAGCGTCGCCTTCAGGTCGTAGCTCGCGACGCGCTGCGAGAGCGGCTGCCCGTCGCCTCCGAAGGACGGCCGCTCGCCGCCCCACGCCGCGGCGTCGCTCGGCGTGCGCACGGCGCCCGCCGAGAAGCCCGCCACCTCGACGCCGTCGGGCGACACGCGCTCCGCGACCTCGTTCGCCGGGGCCGGCGGGTAGCCGCTCGGCGGCGCCGGCGGCTCGGGCGGCTGGAGAGCGCGCGCGGCGCCGGCCGCGAAGAGCGCGCCGGCGAGGAGAGAGGGCACGACCCACGTCCGGAGGCGAGACAGGGGGGTTCGCATGGCCGAGCGCCGGCATCGCGCGTTCCTGAGCCGGATGCAAGCGCCCCGCTCCCCGGCCGATCGCGCTCGGCTATACAGGTCTCTCCCGTGCCGTCCCTCACCGACGTCCTGCCGCGTCTCTACGCGCGCATCCCCCTCGGGATGCGCCTCGGGCTCGAGCCGATGGCCGCCGCGTGCGCGGCAGCCGGCCACCCGGAGCGCGCGTTCCCGGCCGTGCACGTCGCCGGCACGAACGGCAAGGGCAGCGTGTGCGCGATGGTCGAGGCGATCGCGCGCGCGCAGGGCCGCACGACGGGCCTCTACACGTCGCCGCACCTCTGCCGCTTCGCCGAGCGAATTCGCATCGACGGCGAGCCTGTGAGCGACGAGACGCTCGCCGCCGTCCTCGCGCGCGCGCTCGACGCCGTGCCGGAGCTCTCGTTCTTCGAGTGCGCCACGCTCGCCGCGTTCCTCGCCTTCCGCGACGCGGGCGTCGACGTCGCCCTCCTCGAGGTCGGTCTCGGCGGGCGCCTCGACGCGACGAACGTCATCCCGCCGCCGCGCGCCGCGGCCATCACGCGCATCGCGCTCGACCACACCGATCGCCTGGGGACGACGCTCGAGGCCATCGCGCGCGAGAAGGCGGGCATCGCCAAGGCGGGCGTCGACATCGTGCTCGGCCCCATGCCCGAAGTGGTGCGTGCTGCGATCGACGGGGTCGCGTACGCGCACGGGGCCACGACGTCGAGCGTCGACGACCTGGCAGTGTTCCCCATCCCCGCGAACCTCGGGCTCGCAGGCGCGCACCAGAAGGACAACGCGCGCGTCGCCGCCGTCCTCGCCGAGCGGATCGGCGCCTCGACCGGCGCCATCGAGGAAGGCCTCGCCGACGTCCGCTGGCCCGGGCGCCTCGAGCGCATCGGCCACGTCCTCCTCGACGCGGCCCACAACCCCGACGGCGCCAGCGCGCTCGCCGCGCACGTGCGCTCACTCGGCCTACCGCCGGAGCGCGTCGCGCTCGTCTTCGGGACCCTCGCCGACAAGGATTGGGCCCCGATGCTCGACGCGCTCGCACCGCTCGCCGGCCGCCGCGTCTACGTCGCCCCCTCCGGCGCCTCGCGCAACGTCGTCGACCCTGCCGCGATGGTCGCGCGGCACCCGGGCCAGACCTCGCCGTCGGTCGAGGCGGCGCTGGCCATGCTCGGGGCGCAGCAGTCGCTCGTCGTCGTCGCGGGCTCGCTCGTGCTCGTGGGCCAGGCCCGCGCGAAGCTGCTCGGCCTCGCGCGCGACCCGGCCGTGGCACTTTGACTCGCCAGAGGCGCGCCGTCAGCCGAGCTGGCCGAAGGCGTGCGGGTTCTCGAGGGACGGCATGTGCGCGTGCGACGGCTCCGGCGTGCCCTTGGGTGCGTCATGGCGCTGCGGACCGCGCGACAGGAACCCGACGAGGAGGATCGCCATCAGGGGGATGACGGGCGCGAACGTCACCAGGACGAACGTCGCGACCAGGCCGATGATCGGCGACATCACGACGAGGGAGAGAATCGCGATCGCGATCTTCCACGGGGGCATCCTGTGCTCGCGCGGAGCCGCTTCGACCTGCCTGGGCTGGCGGAAGCTCATGAGTGCACCTTTCTTCCCGGCGCGAGGAGACGCGCCACGCAGAGGCTTGCGTGCAATGCCTGCGCCCGCGATGGGCCCGGCAACGCGCTCGAGCCTGCGCCCTCGAGCCGCGCCGGCGGCGACTCAGCCCGGGCCGGCCATCGTGCACCACGCGCGCGTCGACGGGCCCGTCGTCGGGCCGCCGAACCACTGCGTGCCGTCGTAGATCCAGGTGTCGCTGAAGTCGTTCGTGACGTTGGTCGTGCCGCCGAAGACGACCAGCTTGCCGGCGAGCACCGCGCCGCAGGCGCCGAAGCGGCCGTCCGGGACCGTCGTCAGGTCGCCGTTCTCCGACCAGTCGCTCCCGTCCCACGTCCACACGTCGTTCATCGCGTTCGCGTTGAGGTCCTGCCCGCCGAAGAGGACGAGCTTCCCGCCGACGGAACCCATCACGCCCGAGTCGCGCCCCGTGGGCGAGTTCGAGTTCGACGGTTGGCTCCACGCCGAGCCGTTCCAGAGCCACGTGTCCGACTGCGGCGTCTCGCCGTCGGACCCGCCGTCGCCGCCGAAGAGAACCACGGTGCTCCCGAGGGTCGCCATCATCGCGGCGTAGCGCGCGGGCGGCGTCGCCACGACGTGCTGCGTCCAGTCGGCGCCGTCCCAGGTCCACGTGTCGGCCAGAGCGTTCGTGCCGTCGCTCCCGCCGTAGAGGACGACGGTGCCGCCGAGCGTCGCCATCGAGTGGTAGCTGCGCTTGGGCGGCATGTGCGACGGGTGCTCCTCGGTCCAGGCGAGGCCGTCCCACGTCCACGTGTCGTTCAGCGCGTCGCCCCCCTCGCCCGAAGGCGACCCGCCGAAGAGGACCGCCTTGCCGCCGAGGACGGCCATCGCCGCCTCCTCGCGATGGGGAGGCGCGGCGCTGCTAGTCTGCGCGGTCCACGCGCTGCCGTCGTAGGCGTAGGTGTCCGGGTTGGGTGCGAGGTTGTCGCCCCCGAAGAGGACGATGCCCGTGAGGCACGCGGAGCCCTGGCAGGGGTCGCAGTTGCTCGTGCACCCGCTGCTCGCGCCGCTGGAGCTACCGCTCGACCCGGTGCCGCTGCTCGAGGCGGTTCCGCTGCTGGAGCCGCCGCTGCTCGACCCGGTGCCGCTGCTGGAGCCCGCGCCGCTCCCGGAACCCGTTCCCCCGCTCGATCCGGTGCCGCTGCTCCCGCCGGTGCCGCTCGAGCTCGCGCCGCTCGACCCGCCGGAGCCGGAGCTGCTCCCCGACGAGGAGCTCGCGCCGCCGTCGCCGCCGGCCGCCTTGCCGCCGCCGTTCTTGAAGCCGCCGCACGCCACGACGACGACGGCACCCGAGGCAAGGAGAAAGCGCCACGTGGGGGAGAGGGACATCGTCGAGCTCGCAGTGTGAAGGGAGGAGCCCTCCTGTCAAATACGCAGGCAGGCGGGGAGGTCTTCCCCTGGTCGTTGAAGGAGATGGCGTGGCCCGGATCAGAGGTTACCGACCCGCTCTCCACTTCGACCGCTCCGATCTGTAGGGGCGGGATTGCGAGCGCCGTGAATGCTGGGCGCTGTGGCTGACCCGGCCGCGCGCGGCGCACTCAGCGCGTTCGAAACTGCTCGCAGTCAAAGAACAACGTCGCGTGATAGGGCGCTGTCGGGTCGTCGGGCGGCGGCGTGTAAATCGTCTTCGCGCAGTTCTCGGTGTAGCCATGTTGAACAAGCTCGGCCGACGATCTCCCGACGGCCGCGAACGACGACCATTCGACTTCGGCAGCGCACAACGTGGTGCGACACTCGACGGCCTGTACGCGAGCCCCCACCTGTTCGCCGAGATCGTGAAGTTCGCTCTGTAGCGAGGCCTGTGCCGACGGAGCCCATGATGGATCGGCCCCCTCACCTCGAAAGCGATCTACCCACCTCTCGTGTGCCAGCGTCGAAGCCCGCTCGGCCTCCTCCTGCGTTCCCGCGGACGGAACCACAGCGCTCGGGCCGGCCGGCGCCTCGGGCGGGACGCGCTCCTCTAGCGCTCTCAAGCGGCTCTCCAGATCCGCGACGCGAGGATCGTCCACGGATGTGACCTGGACGCGCATCGCGGGAGTTGGTGCGTCCGCGGCCGTGACGCCCTGTTGCTTTTCGTCACTACCCGCTGCGGACCGATGCGGGCTTGCTGTATTGCGCAGCGCAAAACCAATGAGCACAAGCACCGTGGCCGCGCCGGCACACGACAATACGACTCGCAGACGCATCGGTCCGCTCCTCTCCACGGGGCGCGCCGGTATCGAAACAGTCGATCGCGCACCGTTCTGCTTCCGCCTAGTAGTTGTAGATGAATCCACCCAAGTAGTTGGAACTGCTGTTGCCCTCGTTGAGAAGGACGTACGCGTAGCCGTTCCCCGTGTCACCGGTCCAGGCGCTGATGTCCGTGATGCTCGCCCCGCTGTGCCCTCCCGCGGTGATGGCCGGACTGCTCGACGTAGCGCCGCAGGTTCTCGTCCAGCCCGAGTACACGCAGGCCTCCATGCTCAGCGAGCTTGCCGCCTCGTTGGTGGCTGTGGGGTTGTACATGTCCGCGCTGATCGACGTAATGCTGGTGTCGAGGACGGTGCTCGTGTCGATCCAGGGGCATACCACCTGCGTGTGAATGATTCCGCCGGACGCGCCGACGATCTCGAGGCCGCCGGTCCCAACGTCCGATCCGAACAGCGTCGGGTTCGAATTGTAGTCCCCCTGGCACAGAGCTCCAGGATACCTCTGCCAGCCCGCCGCTGATGCATCCGTCGACACGAAAGCCATGCCCAACGAAAACACTCCAGCTACGAACATCGATGTTAGGAACCTTCGCATGACTGCCTCCATTCGCTATTTACGTGAGCCCGCGTATTTTGCGATCGCGACATTATTGTCGCAGTCGTCTCCCGCGCGACGGCGAGAATCTATAGTCCGAGCTGCGCGTCAGCAATTCCACCCGACAGGTACTAGCGGCGACCTACTAGTGGTCGAGTATTGTCATCGCCGCCAGCCTACGAAGTTCGGTACACAGACAGGCGCAGGACAAGTGTGTGACCCGAAGGTGGTGCAGCCTCAAAAAGTGCGTCGGACGGTCACTGCAAGGACGCGTGCAGCGTCCGGCCGCACCTAGAATTTCGTTTCTTCGGTCGACTGAACGCTTCGATGACGAAGGCCTACCGAGGCGACGTCCGAGACGCCGTAAGGACGCCCGGTTCTCGTCGAGTCCGGTGCGACCCGCAAGATGCAGGAGCTACGCTCGATTCCTCGGCCTGCGAGACGGTCTCCTTATGTCGACACATCGTACTGTCGGAATGTCGCCCAATTAGTGTTGAAGGCGAGAGCGGGTTACGCTACGCCTAAACACGCAAGAGACCTGCACTGGTTGGCGTGTGACAACTCTCGCGCCATCAGCTCGTGACCCGCGCGGCTCCCGGGAGCGGACACCGCCGTGCACGCCGAGTCGCAACCTACTTCGGTACGGAGGTCAGGCATCGTGGGGACGGCGCGCTTCCTGCTGGTGGACAGTGGTCGAGGTTTCCGAAAGACCTTTGCCCGGGCGACCGAGAGTCTTGGCGAACTCGTCGTGGCTACAAGCACGCAAGAGGCACTGGCGCGCGCGGGTGAGGGGGCCGCGTGGTCGGCCTTCTTCGTGGATACCTACCGGCCGGACCGGTCCACAATCGGCCTCGTGCGGAGTCTGCGGTCGACGCGTGCAGACGTCCGAATCGCGGTGGTTTCAGGTGTCGTGGACAGGGAGTTCGTCAACGCGGTGGCTGATGTTGGCGCCTTCTTTTTCCTTGAGCCAGTCGACGTGGGAGTCGTCGACCGGTTCCTGGAAAAGGCCGCTGCCTTTCCCGCGAGGATTGGGCGCGCGTCGCGCCGGTGGGCAGATCTATACGGATTGACCAACGCGGAAGCGGACGTTCTGCGAAGAGCCGCCCTTGGGGAAGGCCGGGAAGCCATCGTCGAGGCGAGAGAGTCGTCACCGCTCACGCTTCAGAAGCATGTTTCCAACCTGCTCCGACGAACGCAGGACGACTCGCTGCAGTCGGCCGTCGCGCGGCTTCTCCGAGAGGTCGCGGAGGTCGCTCGGACGTGACGAAACGGGCCGGTCCTTCCGGGGCACGTGTCGCCGTGGTGGCTCCGCATCGAGGTCGACACTTCGTTTGGCGTCCGGTGGCGCCTCAACCCCCGCGCTTGCTCCAAGGTCCGTGGCTTTAGCCTCAGGTAGCGCCGATCCCCGAGCCGGACTCGGGACCGCCACTCAGCGCGAGTTGGCTGCGCGCGCGGTCGATTCGCCGACGTCCCAGTGCGATGCAGGGTCTCTCGACGACCCGGTGGAGAATCTCGGCCAGGACCAGGGCCACTCCAAGCAAGAAGACGAGCTGTCGCCATGGCGCATGCGGGCTGTCCTGCGCGATCCATGCGGCGTACCGCGGCCAGCGCGTGTTCAAGCTGCGGTCGATCCAGAGTGCGGCCATGTGGAGGAGATAGAGCGCGTAGGATCGCGCACCCAGCACCTCGAGGACGCGACCCACTACGGGGAACTGCAGCACGTACCCCCGGTCCTTCGCCGCGAAGGAGACGAGGCAAGCGGCGAGCGCCCAGATCGCGACCAACCCGACGTGGTTCAGCACTTCGTCGGGCGCTGTCTGCGGCAGGCACATCACGAGGAGCAGAAGGCCCGGGACGAACAGGAAGCGGATCCACCCTCGGGGGACGATCGGTCGTCCGATGTTCCTCGACGTGAGGAGCGCGAGCGCGACGCCAGCCATCAGCGAGTCGAAGCGCAGGTGCGACGAGAACTTCTCCCAGTTGTGAAGGTCGGCGCCCGCTGGAACTGGCAGGAGACGGCACGCGATGCTCACGCCCGCCACGACCGCGCACCCGACGAGGCGGCGGTCGGTCGTGCGCAGGAGAACGAACAGCACGGGGAGGATGAGGTAGAAGTGCTCCTCGACCGAGAGGCTCCAGTAGACGCCGAGCTTGCAGTTCGCCGGGTGGAACGCGAAGCCGTAGTTGTAGACGCCCCCGAAGAACGCGATGACCTCGTGCGTCCACTCGTCGAGGGCGCCGTACTCGGGGAAGACCACGTTCAGCTCGCGGTACAGGATCGCCGCTGCGAGCGCGGCCGGCAGGATCCGGAAGAAGCGCCTCGCGTAGAACGTGCGCAGCGCCGGTGCCGCCTCGGACAAGGCCGCCACGAACGACGACGCGCCCTCGAGAGGTGGCAGCAGGCGCACGAGGGAGAGCGTGACGACGAACCCGGAGATGACGAAGAACAGGTCGACGCCCGTCCACGGCATGCGCGCCACCTCGGGGAGAAATGGCTTGGCCGCGTCCCAGTGGACGACCATCACCATCAGGACGGCGCACGCTCGGAGGCGCTCTATTTCGCGTAGCTTTTGCAAGGCGGCTCCGCGTCAGCCAACGGGGGAACGGGCGCGCGCGATCCGCCGGAAAGGCTGCTCGACGCAGCGGTGGACTACTTCGGCGACCAGGATGGTCGTCGCGAGAAGGACGAGGGTGCGCACCAGGGGGTGATGCGCGTCCTCCGGGACGAGGGCGCGATAGCGCGGCCACCGACCACCGAGGTCGTCCTCGAGCCGCCCGACTGGCACCATCGCCAAGTAGAGCGGGAGCGAGCGCGACCCGAGGTACTGGAGAACGGGGGCAAGAACCGGAATGGGAAGCACGTAGCCGCGATCGAGGCTCGCGAACGCGACGAGAAGAGCCGAGAGGAACCAGAGGGCCACGAGGCCTTCCTCGCGAGCCACCTGCTGCGGTACCGCCCCGGGGAGGCATGCGATCACGACGACCACCGCCGGAAGGACCGCGTAGCGCATCACCCATGGCGGGACGATCGGACCGAGTGCGGGCGCGGCCCGGCGAAGCTCCCCACCGACCAGCGCCACGATGGCCCCGGCCATGGGCGCGTCGAGCCGGAGGTGCGACGCGGCCAGGGCGTACGTGCCGGCGTCGGCGCCGTTCGGGACCGGGAGCGCGCGCCCGGCCATGACGAGAAGAACGACGCAGAGGCACGCCCCCAGGCGGCGACCCGGCTTCCTGAAGATGGCGAAGATCAAACCGAGGGCGAGCGTGAAGTGCGCGCCGACGGCGATCGGCCAGAGGATCGCCATGCGGAAGTCGGTGTGGAAGGCGAGGTCGTAGCCGTAGATCCCACCGAAGAAGGCGACGACCTCGCGCCACCACTGCTCGGGCGAACCGAAGTTCTGCGGGAACCACCTCATCACGACGCGGTTCACCAGGAAGAAGAGCGCAACGAGGGGGACGACGCGCAGGAAGCGATGGAGGAAGAAGCCGCCCAGCGGCTCGCGCGCGTCGGTAAGTCGCTGCGCCAGACCGGCATCGGACCCCTCGGACGGCAGGACACGAAGGAGGGATCGCGTGGTGAGGTAGCCCGAGACGACGAAGAGGAGGTCAATCCCGCTCCAGCTGGAACGAGCCACCTCGGGAAGGAGCGCCTGCGCGCAGTCCCACTGCGAGACGAGCACCATCGCGATCGCGATCCCCTTCAGGCGGTCGAGCTCGCGGAGCATGTGGGCCGGCATTCTCTTGATCGCCGGCGGTTCCGTCCACACCGGCTGCATGGCCACCCATCACGAGGCTGCCACCCCTCCGGCGCGGCGGCGGTCATCGACCATCCTCCCCTGCCCCCCCAAAACCCCTTGTGTCTTTGCGGCTTTGCGGCTCCCCCTCTCGCTCCCTCGCCCAGCCCCCGCGGCACCCGGCCCGGACCGCCTCGTGCCCCGCGCGACGGCTGCGAAACACGCGGCCGTGCAACGTTCCAGTCCCGCTGATCTAGACGGGAATCGTCACCCGCTCGACGTTGCACGGAAACGGGGCGGGAGCAGGGTGGTGCCATGAAGCGGCGTGCGCTCCTCACCACCCTCGTCTTCCTCGTTGCGGGCCCGACGGCGTGCGCAGTCGGCGGCCAGGGTGACGATCCGGCCGGCACGGACTCGCCGGTCAATCCGCAGTCGAGCAGCGAGAACGGGCAGAGCTCTTCGAGCGGGAGCTCGAGCTCTTCGTCCTCGTCGTCGAGCGGCAGCTCCAGCGGATCGAGCAGCTCCGGGAGCTCCAGCTCCTCGAGCTCCAGCGGCTCGAGCGGCGGGTCCAGCTCGTCGTCCAGCGGCAGCTCGGGCGGGTCGACGTCGTCGTCCAGCGGCAGCAGCAGCGGAAGCTCCGGGTCCTCGGGCGCGTCGAGCTCGGGCTCCAGCTCGGGCTCGTCGGGCGCGTCGAGCTCCGGCTCGTCGAGCGGCTCGAGCTCGGGCGCCGGCGGGTCGAGCGGTTCGAGCTCCGGCTCCTCCAGCGGCTCGAGCTCGGGATCGAGCTCCGGGTCCTCGAGCGGGTCGAGCAGCGGCAGCAGCAGCGGCGGGTCGAGCGACTGCGCCGCTCCGGACACGCCCGCGAGCTGCAACGCGTGCTCCTCGGGGCAGACCTGCCAGACGAACGGCTGCTACGGCGGCTACTACTGCGACACGAAGACGAACGGCTGCCACTCCAGCTGCTGAAGGCCGTCTCAGGGAGCGTCGCGGCGAGCGGCTTCGACGAGGTCCCGCGCCCAGGCGCGGATGCGGTCCTCGTGCGGGCCCTCGAGCATGATGCGTAGCTTCGGCTCGGTGCCGCTCCAGCGGACCAGGACGCGGCCGTCGTCGCCGAGGAGCTTCACGACGCGCTCGGTGAGCTGCGCGAGGCGGCGCATCTCCTCGAGCGGGCGGCGCGCGCCGAGGGTCACGCTCTCGAGCACCTGGGGGACGCGCTGCATCGCTTGCCCGGCGAGCTCGGAGAGCGGCTTGCCCGTGCGGAGCATGAGCGCGAGCACCTGCAGGGCCGCGAGCATCCCGTCGCCCGTCGACGCGTGGTCGAGGAAGACGAGGTGCCCGGACTGCTCGCCGCCGAGGTTGTAGCCGCCGCTCCGCATCGCCTCGACGACGTAGCGGTCGCCCACCTGCGTGCGGAGGAGCTTCGCGTTCCGGCGCGTGAGCGAGTGCTCGAGCCCGAGGTTGGACATCACCGTCGCCACGACGGTGCGCTTCTTCAGCGTCCCCTCGGCGAGCATGCTCTCGGCGCACATGGCCATCACCTGGTCGCCGTCGACGATCTGGCCCTTCTCGTCGATGACGAGGACGCGGTCGGCGTCGCCGTCGAGCGCGATGCCCACGGCGGCGCCGCGCTTCACGACCTCGGCTCGCACGTGGTCCGGGTGGAGGGCGCCTGCCTCCTTGTTGATGTTCACCCCGTTGGGCTTCACGCCGATGGCCGTCACCTGCGCGCCGAGCTCCTGGAGGACCATCGGCGCGACGCGGTAGGCCGCGCCGTGCGCCGCGTCGACGACCACGCGCACGCCGTCGAGCGACACGTCGCGGGGGAAGGTCTGCTTGAGGAAGACGACGTAGCGCCCGCGCGCGTCCTCGAGCTTCTCCGCGCGCCCGATGCCGGGCCCCGTCGAGCGCTTGCCGAGGAGCGCGTCGTTCTCCATGAGGCGCTCGATCTCGTGCTCCACGTCGTCGGGCAGCTTGAAGCCGTCGGCGCCGAAGACCTTGATGCCGTTGTCCTGGTAGGGGTTGTGGCTCGCGCTGATGACGATGCCCGCGTCGGCGCGCATGCTCACCGTGAGGTGCGCGATGGCCGGCGTGGGCATCGGCCCGCAGAGCTGCACGCGGCCGCCCATCGCGCAGACGCCGCTCGCGATGGCCTGCTCGAGCATGTAGCCCGAGAGGCGCGTGTCCTTGCCGATGACGATGCGCGGGACGTGCGCCTTGCCGCGGCCCGCCAGGAACGTGACGGCGCGCCCGAGCTGGAGCGCGAGCTCCGGCGTCATCGGGTGCTCGTTGGCGACGCCGCGGATCCCGTCGGTGCCGAAGAGGGTGCGCTTCGGCGCAGCAGCCGGCGGAGGGACCGAGGGGGCGCCGTTCGCGTGCGCCGCGTGCGCCGCGTGGGTCGTGGGGCCTCCGTGCGTCACGGGGGCGTGCTTCTTCTTCGTCGCCATCGGCCGTTCGGAGCGCGCCTAGTCCCGCATGTTCACGAACTGGAGCTCGATGCCGAGGTCCTCGCCGCGGAGGGCGCGGATGGCCGACTGCAGGTCGTCCTTGTTCTTGCCCGAGACGCGCACCTGGTTCTCCATGATCGAGGCCTGGACCTTGAGCTTCGCGTCCTTGATGAGGGCGACGATGCGCCTGGCCTTCTCGACCTCGATGCCCTCCTTGATCGCGACGACGATGCGCGACGTCTTGCCGGACGCCTCGGGCTTGCCGGGGTCGGTGAAGCGGAGGGAGACCTTGCGCTTCACGAGCTTGTCCTGGAGCACCTGGAGCGCGGCCTTCGCGCGGTCCTCGCTGCCCGAGCGGATGGTGATCGCGTCGGCGCCCTTCTCGAGCGAGGTGTCGGTGTCCTTGAAGTCGAAGCGCTGCGCGATCTCCTTCTGGGCCTGGTTGAAGGCGTTGTCGACCTCGCTGCGCGGTACCTGGGAGACGACGTCGAAGCTCGGCATGGGCGAATGACGGGGCACTCTAGCCGCAGCGCAGGCAGTCTTCCAAGGGCTGGCGGACCGGCGCTTGCAGCGTCGCGTGCAGCCGCCATGACCACTCCCATGCCGTGGACCCCGAACGATCCCGAAGTGCCCGAACGACAGACGGATCCCGACTCGCCCGTGCCCGAGCCCATCCACAGGCCCGTCCCCATCGAACCGTGGCGCGGTCCCCCGGAGGGCCCGGACCCCGATCGACCGAGCGGCGCGTAGTCCGCCCTCCGACACGGCCGCGTCGCGGCCGGGCGCGCGCCCGGCGTGACCATTCGCGAGCTCGCGGCCCGTCGCGCGATTCGCGCCGTGCCACGGTAGTTTTCGCGTGGCCCTGGCGGCCTGGTCGCTGCATCCTGGGGTGGGATCATGCGGTCAATGGCCTCGCTTCGCCGTGCCCTCGGGCGCGGTCGCCTCCCTCTGTTCGCGTCCGCCGGCGTCGCGGCGCTCGTCGCGGGGTGCGCCGTCCAGCCTGGCGACGAGCCGCTCGGGACCACCTCCGAGGCCACCACCGTCTGCGCCTCCGGGACCACCGTGAAGGGCGTCGACGTCTCGACCTACCAGGGCTCGGTCGACTGGGCGAGCGTCAAGGCGGCGGGCATCGACTTCGCGTTCACGCGCATCAGCGACGGCACCGGCAGCCCCGACGGCACGTTCAAGACGAACTGGGAGGGCATGAAGACCGCGGGCATCATCCGCGGCGCGTACCAGTACTGGGAGCCCGCCGACGACCCGACGGCGCAGGCCAACCTCGTCGCCTCGAGCCTCCAGGGCGGGGGCGGCCTCGTGGCGGGCGACCTGCCGGTCGTCATGGACATCGAGACCTCCGGCGGCGCGAGCGCGGCCACCATCGAGGCCAACATGACGACGTGGCTCGCCGCGGTGAAGGCGTCGACCGGCAAGACGCCCATCATCTACACGAGCGAGGGCACCTACCCGATCACGGCGACGACGTTCGACACGTACGACCTCTGGGCGGCCAACTACACGACGGGTTGCCCCGCGATGCCCGTGGGCTGGACGAAGTGGGTCTTCTGGCAGAACGCCGACAACGGCTCGGTGGGCGGCATCAGCGGCGGCGTCGACACGGACGAGTACAACGGCACGCTCGCCGAGCTCCAGGCCTACGCGGGCGGCGGCGGCACGACGTCGCCGGACAGCGGCACGAGCGGCGGCGGTACCTACGGCGCGCAGTACGTCAGCCAGAGCTGGCCGCTCGCCTCCACCGCGATGCCGATGACGACGTGCCAGACGACCCCCGCGACGATCACGTTCAAGAACACCGGCACGCTCCCCTGGGACTCGAGCACGCACCTCGCGACGACGCAGCCGCGCGACCGCACGAGCGACTTCGCCGACTCGACGTGGCTCTCGGTGAACCGCCTCGCGGGCGTGACGGGCACGGTGCCGCCGGGCGGCACGTTCGAGTTCAAGTTCGACTTCCACGCGCCGCCGACGGCGGGCTCGTACCAGGAGTACTTCGGCCTCGTCGAGGACGGCGTCGCGTGGTTCAGCGATCCGGGGCAGGGCGGCCCGGCCGACGACGACATCGAGGCGAACGTCACGGTGACGGCGGGAACGGGCACGTGCACCGTCGACCCGGGCGTGCCCGACGGCGGCACGAGCAGCGGCGGCACCGACGGGGGAGCCGCGAGCTCGTCGGGCTCGGGGAGCGGCAGCGGCGGCACGAGCAGCGGCGGTACCGGCAGCAGCGGCGCGAGCAGCAGCGGCGGTGGTGGCAGCGGCAGCGGGAGCGGCAGCAGCAGCGGAGGCCTCTCGGGCGGCGACGCGGGCGCGAGCGCGGGCCACGGCGGCGACGGCGGGAGCGGCGCGAACGGCGACGCGAGCTTCAAGTCGCAGGGCACCGGCTGCGCGGTCGCGCAGGCCGGTGGCGGTCGAGAGGGCACGGGCGGCGCGGGCGGCCTTGCGGCGCTGCTCGGCGTCGCGCTGGGCTTCGCCCGGCGCAGGCGCGCGCACTGAACCTGAGGAGGCGCTGCCGCGGACGGCGCCGGCCTGCACGCGGGAACGGGACCGGTCAGTCGAGCTCGACGGCCTGGAGCACCAGGGCCGGCGGATCGTCGGTCACGCGGACCCACTCGATGGTCGCCTGGACCATCGGAGAGACGAACTCGTGTGCGTCGACATCGACGTCGACGACGTAGGCGTTGCCGTCCGTGTGCGTCCAGTAGCGGCGGCCGTTCACGACGACGCGAAGCGGCGCCTGCTCGGCGTGGTCGACCTCGAAGCGGAGGGTGTGCTTCGTCGCGTTGCCGGGCGGGATGCCGAGGAAGACGTTCGTGAAGGTCTCGACGTCGCACTTGTTCACCCCGCCGATGTGCCATCCCTGCATGTTGTGGAAGGGCCATGCGAGCGGCCCGCCGCACGCGACCCGCGACGGCATCGGCGGGTCGATCTGGAAGCGCGTCTGCTCGAAGTCGTGCCACATGTGGTCGACGCTCGCGGCCTCGAGGACCTTGATCGTCTCGGCCGCAGGGCTCACCTGCCGCAGGTAGGCGAAGCCGGCGCCGAGCACGAAGACCGCGGCCAGCGGCGCGCCGAGGAGCCGGTTGCCCGACGCCGGGAGCGTGCGGACGTACTCGACGCAGGCGAGGACGATGAGCGGCCAGAAGTCGCCGGCATAGCGCCACGCGAAGCTGCCGCCGAGCACGTAGGCGAGGAACATCGCCGCACACCCCGCCAGGGGCGCGTACGGCGCCAGGCGCCGCTCCCGTCGCGCCAGGTACGCGACCAGGATCCACGCGAGCACGACGAAGACCAGGGGCGACAGGAACGCGTCCTTCCACGACGGCGACGAGTCGGGCGGGCGCAGCTCGAGGTCGAAGTGGCACTTCGACATCCACGGCGCCGTCTCGGTGGGCTGCTGCACGAAGAGCGCGCGAAACAGCCTCGTGGCGGCCTCGACGAAGTGGCCCGGCGTGTTCGAGCACATGCGGCCGAACCGCTGGATCGGCGTGTGGTACAGCATGCCCGGCATCGAGTTGGTGAAGCCCACGTCGAAGGGGCCGCCGCTCCGGACGACGTTCGTCCACATCCAGAACGCGACGAAGGGCGCGAGCCCCGCTGCATAGAACGCGAGCGGTTTCCTGCGCCGGCTCGCGAGGAGCACCATCGCCCCCCAGAGGGCCGCGTACGGGAGGCCCGTCGGCCGGATGAGCACCCCCATCCCCGCGGCGGCGCCCAGGGCGACGACGGCGAACGTCCGCCACTCGCCGAGGGCGTAGACGTACGCCGTCATCGCCGCGAATTCGAAGATCTCGAAGTAGCAGATCGTCTCTTCGTAGACGTAGAAGCGGCTCCGCATGAGCGGGTAGAAGGCGCACGCGAGCGTGAGGAGTGCGGCCGCCCACGACAGCGCCTGCCGGCGGACCCGTGACCCGCCGCACGCCCCCCGGCGACCGAGGAGCCGGTCGTAGCCCGCCCAGAGGAGCGCGACGAGCGCCGAGAACCAGAAGAAGTAGATCGCGCGGTCCGGGAAGAAGCGCGCGGGAAACGCGGAGTGGAAGCGGTGCGCGATGGCGTGGAAGGGGAGCTCGAGGAGCGGAACGCCGTAGCCCCAGTTCGTGTACGTCGCGCCGTTGTAGACCTGCTCGTCGCCCGCCACGAACTCGACGCCGTCCCGCAGCCGGAGCACGCCCGCGAGCAGCTCCATGGACGTGAAGCGCGAGTCCATCATCCAGCAGAAGGCCCAGAGGTGCGCCTTGCCGCCGAACGCGCGCAGGCTCACCCCGAGGAGCAGGGAGAAGCCGGCCAGCCAGGCGGCCCACCGGAGCGCGGTCGTCCGGAGTCGGCGGAGGGAGACGTGCATCCGGACGCGCGCTTTACCACGCCCCCTTTCGGGTGGGCTCGCGAGTCTCTTCAGACGAGCTCCACCGATTGCAGGTGCAAGGCCGGAGGGTCGTCGTAGACGGGAACCCACTCGATCGTGATCTGCACCGCGGGCGAAAGGAGCTGGCCGGAGTCGACGCTGACGTCGACGACGTATGTATTCCCCTCGGTACGGGTCCGGTACGTGCGCCCGTTCACGTAGACGCGCAGCGGCGCCTGCTCGGCGTGGTCGACGACGAAGCGGAGCGTACGCCGCCGCCCTTCGCCCGCTCGCACGCCGAGGTACACGTTCGAGAACGTGTCGACGGTGCACTGCTTTCCCACGTCCCAGCCGAGCGCGTTGTGCCAGGGCCAGATCGGACGATCGCCGCACGCGATCCGCGAGGCGAGCGGCGGGTCCTTCCCGTGGCGCGCGTCCTCGAAGTGGCCCCACATGTACACGTACTCGTCGGGGTCGAGCGTGACGATCGTCGGTTGCCCCGGGCTCACCTCGCGCACGGTGATGATGGCGCTCGCACAGACCAGCGCGGTCGCGAGCGGCATGCCGAGCCAGCGGTTTCGCGAGGCAGGGAGAACGCGCACGTACTCGACGCACGCGAGAAGGACGAGGGGCCAGAGATCGCCCGCGTAGCGCCACGTGAACCCGGCTCCGGCGAGTGCGTAGGCTCCCACGAGCGCGGCGAGCGCCGCGATGGGCGCGTACGCAGTCAGGCGGCGCTCGCGGCGGGCGAGCTGCGAGAAGAGGATCCACGCGAGCAGGGCGAGCACGACCGGCCCCAGGAAGGCGTCCCTGGCATAGACCGCCGACTCGGGCGGGCGCGTCTCCAGATCGAAGTGGCATCTCGCCAGCCACGCCGGCGTCTCGGTGGGCACCTGGACGAAGAGAGCGCGGAGGAGGCGCCCGGCGCTCGCGAGCAGGTGGCCGGGATCGTTCGAGCACAGGCCGCCGAAGCGCAGCATCGGCGTGTGGTAGCTCGTGCCCGGCGTCGAGTTCTCGAGCCCGAAGTCGAAGGGCGAGCCGCTGCGAACGACGTTCGTCCACATCCAGACGGCGACGAAGGGCGCGACCCCCGCCACGAACATGGCGACGGGCCGCCGCCGCCGGCTCCCCGCGGCGATCATGAAGGCCCAGACACCCACGTAGAGAAGCCCGGTGGGCCGCACCAGCAGGCCCACGCCTGCCGCGGCACCGACGCCGATCACGGCGAACGCGCGCCACTCGCCGGCCGCGAACACGTACGCGGCCATCGCGGCGAGCTCGAAGAGCTCGAAGTAGGCGATCGTCTCCTCGTAGACGTAGAAGCGCGTGGCCATCAGCGGGTAGAGCGCGCACGTCGACGCGAGGAGCGCGGCCGACCACGAGAGGACGTGACGCCGGAGCGGCTGATCCGCGTATACGCCGTGGCGGCCGACGAGGCGGTGAAAGGCGGACCAGAGCAGCGGGACCAACGCTACGAAGTAGACGAAGTAGATCGCGCGATCCGGGAAGAACCGCGCGGGAAAGAGGGTCCGGAGGTGATTGGCGACGAGGTGAAAAGGAGCCTGGAGGAATGGCACTCCGAAGCCCCAGTTCGTGTACGTGGCCCCGTCGTGGATCTGCTCGTCGTGCACCACGTCGCGGATGCCGTTCCGCAGCCGGAGGGTCCCCGTGAGGATCGCCATCGACGTGAAGCGGATGTCCGGAAGCACTCCGAACGCCCAGAGATGCGCCTTCCCTCCGAACGCGCGCAGGCCGGACCAGACCAGGACGATGGCGCCGAGCGCCCGGAAGAGCCACTGCGCGAGGGCCGATGGCAGTCGGCGGGCCGCCAAGAGCATGTCGAGTGGCGCGTTCTTACCACGCATGGGGGTGGAGGCGCGGACGACGGGCCTCGCCGCGATACGGTCAGTCGAGCTCCACGGCCTCGAGGTGGAGGTCCGGGGGATCATCGGTCACGCGCACCCACTCGATCGTCGCCTGCACCATCGGCGAGACGAACTTGCGCGCGTCGAGGTCGAGGTCGACGACGTAGGCGTTGCCTTCGGTGTGCGTCTGGTAGTGGCGCCCGTTCACGACGACACGGAGCGAAGTGGGCTCGGCGTGGTCGACCTCGAACCGAAGCGTGTGCTTCGTCGAACCCGTGGCCGGGATGCCGAGAAAGACGTTGGTGAACGTCTCGACGTTGCACTTGCTGTTCGCCCCGAGGTGCCATCCGAGCATGTTGTGCAGCGGCCAGCCGAGCGGCTCCGCGCACGTGCGTCGCGAGGGCATCGTCGGGTCCATCTGGGTCCGGGTCTCCTCGAAGTCGGACCACATGCGGTCGACGTCGGCTTCGCCGAGGACCTTGATCGTCGACACGGCCGGGCTCACCTCGCGCAGGTAAACGATGGCGCTTCCGAGGACGAACACGGCGGCGAGAGGCGCGCCGAGCAGGCGGTTGCCGCCCGGTGGCAGCGTGCGCACGTACTCGACACAGGCGAGGATGACGAGCGGCCACAGATCGCCGACGTAGCGCCAGGCAAATGCGCCTCCGAACGTGTATGCGACGAAGATGGCCGCGAACCCGGCGATGGGCGCATAGACCTCGAGCCGTCGCTCCCGGCGGACGAGGTGCGACGCCAGGATCCAGACGAGGGCGATCAGCACGAAGGGCGAGAGGAACGCGTCCTTCGACGACGCCGACGCCTCGGGCGGGCGCATCTCGAGGTCCCAGTGGCACTTCGTGAGCCAGGGCGGGGTCTCCGTCGGCTGCTGCACGAACAGGGCGCGGAAGAGGCGACCGGCTCCCTCGAAGAAGTGCTCCGGCGTATCGGAGCAGGCGGGCCCAAAGCGGAGAATCGGCGTGTGGTACGTCATGCCGGGCATCGAGTTGGCGAACCCCGCGTGGAAGGGGCCGCCGCTACGCATGACGTTCGTCCACATCCAGAATGCGACGAAGGGCGCGAGCCCGGCCGCGAAGAGCGCGAGGGGTTTCTTGAGGCGGCTCGCCACGAGAAGCATCCCGCCCCAGAGGACCGCGTAGCCGACGCCGGTCGGCCGGATGAGCAGCCCCATCCCCGCCGCGACACCCATCGCGACCACGGCAATCGGCCGCCAGTCGCGAAGCGCGTAGACGTACGCCACCATCGCCGCGAGCTCGAAGAGCTCGAAGTAGCAGATCGTCTCCTCGTAGACGACGAAGCGGCTCCGCATGAGTGGGTAGAACGCGCACGCGAGGGTGAAGAGCGCGGCGGCCCAGGCGAGTGTCTGCCGGCGAACGCGCGAGCCGTGCCCGGCGCCGCGCATCGCGAGGAGCTGGTCGTAGCCCGTCCAGAGGAGCGCGACGAAGCCGGAGAACCAGAAGAAGTAGATGGCCCTGTCGGGGAAGAAGCGCGCTGGGAATGCAGCGCGCCAGGAATGCGCGATGGCGTGAAAGGCGAGCTGGAGCAGCGGAACGCCGTACCCCCAGTTGGTGTACGTCGCACCGTTGTAGACCTGCTCGTCGCCCATGACGGACTGCACGCCGTTCCGCAGACGGAGCGATCCGGCCAGCAGTTCCATGGATGCGAAGCGCGAGTCCATCATCGACGTGAAGGCCCACAGGTTTGCCTTGCCGCCGAATGCTCGAAGGCTCACCCAGAGCAGGAGCGCGAGGCCCGCGGCGCGCAGGAGCCAGCGGAGCGTGGCCGATACGGGCGAGCGGAGCGCGAGACGCATCCCGACGGTCGGCTTCTACCACGCATCGCTCGCCATGCGGGGCTACGCGCGCCCTCCTCGCTTGCCTCTCTCCTCCCTATTGAGCCATAAGGCCCGCATGGCAGGACCGGTACAGTGGCTGCTCGCGTCGTCCGGCGTGCGTCGCGTCGCGCGTCGCACGGCCGACTGGATCGACCTCGCGTGGTGGCAGCTCCACGAGCAGCTCGTCACCTTCGCGCCTCGCGCGAGCGGCCGGCTCCTCGACGTCGGCTGCGGCGAGAAACCCTACGAGCCCATCTTCCGCCCGTACGTGACGGAGTACGTCGGCGTCGAGTACGCGCCGGTGTTCGAGACGACGCAGAGCTCGAAACGCGCGACCGGGCCGGACCTCTACTACGACGGAAAGACTCTTCCCTTCCCGGACGACAGCTTCGACACGGTCATCAGCATCCAGGTGCTCGAGCACACGCCGCACCCGCAGACGGTCGTAGACGAGATGAGCCGCGTTGCGAAGAAGGGCGGCCTCGTCCTCGTCCACGTACCGTTCTCCTTTCGCCTGCACGAGGAGCCCAACGACTTCTTCCGGTACACGCCCCACGGGCTGCGCTCGATGTTCGATGGCGCCGGCATCGAGGTCGAGGGCCTCTGGCCCATGGGCGGCCTCTGGAGCGTCGTCGGGCACAAGCTCAATTCGTACCTCGCCTACCGCGTCGCGCGCGCCGGGGCACTGGGGCAGGCGATGGGAAAGGCGGGACACGAGGGGACGCGGGTCGCCCCCGCACGCACGTGGACGTTGCCCGCGGTCGTTCCTGCGATGACGGCCATCAGCGCGGCCTCCAGGGTCCTCGACCGCCTCGCGCCGGACGAGACCGAAGCCCTCTGCTACCTGGTCTTCGGGCGCAAGCGCTAGGGTTCGGTGCTAAGAGCCGGTGCCGTGAGCCTCGTGTCCGTCCTCCTCAAGTACCACCACCGGACGAGCCGCCTTCCGCAGGGCCAGCGCGTCACCGCCTCGATGGCGCGGCATCTCGACCGGGTCGGTTCTCTGCTCGACGTCGGTTGCGGCGACGGGCGGAACACGCGGCGCCTCGCCGAGACGTGCGGAGCGACCACGGTGGCCGGTGTCGACGTCCACGTTCGCGACGAGACGCTCATCGACGTCACGCCCTACGACGGCCGGAACCTCCCATTCCCCGACCGCTCCTTCGACGCCGTCACGCTGGTCGACGTGCTGCATCACTGCGAGGACCCGCAGCGCACTCTCGACGAAGCGGTACGGGTCGCGCGAACCAAGGTCGTGCTCAAGGACCACCTCGCATTCGGAGGGATGACGCGCCGGCTGCTCCACCTCATGGATCTCGTCGGCAACGCGAAGGACGGCATCCCGTCACCTGGCACCTACTTCGAGCTTCGCCAGTGGGTCGCGATGATCGACCATGCCGGCGCGCGCATGGCGGACATGGACTGGCCGCTCAAGACGCACGACCTCCCGTGGAGTCTGGCGGGGTGGCCGGTACTCCAGTTCACTGCGAAGCTCCTTCCGCTCCGGTAATCCCTACGACCGCCGGACGGCGAAGGCCGTCGCGTGGAGCAGCAGCGTGAACGTGAACGTGGTGAAGCCCACGATCATGAAGAGGAGGCCGAGGACGCCGAGGTGGGGCATCGTCGCCTCGGGCACGAGGACGAGCCCTTGGCGCACGTACGTCACCACCAGCCCAGCGACGAGGGTGAGGCCGCCTGCGAACATCGCGGCGCCGAACGCGACGGTCCGCGTGTAGGGGAAGCGGGCGAACCACCGTCTCGTCGCCTCGCCGCTGTAGTCGAAGAAGACCTGCGCGAGGATCCCCATGAAGACGCAGTTGACGCCGAGCGTTGCCAGCGTGACGCCGACCAGCATCGAAAAGAGGGAGAGCGTGACGGGCCCCAGGACGATTGGCCCCGTGGCGAGCGGAAACGTGAGGAGCGCGCCGAGAACAGCGAGGAGGATCCCCGGTCGGTAGAGGAAGAAGTCCGCCCCGTAGACGAACATCGCGCGCAGGTTGATCCACGCCGCAGCCCACGGAGAAAACCACCCCGAGCGCTTGTGGTGACTCAAGCGACCCTCGCGGTCTTTGAGGAAGCGGATTGGCACCTCCTCGGTCCGGAGCTTCATGTGGACCGACTTCAGCACCATCTCCGAGGCGTACTCCCAGGACTGCGAGCGGAGGTCCATCCTCCGGAACGCGTCGCTCGTGATGCCGCGCATGCCGCAGTGGATGTCCGAGAAACGGCTGGAGAAGATGACGTTGAGTATGAAGGTCGTGACGGGCGTCCCGAGGTAGCGATGCAGCGGAGGCATCGATCCTGGCTCGATGTACCCCTTGAAGCGTGACCCCATGACGAACTGCGCCCCGACACGGAAGCGCTCGAGAAACGGCCCGAGCTCGCGGAAGTCGTAGGTGCAGTCACAGTCGCCCATGATGACGTACTCGCCCCGGATGAACGGTAGGCTGTCGATGTACGCGCGCCCGAGGCCGCGCTTGGGCGCCTTGAGGACGCGCGCGCCGCTGCGCAGGGCGATGGCGGCGGTGTCGTCCGTAGAGCTGTCGACGATGAGGATCTCGCCCCGCGCGTCCGCCTTGCGCAGGCCTTCCTTGCACCACGCGACGAAGTCCGCGATCGTGAGGGCCTCGTTGAGCGCCGGCACGACGATCGACACGAGGGGATCCGCAACGTCGTCCTCGGGCGTGAGCAGCTCCAGCGCGGGATCGGTCGCGGCGCTCACGTTCCCCCGAACACCTCGCGCGCGACTTCGCCCACGGCGCGCTCCACCGCCTGGTCGGACGTGTACCGGACGCGGAAGCCGAGGGCCGCGAGCTTGTCGGGCTTGAGGCGCGAGCGCGGGACGTCGCCGCGCCAGCCCTGCTCGCCGCCGCCGTACTCGATGCGCGTGGGGCTGGCGTGCGCTCGCCCGGCGGCCGCGACGCAGAGCTCCGCGATGCGCGTGACGCTCGTCCAGTCGGGGGGCGCGAGGTTGTAGACGGCGAGGGTGTCGGGCGCGTGATCGAGGACGAAGAGCAGGCCCGCCGCGCAGTCGGTGACGTGGAGGTAGGGCTTGCACTGCTTGCCGTCGCCGAGGACGTCGAGGTACTCGGGGTGCTCGCGGAGCTTCTTCAGGAAGTCGAGGATCGCGCCGTGCGTACCGCGGGCGCCGACGACGTTGCCAAAGCGGACGATGCAGCCGCGCAGGCCGAAGCACTCGACGAACGACGAGACGAGCGATTCGCCCGCGAGCTTGGACGCGCCGTAGAGCGAGATGGGGAGCGAGCCGAGGTCCGGCTCGGCGCACGGCTCGGCGGTGTTCCCGTAGACGGTGCCGCTCGACGCGAGCACGAAGCGGCCGACGCCCGCGCGGCGGGCCGCCTCGAGCGCGTTGTAGGTGGCGATGGTGCCCTGCTCGAGATCGAGGCGCGTCCGCTCGAGGCCCCAGCGAGCCTCGGGATTGGCGGCGAGGTGGAAGACGACGTCGTGCCCGGCCATCGCCGCCGTGAGCCTCTCGAGATCGAGTACGTCGGCCTTCACGAGCGTGGCGCGCCCGGAGGCGAGCGGCGCGGCGAGGAAGGCCTCGCGGCCGACGGAGAGGTCGTCGTAGACGGTGGCGGTACCGCGCTCGACCAGGAGGTCGACGAGGTGGCTGCCGATGAAGCCTGCGCCGCCGATGACAAATGCCCGCACGGCCGCGAAGCATAGCCGGGCGCAGGCACTTGCCGAGGCGAAACGCGCGGCCCGTGGCTCGGCCGAGCAGGCTCCCCCCGGCGCCGAGCGGAGCGTAGGTCTGCCGGAGCGACATGCCACCGCAGCGCTGCAGAGCGCTTCGCTTCCAGAGCAAGACGCTTCGCATCGTGAGCGAGGTGCGACTCGTCCGGAGGGGAACGCACCGCGTGGTGAGCAGCGCCCTTCCCTTCCAGAGCAACGCGGTCCGCACGCGGAGCGACGCGTGGCTCCGTCGGCGGGAAGCGGTTTGTCACCCGAGCGAAACGTTCCGCTCCCGGAGCGGACGGCTCTCCCTCGTCAGCGACCCGCACTGTCCTGCGAGCGACGCGCTTCGCTCCGTGAGCAAAGAGGTTTGCTGCGTGTGCAAGGCCCTCCGCTCGCAGAGCGGTTCGGTTTGCTCACGTGCGGTGACGTGTTGCTCACGGACCGGACGGCTCTGCTCACCGACCGGCTCGTGTTGCTCCGGCTCCCGTTCGCTTCGCTCAGAGAGCGAGGCGAGTTGCTCGCGGAGCGGAACCGATCGCTCACGGTGGGGTGCGCCTCGCTCACAACGCGGAGCGTCTTGCTGGCGCAGAGAAGGGAGTCGTTCACGGAGCCCTTCGGCCTGCTCACGCGGAAAAGCGCTTCGCTGGCGGAGCAGCCCGGCTATCTCGCGGAGAGGCGCGTTTCGCTCACGCTGCAATGCGCTCCTCTCCAGCGCCGGTCCCCTCCCCTCTGGACGTGGTGCGCCCACCACCGCGTACGGTGCTAGCTTGTACGGTCGTGGCCGGTTCAGGAAACACGACCATGCCGTCCTCGACGCCGGTCATCTCCGTCGGTCCGGAGGAGGAGCGCGTCGGCCACGCGCTGGTTCGCGTATGGAGCGCGAAGGCGCCGTTCCGCGTCGGAGAAGTGGGCTTCCTTCGCGTTTTGGGCCGTCGCCCGGCGATCGTCGGGCGGGAGCTCGGCGGTGGGGACGGCCCGACCGACTACGTGCGCTTCGAATTCCAGCGTCCCGGCGGGTCGGTTCCGACCGGACCGCTCGAGGGCGACGACCTGTCGCGCGAGCACCTGGTCTTCCACGGCGCCCCCGACGGACTGGACGTCGAGAACCGCGGCAGGATTCTCGCCGTTCTCGTGGACGGCCACCCCGTCGAGAAAGGAGGGGCCCGTCGCATCAAGCCGGGCGCCATCATCCAGATCGCCGGCCACTCCAACTTCCTCTACGTGCGCCGGCGCGAGACGATGCCCATGGTCGACGTCTCGCCGTCCCACACCTTCGGCGATCCGGACGAGGACTGGATCGCGGGCGAGTCGCCCGTCGCGTGGGCCCTGCGCGCCGACCTCGCCGGGGCCGCGCTGGTCTGCAGCCACGTGCTTCTGCTCGGCGAGTCCGGGACTGGAAAGGAGCTCTGCGCGCTCTGCATCCACCGTCGACTCGGGCGCGGGGGGCTCTTCGAGGCGGTGAACCTGGCGACGCTCGAACCGGGCATCGCGTCCGCGGAGCTCTTCGGCGGCGCGGCCAACTTCCCGAACCACGGAATGCCCGAGCGCCCCGGCCTGGTGGGCATGGCGCTCGGCGGCACCCTGATGCTCGACGAGATCGGAGACGCACCGATCGAGATCCAGGCGAAGCTGCTTCGGCTCTTGCAGCGCCAGTACATCCGGATCGGCGAATCGCGCGTGCGTGTCGCCGACATCATCGTGATCGGTGCCACCAACCGGCCCCTCGACCGCCTGAAGGAGGACCTCGTCCCTCGCTTCGACGTCGTGGTACTCGTGCCGTCGCTCGCGGCCCGCTGGGAGGACATACCTCTCGTCGCGCGCGCCATCGTCCTCGCGGAGGCGAAACGCAACCCGAAGCTCGCGGGTCCCTTCGTCAAGACGGATACCGCGGGCCGCCTGTACGTGCCGATGCAACAGTCGTTCGTCCTGGCGATGATGCGGTCGACCTTCGCGGGCAACGTGCGCGACCTGCGGAAGCTGCTCCTGCGGTCGATGAAGGACACGAAAGAAGGCCCGCTCCGCCAGCCGGCCGACATGGGGGACTGGCGCGTCCCGGCTTCGCTGCCGCCGCCGCCGGAGGACCCCACGATCGCCGCCGAGGCGGAGGACCTTCTCGAGCGCCTCGACCTGCCGCCGCGCGAGGAGCTCCTCGGGCGCCTCGAGAGGCATGACTGGAACAAGACGAGGGTTGGCGAGACGTACAGGACCGACCGTTTCCGGATCTCGCGCTGGATGGAAAAGCTCGGGATCAAGAAGCCGAAGGACACGGAACCCGACGACGAGTGACGTCGAAGCGAGCGAGCGCCGAGCGAGCGCTCGCTCGGCGCTCGCTCGGAAACGCTCGCCGCGCGACGGGGTTTCGCGCAGTTACCGCGCGAAATCGCACGCGGCCGGTTGGCCTGGCGGTTGCGATAGGGGGTCTCGCGGGCCGCACGGTGCGGCTTCGCAAAACCAACGAGCGAGATTCCCATGGTCACCAAGAGCACGAGCAACCCCAAGGTCCCGACGGCGGCGCCGCCCACGACGCCAACCACCCCGGCCACGCCGGCGCAGCCCACCGGCGACACCGCGACGCCGGCGCCGAGCCTCGCGAGCGCCGCGACGATGTCCGCCACCGCGGCGGCAGCGGCGGCCATGCCCGCGCTCATCACGGCCACGGCGAACGGCACCCACGCGACGAAGCTGGACCTTCAGGCGCAGTACCAGGCGCTCATCTTCGGCCTCTACACGTATTACGAGCCGGACGACGAGTTCAAGATGACGTCGGGCGACTACACGCGCGACGAGCTGATCACCGAGGTCCAGTCCTTCGTGACGGCCTGCCAGAACACGAAGGCGAGCTACCAGCAGTGGCGCGCGAACGTGCAGACGGAGCGCGCGATGGAGGCGAACGCCAGCGAGATTCGTACCGGCGTCAAGGGCATCACCCAGGCGCGCTTCGGCGCGCAAGGCGCGCAGAACCTCCAGTTCGGCTTCAGCCTGCCCAAGCCGCGCACCAAGAGCGCCGAGACGAAGGCGGCCGCGGTCGTCAAGGGCCTCGCGACGCGCAAGAAGCGCAACACGCTGGGCTCCGTCCAGAAGAAGGACATCAAGAGCAACGTCAGCGTGGCCCTCGTCGTCACCGGGGAGGACAGCGGGTTGGTGGGCGGCGCGTCGAGCACGGCGCCGGCCGCAGTGGCGAGCGCGCCGGCGGTGCAGCAGGTCGCGAGCGCGCCGGTGACCGCGGTGTCGGGACCGGTCGCGGCGGCGGCTCCGGCGGTCAACGGAGCGACTGCGGCTCCGCCGACGGTCAACGGAGCGACGGCCGCGACGACGCCGTCCGTGACGAACGGGCACTGAGGCGAGACGAGGAGAGAGCGGCGTCCCCTGGCAAGGGGGGCGCCGCTCGTCCATTTCTATGCCGAACTACGCCGGCTGGCCGCACGCGATGAGGTCGTGCAGCCAGATCACGAGAACCACGGCAGAGCGACCCGCGGCAACGATCTCGATTCCGCCCTCCGCGGTCGGCCGCCGCTCGAACGGCGCATCGACTTCCCACATGAACCGATCGAGATCGGCGAGGTCGGGCTGCCCTACGCGCCGGATGTCCGCGCGGGCGTCCGCGGAGAGACTGAATGGCGTCCGCCACGAGCGGGGCGCGGAGTAGATGCGCCAAGAGTCGCCGTCGCGGGCGATCAGGATGTCGATGATGGGAGCCTTGGGCATCGCGCGCCGGTTGGCCGCGCCGGTCGAACGGCGGCGAAGCGAACCCTACAGGTTGACGTGCGGAGCATGTGAAGGCAACCCCTCGGAGGCCCAGGGTGAGCGCGCCCCTTGTCCACGGCTTCGGCAGCCTTAGCTTGCGTCCCGCCGCATGAGTACACAATGGAAGCCCCGGCTCGACGGGTACGAGCCGTGCGAAGTGATCGTCAAGGGTCCGGTCAATGCCGTCGTCCAGCGCGCCCTCGAAGCCGAGAAGACCGCGGAGCAGTACGGCTGCACCATCTCTTGGCACAGCAAGCGCGCGAAAGAATGGCGCGGCGTCGCCCGCCCGGTGAAGCGCAAGATCCCGAAGGTCATGCGAGCGCTGCGAGTGCGCTCTGGCCTACGGTCGGCCTGACGAACGGTTCCCGAGGAAGGTGTTCGGCTCTGAGGAAGCGGGGGACCTACGGGTCGCCAAGCTGCTGTGGATCAAATCCCTCCGGCAAGGTGGCGGGTAGCCAGGGGAGCCCTTTTCGGCTTGGAACGATGCGCCTCGTTGGCGACGCCTCGAAGCCGGCGATAGCAGTTCGTAACGATTGCCCGTCCGGTTCGTGAGAGGCAGCCGGAGTCGTAGATGACTCGGTTACGGGTAGTGGCGGATCTCACGAGTTGAGCGGCGATCGGGGACACCTTGCTCGACCGGCCAGTGCGCGCTAGGGAATGGGAACGGCGGTCGCTCCCGCCTCCCCTGAGATGCAGGCGTCCTCCCCCGAGGCGCCGCAGCGTGGGCCAAACCCGAGCCGCCTCGGAACGACAACAAGATTGACTCACCTATCGTCGCGGTGGCGGGGGACACCGCGCGCGTGAGGGTGATCATGTTGGACATTCAGGAGATCAGCGTACTGGCACGGGAGCGGATGGAGCGTACCGGTGAGGCTTACCGCAAGGCTCGCAGCCAAGTTCTATGGTCACTTCTCTCCGAGGAGCTGAGGGACTGCGAGCGCAGCGCACTACAGGGTCGAACTCGCGCCGGAATCGGATGGTTCCTTGGGACCTTCGCCTGCCGAGAAACGGTCGTGGACGCCTTCGTGAATGAGGAGCGTTTCACGCTCAAAATCACTGATGGCGAGCTTGCACAACCGCTGATTCGGTCACCGGATGCTGCGAGAATGAGCCTGATGGTGGAGGAGCGATGCGACCGGATCGGCAGACAGCAGTACCCCGAGTCGGAGCCTCGCAAGCTCGGCGTACGCTACTTCTACCCGCCGTCGCGCGCAGAAGAAGACGCTTTGGCCACCATGGCAGTGACGGAGGACCGCCTTCGAGCCCTGGTGCGCGTCGGTCCTCCGGTGGGCTTCAAGGTCCGGCCGTTCGTACACGCGTTTCAGGAACCGGGAACTAGCCGGATCACGGCCGCCATGCGTGGTCGATTCGAGGGTCGGCACTTCGTCGTGGGGGTTGCGGGCCGCGATGTAGCTCTGAAGCCTGTAGACACGGGCCTGGACCGCGCGGGGCCGTTCGTATGGATTGAGAAGGCGCGCATCAAGCTGGACGGTCGCGGACTCGGGTTCGTCATCGAGCAGGATCCGAACAGGCTCTACATGGGTGCGGTTCGTATCGCCTTCCGTTGGGGCGACGACAGGGGTACGGACCGCCGAATCGATGCGGCAACAATCGCGGAGTTGTTCCTCACGACGGACGGTTTCCCCGGTGGATCGGGTCACAGTCCAGATCGCCTCGCCGCGATGAGGGATGACAGGTTGCGCCAGAACACAAGCGGGTGACGTCGTAGCCCTACCGTGGGGACCATCTGTAACCGTCCGGTGATGGCCCATCGCCGGACGGTTACGACTGACTCGATGTGGCGTACGTCTTCGCCGAGGAGCGCCTGGGCTCGACTCCCAAGACGCTGCTCGGTGGCACGGTCGGCGTGCGGCTCGTCGATGGCTAAAGCGGCGTCGACGAAGTCTCGACGCGGCGACGCGCAGCGTGCCGGAGTTGAAACACCCATGGGATCGCGATCGCGTAGACGAGCACCACGGAGAGCCAAACCGCGCCGGGCCACGCCTTCTGGACGACGACGTAGACGCTCGAGAAGCCGAGCGGAGCGATGACCGTAGCGAGGCTGACGGCGGACGCGAGGACCCCCTGGAACTGGCCCTGCCGGCCGTCGTCGGCGAGCCGGGTGGCGAGCGACTGGAGGGCGGGGCTACCGACGCCCGCCAGCGCGAAGAGCGGCATGATCGCGAACACCATCCACCCCTGTCGCGCGAAGGCCATCAGGACGAGCGTCAGGCATGCGCCGGCCATGCCGGCGAGCACGGCGTTGCGCTCGCCCAGCCAGCGAGCCGCGGGCCCGGGGAGGAAGGCCTGGGCAAGCGACCGGCAGACGCCGAACGCGGCGAGGGAGAGGCCGATCCAGAGGCCGTTCCAGCGGAACGCATCGGTGCCCCACATCGCCCAGCACGTGCCATAGGCCTCGCCGGTCGCGCTGAGGAGGAAGAAGACGAGGACAACCGCCCGGAGGTCCTTCATCGAGACCGCCCAGCGAAGAGGCCGCAGCGGGTCGAGCGTGGCGAGGTCGACCCGCTCGCCGGTCGGGGTGCGGGACTCGGGTAGCACGAACGCCGCAAGCAGGAAGTTGCCTCCGTTGAGCACCGCTGCGGCGAGAAACGGGAGCCGCACCCATGCGTCTCCGAGGAGACCGCCGAGGACAGGTCCCACGATGAAGCCCACGCCGAATATGGCGTTCAAGAAACCGAAACGACGCGGCCGCTCTTCCTCCCGCGAGATGTCGGTGATGTAGGCCGTGGCGACCGAGATGTTGGCGCTCGTAAGGCCGGCGACGGCCCGACCAACGAACAGCATCCACAGCTGCGGCGCAAACGCCATGACGAGATAGTCGATGGCGGCCCCCGCGAGTGAGACGAGCAGGACAGGGCGGCGGCCGAGTCGATCGCTCAGCGCGCCGAGGACCGGGGCGAAGACGAACTGCATGATTGCGTAGAGGGCGGTCACGACGCCGATGTACGGCGCGACGTTGCCGGCGTGGGTCACTTCCTCGAGGAGGCGCGGAAGGATGGGGAAGACCAGACCGATGCCGACGGCATCAAGGCCGACGGCAGCAATGATGATGGCGAGCGACTTGTCGATGCGACCCATGGTAACCCCTCCGGGATCGGCGTAGTGGTTCGCGCTTGCGGCAGGCGCGGGGTCGTGGCCGAGGGCTGACGGCGGGCGGGGGGCGTGCTTGTGTCGGGGTCGATGCTGCCGCTGGAAGGGACGCTGGTCGAGAAGCTGCGGAAGATCGAGGCGCTGCACGCGGGCACGAAGGTGGACGGCGAGCGCGAGGCGGCGCGTCGTGCCGCGGAGCGCATCCGCGCGCGGATCGCCGAGCTTCGTGGTCGCGAAGAGGAAGTCGAGCTGCACTACCGGCTGCACGATCCGTGGAAGCGGATGCTGTTCGCGGCGCTGTGCCGCCGGTACGGTCTCGCCCCGTACCGCGACGTCGGTCGACACCGCAGCACCATTCAGGTGCGCGCACCGCGGACATTCCACGATCAGACGCTGTGGCCGGAGTACACCGCGCTGGCCGAGGAGCTGGACACGTACCTTCGCGAGCTGACCGAGCGCGTGATCCGGGAGGCGATTGACGAGGACGTGAGCGAAGCCCCGGAAGCGCCCAAGGCGCTGCCGACGGCGAGTCGTTGATGTGAGTCAGTGGCGCCGCGAGAGCAGCGCGCTCGACGCGTCCAGCACGTCGCCATCGCCGACGAAGAGGTCCGGGTGCGCGACCAGGATGCGGTCGGGAAGCAGCTCGGGCAGCCTGGCGTTCGGCCATCCGCCGACGACGAGCTTCGTCACCAAGTGCAGGTAGGCGCGTGGGTTGACGTCGTGCGCGATGGCGGTGGCGATGATCGACAGGACGCGCGCGGTGCGCTCGCCGCCCACATCGAGCCAGGTGAAGAGCCAGTTCTTACGACCCAGGATCAAGCGCCGCAGCTCGCGCTCGCGCCGGTTATTGGTCGCCTCGATGTTGCCATCGTCGAGGAAGAGCAGAAGCCTCCGCCATTGCCGATGCAGGTACCCCAGGCCGCGTCCGAGCGGGGTCTTGGGCGCGACGATCTCGCGCTTGTCGTCGACCCACGCGCGCAGCTCGTCGAGGATCGGTCGGGTGTGCTCGTCGCGTCGTCGGCGGCGCTCTTCGGGAGTGTCCCCCGCGAGGGAGGCCGCACGCTCGACCGCGAAGATGCGCGCGATGAGCCGCAGGCCCTCGAGTGCGATTCGATCTCCCACGCGCGCCGCTTCGACGAGGCCTCTTCGGCCGTGGCTCCAGCACCCCGGGCGCCGCCCACCGGCACGTTCCAGGAACGTCGTGACGCTCGTGCCGTCACACTGGACGGTGCGCGCGAGGTCTTCGCCCAGGAAGCGCTTGACGCTGTCGGAGTCGCCGCTCGGCGAGTAGAAGAAGGTGATCCAGCGCGCGTTGGTCCAGCACCACATCGCGCCCGAGCGAATGCCCGCAGCCCCGGGCCTCGCGTTCGGTCTTCGATGGCCTTGGCGGAGGGGTTCGAGCACGTCGATGGCGCACATGACACCGTGTCCGAGCGTCTGCGGCGCGATGGCGACGCCGGTGCGCGCAAAGCGCGTGCACTGCCGCTCGATGGGGGTGTGCTCGATGTACTTGTCGCAGAGCGACTCGACCAGAAGCGTGTCGCCGAGCTTGCCCTTCTCGACGATCTGCGGCGGCGGCGGGGCGCTCACGATCGTGTCGTCCTTCGGGCACGCGACCGTCTCGTCCTCGCGCCGCACCACGACGACCTTCGCAGGAATGACGTCCAGCCGCTCGCAACACGAGAAGCCCACGGTCTTCATCTCCGCACCGCACTGCGGACAGGTGCGCTGCTCGGCGGGCACCTCGTTCTTGACGACGACACGCTCCAGGCGCAGGGGCAGCGCTGCGCGTCCGGGGTGGTTGGTCCGATCGGTGCGCTTCGGCCCGCGTTTCCTGACCTGCGGCGCCCCGAAGAGCGGCAGCACGAGCTGGCGCTCGAGCCGTTCGAGGGTCTCCGACGGCGGCCGCTTCCTCTTCAGGTAGGCGAGCTTCGCCAGCAGCTCGGTGTTGGCGTCGCGCATGCGGACAATGAGCGCGAGGATCGCCGTCACGATCTCGACGAAGAGCCGCGCCGCGATCTTCGTCTCCAGCCAGATGCGCACCTTCTCGACGTCGGGTGCGTACGGCGAGGTGATCGACGGCGTGCGCATCGCGGCTCGAGAGTCGGACGGACGGGCCGCGGATGGATTCAACCGCTCGCGCGCGAAAGTGCCGCCGTCGGTCGCGTCGCGCGAGGCTCCCATCGAGGGCGACGGCGAGCGCCACGCAGATCGAGCCCCTCGATGATGAGCGCCAGCTCCGCGGCCTCGACGGCGCTCGCCCCCAGCCGTCCGTCGGCGGAGAAGGACGGTCGGAATCGCCCACGCTCCAGGCGCTTCATCCACATCGCGAAGCCGCTGCGGTCCCAGTAGACGATGCGTACGCGGTCGCATCGCTTCGAGAAGAAAACGAAGAGGTGTCCCGTGTGCGGGTCCTGGCCGAATACGTCCCGCACGATCACCATCAGGCTGTCGATCCCCTTGCGGCCATCGACCGGCTGCGTCGCGACCAGCAGCCGCACGCTCGGCGGAAGGCTCAGCACGCGCCGGCTCGCGACACCGCGACGAGCAGACGCTCCAGAGAATCGTCGTCGAAGCCCGCCGGGACGCGCACCGTCGTGCCGGACGGAAACACGATCTCGAGTCGATCGGCCCCTGCGGCGCGCACGACGACCTCCCGGAACGTGGTACGCTCGGCGCGCGCGCCGAGTCGGCGGCGCCAGAGGTAGACGCGCTGCGCGTCGAGTCCGTGCTCCGCGGCGAATGCGCTCACCGGTTGCCCCGAGCGTTCCAAGGCGTGGAGCACTTGGCGGGCGTCTTCTTCGCTCCAGCGCGCGAGTTGGAACGGGGGACAGGCTTCGAGACGTCGGCATCGGCGTGACCTCCGGTCCCACCGCGTGCCAGATCCGCCGGCCTCCCTTCTACACGCCGATGCCGGAGGGCTTACGACCCATGAGAATGCTCTACGGGCACTAATATTGGAATGCATTAGGTCTTGGCCAGTCGGGGCCTAATCATCCGCGGCCGGTGGGCGTCGGACTGGGGCGCCGATGGCAGGGGCGCGATGATCCGAAGGCAGAGCCCGTATTCGCCGAAGAACCGGAGGCCCGCTTCAGTGTGGCTCCGACTAGGGTCCGTCCGTACGATGCCGCGATCCGCGCCGCATCTCTGCACGAGTTGAACGAAGCTGCGAAAGCCTCCCCTCGCCGTCGTCTCCTCGCGCCAGGTCTGGCGACCGAGCTCAGGTTCGCACTGCGGCACAACACGCCGCAGTCGTTGAAACGGTATCGCTACAAGCACTGCGAGCGGCATCAGTGGCACCACGGCTACCGAATAACCCTAACCCAAATAACTTCCCGGCGTGTCCATCTTCGCGGAAACGAAGTGGAAGAAGCACATGGAAACCGCGCCATCTGTTAGCACGTCCCTCCAGTGAGGCGTCTTCGTGCCTGAGAACAGCACTGCGTCACCGATGCCCAATCGTACCGAGTGCGTCTCCCTCCGAAGCGTCATGTTCAATGGCCACGCGTCGACGACTCCGCGATCTGGCTCCATGTCAACGCAAAGCGAAACGTTCCAACGGCAGTGGTCACGGTCAACATGGCGCTCAAGAACCGCACCGGGTCTGTACCGCCTGAGCCACGTGTAGGATGGCCGGACCGGTTCGCCGACGATCGCGGTGACCAACGGCGCGAGCTGGCGCAGCCATACCAAGCACATGGCCTCCCCACACACCCCGTCCCTCAGACCGGGCACTTGCTCGACATCGAGCTCAAACTGGCCACCGCGACGCAGGGCACGTGCGTGGCGACGCATGGCGGCTGCATGAAGCGGGCTCAGCATACCTCGAATCACGACATAGCCGGCCTGGTCAAGTTGCGCCCGTAGAGACTGAACGTGCTCTCGGCATGCTGTGCGTACCGTTGGCAGGAGTACGTGACTTGCGCGCATTGCGAGTTGCATCTTCAGCGAGAGCCCGCCGGCGCTCCGCGGGCTCTCGACCAAACAAGCGATCTGCCGCCGTGTGTCTTCGTTCAGCGACACTGGTTGCCATATCCCAACGCCCGGGTGTTGGACCCAAAGTACCGACGGCGGTAAGCCCGGCAACGCTTCGCACGCGACGCTCCTGCGGAGCTGGCGCCCAAGAATGCGCTCCACAAGCGCTATATCGTCCAGTTCTAGCGTCGGCCGAGGCCCGAGCTCGAAAGCGTAGGATGGGTTTAGCTGGAGACCTTCGGTCACCTCGAGCCCCATTTCGGTATCACGCGGGAGAAGAGCCGTAAGTTCGTCGCTCAGGTCACACGAGAATGGTGGCGGAACCACAGGGACCTCGTCCAGCGTGATCACGAGCCCGCGGGCGCAAGCTGTTGCCATCGTTTCCTCTGACGCGTTGATAGTGATCGGGCCCCCGGGTTCAGCCTCTCCCATTTGGCGTACGAGCCACAGCAGCAACTCCCGTGAGCCCTCGAGGCGAAACTTCTCGATGGGTCGGTCGGCCCGCCGGGTTTCACAGGTGACCTCAAGCCGAATTGTTGGATTCAAAATGCGATGGTCCATGCGTATGCCCGGTTCCGGTTGCAACTAGCTTAGGCGCGCAACCTCTAGCCTCCGTACGGTCGCGGTACCGACCCCATCTAGGTAGCTGGCGGACCAAAAGCTCGTCAACACTCCGCTGACCGCGCGCGCGACGGCAGGCTCAGCCGGCTCCCGGGGCGTTGTTTGCTAGGAACGGCACCCACACATGGCGCGTGTTGTATTTCGCGAGCTTTGCCGTCGCTGAAGCTCTGGAAATGATGGCGGTTTGCCCACTGTGTGCCATCGCGCAGCGAACGAACCACGTGGGTCTATCGAGTGGCCGCTTCAGACTTGCGGCCGCACTCGGAAGCGGGCATCCTGCTGCGCAAGCGGGAGGGGCAGCGCGTGGATAGGCAATGGACCCAGGCGGATCATCTCTGCGTCGGGAACCGGCTCCTGTACTTCGCTCGAGAGTTGGAGCGACGTTGGCGCGCGGCGGACTACGACTTCAATGTGTTTCCCGAGCTCGCGGCCAACCAGCTCCGACTCGCAGATCTTTCGGGCGCGCTAACCTACGACGCGTGCGTCGAGTGGGCCATGCGCGCGGGGAGCCTGCCCTCGCAGCTTGACCCTACCGGCCGCTTTGGGGACGTGCCGTATACCGTCGTTCGCGAGGCGCATCTACTGGTGCAGCTGATTTTCTGGCGCGACAGCTTTTCCTCGGTACACGGGCACGGCTTCTCCGGCGCATTCGCAGTGATCACCGGAGGCGTTCTGCAGGCGCGGTACACCTTCGATGTCGGCGAGCGCATTTGCGATGACGTGTTGGTCGGCGAACTTCGACGCACCGACGTAGACCTCCTCTCGCCGGGTTGCGTCGCGCCGATTCGGCATGGCAGCGCGGGCATACACGGCGTATTCCATTTCGCCCGGCCCACGGTGGTTGTCGTCGTGAGGGCTAACCATGACGCTAGCGCCGAGCGCGAGAGGCCTCTCCAATATTTCTCGCCGGGGCTGGCGTACTCAACGTCGGGGTGCACGGAGTCCTCCGAGAGGCGCATTCAGCTCGCGAGGTTTCTGCTCGCGACTCGTGGCGGAGCTACTGAACTGGTGCCTGCGCTGCTGCGCATGAGCACGCCGCTGGAGGTCGTCCGCATACTCCACGAAGAATGCTTTCCTTCGATGGCGCGCGATGCGTTCCGACGACTTGCGCAAGTGGCGGCCCCGGCAATTCATCCCGCCGTGGCTAGCCGCCTGGACCGATTCGTTGCGAACCGCTCACTCGAGTCAGCGGCGCGTACTCTTCTGCGTAGCGTCTCCCAAGACGACCATCGGCTCCTTCTCGCCTGCGCGCTCTTCGAACTGTCCGCAGCGGAGACACGACGACTGGTAGAGGAGTGGCCGCGTCCGAGTCGGGAACCCTTCGCCCTTGTAGATGCCCTGGTAGCGCTCGCACACGCCTGTCTCGATCGATCGGTCAAATCCGACGCGTTGGCCCGCTACGTCTTCGCGCAGCGCATTGTAGGTACGCCCGCACCGCAGATCGCGGCGCGCATCTCCACGAAACATGGTGTTGCCCTCGCCGACGTCACACTGGCCGTGGACCGACTTCTGGCGTCCCCTGATAGTCACATGATTCGGTCTCTCAGCGTCTTCGCTGAGTCCCTTTTGCACACTTCTGCGCAGCACATCCAAACAGCACAACCAGAATCGACTGAAAGGAAGCGATAGCATGGATATCCCGAACGAAGCCACCATCGACGTAGCGGGGCTTGACCTCGAGAAGCTGGACAGACTGGAGAGCTCGGCGGTCCGCGATGCGATCAAGTCCGTCCTCGCGCAAGATAAGGAGCAGGACAGCAGCTCCCTGCACAACCAGCACAGCCTGGACCCGCTGTAGCCAGCATCATCGAGTCGCCGCGACACCCCGACACTCGCCGGAGCGCGTCGCGGCGACGCAACTTCAACGCAGCTTGCCGGCTGGCAGTGAGCAAACCACGTCATGTCCGAAGGTGTACAAATGACGCCAATCCACAGTTTTATCGTCAAGGTCGGCAGCCGTTGCAACCTGAACTGCTCGTACTGTTACGTCTATAATCGTGCCGACAGCAACTGGAAGACTCAGCCGAAGTTGATGTCCCAAGAGACCATGCACCGTCTCGCAATACGCATTCGCGAGCACTGTCAAGAACATGGCCGGACGTCGACCTCGATTTCGCTACACGGGGGCGAGCCGCTGATGGGAGGACTCAACCACCTGAGGAGCTTCGTGCAAACGTTCGAGGATACGTTCCGTCAAACGGGCATCCGCGTCGGTTTTGGCATGCAGACCAACGGTCTTCTGCTTTCCGAGGAGATACTGGATTTCTGCCTCGCTCACGGCGTCCGCTTCGGAATCAGCCTGGACGGTCCACCTCGGATCAACGACATACATCGGCGTGACCTTCTCGGCCGCGGGACGAGTGCCCGGCTTGAGGACCGCTTGCGTGTTGCCACGTCGGAGCGCTATTCAAAGATAGCAGCCGGCTTCCTGATCGTTTCGAATGTCACCCAGGACCCGGTCTCAATTCTTGATTATGCCGCTTCCTGGCATCCTCCCGGCGTCGATTTTCTTCTGCCCCACGACAACCACGACCGCCTGCCGCCGGGGAAGGCTGCGTTTCAGTCTACCGAATACGGCGAATGGCTCGTGCGCCTGTACGACCACTGGATGAGCAGGCACAGCGGCATTCGCATCCGCCTATTTACCAGCCTTCTGCGACTGCTATTTAACGGCCGGTCGCAAGTTGAGACGGTTGGCCTTACGCCGGCAGATTTCATCGTCGTCGAAACGAACGGGGACGTCGAGGCGCTGGACGCGCTGAAGTCGACGTTCCACGGTGCTACCAAGCTAGGGTTCAACGTCTTCGAGCACAGCTTCGATGAGGTGGCTAGCCATGTCGGTTACGTATCTCGTACCCTTGGGGCCGCCTCTCTCTGCGCCACGTGTCAGTCGTGCTCAATGGTGTCTGTCTGCGGTGGAGGCTACATTCCTACGCGATACGCTCAGTCAAATGGCTTTGACAACCCAAGCGTGTATTGCCACGACCTTCAACGTATCATTCGCCACATGTCGTCGACGGTCAAACGTCAGCTCACGGTGGCAGGGGTTACAGCGTGAACTCCACGTTTGTAGTGCGCTCATTGGCAGACGGAGGCGACGAGGCTTGGCGCGTGAGACAAGCGCTTAGGCTCCTCGGTTGTCTCCCTTGGGAGCAGTCGTCGGTCTTCCGAGATCTCGGTATGCGCACCCTGGTGGACTCTGCGACGCCATTTCTCTGGCATCACGTGCAGCAGCACCTAGCTGGCATGGGGTCCGCCTCAAGCTACGTGAAGCTGCATCTGTTCGACAGCCTTTTCGACGTCTTGCCCGATCACTTTTCCGTGGCGACAAGTGGATTGGCGAGCCCGATTGTTTTGCCCTCACTTGGCCTGAGCGTGGCCGGCGCCCAGCTTGAGCTGAGAAAAATCGGCGTTCAGCGTGTTCAAATCAAGGCGCAAGACGGAGAATGGTCAGGACTCATCGGGCAGGTTCCGGTAACGATGCGGTGCGATAGGGCTCGACTCCCGGAGCTGGGTAGCTTTGCGCTTGCGGCCAGAGGTTGCGGGATTGCTGGCGACGTCGGCCTGGAGGACCCCCTGGAGGGAGGGGCTGCCGCCTTAGCCCAGGACGTTTCTCGCGCCGCGGCCGTCATCAGGGCGACCGATCCGGAGATGTACGAGCGGCTTCGCTTGCGGACACGGTGGTTCGTTCCACTGGAGGTGATGGGGCCCTCGACGCACCGATCTCTCACCGTCCGATCCATGCCCAGCTGCATGTTTCTGAGTCGCAACACTACGGTGGAGCGACTCTCGGAGGCGATTGTGCATGAATTGTCGCATGCTGAGCTGAATGTCATGATGGACAGCAAGCCGCTGTTTAGCGATGCGTTCAGGAACGAGCGATTTTATTCGCCGTGGAGGCCTGATCCGCGGCCGCTATTCGGAGTGCTTCATGCCATTTATGTGTTTACACAGGTGGCCGAGTTTCAAAAGTTGCTCCGAGAACGGCAAGCATCGACTCCGGGTGAGAACTCCGACGTGGGACGCCGGCTCGCGGACGGCCTTGCCAGACTGCGGACGGCTCGCCGACAAGTTCCACCCCACGCTCTTACTGCGGCCGGGCGCGCTCTCATGGACGAATGCTCGGCGCGCGCGACCGCGGTAGAGCAGTCGGTTGTCGCCTTGCCGCCAATGTGGGGGCCCGTGAGCGAGCACTTCGACGCCTGGGCGAAAGCTAACCCGGTGGAAGCGCGCGCCGCGACGGACCCGCGACTCCTCGCGTGAGCGAGGCCCTTTCGTGAGCGGTAGTGCTCGAGCTCTGGCTCGAGGCACGTCTCGACGTCATAACTCGAAGTAGGCGGGCTTGCTTATTTTGAGTGCCGCCATGGCCCGAGTAGTGCGCAGAGAGCCTTCGGCGGGTGTCAATGGTGTGGAAGCGGGTTCGGAAATCTCTTGGTACCGAGGAGCGTTCGGAATGCTGGACAGAAGCGTGCGGACCGGGAGATTAGTCCTGCGCACATGGCGGGATGCGGACCTCGAACTGTTCGCCCGGCTGGCTGCTGATGTCGAGGTGATGCGTTACTCCGTCAAGCACTTGACGCGGGCGGAAAGCGAGAGCGAGTTCAATTGCGTCCGCGAACATTGGGCTCAGAACGGCTTTGGTCTCTGGGCCGTCGAGGTCCCCGGCGTTCATGCGTTCATCGGGTTCGTAGGCCTCAATAGGCTGTCGCGCTGTCCGGGTCAGCGATTTACACCGTGCGTAGAGATAGGCTGGCGATTGTTTCGGGAGTATTGGGGATTCGGCTATGCGACAGAAGGCGCGGCGGTGGCGCTGGAGGATGCGCGCGGCACAGTGAATATCGGCGAGGTGGTAGCGTTCACGGCGGCGAAAAACCTACGCTCTCGTCGAGTGATGGAGCGGATCGGCATGATCTACGATGCCGCGGAGGACTTTGAGTACATTGCGTTTCCCCCTGGACATCCTCACCGTGCACACGTGCTCTTTAGGATGGGTAGGATTCCGTCGGCCCCGCGGGAAGACACTCAGGGGTCGTCGGGACTGAGCAAGGAGGGCCAGCTGAAGACTGGGGAACGAAGCGCGCGTAGCGCGACGTGGACGCGGCTTCGCGGGGCGGGTAGCTCGGGTCCGGGCGTCCAGAACTCGGGCTAGCTCATGAGCTACGCCCTGCCAGCGTGGACCGGATGAAAGGTGCCCGGCGTGTTTCGATAGACCAGTCGGTGACGCGGGGCAAGGTGCGAACCACACCGCAAGATGCTTCGCCGGACGTCGCTTCCTGTGCGACGCTGCGAGCACTCAGCTCAGGGAGTTATGCGCATCCGTTGGTGGAACGTCGAGCCGCGTTCTCGCCGTCGGATGCCAGCAACGGTCAGCAGCGGCGGCCGAGGGTGAGTTCGCGGAAGCGGTTCGCGTCGAGGCGGCTGCGCACGTCGTCGTGGGTGAGGGTCTTCGCCCAGCGCAATGTGGGGAGGTTGAGCAGATGATGCTCGGGCCAGTCGGGGAGCAGGCGGAGGACGTGACGCAGGTGCGCCCAGGGCTCGAGGTCGCAGACGCGACGGGAGGAGGAGAGCCACGGCGACGAGGCAGTCGGCGACATCGCGATGCGCTTCGAGTGGCTCGAGTTCGGCGCTCGGCACCGTCGTGGTCGAGGTCGCGAACCTGGCGCGGAGCGCCTTCGCGGCGGGCGTCTGCGAGCAAGATCTTCGCGGGACTCTGGGACGACGGCTCCGACGCGGCCGCAGTCGCCGCTCCCGTGCGGCTGCCCGCCGACGAAATCAAGACGGGGCAGAGCGAGGTAGTTACTCTGGTGTCGTCTGCCGCCAAGTTCGTCCACACGGGTTTGCGCGCGTTGCGAGCCGGGGGACGCTAACCTTGGCGCATCCCATGCGGATGACAGTCACAGTGGGCTGCGCCGCATCGTGGCTCCCGCCTGGGCTGCCGCTCGTCGTTGCTGGACTCCTCGTCGCGCGCCTGGCGGCAGGCGAGAATCCACCTGCGGCAGCCGCTGCGCCTGCCGCTCCGTCGGGCAGGGCGTCGTCATCCCTCGTGGCGTTCCCACCCGCTCCCCATTTGCGCGCGACCAGGATCACGAGCCCACCGGTCCTCGACGGCAAGCTGGATGATCCCGTGTGGGAGCTCGCGCCCGTGGCGGCGTCGTTCCGGCAGAAGGTGCCCCACGATGGGGCTAACCCCAGCGAGCTCACGCGCGTTCGCATCCTCTATGACAACGACGCCGTGTACGTAGGCTTCGACTGCCCGCAGCGCACCCCGGTGATTCAACGCATGTGGAGACGATCCTCGGGAAGCGCGGCGTTTCGATCGCGCTGGGCGCGATCGTCGACGGGTCGGAATGGAGGTCGGCGTGCCCTCGGTCGGCGTGAGCGCAGGCGGGTGGAGACGTGAGGATGCTGGTTCGTGAGGGCTGTTCAGGCCATCAGGCGACCTCCTGGTCACTGCGAGTAGGTGATCGTAGCGGGTTCGGCTGGCACGCGGGGTCCGCCGGCAACATAACGCCCAAAAAACGCTCCGCGGGTTCCGTTGGTGCTGGACGCGCCGACCAAGTGAGAGATCGACGCCGACGAGGTTGTGCTCGTGAGCACGCCTCTTCCCCGAGACTGTGGCTTCGGCGTTGTAATGCTCCTCGCGAAGAAGGTCGCCTAGAGAAGCCGACGAGCGCTCGGGTCGAGACTTACCTCATCGAGTACGCCTGGCAGCATTACCCGAGCCGGTGCCACAACGAACGCCCGGAGACCGGCCCCAGCGTTCCGGACGGGGACGATGTGATCTACGTCGTCGAGTGGGAACCGACTCCCGAGCGTCTGGCCGAGGTCGCGAAGATCCGGGGCAAGCGCGAGAAGGCGGAGGCGGAGAAGACGCCAAAAGAGGCCGCGTTCACCGACGTGCTGAATCCGGTGCACAAAACGCCCCGCGGAGGCCCCACGGTTACCTAGTGCACCGCCGTCGAGATGGAATCAAAGCTGAGCGTCGGTGGTTCGGGCATCATGGCCGCCGTAGCCGTGATCGAAGTGAGCGCTCTACAGCGCCGCGAGCTGGAGAGCATCGTGGCGCGCCCATCGGAGGGCGCAGGGTTGGTCCGACGTGCGCGGGTGATCCTGCTGAGCGCTTCAGGGAAGTCAGGTAGCGAGATCGCTTTGCGCCTCGACCTGTCTGCGGAGGCTGTGTCGCGGATTCGCAGGCGGTTTCGGGAGGACGGTGTCGAGGGCTTGTACGAGCGGCCGAAGGCGTGTCGCAAAGATCACGCCGTGCCCTCCGAGACGGTCGAGAGGGTCGTACAGCTGGCGATGTCGCCGCCGCCGGCGGGGCGAAGCCGGTGGACGACTCGATTGCTGGCCACGGAGGTTGGCCTCACCAGCGGATGCGTATCGGACGTACTGCGTCGCTGCGAGCTGAAGCCCCATCTGTCGCGCACGTACAAGGTGAGCCGCGACCCCGACTTCGTGGCGAAGGTGAAGGACGTCGTCGGCCTGTACTTGGCCCCACCCGAGCATGCTGTCGTGCTTTCGGTCGACGAGAAGACATCGATCCAAGCCCTCGAGCGCACGCAGCTTCCGCTGCCGTTGCGCCGGGGGCGCGCGCGCCGCCACACGCATGACTACAAGAGGCACGGCGTTGTGGATCTCTACGCGGCGCTCGAGGTCGCGACGGGCAAGGTCACGCACCGGGTCAGCGACTCGCACACGGCGGTCGACTTCCTCGCTTTCATGAACAAGGTGGAGGGGGCGTATCCGTCGCAGGAGCTGCACGTCATCCTCGACAACTCGTCGTCCCATGCGACGCCGGAAGTGAAGGCGTGGTTGGACGCGCATCCCCGCGTGCAGTTTCACTTCACGCCGACCAGCGCATCCTGGCTGAATCAAGTCGAGGGCTTCTTTGGCATTCTCGGCAAGCAGTCCCTGAGCGAGACCGATTTCCCGTCCAAGAAGGCGCTACGCGAGCATCTCGCGGCCTACATGCGGAGCTGGAACAAAGCCCCGACTCCGTTTGCCTGGACGAAGCCCGCCAACGCCATCATCAAGAGCCACCGACGAATGCTTGATCGCATCTCGACGGCGGTGCACTAGTGCCCAAGCCTCGCTCCGCCATCGGAGGTCTTGGATTGCGCCTCGTCAAGCTGCTTTTGGAGGTACTCCCTCTCCCGCTCTAGCGCATCGAGCTTGCTGCGATATCTGCGGATTCTCTCCGCCAGATTCGCGGCGGACCCCGTCGTTGTCTTCTCGCTCTCACTCGATGCTTCGACGGATGCCGCTACTGGCAGGCCGTGCGGCTCCCTGCGCGGGACGCGGTTGACGCCGCCGGGGTCCGCCCGAGCCGACTCACCGGCGACGAGGCCCAGGCTCAGCCCCGCCTGCGACACCTCCACCTCGCCCTCGTAGACGTCGACGAACACCGTGCGCGCCACGCGCAGCGGCCCGCCCTTGGCGTCTTGCCCGTTCAGGTCGCGGTCTTCTTCCGTCACCCGCACGCGGAAACAAGTCCCCCTCACCACCACGTCGACCCCGGGCGTGTGCAGAACGAACTGCGCGCCTGGCTCGACTCTCCAGAACGCATCGCCGTCCGACTGCGCGATGGCATCGCCGTCCCACGTGACGTGCGCCCCAGGCTCGAGCACCGCGAGCGCTCGCCTACCGACTCGTACTTCTTGTCGCGACGCCGACGTCACGTCGCCGTGGGCGTGCGCGCCCTTCAACCGCACCGCCAGAGCGAGGAGGGCGGCGATGGTCGTCGCGATGAGCATAGCCGCAGCGATGCGCACACTACGTGGCCTCACGCTCGCCGGGCGCTCCGTCTGAGCGCTTGTCAGCACCTTGCTCGCGAAATCCCCCGGCGGCTTCTGCGGCTCCCATGCCTCGAAATGGTCGTGGTCCATCGCTTAGGTCTCCCGTGCCTTGCCCTAGCTAGGCGCCCCCGTTGCTCGGATTCGCGACGGCGGCGCGAAGACGGCCGGGCGAACGACCGCAGTGCCAAAGGAGCCCTTCCGGTACGGTCCACGCTTGCCAACCAAGCTCGGCGAATAGATGGGGCCCGCAGAACCGCACACATCGCAGGGGGCGAGAAGAGTCATGCCCGGCATGTCACCGGATACCACGACGCTGCGGGCGAAAAGTTCCGCGGCGAGAGACCGCTGGAGCGGCTTCATGGGTGCTTCCTAGCATCATTCGGTGTGGGACGCCGCTGGCCGCGCCGCCACGTCGGTCCGCATCCCGCGGGAAGCACTGCGCGGAGGGACACTCGTGGCCTTCGGCCGGTCCGGACCGCGCGAACCGTCGCCCGCGCATCCTTCAGCCTGACTCAGGCGAGCTACAGCAGCGGAAGCTCAACGAGCGCGCCGGACTTGATCGGCCGACCGTAGCTCGAGCCACGGAATTGAAGATATAAACCGCGAAGCGTACCTTTTACGCGCCGGTATATGAGACGAACGCCCGGCGGTCCGCCATTTATCGTTAGACTGCCGCTGGCACGCGGGCGCAATCGCACCATATGCCCGTCGTGAAACCGAATGAATAGCGCACCCTCCTTCACGACAATGTCGGCGGGTCCGGACCCGCCCACAAAAGCAGCAACGCCAAGAGGTACCTCGACTCGACACTGGTACTGAGACAACTCCAGCGAGCCGGGCCACACATCGCGCGTTATCAAGCAATCACTTCGCGGGATATAGTCCTCCACCGCGTCGGCCAGCGCGCTAGTAAACTCGACATCAATCAGAATATTGTGGCGAGGCATCGCCCCGCAATTTTTCACGCCGTGCACCGCCGATACGTCTGTGTACCAAAGCTCGCCTGCGCCGAGCTGCAGCTCACAGCCACCCAGGACCAGGTGTGAGCGATCATCGTGATCTATGGGCACTTGCAGTCTAACGAGACCGGTGGCCGGCGAGTGCCACGGGTCCCTATGGTTCGATATGTAGCCACCCGGATCCATGCGCATCAGTCTCGCAAACACCACTTGGCCCGGGCACGCGTCTAAGACGTCACGTAGGTACGGCGCCAGAACAAGCGCATGGGTTTCAGTCGGCAAGTCCGCGGACGGCGCGGAGGCGGCCGCAGTGTCGAGCCGCCCCCCCATGCTGACGAGCGGTATGCCCAGCCAAGCAGCAGCAGAACCTGCGGAGGCCGGCCTCGCGAGCGGGATATCCCGAAGTTTGCCAAGGCACTCCTGCAGTCGCGCCGCATCGAACGTCTGCAGGTGGATCGCAAGGCACCGACCAGCCTCGTCGACCAAGGATCGACCCCTACGGATCGCAGTCCCCATGGCGGAGAAGCTAGGAGGTTTCCTGGCACGCGTCAATGGTGCGATCGGGAGCTGACCTGCGACCCAGGGCGACTGCGCCAGAGATGAGACGCGCACTATGCTGATTGGGGGAGACTGGCTGAAGCGTGCCGGAAGAACGACGGATGATCGTCGGGGCACGATTGGGGCGCCGCGACCGCTCAGACGCCGAACCGTCCAGCGCTGCGGGACGTTACGCCGGCTCGGACCATGGAGGCCCCGGGTACTGTCTGGAGCGTCGCGCCTTGGTCCGTAATCGGGTGCGACAGGGGCAGCAAGACTAATTTTAGTTCTATTAACGGCTTCGCGTGTGCGCGCGCGACGACGAGGACTGACTGTAACCGTCCGGCCGACCGGTGATGGCCGGTGATGGACGTCGTGATCCCGCGAGCACGCCGCCATCGTCGATGGGCGATGGCACACGGACAGTGGGCAGAGGTCGAAGCACCAGCGTTCTAGACGCGTGGAGGAAGAGCGGCCTGGGGCCGGAGCGGTTCGCACGCAGTCGCGGGCTGGTCGCTCGGCTTCGGGGCGTCCGCGGCCAAGGGTGGGGGGATGGCGCTGCTGCCGGTGCAGCTCACCGAGGCGCGCGTCGACGGCCGACGCGGCTAGCCAGTGACCGGTGCGCGCTCTCGCGACAGGGGGACCCGCCCGGTTGCCGACGAGGCACCGGCGACCGGGGCGACACAGGGACTCCGCTTGAGCCGCTGCGCGCCCACAGTTGACGGCTCAGGCCGCGAGCGTGAGGCCCGCTCCCGACCTCGAAGAACTCGCCCTGGTACGGCTGCGTCTGGCGTAAGTTCGGACCCATGCCCCAGGTCGAGATCGAAGACGTTGACGACGGGTCTGTCTATGACGTGGATGTGCAAACCACGCTGAACGTCGGGGACGTGCTCCTCATCCACGATCCCGGCACCACACAGATCCGTCTGGTCGTGCGGGTGACAGGAAGGAAGGGCGCCTCGTTCACCGTAGAGCGGATATCGACGGCCGCTACCTCGATCATGTTGGCTGAGGCCAGGTGACCCCTAGGTGGAGGGCGCCTCGCGCTTGAGTCTCCAGATGCCGCAGACCGGGTTCCCGGCGCGGGGCTCGTCGCTCTCGTCCAAGCAAAACTTGGTGTCTCGCGTGTCGAAGTAGTCGTACTCCACTCCGCTCATGTTCTTGAGCAGGCTCGCGACGTACGTGGCGGCGGACGTCCAGGAGCCGGCCCCCGCGCCCACCTTTCCGTGTTCGGCGATCAGCGCCTCGCGCATCGACTTGGGGAGGCGGGCGATGACTTGGTAGGTCGTGACGTAGTGCGGTGCCGCTCCCTTTCCTGCCGACGCGCCTCTGAGAACATTGCGGATCTCGTCCACCACTTGGTCCTTGGCCGTCATGTTGCCGAGCCTCCCGCGTCCGTCCTTGCAGCGCAAGACACACGCGCGAGCTAGAGTATCGGCATGGCCGGTTGGCACCCCGACAGCGAATGGTTCTGGCTCGGCGACCGCCAAGGCCCTAACGGAACGCCGTTCGCACTCGAAGCGGTCCGGCTGCGCCGGTTCGATTGGCCTTTGGCTCTTCGATACGCCCGCGCCGCGTTCGACAGCAACAGACCAGCCTGGTTCTCCTGGTTCGAGTCGTTCCGGCATTCCCCGCCGTAGTGATGCACAAGATCGCTGATCTCGAGGTCTCCGTCTTCTGGAGTGACGACCCACATGCTCTCCGGTGGTGAACCCGAGAATTAACTAGAGCGGAGGTGGCTTCAAGCAGTCGTCCGTGGTGACGTCTTTGGCGGGGCAGACGTTCGGCAAGCCAGGCCCCTGAACCGGCCGCTTGGTCTTTTCCCGCTCGCGGCATTCCTTGTTGAGGTTGAGGAGGAACGAGAGAGGGTCCTCCTTCGCGCCCATGCGGACGCGGCTCGCACCGCCTGATCGAGCTTCTCGTTCGCGGTGCGCAAGGGATGCTCGCCCGGTTGATCGAGCTGGGCGTAGAGCGTTCGCAAACAGAGGTCGTTCTCGTTGATGAGTCGCGTGCGTGTACGCCGCACCTCCACGGCGGCTTTCGCGACGGCTAGGACCTGCGCCTTGGAAGGCTCCTGCGGCCACGCGAAGCTGTCGAAGACGGTATTCGACGTGTATCGAGGCTCTCTCTTGAGGGTCGAGCATCGGGCCGTGAACCACGCCCAATGAATGCCGGACTGAAAGATGCCGAAGGAGTAGTCGTCCTCGAGCGGGAACACGGCTAGCATGTCGTTGGGACGGATCCTGGTCGAGATGAACTCGAAGACGGGGCGCTTGGTGACTCGGCCGCACACGATGTAGCGCTGGCTCAGGGTGGAGAGCTTCTCGACAAGCTCGCCGCGCGGGTAACTAAGGAGCCACCATCGCTTCAGGAAGCCTTCATGGTGGCGATTGCCCTTCGCCTTGGGGTTGTCGGCGTGAAGCTCGTCGTTGCGCTCTCGCTCCTCCTGAGCCGCCTTCTTGCGGGTCGGGAGGACGTGGCTCTCGACGTGCTCGAACAGCTCTTCGTAGCGTCGCGCCGCCACCTGATCGCGCGGAGCAAAGTCGATCACGTAGCGCCAGTCCTTGGGAGTCATACCAGAGAGCAACTCGTCTCCGTTGAGGTACGGCAGCAATACCTCAGCGTTCTCCTTCCGTGTCGCGACGAGGAGCCGAGCCTCGTCGCGCCCGATCAGGAAGTCTTCGTGCCCGTGAGTGAGACCCTGGTAGCAAGCGCCTGAGTCAACGTTGACGGTGAGGGGCTGGGCCGAGGCCACGTCAAAGCTCGCGCTGAGGGACGACGGGATCCGAGGAACCCATTCCTCCTTCCACGGGCTGTCGAGGTTGTCCCCGAGCTGCTGCGTGATGCGGAACGGTCCCTTAGCCTTGCCCTTGATCCAGTTCGCAATCGACACGTGGACCACAGCGCGCCCACGCCAGACCTGGGTGGAAACGGCGTCGGTAATCGTTCCGCCATCCCCGACGATGTGATCCAGGCCCCCGACGCGCGAGTAGTTTTGGCGGATCGTGTTCGTGCCGACCAGACCCGCCCTCCCGCCATCGGGCAGCTCGTCGTGGGCGCGACGGAACCAGTAGACGCAGTAGTCGGCGTGTCCCGGGACCTCGGGATACCGAGCGCGAACCCTCTGCATGTATGCTGGCGAGAGTTCGCCCTGGGCCTTGTTCTTCGACTGGTAGGGCGGATTGCCGATGATCACGTCCGTAGGCGGCCACTTGCAGAAGAGAGCGTCGTCAAACGTAACGTTCTCATCCAAGTTCTCCAGCGGAAGAGGGGCGTCGAAGTCGAGCCCCAGACGCGAGTCCTTCAAGGCGTGCTGTGCCTCGTCAAAGGCGAGCTTCTTCGCGAGCACGAGCGTGACCTTCGCAAGCTCCACAGCAAATCGGTCGTTGTCGATCCCGAAGAATTGCTTGGTCTGAATCGTGGTCGCCGCGCCCATCTTGAGGCGGGCCGCTTCCTTGTACTCTTCGTGGACGCGCTCGATGATGCTCAGCTCCAGGCGCTTCAGCTCGCGGTATGCGACATAGAGAAAGTTCCCGCTGCCGCACGCCGGATCGAGAACTCGAAAGGTTGTGAGGGCACTTCGGATCTCCAGGAGTTCTCGCACGGACTCCGCCTTGCGGATCCTCGATTGCCAAGGCTGGACAATCGTCGGAAGGACTACCCGCATGATCTCAGTTTCGGGGGTGTAGTGCGCCCCCTTCTGGTGCCGCTCTTTCCCCTCCATGCTCTCCTGGAAGAGCGTGCCGAAGATGGCCGGATTGATCCGGCTCCACTTCTCCTGGCAGGCATCGTCGAGCACGGCCAGCTCGTCGCCCTTTAGATCGATGGGGTCCACCGTCTTGAAGATCCCGCCGTTGAAGTAGCGGACATGCTTGAGGCGTCCGGCGCGAGCACGTTCCTCGCGGTTCATCTGCGCGAAGAGAGCCCCGATCAGGTCGTACGAGCTAGACCCCTTGAGACACTCTTTCACGAGCTCCGTGAAGAGACCGCGGGGAAGTAGGCCGGTGTCCTCGGAGAACATCGCGACGACGCACTGGAGCGTGAAGCGTTGGGCACGTTCGCGAGGCTCGCCCCGCGCGACCAGGGTGCGGAACAGACCGCCGATCTTCGTCGCTGCCACGTCTGTGACCGCAGCCCTGTTGTTTCGAAAGAGAGGCTCATGCTCTTCGGGGAACAGGAAGTTGAGCGCGGGGTATCGATCTACGAACTCATCGAGGGTGAGCCGATCCATCGGCTCGTCCATCTGCGTGCTGAAGTCGTAGATCCAGAACTCGTCGAAGTTGCACAGCACCACGTACCGCGGGCGGTTTGGTGTGAGCCGCATCCAGTACTGGAGGGCCTGCGTGTAGTGGCGGGCGAGCTTCTCCCCACGCTTCTTCATCTCGATGAGGACGCGGGGCTTCCAGACGAGGTCGGCGAACTTGGTACGCCCGTCCTCCATCTTGACGCGTTCCTCAAGAACGGCTCCCGCCTCCTTGTATCCACGGTGACCGAACGCCTTGAAGAGACGCTCGCAAAAGACTTGCGCTTCGCCCTTCTCGTCCTTGCAGGTCCGTGCGTACGCAACAAACGCACGCATGTCTCGCTCGACGTCCCTCGACGACGGCGGCGGTACTGAGGATGGCCGAACAGACGCAGGGCGATCTGAAGGCGTCTCGCGACGCAGAACCTTTGGCCGGACCTCCTCTTCGGGCGTCGGAGGTCGAACGCTCGGCGGGATATGTTTTGCTCGACTGCTTATTGAAGTCTCAACGGCCTTCTTCGGCTTCTCGGCCATGGAGAAAAGATCGTCGCCGGCTCATGCGATACACGCCCACATAAGCGATCCTCACGCTTGCTGGCTCGACTTCGTTCAATCGCACCCCAGGGTTGTTCGCGGGCCACGACAAACTATGTCCTGCGTAACGATCCCTCGCGTCTGTCCAGGACTTATGTCCGCTCTTATCTAAGAGTCGCCGGCGCTCACTCGGCGTCCACGTGGTGAACCTCCCGGACATGGGAAGGAAGGCTTCGCACATGTGGCTCGTTACGCCATGAGCCGCATCTACGTTGATGATGGGTTGGAGTCGGCCATGTGCGCCGCCGTCCCTCTCCAGCTCCTCGGCTAGCTTTGCCGCCGCGGGTTCCCCCAAAGCAAGAACGCCTTCGGCCGACGAGGAACCCCGTCGGCCGAAGTGCAAACACGCTCTCCCCTCGCCGCGGGAGGCTCAGTAGCGGTAGTGGTCGGGCTTGAACGGGCCCTCGACGGGCAGGTTGAGGTAGTCGGCCTGCTCCTTCGAGAGCTTGGTGAGCTTCACGCCGAGCTTGCCGAGGTGGAGCGCGGCGACCTTCTCGTCGAGCTTCTTCGGCAGGACGTAGACCTGCTTGCCGTACTTGCCGTGGTTCTGCCAGAGCTCGATCTGCGCGATGACCTGGTTCGAGAAGCTCGACGACATGACGAACGAGGGGTGCCCGTTCGCGCAGCCGAGGTTCACGAGCCGACCGCGCGCGAGGAGCGTGAGGTGCTTGCCGTCCGGGAAGACGAACTGGTCGACCTGGGGCTTGATGTTGACCTCCTTGATCTCCGGGTTCTTCTCGAGCCAGGCGACGTCGATCTCGCAGTCGAAGTGGCCGATGTTGCAGAGGATGGCCTGGTCCTTCATCGCGCGCATGTGCTCGGGGCGGACGACCTTGTCGCAGCCGGTCGCGGTCACGAAGATGTCGCCGAGGGAGGCGACCTCCTCGAGCGTCGTGACCTGGTAGCCCTCCATCGCCGCCTGGAGCGCGCAGATGGGGTCGATCTCGGTGATGACGACGCGCGCGCCGAGGCCGCGGAGCGACTGCGCGCAGCCCTTGCCGACGTCGCCGTAGCCGCAGACGACGGCGAGCTTGCCCGCGAACATGACGCCCGTCGCGCGCTTCAGGCCGTCGCCGAGCGACTCGCGGCAGCCGTAGAGGTTGTCGAACTTCGACTTGGTGACGCTGTCGTTGACGTTCATGGCCGGGACCATGAGCGTGCCCTTCTTCGCCATCTCGTAGAGGCGGTGGACGCCCGTCGTCGTCTCCTCGGTGATGCCGCGGATGCCCTCGGGGCCCTTGAAGAGCTCGGGGTGGCTGTCGTGGACGACCTGCGTGAGGTCGCCGCCGTCGTCGAGGATCATGTTCGGCGTCTTGCCGCCGGCGAACGCCGTCAGCTGGGCCGTGATGCACTCGTAGTACTCCTTCTCGGTCTCGCCCTTCCACGCGAACACGGGGACGCCCGTCTTCGCGATGGCGGCGGCGGCGTGGTCCTGCGTCGAGAAGATGTTGCAGCTCGTCCAGGTGACGTCGGCGCCGAGCTCCGTGAGGGTCTCGATGAGCACCGCGGTCTGGATGGTCATGTGGAGGCAGCCGCCGATGCGCGCGCCCTTGAGGGGCTTCTGCTGGCCGTACTCCTTGCGGAGCGCCATGAGCCCGGGCATCTCGCTCTCGGCGATCGTGATCTCCTTGCGGCCCCAGTCCGCGAGGCCCATGTCCTTCACCTTGTAGTTCTCACCCATCGGACGCTGCCTTTCTCTTTCTCGTTGCGACCATCACCTGCCACGGCAGGTGCCTGTCGGGACCGTCGCCGCAGAACGGCGCCGGAATCTTGGCGACGCGCGTGTCCTCGAGGGACGCGGCGCGCGCGAAGCGGCGGAGCTCCGCCGGCTCGAAGCCGAGCCACGCGTCGGCCTGCTCGCGCATCGATTCGTCGTCGTGGTGCGCGTAGTCGATGACGACGAGCGACCCGCCGGGCGCGCAGAGCGCCGCGAGCTGCGCGACGACCTTCGCGGGCTGGGGCGCGTGGTGGAGGACGCGCGAGGCGAAGACGGCGTCGGCCCCGCTGCCGACGGCGCGGCGGAGCTCCTTCGAGTCGAGCTCACCCTGGACGAGCGTGACGTTGGCGAAGCCGCGGGACGCGACGCGCTCGCGCGCCCGGGCGAGCTGCGCCTCGGCGCGATCGACGGCGACGACGCGCTCGAAGACGGGGGCGAGCACCTCGAGCAGGCGCCCGTCGCCCGTCCCGACGTCGAGCGCGAGGCCGCGGCGATCGAGCAGGAGCGCGACGGCCGCGAGGTAGGCGCCCATCTCGGCGGGGGGCGCGTCGACGCGGGCCTTTCCCGGACGCGCGAAGAACTCGTGCGCCGCGGCCTCGCGCGCCTCGAGGACGCGCGCGACGCGGGCGAGGCTGCCGTCCTTCTCGCAGAGGGCCTTGCCGCTCGCGAGCGCGTCGGCGACGACGGGGTCGGACGCGACCTCGGGGGCCACGCGGACGAGCGTGCGCGTGCCCTCGCGCCGGTCGCGGAGGAGGGCCGCCTGGCGGAGAGCAGCCGCGTGGCGCGACACGTTCGGCTGGCTCTCGCCGAGGAGCTCCGCGAGCTCGCCGATGGTCAGCTCGTCGTCGGCGGCGAGCGCGAGGAGGCGCAGGCGCGCAGGCTCGGAGAGCACGCGGTAGAGCTCCCAGCGCTGGGAGGAGGGGGCGTCGGCGACGGCCACGCGTCTTATCTATACACGTATGCGCATGAATGCAAGTAGCAGCGATTCCCCGAGCAATCAGGGGCAGTGGAGCTCGCCCACGGCCTGGCCGGTGCGCGTGTCGAAGGTGAAGCCCGAGGGGGCGATGGCGAGCTTGCCGGCGGCGTCGGGGCGGAAGCAGAAGGCGGCGAAGCGGACGCTCGGGTCGCCGGTCGTGCGGTCGAAGTCGAGCGCGGTCGTGGTCCCGCGGAGCGCGATGTTCTCGCCGCGGCCGAGCGCCGCGACCGCCGGGTAGATGCCGGCCGGGCCGACGTCGATGGGCGCGCCGCCCTGGAGGCGCGGGATGGCGCGCGCGAGGCTCGCGCCGTCGACGGGCGCGTCGCCGAGCGCGACGACGAGGTACGCGAGCGCGTAGAAGGCGTCGTAGGGCGCGCTGTCGGCGTCGAACGCGGTGACCTTCGGGTCGAGGACCTCGTTGTGCCGGAGGACGAACTTGGCCACGGCCGGCGCGTCGGTGGTGACGTCGAGGCCGAAGAGGCGCCGCGCGAGGCCGGGGTCGGCGGCGAGCGCCGCGGTGTAGCTCGGCTCGCTGAGCGCGCCTTGCTCGACGTAGCGCGGGCGAAAGCGCTCCCCCTTCGGCCAGCCGCCCTCGACGAGAGGGACGAGCGCGTCGCCGGCGACCGTGTCGAGGACGACGTGCGGCCGGAACGAGAGCACCGCCTGCGCGACCCGGTGCTCGCCCCGATCGCCGCCGGCGTCGTTGAGGTCCGGCACGACGACGTCGCGGAACGTCTCGCCGTTCTCGGCGACGGTCTTGCCGTTGAAGCGCAGTCCCGACACGACGGCGTCGAGCATCCCGATGCCGGCGGTGTTCTCGACGCGCGCGAAGAGGACGCGCATCGGCTCGCCCGGCGCGAGGACGTGCGACGCGCGGAGCTGCCTCTCGATCGACTCGACCAGCCCGGCCGCCGCCGCCGCGAACATCGGCCCGCTGTAGGTGACGCGCCAGACGAGGCGCTCCTGGCCGGGCGGCGTCGGGATGCTGCTCAGCATGGGCGCGGTGTTCGCGGCGAAGGCGAGGACGCCGCGCGGGTTGAAGAGCGCCTGCGCGAGATCGACGACCTCCTTGCTCCGCGCGAAGCCGAGGATCGCGGGTACGCCCACCTCGTCGACGAGGTGGCGCGCCACGCGCGACGGGTCGGCGGCGTCGTCGCACGCGACCAGGCCGATGGGCCGCGAGGGCGCGCCCGGGCGGGCGCTCGGGAGGCCGCTCGCGACGTCGAGGAAGTCGGTGCGCGCGAGCTCCACGGAGCGGCCCGACTCGACGAACGCGGCCGCCATGGGTCCCTTGCGCGGAAACATGGTCCCGACCCAGAGCGTCGCGTCGGCTGCGACGTCGTCGGGGCGCCCGACCACCGTGCAGTCGGCGGTCTCGAGCGGGACGCACGCGCCGTGGCGGCAGACGGCGAGGCGGCCGCCTTCGGCGCAGGAGGCGTTCGTGCAGGAGGGGACGACGGCGACGGGAACGCCGGCGCTCGGGACGGGCGCGTGGGGGGTCTCGTCGCGGTGCGCGGGCCAGGCAGCCCACGCGAGGGCGGCCGCCGCGAGGACGACGACGCCGGCGACCCAGCGCCGTGGGCGGGTGCGCGGAACGGTGACGGCAGCGGGCGTCGACGCGGGGGCTCCCGACGCGAGAGACGCACCGAGGCCGCGGGCATCGCGCGCGTCCATCGTGGGGGCGGACTCGAAGTCGACGCGCGAGCTGCGCGTGGGGACGGCCGTCGCGGGGACCGGCGCCTCGCCGAAGAGCTTCTCGGCGACGGCGGCGATCGCGTCGCGCATCGCGGCCGCGCTGGGCCAGCGGTCGTCGCGCTCGAAGGCGAGCGCCTTGTCGACGACGGCGACGACCTCCGCAGGGAGCGACGGCGCGACGGTCGCGAGCGATCGCGCCGGGCGCGTGGCGGCGAGGACGACGAGCTCCTGCGCCGACTCGGCCGCGTGGACGAGCTTTCCGCCGAGGAGGCTGAAGAGCGTCGCGCCGCAGGCGTAGACGTCCGTCCGCTCGTCGACGTCGCGGGCGCGCCCGATGGCCTGCTCGGGCGCCATGAACGCCGGCGTACCCATCGCGCGCCCGGTGTGCGTCGGCTCGGAGCCGGTGGTCGACGCGAGGCGCACGCGCGCGATCCCGAAGTCGAGCACCTTGAGGACGCCCTCGCGCGTGACGAAGAGGTTGTCCGGCTTGATGTCGCGGTGGACGATCCCCTTCGCGTGGGCGACGGCGAGGACGTCGAGGAGCTGGTGGCCGAGCTCGAGGGCCTCACGCACGGGGACGACGCCGCCCGTCTTGCGCGCGCGCTCGGCGAGCGTCTCGCCCTCGAGGAGCTCCATGACGAGAAACGCGCTCCCGTCCTCGGTCTCGTCGTCGTCGAGGACGCGGACGACGCCGCGGTGGTCGATGGCGTTCGCGGCGTAGCCCTCGCGGACGAAGCGCGCGCGGAGATCGGGGTCGGCCGAGACGTCGGGGTGGAGCATCTTGACGGCCACGCGGTGGCCGTTGCGGTGGACGGCGAGGTAGACGCTGGCCATCCCGCCGACGCCCAGGACGCGCTCGAGGCGGTACTTGCCGACGGTCGATCCGATGCGGCGCTCGGCGCGCCGTTCGGGCTCGCTCACCGCGGTCACCGCGCGCTCCCCATCGGAGGCAGGGTATCGCGTCTTGCGCTCGCGGGCCGGCGCGCGTTACTTCCTGGTGACGATGGTGTCACGAGCGGACGGCGGCGCGGTCCCGGCGGCTGCATCCGCCGGGGTCGTCCTCCCGCGACGCGCGCGGGCGCTCGGGCTGCTCGCCGTGCCCGGCATCCTCCTCGCGGCGCTCGACGTCTCGGCGCGCCACGAGCAGATCGCCGCGTGGCCCCGCGCGACGGTCGCGTCGTACGCGGCCACGCTCCTGCTCTCCGCCGTCCTCTGGGGGGCGCTCCTCCAGGCCGCGGCCGTCCGCCGCGGATGGGCCGCGCGCTTCCTCCTCGTCGTGTGCGCCGCGATGGCCGTCGGCGCGCAGGCGTACTTCTTCGGCCGGTACCACGCGTACATGAACCCGCGCGCGGTCCTCGTCGGTACGTCGATGATGCCGAGCATCGGCCAGCAGCTCTGGGTCGACCGCGCGAGCTTCCTCCGTGCAATCCTGCCGCCCATCGTCGCGGCGGCGTGCCTGCCGTGGGCCGTCGCGCGCGTGCTTCCCGTCGCGCCGCGGCAGGCGCGCCGGGCGCTCGACGTAGGCCTCGCTGCGCTCCTCGTCGCCGTCTTCGCGGTCGAGGTGCACGGCGGAGGCGAGCAGGCTGCGTCGCCCGACGTCCTCTACCTCGCGTCGCTCGGCCGGCTCGCCTCGGCACGCTGGACGCGCGACGACTCCGTCCTGCGCGCACACCCCGGGCCCCGCACCCCCCTGCCCGTCCCTGCGTTCGCGCCGCCGCGCCCGCGGCGGAGCGTCCTCCTCGTCGTCACCGAGAGCGTTCGCGCCGCCGACGCGTGCAGCGTCCCCACCGGCGACTGCCCGACGACGCCGTACACGAACGCGCTCCTCCCCGGCCGCTTCGGCTTCTCGCAGATGCGCGCGCTCGATTCGACGACGGCCGTCTCGCTCGCGGTTCTCTGGAGCGGCCTCGCGCCGACCGCCTCGCGCGAGGCCCTCCACAGCGCGCCGCTCCTCTGGGAGTACGCGCACGCCGCCGGCTTCGACACGGCCTACTGGACGTCGCAGAACATGTTCTTCGCGAACTCGGGCACGTGGCTCGAGGGCGTCCCCTTCCACCGCTGGGTGAGCGCGACCGACCTCGATCCGGACCCGACGTACGAGGTCGGCGCGGACGACGGCAAGCTCGTCGACGTCGTGCTGCGCGAGCTCCCCGCGATGAACCAGCCGTTCGCGGGCGTCGTGCACCTGTCGAACACGCACTTCCCGTACGTCATCGACGACGCGGACGCGCCGTTCCAGCCGCAGGCGCAGGCGTTCGGCGCGGGCGACGCGCCCGAGGTGCACAACCGGTACGACGACGCCATCCGCCGGCAGGACGCCCTCGTCGCGCGCCTCGTCCGCGGCGTGCGCGCGGCGCCCGGGGGCGACTCGGTGGCGATCGTCTTCGTGAGCGACCACGGCGAACAGATCCGCGAGCGCGGCGCCATCGGGCACACCTGGGGCGTCTACGACGAGGAGGTGCGCGTGCCCTTCTGGATCGACGCGCCGCCCGGGTCGCTCGGCGCGGACGCCGAGGCCTCGCTGCGGTCGCTCCAGGACGCGCCGCTCACGGAGCTCGACGTCCTGCCCACGGTGCTCGATCTCCTCGGCGTGTGGGGCGCTCCCGAGCTCGCGCCGCTGCGCGCCGCGATGCCCGGCGAGAGCCTCCTGCGAGGAGGAAGCCCCGGTGCGGCGGTGGTGCTGACGAACTGCTCGTCGATCTTCGCGTGCGCCTTCAAGAACTGGGGCGCCATGCAGGGGACGCACAAGCTCGTCGCGACGCAGAACGACGTGCGGTGGCACTGCTTCGACGTCGAGGGTGATCCGCACGAGCGCGCGGACCTCGGCCCGGAAGCGTGCGGCGGCCTGCGCGCGCTCGCCGAGGGCGACGGCCGCGGCAGCCCCTTCTGAGCGCGCCCGCGGTCGATCAGGGGAGCGCGAGCGACATGGTCCGCGCGTTCTCGACGACGTCCTCGAGGAACGCGCGGCGGAGCCCCGCGTCGTGGATCGTCTTCGCCCGCGCCGTCACGCGCTCGCGCGCAACCTCGAGCGCGGCCTTCGCCCCCGGCGCGTCGCCGCTCGCCGCGAGGGCGCGCACGTGGGCGAGCCGGATGGCCGCCTCGCCGGTCGCCGTCTTGCCGGCCGCGTCGAGCGCGGCCATCGCGCGCTTCGCCGTCGCGAGCGCCTCGTCGTTCGCGCCGCGAGCGCCCTGCGCGTCGGCGAGCATCGCGAGCGCGTCCCCGAGGAGCGCGTTCGCCCCCTCGAGCGCCTGCGCGGCAGCGCGCGCGTCTTCCTCGGCGCCCGCGGCGTCGCCGAGCTCCGAGCGCACGTAGGCCCGGTACCGCGTCGCGACCGCAGCGAGGCGTACGTTCTTCTGCGCGGTGAGCGACACGATGGCGCGATCGAGGGCCTGCCTCCCCTCCTCGAGCCGGCCCTGCCGGCTGAGCGTCCGCCCGAGCTGCGCGCTCGCCGTCCCGACCGCGTTGTCGAGCCCGAGCCGCTCGGCCACGGCGATCGCGCCGCGGAGCGCTCGCTCGGCGTCCTCGTACGCGCCGATCTCGTTGTAGGCGTAGCCGACGCTCACCCGCTGGAGGCACGCGTTGCGGAGATCGCCCGCCGCCTCGAAGCTCTCCGCCGCCGCGTCGGCGAGCCGCACGCGCGCGCCGGGATCGCCCGCGGAGCCGGCGGCGACCGCGCGCGCCTCGAGCACCCACCCTGCGATGGCAGGGTCGCTCGTCGTGCCGACGCCCGAACCGAGGCGCGCGAGGAGCTTCTCGACGAGCTCCGGCGGGCCGCCCAGGGCGAGCTGCGTCGTCGCCCGCGCGATCGCGACGGTCTGCGCGTTCCGGCCCACGCCGGCGGGCAGCGTGAGGAGGTCCTCGGCGATCTGCGCGAGCGCCGCGCGATCGCCGAGCTTTCCGCTCGCCGCGACGACCTCGCCCGCCGCCGAGCACCACGCCTCGCCGCCTCGCTCCGCCGCGGCCATCGCCTTTCGCGCCGCTTCGAGCGCGTCGGCGTTCGCACCTCGCCACTTGTACGCCTCGGCTTGCACCCGCCGCAGCGCGACGAGCTCCGCCCCCTCGGCGCCCAGGCCCACGGCGCGCTCGCTCCGCGCGATGGCCGCGTCTAGGTCGTTCCCCTGGAGCGCGTGCTCCGCGGCGCGCTGGTACCACGTGATGGCGCGGTCGGGGGAGCGCCCGCGGTCGAAGTGCTCGGCGAGGGTGAGCGCGTCGCGCTCGCCGGCCTCCTCGAGCCACGACGCGGCGAGGCGGTGCCCGAGCACGCGGTCCTCGCCGACGAGCATCTCGTAGGCGGCCTCGCGGACGAGCGCGTGGCGGAACGCGTACTCGTCCTCGCCGGGGAACTTGCCGCGGCCGCGCTTCACGACGACCTCGCGCTCGGCCAGGTGGTCGAGCCAGCGGCCCGTCTCGGCCGCGCGCTGCGCCCCGACGAGCGAGACGACCGCGCCCCGCCAGAACTGCTGCCCGAAGACGCTCGCCGCGCGAAGGACGCGCCGCGCCCCCGCGTCGAGGCGGTCGATGCGCGCGCTGACGACCGCGAGGACCGAGCCGGGAGGAGCCGCGCCCTTGCCCTCGGCCTCGGCGCGGACGAGCTCCTCGAGGCAGAAGGGGTTCCCGCCCGCCGCCTCGACGATGCGCCGGACCGTGGGCTCGGCGACGCCCTCGCCGAGCACCTCGCGCACGAGCTTCTCGGCGGCCTTCGGCGTGAGCTCGGAGAGGCGGAGCTCGACGACCCCCCGCTGCGACCACGTCCCCGGGAAGAGCTCGTGCACCTCGGGCCGCGACGACGCGAGCACCATGAGCGGCGACGCCGCGAGGTTGCGCAGCAGCGCGTCGACGACCTTCACGGTGGGGAGATCCCCCCAGTGCAGGTCCTCGAGGACGAGCACCACGGGGTGGCGCGCGCACTCGGCGCGGATCCAGTCCTCGTAGGCGCGCCGCATCTGGTCGCCGCGCAGGACGGGGTCCTGCCGCGCCGCGCGGAGCTGGAGGCTCTCCTCCTCCGGGAAGGGCGCGCCGACCAGCTCCCCGAGGAACTCGACCACGCGCGCGCGGTCCGACTCCGCGAGGTGCCGCCCGACCCGCGACGCGAGCTTCTGCCGGCGCGCGGCGAGCGGCTCGCCGTCGGCGATGCCCGCCGCGCCCGTGACGGTCTGCGCGATCATCGCGAAGGGGGCGCCGGCGCTCATCGGGTCGGCGCGCCCGACGAGGACGTCGACGTCGTCGGTGCGCCGGCGAACCCTCCGCAGGAACTCGCGCCGCAGCCGCGTCTTGCCCATCCCGGCGGCGCCCGTGACGAGGACGACGCGCGCCGCAGACTCGTCGACGCACTCGTCGAAGGTCGCGTCGAGCGTCCGGAGATCGCGCTCGCGCCCGACGCACGTCGTCGGCCGGCCCATCACCGAGCGCGCCACGTCGTGCGACTCGCGCGCCCCGCGGAGCTCCGCGCCGGCGCCCCCGTCCGCGACGTCGAAGCGCAGGTCGAGCAGGCCCGCCGTCACGTCGTCGAGCCTCACCGGGGCCGTGCGCGGACCGGCGTGCCGCGGCATCTCGAGGAGCAGCCGCGACGCGCGATCGAGCACCTCCCCGACCGGGTACTTGCCCGTGACGACGCCGCGGCCGGTGGCGAGGGCGATCGGCGCGTCGGGCATCATCTCGCGGAGGGCGAGGGCGAAGCGGGCCGCCTGGGCGGCGTGGTCGGTCGCGTCGCCGGCGCCGACGAGGGTCGCGACGAGCGTTCCGTCGGCGAGCCGCTCGACCCTCGCCCCGAAGCGCGCGATGGGCGACGACTGCCGCGCGGAGTCGGTGCCCGCGGAGGCCAGCGTGCCGCCGTCGCGCGGCGGCGGAGGAGCCTCCGGGTCCGCGCCGGCCATGACGACGCAGACGAGCCGCTGCTCGACGTCGGTGAGCGACCGCGGCGCCGCCTCGGAGACGGGCATCGCGCTCGCCGGGTCGGCGCGCACGTCGTCCTCGAGCGCGGCGATCGCGGCCACCACGGCCCCGGCGTCGGCGGGGCGGCGCAGCGCCTCCTTCGCGAGCATGCGCGCGACGAGATCGTCGACGGCGAACGGGAACTCCCCGCGGGACCGCAGGCGCGGCGCCTCCTCGAAGAGGACCTTGCCGAGGAGCGCCATCAGGTTGTCCGCGGAGAACGCGGCCACCCCCGTGAGGCACTCGTAGAGGACGCACCCGAGCGCGAAGACGTCGGCGCGCGCGTCGATCTCCTCGTTGCCGCGCGCCTGCTCGGGGGCCATGTACCCGGGCGTCCCGAGGTACATCCCGGGCATCGTCATCCCGAAGGTCGCGCGGAGCGGGCGCGCGATGCCGAAGTCGAGCACCTTCACGCCGTGGGGCTCGCCGCCCGCGAGGAAGAGGTTCCGCGGGTTCACGTCGCGGTGCACGATGCCGCGCGCGTGGGCGACGGCGAGCGCCTCGGCCGCCCCCCGCACGAGGGCGAGCGCGTCGCGCAGCGAGAGCGGGCCCGCCGCGAGCTTGCCGCGCAGGTCCTGCCCCTCGAGCCACTCCATCGCGAGGAACGCGAGGCCCGCCTCGCTCCGTCCATGGGCCACGTACTTGACGATCCCGGGGTGGTCGAGGTCCGCCAGGACGCGCGCCTCGCGCGCGAAGCGCTCCTCGCTCGACTCGTCGAGCAGCAGCTTCAGCGCGACCTCGCTGCCCGTGTGCCGGTCGCGCGCGCGGTAGACCGCGCCCATCCCGCCCCAGTCGGCCAGCGCGACGATCTCGAAGCGCCCGGCGACGATCTCGCCGACGCGCAGGAGGGACTTGGCGGCGGCGGAGGTCGTCGGGGACGAGACGGTCGGGGGGCCGGGTGCAGCTGACTCGTCCATACGCGCCGCGAAGACGGTACCATCCGGGGGCGGCCCTGAACAACGAGACCGGGGAGGAACGATCATGGCGCTACCGTCGGACATCGCGAGGATTTCGGCCCTCGGGCAGCCCGTGCTGCGGAACCTCTACATCACGCAGCGCTACCACGACCTCTCGCGCGCCCTGGCCGGGACGATCGGCGGGCCCGACGTGAACTGGTCGACCTTCGCGACGTGGGCGTCGAAGACCGCCGGGCAGAGCATCCGCAACGAGGAGGTGCCGCCCTTCGTCGTCGATCTCGTGAACGGCGCCGGCGACGGCGTCTCGCCTCACCTCGGCAGGATCGAGTCGCTCGCGCGCGACCTCGTGCCGGGCGCCTCCCTCGGGGCCGCGTTCCTCCTCGCCCCCATCCGCGAGACGCTCGCCACCGTCAGCGACAGCATCGCCGCCGGCAACCTCGAGGTCTTCGCCGAGCTCGCGCCCCAGTTCGCGCGCTTCGTCCAGGCCATGCAGGCCGCCTCGCCGCCGACGCCGCAGATGCTCGCCGCCTTCCTCGAGCCGCTCGACCCGCGGCCCACCGCCGAGGGTGGCCAGAGCATGCTGCGGAGCGCGTTCACCGCGTACCACGAGGCCATCCTCGCGAAGGGCGACGTCGCGAAGGCGCGGCTCATCCTGCTCGGCAACTGCCAGATCGGCCTCCACGAGCAGACGCGCCTCCAGCCGCAGATCCAGCAGGCCATGGACGCGCCCATCGACGACATCCTCCGCAAGCACCTGCACGCGAACCTCGGCGGGGGCCAGGGCCTCCTCCAGAAGGTCGTCGACGTCATCGAGGCGCCCTTCGCGGACCTCGTCCGCGTCGTACGGGTCCTCTGGGAGCGCGTCGCGACGCGCACGATGATGACGCTCGCCCTCCCCGGCGGCGCGAAGCTCGCGCTCGGGCAGGACATCCCGAAGCTCGCGGACGCCGACTCGTTCTTCCCGCCGCCGCTGGTCGACCTGTCCGATCCGGACGCCCTCGTGGCGCTCATCAAGCAGTACGACCGGGCGCGCGGCGTGACCGACCAGGGGAGCGCGTCGGTCGACTGGCGCAGGCTCGACGACAGGATGAACTTCATCGTGAACCTCTTCCGTTCGCGCCAGCAGACCGCAGACCTCCTCGGGCCGCCCTTCAGCGACGCGCAGCGCGCGCTCATCGAGAAGGACGAGGTACCCGGAGCCGCGCTCGGCCCGCTGTGAGCGTCGCGGCTCCGAGCGCGGGCCCGCGTCGCGCACGAGGACGGCGCGGGATCAGGGGCCGACGTACTGGACGCAGCGCGCGTAGCCGAGGGTCGTGACGTCGTACTCGAAGGCCAAGCCCGTCGAGAAGTTGATCGCGTACACGGAGGCGCCCGCAGCGCCCGCGGCGGGAGACGAGGTCCACCAGTCGGCCGGGGTCACCTGCGTGCCCGGGAACGCGTTCGGGTCGATGGCCTTCGAGACGAGCGCGCCGTCGTCGTATTCGGTGTGGGGCGCCTCGTCGACGATCGTGAGGAGCTCCTTGTACGTGGGCAGGCGCCAGGTGCCGCCTACGCCGCCGATGGAGAGCGTCGCGCAGCGCGCGAGCGCGTCGTCGAAGGTCACCGTACCGGCCGGCGGGTAGCGCTCCCAGAGGAGCTTCGTGAAGTTGTCCTGGATGACCTGCGCCGAGGAGTTGAAGTAGCCGTACTGCGTGCCGGGGGCGTCGGCACGAGCGAGCGTCACCGACGCGAGGGCCACGGCGGCCGCGCCGGCGAGACGGAACGCGCCTGCTTTCACTGGGCGCCCCCGCTCACGCAGAGCACGTAGGTCGGCGAGGGCGCGCCGGTCGGGACGATCGACACGAGCCCCGACGAGAAGTCGACGGTCCACCAGCCCGACGGGCCGCCGTCGCCAGGGACGGACGACGAGGTCCAGTACTTCGCGTTCTGCGCGCCCGCGAAGACGACCGGATCGATGGTGGGCTGGCGCGTGGAGTCGATGAGCGAGACGAGCTCGATGCGCGTCGGGACACGCCACGATGCGCCGACCGGCGAGGACGGCAGGGAATGCGCCGTGCATGCGAGCCACGCAGCGTCGTAGGTCGAAGCGGGCCAGCTCGCGCGCACCCACGCGAGCCCCGTCACGGTGTCGACCGCGGCCGGGCTCCCGCCGTCGGCGCTCGCGTCGGCGCCGGCGTCGTACGCCATGAGGTTCGGCGGCGGAGGCTCGCCGTCCGGGCCGAGCGCCGCGTCGGGGTTGGGCATCGGCCAGTGGGCCCACGTCTCGTTCCCCGTGGGCACGGGCCACGCATCGGGCGCCGCCACGTCGAGGGGCCCGTCGTCGAGCGGCGCGTCCCCGCCGTCCGCGGCGTCGCCCGCGTCCGCGTCGGCGACGTCCGGCATCGCGTCGCGGGCGGCCGCGTCGACGTCGGGGCCCGCGTCGTACCCGAACACGATCCCCGAGCTGCTGTCGCTCGCATCGGGGCAGCTCGCCGCGCATGCGACGTCGTGGAACTGGTCGAGCCCGAGGAGCGTGTCGCACGCCACGAGGGTCAGCCCGCACGCCAGCGCGGCCACGGCCGCCGTCCACGCGAGGCCGCGCCTTCGCGCCCGCGCCGGTGCTCGCCTAGAAGCGCCCATGAACGCCCGCCGTGCCCGCGCCGAACCACGGGGCCAGCCCTGCCTCCTCGTGCCGGTCGCCCTCGCCCTTCGCGCTCTCGCCCTTGCTCACGAAGAGCCCGACGACCCCGACGACGAGGCCTGCCGCGCCGACCGAGAACGCGACCGTCGAGACGTTGCCCCAGGTGCGCGCCGTGTCGAGGTCCTGCGCGCCGTGCGTCGCGTCGCACTCCTTGGACTGGTTGCACTCGGTGCCGAGCTGGTTCTTCTTGTTCCAGGCCGTCGCGCCCGTGAGGATGCCGATGGCGCCGCCCGCGATGGCCGTCGCGAAGCCCGCACGCACGAGGGCCGTCCCGGCCCCGCCGGAGGGCGCGGCCGCGGCGTGCTCCGTCGACGGCGGAGGCGCCACCGGCACGACGAGCTCCGCGCTCTGGCCCTCGGCGACGGTCGCCTCCTGCCGCGCCGTGCGCGCGCGCGCCCCTTCGCCGACGCGCACCTCGACGACGTGCTTGCCCGGGTCCACCTTCTGCGGCTCGCCGACCGCCGCCTCGGGGATGGCCACGCCGTCGATGGAGAGGTGCGCGACCTCGCCCGGCCCTGCGCCGAGCGGCTTCACCGCGAGCGTCGGGATGCGCGGCCGGAGCTCCTCGGCGAGCTTCGCGGCATCGGCGCGCGCGTCGGCCGACTTCTCGGTCTCGTCGGGCGCGACCGGGAGGCGCGCGACGTAGAGACAGACCTCGCGTGCCTCGGCGATCTGCCCGACCATCGCGTACGTCCGCGCGAGCTCGATGCCGGTGACGGGCGTGTTCCCGAGCGCGTGCGCGGCCTGGAGCTTCTCGAGCGCGCCGCGCAGATCGCCGCGCGCGCGGAGCTCCTTGCCCTCCTTGTAGAGCGTGCGCGCCGTCTCGAGCTCCTCGGCGGTGGGCGACCGCGGCTGGGCGCGCGCGACCGACGGCGCGGAGAGCGCGGACGCCGCGAGCCCGGACGCGACGACGAGAGCGGCCGCGAGACGGTGAAGGCGGCGTGGGCGGACGGCGCGAACGGCGCGCGGGCTACTTGATGTCATCGTCGCTGCCGCGCGGAAGACGCGCGACGGTGGGGGCGGGCGCCGGAGAGGAGGACGGGGCCGCCGAAGGAAGAGGAGGAGAAGAAGAGGGGGGAGAAGGAGGAGGAGGAGCGGCTGAGACGAGGGGCGTGGGGGCGAGCGAGTGCGCGGGCGTGGGGGCGGGCGCGGGCGCGGGCGTGGGCGTGGGCGTGGGCGCGGGCGCGGGCGCGGGCGTGGGCATGCGCGTGGGCGCGGGCGCGGGCGCGGGCGTGGGCATGCGCGTGGGCGTGGGCGCGGGCGCGAGAGCCAGGGAGAGCGGGAGCGTGGGGATGGCCGTGGGCTCTGGCGCCGAGGCCGTCGCGGGCGCGGCCATCGCCGATGGCTCGGGCGCCTTCGTCCTCATGCGCGGCACGACGAAGCCCACTCCCACCGCGACCAGGCCCACGGCGCCGACGAGGAGCCACTTGCCGCGCGGGGCCGCCGCGCGATCGCTCGCGACGAGGCCCACGCCGGCGCCCGTCTCGGACCGCGCGTCGATGCCCGAGCCGGTCGACGCGGCGGGAGAGGCCAGGGACGTGGGCTGGGTGGCGTCGAGGCCCAGGCGGCTTCGCGGCGTGAGGACGTCGTCGACGCGCGCGCCCCGCGCGAGGCTCTCGCCGGTCGCCGCCCGCGCGAACGACTCGGCCAGGTCCTTCGCGGACGCGTAGCGCGCCTCGGGCTCGCGGGCGCACGCTCGCACGAACCATGCGTCGACCGCCTCGGGAAGGTCGCCACACGCGTCGGACGGGAGCGGGATCGGGTCGCGGTGGATCTTGAGCGCGAGCGCACCCACAGTCTCCGCGTAGAACGGCTTCTTCCCGGTGAGCGCCTCGAACGCCACGACCCCGAGGGACCACAGGTCGGTGCGGAAGTCGATCGCCTTCGCGCCGACCACCTGTTCGGGGGACATGTAATAGGGCGACCCGATGAACGAGCCCGTGCGCGTCGTGCTGCCCACGATGCCGACCTCGGGCCCCTTGGCGATGCCGAAGTCGAGGAGCTTCACGAAGAGCTCCCCGCCGCCCGCATCGCACAGGAACACGTTGCTCGGCTTGATGTCGCGGTGGACGATCCCGCGCTCGTGCGCCTTTCCGAGCGCGCGCGCGAGCTGCGCGACGACGGCCACGACCTCGGCCGCGCCGAGGCGACCCCGCTCGCGGATCTGCCGCTCGAGATCGCGCCCCTCGAGGAGCTCCATGACGATGTACGGCTCGCCGCCCGGGAGCACGCCGTGATCGAGCATCTGCACGACGTGGGGGCTCTTCACCTGCGAGGCGGCGGCGGCCTCCCGCGAGAAGCGCGCGATGGCCTCGGCGCTCCCGGCGAGGTCGCGCGCGAGGAACTTCACGACGACCTCGGTGCGCAGCGACTGGTGCTCGGCCACCCAGACGGCGCCCATGCCGCCCTCGCCCAGCGGGCGAAGGAGCCGCACGTTCGACGTCACCATCATGCCCGCGCTGGGCTCGAGCACCGGGGCGATCCTCTCCGACGTGGGAGCATGCTCGCTGGGGGCGCCTGCCGCAAGCGCGCGGCGCCTCCGTGCGCCCGAATCGGCCGGCAGCTACGATGAGGGCATGCTTTCTTGGAGTGCTTCGATGCGGAGGTGTGCCGCGTGCGCCGTGGTGGCGTGCGCGATCGCGGGGCCGGTCGCCTGCGGGTCCCTGAGCGCCGAGGGCGGGGAGGGCTTCACCGGCAACGGCGACAGCGGCACGCACCAGGACGGCGGCGGGGGCCCCGAGGGCGGGTTCGTCGACGGCAGCGTGGAGACGGGTCTGGCCGACACGGGCCTGGCGGACGGCGAGGGCCCGGACACCGGACCGCCGGCTCCGACGACGGTCCTCTTCGTCCAGGGGTCGCCGAGCCTCTGGCCGGGGCCCGCGAGCATCCAGAACGTGCGCGTCTGCTGGTCCGTCGGCGGCGTGGTGACGCACGCGGTCCCCTTCCCGAGCGATGGCCCCATGCCGGGGAGCAACTACCCCGGCCTGCCCCTCGGCGGCGCGGGTGCGCTGTCCGACGCGACGCCGCTCCAGGGGGGGGCGCTCACGCTCCACGTCATCGACGCGCTGACCGTCCAGCAGCTCGCGCCCCCAGCGACCGGGGGGGCGTGGACGTGCGACCAGCTCTACTGCCCGAACTTCGGCGCGAACAGCCCCCCCTCGTGCCTCGCGCCCGGGAGCTTCACCGAGGTGCCGGTGCGCGGCGCCGGGCAGATCGCGGCGCACGCGACGAACGTGGTCGCGCTCGCGGGGTGCTCGCCCTCCGCGGCCGACGGAGGGGTCGATCTCGCGAGCTGCGGCGGGGACTGGACACCCTCGGCGGGGAACCTCCACGCGGATCTCGTGACGATCGCGTCGTCGACCCCACCGGCCGCGACGCTCGCGGCGCAGGCGGCGCAGCTCTCGCCGGGCCTCGCTGCGCTCACGGCCGACGGCGGGACGGCGACCGTGTCCTTCGGCCCGGAGGGCAGCGCCGATGCCTCGGTGGTCGGCGAGGTGGCGGGCGAGGGCGCTCTCTCGGCCGTCGCGTTCGTGCCCCTCGGCTCCGGTCTCGCGACCTACGGCGAGGTGGGCTTCTCCGTGAGCGTGCCGACGGCCGACGGAGGCGCCATGACCGCGTGGATGTCGCTCGCGCAGTCGCAGGAGCTCGTGGACCCGACACAGGATCCCACGCTCTTCTTCGGCGCGCCGCGCACGTACCTCGTTGCCATCCTCGGCGACCCGCTCGGCGTGCACGCCTTCGCCACGGACGCGGGCTACGACGGCACGGGGCTGCACCTGCTCGTCCTCCCCACGCCTGCGCCGCCCGTCCCAGCGGACCCGTAGGCCGGGGGATCGCGTGAGGACGGCCTCCTCACGCCTGGGGAGGGCGCGATCGCCCGTTCACGGGGCGCGGGCGGCATCCATCGCGCGACCGAGGGCCTTGCGGGCGACGCGCGCGATGACCACGAGGGCGACCGCGCCCGCCGTGAGGCCGGCACCGAGCGCGATCCACTTGGCCGAGCCCACGTCGGGGGCGTCCCCTGCCAGCAGCGCGGCCACGTCCCGGACGAGCGAGCCCGCATAGGCGTTGAAGACGAGCAGCGGGAAGAGACCCGCGGCGGTGGCGAGGGCGAAGTCGCGCATGCGCAGCGACGTGGAGGCGAGAACGTACGAGAGGACGTTCTGCGGGACGAACGGAGTGAGGCGAAGGAGGAACGCGATGCGGAGCCCGTCGGCCTCGATGGCGCGCCGGACGGCCGCGACGCGGGGAGGATCGGGCGCGCGGGCGGGAAGGACGCGCCGGACGACCAGCCGGCCGAACGCCATGGCGACGCAGGCCGCGATCGTGGTCGAAGGGGCGGCGACGACGACGCCGAGGCCGAACCCGTAGACGTACCCGGCCACGGCGGCCATGACCCAGAAGGGCGCGGCGGCGAGGGCCCACGCGACGTCGAACCCGAGGAGCGCGAACGCGCCCGCGGGCCCGGCGTCGCGGACGAAGCCGACGAACGAGATGAGCGCCCGCCGCGCCGCGGGAACGCGGAGCAGCGCGTAAGGGAGGAGGCTGACGGCGACGATGGCCCCGAGGCGGACCCAGGTCGAGCGCTTCGGCATGAGCAGCGGGAAATCCGTACCACGGGGCAGGCGAAGACGCAGAGCGGAGGGGTAGAGGAGAGGAGAGCGAGCACGGAGGGCCGAGGTACGCGCACGTGGCACGAGGACGAGGACGAGCACGTCCTGTCGAGTACGGGGACGAGGACGAGCTCGTGCACGTTTCACGTGGTCGTACTCGTGCGCGTGCACGACAGGACGTGCTCGTCCTCGTGCCACGTGCCCGTGCACCTACTCGGCCCCGCCCGTGCTCGATCTCTCCATCTCCCTCTCGCCGCCCTACTCGCCCGCGCCCGCAGCAGCAGCCACCTCAAAGCACCAGGTACCGCCCTTGCCTCACGACCGGCGCCCCGTCGAGATCCAGGTCCGCGTTCGTCGCCGTCATCATCAGCTGCATCGGCGCGTCCCAGCTGGCCCCCGTCTGCTCGGCGTACGTCGCCCCGAACGCGACGTGCAACCCCGGCAGGTTCTGGTCCGACACCACCTCCCCGGTGGCCTCCCTCATCCCGACGTTCGTCCCGACGATGACGAGCCCCACCTTCTCGGCGTTGCGCTCGGCGCGCAGGTGGCTCTCGACCGACGACGCGAGCGCCCGGTCGACGCACTGGACGGCCTTCAGCGCTCCTCCCCGGATCTCGACGCGCACGGGCGACCGCGCGAGCTCGCCCGCCGCGGCGCCGAGGGCTCCGCCCATGCTCGCGTCGGCGACGAAGACCCCGTTGACGTCGCCGGGGCACGTGAAGAGCTCCCCGCCGGGCAGGTTCTCCCACCGGCCCGGCCGGATGAGGCCGACGCGCTCCTGCCAGCGGTGGTCGGGGTGGAGCTTCACCTCGAGATCGCTGCCCGCGGGCGACCGCAGGCGAAGCACGGAGTCGGGCCGCAGGCGCGTGCGCACGGCGCGCGTCGCGTCGAGGATGCGCTGCGAGTCGACGCTGAACCCCGCGAGGAGCGTGCGCCGCCCGACGCCGATCATGTGCGCGTGACGGAGGCGCAGCTCGGTCACGAGCTGCACGTACTCGAGGCGCATCTGCCACTCACCCTCGTCGAAGCCGACGAGCAGGATGCTGGCCTGCGCGCGCGCGAGCTCGGTGCGGAGCTGCTGGGGGAGGTTGCGCAGCGGCCGGCGCCCGAGGCGCTCGAGCACGACGACCTCCGCCTCGGCGCCCACCGAGCGCGCGTGCTCGGCGAGCGTCACCCCCAGCGTCTCGCGGGCCCCGTCGACGACCACGAGGATGCGATCGCCGGCGACCACACCGAGCGCGGTCTGGATCACCCGCCGCGCGGCGTTGGCGATGTCGAAGTCGAGCTCCGGCAGGCGGAGCCCGAGCGGCGTGCGCGAACGGGGAGGCGGCTTGCTGCCCGGCACGGGATCGATCGTATTCCCGGCCCGCGCGGACTTCTACATCCCCGAATCAGGGGTAACAGGACGACGCTGTGCCGCTCGACTTGCAGCCGTGCGCGCAGGCGACGCTCTGCACGACGTTGGCCGACTGGCACTGGATGAGGAAGTCCGCGTTGATGGCGGGGAACCCGGCGAGGTCGCGCCCGCAATAGAGGCCGTCGGCGTGGCCGGGGCACGGGTTGCACGCGTCCGGGAACGGCGCGGGCAGCGGCAGGCACCCGCCGTCGCAGCTCGTCACCTTGGCGACGCCGCCGTCCGCGCACTGCACGAGGTCGGAGGTGGGACCGGCGTACCCGTGCAGGCCGTCGGTCGCGCAGTAGAAACCGCTCGCGAGGTTGCCGCACGGCGCGTAGTGGTCGACGCCCGCGTCGGCCGGCGCGGCCTCCTTCCCCGGCGCGTCCGCGGGCGCGTCGTGGCCCGCATCGACCGCGGCGTCGACGCCGGGCGGCGTGCCCGTGTCCTCCTCGACGACGGTGGCATCGGAGCAGAAGCCGCCGTCGCAGGCCTCGCCGGGCGCGTCGTGGAACTGGACGAGCAGCGTGCACGATGTCGCCGCGACGCCCGCGAAGACGCCGAGCGAGGCGAAGGCCACGAGGGACCCTTCTACGCGCACCACTCCATTGTACCGATCGGCCGACCACGCGATCGCTCGATCCGCTACCATGCCGTGCATGTCGCAGCGGCGCACGGGGAGCGAGCCGGAGACGCTCCCCGGGAGCGTGCTCGACGAGGCCGAGCTCGTGGAGGACGACGACGGCGGGTCGATCGACCGGCTGCTGGCGGAGACCGATCAAGGGTGGGACATCGACGCGCAGGTGCAGACGCTCCAGCAAGCCGCGGGCACGCGGTCGCTCGCGGAGCAGAGCACCACGGGGATGCGGCCGCCGATGCCGTCGCGCGCCCTTCACATTCCGACGCCCTTCGAGCTCGGGCCGACGCAGATCTCCTCGGCGCGGCCCCCGTCGGGCGCGGTGGCCGGCGCCGGGTCGGCCGCGCTCCCGGGCGAGCCATCGCCCGCGCCGCCGCGCGCCTCGTCGAAGCGGACGAGCAAGGCGCCGCCGCCGCTCCCGCGCAAGGGGCCTCCTCCCCTCCCCGGGCCGCCGGGCCCGCCCGCCCCGATGGCCGCGACCCGGTCCGAGCCCTCGCCCGTGCGGCTGCCGGCGGACATGTCGCAGCCGGGCGCGCTCGTCGACCTTCTCCACGCACGCGTGACGACGCTCGAGATGGCCGACGACAAGGTCGGCCTGGCGCGCGCGCACATGGAGCTCGCCATCGCGAGCGAGGCGATCCTCGGCGACGACGTGCGCGCGACGATGCACGCCGAGGCGGCGCTGAAGGTCGACCCGTCGTCGTCCGCGGCCCACGCGATGCTCCGGCGGCGCAAGCACGCGCGCGCCGCGCTCGGGTCGATGCTCCAGCACCTCGAGCAGGAGCTCGCGAGCGCGACCAGCGAAGCGCACAAGGTGGAGCTCCTCGCCGAGAAGGCACGCCTGCTCGAGGCGGTCGGCGATCGCGGGTCCGAGGTGCGGGCGACGTGGGAGCAGGCGCTCACCCACGCGCCCAACCACGCCGCGGCCCTGAAGGGCCTCGAGGTGGAGCTCCTCGCGCGCGCGCAGGCGAAGGGCACGCCGCACGACTGGGAGGCCCTCGCCACCCACCTCGGGCGGATGGCGGACGCGTACGGCTCGGAGAAGCGTCTGGCGGCATGGTTGCACGTCGAGCGCGCGGACATCCTCGAGCAGCGCCTCGGGCGTGTGGACGCTGCCCGCGGCGCGCTCGATCGAGCCCTCGAGCTCGACCCGAGCGTGGGGCCGGTGCGCGACGCGCTCGTCCGGCACGTCGCGGCGCACGCCGACTGGGACGGTCTCGCAGCTCTCCTCGACGAGGAGGCGAAGATCGACGGAAGCATCGCACGGGCGGCCCGGCTCGAGCTCGACGCGGCTGCGATCAGCGCGTCGCGGCTGGGCGAGGTGGGGCGGGCGTGCAACCTCCTCGAGCGGGCCGCGGCGCGTGCGCCGACCGACGCGAGCGTCGACCGGCGCGTGCTCGACGAGCTGGTGCGCCTCCACGAGCTCGAGGGGCGCTGGGCCGAGGCGGCGAAGGCGCGGCGGGCGCGCATCCGCTTCGTGACCGACCCGCCGTCGGTGGCGTTCGAGCTGCGCGCGCTGGCCTCCACGGCGGAGAAGGGCGACGACCTCGAGGCGGCGATCGCCGACGTGCAGCGGGCGCTCGCGATCGACGCGACCGACCCGACGCTCGTCGAGATCCTCGACCGGCTGCTCGCGGCGGCCGGCAAGCACGACCCGCGCATCGCGACGTGGCTCCAGGAGGCCGCCCGCACCGAGGACGGCCCGCGACGCGCGAAGGCCCTCGCGCGGGCCGCGCAGATCTGCGACGACCTCGGGCGCCCGGCGGACGCCGTGCGCCACCTGCGCTCGGCGTGGATCGCGTCCCCGGGGGACCCGGAGGTCCTCGACGCGCTCTCGCGCCTGCTCTCGCCCGTGCTCTCCGAGGCCGTCGACGCGGGCGCGCGCTCGCTCGTGGAGCTCTACGCCCAGGCCGCCGAGCAGGCGCGCGACGTCGGGCGCAAGATCACCTACCTCGAGAAGGTGGCCCTCCTCTGGGAGGAGCTCCTCGGCGACCCGACCCGCGCGGCCCGCGCGTACGAGCAGGTGCTCGAGCTCGAGAAGGACCGGCGGTCCGCGCTCGTCGGCCTCGCGCGCTGCGCGTCGCGAACGGGCGACGCGCGGACGCTGGCGCGCGCCCTCGTCGACGAGGCGCGCACCTCGGACGACGGTGCGACGAGGCTGGCGCTCCGGACGCGTGCCGCGGGCGTGCTCGCGAAGACCGACCCGTCGCGCGCGATGCAGCTCGTGCGCGACGTGCTCAAGGAGGACCCGGCCCACGCCGCCGCGCGGGCCCTCGAGACGCGGCTCGAGGAAGACTCCGGCCGCTGGGAGCTCGCTGCCAAGTCGCTGCACGCGCGCATCGAGATGTGCACGACCGTCCCGGAGAAGGTCGCCCTCTGGCTCGCGCTCGCGCAGATGCAGCACGCACGCCTCCACAAGCCGCTCGACGCGATGCAGTCGCTCGAGCAGGCGCACGCGCTCGACCCGGCTCACCCGGTTCCTCCCACCGAGATCGTGCGCATCCTCGAGGACCACGGCGACGCCCACTCGCTGCGCGACGCCCTCGAGCGGCTGGCCGCGCGCTCCTCTGCGCCCGAGGACCGGGCGCGCTACCTCGTGCGAGCGGCGGAGATCGACGAGCTCCGCCTCGGCGACGACGCGTCCGCGCAGCGCGCCTACCAGCGCGCGCTCGAGGCCGTGCCCGAGGACGACCTCGTGGCCGAGCGGTTGGGCCGCGTCGTGGCACGCCGGGGGGACTCGGCGGCCGCCGCGATCGCCGAGGTCGGGGCGCTCCTCGGCAAGCGCATCGAGCGCGCGTCGTCCCACGGCGCGGCGCTCGCGCTGTCCTTCGAGCTCGCGCTCATGCTCGTGCGGTCGAACCAGGACGGCACGCGCGCGGCGACGCTCCTCGAGACGGTGCTCGCCGAGCAAGGCGACCACGTCCCCGCCCTCCGCACCCTCGAGGGGCTCCGGCGCAAGTCCGGCGAGACCGCCCCCCTCGGTCGCGTGCTGACGCGCGAGGGCGACGCGCTCAACGACGCGCGCGCGCGCCTCGGCGCCCTCTGGAACCTCGCCGCTCTCGAGGAGTGGAAGCTCCCCGTCGGCGATCCGGCGCAGACCTACAAGGCCATCCTCGAGCTCGATCCGACTGACCCGGGCGCGCTCGACGCGACCCTGCGGCGCGAGCTCGCGAACGCCCGCCGCGGCGACCCGCGCGCCCGCAAGACGGTCATCGGGGCGCTCCGCGCGCTCGTCCCGTTCTCGTCGGACGACGACACGCGCCTCTCCCTCCAGCTCCGGCTCGCGCTCCTGCTCGAGACCGCCGCCGAGGAGGCCCCCGACGGGCGCACGGCCGAGGACATGTCGCGCGAGGCGCTCACGCGCTACCGCGACGCGCTCCGCATCGACGAGCTCTCCGTGACGGCGTCGACCTCGGTCGCGCGCCTCGCGGGGCGCCTCATCGACACCGAGGCCGCCCTCGCCGCGGCGCGGTCGCTCGCGGAGCTCGCCGTCGAGCCGCGCGTCCGGTCCCGCTACCTCGTCGACGCCGCGGAGCTCCTGCTCGGCCCCGACGACGACGACCGCCTGGGCCGCGCCGCCGATCGCCGCATCCGTGCGATGGAGCTCCTCGAGCGCGCGCTCGACGCCGACGCCGACTCGATCCCCGCGGCCGGCCGGCTCGCCACCGTGCTCCTCGAAGACCACCACGGCGAGCGACTCGTCAGCGCGTTCCGCACGGCGCTCGGGCGCTCGAAGTCGCCCGACGCCATCGTCATGCTCGGCTCGGAGATCGCCCGCGTCGCGCGCGACGAGCTCCAGGACCTCACCGTCGCCATCGACGCCATGCGCCGCGTGCGCGCGGCCGCCCCGCAGCACGTCCCCTCGCTCCTCACGCTCGCGGAGCTCTGCATCGCGCAGCGCGCCTGGCCCGAGGCGGTCGACGCGCTCGAGGCGGTCGTCTCGACGAGCCGCGAGGTCCCGCCCAAGCTGACGGCGCTCTTCGCGCTGGCGAGCATCTACGAGCGGGTCCTCTCGCGCCCCGAGGACGTGGATCGCGTCCTGCGCGCAGCGCTCGCCATCGATCCGAGCAACGCGCGCGCCCTTCGCGCGCTCCTCCGGCGGGTGGCCGCCGAGCCCCTCGAGGACAGCCCCGCCGCGCAGCGGGAGCGCCGCGAGGAGATCGCGGATCTCCTCGGTCGCCTGGCGCACGTCGAGAAGGACGCCGAGCAGAAGACGGGGATCCTCCAGGAGCTCGCCGAGGTGAGCCAGCGCCTCGGCGACATGCAGGGCGCCGAGCGCGCCCTCGTCGAGGCCGTCGCGACGTCGCCGGCCAACGCGCGCGCCTTCGCACGCCTGGCGGGCCTCTACCGGCGGCCGGCGGGACGCGACTCCACGGGCTACGCGCGCGCCCTCGCGGCCGTCATCGGCCTGGGGCAGGAGCTCGGGCACATCGACGCCCGGTGGTTCGCAGCGCTGGGCACGCTCGAGATCCAGCAGCTCCAGCGGCTCCGCGACGGCGTCGTCCACCTGCAGCGCGCCATCGCGCTCGACCCGACGCTCTACGAGACGCGCTTCGAGCTCGCGAGCGCGTTCTCGAAGATGGGCGCCAACGAGGAGGCGACGCGCACCCTCCTCGCCATGATCAGCCCCATCGCGCACCCGCTGCTCTCGATCGCCGACCCGGGCGCGGGCCTCTCGCTGCTCGAGCAGTCGCTGTCGAAGGAGCGGCGCGCCGACGAGGCGGTCGTCGTGAGCGAGCTGCGCGCGCTCGGCGGGGAGCTCGACGACGGGCGCAAGGCCTGGCTCCGCGCGCGCCGCCTGCCCCCGCTCGACGGGCAGCACGGGGTGCTCGACCGGCCGGCGCTGGTGACGCACGTCCTGCCCTCGGAGGGACGTCACATCCTGCTCGAGGTGGCGGCAGCGATCGCCGGCATCGAGGCGAAGGTGATGCGGAGCGACCTCTCGGAGCTCGGCATCTCGTCGCGCGATCGCATCACGGCGCGCAGCGGCCACCCCACGCGCGCCGTGGTGGACCGCCTGACGCGGCAGCTCGGGGTCGGCGAGGTGGAGCTCGCCGTGGCGGCGGCCGTGACGCGGACGCGCGTGCTGTCGCAGGACGTCCCGTGGATCGTCGTCCCGCCGTCGCTCGTCGAGCAGACGGAGATGGCGCAGATCGCGAGCATCGCGCGCGCGGTCGCACGCGTGGCGTACGGCGTCCCCTGGCTCGAGGAGCTCGCTCCCTCCGCCATCGAGGCGCTCCTGGTCGCGGCTGCACGCCAGGTGGTGCCGGGCTACGGCAGCGAGGACGTGGACGTCCTCACGATGAAGCTCGTGACCCAGCACGAGACGACGCTGGCGAAGGCGCTGACACGGCGGCAGCGAAAGCTCCTCGAGGAGCTGGCACCGCACATCGCGTCGCCGCAGTCCCGTCCTCCGTCGGCGGAGGCCTTCGTGGGGGCGCTCGCGCGCGCAGAGCTCCGCGCGGCCTTCGTCGTCACGGGCGATCTGCTCACGATGGTCGACGAGATGCGGCCCCTCGATCAGACGCTGCACCGCGCCGCGGAGACGCCCGGCCCCCAGGCGCTCGCCTCGGTGCTCGCGCACCCCTTCGCGGGAGACGTCGTCCGCTACGCGCTCACCCCCGAGGCCACCGCGCTCCGGCGCCGCCTCGGGTCGACCTGGACCTGAGCGCGCCCGGGCGGGGTGCGCGTCCAGCGGGCTCCGTTCCGGTCACCCCTTCTTCATTTCAGGCCCAGCTTCATCGCCCGTCCTCCTGCTGCGCCCCGTCGGGGCGTACGCACACGGCTCCGGGGAGCCGGCACGCGAGCCCTTCGTCGCAGGCCCAGCCCGCGGGGCAGCTCTCTCCCGGCTGGCGCAGCGCCGTGCAGCCGCGGAGGCCACCGATGCAGTCCGCGTGCACGATCACCTGGCCGGGCGTACCGGCCGGGAAGACGACAGCCCACGTCCCGTCCTCGTCCGGCGCGATCTGCTCGAGCGCGAAGCCGGAGGAGGCGTCGACCGGAATGCGGAGCGTCGCGGTGCCGTCGACGTGCCCCTGCCAGACCTCGAAGCGCACGGGCGAGCCGTCCGGGGTCACCACCTCGAGCTCGAGCTGGCTCCCGCCGAGGAGGCCCATCGTCGCCGTCGCGGGCCGCGCACCGACCGTCACGACGTCGTCGCTGCCCACGTAGGCGCGCGTCGTCACCGCGCCGTCGGCGAGCGCCGCCATCGTCGTCGTCTCCCGCGCCGTCGCCGTGACCTCCCCCGCGGTACCGCTGCACCCCACGGCCGCGGAGGCCGCGCAGGCCGCGGCGAAGGCGCAGATCCGGTGATGAATCATGGAGCTATCCGTCCTTTCCCCGGGCGTGCCCAGGGATGCTTGCGTCTCTACCGGCCGGCGGTGACGCAATGCGTAAGGCCCACCCGCGGGCCCGTCAAGGGGACCCCGGGGTGCGGCAGCCTCGTGATGCGAGGCTTCAGGAAGCCAGGGCGAGGCGCACCAGATCGAGCTCCGCCTCGAAGCCCTTCACGCGGGCCTTCAGGCGCTCCTTCTCGACGACGCGCGAACGATCGCCCGCGGGCAGCGCCTCGAAGACCTCGACGGGGAGCACGATCTCGCCGGAAGACGCGAGGTGCTGCACGCGCGAGGCGACGTTCACCGTCTGGCCGAAGTAGTCGAGCGCGCCGTTCGCGGTGACCACGTAGCAGGAGCCGGCGAAGAGCCCGAGCTTGAGGCCGACGAGATCCCCGTGCTTCTCCTTCGCGCGGAACGCCTCGAAGCGCTCGAGCGCGTCGATCGCGGCGCGCACGCACTGGCCCGCGTCGACGAAGGCCGCCATCACGGCGTCGCCCATCGTCTTCACGAGTACGCCCTCGTGCTCGTCGACGACGGCGCGGACGACGTCGAAGTGGTCGTCCACCAGGCGGAACGCCGCGGCGTCGCCCACCTGCGAGTAGAGCGCCGTCGACCCCGTGAGGTCGCTGAAGAGGACGGCCGCCCGCGCCACCTTGAGCGGCGTGCCGCGCTTGAGAAGCTCGCTCGAGAAGATCGTGCGGAACTCGCTGAGCGTCGACACCTCGTGCGCCGTCGCCGCCGCGCTCGCGAACTGGAGGTGCTCGATCTTCACGTGGCGCGCCTCGGGGCAGGCGCTGGTCATGCGGAGCTCGCCGCCGGGGCGCGCGTGAAGGTGCGGCGGATGCACGGCGCCCGGGTCGAGCGTTGCCTCGGCCACGGCAGGTCCTGCGTCGTCCACCTCGAGGGTCGCTGCCGCTCCGCCGCGCCCGAAGACGCGGTACCGCCCCGGCGCCGCGGGCACGTCGAGGGCCTTCGTCTCGCCGGCCTCGATGCTCGCCTGCACGAGGACGTGCGGGGTGCGCCCGGGGCCGCCGATGCAGAACATCGCCTCCGGTACGCGTCGCAGCCCGGGATGCGGGACGAAGGTCGCCTCGACGGCGCGATCGAGGTCGAGGTCGAACGTGATGTCGCAGAGCTGGCAGTGGCCCTCGGGCTTGATCTCGTCGAGCGCGCGCGCCTGCTGCGCCGACGTCATGCAGCTCGGGCAGACGATCCCCCAGCGGAGCTCGACGAGGCCCGCGGGCACCGCCTTGAGAAACGCGCGCAGCACGTCGCGGCGGTCGAGGCCCCACTCGTCGGCGAACGCGAACGGGCGCATCCGCACCACGTCGGCGTCCGCGCCGTCGCGCGCCATCGACCCCAGCTTCTCCGCCAGCGTCGCGTCGACCGCGTCGTCCTTGAGGCGCTTCACCGCGACGGCGATCGCCTCCGCGTTCGACTCGGACACGGGCCTCACGTACGGGCTCGGCGCCCCCTCGAGGACGTGCCGGTCGATGAGCGCCCCCAGGCCCGCGAGCTTCGCCGTGAAGAGCTTCGCGTTGAGCCACGCGACCGGCGCCAGCAAGGACGACCGCGGCGTGATCTCCATGCGGACGCTCGCCCGCGTCCCGCCCTCCAGCGCGCCGTTGCCGTCGCTCGCCGTGGTGCGCGCGAGCGAGACCCGCCACGTGTACGACTCGACGGGGCCGCCGCGCATGCGCCGGTGCACGCCGAACGTCCGCTGGTGGCTCCACTCGAAGGGGAACTCCTCGTAGACGAGCTTGAAGCCGCCGGCCTGCGTCTCGGCGAGGAAGCGCGCGCTCGACGTCGTCCCGTCCTCGATGGGCCGGTAGCGCACGTCATGCGCGCCGATGAGGCGGTTGAACCGCTCGGTATCGGCGAGGAACGGCCACACTCGCTCCGGCGGCGACGCCATGTCGACGGAGCGCGTGACGACGATCGCGCGCATCGCACCGAGGGTACCACGCGGGTACCATGGCCGGGTGCCTGCGCCGAGCGAGCCGCCTCCGACCCAGCCGATGGATCCGATGGAGCCGATCGATCAAGCCGGAGGCGCCCCGCAGCCGCTCCCGCTCCAGCTCGAGCTCCCCTCCGAGAAGCGCGCACCCGCGCCGACCGAGCAGGAGGCACGTCGCCCGCGCCGCCGCGCGGGTGGCGGCGGGCTCCGCTGGCTCGTCCGCATCGCGACCGTTCTCGCGGCGCTCGCCGTCCTCGCCGCGGCGGCGGTGGTCTGGCTCCTCCCCTGGTACGTGAAGGAGCGGTGCATCGCCGAGGCGGCAGCCCACGGCGTCGTCCTCGAGGTGGGCAGCGTCTCGATCGCCGCGAACGGCTTCCAGCTGCACGACGCCGTCGCCACGAGCGCGGCCCTCCCCGGCGCGTCGGCCAAGGCCGCCGAGGTCGACGTCGTCACCGTGGGCCTCCACCCCGACGTGATGACCGTGCGCCGCGCCGAACTCACGCTCGCAGGCCCGTGGAGCACGATGGATGCGGCGCTCTCGTCGTGGCGCGCGAGCTCCTCGGGCGGCCAGGGCGGCGGCTGGACCCCGCGGGCCGTCGTCCTCGACGAGTCGCGGCTCGTGTGGCCCGCCCCCTTCGCGGAGAACGCACGCATCGAGGCGTCCAACGTGCACTTCGACGGCACGTGGGGCTCCGCGACGGCGCCCGTCCACGCGGGCTCGGACAACGTCGTCGTCGGCGTCCCCGGGGGCAAGCTCGGCCCCTGGCGCGTCGACGCCGACCGGTCGGCGGGCGCCTGGCGCGTGCGCGTCGCCCTCGACCCGGGCGTGCCCGACACGAGCACCCTTCTCGTCGTGCGCGACGCCGCCGGCGCCACGACGGTCGACGCCGAGGTCCCCCGCTCGCCCCTGTCGCGCCTGGGCATCCCGCCCGCGCTCCTCGGCCTCAAGGGCAACATCCAGGCGGACCTCGACGCGCACTACGTGCCCATGGGCCCCCAGCGAGCGGAGGTGACCGCCAAGGGAGGCGTCTACGGCATCGAGGCCGGCCTGCCCGTCCCGCTCGACGTCTCGTGGGCGCTCAGCGCGTCGGGCGCCCCCGCGTCGGGCCTCGACGTCCAGAAGTCCCGTCTCGGCGCCGGCCCCCTCGTCGGCGAGCTCACCGGCACCGTCAAGCCCTTCGACGACGGCTTCCGCGTCGACCTCGCGTGGAAGGCCGGCCCCGTCCCCTGCACCGCGTTCGACAAGCCGCTCGCCGAGGGAGACCCCTTCGACATCGCCTACCAGCTCCGCCAGCTCGCCGGCGCAGCGGGCCTCGTGAAGGGCGACGTCTCCGCGAGCGGGCGCCTCACCTTCGACTCGCGCGACCTGGGCGCCTCGCGCGTCGAGTTCCTCCCGGCCGTCGGGTGCCGCGTCTCCCTGTTCGGCGGCTGAGTCCTGCGCTATATGGGGCCCGCCATGCGTGGATCCCGTACCCCCGCCGTTCGCCCCAAGACGTCCGACCTCCAGAACAAGTCGCGCACCCTGTCGCGGCACCGCCGCAACAAGATCGCGCACGCCGCGCACACCACGCTGGTCAAGGTCGACCAGTGGGGCCGCGGCGACGCCCTCCAGGGCGACCTCGCCGGCGCGATCGAGCGCGCGGTGATCAGCGCCGGCGAGCGAAAGTCGAAGAAGAGCGTCTGACGCTCCGTCGGCGGCCGCCGGCGTGCCCGTGCCTGGCACGGGTGCACGCCGGACCACGCCGGGAGGGCTCGGCTCAGCGCCCCGAGTCGACGAGCTTGAACGTGTCCGCCGAGTCGGGCGAGCCGTTCAGGTTCGCGTCGGTCCACTCGTAGACGTACCAGGAGTCGCTGTACGACCCGTGGTTCGGCACGAGCTCGTTCGCGGCGTAGTACCCCGCGGCCTCGGTGCCGCCGTTGTAGAGGCCATAGCCGATGAAGCACGGCGTCCCGCTCTCGGGCTCCACGACCATCTCCTCGATGAAGAAGTCATGGTTCGCGGTGAGCGTGCTGTCGTCGGCCGTCGTGAGCTGCGAACCGGTGGAGCGCTCGTAGATGATCGACGTCGTGCCGTCGTTCGTGAAGTAGACGGGCGTGATGCCGTTGCCGTCGAGGTACGCGACGACGGCCTGGCCCCACCAGCCGCCGCCCACGACGAGCGTCGTGTTGCCGCCCGCGTCGGGGCGCGCGCCGCCGTCGGCCTCGGGCACGAAGATGCTGGCCGACTGCGCGACCGTCGACATCCCAGAACCTCCGCCGTTGCACGTCGCGAGCGCCTGCCCGATGTCCGAGCCCGCCGTGTTGTCGACGTCGTACTGGTCCTGGACGACGGCGATGTCGCCGTTGGCGCACGCGTTGGTGACGACCGCGTCGGTGCACGCCGACGCCGTGCAGAACTGACCGCCGCTGCACGCGCTGCCGCACGAGCCGCAGTTGCCGGGGTCCTGCGTCGTATCGACGCAGACGTTGCTGCAGCACGTCCCGGAGGCGCAGGGGTTCGAGTCGTCGCACGCAGGCTTGGCGCCGGCGTCGGAGTCGTCTCCCTGCTTCGAGCCGTCCGAGTTGCCCGACTTGCTCATCATGCTGCAGTTGGTGAGGGCGAGTCCGAGGAGGGCCAGGGAGGTCAGGCCCAGGAACGCGGACCGCGGGGAGTGAACGCGAGGTGAAAAGTCCGAGTACGACATGCGCGGTCATCGAGCATCGGTCGTGCCACGACGCTCGAGGCGGACGGCGCCGCGCGCAGGTGCCGGGAATCGCCCGGCCGCGAGGGGGCCCGATCCCGCGGCGGGGGCGTGCACGGCGAGACCGCCCGCCGGCCGCGCCGTAGCCGCGTCAGGCGAGACGGGCGCAGGAACGAGGGCGCGCGGAGCACACCAGAATGACACGTCGGGTGGCGGGCGCCCCGCGGCGAGCGCGCCGCCGCTCCGCGTCGCGTCCGCCTCGAACCCTGCGGCCTCGGCGGGGAGCTTTTCGTCCGCCCCGACGTATCTGCCGGCATGAACCAGTACCCCGCCGCCCCCGCGGCCAATCCGTACGCCCCGCCGCAGTACCCGATGGGGGCGCCCGCTCCCGGCGTCGCCGCCTACGGTGCGCCCGCATCCGACGCCCGCGTCGAGGGCAAGCTGCTCGTCGCAGCGAACGGGTCCGCCCTGCCGGCCATGTGCCTCAAGTGCGGGGGGCACCCGACCCACTGGCGCGCGCAGAAGTACCAGTACACCCCGCCGATGGCGATCTTCTTCCTCGGCTGGCTCGGCATCCTCATCTTCAACAAGCGCTCGAGCTTCCAGGTGCCCCTCTGCGAGCCGCACCAGGCCGAGTGGAAGAAGTGGAACCTCTATGCCGGCCTCTCGTGGTTGCCGGGTGTCGTGCTGTCGATCCTCGGCGGGATCATCGGCGGCGACGCCGGAGCGGTCATCCTGCTCCTCGGCTTCGTCCTCTTCCTCGGCGGCCTCGTCACGGCGCTCATCATCCGCTCGCGCAAGATCGTGATGCCCACCAAGATCGACAAGACGCACTCCTGGCTCCGCGGCATCCACGCCAACGTCCTCCAGGCCGTCGCCACGGGCCGCTCGCCCTACGGCGGCTGACCCGGCGGCGCCGGCGCCTGCCCCGCGCCTCGACTCAGCCGGCGCGCTTCGCGAAGTCCTTCATGAACCGCGTGAGCTCGTCGACCCAGGCGGGCTCCACCGCGTTGTAGAGCGAGACGCGGACGCCGCCGACGCTGCGGTGCCCCTTGAGCCCCACCATGCCGGCCTTCTTCGCCTCGTCGACGAAGCGCTTCTCGAGCGCCTCGTCCGGCAGGCGGAAGACGACGTTCATCGCCGAGCGGCTCGCCTTCTCGACGGGCGCCCGGTAGAAGCCCGCGTTCGCGTCGATGGCGGCGTAGAGCGCGGCGGCCTTCGCGCGGTTGCGCTTCTCGACGACCTCGAGCCCGCCCAGCGTGCGGATCCACGCGAGCACGTTGCGCACGAGGTAGATGCCGAAGGTCGGCGGCGTGTTGAGGAGCGAGCGCGCCTCGGCGTGCGCCCGGTACTGGAGGATGACGGGCAGGTCCTTGCGCCCGCGCTCGATGAAGTCCTTGCTCGCGACCACCACCGTGACGCCGCTCGGCCCGATGTTCTTCTGCGCGCCGCCGTAGATCATGGCGAAACGCGCGACGTCGATGGGCTTCCACAGGAAGTCGCTCGACATGTCGCAGACGAGCGGAGCGTCACCGAAGCGCGGCACGTCCTCGTACTGCACGCCGTGGATCGTCTCGTTGCTGGCCACGGCGACGTATGCCGCGTTCGGGTCGAGCTTCGCCTCCTCGGGGCGCGCCACGCGCCGGTAGCCGTCCCCGTCCTCCTTCGTGCACGCGGCGAGGTTCACCTTCGCGCCCGCGACGTGCGCCCAGAGGAGCGCCTCGGCGTGGGCCTTCGCGCTCCACGCGCCGGTGACGACGTAGTCGGCCGCCCCGCCGTGGGGCAGAAAGCTCATGGGGACGAGCGCGAACTGCATCGACGCGCCGCCCTGGAGAAACAGGATCTCGTGGTCGGCAGGGACGGCGAGGAGCGAACGGAGGAGCGAGAGCGCCTCGTCGTGCACCGCCTCGTACTCCTTGCCCCGGTGCGAGTGCTCCATCACCGACATGCCGCTCCCCGCGAAGTCGAGGAGCTCGTCGCGCGCGCGCTCGAGGGCGGGGAGGGGCAGGGTCGCGGGGCCGGCGTTGAAGTTCAACGTGCGAGGCATGGCGGAGACTCTAGCTGCTAGGCTGATCTTCGGGGAGGTACGCCTCGATGCGGATCCAGGTCCTCGGCTGTGCGTGTGCGGTCGTGCTGGCTTGCGGCGGAGGGTCGAAGGGCTCCGCGGGCGGAGGCGGCGACGGTGGGAGCGGCAGCGGCAGTGGCGGCGGGAGCAGCGGCAGCGGGGGGAGCAGCGGCAGCAGCGGCGCGAGCAGCAGCGGAGGGGGGAGCAGCGGAGGGGACGACGACTCCGGCGTCGTGAACGGCGCTGTCCCGTCGATCGGCGGGTGCTCGGTCTTCCCGGCGGACAACCCGTGGAACACGCGCATCGACGACACGACGAAGTTCCCCGTGAACGCGCAGTGGACCGCGTACCAGGGGACCATGAACACGACCAAGCACCTCCACCCCGACTGGGGCGACTGGTCGACGGACCACTACGGCATCCCCTGGGAGGTCGTCCCCGCGTCGCAGCCCGGAGTGCCCGTCACCTTCAACTACGCCGATCAGAGCGACCCCGGGCCGTACCCCATTCCGCCCGACGCGAAGGTCGAGGGCGGCGCGAACTCCGGCGGCGACATGCACGTCCTCGTCGTGCAGCAGGGGGCGTGCCTGCTCTTCGAGACGTGGAGCAGCACCCAGAGCGCGAGCGGCAGCGGCTGGACGTGCGGCTCGGGCGCGAAGTTCGACCTCGGCTCCGACGCGCTCCGCCCCGACGGCTGGACGAGCGCCGACGCAGCGGGCCTCCCCATCCTCCCCGGCCTCGTGAAGGTCTCCGAGGTCACGGCGGGCGCGGTGAAGCACGCGATGCGCTTCACGATGAGCAAGACGCAGCAGGGCTACATCCACCCGGCGACGCACGCAGCAGGCGACAGCGACGCGACGCTCCCGCCGATGGGCCTGCGCCTGCGCCTCAAGGCGAGCTTCGACACGAGCTCCTTCACCGGGCCGACGCTCGTCATCCTCACGGCGATGAAGCAGTACGGTCTCATCCTCGCCGACAACGGGAGCGACTGGTACGTGAGCGGCGACAGCGACGACGCCTGGACCCCCCTGATGGACCAGCTCGTGAGCGACTTCGACAAGGTCACCGGCGGCGACTTCGAGGCCGTCGACACGGGGCCCATCTCCACCGCTGGGCTCTAGAAGCCGAGAGTAGGAAACAGGAAGATCAGAAGATCAGAAGGCGAGAGGGGTGTTCATCGGGGTGCACGGGGAGTGCCGCGACTGCACCAGGGGATTGAACAGGAAGACGGGCAGACGGGAAGTCAGAGGGGGGCTTCCCATGGTGGGGCCGAGTCGAAACCCGCCCTACGGAGTGAACACCCCACTCTCTGCTTCCCCTTACCGTCTTCCTGTTCAATCCACCCGGTGCACGCACGTCGTTCCCCGTGCAGCGGAGTGAAGCCCCCTCACTGCTTCTGATCTTCTGACCTTCCTGTTTCCTACTCTCGAGACCCCAGGCGGGCTCAGTGAGGCATGAAGGTGTTGGGCAGGACGGCCATCATCTGCTCGCGCGTGACCGTGCCCTGTTCGTCGACGCCGTAGTTGTCCTTCTCGAGCTGGAGGGAGCGCGTGGCGGTGACGTCGGCCTTGCCCTGGAAGCGGTAGGGGATGACCGGTGAGGCGAACGACTCCTGGAGGAGGGAGAACGCGACCTGGATCGGCACGCTGAACTGCACGCGCACGGGGGTCGTCTGCTTCGCCGGCAGCCACATGCCGTCGCCCGGTGCGGTGTAGTTCACGGGGATGGGGTAGCGGTTCGCCATCACCGTCTGCCCGCGCACGGCGCGCACGGCCACGTCGTACGAGTTCGGGTTGTAGACGTCGAGCACCACCGTCATCACCACGTCGAGGCTCGGCGGCAGCGTCGCGAGCTGCACGCCGCTGATCTCGGCGTGGTCGAGGTGCATCTCCGGTTTGTGCACGCACGCCGCGCATGCGGCGGCGGCGAGGGCGATGAGGGCTAGGCGAGGCTTGAAGAGCGTGGGTGCCACGCCCTCAGTCTAGCCGCGCGGACGGAGCGCGCGGTACGGATTGGAGGCCGCCCGACGGACGACGCCGTGCCGCGAGTCGAGCGCCTCGATGGACCAGCCATCTCCTGCGTAAATACCGACGTGTCCGGGCCACCAGAGAATATCCCCCGCACGTACCTCGTCCAACGGGACTTCCTCGAGCGCCGTGCCCATCGCGCCCGACGTGCGCGGCAGCTCCACGCCTGCGCTCTCCCACGCGCTGCGGACGAGCCCCGAGCAGTCGAAGCACGAGGGCCCCGTCCCTCCCCAGCAGTACCGGTGCCCGAGCTGCCCGGCCGCGAACGCCACGACCGCACGCCCTCGCGCGTCGGCCGCCGGCTCTCGCCCCTCGCGCGCACGAAGCACGAGCGAACGCGGGGGCAGCTCGCGCGTCGTCGCGTGCGCGTGCGTCGTCGCAGCGGAGCAGCCCGCGACCAGGAGGCACGCCACCAGCGCGGCCAGCGCGAGGTGCACGCGCGGCGCGACCGGCGCGACCGGCGCGACCGGCGCGGGCGCCGCGGGCGCCGAGACGCCGGTGCTCGAGGGGCTGCTCGTCGGGACGCGACGCACGGGCGCGATCGTCGCGCGGCAGCGGCCGCGAGGTGAAGTTTCCGGTGCCCGGGCTCCGTTGCGCTACGTTGCCGGCGCGATGCTCCCCATCGAGATCCCCGAGGGCACGACCATCGAGTCCCTCGTCACCGAGGTCGTCCCCGCGCTCCACGCGCGCATGGTCGCCCCGGCCCCGGCGGGGGCCCCCGCCGACGCCTTCGTCGTCGCGGTCCGCATCGAGGGGGCCGGCGACTGGACGGTCCGCATCCGCGGCAGCGTGATGACGGTCGAGGAGGGTCTGGAGGAGGGCGGCAAGAAGGGCGGCGCCGGGCAACCCACCCTCTGGATGCACACCACCGATCGCGCGGTCGAGCGCTTCCTGGACGACGCCACGGGGCCCCGCCGCTTCCTCCCGAAGTTCGTGCCCGCCGGCGGCGTCACCACGATGAGCGATCCGCGGGTCGTCAAGCGCGTGGCCATGGCGAGCGGCCGCATCGAGCTCGCCGTCCACGACGAGGACGGCTCCCGCCTCGCCGTCGCCTTCGGCTTCGGCCACGCCGCCCGCAAGCCCATCGACCCCGAGGGCGCGGACGTCATCGTCGAGACCCACCTCGCCACCCTCGAGCGCGTCCTCCGCGGCGACCTCGGCCCCGAGGAGGCCCTCGCCGACGGCGACGTCACCGTCCGCGGCAACCGCTTCCTCGCCCTGCAGCTCGCCCTCGCCGTGGCCCCCTTCTACCCCCCCCGGCGATGACCCCCTCCCCCACCCCCGCGCTCGCGCCCGCGCCCGCGTCCGCCCCCGCGCCCGCCCCCATTTCCCGTTCCCATTCCCCGTTCGTGCATTCGTCCTCTCCTCCCGCCCTCTTCCTCCTCCTTCCTCTCTCCCTCTCCCTCTTCTCCTGCCGTTCCCACGCTTCCCCTTCCGACTGCGCCGCCATCACGGACCACTACCTCGACCTCGCGGTCCACGAGTCTCCGGGTGCCGCGACGATGTCGTCCGCCCAGGCGGCCGCCGTGCGGGACGTCGAGCGCGGCCTCAAGCGCGCGGTCCCCGCCTACCGCGACGTGCAGGATCACTGCGAGGGTGTGACCGGGGCGGAAGTCTCCTGCGCCCGGGACGCCGAGAGCACGCGCGCGTGGGAGGCGTGCGTGCATCCCACGGACGCCCGGTGATATGGTCCGGGGCCCATGAAATCCATCGCCACCACGGGGTTCGCGCTGCTCGTAGCCTCCGTCGTCGCGTGCGGCGGCGCCAAGAAGGACGCCGACGCGCCCGCCAACGCCGACGAGACGGTGGCGGCAGCCCAGGGCGGCGACACGTCCGCGCCCGACGACAGCACCCCCTCCTCGTCCAAGCCGGTCGGCGGCGACGACTCCTCGAAGAAGAGCTCCCCGTGCGGCGGCTTCGAGATCCCCGACCTCGGGTCAGTCCTGTCGCAGGCTGCGTGCGAGGTCGACAACCCGAACACCGCCGAGCAGAAGGACGTGAAGGACATCCTCGACATCAAGGTCATCCCCGACTCGCCGCGCATCGCGCCGGGCAGCACCGCGACCATCACCGTCGTCTTCAAGAACAAGGGCAAGGTCGAGCTCCCGCTCAACTTCGTCGTCGACCCCGAGCCCCGCTTCGACTTCGAGGTCTACACGCTCAAGGGCGCCCGGGTCGACGCCCCCAAGGGGAGCGCGCCTCCGCTGCCCGAGGACGTCGCCAACGCGCCGGTGCCCGACCCGAAGATCGCGCGCGTGACGCTCGCCCAGCAGGGCACGGCCAAGCTGACGCTCAAGTGGGACGCGGTGAAGTACAAGTGGGCCTCCAAGGAGCGCGCGAAGGGCGCCCTCCCCGGCCACGGCTACCCGCGCGACCCGGCCGGGCCGCTCCCCAAGGGCAAGTACATCCTTCGCGTCATCACCCCGCTGACCAACGTCTTCGAGGGCGTGGACCACGACGTCAGCCAGCCGCGCGTCGAGATCACCGTCGGCTCGATGCCCTGAGGGGCGCGCGAACGTGGCCGCCCGCTTCCGCGCGCTCTTCTTCGGGTCGCCCGCGTTCGCCGTCCCGTCGCTCGACGCGCTGCACGCGATCGCCGAGGTCGCGGCCGTCGTCTGCCAGCCCGACAAGCCCGCCGGGCGTGGCCTCGCGCTCACGCCGCCGGCCGTGAAGGTCCGCGCGACGGAGCTCGGCCTCCCCGTCGTCCAGCCGACGAAGCTGCGGACCGGCGAGTTCGGCGCCTGGGTGCGCGAGCAGAAGGCCGACGTCGCGCTCGTCGTCGCGTACGGTCGCATCCTGCCGAGGGACGTCCTCGAGGGTCCGCGCCTCGGCTGCGTGAACGTGCACGCCTCGCTCCTGCCGAAGTACCGCGGGGCGGCGCCCATCACGTGGGCCCTCGTCCATGGTGAGGCCGAGAGCGGCGTGACGCTCATGAAGCTCGACGAGGGCATGGACACCGGCCCCACGTTCGCGCGCGTCCCGACGCCTGTCGGCCCCGACGAGACCGCGGGCGAGCTCTCCCTGCGCCTCGCCGCGATGGGCGCCGACGCCGTGCGCGCGTGGCTCCCGCGCTACGTCGCGGGCGACGTGACGCTCGAGGCGCAGGACGGCGCGCAGGCGACGATGGCCCCGATGCTCGAGAAGGACCACGGCCGCGTCGACTGGGCGCGCGCCGCGCGGCAGGTGCACGACCACGTCCGAGGCATGAGCCCCTGGCCCGGCGCGTTCACCGCCGCGCGCGGCAAGACGCTCAAGCTGCGCGCGACGCGCGTCGTCGCGGGCGCGGTGGCAGGCGCCCCGCCCGGCAAGGTGGTGGTCGCCGACAAGTCGCGCGTCGTCGTCGCGTGCGCCGAGGGCTCGATCGAGCTCGCGAGCGTCCAGCCCGAGGGCAAGCGCGCCATGACCGGCGCCGAGTGGGCCATGGGCCGCGGCATCGCCGAGGGCGACGTGCTCGGTTGACGCGCTTCACTCCGAGACGAGAGGAGGAAACAGGAAGGTCAAAAGATCAGAAGCCGTGAGGGGGCTTCGCGGGCGTGCACGGGGTTGAAGGCGGCGTGCACCTGGGAGAGGAGAAACCGTTCCATCCCTGGTCCACGCGCGTCGTTCCCCGTGCACCGGGTGACGACCCCCTCCCTGCTTCTGATCTTCTGACCTTCCTGTTTCCTACTCTCGTCTTTCACCGCGCGAGAAGTGCGCAGCTCGGACGAAGCGGGAGCGGCGGGTCAAAGCCCGATGATGCGCGGGACGGGGGGCGGACCGGGGATGGTCGAGGGGACGGCGTCGTCGCCGACGTCGGTGCGGCGGCGCTGCGTGGAGGGCGGCGGCGACGGGATGGTGTCGAGCGCGTGCTCGTCTTCCGACGACGGCGGGAAGGCGGTCGCCATGCGGAGCGTCTCGGGGCTCGGCGGCGCGGGGAGCGTGATGCGCTCGCCGCGCTCGTGCGCGTCGCAGAGGCGCAGGACCTCGGAGTGGATCGACGCCTCGTCATCGGCCGCCTCGTGGAGGGCGTCGCGCGTCGGAAGCGAGGGAGCGACCGGCTTCATGTGAGGGCGTCTACCACACAGGGAGGGAGCCGCAATCACCAACCGGGGGGAAGGGCCATTCTTCAGAGGGGACGGAATCCTGCACGGGGGGGGCGGGCTCGTTCCTCCTGACCCGGGGCTCTCTCGTCTATCCCATCCCCCCGAAGCACTTCCCGCCTCTCTCGACGACGAAGTTGCACCACACGACGGCGGCTCCCCCGATCGTGACGCCCATGGCCAGCACGATGATCACCACGCGCGCGAGCCCGAAGAGCCGCCGCAGCTGCACGACGGCCTCCATCAGCTGCACGACGTCGCGGCCCCTCGTGCGCACCATGCCGGAGAGCGAACGCCCGGCCGCCAGCATCCACCACGCCATCACGCCGTCGAGGCCCGCCGCGGCCGCCGTCCCGACCGCGTTCGGCACGAACCCCATGAAGACCTCGCCGAGCGCGAAGACCGCGGACAGCAGCGCGAACATCATCGTGCACACCCCGACGAAGCTCATCGAGGCCCCGAGCGCGCGGAAGCTATCCTTGTGCAGATCGGAGAACTCGTACTCGCCGGGCGCGCCCGGCGGCTCGTCACGCGGCGCGTCCCCCCGCGGTGCGACCGACTCGCGCTTCGCGGGAGCCACCGGCTCACGCCTCGGGGGGCCGACCGACGCGCGCTTCGCCGGGGCCACCGACAGGCGCCTGGGCAGCGCGGACGCGCGCCTCGCGGGGACGGGCTCGGCGTCCTTTGCTGCGGGCTCGGCACCCCTCGGCGCAGGCTCGGCATCCTTCGGCGCCGGCTCGGGACCCCTCGGCGCGGGTTCGGCGTCTTTTGGTGCGGGCTCGGCGTCTTTCGCTGCGGCCGCCGCGTCGTCCGGCGCGGCCTCGGGCCCGGCGGGCGGCGGTTCTCCCTTGGGATCCGCGGGATCGCGCTCGCCGGCCGCCACGACGAAGAACGTACCCCCGGGGAGACCGATCGGGGAAACCCGTTCGTAGCAGAGGTTGTCTATGCTCGTGCGATTCGCGAAGACGCGCAGCTCAACGACTGTAAGCCGCGGCCGCTCGGCGCCGTTGGCGGGGGCATGATGAAACGACTCGCCGTCTCTCTCCTCGTGGGGCTCTGCGCCCTGCTCGCCGCCGGGCCCGCCCGGGCCTTCTGCGGCTTCTACGTCAGCGGGGCCGAGTCGACGCTGACCAACGACGCCACGCTCGTCGTCCTGATGCGCGACGGCACGCGCACCGTGCTCTCGATGCGCAACACCTACACGGGGCCGCCGCAGGACTTTGCGATGGTGGTGCCGGTGCCGGTGGTGCTGCACAAGGAGAACGTGAAGGTGCTCCCGGCGGACATCTTCACGAAGGTCGAGCAGCTCACCGCGCCGCGCCTCGTCGAGTACTGGGAGCAGGACCCGTGTCGGCCCGTCGTCCTCTACGACGAGGCGGCGCCCATGGCCGCGGCGGCCCCCGGGGCGGCGCCCGAGGAGGAGAAGTCGGCGCACGAGCACCACGTGAAGATCGAGGCGCGCTTCGCCGTCGGCGAGTACGACGTCGTCGTCCTCAGCGCGCAGGACTCGTCGGGGCTCGACGCGTGGCTCCACGAGAACAAGTACAAGGTGCCGGACGGGGCGGAGCCCTACCTCCGGCCGTACGTGCAGATGGGGATGAAGTTCTTCGTGGCGAAGGTGGACGTCGCGAAGGTGAAGTTCGAGCGCGTGGGGAGCGGCCCCCCGCACGCCGTCCTCTCGCCGCTGCGGTTCCACTACGACGCCGACGACTTCTTCCTGCCCGTCCGCCTCGGCCTCATCAACTCCGGGGGAAAGCAGGACCTCGTCACGGTCATCCTCTCGCGCAACCAGCGCTACGAGGTCGCCAACTACGACAACGTCCCCATCCCGACCAACCTCGAGGTGTCCGACGCGACGCGCAGGCAGTTCGGCTCCTTCTACGCCGCGCTCTTCGACCGCGTCGTCGATGCCCACCCGCGCGCCGTGGTGACCGAGTACTCGTGGGACGCGTCGTCGTGCGACCCGTGCCCCATCCCTCCGCTCGAGGACGCGGACCTCGCGACGCTGGGCGCCGACGTCATCCCGTCGGCGGACCAGGGGAGCGGCTTCGTCGTGACGCGCCTGCACGCGCGCTACGCGAAGGACACGCTGGGCGACGACCTGCACTTCCGCCCCGCCCCCGCCATCGTCGGCGGCCGCGAGGGGATGGAGCAGGGCGCCAAGCCCGACTCGTCGAACAACTTCCAGGCGCGGTACGTCATCCGGCACAGGTGGGCGGGGAAGGTCGCCTGCGAGAACCCGCGCTTCGGCGAGTGGGGCGGCCCGCCCGACGGCACGCCGTCGATGCCGGTGCCCGCGATGGACCTGGCGTTCGCGCCCCGCGACGCGGACCTCGCGTCGCTCGTGAAGGGCCCGGCGCCCGAGGGCATCACGCTCTCGCGAGGCACGCCGGCGGCCCCGCCGCGCATCCCGCCCGCGAGCAGCGGGTGCGCGGGGTGCAGCGCGGCGCCGAGCGGCGGCGACGTGGCGGCGGCGGGCGTGTTCGCGCTCGCGTTCGTGGCGATGGCACGCGTGGCACGGAGGAGGAAGCGATGACCCGACGATGGTGGGCGACGGCGCTGGCGGGGATGACGGGGGTCGCGGCGATCGCGGCGGCCCCACCGGCCGGGGCGTTCTGCGGCTTCTACGTGAGCGGCGCCGACGCGCGACTCACGAACGACGCGACGCAGGTGGTGCTGATGCGTGACGGTACGCGCACGGTGCTCTCGATGCAGAACAACTACCAGGGCCCGCCGCAGGACTTCGCGATGGTCGTGCCCGTCCCGGTGGTGCTCCAGAAGGAGAACGTGAAGACGCTGCCCAAGGCGGTGTTCGAGCACATCGACCAGCTGACCGCGCCGCGCCTGGTCGAGTACTGGGAGCAGGATCCCTGCCCTGCCCCGATGAAGATGCGGGGCATGGGCTTCGGCGCGGGCGGGGCGTACCCGATGGCGCCTCCCGCGTCGATGGCGATGCGCAAGGAGGCGGCCGTCCGCATCGAGGCCCAGTTCAGCGTCGGCGAGTACGACATCGTCGTGCTCAGCGCGACCGACTCGGGGGCGCTCGACGCGTGGCTCCGCCAGAACGGGTACAAGATCCCGGCGGGGGCCGAGCCCTACCTCCGGCCGTACGTGCAGATGGGGATGAAGTTCTTCGTGGCGAAGGTGGACGTCACGAAGGTGAAGTTCGAGCGCGTGGGCAACGGCCCCGAGCACGCGGTCCTCTCGCCGCTGCGCTTCCACTACGACTCGGACGCCTTCGACCTGCCCATCCGCCTGGGGCTCATCAACTCGGGCGGCACGCAGGACCTCGTCGTGACGGTCCTCGCGCGCAACCAGCGCTACGAGGTCGCCAACTACGACAACGTCGCCATCCCGACGAACATCGACGTGTCGAACGCGACGCGCGAGAACTTCGGCGCCTTCTACGCGACGCTCTTCGACCAGACGGTGGCCAAGCACCCGCACGCGGTCGTGACCGAGTACTCGTGGCAGACGACGTCGTGCGACCCGTGCCCCACGCCCCCGCTCGACGCGAGCGAGCTCGTGACGCTCGGCGCCGACGTCCTGCCGTCGACGGCGCCCGCGCCGCTGCCCGGCGGCGGCGCCCCCATCGTGCGGCCACCGATGCGCATGGGGGGCCTCAGCGACTTCGTGGTGACGCGCCTCCACGCGCGCTACTCGAAGGACGCGCTCGGAGACGACCTCTTCTTCCGCGCGGCGCCGCCCATCGTGGGCGGGCGCGAGTTCGTGCAGACCGCGGGGCATCTCGAGCAGGGCGCGCGGCCGGACGCGAACAACAACTTCCAGGCGCGCTACGCCATCCGGCACCCGTGGACGGGCCCCATCGCGTGCGCGCACCCGCAGCGGGGCATGTGGGGCGGCCCGCCGAACGGCGGCGAGCCGTCCGCGAAGGCGGCGTCGAGGGCGGCGCTCATCGCGCGCGGGGCCCCGGCGTCGCTGGCGACGTTCGTCCACGGGGCGGTGCCCGCGGAGAGCTTCCTCTCGAGCGGCAGCCCCACGCCGCTGCTGGCGTTCCCCGCGACGCCACCGCTCGACGCGGGCACGGGCGGCGGGCCGGAGATGGATGCGTCTGCGGCCCCGGTGCCGGAGCCGCCGATGTCGCCCGCGCCGTCGGGCCCTCCGACGGTGCCCCCGCCGCAGTCCGGGTGCGGGGGGTGCACGATGGGCGGCGCGGACGCGAGCAGCGTCGGCGCGATCGCGGCGCTCCTGGGCCTTGCGGTGGCGCGCCTTCGACGGCGAAGGAGCTAGCGCGATGCGCCTGGCGGGGCTCGCGCTCCTCGGCGTGATGGCGACGGCGGCGGTCACGAGCTCCTGCTCGGCCCCCGCCACGTCCACGGCGCCGATCGCGGCCCCCGCCGCCGCCGGGACGACGGCCTCTCCGCCGGGGGCCTCGCCCTCGAACGCGAGGGCGGCCGGTCTTCCCCCCGCCGCCGTTCCCCGCCCCGACGCGCCGCTCGCCCCGTCGCAGACGGAGCTCGACGGCACGCTCACCGGCGACACCGTGACCGAGACGGAGAGCTGCGCCGGCTGCCACGCGGACGCCGCCGAGCAGTGGCGGTCGAGCGCCCACGCGTTCGGATCGTTCAACAACCCCGTCTACCGCGTCGTCATCGACCAGTTCCGCAAGGACCAGGGCAAGGGCGCGAGCCGCTTCTGCGGCGGGTGCCACGACGTCGCGCTCCTCGTCGACGGCGCGATGAGCGGCGACGTGGAGCCCACCGATCCGCGCGCCCACGGCGGCATCACCTGCCGCGTGTGCCACGGCGTCGAGGAGGCGCGCCCCGACGGCAACGGGAGCTACGTGCTCGCGGCGACGCCCATCCCCATCCCGCGCGACGGCGACGACGCGAGCCTCGCGGCCCACAAGGCCCGGATGGCGCTGGCGCCGCTGCGCACGGCGGCGATGTGCGGCTCGTGCCACCGGTCGTTCCTGTCGCCGGAGACGGGGAACCCGTCGCACCTCGTGGGGCAGGACGAGCTCGGGGCGTGGCAGCGGTCGGCGTACGCCGGCAGCCTCGCGACGCGCGTCGACGAGCCGGTGGCCGCGGCCGAGTGCAGGACGTGCCACATGCCGCTCGAGGCGGCGCCCCACGGGGACGCGGCGGCGAAGGACGGGCGCATCCACTCGCACCGGTTCGCGGGCGCGAACACGTGGCTGGCGTCGATGCGCGGGGACGACGCGCAGCTCGCGGCGGTGCGCGCGATGCTGAAGGGCGCGGCGAGCCTCGACGTGGCCGTGGCGACGGAGGCGAACGGCGAGAAGGTGCTGCCCGCGGACGGTGCGCCGGTGCGGCCGGGGCAGCCGCTGGTACTCGACGTGGTCGTGCGCAACGAGCGCGTGGGCCACAGGTTCCCGGGCGGCGTGCTCGACGCGCAGGACACGTGGATCGAGGTGGAGGTGCGGGACGCGAAGGGCGCGCGGCTGGCCGAGGCGGGCGAGGCCGAGGAGGCGACGGGCGCGGACCCGAGCGCCCACGTGCTGCGCGCGGTGCAGGGGGACGAGCACGGGACGCCGCTGCTCCTCCGGGAGACGCAGCGGTTCCGGGCGCCCGTCTTCAACCACACGATCGCACCGCGCGACGCGGAGGTCGTGCGCTACCGGTTCGACGTGCCGCCGAAGCTCCGCCCCGACGCCTTGCCGCTCCACGTGACCGCGCGCCTGCGGCACCGGAGCCGCGACCTGCCGCTGGCGCGGGCGGTGTGCGCGGACGCGAAGACGGGGCGGGGCGCGGCGTTCGATCGCGAGGCCGGCCGGCGGATGGGCGGCGCGATGCAGATGCGCCCGTGCGCCCCCGAGCCGGTGACGGAGATCGCGCGCGCGGAGGTGATGCTCGGCGGAGGCGCGGCGCGAGGCGACGCGGCGATGCCGGCGTGGCGGCGCCTCTACGACGACGGGCTGGGGCTCCTGCGCGCGCTGCAAGAGGACGTGGACACGGCGCGGCCGAGCCTCGAGCAGGCGCTCGCCCTCGTGCCGTCGTCGGAGGACCGCGAGCGCGCGATGGTGCTCGACGCGCTCGCCGAGGTGTCGATCCGGGAGGGGCGGACCGAGGAGGCGCTCCAGAGGCTCGACGAGGCCGAGGCGCTCGTCCCGGGGCACCCGGCGATCCCGCACGCGCGCGGGGCGGCGCTCGGCAACGTGTGGCGGTGGAGCGACGCGGTGGCCCCGCTGCGCGCCGCATCCGAGGGCGCGCCGTTCGACGACACCCTCCTGTCGCACCTCGCCATGGCCTACGGCAGCGCCGACCAGCCGCGCGAGGCGCTCGACGCGGCACGGAGGGGGCTCGCCCTCACGCCGCGCGACGCCGACATGCTGCGCGTCCAGGCGCTCGCGCTCGAGCGACTGGGAGCACCCGCCGCGGAGATCGCGCAGGCCCGCGACGCGTTCGCCCGCTGGAGGCCGCCGGACGACGCGCCGGCCGTGAAGAACGGGTGCTCGCGCCAGCTCGCGTGGTGCGGCCTCGAGCGGCTGCCGGTGCACGTGCACCCGCTCCAGCCCGTCCGCTGACGGTCGCTCCCCACCGGCCAGCGCAGCCATCGCGTCGGGTCGCTGGCGGCCCCGCTCGCGCGCCTTAGGCTGGTGGTTCGCTCGTGTCCGCCCTCTCGTCCTTCCACCCGGCCGTCGCTGCATGGTTCCGCACCAGCCTGGGCTCGCCCACGCGGGCGCAGGACCTCGGGTGGCCGCCCGTCGCTCGCGGCGAGTCGACGCTCCTGCTCGCCCCCACCGGCTCGGGCAAGACGCTCGCGGCGTTCCTCGTCGCCGTCGACCGCATCATGCGGGCGCCCCCTCCCGACAAGCGCCACCGCACGCGCGTCCTCTACGTGTCGCCGCTCAAGGCGCTCGCGGTCGACGTCGAGCGCAACCTGCGGGCCCCGCTCGAGGGCATCGCCGCGCACGCGCGCGCCTCCGGAACGGAGCTCCACGTGCCCACGGTGGACGTCCGCACCGGGGACACGCCCGCGAAGGACCGCGCGCGCATGGCCCGGGCGCCCGCCGACATCCTCATCACGACGCCCGAGTCGCTGTACCTGATACTCACGTCCGCGGCGCGGGCGACGCTCGCCTCGGTCGACACGCTCATCCTCGACGAGATCCACGCCCTGGTCCCCACCAAGCGCGGCGCGCACCTGGCGCTGTCGCTCGAGCGGCTCGAGGCGCTGCGGGCGGCCGGCGGCCCGCGCCTCCAGCGCATCGGCCTCAGCGCGACGCAGCGGCCGCTCGACGAGGTGGCGCGCCTCCTCGGCGGGTTCGACGGCGGGGCCCCGCGCCCGGTGACGATCGTCGACGCGGGGGCGCGCAAGGAGCTCGTGCTCGCCGTCGAGGCGACGAAGCCGGCGCCGCCCCCCGAGGGGACGCCCGCGGAGGCCGAGAACAAGAGCGCCTGGCCGGGGGTGCACGCGCGCGTCGTGGAGCTCGTGCAGAAGCACCGCTCGACGCTGGTGTTCGTGAACAGCCGGCGGACCGCGGAGCGCATGGCGTCGGCGGTGAACGATCTGGCGGGCGAGGAGATCGCGCTCGCGCACCACGGTTCGCTCGCGCGCGAGAAGCGCGCCGCGATCGAGGCGCGCCTCAAGAAGGGCGACCTCCGGGCCATCGTGGCGACGTCGTCGCTCGAGCTGGGCATCGACATGGGCGCGGTCGACCTGGTCATCCAGATCGAGTCGCCGCCGAGCGTGGCGTCCGGGCTTCAGCGCGTGGGCCGCGCCTGCCACGGCGTCGGCGGCGTGCCGCGCGGCGTCCTCCTGCCGACCCACAAGCAGGACCTCGTCGCGTGCGCCGCGGCCGTCGCGTCGATGCGGACGGCGGACGTGGAGCACACCTTCTACCCGCGCAACCCGCTCGACGTGCTCGCGCAGCAGATCGTCGCCATCGCGTCGGTCGAGCCCCTCGGCGTGGACGAGCTCTTCGCGCGCGTGCGCCGGGCGGCCCCCTTCGCAGACCTCCCGCGGACCGCCTTCGAGGGCGTGCTCGACATGCTGAGCGGCCGGTACCCGTCCGACGACTTCGCGGAGCTCCGCCCACGCGTCACCTGGGACCGCGTGGGAAACCGCATCGAGGCGCGCGCGGGCTCGCACCGGCTCGCCGTCACCAACGGAGGGACGATCCCCGACCGGGGGCTCTACGGCGTCTTCACCGCGGCCGGCGGCGACGGTGCCCCCGGACGCCGCGTGGGAGAGCTCGACGAGGAGATGGTCTTCGAGCTGCGCGAGCGCGAGGTGTTCCTCCTGGGCGCGTCGTCGTGGAGGGCGGAGCAGATCACGCACGAGCGGGTCGTCGTGTCGCCGGCGGCCGGCGAGCCGGGGAAGATGCCCTTCTGGCACGGCGACCGCCCCGGGCGGGCCAGGGCGTTCGGCGTGCACGTCGGGGAGCTCGTGCGCGGCCTGGCGAAGGGAACGACGCGCGTCGCCGATCTACAGGGAGCGAACGGATGCGACGCGGAGGCGGCGGAGGCCCTCGCCGGGTACGTCGCGCGGCAGGTCGAGGCGACGGGCGAGGTCCCGAGCGACGAGTCGATCGTGATCGAGCGCTTCGTCGACGACGTCGGCGACTGGCGGGTCGTCGTCATGTGCCCCTTCGGGACGAAGGTGATCGCGCCGTGGGCCATCGCCGTGGCAGCGCGCCTCCGCGAGACCTACGTCGAGGTCGACCTCCACTACACCGACGACGGGATGGCCTTCCGCATCCCCGCCTGCGACGAGGCGCCGCCCGCGGAGCTCTTTCTCCCCTCCCCCGACGCGATCGAGGCGATGGTCACCCACGCGCTCGACGGGACTGCCCTCTTCGCCGCGCGCTTCCGCGAGTGCGCCTCGCGCGCGCTGCTCCTTCCCCGCCGCGATCCCCGCAGGCGCACGCCCCTCTGGGCGCAGCGCAAGCGCGCCGGCGATCTCCTGGCCGTCGCCTCGCGCCACCCGGACTTCCCCATCGTGCTCGAGACCTACCGCGAGTGCCTGCGCGACGTCTTCGACCTGCCCGGCCTCGTCGCCGTCCTTCGTGACGCCGCCGCCCGGCGCATCCGCGTCACCACCGTCGACACGCGCGCGGCGTCCCCCTTCGCGGCGAGCGTCCTCTTCGCGTTCGTCGCCAGCTTCATCTACGACGCGGATGCGCCCGTCGCCGAGCGGCGCGCGCAGGCCCTCACGATCGACTTCGCGCGCCTCCGGGAGCTCCTCGGCGAGACCGAGCTCCGGAAGCTCCTCGACCCGGCGATCCTCGCCGACCACGAGCGCGGCCTCCAGCGCCTCTCTCGCCCCATCACGAATCTCGACGCCGCGCACGATCTCCTTCGCGTCGTCGGTGACCTCACGCCGGACGAGGTGCGGGCGCGGTGCTCCCCTCCCGAAGCCGCGGACGGGTGGACGTCGGCGCTCGTCGCCGCGGGACGCGCCCTCCGCGTGCGCGTCGCGGGAGAGGACCGGTTCGCGGCGGTCGAAGACGCGGGGCGCCTTCGTGACGCGCTCGGCGTGAAGCTCCCGAAGGGCATCCCGGCGGCGTTCCTCGAGCCGTCGCCGTCGCCGTCGCCGTCCCCGCTGCGCGATCTGCTCGCGCGCTACGGGCGCACGCACGGCCCCTTCGTCGCGGCCGACGTGGCGCGGCGCCTCGGGCTCCCGCCGAAGGACGTCGCCGAGCCGCTCGCGGCGCTCGTGCGCGAAGGCCGCCTCGTCGAGGGCGCCTTCCTGCCCGGCGGATCGACGCCGGAGCTCTGCGACCGCGAGGTGCTCGACGCCGTGCGCCGCCGTTCGCTCGCGCAGCTCCGCAAGGCCGTGGAGGCGGTCGACCCGCAGGCGTTCGCGCGCTTCCTGCCGGACTGGCACGGCGTACCGCGCAGGCGCCGCGGGCGCGACGCGCTCCTCGCGGTCGTCGCGGAGCTCGAGGGGTGCCCGCTCGTCGCGTCGGCGCTCGAGGAGGAGATCCTGCCGGCGCGCATCGACGGCTACCAGCCGTGGGACCTCGACGCCCTGTGCGCCTCGGGCGAGGTCGTCTGGGCCGGCATCGAGCCGCTCGGCGCGAACGACGGCCGCGTCGCGCTCTACGTGGCGGACCACGAGGCGCTCCTCGCGCGGCCGGAGACGCCCGTCGAGGGCCCGCTCGCCGCGGCCATCCGCGAGCTCCTCGGTCTCCGGGGCGCGGTCTTCTTCGCGGACGTCGCGCGCGCCGTCGGCGGCTTCCCGAACGACACCCTCGACGTGCTCTGGCAGATGGTGTGGGCCGGCGAGGTGACGAACGACACGATCGAGCCGCTCCGCAGCCGGGCCCGCGCCCTCGCGAGCGAGGAGAAGCGCCGCCAGAACCCCCGCCACGTGCGCGCTCCCCGCACCGGTCCCGCGGGGAGCGAGGGCCGCTGGTCGCTGCGCGCGGTGCGCTGGGGCGAGCGCCCCACCGAGACGGACCGGAGGACGGCGCTCGCGCGCTCGCTCCTCGATCGGTACGGCGTCGTGATGCGCGAGGCCGCGCACGCCGAGGGGATCGCGGGAGGGTTCGCGGCCGTCTACGACGTGCTCAAGGCGCTCGAGGATCAGGGGCGCGTGCGGCGCGGGTACTTCGTCGAGGGGCGCGGCGGCGCGCAGTTCGCGCTGCCGGGGGCGGACGAGCGCCTGCGCGGCAGGCGCGAGGCGAAGGCAGGGGGCGAGGCGATCGTGCTCGCGGCGACGGACCCGGCGAACGCGTGGGGCGCGGTCCTCGAGTGGCCCGCCTCGGTGGGCGACGCCCGGCCGCAGCGCGCCGCGGGCGCCGTCGTCGTCCTCCACGAAGGCGTGCTCCTCGGCTGGATGGGGCGCGGCGAGCATCCCCTCCTCACGTTCCTGCCCGCCGAGGAGCCCCTCCGGTCCCAGCAGGCGCTCCGCCTCGCGCGGGCCCTCGGGACGCGCGTCGACCGCGGCCGCGCGCGCGCGCTCCTCGTCTCGACCATCGACGGCGTCGACGCCGCCCGCAGCCCGCTCGCGCGCGTCTTCGTCGAGGCGGGGTTCACCCCGTCCTCGCACGGCCTGCTCCGGCGCGGAGCCCCGCCCGGCGCCGCGCGCCGCGACGGCCTCGACGGCCGCGACGACCGCGACGACCACGACGACGACGTCGGGCCGTCCCTCCCGCCCGGGGGGCCCGCATGATCTCCCGCCACGGCGCGCTCCTCGACGACATCGGCCGCGAGTTCCCGCGCTTCGAGATCGTCCCCAAGCGCGAGAGCCCGCTCCAGCGCGCCATCGGCGTCCTCCTCGCAGTCATCACGCTCGGTGGCCAGCGCTCCTACATGACGCGCTACCACACGGTGCTCTTCGGGAAGCTCTACGTCCCCGACACCTGGGACCGGATGACCGACGACGACCGGTACATCCTGCTCCGTCACGAGCGCGTGCACCTCCGGCAGCGACGCCGCATGGGGGACGTCGTCATGGCGCTCGTCTACCTCGTGCCCTTCTTCCCGCTTTTCCTCGCGTGGGGCCGCGCGCGCATCGAGTGGGAGGCCTACGTCGAGACCATCCGCGCGACGGCCGAGGTCCACGGGTTGCCTGCGGCGCGCGCCCTCGAGGCGGACATCGTCCGGCGCTACGTCGGCCCCGACTACGGGTGGATGTGGCCCTTCCCCGCCGCCGTGCGCCGGTGGTTCGCGGAGGTGATCGCGGATCTCGAGGCAGAGGCCGCGTCGACCGGCTCGGCCGCGCCGAAGCTGTGGTAAGTCCTTCTCGATGGCGGTCGTCGGAATCGACCTCGGCACGACGAACACCGTCGTGGCCTGTGTCCGCAGCGGCCGCGTCCACGTCCTCCCCGACGAGCAGGGGCGGCGCCTGCTTCCGAGCGTCGTGTCGTTCCACCCGAGCGGGGAGGTCCTCGTCGGCTACCCGGCCAAGGAGCGGCGCGTCGTCGACGCGAGGAACACCATCGCGAGCGTCAAGCGCCTCATCGGCCGCGCCTGGGGCTCCGACGAGATCCGCCGCGCGCGCCAGCGCTTCGCCTTCGAGCTGAAGGAGGGGCCCGGCCAGGGGCCGCTCGTCGTCTCGCGCGGGCAGGAGTACACGCTCCCCGAGATCAGCGCCTTCGTCCTCCGGCGTGCGAAGGAGCTCTCCGAGCGCGCCGTCGGCGAGATCGTCGACAAGGCCGTCATCACCGTCCCGGCGAACTTCAACGAGCTCCAGCGCGCGGCGACGAAGGTTGCGGGGCGCGTCGCGGGGCTCGACGTCCTTCGCATCATCAACGAGCCGACGGCGGCCGCCCTCGCGTACGGCCTCGGGCGGACGACGAAGGAGCGCATCGCCATCTACGACTTCGGCGGCGGCACCTTCGACTGCACGCTGCTCGATCTCTCGGGCAACGTCTTCGAGGTCCTCGCCACGGCGGGCGACACGTTCCTCGGCGGCGACGACCTCGACATGGCCATCGCCGAGCGCATGTCCGAGGCCTTCCTCCACACGCACCGCTACGATCCGCGCACCGACTCGCAGGCGTTCGAGCGCCTGCGCGTGGCCGCCGAGGCCGTGAAGATCGACCTCTCCTCGCGCGACAGGACGCACACCAGGCTCCGCGAGGTCGCCTTCGGCGTCGGCGGCGCGCACCTCGACCTCGACTTCGGAATGACCCGCGACGAGCTCGAGATGCTCGCGACGCCGCTCGTCGAGCGCACGTTCGCCGTCTGCCAGGAGGCCCTCTCGGTCGCGCGCCTGCCCGTGACCGGCTTCGACAAGATCATCCTCGTCGGCGGCTCGACCCGCATCCCGCTCGTCCGCCGCCGCGTCGAGCAGTTCTTCGGCACCCCGCCGATGGACCGCGTGAACCCCGACGAGGTGGTCGCCATCGGCGCCGCCATCCAGGCCGCGGCGCTCACCGAGGTGTCGCGCCGCCGGAGCATCCCGCCCCCGCCCACGCCCGCGTCGGCCCGCCCGAGGTACTCGTCGCATCCGTCGCTCCACGGCGACGACGACGAGAACACCGCGGACGACGTGACGCTCGCCACGAAGGTGACGGCGCTCATGGCGGAGCGCGAGAAGATGCGGCCGATGGCGCCGACCTCGCCGGAGGTCCCGCGGACGACGGCGCGGATGGGCGGCCCGCCTCCCTTGCCGGGAGGGCAGGCCCCGCAGGCCCCGCACGCCCCACAGCCCCCTCTCGCGACGAGGACCGCGCGCATGCCCGGTGTGCCGGAGCCCGGCGTGCTCACGAGGACGGGCCCCATGCCCTCCGCGCGCCTCGCGTCGACGCAGGTCCTCGGCTCGCAGTCTCCCGTCGTGCCTCCGGCCCCGCCCACCGATCCCGATCCCGCCTCGACCATCCCCAAGCCGCTCGTCTTCGACGAGGTGCTGCGGGCCGAGCGTGCCTCGATGTCGGGCGCGCCCATCAGCCCGCGCCCGGTGTACGGCCTGGGCTCCACGCAGCCGCTGCCGGAGCGCCCCCACGTCCCGGCCGCGCCTCCCTCCGAGCCGCCCCCGGCGCTGGCCGCCGCCATCGTCACCACGCACCCCGGCGTCGCGCCCAATCCCTTCGCCGCGCCCCCCGGCGTCGCGTCGAACCCCTTCGCCTCCGCGCCGCCGGCCGCCCTCGAGCCGCCTCCCCCGCACACGGCGATCGCTCCGGTCGGCACGCCGCTCCCGCCCGCGATGCCGGCGCCCCTCACGCCGGTGCTCGTGGACGTGACGCCGCGCGCGCTCGTCGTCGAGACGGTGGGCGGCTGGTGCGACGTCGTCGTCCAGCGCAACGCGAAGATCCCGTGCGACCGCACGCGCGCCTTCGCGACGTCGAGCGACATGCAGACGACGGTGCGCGTGCGCGTCGCGCAGGGCGAGGACGCGACCTTCGGGAGCAACACGTACCTCGGCGAGGTCGAGCTCTCGGGGCTGCGGCCGGCGGCGCGCGGGCAGGTGACCATCCAGGTGCGGTTCGAGGTCGACGAGAGCGGGACGCTCAAGGTCTTCGCGACCGACGCGTCGACGGGGCGGCAGGCCAACGCCGTGCTCCAGCTCGTGGGCCTCACCGGCGGGCTGAGCGTCGCCGAGATGGCCGCGCGCCACGCCGCGATGCGCATGCAGTGAGGGGGAACCATGGAAGGCCCGGACTCCGCCGACTATCTCCTCGCGTGGCGCGATCTCCTCGACGAGCTCACGTACTACGAGCTCTTCGGCGTCGAGCCCGGCGCCGACACCGACGCGGTACGCGCCGCCTTCCACGTCTTCTGCGACACGTTCCACCCCGACCGCCACGTCGGCCTCGGCTCGGCGCACCACCAGGCCGCGGGGACCATCTTCATGCGCGGCACAGAGGCCTACGCCGTCCTCTCCGACACGGGCCTCCGCGAGCAGTACGACCAGCACCTCGCGCAGGACCGGAGCCCGCGCCCGCCGCGCATCACCTTCTCGCCCCTCTCGCGTCCCCCGGCGAGCCGCGGCTCGAGCCGCGCGCCCCTCGAGGAGAGCGTCCGCTCCCCGTCGGCCCGGCCCTTCGCGCGCCGCGCCGAGGAGCTCGTCGGCAAGGGCGATCTCCGCCAGGCCAAGCTGCAGCTCGTCATGGCCAACCACATGGACCCCGGCAACGAGGCCCTCGAGGCCGCGCTCAAGGACATCGAGGGCAAGCTCGCCCCGCCGAAGTGAGCCCGGAGGGCCCCCCGGGCGCGATTGCTTCGAGAATCGCGAAGCGTGATCTACAGTGAATCCCGAGCCATGGCCCGCGCGCGCGCCGCTACACGGTCCGACACCGCGTTCTACGCGCTGCTCGCCGTCACGGCCGTGGCGGTCGTCGGGGAGCTCTACTTCGTCTTTCTCGTCGCCCCCATCGAGAAGCGCATGGGCATCGTGCAGAAGATCTTCTACTTCCACGTGCCCAGCTGGTACGGCATGTACCTCGGCGCGGGCGCCTGCTTCCTCGGGTCGCTCGCGTATCTCATTCGCACGACCGACGCCCGCGACGCGTTCGCGCGCGCCGGGGCCGAGGTGGCCGTCGTCTTCGGAGCGATAGGGCTCATCACCGGGCCGCTCTGGGGCGCGAAGGCGTGGGGCTCGTTCTGGACGTGGGACCCGCGCCTCACGACCGCGCTCCTCAGCTTCCTCATCTACGTCGCCTACCTCGTGCTCCGCTCGTTCGCGGGCGACGGCTCGGGCGAGCGGAAGTTCTCGGCGGCGCTCGGCGTGCTGGGCGCGGCCAACCTGCCCATCATCCACTACAGCGTGCAGAAGTGGGGCGGGCAGCACCCGATGGTCATCACCGGCTCGGGCGGGGGCCTGCAGCACCCGGACATGAAGATCGCCCTCGCCGGCGGCTTCTTCTGCTTCACCCTCCTCGCGGCGCTGATGCTCTGGGCGCGCACGCGCCTCGAGCTCGCGAAGAGCCGCCTCGCGCGTGCCGAGGCGGACGCCATCGACCTCGGACTCGACACCAGGACGGAAGCATGACGTGGACCGCGATGCAGCCCGCCACCCCGAACGACCGCTCGGAGACGTTCCAGGCCGTCGAGGGCAACGCGAAGGAGCAGTACAGCGGCGGGGCGCTCCTCGTCACCGCGTACGCCGCCCTCTGGGTCGTCATCTTCGTGTGGATCGCGATCGTCTGGCGGAAGCAGGCCGCCCTCGACGCGCGCCTCACCGACCTCGAGAAGGTCATCGACCAGGCCGACGCCGCCAAGGACGTACCGGCGACGGCCACGGCAACGGCCGAGAAGGGCGCCGCGAAGGGCGCGACCTCGAAGGACGCCGCGTCGAAGGACGCCGGGTGAGCGCGAGGCGCGCGCGATGATCGGCACGCCGGGCCCCGAGCACTTCATCTTCATCCCGGGGGTGCTCCTCATCGGGATCGTCATCGGCTGGATCCTCGGCACGCGCGCCGCGCGCGCGGAGGTGGACAAGCGGCGAAGGAGAGCGCGGGAGTAGGCGCGCGAGAGTGGGCCGCGACCCGCGCGCTAGACTTCGTCGGGTGACGTAGCGGAGGGTGCCCACCGTGACGGAGGGCACCGTGGCCGTGCCCACCGGGGCCGAGGGCATCCCCTAGCCCGTCAGGCGCTGGGCCGCACGATGCCTTCGCGTCGCTAGCGCTTCCCCGGCGGCTCGGTCCGGGAAGCGTCGCCCAGGGGCGGCTCCGTCGGGTTCGCGTTGTCGAACTCCGGCGGCGGCGCGGGCACCGCCGAGGCGCTCGGCGCGGGGCGAAGTGCCGGCTCGGCGGGCGCCACGGGCGGCGGCGAGAAGAAGAGGAGCCACAACGCGATCGCGAGGGCGATCACGAAGCCGATGCCACCGAAGATGAGGAAGAAGAAGACCATCCTCCGCGTCTTCTCGTCGTCCATGAGGGCGACCTTCGGCGCGAGCTCCACGCGGAGCTTGTGGAAGCGGTTCGCCAGGGCGCGCTCGGTGGTCCTCTCGCGTGATGCGAGCTCGCCCAGCGTGAAGCCGTCGACCTCGTGCTCCTTCATGAGGCCGAGCGTGTGAACCTTGCGCGGGTCGGAGCCGATCTGCGCAGCGAGCCAGTCGTGGATGAGGCGCGCGCGGGCGCGCTCGTCGGTGGGGGGGGAGGCGCGATCGCGGATCCACTCGGTACGCTCGCGGGGCTCCACCCGCGGGGCGTTCTCGGCGTCGCCGTGGCGCTCGAGGCGCGCGGCCTCGGCGTTGCGCGCGGCGGCGGAGCGGGGACGGGCGGTCGGCTCGGGCTTCTCGGGCCTGGGCTGCCCCGGCTTGCCTTTGGGCTCCTCGATGCGCCCCTTCTCCTTGCGGAAGTAGTCCGCGATCTGCCGCCGCGTCAGGCGCGCCAGCCACGCCGGCACGCCCGCCACCGTCCACGGCGGCCAGCGGCACTCCACGGCCTTCACCAGAGCGCCCT
>DASXDU010000003.1:0-60625 GCA_036490515.1 Polyangiaceae bacterium
TTTACCGCGCCCGCGCCCGCGCCCGCGCCCGCGCCCGCGCCCGCGCCCGCGCCCGCGCCCGCGCCCGCGCCCGCGCCCGCGCCCGCGCCCGCGCCCGCGCCCGCGCCCGCGCCCGCGCCCGCGCCCGCCGAACGAGGTTCCCCTCCGCGCCGTCGAACGGCTAAGCTCGGTCCGAAGCCGCGTTCCTGTCCATGAAAACGGAGGGTCTCTCATGAAGTCATCGTTGCGCGTTCTCGTTCCGGCGCTCGCATGTGCGGTCGCCGCAGCCGTCGGTTGCAGCAAGTCGTCCGGTCCCAGCTCGTCGAGCGGGGGTGCGGCCGCGGCCACGACTGCCGCCGCCCCCGCCGCCGCTGGAGCCAAGAAGCCGACGACGACCCTCACCAACCAGCAGCTTCAGGACGCGTACAAGGCCGCCAACAAGGGGATGACGGCCGCCGACAAGCAGCTTTCCATGGTGAAGACCGCGCTCGGCGCGCCGACGAAGACGACCGGCGACAAGAACTGCTGGTACGCGTGGAAGCCGAAGGACACCACCGATCCGGACTGCATGGAGCTTTGCCTGAGCCCCACCAAGGGCAACTCCATCGGCGGGAGCGACTGGGGGAACTGCGGGATGAAAAACTAGCTCTTCGGCGCGGTCCTGGGTCGAGGGAGAGGGCCATGAAACTCGGGTACCTGGCGGGAGTACTGGGGCTCGTACTGACGATCGCGTCCGCAGCAACCGCGGATCCGCCGCAGCAGAACGCGTGCGCGCAGGCGCAGATCGCGCTCGACGCGGCGAGCAAGTCGCTCGCGAAGGCCACGCAGGACGCCAAGGACGCCAGCGACGCGCTCCAGCCGAAGCTCCAGCAGCTCAACGCGATGTTCGCGAAGTGGAACAGCGACTGCGCGAACGCCCAGGGGCCGCAGACGGCGGCGTGCGCGCAGCTCGCAGGCGCGATCGCCGCGCTGCAGCCGGTGGTCGCGACGCTCCAGGCGCAGTTCAACGTCGCGCAGGCGACGCAGACGGCCGCGCAGAACGCGATGGCGCAGGCGCAGTCCGCGAAGGCGAAGGCCTGCAGCGGCTGAGCGGACCGTCGGTGCACGTGGCCGCGGGCGTCGGGCCGAGGCGGCGCTCGGCGCATACACGCGGACGATGCGCCGCGGGTGGCCAGCATCTCGGGTGCCAGGGGGCCCCCGTCCGGCCCCACATGCTAGCTTTGGTGCGTGACTGCGCAGACGGTGGCTCCGACGGTCGCGTCCGCGCTCGACCGCTTCGGCCGGGCCCTCGCGCAGCGCTTCGGGGCTCGCTTGCGCGAGGTCGTTCTCTACGGATCCCATGCCCGCGGCACGGCGCACGAGGACAGCGACGTGGACGTCCTGGTCGTCGTCGACGACCTGACCTTCGAGGAGGCGGACGCAGTGGCGCGGATGGCCTACTTCGTCGATGCCGAGGAGGGGCACGCCTGGGCGGGGCTCGAGCCGCTCGCGATGTCCACCGCGCACGCCGCGGATCTGCGCGGACGCGAGAGGCTCCTCATGCGCGACATCGAGCGCGAGGGCGTGCGGCTGCCATGACGGGGGAGAACCGTCGCAAGAACGTGCAGGTCGAGATCGCACGCGGCGACGAGTCGCTGCGCGAGGCCGAGCAGCTCCTGGCGGTCTCGATGCCTACCGGGGCAGTGAGCCGCGCGTACTTCGGAGCCTTTCACCATGCGCGCGCGCTCCTGCTGACTCTGGGCGAGGAGACGCGCACGCACCGGGGCGTCGTGCAGCTGCTACACCGCGATCTCGTGCGCGAGGGCAAGCTCGATCCCAACGTCGCCAGCCTGCTGTCCCAGCTCCAGCGCTTCCGCCAGGACGCGGACTACTCGGCCGAGATCGTGTTCACGCCGGAGATGGCCACGCGCGAGGTCGAGGCAGCACGCACGTTCGTGCGCACCGCCAGGGAGATGCTCGTCCGCGACGGGTGGCTCGCGTAGCCGGTTTCGGCGGAGGAGGGGGACTGGGCGGCGGCGCCTGATCCCTACGCGAGGCAGCGCCGCACGTAGGCGCTCAGCTTCCCCTCGCTCCCGAGCAGGCCAATCGACTGCGCCCACGCGAGGACCTCGCACATCTTCGCGTCGGCCGGCGTCGCGCGCTCGCCCAGAAGGTGCGTGCGGCCGGCGAGCGCCGTCTCGAGCTCGCGGACGTGCCCGAGGAACACGCGCCGCGCGTCGGCGAAGGCGGCCGCGTCGTCCTTGACGAGGAAGGCGTCGAGCACCGCCGGGTGAAGCTTGGTGACGGCGAAGTAGAGCCACCGCACGCAGTCGCGCCGCTCGGGCGTGCTGGGCGGGGGAGCGTCGTCGTCGAGGAGGCCGGGCCACGCGGACGATGCGAGCTTCAACATGCGGCGGGACGGGTTTGTCCGCCCGCGCGGCCTCGCGCAAGGGGAAAGTGCATGTGCTAATCGCATGCCATGCGCGCGTGCATGGTGGTCTTCCCGGGCTCGAACGCGGACGCCGAGATGCTGCACACCCTGCGCGACGTGTGCGGGGCGCCCACGGCGACGGCCTGGCACACGGACACCGAGCTTCCGGCCGGGACGGATCTCGTCGCGCTTCCGGGGGGATTCGCGTTCGGGGACTACCTCCGGTGCGGCGCCATCGCGAAGGTGAGCCCGATCGTGCCGGCCATCCGCGCGCACGCGCAGCGGGGCGGGTACGTGCTCGGCGTGTGCAACGGCTTCCAGGTGCTGACGGAGATGGGGCTCCTCCCCGGCGCGCTCACGCGCAACGCGTCGCAGCGCTTCGAGTGCGGCGACTGGTTCGTGAAGACGACCGCCGAGGGGCCGTTCACGCCGCGCCCGGGCGAGGTGTGGCGGCTGCCCATCGCGCACGGCGAGGGGCGCTACCAGGCTGACGAGGCGACGCTCCGTCGCCTCGAGGGCGAGGGCCTCATCGGCCTCCGGTACTCCACGCGCGAGGGCGCGATCGACGAGCGCGCGAACCCGAACGGGAGCCTGCACGCCATCGCCGGCATCTACGGCGGCCCGAAGAAGAACGTGTTTGGTCTCATGCCCCACCCCGAGCGCATGAGCGAGGCCGTCCTCGGCTGCGCCGACGGCAAGAAGCTCTTCGACGCGGTGCTTTCGCGCGCCGCCTGACGCGGTGGCAGACCCGCCGCCGGGACACGTGAGGAGGTGGCCCCGTGGAGCCGGCGTCTCGGCCAGAACGCATCCGACAACTCCTGGCCTATTCGAGCAGGTGTCGGATGCGTTCTAGCTCCGTCCCTCGTCGGGCTTCGCCCTCCGACGACGGAGGGACGTTCTCGTGGGGCACTGCGTGCCCCCTCGCCGCTTCGCGGCGAGCCTCCCCTGCGTCGCTGCGCGAACGAGTTTGCTGCGCAAACTCGGGTGAAACAGGGACGGTCCCGCGACTTGCGAAGGCAAGTCGTTCGCCGAAGGCGATGCGGGGGAGGACTCCAACCCGCAGGGTTGGAGGGGGTGCGCAGCACCCCACGCGAACGACACTCCGTCGTCGTCGGCGAAGCCGACGAGGGGCGGAGCTAGACGCATTCGACAACCGCCAGGTTGTCGGATGCGCTCTAGGCGAGCTGGGGTCTCGGCTCGGCGTCCCGGGGCGATGGCCCCACGAGCGGAGGTGATGGCTGCGCGTGCCATGGCGTCGGCTCGTCGAGCCAAGGCCTCGGCTCGGCTTCCCGAGGCCTTGGCTCCGCGAGCCGAGGTGGTGGCTCCGCGCGGCCATGGTGTCGGCTCGTCGAGCCAAGGCCTCGGCTCGGCTTCCCGAGGCCTCGGCTCCGCGAGCCGAGGTGGTGGCTCCGCGGGCCATGGTGTCGGCTCGTCGAGCCAAGGCCTCGGCTCGGCTTCCCGAGGCCTCGGCTCCTCGAGCCGAGGTGGTGGCTCCGCGGGCCATGGTGTCGGCTCGGCGGGCCAAGGCCTCGGCTCGGCTTCCCGAGGCCCTGGCTCCGCGAGCCGAGGTGGTGGCTCCGCGGGGCCATGGTGTCGGCTCGTCGAGCCAAGGCCTCGGCTCGGCTTCCCGAGGCCTTGGCTTCGCGAGCCGAGGTGGTGGCTCCGCGGGGCCATGGTGTCAGCTCGGCGAGCCAAGGCCTGACCTCCGCGTCCTGAGGCGATGGCTCCGCGGGGCCACCTCTCGCCGTGTTCCTCGCGCCTCACGCGACCCCGTAGGGTTCGAGCATCCCCGTCGTCTGACCCAGGGAGGGTGCCCCGCGACCCTCCTTCAACTGCGTGGAATCACACCGATCCCTTGAACGCTCGTCTGCTCCCCTGGGTACGGCCAAACCCGGGGAAAGATAAGCCTTGAGCTAAGCAGCCGAGATCATGGCGTTTCAAGCTCTGGCACGGCGCGCGCAGTAGGTCTCCCCGAACCACGGAAACGGGAGCCGCCATGAAGACCTCGAAGACCTGCACCGCTGCCAACGCGTCGCCGACCTCGCAGGAAGTCCGCGAGCTTCTCCCGCTCGTGCACCAGGTCGCCGCGCGGATGCTCCGCCGCCTGCCGCCGAACGTCCTCCGTGACGACCTCGTCGCGGCCGGCACCTTCGGTCTGGTCGAGGCCCTCCGCAAGAACGCCGAGCGCGGGCCCGCCTTCGAGTTCTACGCGCGCCTCCGGATCCGCGGCGCGATGCTCGACGAGCTCCGCTCGCAGGACTGGCTGTCGCGCCGCCAGCGCGCGCGTGCGACCCAGGCGAAGGCCGAGGGCGCGGTCGCGGCGGGCGTCATCGGCTTCGACGACATCTCCGAGGGCGCGCTCGAGAACATGGCCGACGCCTCGGCGGCGGACCCGCACACGCTCGCCGAGCGGCGCTGCGAGAGAAGCACGCTCGCGCGCGTCGTCGCACAGCTGCCCGAGCGCGAGGGCAACATCGTCCGCTGGCACTACCTCGAGGACGTCCCCTTCAAGGAGATCGCGGCGCGCCTCGGCGTGAGCGAGCCGCGCGTCTCGCAGCTCCACAGCCGCGCGATTGGCACCATGCGCGCGACCATCGCGGCGGAGAGCGACGCGGCGGCGTGAGCCGGTCTTCTTCGAGCAGGCCGCGGGCGAACAGCTGCACGCAGCACAAGAGAGCCAGGTCCTCCTCGCGGCATGCCCCCTTGCGCTCCGCGTCGGCTTTGTTGCTCCAATAGTTCGAATGGGACGTTGGCAAGTCGCACGCGAACGCCCACAAGCATGGCGTAACCTTCATGGAGGCCGCGCGCGCGTTTCTCGATCCGTTCGCCATCGACCTCGCGGATGCGACGCACCCGGACCGCTTGGTCCTGCTCGGCATGAGCATGCCCGAGCGCCTGCTCTACGTGGTGTATACTGAGCGAGCCTCGTCCGGCCGGCTTCGGATCATCAGCGCCCGGAGAGCTACGCGCCATGAGCAAAAAAGCTACGAGGAGCGATGAGCCGTCGAAGGCGTCGCTGGCCGAGATGCCGGAGGTCGACTTCTCCCGGATGGGCAAACCGAGCCGAGGGAAGTACGCCGAGAAGGCGCGTCGATCGCTCGAGGTCGTCGTCCTCGACAAGAAGATCGTTGCTGCACTCGGTGGTCCCGACCGCGTAGCCGGCATCCTCCGCGCCCTCGCGGATGCCCTCGGCGACAAGAAGCCGAGAAAGTCTCGCGCGGCCTGAGTGGGCGGCGGCTGGTTGCCTCTCTCGGGTGTGCGGGCTCCTCTCCTACTGGCCGCCGCCTGCGTCCACGCCCGGACCATCCGTCACGAAACCGTCGACTGCCGTCGCGTCCATCGGGGCACCGTCGGCTCCGTCCGCGACCGAACTGTCGACCCCGGCCGAGTCGTGGCTGGGCGCATCGACGACGTACTGATCGGGGAGTGACGCATCGACGAATCCACACGTCGCACCGCACACCCACGCCTCTTTGGTGCAGACACAAAACGCCGCGCCGCACTCGTTCGTCTCCGTGACGTAGTTGCACTCCGGCACCGCCCCAGGCACCGACGACTGATTGGGCGGGACGGAGCAAGCCCCGCCCGTGGCCGGGAGGTCCGCCGGGCAGGAGTTGTCCTTGCTCGCGCAGCCTCCGATCGCCGCCAGGAGCCCCCATCCGACGAGCATTGCGCCGAGAGCCGTAGCCTTCACGTGAACCCCTGACCTGAGGATTGCACGTTCCGGTCGTGAAGCCCGTCGCGTGGCGTGAGCGCATGAAGGGATCCGAGCCCCCGGGCGAATACGGACGGGACGGCGGCACCCGCACGCGCTCCCCGCCGATGCACGGGCGGGCGAGCGGACGGAGACGCCGCCCCACGAAGGCCCATGTCCTCCACGCTCTGGCGCCCGCTCCCGGCAATGCTCGGCCTCGGCGTTCTCTTCGCGTTGCCTGCGCCGGTGTTCGCCCAGACCGCTCCTCCGGCGACCGCCTCGACGGCCGCAACGCCGCCCGTTCCCACCGAGGCAGCAGTGACGCCGCCCGCCGTGCAGGGCAGCACCGACGTCCCGTATCCGCCGGGCGCGCAGGGCGACGCCGTCGTCGTTCTCCCGGTCGATCTCGAAAGGAACGGCCGCGTGGCGAACGCGGTCGTGATCGAGGGCACCGAGCCGTTCGCCGAGCAAGCCCTCGACCGTCGGCCCGCTTACGCTGCCGAGCGTCGGGGTCGAGGCTTCTTTTTGAACCCGCGATGAAGGGATCGCCCGGCTCGGGCGAAGTAGAGGCGTGAGGGCGTCGGCATGATGCACACGGTCACCGTTCCGGTTCTCGCAGCCCTGCTGGTGGGGACGGTTCGACGGTCGTCGAACGGTTCGAACGGGCACGTGAGGTAAAGTCCTCGGGCCGCGATGCACCAGGCACTTCCCAGCGCTCGCTTCGACGTCGCATCGTTCGGCGAGCTCGTGAGCGATCCGTCGCGCGTGGCGATGCTTCTTTCGTTGATGGACGGGCGAGCGCGGCCTGCCTCCGAGCTCGCGCGCATCGCGGGCGTCACGCCGCAGACCGGGAGCTCGCATCTCCGGCGCTTGCTGAGCGGGGGGCTCGTCCTCGCCGAATCGGTCGGCAGGCACCGCTACTTCCGGCTCGCCGGCGATCACGTGGCCGACGTGCTCGAAGCCATCACCCTCCACTCCGTGCCCCGCAGGCTGCGTTCCCCCTCCGACCCGGCCCGCGTGGCGCTCGCGCGCGCTCGCACCTGCTACAAGCACCTCGCCGGCGAGCTGGGCGTCGCGTGGCTGGCGTCGCTCGAGAAGCGGTGCCTCCTTCGCGTCGAAGGCGGCGCGCTCACGCTCGCCCCGGCCGGAGTGACGTGCTTCGAAGCTCTCGGGCTCACGGTCGCGCGGTGGCCCGCGGGCAAGCCGTGCCTCGACTGGACGGAGCGGCGCAACCACCTGGGCGGCGCGCTCGGGGGACTCCTCACGCAGTACCTCCTCGAGCGCGGATGGGTTGCGCGACTCGAGGAAGGGCGGGCCCTGCGCATCACCGCGAAGGGGCGACAGGGGTTCTCGCAGTTCGGGATCGCCCGCGCGTTCCTGAGCGGCGCGTCGCAGGCGGCAGCGGCAATCGTGCTCTAGAAACCGGCAATGTAGAGCGCCTGCTGGCACGCGCCGCTGACCGCGAGCCCCGAACCGAAACGTAGCGTCGGTTCGACGCTTTACGTCCTCGCCGCGACCGCGCGCCACGGCCGCCTGAAACCCGCGACCATCGCGATGGCCATCCAGATCAGCAAGCTCCGCGCGTCCCACGGGGACGTCCCCGCCTCCGTGCACCCGCAGCCGCTCGACGACGACGTCGCGGCCGGTTTGCCCGCATCGACCGACGCGTCACCGCCGGCACCGCTGCTGCCACCGGAGCTACCGCCGCTGCCGCTGCCGGAACCGGAGCCGCCACTCGACGTTCCCGAGTCTTCGTCTCCCGTGGCCCCACCGCCATCCGCTCCGCCGCCGCTGCTCGTTCCGCCGTCTCCCACGCCGGGATTGATCCCCTCTCCGCTGTAGGCGCCGCGGTACGTGAAGTCCTTCGCGGTGCCATTGAAGTCGCGGTCGTAGTCGACGTCGGTCGATACGCTCGACAGGTCCAGCTTCGTGCCCCGCAGCGCGCTGCCGGCCTTCGGATAGAAGTCCATCGAGCCCATCGTGACGCTCGGATGGTTCACGTACTGGCCCGCGTTGGCGACGGTATCGGTCACGTTGTCCGTCTGCGTCGCCGCCGTCCCCGAGAACGCGGTCGTCGCGAAGATGGCGTTGCCGACGGCGAAGCCTACGCCCGACGGCGCGTTCGAGAACGCGATGCCCGTGCCGACTGCGTAGATCGTGTTGTTGTACGCGATGGCGTCGATCACCGTGTAACCGTCGTGGTTCGTGAAGTTGACGGCGCCGTACGTGGCGTCGTCGACGAAGATGTTGTCGTGCACGTGCACGCGGCCCGTGGCCTGCACGAGATAGTCCTCGTCGTCGTGAACGAAGAGGTTGCCGTAAAGCTCGTAGTGGTTCTCGGCACCGGGGCCGGTCGTGGGGAAACCGTCGACGAGCACCTGCGGCCGCGGCCCCGACGTCGTCGCTGCATGGTCGGCCTTGACGAACACGTTGTTCGACAGGATCGTCGCGGTCGGCTGCGTCGGAATGCCAGGTACCGACGGCCAGGGGTTCTGCTGCTTGATCTCGATGCAGTAGCCGGTCGGCTTGTCGATGAGGTTGCCCTCGATGACGCCGGCGATGAACGGATCGCTTCCGTCGCTGTTGCCCAGGTACATCCCCGTGCCCGCGCCGGTGATCGTGTTGTTGCGAATGATCCAGCCCCAGGTCGGCGCCTTGGTGGAGATGCCGTCGTCCTGCTGCCCGAGGTCGGCCGGGTCGCCGTCGTTGTCCATGTCGACGAGCGTGCAGCCCTCGATGCGGATGTCGTGGACGACGTTCGAGGCGCCGCCGGCGCTTATCCCGAACGCGCCGGAGACGTGCATGCCGTCGACGTACACGTCCTCGAGCGCGAGGTAGCTCGAGTTGGTGATCTCACGACGTTGCAGCACCCGTCGGGCGAGGCCTGGAACACGGCGGTCGGAGGTTTGGTCGCCGGGCCGGTCACCGTGATCCACGCCGAGGACGTGCCATTCAGGTTCGAGAGCGGAAGCGGCGTGGAACCGGTGGGGGCGTACGTTCCCGCGGCCAGGTGCAGCGTGTCCCCCGGCTTCAGTGTTGCCATCACCGACGTGTAGTTGCTCGGATCTGCGTCGAGGTCGGCGGCGCGTGCGAGCGACGTCGGCAAGAGGAGCGACGCGGCCAGGAGGACGGCGACGAACCCGCGGGACGGAGTGAGCATCCGCTTCAACGGTAGCCCCGGGATCGACCCGGGTCGATGACGGGGGAGCCCCCCGAGCACCGCGATGCCCGCGCCCACCCCGAGCACGACGTTTCGCGCGTCCCCCGCCGCGCACCTCTACTGGTACGTGCAGCAGAAGTCGTTGTTGCCGTTCGAGTCGACGAAGTTCGTCCCGCAGGAGAGCTTCGGGTCGACGGCCGGCGGCGTCGTGCCCGGCACGCACTGGTACGCGTAGGAGTTTCCGTCGCACGGGAACCCCGGGAAGGGCGCGCACGGACCCCCGGCTCCGGGCCACGGGAAGCAGCAGTAGTCGATGGCGCTGCCCTGGATCGTCCCGCTCGTACACGAGAGGGCCACTTGCGAGTCGTCCTCGGGGGCGCCGGAGGTGCACGCGTACCCGATCGCTCCGCCCGTGCACGCAGCCGGCGCGGCCGCGCAGCTCGGACCGGAGAGGCCCGACGTCCCCGCGTCGTCGCTGGTGAAGCTCCCGCCGTCGGCGCTGCCGAACCCGCTGCCCGTGCTCGCGTCGTCGGCGCCGATCGTCGCGCTGCCCCCATCGTCCTCGAACCCGGACCCGTTGCTGTTGCCGTTGCTGCTGCCGCTGCCGCTGCAACCGCTCCCGGAGCAGCCGGAGTTGCCCTCGGCGCTCGTCTGGGAGGGGCCTCCCTCGCCTCCGGCGTCGCCGCCGTCGCCGGGGGAGTCGCCCAGGTGATACACGCTGCCCCCGCACGCGATGGGCGCGAGAAGACAGGCGAAAGCGAGGAGCTGGAGGGGCGTAGGCACGCCGCACGGAGAACGTTCTGCGCGTTTCATGTCCCCTTCTTGGCGCCGAGGCCCGCCCTTTCTTGAACCAAATGCGGCGATCGGCAAGCCCGAATCGGCTGGTGTATACGGGCGCCACCTCTCGATGGGTGCGCGCTTCGCTCCGACGTGGCTCGTCGCGGTCGCCTTGCTCGGCGCGCCCGCGGGCGCCCAGGCCGCTCCCGAGCCTGCGGCGCGCACGAGCTCCCTCGCGTGGGTGCGCTCCGACGGAGCCGACGGGTGCATCGGCAACAAGGAGCTGGCCGAGTCGGTCGAGCGCATCCTCGGGCGCCGCACCTTCGTGTCGGCGTCCGCCGGGGACGTCGCGGTCGAGGGCCACGTCGACCGCGTGGCGGGCGGCTGGAAGGCGACGCTGCGCATCTCGGACGAGCACGGGACGCTCCTCGGGAGCCGCGAGCTCGCGTCGGAGGCGAGCGATTGCCGCGCGATGGATGCGTCGATCGCCTTCGTCATCGCCGTGATGATCGATCCGGACGCCGCCGAGCGCCCGCGTCCGCCGGTCGCGCCGCCCTCGCCCGTACCTTCGACGCCGCCCACGCCCACGACGCCGCCCGCGCCCGCCGCAGCCGTGCCCGCGCCACCCGCCGCTCCGTCCACGACGCCGAGCCCCGCGCCGGCTCCGGCGGGCGCGCCGTCCCGCTGGACCATCGCGCCCGAGATCGGCCCGACGGTGGCATTCGGCGAGCTGCCGTCGGCGGCGTGGGGGGCGACCCTCGCCGTGCGGTTCGGGCCTCCCGCGTTCGGCGTGGAGCTCCTCGGTAGCACCTTCGCGCCGCAGACCGTGGCGGTTCCGGGGGTGCCGGGCGCGAGCGGCCACTTCACGTGGGCCTACGCGGGAGCGGCCCTCTGCCCTGCGCTGGCCCGGTCTCGGGCGGTGTCGCTCGTCGCGTGCGCCGGAGCTGCGGGCGGCGTCCTCACTGCGACGCCGCGCGGCCTCGCAAACGAGGAGGGCAGCACGAACTTCGACGCCCTCGCGATCCTGCGCGCCCGCGTCGAGTGGCGCGTCACGTCCGCCTTCTTCGTGGTCGGCCGGGGCGGCGCCGACGTGCCGTTCGAGCGGCCCGCGTGGACGGCGACCTCGTCGGCCGGCGCCTCCATCACGGTGTTTCGGCCCTCGGCCGTCGCCGGCGAGGCGGGGCTGGCCGCCGGCATCACCTTCGACTGAGCGACCTTCGGGAGCTCGTGGCGCGTGAACCCCGTCACGCGGCCTGAGCGACCTTCGGGAGCAAAAAGGATCAGAAAGCGAGCCCGCTGCCGCCAATGGTAGGTGATGGAGGCTCTGCGCGCGCTCGAGCCCTCCGACGGCCTGCCGCCTCCCGTCCCCGTGATCACCCTCGATGCCATCGTGGCGGAGCACGGCGCGTTCGTGTGGCGCACCCTCCGGCGGCTGGGCGTGGGCGAGGCGCACGTCGAGGACGTTGCGCAGGAGGTCCTCCTCGTGGTCCACCGCCGCCTGGCGGACTACGACGCCCGCTCCGGCATGCGCGCGTGGCTCTACGGGATCTGCGCGAAGAAGGGCTCGGAGCACCGGCGACGGGCGTGGCTCCGCCGGGAGCGTCCCGTCGCGGACGCGCCGGAGACGAGCACCGAGCCCGAGCAGGCCGCCGTCCTCGAGCGGCGCGAGGCCGTCGCACGGCTCGAGGCCATCCTCGCCGACCTCGATCCGAGGAAGCGCGACGTCTTCGTCCTCTTCGAGCTCGAGGAGATGTCGCTCGCCGAGGTGGCGGCCGCCGTGGGGTGCCCGCTCCAGACCGCGTACTCGCGCCTCCAGTCGGCGCGCGCGCTCGTTCAGGCCTCGATCGCGCGGCTGCACGCGCGGGAGGGAGAGTCGTGAAGCCCATCGAAGAGCCGGTGCGCTGGCTGGACCCGCGATCCGAGGCGCCGGATCGGCTGCGGCGGGTGCTCGCCGAAGGACGGGACGCGCTCGGCCCCACGCCAGAGCAGATGGCGAGCCTCGGCGCGTCGATGGCCGGCGCGACGGCGGCGGCCACGGGTTCCGGCGCGGGCGCGGGCGCCGCGAAGGCGGCCTCGATCGCCGCGACGCACGCGGGCCAGGGGCTGACGAAGGCAGCTGCCGTGAAGCTCGTCGCGATCCTCGCGATCGGCGGCGCAGGCGGTGGGATCGGCTGGGCGGTCGTGCACTCTTCCGGGCCGTCGCCCGCGCCGCAGGAGTTGCACGCGTCGAGCGGGCCCGGGCCGGTCGCCACCACCGCAAGCGTTCCGCCGGTCGCGCCTCCGCGGGAGGACACGACACGAGCACCCGCCGCGAGCGGCCCGGCAGAGAGCATTCCCGTCACGAACGCCCCGGCGCCGAGCGCTCCGGCTGCGAGCGAGCAGGCCGCGAGAGAACAGGCGACGACGACGGCGACGACGACGGGCGCGCCTCCGCGGGCCGAGCCCACGGGCGCGCTCGCGGGGCCCGCGCCCGCTCCGACGGAGGCGCCGCCCCTCGAGGCGCCCTCGCCCGCGGCAGCTCCCCCCGTCGCCGAGTCGGAGCTCGCGCTCCTCGACCGCGCACGCTCGCGCCTGCCCGCCGATCCCTCCGACGCGCTGCGCGCGCTCGACGAGCACCGCGCGCGTTACCCGCACGGCACCTTCGTGCAGGAGCGCGAGGTGCTCGCGATCGAGGCGCTCGTCCAGCTCGGCAGGCGGCCGGAAGCCGAGGCACGCGCAGCAGCCTTCGCGGCGCAGTTCCCGGGGTCGGCTCACCGCCGGCGCATCGCCGTCCTGCTCGGAGGGGACGGCGGGTAGGACCGACGTCAGGGAAGCGGCCGCAGCCCGCCGTCCGCGGCGCTCATCGGCGCGAGGTTCACGTCCTTGTCGACGGCCTGCGCGTCGGTGCAGGCGTTGATGATCTCGAGGTACGTCTGGGGGTTGGTGACGCACGGCGCCGGGCCGCCTGCGTCGGCCGGCGACGCGACGTCTCCCGCGCCGGCGTCGGCCCCCGGCGTGGCGGCCGCGCCGCTGCCTCGGCCGCACGCCATGGCGGCGCACGCCGCACCGAGAACGAGCCAGCGCATTCGCAGCGACACGCGCGTTCGCATCAGTGCGCCTCGCAGAAGCCGTGCCGGCACTGGCCGCCGCCGCACGTCGTGTCGGTCGTGCACGCGGTGCAGCCGGCGGGCGCGCCTCCGGCTGCGCCCGGGATGCGGCTGGCGAAGAAGCAGTCGCACGGCGTGGGCGACGAGAAGAGCGAGAGGGGCCCGCCGTCGGCCGAGCGCGTGACGTGCATCGCGCACTCCGGCGTGAGGCCGACCTGCACCACGTCGCCGAGGCCGTCCACGGGGACGCCTCCCTCGGGCGAGGGCGCCCCTTCCACGCCGAGCACGAGGTCCTCGAGGTACGCGACGTCGGGATTGACCGGGTTTCCGCTCGCGTCGGTCGGCGTGATGTAGACGGTCGGTGACCAGAGCGTGTAGTGGCCGTCGCGCACGTTGCGCTTGTCGAACGCGCTCGCGCCCGAGTCGGGGAAGTACGCATGCTCCTGGCCGAACGCCTGGAACGCGAGCGTCTTGATCCCCGCGCCGCGGTCGGCGTCATACACCTCCGAGCCGAGGATGCCGACCGTGCGCTCGACGTCGGGCGACGTGGCGACGGCGGAGACGACCTGCTCGGAGGCGTCCTCGGGGATGCCGTGCCACTTGTCCGGAGGAACGAGGATGTTCGCGGCCGTCGCCACGAGGGTGCTCTTCGACGGCGGGCGGATGAACATGAGCTCCTGGTCGTTCCACGGCGCGAGCTGGTTCTGGTCGCCGAAGCCGAACGCGTAGTAGGCCTCCTCCGCCCAGATCGCCTGCTGGCTGCTCCCCGACGGCGCGACGAACGTGTACGCCTGGATCGGGCCGTTCACGAGCGTCAGGTTCGACCCTGCCGGCGGCCCTCCCAGGCCGCACGACTGCACGAAGAGCGCGGCGATCCCCACGTCGATCGCGTTGCCGTTCGGGTCCGCCGTGCGCTGGAGCTCGGGCTGGGTCGGGTCCCAGCCGGGGACCTCCGCCGTCGACGGGACGTACTCGAGCAGCGTCCCGCCGAGGATCGGCTGCTGCGTGTACATGTCGCTCGTGATCGTGCACGAGCCGGTGAGGATGAACGCGAGGACCACGCCGGCGTCGTCGCGGAGCTGGCGACCGAGCACCTTGAGCAAGTTCTCCTGTGTGTCGCCGGATTCGATCGTGACGACCCGGCCGGGGAGCGAGCTGCACGCGGGCGTCGCGAGCGCGGGGCGCGCGAGGAGCGAGAGGGCGAGGACGGCGGCGCTGGGCAGGAGGATCTTCATGGGCGGCTCGGCGGGCGATCAGTGCGTGAAGTTCATGTCGAGGCTCTGGAGGAACGTCGTGATGGGCGCGTCGAGCGACGGGTCGAACGAGACGACCCACGGCTCGGTCGTCCCCTCGGTGAGCGCGCTTCCTGCGGGGAGACCGCCGGTGCGTATCAGCTCGACGACGTCGGCGAGGTTTTCGTAGTTGCCCCCGTGGCCGTACGGCGCGGTCAGCGCGACGTTGCGGATCTGCGGCGTCTTGAAGGCCCCGAGCGTCCACGCTCCGGCGACCGGCGCGATGCGGGCCAGCGACGTGTCGTCGCTCCACGCGCTCCCGAGGTCGAAGTCGCTCGCGACGAGCTGCGGGATCCCGGCCTGGCGCCCCGGGTCGGCGCCGTTCTGGAGGCTGCCCGCCGGGAAGCGCAGCACGTGGAACGCGTCGTCGGTGAGCCGCGGCCCGTAGTGGCACTGCGCGCAGCCGGCCTGGAAGAACGCGAGCAGGCCGTCCTTCTGCGCGTCGGTGAGCGCGCTCGCGAGGCCCCCCGCGTACGCGTCGAGGCCTGCCCCGACGCCGCGGAACGTCCGCTCGTACGCCTCGATCGCCTTGCCGACGTCGACGAAGACCTGCGTCACGGCCTGCTGATCGGCCGGAGCCATCGCCTCGTACGCGGGGTCGCCGGGCTTGCCGCTCGGCGGGAAGCGCGAGGCGTCGTCGAGCGGCGGCAGCGGACCGAAGACGGTCTCGTACTCGGGCGCGTAGAGCTGCGCGACGGCGTGGGCGATGAAGAGGCGGGACGAGCCGAACTCGTTCGCGTTCTCGGGGGGCCCCAGCGCCTGCGACCAGAGCGAGTCGGCGCGGCCGTCCCAGAACGCCCAGCGCGTGTACGCGACGAGGGTGAGGGACGGCGAGTTGCGCGGCACGCGGCCCACGCCCTCGGGCGAGGTCGGGAAGCCGTCGGACATCTGGAGGGTCGCCTCGTGGCACGACCGGCAGGCGACGGTGTTCGACGGCGAGAGCTTCGTCTCGGCGAAGAGCTTCGCGCCGAGGGCTCCCGCCGGGATCGAGTCCGCGTACTGGTTGGAGGTGTCGGGCGCCGGCGGATCGGAGAGCTCCATCTGCGAGACGAGGTCCCACTGGTCGCGCGTGAACCGCCCGTCGGCGAGGACGGGCGCGGGCGCGTCGGGCGCCGCGACGCCGTCGACCGAGGCGAGCACGCCGCGCACCGCCTGCTCGAGCGCGTCCTCGGACGGGTTCGCGAGCGTGGCGGCGATGGTCATCGTGCGCGCGTCGACGACGAGCATCACGGGGAGCTGCGAGGAAGGCGGGACGAGATCGCTCACGGTGAACGCCGGATCGACCGCGGTCTCGGTCGGCGGGTCCTCGCTCGCCTGCCAGTCCTTCGCGTCGCCGGCCGACGCAGGCGCGTTGTCGCGGTCGAACGCGACGACGTCGAAAAGACGCACGCGGCTGCCGACGTCGGACGCGAGGAGGCGCGTCCTCGCATGCGCCGCATACGACCGGCACGTGCCGCACCATGCGGCGTCGATGCGCACGACGAGGGCGGGCGGATCTCCCGGGCACCCCGCGAGCGCGTCGTGCAGCGACACGGGCTGCGTCACGCCGTCGGCGGTCGCTCCCGTCCACGTGCGATCGCTCAGCGTCGCGCCAGCGCTCGCTCCATAGGGCCCCGCGGGGTAGCCGGGCTCGATGCAGGAGACGGCCGCCCCCCCGTCTCGGCCGCCGTGTGCGTTCGACCCGCCGCTCGAGCACGCGCCGAGCAGAAGGAGCAGGACGGGCGCCCCGCGTCGCATGCGACGCTCAGGGAGTGACGGGCAGGACCTTGATGGTGCGCACCGTCGTCCCGTTGCTGTCGACCACGAAGAGGCGATGATGGGTGGGATCGTACGCCACGTCGTTCAGCGACGTGAACGTCACGCCCGGCCAGGGGATCGTCACGCCGCCGTCGGGGGCGATCTGGCGGACCTGCGGGGGCCCCGCGTCGCTGCTCGACTGCGGGCCCTGGTCGGTGAAGAGCGTGCCGTTGGGCCCCGCCGTCAGCATGTCGGGCGAGGACAGGCTCGCGAGCACGGGGAACGCGCCCCCGTCGGCCAGCCCGGCGCCTCCGTCGGCGAGCGCTGCGGCGCTCGTCGGGACCATGACGATGGTGCCCGCGGTCTGATCGGAGAGGTAGATCGTGCTCCCCTGCACGAGGATTCCGACCGTCTTGCCGAAGCCCGAGGCGTACTGCGTCGTCCCGGTCGTGAGATCGACGAGCTCGATCTTGCCCTGCGCCGGCGAGCCCCCACCGCCGCTGAACGCGCTGCTGTAGATCGAGCCGGTCGACGGATCGGGCGCCGCCTGGAGGCGCTTCTCGGCCGCGGGGACGTTCGGCACCGTCGCGGTGCCGCCGTCCGGCGAGACCGTGTAGATGGCCCCACCCTTCCCGAACCCGAAGCGGACGACGACGAGCGTCCCGTCCGCGAGCTCGCTCACGCCGTTCAGCTTCGTGTCGCCCGCGTCGTCGAGCGCGGGGTTGTCGGGCACGGTCGCGTAGAGCTCGAACCCGTTCGCGTCGGTCCACGTCCAGACCTGGTTGCTCGTGTCGTCGCCCACGTAGAGGACCTGCGCGGCGTCGTCCCAGTGGATGCACACGGGGCTGTCGGTGCCCGTCGGGTCGAACGCGAGCGTCTGGATCCCGCCGTCGCCGCCATCGCCGCCGCCCCCGCCGTCGTCACCGGGGGACGCCTCGCTCCGGCCCCCCTCCGCAGGCGTGCTCGTGTCGGCCTTGCCGTCCGGTCCGCCGCCGCCGGAGTCGGTCGACTGCGTCGCGTCCTTGCCGCCGCCGTCTTGACCCCCGGTGCCTCCGTTCCCGCTGCTGCTGCTGCTGCACGATGCGCAGGCGATGGCGAGAGGGGACGCGGCGAGGACGGCGAGGACGAAGAAACGATGAGCGCGCATCGCGCAAAGAAACCACATGACCTCACCACGCGCCGTCACACGTCGGTGAAACGTTGTTACATCTCGCCGCGCGCACCATCGCGGCAGCAGGCCTTCACCTTCCGACCGCTCGCGCACGGGCAGGGGTCGTTCCGCCCCCAGGCGCGAGGCGAGACGCGCGCGACGTCGGCGGGTGACGGGTAGCCGCGAGGCCGGGTAGACCGGCCCGCGGCCGCCGCGACCTCGATGGTCCGCACGATCTCGTCGAGGTGCGCCGGCGTGAACCAGGCGAGCGCCTCTTCCTCGACGGCGCGGACGCGGCGCAGGTACCGCTCCGGGTGGTGCTCGGGATCGACGTGCGCGACGGCGCGGAACCCGCGCGGCGGGGGGACGAGGGCGTTGCCGCCCGGGAAGCACATGGTCGCGAAGTCGCGCGCGTTGAGGACGCGCCAGTCGAGCTCGAACACGCGCTCCGCGAGGACCCACACGCCGGCGAACGCGCGCGCCTCGGCGAAGTTGAACGGCGCGAGGTACGACTCCTCGTCGCGCTCGGGCACGCTCTCGGGGACCGCGTAGGGCAACCCGAACGGGATGCCGTGGTTGGGTCGCGAGGGATCGCCGAAGACGGCGTGGAGCACCTCGTGGAGCATCGCGCCGACGAGGCGACGATAGATGCACTCGCCGAAGCGCACCGCGATCCCGCGGTAGCCCGGGTCGTTCCGCGCCTGCGCGGCGCGCCACAGGCGGTCGCCGTCGATGTCGTAGACGGGGACGTAGCCCCAGCCGCGGAGCGCGTCGTCGCAGTGGTAGACGATCTCCACGGCGCGGGTCCTCTGCGCGACCGAGAGCGTCTCGTGGCAGCTGCCGAAGCAGGGATGCTGCTCGAGCAGGGCCTCGTGAACGCCTCGCGGTCGCGCGAGAGAGCCCGCCGCGACCATCACATGTTGTTCGCGACGATGACGCCCGGAGGCGCCGTCCCGCCGAAGTCCGACACGCGGCGCGCGTCGCCCTTCGTGACGGCGTAGGCGACCGCGGACGCCGCCGGCGTGCCGAGCGCCTGGCTCGTCTGCGTGCCCGTCGCGCCGCTGTTCGGGTCCCAGGTCGTGAGGTTGCCCTGCGTGTCGAGGTTGCCGAACCAGCCCGTCTTGAGCCAGCCGCCGCCCCACACGAAGACGAGGTTGTGGTTCGACGCGGTGCCGTCGGGCCAGCCGCTCGCGGTGAGACCGTCCTTCGGCGTGTCGCCCGTGATCGTCAGGACCAGGCTGTCGGCGAGCGTCTTGCCGCTGCAGCCGGCGGGATCGGGCAGCGCCATGGCGTCCGCCATGAACGCGTCGAGGATCTTCCCGAGCGTCTGCACGTTCGAGGTGAGCGTCTGCACGTCCTGGAAGGCGGGGTGAGGATCGTCCTGCATGGCGGGGACGATGAGGCACGACGACAGACCCAGGCCGAACGCCTTCGCGCCCGTGCAGAGCGAGTGCGCGATCTCGACGATGTTCGTCGGCGTCGACGCGGTGATTCCGTAGCGCGTGTCGTCGGCGGAGGTGACGGCGAGCTGCGACGCGAGGTTCTTCCCGAGGAGATTCACGGCCGTGCGGCCCGTCGCGTACGTCTTGGAGACGCTCGCGCGCGTCGCGATCGAGTTCAAGCCGAGGAAGGCCTTGTAGTAGGCCTCGTCGAGATCGGCGTTCTGCGGCGTCGCGAGGAGCGTCTTGGACGCGGCGCTGTTGAAGAGGTCCACGAGGCCGGCCGAGTTGGCGACGTTCGCCGGCTGCGCGGCGCCGGGCGCCGAGCCGAAGACGAACGGGTTCACCGCCATGACGGGCAGGAGGGTCGGGTTGGCGGCCTGGATGGCGCTGACCGATGCGATGAGGCCGTTGTTGCCGATGGTGAGGCCCGAGGTCGGCGTCTTGGTGTGCGTCTGGTTGGTGCCCGCAACGAAGACCGACATCTGCCGGTTCGCCGGGAGCGTCTGGAACGGCGAGTCGGGCGCGTAGACGAGCGGGTTGTCCGTCCCCTTCGCGTCGACGGCCGTCTTCGCGTAGTACGCGAACGACGCGTTCTGCGCGTGGGCCACGTCCGGGTACGGGAAGAGCTGCGTGAACCACGCGAGCCCCCCGTTGTCGCCGATGAGGTGCACCGACTTCGCCGTGCTCGCGCACGCCGTCGTGTCGGCCATCGCCACCCCGGCGCGGTCGCCGAGAAAATCGAGGTAGCGCGCGCGCTCCACACCCATCGCGGCCGCGACCGCCGTGCTCCACTTGATGAACTGACGCCGCCCGGGGCCGCGCAGATCCTTCAACCTCTGGTCTGCCATGACGATCCTCTCATTCGCTGGTGTGGGCGGCCGCGAGGAGCGTCGCGATCGCGATTTGCTGGCCGGTCGCCTTGTCGGACGCGGCGGAGACGAGCTGGTTGGCGAGCGTCAGGTGCTCGGGCTTGGAGGGCTTGCCCATCAGGCACGAGAGCCCGTCCGCGGTGAACGCGCCGGTCGAGTCGACGAGCTCCGTGCCGGGGCACCGCTTCGACGCCGCGAGGTTGCTCGCGAGGATCTCGGGCGCGGCCGCGGCGAAGATGTCGTACTCCTTCGCGAGCGCGCTCGTGGACGGCGTGATCATCTCCGACGTGCGGCTCGCGTAAACCGCGACGCCGAGGGGGCTCTGCCCGGCGGCATAGAGCGCGCCGGCGCTGTTCGCAGTCGTCGAGCTCAGGTTCACGCCGAGGTCGGCGAGGATGAGGCCGAGCGACGCGTACTGGACCTTCTGCGCGCCGTGGAGCCGGGCGACGACGTCGGGCGTGCCGATGACGGCGTCGTCCTGCACCTTCTGCACCGGGTCGGTGATCCCGTTGTCGCCGCCGGTGCTCTGCGCCTGGTGGTTGAAGGTGTCGTCGACGCCGGCCGCGAGCGAGCCGTTCGAGAAGGGCTCGGCGCGGGGGCCGACGGTGAGCGAGTCGCTCGCTCCGTTCTGGCAGCCCACGAGCGCGACGACGATCGCGCCCAGGGAGGAAACTACGAGGGTTCTCATCGGGCATCTCCTCCTAGAAACGGACGAAGTCGTCCGACGTGAAAATCTCGCGGATCATGGCCTTCACCTTCATGCCGCCGGTCGTGAAGTCCGTCGCCAGCGAGGCGGTGACGCTCGTGGGGATGGTCGCCAGGTCGAGGACGATGTCGCCGCGCGAGAACGCCCAGTCCCAGAGGCGGTTGACAGCGCAGAGGGGGACGTCCGGGTCGGCCGCGATCGCGGCGGCGAGGCTCGGGAGGTCGGTCACGGCGGTGCCGTCGCGCCACGCGAAGGTCTGCTGGCCGGCGGGGAGCCAGTCGCTCAGCTGGCTGGTGACGGGCGGGTTGACCGGGGTCTGCACCTGGATGGTGCCGGGCACGTACTTGCCGTTCGTGTCGAAGTACGCGAAGAGCGGCGCGATGTGGTTGAGCGTCGTGTGGCAGTTGGCGCAGATGACCGCCGACGTGTCCTGGAAGTTGATCGGCGCGGTCGCGCCGCCCGTGATGCTGTCGAAGTCCCAGGGGCTCGTGTAGAGCGACTGGCCCATCGGCTGCGGCGTGTTCGAGTACTCCGCCGGGAACGGCGAGCAGACGAACGTCTCCTGGACGAAGCGCACGCGCCGGAACGCCATGTGCTCGAAGTACTGCGACTGGATGCCGGGGTCGGTCAGCACGCCGGCCGTGGGGGCGCCGTTCGCGCAGCTCGCCGCGGTGAACGTCCCGTTCGCGAAGGTCGGGCACGTCCCGGTCGTTGCGGTGATGATGTCGGTGAACGGCCGGTCGTTGACGACCACCATCGCCGCGAAGGTCGCCGCCGTGTCGTAGCTCGGCGACCCCTTGGGCATCGGGCTGTAGGGCATGCCCGTCTTGAAGGTGTCGCGGAAGTACTGGATCATCTGCGTCGCGAAGCGGGGGTCCGCGAGGAGGGTGTCGATGTCCGCCGCGTAGACGGTCGCCTGCTCGGCCGGCGTCGTGGCCGCCTCGATCGCCTGGATCTCCGCGAGGGTGGGCAGGTCGCCGACGAGCTTGAGGCTCGCGGTGCGCAGCGCCTCGCCGTAGTCGAGGACGCGCGAGTCGAGCGCGGTGCCGCCGTCCACGCTGGCGCCCGCGTCGCCGCTGCCGGTGCCGGATTTCGGCGGCGTCCCGCCGGGTCCCGGCGTAGGCGTCGAGCCGCCTCCGGCCGATCCCGCGCCTCCTCCCGCGGCGCCGCTGGAGCCGGTCCCGGTCCCGTCGTCACCGGTGGCCCCGGAACTGCCGCTCGCGCCGTTGTCCTCGCCGGGACCGTTCTTCGCGCCGCCGTACTGTCCGGTCGATCCGGAGCCGCACGCGGCGAGGACGATCACGCTTCCCAGCGCGGCGCCCAGCACGGTCATGCTTCGTGTTCGCATGTCGAACCTTCCTTGCCGCCAGATCATTTCTCGGCGGCGATCCACGTCTCCATCATCGTGACGAAGCTCTGCGAAGCGCCCTGGAACGGGTGGTTGGCCACCTGCCCCGTGGGGGCGAGGATGATCTCGCTCTGGGCCGGGTTGGCCGGATTGGCCTGGGCGAGCGCCTGCGCGCACGCCGTCGCGTCGTTCGGCGGGTTGGACGCGAGCCCGGAGAGGTCCATCGCGGCGTTGCCGCTGCCGCCCGCGCCGTGGCAGGTCAGGCACTGGTTGGCCTGGATGGCGGGGACTGCGTCCGACGTGAACGTCGCGAGCGCCTTGCAGCCGCCGGTCAGGCCGCCGTCCGTGGCGGCCGCCTTCGCGATCGCCGTGAACTCGACCTTCATCTGCGCGCCCTGGATCCAGTCGGTGAGGATGAGGAGCCCGGGGCCGAGCGGCGACGACTGCCCGGCGGCGACGGTCTCGTCGGTGTTCGAGAAGCTCGAGTCGTCGACCTCGGGCGCGCCGCCCGGCGGGAGCATCGCGAAGATCGGGTAGGTGACGTGGACGCCTGTGGCCGTGGGCGCGACGAGCGTCAGCGAGGAGAGCGTGAGGATGTCGCCGCTCATCGCGGCGGAGAACGTCACGTGGACGCCGGGGATGCCCGCCGGCGAGCAGTCGACGTCGTTCGCGCCGACCTGGGGCGTGAAGGGCGCGCTCGACGGCAGAACGACCGGCGCGAGCGCCTGCGCCTCCGCCGCGAGCCACTGCTCCACCTGCGTGAGGAGCGGGTCCTGGAGCGGAGGCCCCTCGTGGCGGCCCTTGGTGAGGAGGATGCTCGCGCCCGGATCGGAGACGACGATGCCCGGATACTTGACCGCCGACGTGTACGGGTCGGGAGGACCGAGCCAGAGCGGAGCGCCGCCCGCGCCCTGCGAGTGGCACGGACCACCGCACGTCGAGTTGAGGGCGGTGAACATCGCCGCGAAGAGGGTCTCTCCCGGTGAGGCAGCGTCGGCGCTCGCACCGCCATCCGCGCCCCCGCCCGTGGACACGACGCCTCCGGTGGACGCGTCGTGGGACGACTCGCCGCCGGAGCCGCCGCCCGAGCTGCCGGTGGAGGTCGTGGCGACGCCACCGCTCCCTGCCCCGCCCGACGCGCCCGCGCCGTGCACCGAAGGCAGCGACAGCGAATCGGACGTTCCGTTGCCGCACGCCACGACGAGGACGACCGCCGCGGCGCCCATCGCCACGTGTCGCGTTCGTTCAACGAGGAGATCGCGTCGCATCGGCGACGTCCCTCAGTGCACCGCCGATGCCAGCGCGCCCTTGCGCGCTTTCTCCGAGTTTTTCGCCGGGCGCACACGGACTCCTCTACCCGGGCTGGATCGCCGCCTTCGCTGGGACGTCGACCATCCGGTGTTGAACGAGTGTGACAAGGGCCGGAGAGCGCAGGGGTTTCCCACGAATTGCTACTTCGATGTAACCCCTCGCGCGGCACGCCCGAGGCATAGTGAGCGTGCATGCAGACCGCGGACGCCGAGAGCGCGGCGCCGGCGAGCGCCGAGCGCGTCGTCGTCGTGGAAGACGAGGAGGACCTCCGAGGCCTCCTCGTCCTCACGCTCCGCGCGGCGGGATGGAATACCCACTCCGCGGCGACCGGCGCCGAGGGGCTCGCCCTCGTCGCGTCCGTCCGCCCTGCCGTCGTCCTGCTCGACCTGATGCTGCCGGACATGTCGGGCGTCGAGGCGTGCCGCCAGCTGCGAAGCGATCCCACGAACCGCCTCCTCGGCATCCTGGTCGTGACGGCGCGTAGCGAGGAGTACGACCGCATCCTCGCCTTCGAGGCCGGCGCCGATGACTACGTCGTCAAGCCCTTCAGCACGCGCGAGCTCGCCCTCCGCGTCCGCGCCCTCGGGCGCATCCGCCCTCGCGCGAACGACGGCGACGCAGGGGACGCTTTCCGCTGGCGCGGGCTCGAGCTCGACCCGCTCCGGCACCGCGTGCGCGCCGACGGCGTGGAGCTCGGGCTCCGGCCCATCGAGTTCAAGATCCTCCTGCTCCTGCTGTCTTCCCCCGGCCGGGCCTTCACGCGGGTCGAGGTCGCCGCGTCGGTCTGGGAAGGCCCGCGTGACGCGAGCCTGCGGACGATCGACACGCACGTGAGCCGTCTGCGCGACGTGCTCGGTCCGTACGCGACGGCCGTCGAGACGGTGCCTGGAGTGGGCTACCGCCTCGGAGATCCAGGCGGCACGACGCCTGGATCGAGTCTCCCACCGTGATCAAACTTGATCGCAAACGATAAGTGGATTTCCGTGTCATCGTCGTGACCAGGTCCATACAGGCGCCTCTCCCCGGGCGCGGGGAGCGGACGCCTACAGCGTGACCGGAGAGGCACGCCGGATGCTCTACGTCGACCCGCGAGGGATCGACCATGCGCGTGCGGACCGTTCTTCGTTGGATGCTCTGGCTGCTCTTCGTTGCTGCGCTTCCCGCGTGCGACGGCTCGAGCGCCGACGCCCTCGCACCGCGCGGGACGCACTGGGGTGCGCAGAGCGCGGCGGCCGACGCCAGCGTGTACTCGTGGGACGATGCCGGCGGCATCCCGTCCGGCGACGGCGCCGTGCCCACGGTCGGTGACGATGGTGGTGGAAGCGGCGACGACGCCGGGCCCGTCGGAGCGCCTCCTCCTCCCGACCCCACGCTGACGGCCGCGCAGTGCGGCGTCTGCCATACGGCGATCTACCAGCAGTGGCAGCAGTCGATGCACTCGCACGCCCTGACGAGCCCCGTCACGATCGCCCAGACCAACCAGGACGTCGCCGGACCCTTCGCGAAGGCGAGCAGCCCCGATCCGCAGAAGTTCTGCATCAACTGCCACTCGCCGAACGTCGCCGCCGCCGTGAATCAGTCGACGTTGCCGGTGCCCCCTTCGACGCAGTACACGGACGGCGTCAGCTGCACGACGTGCCACCAGTTCGACGGCAAGCCCCAGAAGGGCAGCGGCGGCTTTGCAGGCGACGGCCAGGGCGCCGGCTACCAGACCGGCTTCCTGCCCGCGAAGACGTACGCGGGATCGCTCGATTCGCCGGTCGGAAACAGCGTCCACGTCAGCAACAGCACCGGGCAGGACTTCAACCCGAACCCCAACAAGCTGTGCGCCAACTGCCACGAGGTCTGGATCGACTACGACCACGACGGCGTCGTCGAGAAGGGCCTCGACCTCGCGCTGCAGACGACGTGGGACGAGTACACCGAGTACAAGACGCTCGGCGGCCGCGAGACGTGCGTCTCGTGCCACATGCAGGTCGTGCCCGGCCTCACGCGCGCGGCCGACGGCGCGCAGATCCCCGGGCAGCAGCTCACCACGGCCCCGCCCCGCCAGATCCACGACCACTCCTTCCCCGGCGTCGACTTCGCGCTCGACTCGCCTTCGCAGGCCACCGCGACGCAGGCGGCGCGCACGGCCCTCCTCCAGAGTGCGGCGTTCTTCACCATCGACAGGCGCTCGGTCGGCTTCGACGGCCAGGGCGACCTCGAGTTCGGCGTCTTCCTCGCGAACACGGGCACGGGGCACGACCTCCCGTCGGGCTTCGCCTTCGCGCGGCAGATGTGGATCGAGATCACGGTGACCGCCGGCGGCCGGACGCTCTTCACGTCGGGCGTGCTGCAGAACCCGACCGACGACCTCTGCGACGGCGACTCGCTCTTCGAGTTCGGCAACCCCATGAAGCAGTTCTTCCAGGGCTGCCCGCGCGTCGACGACGAGCTCACGACGTTCCAGCAGAAGCTCGTCGACCTCGCCGGCTTCCAGCTCGACGGCAGCGATCCGTTCGATCCGGCCGGCGCCACCAAGGCCGTGCAGCTCGGCAACGAGACGTGGAAGCAGTACCTCCACGGCGGCGTCGTCGCGCGTGAGCGCACCTTCGACGACTTCAACCAGGCGAACCTCAAGCCGTTCGACCAGCGCGAGGTCACCTACGTCGTCCCGACCGGCGGCGCGGGCAACGGCATCCACGTGCAGGCGCGCCTCCTCTGGCGGCAGCTCCCGCCGTACTTCGTGCGAGCGCTCGCGAGCGAGCAGCCCGCGAGCGAGTCGCCCCAGGTCGCGCCCCTCCTCGGGAACGTCGTGACCGTGGTCATGGCGACCGACGCGATCGATCTCTGAGCCACGTTCGCCACGTTCGGCGCGTTCGCGTGTTCCTGGTGATCGCTGCCCTTGGCCCCGTGTCACCTAGCTGTAACTCCCCTCCTCCCTGCGGACGCGTACGCTTCTCCTGGGGGAACAGGAGGACACGATGCGACGAGCAATCATGCTGGCGACGGCTCTCGTGGGGACGTGCGCGGTCATCGGCGCGTGCAGCAGCAGCAGCAGCGGGACCGGTGGCGGCGACGAGAAGGACGGATCGACGTCGTCCTCCGGCTCCGCGTCGTCCTCGGGTTCGTCCTCGGGCTCGACATCGTCGTCCGGCACGGCGTCGTCCTCGGGAACGGCATCTTCGTCCGGCACCGCGTCGTCGTCGGGCACCGCATCGTCGTCCGGAACCGCATCGTCGTCCGGGACCGCATCTTCGTCCGGAACGGCCTCGTCCTCCGGCACCGCTTCCTCGTCCGGCACGGCCTCGTCGTCCGGCTCGAGCGAGGGCGGAAGCGGCGCGGGCCTCTGCCAGACCTGCACGCAGGACACCGATTGCGCGTCGAACATGTGCGAGGCGTTCGCCCAGCAGACGAAGCACGAGTGCAGCATCCCGTGTGCGTCGGCCAATGACTGCCCGTCCCCGTCGTCCGGAACGTGCACGCCCAAGGGCTACTGCATGTGCAACTGAGCGCCGGCGCCGCGCTCCTCCTCGCGGGCGTCGCCGGCGTGTCCTGCGGGTCCTCGCCCGGGGCGGGTGCCTCGGGCACGGACGCCGCGGCACCGATGGACTCTCCTGCCGAGACGGCGGTCGACGCGGCAGCGGACGGACTTCCCGGCCCGGACGCGACGGCAGACGCAGGCGCGAGCTGCCCCAACCTGCCCACCCCGACCCTCGTTCCGTCGACGTCGCCGCAGCTCGCCGTGGACGGTGATCCCGGGTCGGCGCTCGGTATCTACGATCCGTCGCTCGTCTACCCGAAGGGCGCACCGGGTGGCGTCATGAGCTACTCGACGGTGGCGCCCAACTCGGTCCATACGCGGGTCGCCGTCTCGACGGACCTCGGAGCCACCTTCCAGTACGCGGCCGACGCGAACGCCGTCTCCCCCGTCACGGTGACCACCACCGATCCCACCGTCTGCGACGGCGGCTCGTGCCAGGTGCAAGGGGTGCTTTGGCACGAAGTGTCCTCGGTCGTCGCCGACCCTTCCGACACCTCGGCTCCGTTCAAGCTGTTCGTGCACAGCTACGTGTCGGCCGACGGGGGCGCGAACCTGCGGCGGGACTGGGGGTACATCGGGCTGCAAACCGCGACGTCTCCCGCGAGCTGGAGCGGCGAGACGAAGCTCCTCGGGTGGACCTCCAGCGCCGCCATCTCGAGCGCCGGCGCGACCCAGGTCCTCTCCGACATCCCCGCGCTGAAAGATTGCGTGGCCTTCACCGAGCCGGGCGCCATCGTGACGCCGCTCGGCATCGACCTCGCGCTGAGCTGCGCGTACGCGCCTTCCCCGGGCGTCGTGGCCATTCGCGTGGAGCTCCTGCGCTCGACCGATCACGCCGCGTCGTTCTTCTACGTGAGCAGGCTGGTGCCCGCGGAGGACTTCGCGTGCATCGACGGGACCGGCCCCCAGATCCTGGGCGCGGACCTGTTCACGGTGGGCGGCAGCGAGTACGTCGTGGTCTCGCCCACCGGGCCGGTATCGAACAGCGACGCCGGCGGCTACCGCGGCTGCGTGACGATCCCCGTCGCAGACGCCGCCTCCGGAGTCATCGCGCGCGCCGTCAACGGCGCTCCGGCCGTCGTGAGCTTCGTCGAGTCCGACGACGGACGCTTCACCGGCCCATGCACCTACGCCGAGGGGGCGACGGCGATCGGGCAGCTGGTCCCGATGCAATTCAGCGTGTCCGACCTCCCCCTCTTCCGGATCCTGCGGACGACGCTCGCAGAGCCGTGACGGTCTGCTTCGCGGCGGGTCCTCGTCGCGCAAGGCCGCGTTCCCGGTGCAACCCCGCCCTCGTTCGGCGCGTACCTCTCTCGTGAGCTCGCGCTTCGCGATCCTCGGCGGCCTCCTCGCCCTCGCGGGCTGCCCGGCGGCTCCTCCCACCTCGAGCACCACCCCACCTCCGCCCGCGAGCGTCGCGGCTCCGGCCGTCCGCTACCTCGCCCTCGGCGACTCGTTCACCATCGGGACGGGGTCCTCGGCCGCGCAGGCGTTCCCAGCCCGTCTCGCCGCGCGATGCGCGGGACGCGTCGAGCTCCACAACCTCGCCGTCAACGGGTACTCCACCGGCGATGTCATCGACCGCGAGCTCCCCGCGCTCTCCGCGTTCGCGCCGACGTACGTCACCTTCGCCGCCGGTGCGAACGACATCGTCCGCGGCGCCACCCCGGCCGAGTACCGTGCCCACGTAGCGTCCGTGCTCGCGTCGCTCCGCGCCTCCGGTGCGCGCATCGTCACCTTGCCGCAGCCCGACTGGTCGCTCTCGCCTGCCGCGCGCGACTTCGGCGACGCGCCGGCCATCCACGCGCGCATCGTCGAGGCCAACGCCATCCTGCGCGACGAGACCGCGGCGGCGGGCGGGACGTACCTCGATCTCTTCCCGCTCATGGAAACCCAGGCGCGCGCCGGGATGATCGCCCCCGACGGGCTGCATCCCTCGGCCGAGGCGCACGACGCGTGGGCCGCGGAGATCGCGCAGCGTGACGCTGGGCCTTGCACGCGCTGAAGCGTGCACGTCAAGAGCACCTCGTGCGAGGCGATCCGCATCGCCGGCAGCGTCCGTCTCGCGCACTTGGCGTGCGCGGGAGGGGCACATCGCTTGCTGTCCCACACGGCATGTTCAAGCGAATCCCCACCCACTGCTTCAGCGTCGTGGCTCTTGCGTTCGCGCCGGCGCTCGCGCTGGCCCTGCCCGCCTGTGCGGGCGGCTACGTGGACGTCGACGGGAGCGATGCGGCCTACGTCGAGACCGCGCCGGTCGGCATCGAGGCCTACCCGCGGTACGCCTTCGGAGACGGCTACGTCTACGACGTCAACGGGCGCTACTACCACCGCCACGAGGGGCGCTGGGTCGTGTATCGCCACGCCCCCGCAGGCATGGCGCACGTCCGTGACGAGCGCGGCCGCGCCGAGCGCCAGCGGTAGCCGAGCCCTCCAAGCCGCGCGGGCTGCCTGCCGATCCGCTACGGGGCAGGCGGCGCCGGCTTCGTCGGCGGGGGAGGACCGCCGCTCGTGTCCTCCTCCGTGATCTTGAACTCGACGCGGCGGTTGGCCTGACGGCCCGCGTCGGTGTCGTTCGACTGGATGGGCTTCGTCATGCCGTAGCCCTCGCTGGCGAGCCGCGCCGGGTCGATGCCGTGCTGTACGAGCCACGCCTTGACGCTGGCCGCACGCCGCTTCGAGAGATCGAGGTTCATGTCCGCAGCGCCGCGGTTGTCGGTGTGGCCCTCGATCATCATCTTCTTGATGGTCATGTTGGCCTTCAAGAGCTGCACGATCTCGGTGAGCATCGGGAAGCTGTCCGGCAGGATCGTGGCCGACCCCGTCGCGAAGTGCACCTGCTGGAGGACGCGGATGGTCGAGCCCTCGAGGTGGATGAACTTCGGGCAGCCGTTCTTCTTCGGATCCGGGTCGGGCTGGCCCGGCTCCTTCGGGCACGCGTCCTTCGCGTCGGGGATGCCGTCGTTGTCGGCGTCGTCCTCGGGGCAGCCGTCCTGGTCGTCGATCCCGTCCTTGTCCTCGGCCTGATCGGGGCACTTGTCGTACGCGTCGGGGATGCCGTCGCCGTCGCGATCGGAGGGCGCGGGGCAGCCGTCGTTCGGGTCGGGGTCCTTGTGATCCTCGGGCTCGGTCGGGCACGCGTCGACGTCGTCGGGGATCCCGTCGCCGTCGGTGTCCTTCATCGACTCGTGGATGCTCTCGCGGATGCGCCGGCGCTCATCGGGCGAGTGCGGGTTCGTGTCCTCGATGACGAGGTAGGTGCCGATGAGGGCCACGATGCGGAGATCGGGTGCGCCGTAGCCCGGGGCGATGAGCGAACCGCCGCCGACGCTCGCGAACCAGTTGTCCCAGCCCATGCGCGGGAGCTTCATCCGCCCCTCGACGTTCCACTCGATGGGCGTGTTCTGCCGCGTGAAGGCCGTCGGGCCCGTGGTGCCGTCGTTCGTGATGCCCGTCTGGCCGAAGATGCTGGCGCCAAGGCGGTACTTGCCCTGCTTGAGGGGGAGGAACGCGCCGGCCGCCCAGCGCCACTCCCAGCCGATGCCGAGCCCGTCGGGCGGCGCGAAGTGCCCGGCCGGATCGTTGATCGAGTTGTCCTGCCGGAAGTCGACGCCCGTGTTCGCGACGAGCGTGAGGAAGTGCTTCGGTGTCCACTCGGCCGTGACCATCGGCATGGCGGTGAGGTTCGGGCCGTCGCCGCCGAAGTTCGTGTTCGAGCCGGCCCCGGTGGGCACGAAGATCGAGACCTGCCCGCCGACCGCCCACGAGCGATCCTCGGAGCGGGCGATGACGTAGCGACCGTCGAGCCGCATGTCGCCCATGGCCGGGCCGCCCGTGCTGAAGGCCGTGAACGCGTTGCTCGTGAAGGTGCCGGTCGAATACGAGGGATAGTTGCCCGACTGCTCCCACGCGATGGGGAGCGTGAAGCCGAGCGTCAGCCGGTCGAGGAGCTCGAAGCCGGCCGAGAGGTACGTCGAGAACTGCGACGTGATGACGTTGGCCGGGGAGCGGCGCAGCGTGGCACCGTCGCTCGTGATGTCACTCGTGCGCAGCGGGTTGATCTGGAGCCCGAGACCGAGCTGGCCGTAGACGATGGCGTGCTCGTTCGAGGTCGGTCGGAAGAGGACGATGCCGTCGTCGGGCGCACCAGGGACCTCCAGCCGGTCCAGGTGGAACGTGTGCTGCTGCGCTTCCGATACCCGGGGTGCCAGGAGTGCACCCGAAACGGCCAGGGAGGCGATGGCCCACCTGACGCGAGCTGCACACGAAAAGGCCATTCGTCGTCGCTCCCTAACGCGGCGCTTCGGCGGTCGACTGCTAGCCCCGGAGTAGACCACCGCCCGAGCAGCGAGCGCCAGCAAAACCGAACACTTGCAGTGTGAAGGTAGCGAGGACGCCGGGGAACGGCCCTCGAGCCGAGAACTCTGGGGGCTACCCACCGCGCCTTCCCCTTGACCCCGGCCCGCTCTGATGCTTTCTTTCGCGCCCTCCAATGAAGCGCACGTACCAGCCCCACAACGTCCGCCGGGCACGCACCCACGGCTTCCGCGCCCGCATGTCGACGCATGGCGGCCGGAAAGTCCTTCAGAATCGCCGTCGCAAGGGCCGCAAGCGCCTCGTGCCGACGGTCTACAAGAAGTAACCAGGGTCGAGCGGCTCGCGTGGGCGCGTCGGGTGCGTCGCGCCGCCTCCGGAGGCACGGCGAGTTCGTCGTTGCGCAGAGGTCCGGCAGGCGTGTCGGCACCCCGCATTTCACGCTGCTCGTCGCCGCGCAGCCTCCGCCGCCCCGCCCGTCGCGGCTCGGCGTGGTCGTCGCGCGCCGCGTGGGGACGGCCGTGCGCCGCAACCGCGTGAAGCGGCTCTGCCGTGAGTGTTTCCGCACGTGGCCCGAGCTCCTACCGGATGGGGTCGATCTCGTCGTGATCGCTCGCGAAGGGGCCCCCGAGCTGGCCCTGGCGGACGTGCGGGCGGAGTGGCGCGCGGTCGCGCCGCTGCTTAAGAAACGTGCCGTGGAAGCGCTGGCGCGTGCGACCGGTCCGCATCATCCTCCGGCCCGTTGAATGCTCGCCCGCCTCCTCGTCGCGTTCATAGGGCTCTACCGGCGCTTTCTGTCGCCGGTCGTGAACGCATTCGGGCCGGTGTGCCGCTTCGAGCCCTCGTGCTCGCGGTACGCCTCGGCGTGCATCGAGCAGCACGGCGCGGGTCGGGGCAGCTTGCTTTCGATCGTGCGGCTGTGTAAGTGCCACCCGTTTCACCCCGGCGGATACGACCCCCCGCCGGCCCCGAAGGCGGGCCTCCCCGCCCGCCCGCACGCAACGGGACGAACGGCTCGCGCGGGCTGAGGATTCATGGATCGAAACACGATCGTTCGCTGGGTACTCATCGCCGCCATCATGCTCGGGGGGTACTGGTTCTTCTTCGGCCGCAAGGCGAACGAGCACCCGCAGCAGCTGCCGGCCGAGACGTACGTCGATGCGCCGGGGTTCGCGCCCGACGCCTTCGGGGGCGCGGCCGCGCCTCCCCCGGGCGAGACGTGCACCATCCACGGCAAGCGCTTCGACGCCGAGCTCTCCTCCCGCGGCGCCGGGCTCACGCACTTCTACCTCACCGACGCGCAGTACGCCGACCCCAAGTCCCGCGACGTGGCGACCACGCCGGACATCGAGCAGTGGCGGGACCTGCGGACGATGTTCCGCGACGACAAGGGCGAGCCGGCCAAGCCCGACGACCAGGTCGCGTACGACCGCTTCGACTGGAAGCTCGATCGCCTGGGCGACGCGGCGGGCTGCAAGTTCACGTACGAGGACGCGCGCGTCCGCATCGAGAAGACGGTGAAGGCGGGCCAGCGTCCGTTCGAGCTCGACGTCGAGACGCAGCTGACGAACCTCACCGATGCGCCGAAGAAGCACACGGCGTCCGTCGCCGTCTTCGCCTACCGCACGAACGCCGAGGTGAAGAGCAAGCTCGGGCGCGTGTCGCCCTTCCAGACGGGCGTCGAGTGTGCGCGCGGCAAGGACGTGAAACGCCTCGCCAAGGACGCGAGCGACTTCAAGACCGGGTGGTACTCCGAGCCCCTCGTCGACCGCTACGCCGCCATCGCGAACTACTACTTCGCCGAGGCGCTCATCCCGGTCGACGTCGACGCCGCGCAAGGTGGCGGCCCGAAGCCGTCGTGCGACGTGCTCGTCGAGCAGTGGTACGGCCCGGGGCAGAAGCCGGACGACGACACGGCGGGCGACGTCTACAAGGCACGGCTCACGTACCCGCAGCGCGTGCTCGGGCCCAACGAGACGGCGACCTACGAGCAGGTGGCCTTCTTCGGCCCCAAGGAGCGCGACGTCCTCGCGACCGCGGCGGGCGGCAAGGCGGGCCTGCAGGACCTCATCAACCTCGGCACGTTCTCGGTCGTCGCCAAGGTGCTCGTCCAGATCATCACGTGGATTCACGCGAACATCACGCTCGGCAACTGGGGCGTCGCGATCGTCGTGCTGACCCTGGGCCTGCGGACGGCGCTCTTCCCGCTCACGTGGAAGCAGATCAAGAGCGCCATCGCGATGCGCAAGCTCAAGCCGGAGATCGACGCCCTGAACAAGAAGTTCAAGGACGATCCGCAGGCGAAGAACGTCGCGATGATGGAGCTCTGGCGCAAGCACAAGGTGAACCCGCTCGGCGGGTGCCTGCCGGCGCTCGTGCAGATGCCCATCTGGTTCGCGCTCTACGCGACCCTGCAGACGGCGGTCGAGTTTTATCACACGAGGTTCCTCTGGTTCGCCGACCTCTCGGCGCCGGATCCGTTCTTCGTGCTCCCCATCGTGCTCGGCGCGGCGATGATCGTGCAGCAGCGCATCACGCCGCAGCAGGGCATGGACCCGATGCAGCAGAAGATGATGAACTGGCTGATGCCTGGCGTCTTCACGGTGATGATGCTGTTCCTGCCGGCCGCCCTCGGCGTCTACATGCTCACCAACAGCCTCCTCGGCATCAGCCAGCAGGTGGTGACGCAGCGGCTTTTCCCGAACATCGGGGCGCCCGTCGCCGACGCGGGCAAGGACGCCGGCAAGGGCATCGTCGTCAAGCAGGACAAGAAGCAGAGCAAGGATCAAGGCGCGGCACCTGCCGCGGCGCTACGAAAGGGTAAGGCTCGTGTCTGAGGAAGCAGCCAATTCGTCGAACGCGGTGGACGAGACCACCGCCGACCAGCAGACGCTCAAGGCACTCGCCTTCGTGCGCGTTCTCGTGGGCAGGATGCTGATGGACGTCGAAGCCAACCTCGCGCCGAACGACGGCGAGGGGACGGCCGACGAGATCCGCATCGAGATCGAGGGACCCGACGCCGGCCGCATCATCGGCAAGAAAGGCAACGTCCTCGACGCGATCCAGTACCTGACCGCGCGCGTCGTCGTTCGGCCCGGCGAGCCGCGGCGTCACATCATCGTCGACGCCGAGGGCTACCGCGCGCGCCACGAGGACCAGCTCGGGCAAATGGCGAAGCGCCTGGCCCAGCGCGTCGCCGCGGAGGGCAAGGTCATCACGTTCGACCCGATGAGCCCGCGCGAGCGGCGCATCGTCCACGTGGCCCTGCGCGAGATCAAGGGCGTCCGCACCGAGAGCATCGGCGAGGAGCCGCAGCGCCGCGTGCAGATCATCCCGGACAAGACGACCGCGTCGTGATCGCCGCAGCGCGGTTCTCCCTCGAGGACCGCGCTGGGTGAGCCGGAGATGCGCGTGCCCCGGTACGTGAACCTCGACGGGACGACCCCCGACAAGGGGCTGCGCGACATCCTCAAGTGGCAGGTGGTCGACCGCCTCGGCGGGAAGGCTCGCCCGCGCGCGCCCTCGTTCGAGACGCCGCGGCGCGCGAACGACGGCACGGCGCTGGTCTCGCTCGAACCGCACCTCACGTGGATCGGCCACGCGTCCTTCGTCTTCCGTCTCGGGGGGAAGCTCGTCGCCACCGATCCGGTCTTCGCGAAGCGCATGGGCCCACGCGCGCGCCTCGCACCTCCCGGCGTCGCGGCGGACGACCTGCCGCCGGTCGACGTCGTGACCGTCTCGCACTCGCACTACGACCACATGGATCTCCCGAGCCTGAAGAAGCTCGCGGCGCGCGGCGACCCGCTCTTCGTCGTCCCGAAAGACAACGCCGAGGTGCTCCGCGGCGCCGGCATCCGGCACGTCGAGGAGCTCGGGTGGTGGGAGTCGCTCGACGCGGGTGGGCTCACGGTGACGCTCGTCCCGGCGCAGCACTGGTCGATGCGCGTCCCCTGGGACCGGAACGAGCGCCTCTGGGGCGGATTCGTCTACGAGGCCGCGGGGGGCGGCGTCGCGTACCACGCGGGCGACACGGCGATGAGCGAGGACGTGTTCCGCTCGATCGCGCAGAGGTGCCCGCGGATCGACTGGGCGATGATGCCGATCGGGGCATACGACCCGACCTGGTTCATGGCGCCGCAGCACATGGGCCCGGAGGAGGCTGGGCGCGCGTGGGAGATCCTCGGCGCGCGCGTGCTCGTCGCGATGCACTGGGGCACGTTCAAGCTGACCGACGAGCCCGCGGGCGAGCCCCCGGAGCGAATCCGCGCATGGTTCGCGCAACGAGGCTACCCGCTCGAGCGTCTGTGGGTGCTCGACGTCGGCGAGACGCGCCGCCTCGTGTGACGCTGCGAGCCCCGCAATGCGCGCAGCCGTTGGCAGGTCACGCGGGTGGGGCGATGCTCGACTTCGCGACCTCGGCGACGACGGGCTCGAGGTCCGGGCGCCACGTGGCGAGGGCGGCGAGCTGCTTGCCCTCTGCCTCGTGGGCGTCGAACGCGGCCCGTGCACGCAACGCGGCGCTCAGCGCCCTGAGCCAGCCGGCCTCGAGCTCGAACGACCTCGCCTGCTCGGTGGCGAGCACGTGGAGCCACATGGCCTCGACGGCCGCCCTGCGCTCGACGTCCGCGCGCTGCCGCGCCACCACGCTGAACGCGATGACGCCGGCGAAGGCCACCCACCCGAAGGCGGCGAGGACGCCGAGCACCTCGCGCTGCGCGGTCGCGAAGGCGAACATCGAGAGCAGGAGCGCTGCCGCACCGAACGTGGGGAGCAGCACGAGCTCGAGCTTCGAGCCGACGTACGGTACCTCGCCGGGCGTGCGGCCCTGGACGCGATCCGCGACGGGACGCGCCGCGAGGCCGCGCGCGCGGACCGTCGCGCGGTCCGTGGGTAGGCCCGGACGCAGCGCGTCCCCTCCGGCGGCGAGCCATGCGGCGTGGATCTCGGCCGACGGCGCCGGCGGGACCTCGCTGCTCCACGCAGCGCCATCCTGCTCGGCCGCAGCGACGGCGGTCGCCGCCTCCTCCTCCGAGGAAGGCGCGGGCACGCGAGCCGCCCCGCGCGAGGCGCGCGCCTCGCCGACCCGCCGGGCCGTGCTCGCCACCTGCTCCTCGAGCCGCGCGCGCTGCCGTATCAGGTCGATCCACGAGTAGAGCGGCCCGATCACCTCGTCGCCCACCTCGCGGGTCATCTTCGCGATCTGGTCCTCGAGCTTGCCACGGAACCGCTGGAGGTCGGACTCGAGGAGCGGATCCTCACGCGCCGTCTCCGCGAGGGGGTGCAGCCGCTCCCGCACGCTCACCAGCTCGAGCCACGCCCGCTCGGGGTCCTCCTCCCGCTGGCCCACCGCGAGCGCCAGCTGCGTCTTGAGCATGCGAAGCTCGCGCGAGCCGTTCGTCTGCCCGGCCGCGCCGAACGAGCCGCTCAGCGCGAAGGCGCCGCTGGTGGGCCCTCCGGGCGGCATCGACGAACCGGCGGGAGGCATCGACGCCTTCCAAGGTACCGCACCTCACGCATCGCGCGGTACGGAGCCGCTCGACGGACGGAGGTCGACCGGACCGTCGAGAGGCGGGCGCTGCATGGCGCCGAGCGCGGAGCGCCTCGCGTGCGGAGGTGCCGGCGTCGAAGGATCGTCGGAGCCCACGGCGACGACGTGCTGCGCGAGGGGCGCGAGCAGGTCGGCCGCGGAGGCCGCGTCCGGGACCGGAACGACCAGCACGTGGCGGCCGGGGGGAGGCACCAGGTACGCGTCGAAGGCGGGGACGACGGCGACGGCGTAGGCAGGGCTCGCGTGGAGGCTTCCGGCGAAGGGGGTCACGTCGCGCCATCGCGCCGCCGCCTCGAGCTCGTCCCCGGCGAGACGGCCGCGAGGAACGCGCTCCTGCCACGATGCCAGCGCATCGCCCAAGGCACGCGCGAAGACGTTCGCGCGGTCGCTGCTCCCCAGGACGAAGGCGACGCGCGGGCTCAGGCACCCGCGCTGGTCGAACGCCACCACGTCGCCGGCGAGCGCTCGCGCGGCCTCCTGCAGGTCGCACGCGTGCGACACGACCGCCACCCCCATACCCGCCCCGTGCCCGCGCACGGTGACGCCGGAAGGTACGGCGGCGTGCACGGCCGCGATGGTCGCGTCGCGCCCGTACACGTGCACCTCGCCCGGCGGTATCCGGGACACGCCGCGCTCGTCGGTGAGCACGATGGCCGGATCGCGAGCGGTCACGACGAGCGCGCGCGTGAGGATGGGGTCCCGCGGCGACGGTCGGATGGAGACCGAGGGCGACGCAGCCCGCGCGAGGGCGAGCGCGCGGAGCGGCGCCACGAAGACGTTGGCGGAGAGGACCACGTGCACGTGGGGGGCGTCGCCTGCGACCGCGACGAGCCCCCGCAGCTCCGCGTCGGTCGCCTCCCGCTCGAGCGAGTCGAACCCGAGCTCCACGCCCTCCGGAGACAGCTCCGTGCTCGCCGCGATGGCCGGCGCTATGCGCGCGCGATCCGCGTGGACCGCGTGCGCGGCGGCGAGGAGTCGGCGGACGTCGGCGATGCGCTCTTCCGTCGTCCTCACGAGGGCGCGTCCTTCGCCGAAAGCATCTCGTCGATCGCGATCGAGCACCCGCGCGGCGCGGCGCCCGGCATGCGCCCGAGGAGCTCGAAACCGCGGTCGACCCTGCGCACCCGGTCCTGCGTCACGACGGCGAACGCGCTGTCGACGTTGGCGAGGTCCTCGATGCGCGCGATCCCGATCGCGCCGTGCTCCACGGGCGCCAGCGAGACCGGGTCGACCGGGACGACGCGGGCCCACGGCGGCTCGACGTACGTGGCGGGAGGCGCCGCGGGATCGACGAGCTTCGCCTCCCAGAACTGGCTCGAGAGCTCCGTCATTCCGTACTCGCCGGCGACCGCTGCCTCGGGGACGCCGAACGCTTCGGCCACGCCACGACGAAGCTCGTCGGGGGCGACCTCGCGCGAGCGGCCCTTGAAGCCGCCGGTCTGCATGACGCGGCTCCCCGCCGGGAGCGCGATCCGCTCGCGGCCGACCGCGTCGAGCAGGTGCACGAGCGCGAAGCTCGTCGCGAGGAGCAAGACGGGCCGCGACGGCGCGAGGGCGGCGACCCGGGCGCGGAGACCGTCCAGGTCGAGGGCTCCCCCGTGGACGAAGTACGCGGGACCGGCGGGATGCGGATCGAACGCATCGACGAACGAGCTGCACATGTGGGCGAGCGACGAGTCGGGTGCCTCTGCGGCGGACGGCCCGAGGACGAGGACCGCGGGCTCGCGCATGTCCCGGGCGAGGGTGGCGCGACCGAAGGCCAGCGCCGCGGCGTCGTAGGTGCCTGCGTCGCGCATCGCGTGCGTTCCGCGCGCGCCGACGGTGGTCCCGCTCGTGCGGAAGACGACGCGCGCGCCGGACGGCGCGAACGCGAAGACGGAGGCGACCTTGAACGCGTCGGTCGGGACGGCGGGTGCGTCGCCCGCGTGGGCGAAGGCCGCGGGATCGGCACCGCGAGCGGCGCAGAGGCGCGCGTAGCCGGGGACCGCGCGCGCCTGGAACCGCGCGACGTCGACGGCGAGCGCGTCGAACGGCTCGGGCATCGCCCGTCCACCGGCGAAGGCCGTGATGACGGCGCGCGCACGCGCGTGGAGCGCGTCACTCTCTTCGAGGAGGCTCATGTCGTCGCGAGCGCACCGGCGAGCGCGCCCGTGAACGCGTCGAGGAGGCCGTCGTCGACGTCGAGCGGCGGGGTGAGCGTGAGCGCGTCGCCCGCCGCGCCGCCCGTGAGCACGATCCACCCTCGCGCGAGGAGTGCGCGCGTCACGGCGAGCGCGCGCGCGCCACCCCCCTCGAGGACGACGCCGACCATGAGGCCGCGTCCCCGCACCGCCCTTACGCCCTTCGCCCGCGTCGCGCGCTGCAAGGAGGCCATCCAGCGTTCGCCGGCCTCTCGCGCGCGGGCCGGGAGCCCACGCCGTTCGAGCGCGTCGAGCGTCGCCAGCGCCGCCGCACACACGGGGGGCGAACCGAAGTGCGTCGCCGTGTGGATCGTGGCGCCGCCGTGCTCTCCCCACGCCTCCATCACCCGCGCGCTGCCCACGCACGCGCTCACGGGCAGGCCGCCGCCGAGACCCTTGCCGAGGCACACGACGTCGGGCACCACCGCAGCGTCCACGCTGGCGAGCCAGGCGCCGCTCCGGCCGAGCCCCGTCCAGATCTCGTCGCAGACGAGGAGCGCGCCTGCGGAGTCGCACGCGCCGCGCAACCACGGGAGGAACCCGGCCGGGGGCACGACGCAGCCGCCGCGCCCGAGCACGGGTTCGACGAGGATCGCGCCGATGTCGCCCTGCGCGAGCGCATGCATCACGGAGCTGCGCGTCGCGTCGAGCGAGCCGTCGGGATATGGCGCGAAGACGACGTACTGGTTGAGCTGCCCGGCGAAGGGCTCGCGGAAGCTCGGGCGAAGGCCGCACGCCGCGAGCGGGCCGTGCGAGAGGCCGTGGTAGGCGCCCTCGAAGGCGAGGACCCCCGCCTTGCCCGTCGCGAGCACCGCCGTCTTGAGCGCCGCGGTGACCGCATCGGCGCCGCTCGACCCGAGGAGCACGCGCGCGCCCGGCCGAGGGTAGAGCGCCGCCAGGCGCTCGCAGAGCAGCGCCTTCGCCTCCGACGCGTAGACGTCCCCGAGCGCGAGGCCGAGCGTGCGCTGCTGCCGCTCGACGGCGTCGACGACGGCTGCCGGCGCATGACCGAGGAGGAGCGCGCCGAAGCCCGCGGTGAGATCGACGTAGCGATTGCCGTCGGCGTCGAGGACGTTCGCTCCCTGCGCGGACGCGTAGACGATCGGCGCCTGGTCCTCGCCGCTCTCCTTCGCCCGCGCCGCGCGGCGCGCGTCCACCGACGGCGACTCCACGGCCGCGAGCCGGGCTGCGAGCGCGCGCGAACGCGGCCCCGGCGGCGACACCCTCATCTCGGGCAGCTCTTGCCCCGTGCTCATCGTTCCCGTCAGGAGAGCACGCGGTTGCGGCCGCCGCGCTTCGCCTCGTAGAGCTTCTCGTCGGCCTTCTTGATGAGGTCGAGGCTCGTGCGGTGGTCCTCGATCAGGATGGCGGCGCCGATGGAGATGGTCACGCGGATGGTCTCGCCCTGGAAGACGAAGCGGCTCTGCTCGATCTTCTCGCGGAGGCCCTCGGCGAGCGCGCGCGCCCCCTCGAGCGTCGTCTCCGGCAGGATCACCGCGAACTCCTCGCCGCCGTAGCGCGCGAGGACCTCGTCGCGGCGGATGCGCTGCTGGATGAGGCGCGCGACCTCCTTGAGGACGTAGTCGCCCGCGAGGTGCCCGTGAACGTCGTTGATCTTCTTGAAGTGGTCGATGTCGAGCATCAGGAAGCTGAGATCGCGCTGGTGGCGGCGCGCGCGCATGAGCTCCTTGTCGAGCGACTCGAGCAGGTAGCGCTTCACGTGGACCTGCGTGAGACCATCGATGATGGTCATCCGGTAGATCTCTTCGTGGTACTGCGCCTCGACGTCCTGCCCGCTCAGGAACTTGAAGATGGTCGGCCCGATCTTGATGCGGTCGCCGTTGCCGAGGCGCGCCTCGCGCATGATCTGCTCGTCGTTGACGTACGACCCGTTCGTCGAGCCATCGTCCACGCACCACCACGCTCCCGCGCGCTGCTCGAAGTGCGCGTGCCGACGCGACACACTGTCGCCCTCCAGCACGATGTGGTTTTCGGCGCCGCGGCCTATCCGTATCGGGCTTGAATCGAGGACGAAGCGACGCCCGAGGAGGGTCGGCTCCTTCGTGTAGATGACCACCAGGCAGTCGTTCCCCTTCGGAGCGCCTTCGACGCCCCCCAGGGGTTTCTGCACGATGGCTGTGACTCGAGTTTTCTCCTCGGACTCGCTCACGAAGGCGGCCTCGTCGCCGAGGGCGGAGGACGGTGAACCCCCCGATTCCTCGTTGGATTTGAGGTTATTGCCCTCGCCCTCTTCGGTCAAGGCGCGCGACGGCCGTCGAGGAGCGCCGTGAGGGCAGGCCCGAGAACGAGATCGTGATCGATCGTGGCGAGAGGTGCGCGTCTCGGCGCCCCCGCGACGTGCAATGCGCACTTGGCGGAGGCCAGCCAGAGGTCGACCGGAGCCTCGAGCTCGCGCCGCCCCTCCGCGGCGAGGGCGGAATGATCCAGGGCGCGCGCGATCACGACCGGCCGCACGCCGCGGCGGGACAGGAACCGGATGACGCGGTCGGGCCGGGCGAGGGCGCACACGAGACCCACGCACAGGCGCCGGAGCTCGTCCCAGGACAGCAGCTCTCGCCCGACGCGCGCGCCGTGCGAGACGATGTACGCGTCCGCAGGGGCCTCGCCCACCCTGACGACCTGGTCCGTTGTGGCCAGCAGCGCAGGGACCGGAGCGCGGAGATCGCCGCACGGAGGGACGGCACGCGCACGGCCCCATGGCTCGTCTGCGTCGACCGCGAGCAGCGAGAGCCACGCGCGCGCGGGCCGCGTCTGGAGCACCCCGTCGAGCACCAGGACGTCGGCCCCGCGCGCGGCGAGGGCCACCGCCGCGCGGCGCGACGGGCCGACGAAGACGCGCACACCGTGCGCCTCGAGCATGCGCGCCGCCAGCAGCGCCTCGTCGCCCACCTCGTCGAGCGGGTCGGCCGCGGAGACCGCGCGCGCACGCCCGGGGCGCGCCCGGTAGGCGTGTCCGACGAACGCCACGCGCGCTCCTTTCCCTGCGAGGCAACGAGCGCACCCGACGGCGAGGGGCGTCTTGCCCGATCCTCCGAGGGTCGCCCCGCCTACCGCGACGACCCGCACCCCCGCGGGTACGTCGAGCGGACGCGCCACGGAACGCGAGGACGCGCGCTCCCAGGCCCGCGCGAGCATGCGCGCCACCGGACCGCGCAGCCGGCCGTCCTCGAGAGCGCGCGCGATCGCCAGCATGCCGTGGGGCCGCATCTTCGAACGCCCGGCGGCCGCCCGCAATCCTGGCTACGCTCCCGACCGCATGCTCGCGGTCGATCCCCTCCGCCTCGCGCGCCGCCAGATCGAGCTCGATCGCGAGCGCACGGCGCGCTTTCCGCACCTGCACGCGCACAAGGCCCAGCGAATGGTGCAATCGCCGCTCGCCCTCCTGCGCGGCGCAGCGCCGCTCTTCTACGAGCTCCTCCTGGCGCACCCTACGCTCGCCGAGGGTCCACCCGGCGAAGGGTGGCTCGTCGGCGACTGCCACCTCGAGAACTTCGGCGCGTTCCGCACGGGCGCGCTGACGGTGAAGGAGACCGCGCGGACGCGGGGCGTGGAGAGCGTCGTCTTCGACCTGAACGACTTCGACGACGGATTCGTCGGCCCGTGGCGGTTCGACGTGACGCGGCTGACGACGAGCCTCGTCCTCGGCGGGCGCGAGATCGGCCTCGACGGCGCGCGCACGCTGGCCCTGTGCGACGCGCTCCTCGACGCCTACGTCGGCGCGGTGTTCCACCGCCGGAGGATGCCTCCCGCGCCCCGGTGCGTGACGGCGCTGGTCGAGGGCGTGCGCTCGCGCACGCGCCGCGAGCTCCTCGACGCGCGGACGCGTACCGTGGGCGACGTCCGCCGGTTCGAGCGCGGCCCCCGCTACGAGCCGCTCTCGAAGAAGCTTCGCGCCCGGGCGGAGCGCGCCTTCGCGAAGTACGTGCGCCGCCTGCCCGACGCGGAGCGCCCCCCCGCCGAGGCGGTCGCCACGATCGAGGACGCTGCGTTCCGCGTGGCCGGCACGGGGAGCCTCGGCTGCATGCGCATCGCGATCCTCGTCCGAGGCAAGGGCGGGACCGACGGCGCGTGGATCTTCGACATGAAGGAAGAGGACACCCCGTCGGCCGCGTGCCTCGTGCGTCCGCCCAAGCTCGAGCCGGCGGAGCGCGTGGCGACGGCGCTGCGAGCGTGCGTGTCCCGTACGCCGCGCATGATCGGCACGACGCGCATGCGCGGCGCGTCGATGTTCGTCAGGAGGCTGGCCCCGCAGGAGGACAAGCTCGACTGGACGCGCCTGCACGAGGGGGACCTCGAGCCGCTCGCGCGCCACCTCGGCGCGCTCCTCGGCGCCGCGCATCGGCGCGGGGCCAAGCGCGTCCCGAAGAAGGCGTGGAACGACGAAGATCGCGCCCACCTCCTGGGCCACGCGATCTCGCTCGCGGGCATCCACGAGGCCATGTATCTCGCGTACTGCGACCTCGTGCGCCGATGACGGCCGAGGCGCGCCGCTTCTTCGACGCCATCGCCGGCCGCTACGAGCGCGCATACGGCCTCACGGGCGCCGAGTCGCGCGCGCGCATGGACCGCGTCCTCGCCGAGCTGCCCCCCGCGGCGGCTCGCGTGCTCGACCTCGGCGTGGGTACGGGCCGCGAGGTCACGGCGCTGCTCGATGCGGGTTACGCCCCGACCGGTGTGGACGTCTCGCCCGCGATGCTCGCGCGCTGCGCCCGCCGGGGGCGCCCGGTGCCGCTCGTCGAGGCAGACTTCTGGGCGCCGCTGCCCTTCGCGGACGCATCGTTCGACGCCGCGATCGCCCTCCACGGGACACTCGCCCACCCGCCCGACGACGACGCGATTCCCCGGCTCGCGCGCGAGCTGGCGCGCCTGCTCGTGCCGGGGGCGCCGTGGATCGTCGAGGTCCCTTCGCCTTCGTGGCTCGACCGCGCGGCCGGCGACGGGCAGCTCCGGCGCACCGGGCCAACGACGGCCGTCTACGAGGACCCGGCGACGGGCGCGCAGATCGCGACGCGCCTTCTCTCCGACGCGGCGTGGGCGGCGGCGCTCGGTCCAGGGTGGACGACGAACGTCCACCCCGTCGGGGACGCAGAGTGGCTCGTCGTCGCACGGCGCGCGCGCTAACCTTCGCGCGTGCGCCACGCCTTCCTTGCTGCGGCGGTCGCGTCGTGTCTCCTCGCGGCCGCGCCCACGGCGTCGGCCAACGGGCGCTTCCCGGCGTCGAACGCCCTCCTCTTCTCGCCGACCAACCCGCAGCTCGTCATCCTGCGGACCACCTTCGGCATCCTCCCGTCGTACGACTACGGGACGACCTGGACGTGGCTGTGCGAGGACACGCTCGGGCTGCCGCCCACGGCCAACGAGGACCCGAACCTCGGCCTGACGAAGACGAACGCCCTCATCGCGGGGCTCTCGCTCGGCCTGGAGGTCTCGCCGGACACGGGCTGCAGCTGGACCACCGTCGACGGGGGCGGCCTCGCCGGCCAGCTCGTGAAGGACATCGTGGTCCGGCCCGACGCGCCCGACACCATCCTCGCGGTCACGTCCACGTTCGAGCCCGACGCGGGGCTCGACGGTGGGCAGGGGTACACGCAGTACGTCTACTCGAGCACGAACGACGGCGCGCAGTGGTCCAAGCTCGGCACGATCGACCCGGGCGCGACGGTGACGACCATCGAGGTCGCTGCCAGCGACCCCCAGCGCGTCTACGTCTCCGCCTTCCGCGGCGAGGGGATGCAGCGGACCGTCTCGATCTTCGTCTCGAAGGACGCGGGACAGACCTGGACCGAGCACGTGCTTCCGTCTTCGGCGTACGACCCGAACACCGAGTCGGCGATCTACATCGCCGCGGTCGACCCGGGCAACGCCGACCTCCTCTACATACGGTCCGAGGGGGCGTCGAGGCTCACCGTCTCGAAGGACGGCGCGCAGACGTTCCAGCAGCCCTTCACGATGCCCCAGGGCGACGAGATGGAGGGCTTCGCGCTCTCCCCGGACGGGACGAAGATCTGGGTCGGGGGACCGAACACGGGCCTCTTCTCCGCGGCGACGAGCGACTACGCGTTCAGCCAGGTCTCGAGCATCCACGTGCAGTGCCTCGCCACGCGCGGGACCGATCTCTGGGCGTGCTCCGACGAGCCGAGCGGCTTCATCGCGGGCATCTCGCAGGACGACGGCAAGACGTTCACCGCGAAGCTCCACCTGACGACCATCGCGGGCCCGATGGCATGTCCGCCCACCACGACGGCGGGCGCCCTGTGCACGACGACCGACTACGACGCCGAGATCCCGTACAACCCGTTCGGTTCCCTCTGCACGAACCTCGGCGCTTGCTACGAGGCCGGAACGCCCCAGCCGCTCACCACCGCCTGCGACGAGGCGGGAGCGTGCGGGCCACAGAGTGCGAGCAGCGGCGGCGGGAGCGGAAGCAGCGGCGGGAGCGGGAGTGGAAGCGGCGGCGCGGGAGGCGACGCGGGCACGGGCGGCAAGGCCAAGTCGAGCTCCTGCGGCTGCTCGGTCGTCGGTGGCGGGGGGGCGGCGGGCGCGCTGTTCGGCCTCGCCGTGGCGGCGATCGCCACGCGCCGGAGGCGCCGACGGTGAAGAGGAGCGCCCTCGCGCTCGGCTCGGTGGCGATCGTCGCCTTCCTCGCCGGCGCGCCCGCGGGGTGCAGTCACGCGTCGAGCGGCGGCACGGCCTACCTCGACCGCGACACCATGCTCGACCCGCAGACGTGCGGGTCCTGCCACGCCGATCACTACAGGGACTGGGCCGGCAGCATGCACGCGTACGCGTCGGACGATCCGGTGTTCCTCGCCATGAACGCGCGCGGCCAGCGCGAGACGAGCGGGGCCCTCGGCAGCTTCTGCGTGAAGTGCCACGCACCGATGGCGCTGAACGAGGGCGCGACCACCGACGGGACGAACCTCGCGAGCGTCCCGCAGAAGCTCAAGGGCGTGACGTGCTTCTTCTGCCACACGATCGACGCGGTCACCGGGTCGCACAACGCCGCGGTCTCGCTCTCGGGCGATCTCGTCATGCGCGGTGAGTACTCGAACCCGATACCCAGCTCGGCGCACGCCTCGACGACCGACGCGCTCCACGATCGCGACCGCATCGAGAGTGCGAGCCTCTGCGGCGCGTGCCACGACATCGTCACGCCGCCCGGCGCCGCCATCGAGCGCACGTACGCCGAGTGGCAGACCTCGACGTTCGCCGTCGCCGAGGGCGGCGAGACCTGCGCGCAGTGCCACATGAACCAGAGCACGTCGCCGGAGCCGATCGCGCAGGTGCAGGGCGCGCCGGCGCGCTTCTACCACGCGCACGACTTCCCCTCCGTCGACGTCGCGCTCGATCCCGCCTTCCCCAACCAGGCCGCCGAGCAGCAGAACGTCCAGACGTTCCTCCAGACCACGCTGCAGGCCGCCCTCTGCGTCACGCAGGGCGGCGGCGTACGCGTCATCGTAGACAACGTCTCGGCCGGGCACTTCTTCCCGAGCGGCGCGGCGCAGGACCGGCGCGCGTTCGCCGAGGTGATCGCGTCGAAGGGCGGCCAGACGATCTACCAGAGCGGCGTGCTCCCCGACCCCTCGACGCCCGTGGTGTCGATCCCGAACGACCCCGACCTCTGGCTCCTGCGCGACTGCATGTTCGACGGCGCCGACGGCGGCGGCCAGCAGGTGGACATGTTCTGGCAGGCGGCGTCGTCCGAGGGCAACGAGCTGCCGATGCCCGTGACGACCGACAAGACCGACCCCCGCTACTACCAGACGCACGTCTACCAGCGCTTCCCGCGCGGGCTGAACGCCGTCCTCCCCGAGGTGCCCGACCAGGTCACCCTCCGCATCCGGGTCCAGCCCATCGGGCTCGACGTCCTCCAGGACCTCGTCCAGTCCGGCGATCTCGCCCCGTCGATCGCCGCGGCGATGCCCATCTTCGACGTGACGCCGCTGCTCACCTGGACGCCCGCCGAGGCCGCGACCGAGAACCTGACCTACCAGGACGTCGACGGCGAAGAGGTCACGTGCGTCTCCCCGACGGCGTTCAACGTGGCCGCCGACAAGTTCCTCGCAGAGGAGAACCCCGGCTGCAGTCCGTAGGCTAGCGCTCGCTCCGTGCTAAGGAGAGCGCTCCCGTGGACCTGCTGTACTTCGTCCTGCTGGTCAGCTCCCTCATCTTCATCCACGAGTCGGGGCACTTCGCGTTCGCGAAGATCTTCGGGGTCAAGGTGCTCACGTTCTCGATCGGCTTCGGGCCGAAGATCGTGCGCATCCGGGGCAAGGAGACCGAGTACTGCGTGGGCCTCCTGCCCTTCGGCGGCTTCGTGAAGATGCTCGAGGAGAGCAAGGGCAAGGAGCCGATCCTGCCCGAGGAGCGGGGCCGGACGTTCGAGGCGCAGGCGCTGTGGAAGCGCGTCGTCATCGTCCTCGCCGGGCCGGCGATGAACGTGCTCTTCCCGATCGCGCTCTACACGTCGGTCTTCCTCGAGCAGAAGGAGTTCCTCCCGCCGACCGTGGGCGTCGTCGAGCCGGGCCGACCCGCCGAGGGCAAGCTCGAGCCGGGCGACCGCATCGTGATGGTCGACGGAGAGGAGATCACGAGCTACCCGGAGGTGCAGCGCGTGATCGCGCGGAGCGCGAACCGCCCGGTGAAGCTCACGGTGGCGCGCGACGGCAAGACCGTCGACGTGACGGTCACCCCGAGCGACGTCGCCGAGGTCCGCGAGCTCGACATCGTCGAGCACAAGGGGCGCATCGGGTTCGACCCCCACTTCCCCGCCGCGGTCATCGGCGTCGCGCGCCGCGACGCCCCCGCGGCCGCCGGGCTCAAGTCGTTCGACCTCGTGACGGCGATCAACGGCAAGCGCATCGAGCGCTTCGTCGACCTCGTCGACGCGCTCGCCGACAACCGCGGCGATCAGGTCGTCGTGAGCTACCTGCGGCCCGTCGACGTGCCGCACGCGCTCGGGGGTCTCTGCGAGCTCGCCGTCCTCGAGCCGGGCGCCGCCACCCTGACGCCGCTGCAGCGCGCCCAGGGCGCCCGCGCGCCGCTCGACGCCAACGCGCGCGCCGCCGACGTCCTCGAGCGCACGGGCATCGAGAGCGCGGACATGTACGTCGCGTTCGTCCCGGAGGGGTCGAGCGAGTGGCGCGCCGGCCTGCGCCCGGGCGACCGCATCACGACCCTCGACGCGGCGCCGCAGCGCCTGTGGCGGACCATGGAGGACGAGCTCGTCGCCGGCGCGGACCGCATGCGCGAGCTCCAGTGGACGCGCGACGGCGTGGCGATGCGCGGCTTCCTCCAGCTGCGCAAGGAGCAGTGGGACGACGAGTTCGGGCAGCACTACGAGCGCTACGTCTTCCGCACCGATCACTGGCTGCCGGCGGCGCCCGATCGCCTCGTGCCCAACCCGCACCCGCTGGCGAACGCGCTCCAGCAGGGAGTCGAGGAGACCGGGAGCGTCATCAAGTTCATCGGTGTGGGGATGCTCCGCCTCGTCCAGGGGCGCGTCTCGCTCGCGAGCGTGGGCGGCCCGATCACGATGTACGACATCGCCGGGCAGGCCGGCGCGCAGGGCACGACCTACTTCGTCTGGGCGATGGCGGTCATCTCGGTCAACCTCGGGCTGTTGAACCTCCTGCCCATCCCGGTCCTCGACGGCGGGTATCTGCTCTTCTTCCTGTTCGAGGCCGCGCGCCGCAAGCCGCTCCCGCTGCGGATCCGCGAGGTGGCGAGCCTGGTCGGCATGGTGATGCTCGTCGTGCTCATGCTGGTCGCCTTCAAGAACGACGTCGAGCGCCGCTGGGACGTCATCGTCACGCAGGTCCACGAGCTCTGGTCGTGACGGGGCCGGCCCGGCCGGCGCGCCCCGCCCGCACGCCTTCCGCCCGTGACGTCGCGGCGCGCGTCCTCGTGCGCGTGGCCAAGGACGCCGCGTTCGCCGCCGCCTCGCTCGACGCGGAGCTCGCACGCCACGTCCAGCTCGAGCCGCGCGATCGCGCCCTCGCGACGGAGCTCGTCTACGGCAGCCTGCGCGTCCAGCCCTGGCTCCTCGCGCGCCTCGGCAGGTTCACCCCGCGCGGGATCGACTCGGTCGAGGTCCACGTCCGCGCCCAGCTCCTCGTGGCGGCGTACCAGCTCTTCTTCACCCGCCTGCCCGCGTTCGCCGCCGTCAGCGAGACCGTGAGCGCCGTGAAGGCCGAGCGCGGCGAGCGCGTCGCGGCCTTCGCCAACGCCGTACTTCGCAAGGTGGCCCACCTCGCCGGCCAGACGACCGACGAGGAGCGCGCGGACGCGATCGGAGCGTCCATCCCGGCCTGGATCCGCGAGGGCCTCGAACGCGCGCTCGGCGACGAGGGTGCCCGGTCGTTCGTTCGCGCGGGACGCGAAGCGCCCCCGATCGCCCTGCGCGTCGAGGACGCCGCGTCGCGCGAGGCGTGGATCCGGACCATCGCCGCCGCGGCTCCGGGAGCGAGCGTCGAGCCGGGCCGCACGTCGCCGCGCGCCATCCTCGTCCGGGGAGCCGGCAAGCCGCAGGCGCTCCCCGGCTGGACCGAGGGGGCGTGGACGGTCCAGGAGGAGGGATCGCAGCTCGCGGCGCTGGCCGTGGGCGCGCGCGAGGGGGAGACGGTGCTCGACGCGTGCGCGGGGCGCGGAAACAAGGCGGGCGTCCTCGCGCGGGCGGTGGGCGCGGCCGGCGCGGTCGACGCATGCGACGTGAGCCCGGCAAAGCTCGTGCGCCTCGGCGAGGAGCTCGGGCGCCTCGGCCTTCACGCGCGGGGGGCGTTCGCCGTGGACTGGACGGGGGGATCGGGCGAGGTGACGGGCGCGTACGACCGCGTCCTCGTCGACGCGCCGTGCACGGGGATGGGAACGCTCCGGCGACGCCCCGAGATCGCCCTCCGGCGCGACTCCGCCGACCTCGCTTCCAAGACGCGCGATCAGGTGGCCATCCTCGCGCGCGCCGCGGAGCACGTGCGGCCCGGGGGGGTGCTCGTCTACGTGGTGTGCAGCGTCCTTCGCGAGGAGGCCGAGGACGTCGTCGAGGCAGCCCTCCGCGCGCGGCCCGAGCTGGCACCCGCTCCCTTCGAGGCGCCCGAGGCGCGTGCGATCGCGGGCGATGCGCACTCGCTACGCCTGCTGCCCGACGTCCACGGCACCGACGGGTACTTCGTTGCCTTGATGCGCCGGCGCACCTAAAACGCTATAGCCTTCGGCCCTCACTCCTCGGAGACACCGGCTCCCATGCTGATTGACGTCACCCTTCCCCAGCTCGGCGAGAGCGTCACCGAGGGGACCATCTCGAAATGGCTCGTCCGCGAAGGGGACGTCGTCAAGAAGGACCAGCCGCTCGTCTCGATCGCGACCGACAAGGCCGACAGCGAGCTGCCTGCGCCGGCAACCGGCCGCGTCGCCAAGCTCCTGGCCACCGAGGGCCAGGTCGTCCCGGTGAAGACGGTGATCGCGCAGATCGACGAGAACCCGTCGCTCTCGGTCGCGCCCGGGCCGCCCGTGTCGATCGCCCCGGCGGCGAGCGCCGCGGCGAGCCCGCAGGCGCCGGCGGCCCCTGCGGCCGGGTCTCGCGCGCCGCTCGCGACGCCGATCGTGCGCAAGACGGCCCTCGAGCACGACGTCGACCTCGCGGGCGTGCAGGGCACGGGCCAGCGCGGGCGCGTGACGAGGGACGACGTGATGCGCGCAGCGTCGGCCTCCTCGGCGAACGATCGCGACGGGCACGCACAGCCCACGGCGATCGAGCCGCCCGCCGCGGCGCCGCCGCCGCGCGCGCAGCAGCTCGCGCAGATGGTCAACCAGGGCGGCGGGTTCGTCCCGCCCATCCCGGGCACGGGGTTCGGCGCGTTCAAGGTGCCCCCGTACCGGGCGACCGAGGGCGACAAGGTCATCCCCTTCACGCGTCGGCGCCGCATCACGGCCGACCACATGACCTACTCCAAGTTCGCTTCGCCCCACGTCGTCACGGTGGCCGAGGTGGACCTGCACCGCGCCAGCATCCTGCGCGACGCCCACAAGGAGCGCTACAAGGCCGAGGGCCAGAGCCTGACGATGCTCGCCTTCGTCGTCGTCGCGACGGCCCACGCCCTGCGCGAGAACCTCGCCCTCAACGCGCGCGTCCTCGACGACTCCTACGTCCTCTTCCGCGACATCCACATCGGCGTCGCGGTCGACTCGCCCGACGGCCTGGTCGTCCCCGTCGTCCGCCGCGCCGACGAGCTCGGGGTGCGGGGCATCGTGCGGGCGATCGACGACCTCGCGAAGCGCGCCAAGGGCGGCAAGATCACCGTCGACGATCTGGGCGGGGCCACGTTCAGCGTGTCGAACCCGGGCCTCAAGGGGAACCTCTTCGGCGGCGCCATCATCAACCAGCCGAACGTCGGCATCCTCCGCATGGGCGAGATCCAGAAGCGGGTGGTCGTCGTCGAGTCGCCCGACGGCGAAGATCACATGGCCATCCACCCCGTCATGTACATGGCTCTCTCCTACGATCACCGGGTGGTCGACGGGGTTGCCGCCAACGGATTCCTGTGGCGCGTGACGGAGATCCTCGAGAAGGCCGAATTCGAGGTCTGAGAGGCTGGCGTCCATCTACGCCAAACGCGACGAGGCGTCGCTTTTCATGCACCTCATGTCGCGTACTTACGACAAAAGAGCAGCCGCGACGGCTTGAACCAATCCCGTGACGCGCTAGGTCGTGCACTTCCGATCAGGTCCTAAGGGGGGCCTTACCAACGGGAGAAACGACATGACGCTGAGGCTACTCGTGCTGACGATCTGGGGGGCCATCCATCCCGCGGCACCTCACCTGCACGACGCATCGCGGATTGCCGACGCCATCCAGGCTGCCGTCACCACCGACGCCGAGCCCCCGGTCTTCGGTAGCCGCGACGAGGACGCCGCCGTCATGGCCTACTACGCCCTTCGCGAGAGCTGGCTCTCGAGCAGCGCCGTCGGCGACGGCGGCCGGAGCTTCGGCGTGTGGCAGATGCGCTCGGCCTCGGGCCGCGCCGACCTCGACACGCAGGCCCGCGCCTGGCTCGCCCTCCTGCACGAGGGGGCTCGCATCTGCCCCGCGAGCCCCGCGGCCCCCCTCAGCGGCGGCTGCACGGCCGCGCGCTCCACGGCGGACCGTCGCGCCACGCGCGCCCACGTCCTGCTCGAAGCCGCCAGGAAGACACTGGGTGGTGACCCGATCGCGCGAGCGCTCGACTAGCCGACCTCCGGGCGGCCCGTGCCGCGTGAATCACGCCGCCCGAGCGCGGGTTCCCGGCGCTCCCGGGCGCGTGACGCTGTAGGCTCGCGCGCCCATGAGCGAGCCCGCGCCCCCCGAGCTGCACGCGGAGGTGCAGCCGCACGTCCCCGCGGACGCGAACGTCCCCGAGCTCACGGTCAAGGCCGTCGTCCTCGGCGCGATCTTCGCGGTCATCTTCGGCGCGGCGTCCGTGTACCTCGCCCTCCGCGCCGGCCTCACCGTCTCGGCGTCGATCCCCATCGCGGTCCTCTCGATCGCCGTCTTCAAGAAGCTCGGCAAGAGCACGATCCTCGAGAACAACATGGTCCAGACGATCGGCTCGGCCGGCGAGTCGATCGCCTCGGGCGTCGTCTTCACGCTCCCGGCGCTCCTCTTCCTCTCCGGCGGCGAGAAGTACTTCCAGTACTTGCAGATCATGATCCTCGCCGCCGTCGGCGGCTTCCTCGGCGTCCTCATGATGGTGCCGCTCCGGCGGAGCCTCATCGTCAAGGAGCACGCGAACCTGCCGTACCCCGAGGGCACTGCCTGCGCGGACGTCCTCATCGTCGGCGAGAAGGGCGGCAGCCTCGCCAAGCGCGTCTTCGCCGGCGTCTACGTCTCCATCGCCTACAAGCTCCTCATGAGCGTCATGGGCCTCTGGAAGGACGTCCCGTCGCTCCGCACCAGCGCCAAGGCGGCCTTCCCCAACGCCGTCCTCGACTCGGAGATCACGCCCGAGTACCTCGGCGTCGGCTACATCATCGGCCCGCGCATCGCCTCCGAGATGTTCTCCGGGGGCGTCCTCTCGTGGCTCGTGCTCATCCCGCTCATCTCGCTCTTCGTGCCCGACGCGCAGCGCATCACCGATCTCCACGCCCTCGGCTTCGACGACGCGTGGATCGCGCACCACGACATGCCCGACCAGATCTACCGCGCGTACATCCGGTACATCGGCGCCGGCGCGGTCGCGTGCGCGGGCGTCATGACGCTCATCAAGTCGCTCCCGACGATCGTCTCGAGCTTCCGCGACTCGATCCGCGATCTGCGCAAGGGCGGCGCGGGCGCGGCCTCGCAGAAGCGCACCGAGCGCGATCTCCCCATCACCATCGTCGGCGGCGGCGCCATCGCCCTCGTCGCGATCATGGCGATCTTGCCGAACCTCCCGGGCTCGTTCCCCGGGACGCTCCTCACCGGGCTGCTCGTCGTCGTCTTCGGCTTCTTCTTCGTGACCGTCTCGAGCCGCATCGTCGGCATCATCGGCACGTCGTCCAACCCCGTCTCCGGCATGACGATCGCCACGCTCATGGCGACCTGCCTCGTCTTCGTCGCCATCGGCTGGACGGGCAACGCCTACCAGGCCGCGGCGCTCATGGTCGGCGCCATCGTGTGCATCGCCGCCGCGAACGCGGGCGCCACGTCGCAGGACCTCAAGACGGGCTTCCTCGTCGGCGCGACGCCCGTCCGCCAGCAGATTGGCCTGCTCATCGGCGTCCTCGTCTCGGTCGTCGTCATCGGCGGCACCATCCTCCTGCTCGACAAGAGCGTCCCCGGAGAGCTCCACGGCATCGGCTCCGCGCGCATGCCCGCGCCGCAGGGCACGCTCATGGCCACGATCATCAAGGGGATGCTCGCGCAGAAGCTCCCGTGGGGCCCGGTCCTCGTCGGCGTCTTCTGCGCGTTCACCGCGCAGCTCGCGGGCGCGCACGCCCTCTCGTGGGCCGTCGGCGCGTACCTCCCCATCTCGACGACCGCGCCCATCTGGGTCGGGGGCCTGGTGCGCGCGCTCGCCGACGCGCTCAAGCACAAGAAGGAGGAGAGCGACATCGGCCCGGGCATGCTCTACGCGACGGGCCTGGTCGCGGGCGGTTCGCTCGCGGGCATCGCGATCGCGCTCCTCGTCGGTTTCGGCGGCAGGGTCGCCGACGCGCTCAACGTCGGCGGCGCCTACTGGGAGAAGCTCGGCCTGGGCGGCGACGGCATCTCGTTCGCGATGTTCGCGCTCCTCGCGGGGACTCTCCTGCGGCACGCGATGGCCAAAGAAGCGGCAGAGCCCGGCGTCCAGGGAAACGGACAAACCGGTTGACACTGTCCGTTACAGCGAACACAGTAGCCGAGCAACGGAAGAGACCTCCCCCCCTTGTCAGCCGCCTCCGTCCCCTCCAGACGGAGGCGGCCTTTTTTTGTGCGCCGGCAGCCTCCTCGCGGTCAGCCGCCGAAGTCCTGCGTCCAGTAGTGCTCGAGGGGGGAGCCGGGGACGCGCGCATAGCCGACGCCGAGGCTGCGGAAGCCGGGCGACATGATGTTCGTGCAGTGCCCGGGGCTGTGCATCCAGGCGTCGACCGCCTCGGCGGGCGTGCGGGGGCCGCCGGTGATGTTCTCGCCCCAGGTTCGGCCCGAGAAGCCGGCGGCCTTCATGCGGTCGCCCGGGTCGCGCCCGTCGCGCGACGTGTGGTCGAAGTAGCGGCCGACGCCCATGTCGCGGCTGTGATCGCGCGCCGCACGCGCCAGGGCCGCGTTCGGGGCGAGCGGCGGCACCGGCGCATAGTCCTTGTCGCCGCAGCGCGCGCCGGCGGCGCGACGCTGGTTGGTGAGCGCGAGCACCTCGGCCTCGGCGCGCGCCACGTCGGCGCTCGACGCATCGTCCGGCGGCGGCGGCGGCGGCGCGGGCGTGGGCGGCGGCGGCGCTGCGGGAGCAGGCCATCCCCAGGGGATCGTCCACTGCGCCTGGGCCTCGGGCGCCGCACGCGGAGGAGGAGGCGGCGGCCAGGGCGCCCAGCCCCACGGCGCCGGCCACGCAGGCCACGGCGGAGGTGCGGCCTGCGCGAAGGCAGGCGGCGCGGACATCCCGAGGAGCGAACACGAGACGGCGAGGGCGAGCACCTTCCGTAGGGCCGATCGCCTCCCCGCACGGGAGGCCTCCGGCGCGCAGGAGGTAGGTGGGCGGGTCATGCAACAGCCGTCGCAACGCCCGTGCCCCTGCATCCTCGCGATCCGGGCCCACTCCACCCGTGCGCTCGCGACGCCCCGCCGCGCACCCCCTCGTCCACCCGGGACGGGACACCCCGCCCGCGGTTGACGCGCTCGAGGATAGAACAGGGAGGCGAGCAGATGGGGAGATGAGCGGGATGGTCAGGGCGCGGGCGCGGGCGCGGGCGCGGGCGCGGGCGCGGGCGCGGGCGCGGGCGCGGGCGCGGGCGCGGGCGCGGTAAAGAGCGGAGTGCGCGGGTAGCGCACTGTCAAGACCGAACAAGAGGACGCTCTCGCACGCGCTCTCGTCCCGACCCATCGCACTCTCTCACGCCCACGCCCACGCCCACGCCCACGCTCGCGCTCGCGCACGCGCACGCGCACGCGCTTTGTCTTCTGCTCGTCGGTTGCTTGACGGTGCCACGGTGCTCGCACGATTCAAGGACGCGCGCGGGAGCGCGCGCCGCAGAAGCGGCCCTCCGCGGCTTCGCCGCTCCGGGTCCTTGAGTCGTGCTGCGCGCCGTGGCGCGGGACGCGTGTGCTTCGCGCAGAGGGCGCGGTGGGCATGAAAGGAAAAGACCATGCTGCGAATTCATGACGTCATGCTCGAGGCCATCGTCACCATGCGGCCCGTCGTCGGGGCGGTGGAGCGATGCGACCGCGACCTCGGTTCTCAACTGCGGCGGGCGGCCAGCTCGGTCGTGCTCAATGTCGCCGAGGGCAGCGGTTCGGCAGGCGGCAACCGCCTGCAGCGGTACCGCACGGCGCTCGGCTCGGCACGCGAGACCTGGGCTTGCTTGCAGGTTGCGCAGGCGGCGGGCTACGTCGGGCCGCTTCCACCATCCCTGCCGGCTCTCATGAATCGGGTCATCGGCACCCTCGTTCGCGTCACGGTGTGAAACGAGCAGTGCGGCGAGCGGCCGACCGGAGCCGCTCGCCGCCACGTCTCAGCGCACGTTCTTCACGAGCACTGCGCGCACGTGGTCGATCTTGTCGCCATCGGGGCGACTCTCGCATGGGGACGCGCGAGTGTCACGGTTCGGACTCAGGGGGGATCGCCGGCACGAGTCAGCCAGATGGCGCGGTGGACGGTGCGGGCGGCACGGTCAGGATCTTGATGACCTCCAGATTGTTGAACCCGCGCGTAACCTGAACCCGGAACGTGCCCTGCCAGCCGCATCCGGTCGCGACGAACTCCCAGGGACCGTCGCGAGTCGTCGACGATGCGTCGCGCAGATCGATCGCCGTAGCGGAGCAATGGAACTCGGTGGCCGCGCTGGCGCGCACCGCGCTCTCGTACGCGGAATACCGCCCGGAAAACATTTCGCCGTCGGTCGCCTTCACGTTGTAGCTGCAGGCCACCCCCGCCATGGCGAGGCAACCGAGGGTGCTTCGGATGAGTGTTCCCACCTTGGTGGAGACGTTCAAGGTCTCGACCCTTCGTTCAGCCCTGCGTCACCGAAGGCCGGCCTGGACACTGGCGCCGGCGCCTCCGCGTTCGGGGGAGGCGCGGTCAAGTCCACGGCCCGGTCACCCCTTCGTACGCGAATCACGTGGGCAATGGCTGGCTCGGGAACCAGGGCGTCGAGGATTCGTTTTCCCGCCTCGAGTCCTTCACCCATCGGCTTGCCGTCGATCGAGAGAATCACGTCACCTGACACGAGACCTGCCTTGTCCGCCGAACTTCCGGGCCAAATTGGACGACGCTTCCACCCTCACTGCAAGCGCCTAAGATGATCTATGTGGCATGCCGCCTTGTCCGAGCGCCCGCCCTTGCCCCTCCTTCTCGCTGCGATGCGATTCCTCAAGAACGTCGGGGCAGATCGTGCTCGCTGCCCTTGACCCGCTGCGGACGCGTCTGACTCGTGACGTCCTCCAGCCGGTAGACCGTGGAGCGGCCGACGCGGAACGCCTGGAGCTCGCCGGCGCGCTCCGCGCGGAGTAGAACCCGCACTCGACGCCTATCTTTGCGGCCTGCCGGCGCGTCACGTAGGCCGTCCGCGGGGCCTCCACGCCGAGCACCTTGCGGGCGCGCTCCCGGAGGTCGGGATCCGCCTCGAGAGCGTCGAGGACGGCGGCAAGGAGGGAGCGCGGCAGGTCCACGGCTCCCTCCTATGCCGCGCCGACCAAGAATGGCGGGCGCGATGTACCCTGGCAGGGTGGTCCAGGAACTCTCGATCCACTGTCCGTTCTGCCATCAGCACACCAACGTTAGTCCCGCGATCGTCGACGTCGCGAAGTTCCGCATGTCCCTGCCGAACCCGGTGCCTGCGGCTTACTTTGACGGGTACGGACGAACTTGGTGGATAGCCGTGTGCAACAACCGGGACTGCCGGATGCCGATGCTGGTGAATAACCACGGAACCGTGATCCCGACCCCACAGCCTCCCGCATCCGACGAGCGGATTCCGGACCACGTCCGCCGTGACCTCGACGAGGCCAAGCGGTGTGCGACGGTCGGGGCTTGGCGCGGGTGCGCGACCATGGCGCGGCGAGCGCTCCAGGCAGGGTGCCTGCTCAAGGGCGCGGACGAGGGCAAGAAGCTGCAGCAGCAGATCGACCAGCTTCACACCCTGGGCGTCATCACCAAGGAACTGAAGGAATGGGCCCACGAGGTTCGCTTTCTCGGAAATGACGGCGCGCACCCGCCCAAGGACTTCGCGAACGACGTGGTGTCCGAGGATGACGCCGACGACGCGCTCGACCTCACCGAAGAGTTCCTCGAAGTCGTCTTTGTGACTCCGGCGCGCGCGGCAGCGCGGAAGGCAAAGCGCACCTCGACGCCATAGGGCGCCCGCGCGCGTGTCGTCGGCGGGGTTGACGGGCGAAACTTGCGGCCGCGTAGCGGGAGGCGTAGGCGGGGCGGATGTCCGCCGACGTATCGACGTGGGTAGCTACAGCCGCGAGCTGGATCGGCGTGGTCATCTCCTGGTGGTTCGCACGCAAGTCCCAGCACGCCCAGACCGACGCAGCGGCGAGCGCCGCTGCCGCCCGCAAAGAGGACCACACCGCCAAGACGCGGGAGCTGTTCACCGCCATCTGCTCGTTGCCAACGGTCGATTCGAAGGGGTCGCATCACGGCGAGGCGTATGAGAAGGCAGGCGCCCTCTACGCACACCTCGGGAACGACGCTCGCGCACGATACGTCGTCAGCACCGCGGTGGCGTTCTTCGTCTACGGAAGGAACACCTCCAACCGCGTACAGATGGACGAGCTCGAAGAGGAGCGAAAGAAGGTCGAGGGCCACCTCGCCGATCTCTCGCAGTTGAAGATCCCCGCGGCGGGGGCGGTACGCTTTTGGGCAAAGCGCACCGGCCCCGATGACCACCGCGGGCCGTGGCTCCTGCGGGAGACCGACTGACGGTCAGACGCCCGAGAGCTTCCCGCGCGCCTCGGTCAGCACGTCGAGCGCCGCGCGCAGCTCTGGCTTGCCCTCGGCCTTCGGGGCGAGCGCCTCGATGGTACCGTCGAGCAGCACGGCGACGTCGGGGAGCAGCTGGTCGACGGGCTCCTGGATCCAGTCCTCGGGGCCATCGTCCCCCTCGACGCGCTCGATCGGCCGGAGCTCGACGCGGCCCTCGCGCACCGTCAGGTGCGTAGCCGCCGATCCGGAGCCCGAGCGGCTCGGGTCCTTCGCTCTGAAACCGGTGGACGCCTTCGAGCCGGCCTGCGGCCAGGGGGAGCCACTCGCTCGCGTACGCGAAGACCGCGTCTCGGGCGATGCCCTCCTGTTGCATGCGCGCTCGCGAGTTGGGCGCGCACTTGCTCAGCGCGAGAGCGCTCGCGAGCAAGGCTGTCCTCGTGTCCTCGGTCTTCGTCTCGGTCGTCATGGTCCTCGTCTCCTTTCGTCGGAACTTATGCCGTACGGCATCGCTCGACAGGCGCGCGCCGGTCGCCCATTGCTTCCGCGATGTCCGGGGCGTATGCGGGGGAACGGAGGTAGCCGATGGCAGCCATGAGGGTCTTGCAGCTCGGATTGACGGTGGACGTGCCTGGCTTCGGCGGACCGGGCACTGTGATTGAGCCCAAGGGCGGAGCGATCGAGTTTCACCCCGATGGTCTCGGGGACACGGTGCGGATCACGCGTGTCGCCGGTGGGACGGAAGTTTGGCTCATCCCCGTGCGCAACGTCGCGTGGATGAAGATCGGGTAAGCGCGCAGCGTAACCGCGTCGCCTCGGCCTCGGCGGCGAGCGCCCTGTTGCGCCACCGCGCGATCTCGTCGTGGACGCTCCCCGCCCAGTAGTCCCCGGGCGCCTGCCCGTCGTCGCGCGACGGCGGGCGATCGTGTGGCTGCCGCTCCGCGTTCGCGAGGAGGTCGATGCTGGTCGTCATGTCCGCGGCCTCCGCGGGCGCGGATGGAGGTCCTCCGGCCCGACGAGCTTGTAGTCGCGGGCGCGGTCGCGCAGGTACCGCAAGCGCTGCTCTTCGCGTGCGCCCGCGAGCGACTCCTGCGCCTTGCGCTGCTCGGCCTCGTCGACGAACGCCGAGACGGTGGAGCTGCACGAGAGGTCGACCTCGTGGACCGTGAGGTCCCGGCCGAGACGCTCGGTCAACTCGGTCGCCTTGCCGGCGAGGTGCTCGATGGGGCAGCCGCGCGCGTCGTGGTCCTCGCACCAGCGCTCCACCGCTCGACGCGTCCGCGCCTCGCGCGCGCCGAGGACGTGCCCGATACCTTCGGGGCGCGTCATGCGTTGGGCCCCACGGGGATGCCGTACGGCCACCCGACGCGGTAGCCCGCCGGCAGCGGGCCGGTGAACCCGGAGCTCGTCACGGCCGCGAGCGCGATGTTGGCCTCACGGACGAGGAGCGCCATCGTGTCGGCGACGGTGGTGAGCGGCCTGCCAACTTGGACGACGCTTCCCCCTCACTGCAAGCGCGCCAAAGACCATCTATGTGGCATGCCGCCTTGTCCGAGCGCCCGCCCTTGCTCCTCCTTCTCGCTGCGATGCGATTCCTCAAGAACGTCGGGGCAGATCGTGCTCGCTGCCCTTGACCCGCTGCGGACGCATCTGAAATGACCTTTAGTGGGTGCCCGACCACCGCATCCCGCCGAGCCGACACCCCCAACCGCGCGGGCTGAGGTCTCACCTCGCCGGACTGGCACCGCGTCCCCGCGAGGCCACGCGGTGGCTCGGCGGGATGGGGGCCCCGGCAGGCGGAGGTGAGGCCCCGGCTCGCCGAGCCGACACCATGGCCCCGCGGAGCCACCACCTCGGCTCGCGAAGCCAAGGCCTCGGGAAGCCGAGCCGAAGCCTTGGCTCGCCGAGCCGACACCATGGCCCCGCGGAGCCACCACCTCGGCTCGCGAAGCCAAGGCCTCGGGAAGCCGAGCCGAGGCCTTGGCTCGCCGGGCCGACACCATGGCCGCGCGGAGCCACCACCTCGGCTCGCGGAGCCGAGGCCTCGGGAAGCCGAGCCGAGGCCTTGGCCCGCCGAGCCGACACCATGGCCGCGCGGAGCCACCACCTCGGCTCGCGGAGCCAAGGCCTCGGGAAGCGGAGCCGAGGCCTTGGCTCGCCGAGCCGACACCATGGCCACGCGCAGCCATCGCCTCGCCTCGCGGAGCCACCGCCTCGGCACGGGGAGCTGAGGCCCCGGCTCGCCGAGCCGACGCCCATCCCCGCGAGGCCACCACCTCACCTCGACGAGCCATCGCCCCAGGACGCCCTCCCGACGCCCCACTCCGCCCGGCGATCCCGCCGTCCGGGGTTGACCGTCGTCGGAGCGTAACCGTACGGGAATGGACGCCTCGCTCGGGTCGAGCGGCGGGTAGAGGCTCGCGGTGTGCGGCGAGGCCGGGAATTCTGGAAGCGGCTGGTGGGCGAGGTCGATCGCGGCGAGCGGATCGTCGACGTGGCTCGGCGCC